>NZ_JBFTNW010000001.1:0-1371669 GCF_056397665.1 Arthrobacter sp. 05L428 | reverse complement strand
GCGTGGTAGTTCAGGTGGGTTTCGGCGGCGATGGTGTTGGTTCCGTTGACCAGCAGGGAGAGTGGGACGTTGAAGGTGACCGGGGCGGCGTTGGCGTTGGAGGTGGGGATTGCTGCGGTGGCGTAGGTGTTGATGGTGACAGTGCCGGTGGGCATGCGGGTGCGGCCGACTTCGGTGCCGTTGACGTAGATGACGACGCCGTCGTCGGCGACGGTGGTGAGTTTGAGCGCGGTGACGGCGGAGGCGGTGGGGATGGAGAAGCTGCGCAGGAAGTAGGCGGCCAGGGGSCGGGCGCTGGTGGTGGCGGARGGGTTGAGGTTGGTTCCCARCGGRGTTGAGCCGTAGCCCAGGGCGCCGGGACCGGTGTTCCAGGCGGAGGAGTTGTAGCCGGRGTTYTTCCAGGCCGGGTCCGGTGCGGTGGTGCTGTACCGGTATTTCCACACTGATTTGGCGGGCACGACGACGTCGGTGACGGAGCCCGATACCCCGGTCCCGGTGCTGCCGTCTCCGAAGGCCCATCCGTAGCCGGTGATGCCGGCGTCGTCGGTGGAGGCGCTGGCATCGAAAGCCGCGGTCAGACCGGAGGCCGAGGCGGTGAACGACGCCACCGGCGCGGCATTCACCGTGAAGGGAACGCGCTGCACCGCAAGGACGGCCGAGGTGTCGACGACAGTCACCTTCAGCCATTCATCCATCGTTGCTCCGCCTTCCACCGTGATCCTGGAAAAGTTCGGGACCGGGGTGGTGAGTCCGTAGTACGACAGCCACGTCGACGACGTCAGCGGGCGGTCGCTGGCGAAGCTGTGAGTGTCCCCGTTGAAGAGGAAAACCGGGAGTTGATAGGCCAGGGATTCGGAGGCGAAGGCTTTCACCAACGGTTCGTAGGCGGTGCGGCTCGGGGTTCCCTTGAACATATCGGCCTGGGTCGTGAAGACCACGGCACGGCTGGCGTTCGCGGTGGCACGTTGGAAGGCAGCGTGAATGAGGGCAATGCCAGCGTCGGTTCGTGCGTTGACTTCGGCGGTCTGGGCACTCGTCGGCGCTGAATATCCGCTCCAGGTTGCCAGATCGTTGGCCGAGCCCACGATGTGCACCGCGGCGAACGTGAGGCCTTCCCGGTCGTAGAGCACGTTCTCCGGATAGCCGGACTGTGCCGTGACGCTGGCCGCGTTCCGTCCGAGCGTAGTGCCGGGAGCCGGGAAAAAGACCTGGCGCAGGGCGGCCAGGCGGTCGAGCGGATTGGCGGCACCCACGGAGGCACCCGAACAGTCGGCCCATTCATTGTCGCCGGGCGTATAGACCAGCGGATCGGCAAAAGTGTCGAAATTCGCCCTGATGTTCGCGTAGTACGAGTCGGAGCAATTAGGCGGGCCACCGATGTCGCCGAGATGGGTCACCAGCTGCACTTGGGGATCCGCATTGATCTGCCCGATCCGCTGCGGGAAAACGCTAAGCTGCGTGGAGCCGTAGGGAGTGTCCCCGATCACGGCGAAGCTGAAGGGGGTAGCGGCCGCGACCGTTTCCGCGGCGGCTGCGGTGAAGGTCAGGGACAGCGCGATGGCGGCCAGAGCTGAAACGAGCTTGAGCTTCACCGACATCTCCTCGCATTAGGACAGCTAATCCTGGAGACCGTTCCTGCCGCAATCACGGTTCGGGTGGCCCAGATCCGGGTGCCGGTAGCCGCTCCAAACCGTCTCGGGTACCGAAAGGCTACAAGTGGGGCATCCGGTTGTCCAGCACGCGTGCCGCCGTGAATTCGCACTGTAAATCCGCGCGAATCCGCGGCGGCGCTGCGGACTCACGGGACCTGCGTTCGGCCGGGGTTCGCCGGCCAAGTAGGGCCGGGCCTTTGCGAGTGGTCCGTACCCGCCCATCAATGGCCGGCCCAGTAGTCCGGGCCAAATACGCGATGAGACTGCCGGAAAAGACGCGTACTGCTTACTCGCGTGCCCGGCCGGAGGCACTCCTAGGTTTGTTTGATACATCCAGTCAGCAAACACCTCTGGGTACTGAGTAGGTCTCGACAATGTGCTCTTCGAACATCGGCTCCGTGACGGGCTTTTCCAGCTTGTCCTGGCAAGTTTCGGCGCGCTGCGGCCACCGTGTCCCGGCCGTCGGCCCGGTCGCAGACGGCGGGGACAGTGCCGGCCGAACCGCCATCCCGGCATGTGGCAGATTCGGCGGGCCGCAACTCAACTGGCAATCCAGCGTCCGCCTCGATTTGTACTACGTAAAAAAACTGGTCTCTCGCCGGCGACATCATCCTGCGGCCCAACGCCACGATGATGAAGAACCCAGCCGGCGCTTACTAAAACGGGGGAATCATGCCTTTGCTCAAACACGAGCGTCCCATCAGCGCCGAACTGTCGGATGCCAAGCTGGCCGCGGCGCTGGCTGAAGGGGCCGGAGACCTCCTGAGGACCCTGCAGGGCCGGGACACCACCTTCACCCCCAAATCCCTGGGCGCGGAGGGGGACAGGCGCTCCCATCAATTCCTGAAGAAGATGCTGCTCCGCACCCGGCCCAAGGACCAGGTCCTCTCCGAGGAGGCGCCGGACCAGGTCTCGCGCCTGCGGGCCGAACGGGTATGGATCATTGACCCGTTGGACGGGACCCGCGAATTTTCCGAAGGCCGCCGCGACTGGGCAGTGCACGTCGCACTGTGGCAGGAAGGCGAGCTGACGGCCGGCGCAGTCGCGCTTCCCCGGCTGGACATGGTCCTGACGGGCGAGGACGGCGGCGGATCCGCCGCTCCCCACACGGGTCTGAGAATGGCCGTGTCCCGGAGCAGAGCGCCGGAAATCGCCGGCTCCGTGGCCGCAGACATCAACGCCACCCTAATTCCGATGGGCTCAGCCGGGTTTAAAACGTGCGCCGTCGCCAGCGGCGAAGTCGACCTTTACCTGCACGACGGCGGCCAGTACGAATGGGATTCCGCCGCACCCGTCGTCGTCGCCCGTGCCGCCGGACTGCATGTGAGCCGCCTCGACGGCTCGGCACCGCGGTACAACCAGGAAAACCCCTACCTCCCGGACCTGCTGGTCTGCCGCCCGGAACTCAGCGGACTGGTGTTGGCAGCAATCGGCAGGGCAAAACAGCAAAGCCCCCAAACGAAAGGACACGCCGGTGCGTGACGTGACCGAAAGCCCTAGGCGCATTCTTTCCCAGCTTGAGGTTCTCGAGTCCGAGGCCATCTACATCCTCCGGGAAGTGGTGGCGGAGATCGAGCACCCGGCGCTGATGTTTTCCGGCGGGAAAGATTCGATCGTCATGCTGCACCTCGCCGGTAAGGCGTTCGCTCCTGCCCGTATACCGTTTCCGGTGCTCCATATCGACACCGGCCACAACTTCCCGGAGGTGCTTGAACTCCGGGACCGCATGGTGGCCCGGTACGGATTGAACCTGGTGATCGGATCCGTTCAGGACGCCATTGAGCGTGGGATTGTTCGGGAAGAGCCGAACGGCTCCCGGAACCGGATACAGACCCCGGTGCTGCTGGAAACGGCGGAGAAGAACGGCTTCACCGCCCTGCTGGGCGGTGCCCGCAGGGATGAGGAAAAGGCCCGGGCCAAGGAGCGCATCTTCTCCTTCCGGGACGAGTTCGGCCAATGGGACCCCAAGAAACAGCGTCCCGAGTTGTGGAACCTGTTCAATGCCAAGGTCCACTTGGGTGAAAGCATCAGGGTGTTTCCGCTGTCCAATTGGACCGAGCTCGATATTTGGGAGTACATCGCGGCCGAAGGCATCGAAGTGCCCTCCCTCTACTACGCCCACCAGCGCGAGGTTTTCGAGCGCAACGGCATGCTGTTCGCAGCTAACGAGCTCTGCCAACCCGCCGCCCACGAGCCGACATTCACGGAATCGGTCCGCTACCGCACGGTGGGGGATGCCACCCTGACCGCCGCCGTCCGATCCCATGCCGACACCGTAGAGCTGGTCCTCGAAGAAGTCGCTGCCTCCCGGATAACCGAACGCGGGGCAACCCGCGGCGATGACCGGGTCAGCGAAGCGGCGATGGAAGACCGAAAGAAAGAAGGCTACTTCTGATGGACCTGCTGCGATTTGCCACTGCCGGATCGGTCGACGACGGCAAGAGTACCCTGATCGGTCGCCTGCTGTACGACTCCAAGTCCATCTTCAGCGACCAGCTGGAAGGAGTTGAGCGGACCAGCCGTGAAATGGGCTCGGAATACACAGAACTGTCGCTGCTGACGGACGGGCTGCGGGCCGAGCGGGAACAGGGCATAACCATCGACGTCGCGTATCGGTATTTCGCCACCCCGTCGCGGAAATTCATCATTGCGGACACCCCCGGCCACATCCAGTACACCCGGAACATGGTGACCGGGGCCTCCACCGCGGACCTGGCGATTGTGCTGGTAGACGCCAGGAAGGGACTCGTTGAGCAGAGCCGCCGCCACGCCTTTCTGGTTTCCCTGCTCCAGGTTCCACACCTTGTGCTGGCCGTCAACAAGATGGACCTCGTGGGTTACTCGCGCCAGGTCTACGAGGACATCCGGCGGGAGTTCACGGAGTTTGCGGCAAAGCTGCAGATCGCAGACCTGACCGTCATCCCCGTCTCCGCCCTGCACGGGGATAACGTCGTGGACCGCTCGGAGAACATGCCCTGGTACGAGGGCGGTTCACTGCTCAACCACTTGGAGAACGTATACATCGCCAGCGACAGGAACCTGGTGGACGGACGGTTCCCTGTGCAGTACGTAATCCGGCCGCACACCAGCGAGCACCACGACTACCGCGGCTATGCGGGCAAGATCGCCGGCGGGGTGATGCGAACCGGGGACGACGTGATCGTGTTGCCCAGCGGGCTGCCCAGCCGCATCGCGTCCATCGAAACCGCCGATGGTCCGGTGGACGAGGCGTTTGCGCCGATGTCTGTGACAGTCCGGCTGGAGGATGACATCGACATTTCGCGCGGGGACATGATCTGCCGGCCGCACAATCAGCCGAGCGTGTCCCAGGATATCGATGCCATGGTCGCGTGGATGAGTGAGGAGCCTCTCCGGCCCGGGCAAAAGCTGGCCCTCAAGCACACCACCCGCAACACCAGGGCCCTGGTGCAGTCCGTGCAGTACGAACTCAACGTCAACACCCTGCACCGGGACGAATCCGCCCCCGAACTTGGGCTGAACTCCATCGGCCGCGTCCGGCTGCGGACGACGACGCCGCTGCTGACCGACGAGTACCGGCGGAACCGTGAAACGGGCGGATTTGTACTGATTGACGAAAACACCCACAGTACCGTCGGCGCCGGAATGATCATCTGAAGCCACTGGCCGGGGCCATCACGCGTCACTTATCGGGGAGGATCAAAAGCAATGAGGTCAGGGAAAGTTTTTCAGGAGGGTCCGCGTGCTGCGACACCGGGCACTGAGCGGATTCTGCTGGTGGGTTCCAGCGGCGGTCATCTGGCGCAGCTGATGTCGCTGCGCCCCTGGTGGTCTGCGCATGAGCGGGCGTGGGTCACCTTTCCCACCGAGGATGCGAAGTCGAACCTCGAGGCGGAGACCGACGTTTCATGGGCGTTCTCGCCTACTACACGCAATATTCCCAATCTGCTCAGGAACGCCTGGCTTGCCTATCTCGTGATTCGCCGCTTTCTCCCCACCGTCGTCGTCTCCACCGGCGCCGGGAGCGCTTTCCCGTTCTTCGTCGCGGCCAGGGCTCTGGGCATCGCGACTGTGTACATAGAGGTCTTCGACAGGGTTGAGAGCCCCACCTTGACCGGCCGGCTCTGCCGCCCCTTCTCGGATCTCATGCTTGTCCAGTGGCGGGACCAACTTGGTCTGTACCCGGATGCGCAGTTGCTGGGAAGACTCCTCTGATGAGCAGGGCATCCAGGACAATAACGGTACTGGTGGGAACCGACTGCCATCCGTTCAAGAGAATCATCGACTGGGCCGACAAGTGGGCCCAGGCGAATCCGTCGGACCGGGTGATGGTTCAGTACGGCCACAGCGCACCACCGCGTATTGCCGCCGGCCGGGACTTCGTCTCGCCCAAGGAGCTGGCCAACCTGTTGGAGAGCAGTGAGATCGTCATTCTTCACGGTGGCCCTGCCACGATTTCAGAGGCGCGAAAGGCCGGCCACCTCCCATTGGTGTTTCCCCGGGACCCGCAATACGGGGAACATGTCGATGACCATCAGCAACGGTTCACGCGCTGGTCCGCCGAGAGGGGCCTCGCCATTTGCGTGGAGTCGGCGCCGGAACTGGACGCCCATGTGGCCGCGTCGGCGGAGAACGGCGCGGGAACCCGTCTCCTGATGGAGACCGAAACCTTCGGCGCCGACGAGGCCGCGCAGAAGCTGGCCGCACTGCTGCACAAGCGCCGGACCTCGACGAACCGCGCCTCCGTCGGAGCGCCCGTGGTGCTGTATGTTGCTGCTCCGGCCCACTCCGTGGACACCGTGCTGGAGTCGGTCGGGGGCCGCGCCTCAGTGGCTGTCCTCGGCGATACGCGCCAGCTCTGGCAGCGCGGCATCCTCGACAACGAGGATTGCAGCTGTGGCGTTCCCTTCCATGAGTGCGGGTTCTGGAAGGCCGTCGGCAAGTCCGCGTTCGGCGGTTGGGACGAAGTCGATGTCCGCGGTGTCAGCAGGCTTGCCGACGCCGCCATGCCGGCACGGAGGTTGGGGCCGGCGGCGCTGGCTGGAAGGCGGGAAGGACGGCTGCAGCTGGCCCGGTACAGCGGTTATTACCAGGCCATCTATGCTGCTGCCAGGGATGTCTCAGGTGCAGACGTCCTGGTCGACTCAGGCGAGGACCCAACGCTGGCCTACGCGCTGAGCCATAATCGAGAGATCGACCTCCGATTCCTCGAGATCGCCACGGCTGCTCCGTTCTGGTCCAAGACGCGGACCGCAGCCATGCGGGACAAACCGTCCTGGCTGAGCGCAGCATGGGCGGCCCACGCATTGAGCCGCCACCACATTCCCCGGGCCAGCCTGCCGCCGTCGGCCGCAAACGATAAGCAAGTCGTCGCAGGGGCCTGGACCGAGTTAGGACTGCCCGGTGGCAGTGCCGGCGACGGCGCCGCCGATGGTGCCGCTGGCCGGATCGGCCGGCCCACGGGGCCGTTCCACGCCATGGCTGCACGTCACGCCATGGCCGCCCGTCGCACCAACTCCGTACCCGACCCCGTTGCAGGGTGGTGATGACCATGGACCGGGTCACGGCCATAATTGCCACGAGGGACCGCCCGGAGATGCTGCGACAGGCGGTCAGCGCCGTGCTGGCGCAGACCTACGCCGGATTCATCGAAGTCCTGGTGGTCTTCGACCAGTCCGACCCTGACTATTCCCTCGCCGAGGAATCAGCTTCCCGAAGCGTGCGTGTTCTGACCAACGGGCGGAAGCCGGGACTGGCCGGTGCCCGCAACAGCGGCATCGAGGCAGCAACGGGGGAGTTCATCGCGTTCTGTGACGACGACGACCTCTGGCTAGGGCACAAGATCGAGGCGCAGGTGCAGGTGCTGGCGGACAGTCCCGGCACTGAGTTCGTGACCTGCGATATTACGGTCTCCTACGACGGGCAGTCCCACGACCGCCCGTTGGGGAAGTCCTGGATCACTTTCGTCGATCTGCTCCGCGACCGGCACACAGAACTCCATCCCTCGACATTCCTGATGCGGCGCTCCGCCGTCCTGGACGGGTTCGGTCTGGTGGATGAAGACGTCCCCGGCGGATTCGGCGAAGACTACGAGTTTCTCTTGAGGGTCTCCCGCCGGGGGCCGATTGCCCACGTCCGCCGGGTTTCGGCCATGGTCAGGTGGGGGAGCCAGTCCTTTTTCTTCCGCCGCTGGCAAACGATGTGTGATGGTCTGTCATGGATTCTGGACAAGTACCCGGAGTTCGACACGGTACCCGCCGGGGCTGCCCGGATCAGGGGCCAGTTGGCGTTCGCCCACGCGGCCATGGGTGAGCGGCGAAAGGCCCTGCGTTGGGCGGTATCGGCTGCCCAACGCAATCCCTTGGAACCACGCGTTCCCCTGGCTGCCGCCGTCGCGTGCGGCATTGTGACTCCGGCCCGCGTTATGGAGGCACTCCACAAACGGGGCCGCGGCATTTAGCGGCCGGCGCCGCCGGTCAACCGCTGACCAGCTTCCGCCAAGCCGCGGCGGAAGGCGCGTCCGTCAGGCGGTAGTCGCCGATCTTGACCGCGGAGTCCCAATACGCCACGAAGAGGGCATTGTTGTCCTTCAGGTACTTGCCGACCTTGGTAAGCCACGCACCACGTCCCGCCCCGCTGGGGTCCGAGGGAATGAGCCGGCTTCCCGTCTCGGCAATGCCGAAGGGCTTTCCCGCCCCCTTGGAGACCGCAACGACGTCTCCGTAGACCTTGGCCGGGTCCGGGTAGGTCGAGGGACCGGCGACGCTCCCGGCGTCGTTGTAGGGATCCCAGGCCAGGACGTTGATGTAGTCGGCCCCCGGGTAGTAGTCCTTCCAGTTCAGCTTCGAAGCCGGGTTCACGGTCCATCCCATGAGGATCAGCGTGGAGTGCAGGTGCTCGTTGTCCGCCTGGTCCTCCAGCCGCGCAATGTGCTGCCAGGCCGCGCGGTAGGCGGCCGCAGTGAATTTGCCCTGGGCGATTTCGGCCTCGGGTTCGTGCACGTAGGACCAGTAGGTTTCCTGGTCCCGCGGGGCCGTCTTGAACCAGGCCAGCAGGGCCGCGTCATATTTTCCTGCCAACACGTCTGCCGGCGGCGGGCGGAAGGAGATCACCAGGGATTTGCCCTTCATGGTGCTCAGCGAGGACCAGCTGGAGGGAACCGTGTTGTCGAAGAGCCGGACCGTGCCCAACGAACCGAACCGGCCTTCCTCCCGCGCCAGGGCCTCCTCACGCGTCCCGCCGGAGCTCGACTGGCCCAAACTCGAGCCGAAGACGGTCTTGCCCGGGGCGGGAGCAGGGGTGCCAGGCGGCGGGGTGGGAGCCGGGGTGCCAGCAGGAACCGCCTGAATGGAGACGTCATCCATCTGAAGAGACTGGCCCGGCTTCAAGCCCCACGCCAGGATATTGAGATCCATCGACGAGCCGCTGTAGGCGGCAGTGACATCGAAGGCGACTTTCGTCCAGTTCTTCGTCGTCAGGTAAAAGGACGAACCGGTGAGCGGGACGTTGCCCTGTTCCTCGCGGATCCGAACCTGGCCCGATATGCCAGGGGTGTCGGTGCGGACCCAGGCGCTCACGGCGTAACGGGTTCCGGCCTTGGTGGACTTGACCGTATTAATACTGTCGTTCAGCACGGCGGTCTGGCTGCTTTTGGTGGTCAGCACGACGGCATGCGCGCCCCCATGGCCTCCGTTGACAATGGCAAGCTGCTGATTGCTGCTGTCATTGGTCCGCCAGCCCGAGGTGCCATTTTCGAAACCGCCGTTAACCACCAGTTCGGCCGTACTGGCCTGAAGCGGAGGGGCGCCCACCGCGGCAAGCCCCAGGGCGATTGCCACGGTGGCGCCGCCGGCGGCAAGTGTCCGCCGGCCGGTGCTCCGCGGCGCCGCGGCGGGCCGGGTCAGAGGTGTTCCCTTGCCGACGGTTGAGTTGTCTTTAGCGTCTTTCAATCGATTCATGAAGTCACTCCTGGGCCCGGAGGGCGTTGATCACGATGCACAGTGAGACCCGGCTGCGATCAGGATTTGTGAATCAGGCCAAGGCGGCCGTGTTGATTGGAAGAGACGTTACAACACATTTGTAACAAATTCCCACCGGCGCAGCACTAATATTTTGATCGTGCCAAGTCAGGAGCTTTCAGCGCTGAAGGAAGCCGGGTCCAAGCAGCGACCGGTGGAGTCACGGTTTATCCTGCAGCCTGTCTGGTCTCGGATTGCCTGTATCACGAATTGGCCTGTATCAGGGAAGCAATATCGTGCACAATGGGACCACATGCCGCAGGCGGCAGTTTGGGGGAACCGGCGGAGGGACCGATTATGCGCAACCGGTGGCGGGTACAACGCCTTGTGAGCGGCACAGGCACGTCGCCGTTGGACACTCTGGTGGAGCAGCTCTGGCGCCTCCCGGTCGCTTCGGGTCAGGTCCGTGTTGTCCTCAACCCCGCTGCCGACGATGAATGGCGCGACGTGGAATCGTATTGGGTGCTTCCCAACGCGTCACAGGCGCGGCTGCTGATCCCGCTGGCGACGCCGCAGGTCACGGCCGCCAGTCTGCTCCAGTACCGGGCGTTGCGCCGCGGCAAAGTCAATACGGCGCGAATCCTCTTGGGATCGTTGGCCCGGCTGGGCATACGGCCGGTCCTGACCAGGTTGTGCGTTCAGGAGCGCGTGGCTCCGGTGGCGCGGGGAGCCCGGGAAGCGCTGCCGCTTGCCGCCGTGGCGGCCAAGCTGCGCGGCAGCGTCATGACAGAGGGAGAGGCCGGGCCGGACTTCCACGCTACGGGTCACCAATTGTTCGCCTCGATAGGTATCCGGGAAGGCGATAATCGCAAGCCGACGCTGCAGCTGGTGGACGGGGCGGGGAAGCCGGCCGGCTATGCCAAACTGGCCTGGAATGAGAGCAGCAGTGAGTTTGTCCGGACGGAAATCGGTGCGTTGAGGGCCGTCGGCGCGTCGGCCGGGCCGGTACGGGCTCCCGCTCTGCTGGCCGTTGGAACCCACGGTCAGTTTTCGTATCTGGTGACTGAGCCCCTGCCTCTGGACGTGCGCGCCGTGCGTGGACGTGTCAAGGGCCCCACCCCTCAGGAGCTCTTCGCCCTGTGCCCCGTTAGCAGGGTGGACACGCTGTCCTCCACCGAACACTTCCAGAATTTGAGCCGCCGGCTGGCTGCCCTTGACCCGGCGTCTGAACCGGAGTTGGCGCAGGCCCTGGCCCGCCTGGAAGAGTTGTTGCGCGCCGGGGATCCGTTGTTGCCGGTGGCCGAACGCTGGCACGGTGACCTTGTTCCCTGGAACACCGCAAGGGATTCCAAGGGTCTCCTGTGGTGCTGGGACTGGGAGTCGTGCGAGCCCGATGCGGTCGCCGGCCTGGACGCCGTGCACTGGATGTTCAGTGTCAGGCGCGAACGCGGCGAGGGTCCGATGGCAGCCAATCTGCTCCGTGCCATGGCGGACGCCGGACCGTTTTTCGAGGCAGCGGGTGTTCGGCGGGACGCCTGGCCCGTGCTGGCGGGGGTCTACGCGATGGTGGTAGCCGAACGGGCGTGGACGCTGGCTGTCCGCAACGGCGGCTGGGCCTCGTCTTGGATCTCCGTGCGGGAGCTGATCGACCTGCTCGGCGCCGCCCAGGGCCTCCTTGATGCCCTTGATGGGCAAGGAGCGGTTGAGGAGTCACCTGCCGGCCCGGCTGCGTCCACGGCACCGCCGGCCTAGGGATCCGCTCAGGCCCAGAGCGGATCCCGCTGGAGATAATCCGCAAGTTCCTTGTTGTGCGGGGCGTAATAGGACGTGAGTTCTTCTCTGGCGGCCTCGGGCATGGTGGACCGGGCGCTGGCATTGAACGTTTTGGTGGTTGGCAGGCTATATGGGGGGATGCCAAGGAAATCGCACACCCGGTTAAAGACGCCCTGGACGTCGTCGTACATATCCTCGCTGCGCAGGACCAGCAACTGGCCCTCCGGAAACGCGCGGTGCCAGTTCTGCAGCTGGGGCAGATACACGCCCCTGGCGCGGTAGGTGTAAAAGTCATGGGCGGTGCTGTAGTACCGGGAGTCGGCCGCCATTTTCCCGGACTCGCCCTCAAGCCTCGCGTCCTCGGCGGCCAGCGCCGCCTCGAAGCTGAGCGGCTCGACGCCGTTCTGGACCCTTTCCTGGTAATGGGAGTAGGCGCGTTCCACTGGATCTCTCAGCAGCGCTATCGCCTTGATATCGGGGGCGACCGCGCGCACCTGCATTGCGATCCGGGGGTCCCAGAGATAATACGGGGACGCCTCCCCGCTGATCGGACGGTAGCCCAGTTTCCGGGACAGCAGATTGCGGTACGACTCCGTGTGGAAGTGCGAGCGATACCAGAGCTCGCCTCGCCCGCGCTCCTTGAAGAAGTAATCAGTACTCTTCTTGCCCCGCACCTGTGGAAAGAGCCCCAGGACGCCGGGGTGCATCAAGAGGTAGTTGTACAGGGAGGTTGTGCCGCCGCGCTTTGCGCCGACGATCAGGAAGTCCGGCGCTGGCCTCGCTCCCACGGTCCCCTTGGCGTAGGACCGGGTGACCAGGTCACCGGCATCCTTCATCCACCGTGGTGCTGCGTCTTTGATGTCGCTGAGTCCAAGCATTGCAGATTCCTCATTGGTCTAGTGAGTGGTTACAGCAGGAAGGGATTCCAGGGAGGGGAGGGACTAGGTGGCGGTCGCGGTTTTACGGCGCACGGTGCGGGACAGGAGGGCAAGGTCGTCCAGGTGCAGCCGCTTTCTGTCCAGCCAGCACCACGTGGCGAGAGCGGCCATGCTGGCGGACCCGGCAACAAATACGGCCGCCGTTGACTGGCCCATCAGCACCCTGGTCAGCACGCTGACCGGTGCAACACAGGCGCCGGCGACAAACAGAGCGTAGAAAACCCGCCGCGCGCCGAACTTGATGCCCAGGAAGATACGGCTTTCCACGGAGGCTAGCACCGAGTCCAGCAGGAGGCTGAAGGCCCAGGAAACTGCCGCCCCCGTGATGCCCCAGAGGGGAACCAGCCACAGGTTCCCGATCACGTTCAGGACCAGCACAACCACCTTGTTCGCGGCCATCCACCCGCTTCTGCCGCTCATCATGAGCAGCGCGTCCACATTCCCGGCCATCAGGAACGCTATGGCGCCAACGCACAGCACCATTAGTGCCGTGCTCCCGCTCTCGAAACCGGGGCCCAGCCAGCCAAGGACGGTCGGGGCGAAAAACATGAACAGCGCATAGATCGGCGCCCCCAGCAGCACTATCCAGCTGACCGTTGTGGAGTAAAGATCCTGAACCTGGCGCGTCTTGTTCTCGCTGAGCAGGGCACTGAACCGCGGCGATATCACCATCCTCATGGCGGTGGAGACGATGAGCCCTACGCTGATGAAGCGGCTGGCGGCCCCGTAGACGCCAGCTGCCCCGGCCCCTGCGATCAGGCCCACCAGCACCACATCGAACCAGATGATCGACTGCTCCACGCCCGACGAGAACCATCGGGGTAACGCAAACTTCCATATCTGGACGTTGAGCCCACGGTCCGGCCACAGGGTCCCCCGTCCGCCGGCACCCCGTTCGTGCGCGTCGACGCGCCGCCACAGAACCATCAGGGCCGCCAACATTCCGATCGCCGCGGGCGCAGCCCATGCGATGGATGCCAGCACCGGGATCGTGCCCAGGCCCAGGGCACCGAGTCCGAGGGCGCCCAGCACCAGCAGGGGGCGGGCGACCGGCAGGCCGATGTTGCCGATGGCCGCATACGGCACAATGCTCCCCAGGCCGCGGGTTGCGGCAAGCGCAACCACCATGATCGCGGCCGCGGGCAGGAACCAGCTTGCCCCCTGCACCGCCTGCACTAGCTGTTGGCTGTCGGCGTCACGCCCGGTGCCGAGTTGGGGCGCAAGCACGGCCATCAGCAGTGCCAACAGGATCCCGACCACGGCGGTGGGAACGAGCAGGGCCATGGTGGCGCCCCGGAGCTTGGACCGGTCCGAGATCTGCAGGCGGGGGAGTACCCAGACGGCAGCGGTATCCATGCCGGCTTTCGCCAGGCCCAGCACGATGGTGAAGATGGCGATGGTCTGCAGCACGACGCCGGAGCCCGCTTCGCCCAGTGCACGCGCAAGGATGAACGTCAGCGCAAAGCCCATGACTGAGCCGATCGCAGCTCCCAGGATTCCGATGATGCCGCCGCGTGCGGCCTGCCGGCGTTCCGCGCTGTGGGGGGAAGCCCCCCGGTCAACTTCCTGCTCCACCCCGGCGGCGCTCACGACGACTTGAGGCTTCCGGCTTTGGAAATTGAATCGGAAACGGACGCCTTGGAAGCTGACTCCGCGAGGAGCGCCTTGGAGACTGTTCCCTGGGCGGCCGCTTTGGGCAAGCTTTTGACTTCCCGGTGCCGGCCCTCCTTCGCGGAGGCTTCCGGGTCAAGGATCCTTCGCCCGGATGGGACCAGTACTGTTCCCGCGAGCTGTGCCTCGATGTCGCTCATTTCGGCGGCGTTCAGAGCCAGCGCATCGATCCGGGTCCGCAGGCATTCCCCGACAAGCAGAACGAAATCGGAGAGACGACCGGCTGCCAGACGGCTCGAATGCGGTGCTGACGGCGGCAGAGCCAGAATGATCACCTGGCCCGAGTCGCGTCCAATGAGTTCCCGGCGGACCGCTTCGGTCACGAAGTCATCGGCGTCGAAGATTGTCCGTCCGCGTTGTGGCTGGAACACCGAGAGGGACTGTACGAGGCCGGATCTGAAGAGGCGGCCGTCGGTTCCGGCAGCATGGCTGTCCAGCTGTAGTCCGGCCGTCAGGACCCTCATTTGGTCCTCCGAGGCCCCCATCATGATCAACTCGACGCGGGTTCCAGCCTCAGCCAGCACGACCGCAAGGTTGGCAGCCACGTCCGAGGGCCGCGAATGTTGAGTCTCATCGATGACTGTCAGGGTGCGCAGCCGGTTGTTTGAGCTCGCCAGGAGCCGTTCACGCACCACACGGAACTGGTCCAGGTCCGCGCCCGCGGCAGGCATCGTTGCGCGGGAGGCGCTCAACCGGACCAGCAGGGGGCCCGCGCCCGCCCCGCGCACGTCGTACCAGTCCCGGACGCGCCGGTCCAGCATATTGACGGCGAACGCAAGCACCAGCCCCAACACGAAGGCGGCCAGCGAGCCGGTGAGCATCACCGTCACCGGCTGGGGGTGATAGCTCACCTCGTTCTGTGCCGCCGGGTTCAGTACCGTACCGCCGTTCGTGTCGATCAGGGACAGCTGGTTCAGCTGCGACTGGACACTCCCGATCTGGGCGAGGATCGAGGGTGCACTGCCACCGGCGCGCGGGAGAGCCTTCTGCAGGCCCGACAGCTGCTGCTGAAGCTGGCCCTGGAGCTTGGACTTCCGTTCCTCAGCCTGGCCTTGGCGGTAGGAGAGGTAAGAATTGGCGAGCGCATCCGCGCCCGCCCTGGCGTTCTGCGCCGTGCTCGAAGTGTAGGAAATCGCCATCGTCGTACCGTTGGCCAACGTCGTGACATTCACCCCGGCCCGGAGCGCCGCGACGGAGTCGCCGTGGGCCAGGTTGGCCGCGGCGGACTGGGCCACCACGAAGGAGCTTGCCAGCTGCTGTTCCGTGGAGGCGTCAAGCAATGCTGAGCTCGCTTTGGCGGGGTTAAAAGGGTCGGTGGTGATGACGTTGAGGTTGACAACGGTGGAAGCCGTCACGGAAGTCGGCGTCAAGCCCAGGTAGACCGCGGAGGCGCCGATTCCCAGGAGGGTGACCAGTGCGATGGTTTTCCATTGCCGTCGCAAAACTACCGCGTAGTGACCGAGTCCGACGGAAGAATTCTCGTCCATTTGTTCCTCAATCTGCCGACAGATCGCCGGCAATACGCCCAAAACGGGAGACCTTACTCAGCGCCGGGCCGGGGCTGATGGCACGACGATATAACCCGGCCGGCCGGGGGCATATAGGTATTTGTGTGCAGGTACTACTTAGGAACTACTCGTTGCCCAGCATTGTGCCGGTTGTCATACTGAACGCCGATAGCCAACCAGCCCGATACCTTCCTAAGAGGACGCCAGGCATGACAACGGACCTCCCGGCCGCGACAGCCGGCGTCGCGGCACCGCACCGAACCTTCGTTCAGCGCCAGGATCGGGAACGACCCGGGGCCACCGCCGAGTTGCCGCGCTGGCCGTTTGCGCTGATCTTCCTGGGTTACCCCCTTTGGTGGCTCGCCGGCCTCAGCGATCTCATTTGGATCGGCGTCGGCGGAATCATGTTCCTGTATTTGGTGCGATTCCGTTCGGTGCGGGTGCCGAAAGGATTTTCGGTGTGGGTGCTTTTCCTCCTCTGGATGACGTGTTCGTCCATCGCTATCGATTCACCGGATCGGATGCTCGGATTTGTTTACCGGCTGCTGGTTTATCTGGCGCTGACTGTCATTTTCGTCTATGTCTATAACGCCAAAGCGCACCTGAAGGTGCAGTACGTGCTCGGCTGCCTGACGGTGTTCTGGGCGGTCGTTGTGCTGGGCGGCTATTTGGGACTTCTATTTCCCACTGTGGTCATCCACACCCCGCTGAGCTTCGTTTTGCCGCAATCCCTGATGCGGAACGAGCTGGTGAACCAGATGGCCATCCGGCGGCTGACGCAGTTTAATCCCACCGCCTGGAGCTACATCGACCCACGGCCCAGCGCGCCTTTCCTGTACACAAACAATTGGGGCGCCGCATATTCTCTGCTCCTGCCGCTGGTGGTGGGCTACCTCTGGCAGATCCGCAGGAGCCGCCGCTTTTGGCTGGTGCTGGCGGCCATTCCGGTCTCCTTCATCCCGGCGTTCCTGACCCTTAACCGGGGCATGTTCCTGGGTCTTGGCATCGCGCTGCTCTACGCCGCCATGCGGATGGCACTGGCAGGAAACCGGAAGGGCCTTGGCGCGCTGCTGGGTATGGGGATCCTGGTGGCGATCATCGTCCAGGTCCTTCCCGTCACCGAACGCCTGCAGAACCGGCTCGGCGTCAGCAGCACCACCGAGGACAGGGAGTCCCTCTACGCCGAGGCCCTGAACGAAACGCTGAAGTCACCCATTTTTGGTTTCGGGGCCCCCAGGCCATCCGTCACCATTGGCGCACCGTCGGTGGGAACACAAGGTCAGATCTGGATGGTGCTCTATTCCCACGGCTTCCTTGCGGCAGCCTTCTTCCTGCTCACGTTCGCCGTCATGTTCTTCTATACACTGCGGCTCTCGGACCCGGTGGGCCTGGCCTGCAACACCGTCCTGCTGGTGTCGCTAGTGGAAGTGTTCTACTACGGCATGCTCACGTCGGGCCTGGCGCTTATGCTGATCGCAGGGTCAATCGGCCTGCAAAAGGCAGCCGCACTGAAACGGGGGCTGCGACCGCCGGGCAAAGGGGTGTTCCCATCGAACTTCTAAGCGAGCTCCGCAACGATATCAAGGCAAACCGTGGCCAATCCAAGGGCCAGTTCGTCATGGTTCTTTACCGGATTGCGCACGCAAGCCGCAAGCCATTGGATAGACGCCCCCGGCCGCATGCCGTCGTCATCGGCGCGGCGTACAGGCTGCTGGTGGAGTGGGTGCTGGGCGTCGAGATTCCCTGGCGCACCAAGGTCGGTTCCGGCGTGCGCGTCTACCACGGCGTCGGCGTGGTCATCAATGACCGGACCGTCATCGGCAACAATGTCGGCATCCGGCAGAACGTCACCATCGGCAACAAGGGTGCCGCCGGTCCGTGCCCGGTGATCGAAGACGATGTCGAGATCGGTGCCGGGGCAATCATCGTCGGCGGCATCCGAATCGGCAAAGGGGCCCGGATTGCAGCCGGCGCCCTGGTGACCAAGGACGTGCCACCGGGGTATATGGCGATAGGGAACCCGTCGGTGCTGCGGCCGCCGCTGGCTGTTTCGGCGGACACAACCCCCGCCTGAGCGGCCGTCCGCACTCCGCGGCTATCGGGTGGCGCTATAGACGTCGGTGCCGAAGTGGTTCAATCCGGAAACCCCCGCCATACCAAGATGCGGCAGGGAGAACGTGTCCTCGATACTGGCAAGCAGGCTGTAGTGGTTGTAGAGAGTGTCGGACGAGGTATTGGGACGCACGAAGGGCGAGATCACCAGGGCACCAACCTTCCCCCCTCCCGCACCGAAGACTGCCTGCAGCGGGGCCCCCCGATCGATGTTCTCCCCTTCCTCCTTGTCGCCCTCATCGAAGGTGATGACCAGCATCCCGTCCGCCATAAAAGCAGGGGAGGAGGTGATCGCCGGAACCCACTTCTTCAACCATGCATCAGCCGTGGCCAGACCGCCTGCCACCCCGTCGACGCAGGGGGAATCGTGTCCGTCGTTGCACGTGTTGGGCGTGATGTAGGACAGATTAGGGGTGGTTTCCACCGCTTTCAGATCCGCGGTCAGCCCGGTCAGGTCCACGACGTTCTTGGCGCAATCGGGGGAATCGGTGATCGCAGCAAAGTACACGAACGGATTATGTCGGGTGGCGTACTGGTCGCCGATCCTGGGCGTCTTGGTGGTGTCTGCGGCGTTCAGTTTAGGGTGCCGACACGCGGTGCCCATGTCCTCCATGTAACCCTTCCACGACAGCCCCGCTGAGCTCAGCTGCCCTGCAACGGTGGGCACACTATCCGGGTAGAGGCAGCCGAAGCCGGCAAGCTGGCCGTAGGACGCCGTGCCGGTCTGAGTAAATTCGTGGTAAACGGCACAGTCATGCATGGTCTTGGGGTTGGGGCCCTGTCCCGAGATCTGCGCTATGTAGTTCGGCAGCGAACTCGGCGCCACGGCATAATACGACGTCAGGAGAACGCCTTGCTGCCGCAGCGTCTGCGACAGGTACGGCGCCTGCGATTCCGCGCCCCACGCCCGGTCGTAGCTGGTGTTTTCCAAGTTGATGACAAACACGTGAGCCGGCTTGGTCGCCGCCGCCATGGCCGCGGGGGTGCCGCCCGCTCCCGGTTCGGACCCGGCCGGTTTGCCGCCGCACCCCGCCAGAAGGGATGCCAGGGCCAACGCAGCCACTCCAGCAAGTGCCGCGCCAGCAAGTGCCCGTCCGCTACCTGCCCGTCCGCCAAGGGCCCTGCCGGCGGCTGCTGTGGCCGGCAGCGTCGCCATGCCGGACTGCCGGCGGCGGGTTCGGGCGGAGGTACTGCGGTGCGGCCTCATATTGTTTCCATTCCCTCTGTCAGCTGATGCTGCGGCTTTGTTGGCTCTACAACTAGCACCAGCGTGCGGACCGGTCTATAGGTAGTAACGCCTTCATGGCGGCCCGGACGGCATCCGGAGGCGACCTGCCGGCTCCCCTTCGCCCCGCTCGGGTAGCGCCGCGCCGGGGGCGAGTAGTGCAGCAGATTTGACGGGTAGCGACGGACAGGATTCGGGTAGCCGGATGCCTTAATCCGCCTTACTTTTAGCGGTCACGGCGTCATACTCTTGCTTCACTCTTCGACTCTGAGGAGTGCCTGGTCTTCAAGCATGCGCCTCTTCCTGGCGCATTCCGGTCTCTTTCTAAGGGGGCTCCCTGTGTCGAGGGCGCGCGCTGTTTCAAAAATTGTTGGCCCGCTGGCCATTGCTTCAATAGTGTTCTCGACCCTGGTGGCCAATCCGTCACCGGCCTCGGCGGCGCCGGTGGTGGTGCGGAATGGATCGACGGCAGCGACGGCCGCGGCCTCCTGCTGGGAGATCAAGCAGGACAACCCCGCAGCCGCGGACGGCACCTATTGGCTGCTGACGCCGGCCATGGATGCCCCCGCCCAGTTCTACTGCGACATGACCACCGACGGCGGCGGCTGGGTCCTGGTCGGCAAGGGCCGGGAAGGCTGGGTAGTCAACAACAACGGGAAAGGCTCGCCGTCGGCGCTGCGCACTGCCGGACTGAGCCCTATGTCGTCAGCGACGACGCAGTACTCGGCCACTGTGGTGGAGGCTCTACTCAACGGCGGACGTCCGGACGCCCTGGCCGACGGTATCCGGCTCAAACGAGCCATGAATGCGGACGGAACGCAGTGGCAGGAAGCCCGCTTCAATACGAACAAGCAAGACCGCTGGGTCTGGACGTTCAGCGCGGAGCACCAGGTGGCCTGGTATTCCTTCAACGGCGTGCGCGGCGGCGGAGGGCTGACGTCCAACTTCGGGGCCGACGATGCTTACCAGCGGATCTACACGAATTCGCTGACGGACCAGGCACAGGGCTACACCCAGGGCTTCTCCTATGGCCCGACAGTCGCGGGCACCAGCAGCAGCACCAGCTACCTGTGGTCGGCCACGGACGGGCAGGGCTCCGCCCGTCCCTACACGGAGATGTATCTCCGTCCCCAATTTACCTCCCTGGACGCGGGGTTCACGCGCATCGGTGACAACGGCAGCGCCGTGAAAACGAATGCGCCGGTCGCGGCGTCCTTGGCGCTGGACAGCCCCTGGGGCCTGGCCGATCCGGTGACCCCGAAGCGCGAAGGCGACGTGCTGTCACAGGCGTTCGTCCAGAGCGGCAACACGATGTACGTGGGCGGCAACTTCACCGCCGTCCAGCGCACCGCCAATTCCACCGGGGCGGATAAGGTCCCCCAGGCGTTCCTGGCGGCATTCGACGTCACTACCGGCCAACTGCTGCCTGGATTCGCCCCGAAGTTTGACGGCTCCGTGATGTCCCTCGCAGTGCTGCCCAATGGCAACGTCGTGGCCGGGGGCACATTCACCACCGTGAACGGCGCACCGTCGCCCTCCCTCGTGACACTCAACCCCACAACAGGTGCCACGGCGACGAACTGGTCGGCGGTAGTGGAGGACCGCATCGTAGGGGACGTCATGAGGGTGACGGATATGGCCGTCAACGGGAAGTGGCTCTATCTGGGCGGTGCTTTTACCCACCTCGGCGGAGGAAGCCAGCCGACCGCGGTCACCTATGCGCGGGACCTGGGCCGCGTGTCACTGGCCGACGGCACACCGGACCCGGACTGGAACCCCAACATGGACGGGACTGTCATGGGCATCTCGCCGTCCGCGGACGGGAGCCGGGTCTATGCCGCAGGTTTCTTTTCCAACGCCAATGGGATGACTGCGCGCAGGGCTGCCGCCGTGCAGACCGTTGCCGGCGCCCCGTTGGCCACCCCGGCGTGGAACCCGGTCTGGAGTGCCCCCAAGGATTACCAGCAGACCGTGGGGGCCGTCGGTGACCGTGTCTGGGTTGGCGGCTCGGAGCACGGGCTCTTCAGTTTCTCCCCTTCGACGTTTGATCGGCTTTCGGGCAACATTGGCAAGAACCACGGCGATTTCCAGACGATGACGTCGAGCCCGACCGGCATGCTCTACGCCGGCTCGCACGGCCACGACTGGAACTATTCCAACGCGTTCACCTGGCCGGACGTGGGAACCGGCTGGACCGAAGCCGACGCCTTCAGCTATATCGGCGCGTGGGACGCGGGGACCGGCCAGATTGTCCCCACCTTCAGCCCGACCATCACCTGTGCCAAGAAGGCGGAAGGTGTGTGGGCGTCCGTGGTGGACAGCAATGGCACCTTGTGGGCAGGAGGAGACATAGCCACCGCGGCAACGCGAACTTCGGTGTCGAGGTGGGCGGGAGGCTTCGCGCGATTCCCGCAGACGGACGCGACCGCCCCTACCACCCCAGCCAACGTGACGCCGTCGTCGGACGGATCCACGACGGTGAAGCTGACGTGGGGCGCCGCTACGGACAACAGCGGCAGCGTTTCCTACCAGATCCTGCGTAACGACCGCGTTGTCGCCACCACCACCGGGACGAGCATGACCGTCCCGAAGGGCGGGGAAAACCGGTTCTTCGTGCGGGCGGTGGACGCCGCCGGCAACCTTTCCGCCAGCTCGCCGGCGGTGGTCACCAGCGGTGGAAATCCCTCGCCCGTGGCCGCCTTCACCTCCGCCGCCGACGGCTGGATCGAAACCTTCGACGCCTCGGCTTCAACCGACAACGGGAGTATTGCCGACTATGCCTGGAACTTCGGCGACGGCACCACCGGATCCGGCGCCACCGTCAGCCACACCTACGCCGCAGCCGGGACCTACCAGGTCCGTTTGGTGGTCACCGACAACGGCGGCGAACGAGCGGGCCTGACGAAGACGCTGACGATTGTGCAGCCTGCCCCGAAGGATGCCTACGGAGCTGCCGTTTACGGTGAGAATCCCACACTCTACTACCGGTTGGGCGACGGCAGCGGCACCACCGCGGCGGATTCAGGCAGCTCGGATAGCCCGGGGACGTATTCGGGCGGCGTGGCCCTCGGCTCCGCCGGGGGACTGCCGGGCCTGCCGGACACCGCCGCCACCTTTGACGGCACATCCGGCCTGGTGGCCAGCCAAAAGAGCTACGACAACCCCAGCACCTACTCACTGGAGCTGTGGTTCAACACCACCACCACCCAGGGCGGCAAGCTGATCGGCTTCGGGGACCAAGCAACCGGAACCTCCAACAACTATGACCGGCACGTGTACATGCAGGACGACGGCCGGCTGGTGTTCGGCACCTGGACTGGCCAGCCGAACACCATTACCAGCCCCGTCGCCTACAACGACGGCAAGTGGCACCTGATGGCGGCCACGCAGTCCTCCGACGGCATGGCCCTTTACGTGGACGGTGCGAGAGTGGGGACGAATCCGCAAACCCAGGCCCAGCCCTTCGCCGGGTACTGGCGGATCGGCGGCGACACGACCTGGGGTTCCAGCAGCCCGTTCTTCGCCGGAACCCTCGATGAGGCGGCCGTCTATCCGGCGGCACTGACGGCGGCAAAGGTGGCCCAGCACTACCACCTCGGCGGCGGCAACCTGGCTCCGGCAGCGTCCTTCAGCTCTGCGGTCAGCGCGGACTCGGCGGCTCTGGACGCCTCCGGCTCCACCGATGATGGCAGCATCGCCAGCTACGCGTGGGACTTCGGCGACGGCACGACAGGCACGGGCGTAACCACCACCCACGCCTTTCCCTCGGCCGGCACCTACCAGGTCACACTGACCCTGACCGACGACCTTGGACTGACATCCTCCGTCAGCCACCCGGTGGCGATCACGCGGCCAGCACCGGCGGATGCCTACGGGGCCGCCATCTACGGCGATAACCCCACGCTGTACTACCGGGTGGGTGAAAGCGACGGCACCACCGCGCAGGACTCCAGCCCGGCCGGCAGCGCCGGAGACTACTCGGGCGGCGTCACCCTGGGAGCTGCCGGGGCGCTGGCGGGAGGGGCAAGCACCGCGGCCACCTTTGACGGCAACTCCGGCCTGGTCGCCAGCCGCAGCTCCTTCACGAATCCGTCAACCTACTCCCTGGAGGTTTGGTTCAACACCACCACCACCCGGGGCGGGAAGCTGATCGGGTTCGGAAATCGCGCGACGGGAACCTCGGACAATTACGACCGGCATGTGTACATGCAGGATGACGGCCATTTGGTGTTCGGAACGTGGACAGGTCAAATGAATACGATCACCACGCCTGCTGCCTACAACGACGGGCTGTGGCACTCGGTGGTGGCCACGCAGTCTTCCAACGGCATGGTCCTCTACGTGGACGGTGCCGAGGTGGGAACCAATCCGCAGACGGCGGCCCAGGACTACACGGGCTACTGGCGGATCGGCGGCGATACGACCTGGGGTTCCAGCAGTTCGTTCTTCGCCGGCACCCTCGACGAGGCTGCCGTCTACCCGTCGGCACTGACGGCGGCGCGAGTGGCCAAGCACCACGAACTCGGCACCACCGTGCCGCCGGTGAATAAGGTGCCGGTGGCATCGTTCACTTCGACGGTGAAGGATCTGGGCATCACGGTGGACGGGTCCGGCTCCTCGGATTCGGATGGCACGGTTGACTCCTACGCCTGGGACTTCGGAGACGGGTCCAWTGGTCAGGGTGCGACGGCGACCCACACGTATGCGGCTGCCGGAACCTACACGGTGAAGCTCACCGTGACCGACAACCAGAGCGCGACGGGTGAGAAGACGGACCAGGTGACCGTGACGGCTCCGCCGGTGAATAAGGTGCCGGTGGCATCGTTCACTTCGACGGTGAAGGATCTGGGCATCACGGTGGACGGGTCCGGCTCCTCGGATTCGGATGGCACGGTTGACTCCTACGCCTGGGACTTCGGAGACGGGTCCAATGGTCAGGGTGCGACGGCGACCCACACGTATGCGGCTGCCGGAACCTACACGGTGAAACTCACCGTGACCGACAACCAGAGCGCGACGGGTGAGAAGACGGACCAGGTGACCGTGACGGCGCCGGCACCGGTGGACGTGGTTGCTGTTCCGGCCAAATCCGCATGGAGCTGGCGCTACGAAGCCACCGCGCCTCCCACCGGCTGGAAGGGACAAGGCTTCGACGCCTCGTCCTGGAAGACCGGAAACGGCGTCCTGGGCTTCGGCTCCACGGGCCTGGGTACTAATGTCGACGTCAGCACCGGAACCAGCACGCGACCGCTTGCTGCCTACTTCATCAAGACGTTCACGGTGGATAACGCAGCCAGCGTTTCCAAGCTGACGCTTAAGACGGTGGCCGACGACGGCGTGGTGGTGTACGTCAACGGAACCGAGGTGGGCAGGAGCAATATGCCTGCCGGCACCGTGACGTTCAATACCTACGCATCGAGCGCACCTCGCACCTCGGTGGCCGCGGCCAGCCCGGTGACGATGGATGTGCCGGTGGTCCTGCTTCGGAACGGTGCCAACACGATCGCCGTCGAGACGCACCTGAACTACCGCGCTACGGCCGACATCAGCTTCGACCTGAACGCCACTGCAACGGTCGGCGGGACGGTG
Source organism: Arthrobacter sp. 05L428 (assembly GCF_056397665.1). NCBI lineage: Bacteria > Bacillati > Actinomycetota > Actinomycetes > Micrococcales > Micrococcaceae > Arthrobacter > Arthrobacter sp. 05L428. Next base: position 1,347,264 of record NZ_JBFTNW010000001.1, on the reverse strand, counting down.
CCGAACCAGGCCCCGGTCGCCAAATTCACCTCGACGGTTTCGGGACTGGGGGTTGCGCTGGACGGGTCCACGTCGGCCGATCCTGACGGGACGGTGGCATCGTATGCCTGGAATTATGGTGACAACACCACCGGGACAGGTATCACGGCCACGCACACCTATGCCGCCGCTGGGACGTACACGGTCACGCTCACGGCTACGGATAACAAGGGCGCAACCGGTGTGGCAACGGCTCCGGTGACAGTCACCTCGGTGACGGGGCCGGTGGATGTGGCCGTGGTGCCGGCGAAGTCTCCCTGGAGCTGGCGCTACGCCTCAACGGCGCCGGATGCCGCGTGGAAGAACAACGGGTTTGATGCCTCCTCGTGGAAGATCGGCAATGCGGTTCTCGGGTTCGGCTCAACAGGCCTGGGAACGAACATCGATGTGCCGCCGCCGACCAGCAGCCGGCCGCTGGCAGCCTACTTCCTCAATCAGTTCAATGTGGACAACCTCACCAAGGTCTCGAAGCTGACGCTGAACACCGTGGCTGACGACGGGGTGGTGGTGTACGTCAACGGAACGGAGGTTGCCCGGCAGAATATGCCGGCCGGGCCGGTGACGTTCTCAACGTACGCGTCAACCGCGATCAGCACAGCCAAAGCCAACGCGGCGCCGCTGTCCATCGACGTGCCGCTGTCCGTGCTGGTGGCAGGCATCAACACCATCGCGGTGGAAACCCATCTGAACTACCGCTCTACACCAGATGTCAGCTTCGATCTCAAGGCCACGATGACCAAACAGCCCTGAGCCGCAGCGGGGGATCACGCCCCGCTATGAGCACCAGATGGACCCGTCGGCTGCTGTATCAGCGGCCGGCGGGTCCTTTTCTGCGCGGCTGGGGGAGTGTGTCGCCGTCCCGGACTGCCCGGGGGTTGAGCGTACGGTCGGTCAGCTTGGACCGCGTGGGCTGCCGCAGGGCAGGGTGCTCCGCCGTCGGACGGCTCAGGGAATCAGCAAGCCGGGTTGTCCGGGAAGGTCACTTCACTGACGAGCCAGGTCCGCATCGGGGACTGCACCAGCGTCATGACGTTCAAGGACCGGTCCTTGGCGCTGCCTTTCTGGACCGTCACTCCGGCCTTCGTCAGCACGGAAACAGCCGAGGAATCGATACACACGTTGAGGGTGACGGTCGGCGGCTTTGCGCTCGGCTGGTAGCGGACCACCTTAGTTGACACTACTTTCGGTTTGCCCTCGAGGTGCCAGCCGTTGGCCTCGAACTCGGTGGTTCTTGCCATCAGGGAGTCGTAGGCGGAGCCGGTGGCCACCGCGGAAAGCTCGGCCTTGGACGGCGGGGTCACCTTGGCTAGCACCGCGGCCGTCCTGCCCACATACGCGGCAGCGTTCTTCGCCACCGACGCCGCCACCGGGGCCGGAACAGCAACGGCGGGTGTAGCGCTGGCCGACGGGTCTGCCGAAGGCTTGGCGGCCGCAGCGGCAGAACCGGACGCCGTCGGGAGCGCACCAGCCTGCGAAGAACTGCCCTGAGCGTCGGGCCGGCCCGCACTGGGGCTGGCTTGCGTGACAATCAGCAGAACCACCAGGGACGCCAGCGCGACGGCGGCGACTACGATGCCGGTGGTGCGCCGTCTGGCTCTCGGAGCCTGACCGGGTTCGGACATGTTTGCTCTCCCTCGATAATCGCCACATTCGCCGAGACCTTCGGCGTCATCGGAGCTCTGCCACGGCTCAGGCAATGACCAGTATCGTACACAGCCAGTGGTGCTGACTATAGCCGGGACTGGTCGACGGCGGTCGGGAATCTATCCGCGGCTTCGCCTCGACGGCGTTGGCAAACGCCTTCGTCGCCTGCCGGTGTCCGCGCCGGTTTCTGACGACAAATGCGCCCGAGCCAGCGGGCGTTTCCCTGGTCGGGTGGACGCCTCGCCATGCATCCTCGGGCCCCCTTGCCAGTGGACAGCTTTTTAAGCACAAAAAAACCCCTGGAATCCGTGGATTCCAGGGGTTTTCCCATGTGCGCGGAGGGGGACTTGAACCCCCACCCCCTTTCGAGGACTAGCACCTCAAGCTAGCGCGTCTGCCATTCCGCCACCCGCGCAGGTGGTATTTCCGGGAACAATTTCGCCTTTCAGCGTTTTGCTTTTCTCGGAAGCAGCGAGAAAGACTCTAGCACGAAGATTCCGGAAACAAATAATCGGGGCCAGTGGGTAGGCTGAAGCCAATACACAGCCACTGCCACGAGGAGCGATATGACTGACGTTCGGCCCGAAGATGAGGTTGTCCGGATCTGCCAGGAACTGATCCGGATCGACACGTCCAACTACGGTGATGGTTCAGGGCCGGGGGAGCGGGCCGCAGCGGAGTACACCGCCGGCCTCATCACCGAGGTCGGGCTGGACGCCGAAATCTTCGAATCGGCGCCGGGCCGCGCCAGCGTAGTCACCCGGATGGCGGGCGAGGACCCCTCGGCCAGCGCCCTGGTGGTCCACGGCCACCTCGACGTCGTTCCGGCGCTGCGCGAGCAGTGGTCCGTTGACCCGTTCGGGGGCGAACTCAACGACGGCCTGATCTGGGGCCGCGGCGCCGTGGACATGAAGGACATGGACGCCATGATCCTCTCCGTCCTGCGGGATTTCGCCCGCACCGGCCGTAAGCCCAAGCGCGACCTGATCTTCGCTTTCTTCGCCGACGAGGAGGCCGGCGGCAAGTACGGCGCCGGCTACGCCGTTGAACACCGGCCCGAACTTTTCGAGGGCGCCACCGAGGCGATCTCCGAAGTCGGCGGATTCTCGGCCACGATCGGGGGCCAGCGCACCTACCTGCTGCAGACCGCGGAGAAGGGCCTCTCCTGGCTGCGGCTGGTGGCCCACGGCCGCGCCGGCCACGGCTCCCAGATCAACACCGACAACGCGGTGACCCGGCTCGCCAGCGCCGTTTCACGGATCGGCGAGTACCGGTGGCCGGTGGAGCTGACACCCACCACCCGGCAGTTCCTCGACGGTGTGACGGAACTCACCGGCGTCGAATTCGACCCCCACGACCCGGACAAGATCCTCAAGGAGCTCGGCACCGTTGCCCGCTTTGTCGGCGCCACCCTGCAGAACACCACCAACCCCACCCTGCTCAAGGGCGGCTACAAGCACAATGTCATCCCTGAATCGGCCGAAGCCCTGGTGGACTGCCGGACGCTGCCCGGCCAGCAGGAACAGGTCCTCGAGATCGTCCGCGAACTGGCGGGCACCGGCGTGGACGTCAGCTACGTCCACCAGGACGTCTCGCTCGAAGTCCCGTTCGCCGGCAACCTGGTGGACTCTATGATCGACGCGCTGCACTCCGAGGACCCCGGCGCGAAGGTCCTGCCGTACACGCTCTCCGGCGGCACTGACAACAAGGCCCTGAGCCGGCTCGGCATCACCGGGTACGGCTTCGCGCCGCTTATGCTCCCGGACGAGCTGGACTTTACCGGCATGTTCCACGGAGTGGACGAGCGGGTTCCGGCCGACTCGCTGAAGTTCGGCTCCCGCGTGCTGAACACCCTCCTGAGCAACTACTGAGAGGCACCTCACAGGAATGGCCCCCACAGACATGACGCCCGAAGACATCCTGCCCGACGCCCTGCTGGAGCGAATCCGCGCCCGCGCGGCCGGCTATGACCGGGACAACGCGTTCTTCACTGAGGACCTCCGCGAGCTTGCGGACGTCGGCTACCTGAAGATCTTCGTCCCCGTGTCCGACGGCGGCCTGGGCCTGGGGCTCGCCGGGGCAGCACAGCTGCAGCGGCGGCTGGCCACGGCAGCCCCGGCCACCGCGCTGGCGATTAATATGCACCTGGTGTGGACCGGCGTCGCGCACGTCCTGGCCGCACGGGGCGACTCCTCGCTGGACTTCGTCCTGCAGGAGGCGGCGGAGGGCGAGATCTTCGCGTTCGGCAATTCCGAAGCGGGCAACGATTCCGTGCTCTTCGACTCGAGGACCGAGGCGACGCCGCTGCCGGACGGAAGCTACGGCTTTACCGGGCGGAAGATCTTCACCAGCCTCTCTCCGGCCTGGACCCGGCTGGGAATTTTCGGCAAGGACGCTGCGGCGCGCGGCGGCGAGGGCGAACTGGTGCACGGCTTCATTGACCGTGAGACCCCGGGCTACCAAATCCTGCCCGACTGGGACACCCTGGGAATGCGGGCCAGCCAGTCCAACACCACGGTGCTGGAGGGCGCCGTGGTGCCGCCGGAGCGGGTCTTCCGCAAGCTCCCCGTAGGCCCGAACGCAGATCCGCTGATCTTCGCCATTTTCGCCTGCTTCGAGACCCTCCTGGCGGCGGTCTATACGGGGATCGGTGAGCGGGCGCTGCAACTCGGCGTCGAGGCGGTCAAGCGCCGCACCTCGTTCAAGAACGGGGGCCGCAGCTACGCCCAGGATCCCGACATCCGTTGGAAGGTCGCGGAAGCGGCGATGGCGATGGACGCGCTCTACCCGCAACTCGCCACCGTGGCGTCCGACGTCGATGCCCTCGCGGACCACGGCCACCAGTGGTTCCCGAAGCTCGTCGGGGTTAAGGTGCGCGCCACCGAGACCGCGCGCACCGTCGTGGATCTGGCGATCAGGGTTTCCGGCGGTTCGAGCTATTTCCGTGGTTCCGAGCTTGAACGGCTCTACCGGGACGTGCTGGCCGGAATGTTCCATCCGTCCGACGACGAGTCAGCGCACAATACCGTGGCCAACGCCTGGCTTGGCCCGCTGGAGTCCTAGACGATCGCCAGCGCGGCCTACACGGTCCGTTGGACCTGGATGACCTTCCGGCGGAGCCAGAAGCGGCGTCCGCCGCCGACATAGAGGACGCTGCGCTCGAGTTCCCATTTGCCGTACTCGGAGTGTGCGGCGAGGATACGGCGGGCCTCGGGCAGCGAATCCTCAGAGCTGACCGTCAGCACGAGGTACTCGTACTGACGTGCGTAGTCCCGCTCCCGACGGACCGAGCTGCTCAGAAAATGTTCCTTCATTGCTCTCCATTTTCGTCTTTTTCGGGCTAACGTGAAGTCATGAGCATCGATCCGCGTGTCGCGCTTCAGTCCCTAACCGCCGCCCTCGAAGAACACCTGGCCGCTGCCGCGGCGCGGCGGGGAGACGGGGATCCCGCGGTCGAAGCGGCCTTCTTCGCCGTCGCCGATGCTTTTGAAGTCTACGACGACTCCCTCTATGAAGCGTATGGCGAAGTGACGCCCCTTGAGGTCATCGACGAAGAAGATGACGAGGACGAAAGCGAAGACGTCGACGACGAGGAAGATCTCGAACTCCTGCAGGACAACTAGCAGCCAAGCCACGTTCGGAACGACGCCGGCGCCCCCTCCCGCTCCCTGGCGGCCGCGCGGAGCCATAGCATCCCTAGAGCTGCAATTCCCCGGATCTCCCCAGCTTACGGGCGTACTCTGTGGACAGTCCTCGGGACGCTGTTCGAGTCCGCAAAGGCTCGCAACGCCCTAAGACGTTCTATGTCCCGGGTTGGCCCGATGTCGGAGGTTGTTGTTGCCTGCACCACGGCGCAGCGTCGGCCTGTCGGAGGCCGGCGTTGACGAAGTCCCCTCGACCGACCGCGCTGACGCAGACGCCCCGGCCCGTTCCCCTGCGCGCTGGTCGACCGTCCGGCGGAGCCTCCCGGGCCGGTTGCTAAGGCGGCTCGGCCGGAGCATCATCAGGATCCCCTTGGCGCTGGCCATGGCTGTGCTGTTGTGGACGGTCGGACTTGTCACAGGCTCGGTGTCGTCAGGGCCACCGGCGCCGCTGGGCGCGGCCGTCTCGGCAGGTCCGGATCAGCTGATGGGCGGCCAGTGGTTGTCCATGTTCACCTCCGTGTTCTTCCCCGGCCCTTTTGCTTCCTACGTATTGGCGACCGCCGTCGTCCTGGGGTGCGTCGGTCTGGCCGAAGTAACAATTGGCGTTGGCCGGACCGCGGTGGCGTTCGTCGTCGGGCACCTCGGCGCACTGCTGTTGTACTTTGCGGTGGTCCAGCTCGGAACGGTCATGGGCAGCGAATGGCTGTCCACACTCCGCCATCCGGGCCCAATGGGGCCGTTTGCCGGGTCGCTGGCCGCCGTCCTGGCGGCGAGTCCGCGGATCAGCGCCCTCTGGCGCCGGAGGATCCGATCCGTCAGCATCGCCGTAACCGTAATGCTCCTGCTATATATCGGGCATCCGCAAAACCTGGACAGCGTGCTCGGTGTGGCATGCGGACTCGGGATCGGCGCCCTGATTGGCGGCCGGCACGGCTCCGCCCACTACATCCGCTCCACGAGCCGCGAAGTCAGGGCACTGCTGTCAATGGTCGTCGCCGTCTTCGCGGCGGGCCCGGTCCTTGCCAGCCTGGCGAAGGCACCCTCGGGGCCGCTCGCGGTGCTCAGGAACCTGATTGTCAACCCGATCCCCACCATCAACGATCTCCAGGCGAGCTGCTCGGCCGCCGTCGACCTTTCCTGCCTCCAGATCATCCACAGCCCCGGGTTGCGCGGCCCTGGCGGTGAGGCCCTGTCCCTGGTGCCCCTCGTGCTGCTGCTGGTGTGCGCGGAAGGGCTGCGCCGGGGAAACCGGGCTGCCCTCTGGGTGGCAATTTCCGTCCATCTGGTGATCGGCGTCCTTTCGGCCATCTACCTGCAGCTCTTCGCCCAGTTCGGGACATCCGTGCGGAGCGGGTCGCGGGTGCTCTCGGTGGACTCGGGGATCGCGGAGGTCCTCCCGGTTGTGCTGGTGCCTCTGCTCATAGCCGCCGCGCTGTTTGCGGCGCGGCGGCACTTCAACGTCGACGCCGATCCGGTTCTGGGGCGTCGGTCACTTATCCTGCTGGCCGGCGTCTTCGCGGTTTTCGTCACGGGCTATGTGGTGGCATGGTTTGCCGAGGATAACTACCACCACCGGGCCGGCCTGCTGGCCCTTCTGGCCACCCTGCCGAGGATGTTCCTTCCCTACCCTTTTTCCTTCCGGTATTCCGTGTCGGTGTACCCGCACGGCGTATGGTCGCCGCTGATCTTCAGCTACGGCGGCGCCGTGTTCTGGCTCGTCTGCCTGATGAGCATCCTCGCCATGTTCGTCAGCCGCAAGCTCCGGGACCTCCGCGCAGACAGCGGGATCTCGCTGGCCCGACGGCTGGTGCGCCAGGGCGGCGGATCGCTGTCCTGGATGGCACTCTGGCCCAACAACCGGTACTGGTTCAACGAGGCGGAGACCGTCGGTGTCGCCTACCAGCTCCACTACAACGTGGCCTTGACGGTGGGCGGACCATTCGGCGCGTCCGCCGACTTCGAGAGGGCCGTTGAGGGGTTCACCGCCTTCTGCGCCGAGCAGTCGCTTTCACCGTGCTGGTATTCCGTCACCGATGAACACTGGAACCTGCTGCGCGGGCTCGGATTCAGCCGCGTGCGGGTGGCCGAGGAGACCCTGCTGCCGCTGGGCAACATTGAGTTCAAGGGCAAGGAATGGCAGGGGGTCCGCACCGCCCTCAACAAAGCCCGGAGGCTCTCCGTCGAGGCCCGGTGGAGTACCTACGGCGAGCTGTCCGGACCACTGCGGACTCAGGTCCACGAAATCTCGGAAGAGTGGGTTTCCGAGAAGACGTTGCCGGAAATGGGATTCACGCTGGGCGGCGTTGAGGAACTCAAGGACGAAAACGTGTTGCTGTGCCTGGCCGTGGATGATGCCGGCAAGGTCCACGGCGTCACCAGCTGGCTTCCGGTGTTCACAGCCGGCGTCGTCACCGGCCGGACGCTCGATTTCATGCGGCGGAGTCCGGACGGCTTCAAGGGCGTGATGGAATTCCTGATTGCCTCGGCCGTACTGCATTTTGACGGAACGATGGAGGAAATTTCCCTGTCCGGGTCGCCTCTGGCGCCGGTACCACGTGGTGATCCGGCGCGCGAGCCGTCCGACGGCGCCGCGGTCGGCCGCTTCCTGGACTGGCTGGGCGGGGCCTTGGAACCGGCGTACGGTTTCCGGTCGCTCGCTGCCTTCAAACAGCGCTTCCACCCGCGGCACCGCACGCTGTACATGATGTATCACGACCCTCTGGCGTTGCCGGTTATTGGACGCGCGCTGACCGAGGCCTACATGCCCACCATGTCCATCCGGCACACGGCCAGGCTGCTGCGGGGCGTCATCGGATGAGCGCCGCGGCCGAAGCAGCCGCCGGAGCGTAGCATCCACGTAGCACCTGAGTGGCGCCCTGTACATCCGCACCAAAAAGTGAGTATTGCCTACTCCCGAAGTGCCGCCCGAAGGGGAATATGCTTCAGGCGTGCCGTAGCCGTGCCGCTGAGCCGGGCTACGCTGCCGCACTGGAAGTGACGGGTGACATGAAGCCTACGAGCAGCACACCGGTCCGCCCCGACGGACGTGTGAAGCGGCAGGCAGGAGCACATCGGGCCCAGCCGCTGCCGCGGTACGGCTTGCGTCGAATACCGCTGACCTGGCTGCTGATCGTTCTCTTGTGGTCCGCCGGAGCCGCCACGGGATCCCTGGTTTCCGGCCCCCCGCAGGCGCTCGGTCCGTTCGTTGCGATCGGCCCCGACACCCTGACACGGGGTGAATGGGGACCCGCTCTTGCCAGCCTGCTGTTTCCCGGCGGCGTTGCGTCCTATGTCCTGGCCACTGTGGTGCTTCTCCTGTGTGTCGGGTTTGCCGAAACCACGCTGGGAAGCGGCCGGGCTTTGGCCGCCTTGGTGGCCGGCCACCTGGCAGCCGTCTTCCTGTTCGTCGGGAGTGTGGCGGCCGGCGACGAGCTCGGCAGCAGCTGGCTGAGCTCCATGCAGCACCCGGCCCTGGCGGGTCCGTTCGCCGGCTCCCTGGCTGCCGTAATGGCTGCGAGTCCCGGAATCAGCCCCTTGTGGCGTCGCCGCCTGCGGTCACTCGGCCTTGCCGTGACCATCATGCTCCTGCTGTACGTAGGTCACCCCCAGATCGTGCTCGCATTTTTGGGGGTGCTCAGCGGCCTGGCAAGCGGCTGGGCCGCTGCCAGAGTCAGGTCCAGAGCCGCAGCCAAGGCCACCACCCGACGTGCCGCGAACGGCGCCGCTTCGCGCGCGAATGTTTTATACCCGCCGGGCGCGGTGTGGACCGGCCGCGACGTTCGCTCGACGCTGGCCATGACCGTGGCAGTATTCGCCGCCGGCCCGGTGCTGGCCGGGCTGTCCCAGTCGCCTATCGGCCCCCTTGCCGCTCTCCGGAACCTGATTGTCAATCCGGTGCCCACTCTGGGCGAGCTCCAGAGCGACTGCGCCGCAGCCGTGAATGCGGGCTGCTCCCAGATCATGCACAGTCCCGGCTTGCACGGCCCCGGCGGCGCTGCCCTCTCCGTGGTTCCCTTGCTCCTGCTGCTGGCATGCGCGGAGGGGCTGCGCCGGGGGAGCCGGGTAGCGTTGTGGATAGCCACGGTTGCCCATCTCGCCGTCGGCGTGCTCTCTGCTATCTACCTACAGCTATTTGCCCACTTTGGCGTCTACGTCAGGAACGGGAGCCGCAGGATTCCTGTCGACTCGGGCATCGTGGAGATCCTGCCGGTGGTACTGGTGCCACTGCTGATCGCCGCCGCGCTGTTTTTCAACCGGCGCCATTTTCCCGTGGACACGGATCCCGCGCTCGGACGCCGCGCACTGGTCTTGGTGCCCGGCATCTTTGCCGCATTTGTCGCCCTCTACGTCCTCGCGTGGTTCGCAGAGGGAAACAACCGGCACCGCGCCGGTCTCCTGTCGTTGGGAACAACCCTGCCTCGGATGTTCCTGCCGTATCCCTTTTCCTTCAAGTATTCCGTCTCGGTGCACCCTCGCGGTTATTGGTCGTCGTTGATTTTCAGTTACGGCGGAGCAGCTTTTTGGCTGATCTGCCTGGTCGCCGTCCTGGTCATCTTTACCAAGCGGCGTCTCTGGGACCACCGGGTAGACGATAACCGCTCCCTGGCCCGGCGCCTGGTGTTCCAGGGCGGCGGCTCGCTGTCCTGGATGGCGTTGTGGCCCAACAACAGCTACTGGTTTAACCGTGCGGGAACGGTGGGAATCGCCTACCAACTGCATCACGGCATCGCCCTGACGGCAGGAGGTCCGTTCGGGAGGGAGTGCGACTTCGCCGACGCCGTCCGCGAATTCACGGGGTACTGTGCCGAGCAGTCCCTGACGCCGTGTTGGTACTCCGTCGCCGACGCCCACTGGGCAGAACTCAGGTCGCTGGGCTTCAGGGGCATGGAGGTAGCCCAGGAGACGGTGCTTCCCTTGACTGGAATCGATTTCCGCGGCAGGGAGTGGCAAAGCGTCCGCACCGCCATGAATAAAGCCCGAAGGCTCGGAATTACTGCCCACTGGGGCGTCTACAGCGGGCTCCCTGACGGACTGCGGAGCCAGGTCCACGATATTTCGGAGCGGTGGGCCTACTCCCGGGCACTCCCGGAAATGGGTTTCACCGTCGGGGGTGTGGAGCAACTCAAGGACGACCATGTGCTGCTCTGCCTCGCCGTAGATCCTGAGGGCGCGGTCCTCGGTGTCACCAGCTGGCTGCCGGTCTTCCGCAACGGGGAAGTGGTCAGCCGCACCCTGGATTTCATGAGGCGCCGCGAGGACTGTTTTAACGGTGTCATGGAGTTCCTGATCGCATCGGCGGTGCTCCACTTTAAGGACAGCATGGCCGAGATTTCGTTGTCCGGTTCACCTTTGGTTCCCGCGACGGCGCTGGTGCCCCGCCAGGCGGAAGTCTTTCCTTCTGCGGGGGCCGGGCTGCCCGGCAAAGGCGCCACAGTGGCGGACGACGGCGGGACGGCGGGCCGCGTCCTGCGCTGGCTCGGCGACGTGCTTGAGCCGGTCTACGGATTCCGGTCCTTGGCGGCCTTCAAGCAACGCTTCCAGCCCCAGCACCGGACCCTCTTCATCCTGTACCAGGATCCGTTGGCGCTGCCGCTGATCGGCCGCGCCCTTGCCGAGGCGTACCTGCCTAACTGGTCTGTGCGCCATACGGCGCGGCTGATCCGTGATATCACCGGCCCTCAGCCTGCGCGCAGGCCCGCGAGTTATGGCGAGATTGCCATGAAGAAGTGACCCGGCTTCTGATCTGTCCAGATGCCTGGCCGTTTTTCCGGCCTTGGCCCGGGATGCCGGGTGACCGATACGGGGACCTTAGCGTCCATGTGTCCTTCTGCAGTGGTGAACTCGGCGTGGCCCTTGGTGGTCTTGCCCCTCGCCGTGACCGGTGCGGTCACGCGGACGGTTACGGTCGCGGACTGTCCGGCAGGGAGGTCTGGAACGGTCGCCTCCGTCGCGGTCCAGCCGGCGCGAAGCGACAAGGAGAGAGTGCCGCGCGAGAAAGCTTGGTCACCGCGGTTCGTCACGGTCAAGGTGAGATCGGCCGAGCCGCCGGGCGGCACGGCAACGGCGTCGGCCGAGAGGGTCCCGCACAACGGCCCGAGCCACCGGGCGTCGAACGTGTTGAAGGTGATTGCGTCATTCGTACCCTCATAGAGGACACCGAACTGCCCGTTCCCGAGTGCTGTCACGGTTGAGTAGCTAGTTGGCAGGCCGGGCGCGAAAGCACGTGAAGTACTCCAGGTCGCCCCGTCGTCGCACGAATAGCGGATCGTGCCGTCCCTGCGGGCGAACGGAGGGTGGTCGGCGTTGGAGAAGAGGAGCTTCCGTGCATCGGCCGAGCCCTCGGGCGCGTCCGGGAACATACGCGTGATCGAACCGTTGTTGCGTGGGTCGGTGAGCGTGGTGTTATAGGTGACGGCGCCGTAGGTCTCGCCGCCGTCGTGCGAAACCGCGACCCGCCTACCGCCGCCGCCTGCATTGTCACGGGAGTTGAGCATCACGTCGCCGTTGGATAGCTCGACGACTTTGTTCTCGTTCATCTTGTTGCCCGCTGGTTTTCCCATATGCCAGCTCCTGCCATGGTCATCGGAGTAGACAGAGTAGGCCTGGATCCGCTTCGAGCCGTCCGCCTGGATGATCTTGCCGGCAAACTGCTGAATGAGCCGGCCCTTGTGGGGGCCCGTACTGGAGTTGTATTCCCTCACCTGAGGATGCGAACTGACCGACGATGCCGCCCACGTTGGCCACCCCGTTGACCGTGGTTCCCACCGGCTTCACAGCGCTCGTGATGAGGGGCCCTGCGAAGGCCGAGTACCTGGAGTCCGGGGCGTAGGAGGACGTCATCGGCAGCGCTGGCCGGTTCGCCGGCTCCGTTGACCAGGTCTGGCCGCCGTCGGTCGAGACGGAGACCTCGGAACTGATGACACGCCTGTCGGCGTCGTTGTTACCGAGTCTGCTGCTGCCGAAGCCCGCGTCCTTCGAGTAGACGTGGAAATTGAAGATCGTGCCGGTTTGCCGGTCCACGACGTAGCTGGGGTCGCTGAAGCCATAACGCGGGACGCCAGGCCCGGCGACCTGACCGCGCGCAATGAATGTTGGCGCACCCCAGGTCTTCCCGCCATCGGTGCTGCGCCTCTGGATGATTGAGTTGGGCGCGGGCGAGTCGCCACCATCCGGGCGGCCGTCGTATGCAGCGAGAACGACGCCGTTGCCTGGACTCGCTAGCCCGACGATGCGGTAGGACCTACCGAGGACGGGGTCGATGGCGCTGTCGCCGTTGGACGCGAGGACTTGAGCGCTGAAGTGGCCGGCGGTAGCGTTATCGCCTTCCTCGATCCCGCTGCCGGGAACGCAATGGTCGCAGGTGGCGAGCACGACGGCACTAAGGATGCAGGCGGTGAGTTTTGCGAATGTTGTCCCTGCGCGCCTTAGAGGGTGCAACTGTCCACGGCTGTTCATGGTCTTTCAGTTCCTCGTTTTCCATCAGCAGAGGAAGCTGGGGATCCCACAACGTACAGAGGACGGCCATCGCTGTCTAGAGGCCAACGGAAAAGGATCGCGTCTCCAGGAGATTGGGACGCTACGCCCGGACGGCATCACACATCTCCATCCCGAACTCGGCTCGACCGGCCGGGACGCGGGTGACTCCACAAGGTAAAAGCCACGCCGATTTCCGCCGACGATTTCCCGTGCTGATATCGTGGGCCCTTGGTCATGACCGCCTCACGTTTGCAGGACAGCTTCTTGAAACCAACCTCACGGCGAAAAGCCCTCATCCTCCTGGCGCTCGGATCAATCGGAGTCAGTGCCGCGGCTGCCGCGCCCGCGGCCTTCCCCGGGGCGGACCAGGCGTCCGGCTCCACGCTGCCCTCGGCATCGGAATCCGGCACAAAGCGTCCGTCGACAGCTCAGGTAGTGATCATCGGTGACTCGCTCAGCACTGGTCACGGAACGAGCCCGGACATGGCGTGGCCGAAGCTGCTGCAGGATGACACCAGGGGAGGACTGCATCCTCTCTCGATCGTCAACGCCGCAACGGACGGGAGCGGCTATGTGCGCAGCGGGGACGGGGGCAGCACCTTCCTGTCCCAAGTCGACGCAAGCGTTCAGAAGAAGACGCGGCTGGTCCTCGTTTTCGGGTCGGAGAACGACATGGGAACCAGCGGCGTCCAGTTGAAAGAGGCCGTCGCCGCCACTATTACTGAGATCCGGGCTAAGGCCCCGGACGCCAGAGTCGTGCTGGTAGGGCCACCCTCCTATACCGACGAGCCGGAATCTGCCCGGCTCCAGGTTCGTGATCAGGCCCGCGCCGCCGCAACGGCTGCAGACGCCGTCTTTGTCGACCCTATCCAGGAGCAGTGGATCATGGGGCGGGCAGGAGAGCTGATCGGACCGGACGGCGACCACCCCAGTGTGCGGGGCCAGCACTACCTCCAGAAAAATATGGAGAAGATCATTTTCGGCAATCTTCCGGGATAACTTATCGGAAGCGCATGCCTGTGCCTGCTCCTTGGGAAGGCCGTCGGCCGGAGTCTACGCCGCACCGCTGGATCGATCTTTCGACGCCGCGCCGGAAGCTTAGCCCGTAACCCCAAGGCGGCCCATCAGCCAGTCCATGTTATTTTCCAACCCGTACTTCCAGGCCGTCCAAGCGTGTCCGCCGGGCGCCTCCTGGAACTGGACATTGATGCCGGCTTTCTTCATCGCCTGGTAGACCTGGACTCCCTGGGCCCGGAAGAACGGATCGCCGGCGCCGACGGTGACGATGCCGGCGGTGTCCGGGTACTTGCGTGTCTTGATGACGTCGAGCGCGTTCTGCTTCTTGAACTCGGCTGCGCTGCCGCCGAAGTACTGCTGCAGGAGCACTTGGTGGCCCTGCCGAATCGTCGGCTGGTTCTCACCCGAGCTGTCGATGAACGTGGGATAGACCTCTGGGTAGTTCATGGCCAGCTGCATGGCGCAGGTCCCGCCGTAGGAGAACCCTCCGATGGCCCACTGGCGGCTGGAGTGCCTGCCGGCTCCGAAAGTGGCCTTGACCCAGTTAGGCACGTCCTCGCTCAGGTAACGTCCGGCCTGGCCCTGTTTGGTGTTCATACACAGCGGCGGGTAGTTGGCCCACTTTGCCCCGGCGTCGGGCATCACGATGATCGGCGCCAGCCCCTTGTGTTCGGATGCGTACTCGTCCATGAACTCGGCAATCCTGCCGTTCCGAAGCCAATCCACCGGTTCGCCCGGGACCCCGTGGATCAGAACCAGCACCGGGAGATCCGCCCGCGGTGCGGCGAGATACGCCGGGGGAAGGTATACAAAGGCCGTTGAGGACACCTCGTGGGAGATCGGAGCCGGGATGAAGGCCCGGACGACTGTTCCCTGATCCGGCATATTCTCCGGCGGCGTCCAGTCGGCCAGCGTGGTGGGCGGCTCGCTCGGCTTGACGTCCGGCACCGGGTCTCCTCGTTCCTGGCTCTTGAACTGATCCAAGGTTTCCATCTTGACGCCGGTGTCTCCGAAGACCGATCCCAGGGTGGGGTAGTACTCGAAGTTCTGGTTGATCAGCGATCCCGACGCCAGGACAACGACCAGCGCCGCCGGCAACACGGCGATGCGCGCCGGCAGCCGACGGAGGTCCCGGATCTTGGGCACCACAAGGAGCAAGGCGAGGATACCGAGGCCCGCGTAGGCATAGACACGCTTAGGCAGCGGGGACCCCCACAAGTTCCACACCGGCTCGCACAACACCCAAATAATGGCGCTCAGGAGGCCGGCGGCCAGTACTGCGGCCGGCACCCAGCGGGACAGATGGCGCCGCCGACCCCAAATAAGCCAGATGAGGGCCGCGGCGGCCAGAATGTAGAGAACCACGGGCACGACGCCAGTAGTAATAGCGAGGTTCTGCAGGTTCATGGCCTAAGACTAAGGCTCAAAACCGGGAATCCGCCCGGAAACAACCGAAAAGCTACCCCGGATCAGGCCGGGCTGGAGACATCCTCCAACGCTGCGGCAATCTCCGGCGGCAACGGCGTCAGCACCGCATCCATGATCTCCTTCAACTGGACCGGCGTCCGGGCACCCACCAACGCGGTGGCCACGCCGTGCTGTGAGAGCAACCAGCTCAGGGACACGTCCAGCGCGGTCCGGCCCAGACCCTTGGCCGCCATCGCCACGGCCTCTACGACGCTGGAGGCGATCCCTTCAAGGTAGGGCTCCACGTAGCCGGCCAGCTTGTGGTGTGCGGCCCGCGAATCGGAGGGAATATGACCGCGGTACTTGCCGGTCAGCACCCCGCGCCCCAGCGCGCCCCACGCCATCAGGCCAAGCCCGGCGTCTTCGATTGCCGGGATCAGCTCGGCTTCGGGCTTTCGCTGCAGCAGCGAGTACTCGGCCTGGCAGGCAACCAGCGGGAAGTCAGCCACCGCGGCGGCCTTGGCGGTCTGCCAGCCGTTGAAGTTGGAGACACCGGCGTAGCGTGCCCGGCCGGAGCGGACTGCGAATTCCAAGGCGGAAAGGGTCTCCTCCAGCGGAACGTTCGGATCCCAAACCTGGGCGAACCAGATATCCACATAGTCGGTGCCGAGTCGGGCCAGGCTCGCGTCAAGGCCGGACAGCATGCCGTTGCGCGAGGTGTCCACGCTGCGCCGGCCTCCCGAGGTCGTCAACCCGGCTTTAGTGGAGATCACCACTTCGGAGCGGGCCACGACGTCGCCCAGCATGCCGCCCAGCAGGACCTCGGCCCCGCCGCCGGCGTAGGACGCGGCCGTGTCGATCAGCGTGCCGCCGCCGTCGACGAAAGCACGAAGCAGTCCGGCGGCATCCTGTTCATCGGTCTCACCGGCCCACGACATGGTGCCAAGGGAAAGGGACGAGACACGCAACCCACTGTTGCCGACATAACGCTGCTGCATGCCTGCAAGCTTACGATGCTTCGGAACCTCCATAACGTAGGGTCTATAAACGTGAACTGGTTAGAAGCGGCCTTTCTGGGCCTTGTGCAGGGACTGACAGAATTCCTCCCGATTTCCTCGAGCGCCCATCTGCGGATCGTGGGGGCGTTCCTGCCCAACGCCGCGGACCCTGGCGCGGCTTTCACCGCCATCACCCAGCTGGGTACCGAGACGGCGGTGATCGTCTACTTCTGGCGGGACATTGTGCGGATCGTCAAGGCCTGGTTCGGCTCGCTGACTGGCGAGGTCTCACGGCAGGATCCGGACGCACGGATGGGCTGGCTCGTGATTCTGGGCAGCCTGCCGATCATCGTCCTTGGCTTGCTCTTCCAGGACCAGATCGAATCGGTGCTCCGCAGCCTCTGGATCGTCGCCACCACCCTGATCGTCTTCGGCATGATCCTCGCCGTGGCGGACGCCGTCGGCCGCCAGGAACGTGACCTCACCAAGCTCAGCTACAAGCACGGCATTTTCTATGGCCTCGCCCAGGCGATGGCGCTGATCCCCGGGGTGTCACGCTCCGGCGGCACGATCACGGCCGGCCTGCTCATGGGGTACACCCGTGAGGCCGCCGCCCGCTACTCCTTCCTGCTCGCAATCCCCGCCGTCTTCGGCAGCGGCCTGTACCAGCTCTACAAGGTGGTCTCGAAGGACGGCATCACCGGCCCTTACGGCCTGCCCGAAACCGCCCTCGCCACCGCGATCGCCTTCGTGGTGGGCTACGTGATCATCGGCTGGTTCCTCAGGTACGTCTCCACCCGCAGCTACCGGCTCTTCGTCTGGTACCGCATTTTGCTGGGCCTCGCGCTGTACCTGTTGCTCGGTTTCAATGTCATCAGCGCCTAGCACTAGGCTTGGGGTGTGAAATCCTGGATCTCCCGCCCTGTTCCCCAGCTGCCGGGCAGCATGCCCGCGCTGCGTCTTTTCGATACCGCCAAGGGCGGCCTCGCCACCCTTGAAGCGACGGGGGAGCAGTCCATGTACGTCTGCGGGATCACCCCGTATGACGCCACCCACATGGGCCACGCGGCGAGTTACGTGGCCTTTGACCTGCTCAACCGGGCGTGGCGTGACGGCCGCCAGCAGGTCGCCTATGTCCAGAACGTGACCGACGTCGACGACCCCCTGCTGGAGCGCGCGACTGCCACCGGGGTGGACTGGCGGGAACTCGCCGCCAGCCAGATTGAGCTGTTCCAGACCGACATGGAAGCCCTGAACGTGCTGGCGCCGGATAACTACGTGGGCGCCGTGGAGGCCATCCCGCTGATCGTCCCGGCTATCGAGTCGCTCGTGCAGCGCGGCCTGGCCTACCGGGTGTCCGGCACCCCCGGCGAGCCCGACGGAGATGTCTACTACGACGTCGAGGCGGCCGGAAAGCACTCGGCCGAAGCGCAGGACGCGTGGACGCTGGGATCCATCTCGGGCCTGTCCGATGCCGAGATGCTTGAACTCTTCGCCGAGCGCGGCGGCGACCCCGGCCGGGCCGGGAAACGCCAGGCGCTTGATCCGCTGCTCTGGCGCGTGGCCCGTGACGGCGAACCCAGCTGGCCCGGCGGCGAACTGGGGGAGGGGCGCCCCGGCTGGCACATCGAATGTACCGTCATTGCGCAGAAATACCTGCCCGCTCCGTTCACCGTGCAGGGCGGCGGGTCCGACCTGGTCTTCCCGCACCACGAAATGGGAGCCGGCCATGCCTACTCCCTGACCGGGGTGCCGCTGGCCAAGCACTTCGCGCACGCCGGCATGGTGGGACTCGACGGCGAAAAGATGAGCAAGTCCAAGGGCAACCTCGTGCTCGTCTCCAAGCTGCGCGCCGCCGGCGAAGACCCTGCCGCGATCCGGCTGGCAATCCTGGCCCACCACTACCGCAGCGACTGGTCCTGGACGGATGAGGGCTTCACCGAGGCCAAGGACCGGCTCCGGACCTGGCGTGCCGCCGTCGAACTCGCACCGGCGGGTTCTGCCGGGCCGCTCCTCGCAGAGATGCGGGCCGCGCTCTCTGACGACCTCAACGCCCCGCACGCCCTCGAGGCCGTGGACGCATGGGCGTCTGCAGCGCTGGCAGCCGGAGCGGGTACTGGTTCCGCGGCTGACGCTGCACTGGTGGGCGACGCCGTCGACGCACTGCTCGGCGTCGAACTCTAGACCTCACGAACCGCCAAAAGGCCGGCGACGCAAAAAAACGCTGGCGACACCCGGATTCCGGCGTCGCCAGCGCTTTTGCGTCGCGCCGGGAAGCAAGCGCGTCGGCCCCGAGGTCTAGGGCTTGTCCTTGCCGCGGCGCTTGAGGTAGCGCTCGAATTCCCGCGCGATGGACTCGCCGCTGGCCTCGGGTAGGTCTGCGGTGTCTTTCGCCTCCTCCAGCTGGCGGACGTAGGCGGCGATCTCCGGATCCTCTGTTGCGAGTTCGTCCACGCCGCGTTCCCACGCGTCCGAGTCCTCCACCAGCTCCTGCGTGTCGAGCGGGACCTGCAGCAGTTCCTCGATCCGGTGCAGCAGCGCCAGCTGGGCCTTCGGTGAGGGCGCCTGCGCCACGTAGTGTGGCACGGCCGCCCAGAGCGAGACGGTGGGAAGCCCGGCCAGCAGGGCCACCTCGGCGAGCACCCCGACGATCCCTACCGGACCCTCGTACTGGGATGCCTCCAGGTCCATCCGTTCCCGCAGTGCCGCGTCGTCGGTCGAGGCGCTAACCGGGATGGGGCGGCTGTGCGGCACGTCCGCGAGCAGCGCCCCGACCAGGATGACGTAGTCCACCTTCAGCGCCTCGGCGTGCACCAACAGCTCTGCCGTGTAAGCGCGCCATTTGTAAGACGGCTCGGTGCCCTGGACAAAGATGACGTCCACGTTGGAGTCCGGGACGCTGGCTTTAAAGATCCGGGTGGCAGGCCACTTGATCTTCCGTTCGCCGGACGCCGTGCGCCGGATGGTGGGGCGGGTGAACTGGAAGTCGTAATACTCGTCGGCATCAATCGAGCCCACCTTCTTGCCGCCCCAGAGCTTGTTGAGGTAGCGCAGCGCATCGCTCGCCGCTTCACCGGCATCGTTCCAGCCTTCGAAGGCTGCAAGCATCACGGTGACACGCTGGCCCTCGGGCACGGGCTGCAGCAGCCGCTCCGGCTCGGGCGTGACGCCCGTTTCCGTGGTGTCTGGCTCGAAGCTATTCATGTGTTCACCCTACGTCCAAGTCGCAGGCGCGCGCATGGAGGAAAACGCCCCGGGTGCCCTGAAATTCGCCATCGGCGTAGCCTTGGGCGCCCCACACGGCCTGCACCGTAGACTGGAGGGCATGCGATCCCCAGCCTCCCAGCCCCTGCTCAAAGCCGCTTTATGGGACATGGACGGCACGATCGTGGACACCGAACGGTACTGGATTGAAGCCGAACACGCCCTGGTAGCCGCCCACGGCGGACAGTGGTCGCACGAGAAGGCCATGCAGCTCGTAGGCCAGTCGCTGGTCTATTCGGCCGGCATCCTGCAGGAAGCCGGCGTGGCGCTGGAAGTGCGCGAAATCATCGACACCCTCACCGGGCATGTCGTCAGCCTGGTCCGGGAGTCCGTGCCGTGGCGCCCCGGCGCACGCGAACTGCTGGAGGAACTGCACACGGCGGGCGTCCGCTGCGCCCTCGTGACCATGTCCGAGGCGCCCCTGGCCCGCGAAATCGTGGCCAGCCTGCCCAAACCCTATTTCGAGTTCCTGGTCACCGGGGACACCGTCACGCAGGGCAAGCCGCATCCCGAGGCGTACCTGAAAGCCGTGGAACTCCTGCAGCAGCGCGACCCCGAGCTGGACCACCGTCACTGCGTGGCCCTTGAAGACTCGGGGCCGGGGGTCGCGGCGGCCGTGGCTTCCGGCGTCGTCACGGTGGCGATTCCGCACATCGTCCCGCTCCCGCACGATCCGCGGCGCGCGACCTGGGACACCCTGGCCGGACGCACGGTCGCCGACCTGGAGGAGCTGCTCGGCCTCCGGCACGAATTTACCGGAGCCGGTCTGCGGCTGTCCGCCGGCGAACTGGAGAACTCCGGGCTGGAAAGCGCGGCAAGCGGAGGCCGTCGCCTTGACTGAGCCGTCGCCGCAGAAGCCGCCGGAGACCGGGGACCGCCCCTTTTCGCTCCGTGGCGGAATCCCGCTGGGCCGGATCGCCGGCATTCCCTTGGTGCTTGCCTACTCTTGGTTCGCCATCGCCGCTTTCACCGTGATCGCCTACGGACCCGTGCTCGAGCACAACGACCCCCGCCTCGGCATCACCGCCTATCTCGTGGCGTTCGCCTACTCAGTGCTGCTGCTGATCTCGGTGCTCGTCCACGAACTGGCCCACGCGCTCACCGCCCGGCTCTACCACTGGCCCACCCGCAAGATCGTCCTCAACCTCTGGGGCGGCCACACCCAGTTCGAAGAGTTCACCGCCTCGCCGGGCAGATCCGTGCTGGTCGCCCTGGCCGGACCAGCCGCGAACCTGGTGCTCGCCGCCGGCGGCTGGCTGTTGCTCTCCGGCGGGCAGCTGGACGGCGTCGCGGACACCCTGGCGAACATCTTTGTCTGGGCCAACCTGCTGATCGGCATCTTCAATGTGCTGCCCGGCCTGCCGCTGGACGGGGGCCGGCTGGTGGAATCGGCGGTCTGGAAGGTCACCGGCAGCCACGAGAAGGGGACCATTGCGGCCGGCTGGGCCGGCCGCATCATCGTGATCGCACTGGCAGTCTGGTTTGTTGCACTCCCGCTCCTAAGCGGCAACCGCCCGGATACCTCCCTCATGCTCATCACCCTGCTGGTTGGCAGCTTCCTCTGGATGGGTGCCACCGCCTCCATCCAGCAAGCCCGGTACCGGAGCCGGCTGCACCTGGTGGACGCCGCGGCCCTCGCCGAGCCGGCGCTCGGGCTGCCCGACACCGCCACCGTCCTGGACGTGCTGCGGCACTCGCCGCAGGGTGTCCCCGCCGTCGTGCTCTTCGGCCAGGACGCGCGGCCATCGGCCGTCGTCGACGAAACCGCCGCCGCGGCCGTTCCGCCCGCGCTGGCCGCCACGACCCCGGCAACCGCCGTCGCCTACCCGCTCGCCGCGGGTGCCTACGTCAAGGAAACCGACCGGGGCGCCGAACTGCTGGCATACCTTGCCCAGATCGAAGGTTCGGACTATGCGGTGGTCAACGACGCCGGCACCGTCACCGGACTGTTGCGCCAGCTGACCGTGCTCAACGCCCTGACCGGGAAGCAGCCGAGCGGCACCCCCGGCTCACAGACCGGGGGCGAAGGCCGGAATCAGGACCAGACCCGGTAGAGTTACCTGCCGGTCGTGAATTCTCCGGCCCACGAACACGGGCCGGTGCCCGCCGCTCATCCGCGGCCACCGCAGCTTTACAGGAGCGAGGAACATCTCATGAGCAGCGACACTGCCGCCAACGCCACCCCCAGCGGGGACAGCACAGCCGCCGACAGCATTTCGGCGCCAGCCGCCGAAACTGCCAATGTAACAGCCACCGAAACAGCACCCGGCACTGCGCCCGGCACTGCGCCCGGCACTGCGCCGGTCGGCGCCAACCGGCGCCGCGGTCCGTTCCGCGAGGGCGAGCGGGTGCAGCTCACGGACGAACGCGGCCGGATGAACACCATCAGCCTCGAGGCCGGCGGGGCCTTCCACACGCACCGCGGCTTCCTCAACCACGACGAGATCATCGGCAAGCCGGACGGCTCGGTCGTGGTGAACAACGTCGGCCAGCAGTACCAGACCTTACGCCCGCTGCTCTCGGACTTCGTGCTCTCGATGCCGCGCGGCGCGGCCGTGGTGTATCCCAAGGACGCCGGCCAGATCGTCACCATGGCCGACATTTTCCCGGGCGCACGCGTGGTTGAGGCCGGCGTCGGCTCCGGCGCACTGTCCATCTCGCTGCTGCGCGCGGTGGGGGACAACGGCTACCTGCACTCCTTCGAACGCCGTGCGGAATTCGCCGACATCGCCCGCGGCAACGTCGAAACGATCTTCGGCGGGCCGCACCCGGCGTGGCAGATCACCCTGGGCGACTTCCAGGAGGAAGTTGTGCGGACCGAGGCGCCGGGATCCGTGGACCGGGTGGTCCTGGATATGCTGGCGCCCTGGGAATGCCTCGACGCCGTGGCCACCGTGCTGGCTCCCGGCGGCGTGTGGATCAACTATGTCGCGACTGTTACGCAGCTGTCACGGACCGCCGAGGCCATCCGCGCCGACGGCCGCTTCACCGAGCCGGATGCCTGGGAATCCATGGTCCGCGGCTGGCACCTCGAGGGCCTCGCCGTGCGCCCGGACCACCGGATGGTAGCCCACACCGGCTTCCTTCTGGTCACCCGCCGGCTGGCCGACGGCGTCACCGGCATCTCCGTGAAGCGCCGGCCGTCCAAGACCGAGTTCGACGCCGAGGACGTCAACGCCTGGACCCCCGGGGCAGTCGGGGAACGCGCGGTCTCGGACAAGAAGCTGCGCCGGGCCGCCCGCGACGCGATCGCCGGCACCAACGTCAAGGACACCCCCGAGGTTACGAACTAGTCCGTATTTCGGAAGTCTTCAGCAGCACCCGCCGAGTTGGGGCTATGGTCTTAATAGAAGTACGGAAGGGGCTGATGCATGATGGAGACTCCCAACAACGACCACGGCCGGACGCCGGCGGAGGACGAGGCCCAGGCGGCTGCCGCTGCCGGAGGGACTGAACCGGCGGGGGCATCCGACGTCGACCGGTATGCAGCCAATGAGCTATCGGTTGCCGAACGCCAGGTCAATATCCTGCGGGACAAGCTCCGCCACATCGACCGCCAGCTCGCGGCCGCCACGCAGAACAACTCCAAGCTCGTGGGCATGCTGGAAACGGCCAAGGCCGAGATCCTGCGGTTGAAGAACGCCCTGGACCAGGAGGGCCAGCCGCCCTACAGCTTCGGCACCGTCCTGCAGCTAAACCCGAAGCGACGCCCCGAACCCGGCAGCAGCGGGCAGGCCGACACGGAGGAGTCCGTGGACATCTTCAACGCCGGCCGCAAGATGCGGGTGGGCATCAGCCCGCTTGTGAACATCAACCAACTCGCCGTCGGGCAGGAAGTCCTGCTCAACGAGGCGCTGCTGGTGGTGGCCGGGCTTGGCTACGAGCGGGCCGGAGACCTGGTCACGCTCAAGGAACTGCTGGGATCGGACCGCGCCCTCGTTGTGGGCCGCGCGGACGAGGAACGGGTCATCCGGCTCTCCGGCGCCCTGCTTGCGCAGAAGCTCCGGGTCGGCGACGCCCTCTCGATCGACAGCCGCACCGGCTACGCCCTGGAGAAGATTCCCCGTTCCGAGGTGGAAAACCTCGTCCTCGAAGAAGTCCCGGACATCACCTACCAGGACATCGGCGGACTGGGCCCGCAGATCGAACAGATCCGCGACGCCGTCGAACTGCCGTTCCTGCACCCGGACCTGTACCGGGAGCACGGGCTCAAGGCACCCAAGGGCATCCTGCTCTACGGGCCGCCGGGCTGCGGCAAGACCCTCATCGCCAAGGCCGTGGCCAACTCGCTGGCCGCCCGGGCCGCCGAACGCGCCGGCAAGACGGACATGAAGAGCTACTTCCTGAACATCAAAGGACCGGAGCTGCTGGACAAGTACGTCGGTGAGACCGAACGGCACATCCGGCTGATCTTCGCCCGGGCCCGCGAGAAGGCCTCCGAGGGCAGCCCCGTGGTGGTGTTCTTCGACGAGATGGATTCGCTGTTCCGCACCCGTGGCACCGGCATCTCCTCGGACGTCGAGACGACCATCGTGCCGCAGCTGCTCAGCGAGATCGACGGCGTGGAGCGGCTGGACAACGTGATCGTGATCGGCGCCTCCAACCGCGAGGACATGATCGATCCGGCGATCCTGCGCCCGGGCAGGCTGGACGTGAAGGTCAAGATCCAGCGTCCCGATGCCGAGGCCGCCGCGGACATCTTCAACAAATACATCACCACGGACCTGCCCTTCCACGAGCAGGACCTCGCCGAGCACAACGGCGACGTGCAGGCGACGGTGGATGCCATGATCCAGCGCACGGTAGAGGCCATGTACTCCACCGAGAAGTCCAACGAGTACCTCGAGGTGACCTACGCCAACGGGGACACCGAAATGCTGTACTTCAAGGACTTCAACTCCGGCGCCGTGGTGCAGAACGTCGTGGACCGCGCCAAGAAGTCCGCGATCAAGGACCTGCTCACCTCCGGGCAGAAGGGCCTGCGCATCGACCACCTGCTCCGCGCCGTCATTGATGAGTTCCGCGAGCATGAGGACATGCCCAACACCACCAACCCGGACGACTGGGCCAGGATTTCCGGCAAGAAGGGCGAACGCATCACATACATCCGCACCATCGTCCAAGGCAAGGCCGGCCAGGAACCCGGCAAATCCATCGAGACGATGCCGAGCACGGGCCAGTACCTGTGACCGCCGGACCTTCAGCGGTTTCAGGGGGGCTGCCCGCCGGCGGCGCCATGCGGGTGATGGGCTCCGAGACCGAATACGGGATCCACGCGCCCTCCGCCCCGGGGGCCAACGCCACCATGATGTCCGCCCGGGTCATCCAGGCCTACGCCCAGGTGACCCGGCAACGCGCAGCCGGCGGCGCCGAAACCCGCTGGGACTACACCGACGAGGAGCCGCTGCACGACGCCCGGGGCTGGACCCTGGAGCGCAGCGAGGCGGAACCGGAACAACTCACCGACCGGCCACCGGCCCTGGACGCGGAGGCGATCGCGCTTGCCTACGGCCGCGCGGAGCTGGACCACGACGGCGAGGACGAGTCCGGTTCGCTGCTCATGAACATGGTGCTGGGCAACGGCGCGCGGCTCTACGTGGACCACGCCCACCCGGAATACTCGAGTCCGGAAGTCACCAACCCGCGCGATGCCGTCACCTGGGACGCCGCCGGGGACCTCGTGGCTCTGGCCGCGGTCCGCCGGCTGGCCGCGGACCCGGAACTGCCGCCGATCAACCTGTACAAGAACAACACGGACAACAAATCCGTATCGTACGGCTCGCACGAAAACTACCTGATGCCCCGCTCGGTCCCGTTCGGCGAAATAGCCCGGGGGCTGACACCGTTCTTTGTCACCCGGCAGATCATGTGCGGCGCCGGCCGCGTCGGCCTGGGCCAGGACAGCTCCCGGCCCGGCTACCAAATCAGCCAGCGGGCGGACTTTTTCGAGACCGAGGTCGGCCTCGAAACCACCATCCGGCGACCCATCATCAACACCCGGGATGAACCGCACGCGACCGCGGACAAATACCGCCGGCTGCACGTCATCATCGGCGATGCGAACCTCAGCCAGGGAGCCAACTTCCTGAAGTTCGGCAGCACCGCCATGGTCCTGAGCCTCATCGAGGCCGGCCTGGCGCCCCGCATCGAGGTCCACGAACCGGTGGCGGCCCTGCAGGCCGTCAGCCACGACACCTCCCTGACCGCGACCCTGCGCCTGCTCGACGGACGCCGCGTCACTGCCTTGGACCTGCAGTGGATGTACTTCGAGGCTGCCGCCAAGCTCGCCCAGGATACCGGTGTGGCGGACGCCGTCGACGGCGACGGCCACACCCACGCCGTGCTCGAGCGCTGGTCCGCGACCCTTACCGCGCTGGACAGCGACCGGGCCGCCGCCGCGTCGACAGTCGAATGGCTGGCCAAGCTCTCGCTGCTGGAGGGCTACCGCCAGCGCGACGGGCTGGAATGGTCGGACGCCCGGCTGGGGCTCGTGGACCTGCAGTGGGCGGACATCCGCCCCGAGAAGGGGCTCTACCACCGGCTGCTGGCCCGCGACCGGATGCAGCGGATCGTCGACGACGAAGCGATCGCCCGTGCGGTGACGGAGCCGCCGTCGGACACCCGGGCTTTCTTCCGCGGCCGCTGCGTCAGCCGCTTCGGCACCGACCTGGTTGGCGCCAGCTGGGACTCGGTGATCTTCGACCTGCCGGGGCGCGGCAAGCTGCAGCGGGTCCCCACCCGCGAACCGCTGCGCGGCACGGAGGCCCTGACCGGAGGACTCTTCGCCCGGCACCGCGAGGCCGCGCCGTTCCTTGCGGAGTTGCTCGGGTTGCCCCCGGGTTCGTAGGCCCAAAGACCCCCCGCAGGGGACCAGGGCGTGGCAAGATTGCTTACAGGATGTCCTGTGCAGGATGGGGCAGCCGGTGGGATTAAACAGTGGGATCAGAAGGAGAAAACGATGGCAGGCCAGGAGCAGCAGCAGCCGCAGTCCCGCGACACTGAGGTCGAGGAGGACATCCCCGCACCTCCCGCGGCACCCGAGGCCCAGGCCTCTGCCGCGACCCAGGGCGTGGACGATCTGCTCGATGAGATCGACGGCGTGCTGGAGTCAAACGCCGAGGAGTTCGTCAGGGCCTTCGTCCAGAAGGGCGGCCAGTAGCCCTCCGGCCGCCGGCTGGTCGCGGACACTACTGGAGGAGAACCGGAACTGAGGAGACACAGGGCTGAGGGCCGGAAGTCGTTGATCCACTACGTTGAGGGAGTGCACCAGTGCAGGAAACATCAGCCAACCAGGTAGCAGCGAACGCGACGTCCTCATTCACGGAGCACCTGCAGCGTTCACGGCCCGAACTGCTGCCCTACAACGCCCTCCAACACGGATTACCAGCTGGACCTGCAACCGCGCCGCTCCAGACCCCGCACGCAACCACGATCGTGGCCCTGACCTACGCCGGGGGAGTGCTGATGGCCGGTGACCGCCGCGCGACGATGGGCAACGTGATCGCCAGCCGGCACATCGAGAAGGTGTTCCCCGCGGACCAGTATTCTGTGCTCGGCATCGCCGGGACTGCCGGCATCGCGCTCGATATCACCCGGCTGTTCCAAGTGGAGCTGGAACATTACGAAAAAATCGAAGGAACGCAGCTGAGCCTGGACGGCAAGGCCAACCGGCTCGGTGCCATGATCCGCGGAAACCTTCCCATGGCGATGCAGGGCCTCGCCGTGGTCCCGCTGTTTGCCGGCTTCGACCGGCCCGCCGGCGTCGGCCGCCTGTTCTCCTACGACGTCACCGGCGGCCGCTACGAGGAGCAGGAGCACCACACCGTCGGTTCGGGCTCCATGTTCGCCCGCGGCGCGCTGAAGAAGCTCTGGCGGCCCAACCTCTCCGAAGCCGACGCCGTCCAGGTGGCCGTCGAAGCCCTGTACGACGCGGCCGACGACGACTCCGCCACGGGCGGTCCGGACCCCGTCCGGCAACTCTGGCCCGTGGTCTACACCGTCAGCCGCTCCGGTGCAGTGCGCGTCCCGGAGCGCGAACTTGCGGCGGTGGCCGGCGCCATCATCGAGTCACGGGCCGTAGCCCAGCGGGAGGCCTGAGATGACCCAGCAGTTCTATGTCTCGCCCGAGCAGCTGATGAAGGACCGGGCGGACTTCGCCCGGAAAGGCATCGCGCGGGGACGTTCTGTGGTGGTCATCAGTTGCCGGGACGGGATCGCCCTGGTCGCGGAAAACCCCTCGCCGTCGCTGCACAAGATCGGCGAAATCTACGACAAGATCGCCTTCGCCGCCGTCGGCAAGTACAACGAGTTCGAAAGCCTGCGCCAGGCCGGGGTGCGCTACGCGGACGTCCGCGGCTACTCCTACGACCGCGAGGACGTCACGGCCCGGGGCCTGGCGAGCGTCTATGCGCAAAGCCTCGGCGCCGTCTTCACCGCCGAGCAGAAGCCCTTTGAAGTGGAACTGGCCGTGACGGAGGTCGGGGACAGCCAGGACCTGGACCACCTCTACCGGCTGACCTTCGACGGGTCCATCGCCGACGAACAGGGATTCATCGTGATGGGCGGCCAGGCCGACAAGGTGTCCGAAGCCGTTGCGGCCGGCTGGCGCAGCGAACTCGACTTCGCCGGCGCCATCCGGCTGGCCCTGGCCGGACTGGTAGCGGACAAGGAAACCGACGCACTGCCGGCGTCGGCCGTGGAGGTGGCCGTGCTGGACCGCGGCTCCGAGAGCAGCCGCGGCACCCGCCGCGCCTTCCGCCGCCTCGACGACGCCGACGTCGTGGCACTGCTGGCTGAGGAGAACTGAAATGGACAAGCGCATCTTCGGTATCGAAACCGAATTCGGAATTTCCTATTCGAGCCCGGAGTCCCGCCCGCTCGCGCCGGAGGAAGTGGCCCGGTACCTCTTCCGAAAGGTGGTCAGCTGGGGGAGGTCCTCCAATGTGTTCCTCACCAACGGCTCACGGCTCTACCTCGACGTCGGTTCGCACCCTGAGTACGCGACCGCCGAGTGCGACGACCTGGCCCAGCTCATCGCCCATGACCGGGCGGGCGAGCTGATCCTGGACGACCTCGTGGACGAGGCGCAGGAGCGCCTTGCGGCCGAAGGGTTCAACGGCACCGTGTACCTGTTCAAGAACAACACCGACTCGGCGGGCAACTCCTACGGCAGCCACGAGAATTACCTGATTCCCCGCCGCGGGGAGTTTTCCCGGCTGGCGGAAATCCTGATCCCGTTCCTCGTGACCCGCCAGTTGATCGCCGGCGCGGGAAAGATCCTGAAGACCCCGCACGGCGCCACCTACGCCTTCTCCCAGCGCGCGGACCACATCTGGGAGGGGGTCTCCTCCGCCACGACCCGGTCCCGGCCGATCATCAACACCCGCGACGAGCCGCACGCCGACGCCGAGTTCTACCGGCGGCTACATGTGATCGTCGGGGACTCGAACATGTCCGAGACCACGGCCCTGCTCAAAGTCGGCACCGTGGACCTGATCCTGCGGATGATCGAGGCCGGCGTGATCATGCGCGACATGCGGATGGAAAACCCGATCCGCAGCATCCGGGAGATCTCCCACGACCTCAGCGGCCGCGCGGTGGTACGCCTCGCTAACGGCCGGCAGCTCACGGCCCTTGAGATCCAGCGCGAGTACCTGAACAAAGTGACCGAATTCGTGGCGGACCGCGGCGCCCACAACCCGCACGTCCCGCTCATCCTGGACCTGTGGGAACGGACCCTTGACGCGATCGAAAGCGGAAACACGAGCACGATCGACACCGAAGTTGACTGGGCCATCAAGAAGAAGCTGATGGACAACTACCGCGAGCGGCACGGCCTGGAACTCGACGCGCCGCGGATCGCCCAACTGGACCTCACCTACCACGACATTTCACGCAGCCGCGGTCTCTTCTACCTGCTCCAGGCCCGCGGCGCGGCACGGCGGGTCGTCGACGACACCGCAGTGAAGGATGCCGTCGACGCGCCGCCGCAGACCACCCGGGCCAAACTGCGCGGCGACTTCGTCCGCCGGGCGCAGGAACTGGGCCGTGACTACACGGTGGACTGGGTCCATTTGAAGCTGAACGACCGCGCCCACCAGACCATTTTGTGCAAGGATCCCTTCCGCAGCGTGGACGACCGGGTGGACGCCCTGCTGGACTCTATGGGCTGATACCCAGCTTTCCGCGTTATTCTGGGGAAGGTGCCGTTTCACGGCCACCGCATGCTTTGCCGCTGGCAACCGTCCGGCGAAGCGTCCATCCTGCCCCGACGAAAGTTCTTACGTGCGCCGACTATTAGCAATTCTCCTCCCCGGACTGCTGCTGCTCACCGCTTGTGGTGGCGGCCAGCCTGCCGCCCCGGAGCCCACCAGCCAGTCCGCCGGCGAGACCGCGAAGCTGGACTCCCTGAAACTGACCGAGAACGGCGACAAGAAGGCCCCCGGCGTCGAGTTCACCAAGCCGCTTGAGGTCAAGGACCCGACCATCAAGGTGGTCAAGGACGGCGACGGCGAACGCGTCAAGGCCAACCAGGTCGCGGACATTTCCATCGTCGCCTTCAACGGCAAGGACGGCTCCACCCTTGAGGACACCTTCCCGAAGGACCCCGAGAAGCTCGAGCTGAACGATGAACTCAAGGCCGGCAGCGCGGTCATCTACAACGCCTTCGTCGGCGCCAAGGTCGGCTCCCATCTGGCCCTGGCCGTGCCGGGCAAGGCAGCCAGCGCCGAAGGCGGCGCGGCCCAGCCGTCGCAGCTGCTGGTCATCAAGATCCTCGCCGCGAAGGACGCTCCCAAGGTCCTGGACAAGCCCGAGGGCGACGCCGTGACCCCGCCGGCCGGCCTGCCCACCGTGAAGGAAAACGACAAGGGCGTTCCGGAGATCTCGGTCAAGGGCGTGGCCGCTCCCAAGGCCCTCATTTCCCAGGACCTGATCAAGGGCAAGGGCCAGGCGGTCAAGGAATCCGACACCGTCACCGTCAACTACGTTGGCGTGGCGCTGGCCTCGGGCAAGGTCTTCGACTCCAGCTTCACCAGCGGTAAGAAGGCCACGTTCCCGCTCAATGGCGTCATCAAGGGCTGGACGCAGGGCCTCGCCGGCAAGACCGTCGGCTCCCGCGTCCTCCTGGTCATCCCGAAGGCCCTCGCCTACGGCGACAAGGGCCAGGGCGACGCCAAGGGCGACCTCGTCTTCGTCGTTGACATCCTCGGCGTCAAGTAAACAACCCCGCTTAAGCAAGCCACCCAAGAAGGAGCAACCATGTCATTTGGACAGCGCAACATCGACCGCCAGAAGCCGGAAATTGACTTCCCGGAGGGCGACGTACCCACCGAGCTCGTCATCACCGACCTGATCGAGGGTGACGGTGCCGAGGCCAAAGCCGGCGACACCGTCTCCACCCACTACGTCGGCGTGGCCTGGTCCACCGGCGAAGAGTTCGACGCCTCCTGGGGCCGGGGCGCACCCCTGGACTTCCGGGTCGGCGTCGGCCAGGTCATCCAGGGCTGGGACCAGGGCCTGCTGGGCATGAAGGTCGGCGGCCGCCGCCGGCTCGAAATCCCCTCCGAAATGGCTTACGGCGCCCGCGGCGCCGGCGGAGCGATCGGCCCCAACGAGGCCCTGATCTTCGTCGTCGACCTCGTCGCCGTCCGCTAATCCCCACCGGCTCCCTGCCCTCGCAAGCTCGGGCCGGGGCCCTCGCCGGCGTGGGCCCACCCACCGGGTCCCTGCCCTCGCAAGCTCGGGCCGGGGCCCTCGCCGGCGTGGGCCCACCCACCGGCCACCGCGAAAGCGCGGTAACAATCGGAAAGTTCTTCCGGTTGTTGCCGCGCTTTCGCCGTTTTCGGGGCGGACACTTTAGTACCCTTGCGGAGTGTCCGCCTCACGTACTGAACGCCTCCTGAACCTGCTCATCGCCCTGCTCAACACCCAATACGGGCTACGCCGCAGCGAGCTGCGCGAGAAGGTCTATCACGACACCACCAGCTCCGAGGCGGCCTTCGGCCGGATGTTCGAACGGGACAAAGGCGAGCTGCGCCAGTTCGGCTTCGACGTCGAGACCGTGACGGACAAGGGCTGGGGCTCCGATGACCCGGCGACCACGCGGTACCGGATCGGCAAGGAATCCAACCGGCTGCCGGACGTCAGCCTGACCCCCGCAGAGTGCACCGTGCTGATCCTCGCCGCGCAGCTTTGGGAACAGGCTGCCCTGGGCTCCGCCGCGCGCGACGCCGTGCGCAAACTGCAGGCCGCCGGCGGCCTGCCGGACGCCGAACTTCCCCCGGGGGTCCAGCCCCGCATCCGCCCTGCCGGGCAGGCGTTCGAGGACCTCGTCGCCGCCGTCCACACCCAGCACCCCGTGAGCTTCAACTATCTGGCCGGCAGCACCGGACAGGAGGAGACCCGCACCGTCGAGCCCTGGGGCCTCGGCAGCCGCTTCGGGCAGTGGTACCTCGTTGGCCACGACCGCGCCCGCGGGGACAAACGGTTCTACCGGCTGTCGCGGTTCACCTCCGCCGTCACCGTGCTGGACCAGGAGTCCTTCACCCCGCCGTCGTCCTTCAACGTCCGCCAACAACTTGCCGCGCTGCCCGAACTGCCCGTGCGGCACGCCCTCGTCGACGTCGCCGACGGCGCGCTGCTGGGGCTTCGCAAGCATGCCGGACCCGCCGCCGGCACCGAGGGTGACATCACCGATGCCGTCGCGGCAGCGCCTCGCCCCGGTTTCGACCGCCTCAAGGTGCCATACCGGGACATTGAGACGCTCGCCGAGGAACTCGCCTCCTACGGCCCGAAGGCCGTCGTCGTCGCGCCGCCCGAGCTGCACACCGCCGTGCGCCGGCGACTGGCGGCAGCCGCAGCCTTCGCTGCGGCGCCGGTCCCGCCGATCGAATTCCCGCGTTTGGCTCCGGCCAAACGGAGCCGGAAACGCACGTCCGAGGACCAGCTCAAGCGGATGCTCCAGCTGGTCCCGTTCCTGGTACACAACCAGGGCCTGCACATCAGCGAAGTTGCCGACCGGTTCGGCATCACCCGCAAGGAACTCGAGGACGACCTGCGGATCCTGATCTGCTCCGGCCTGCCCGAGGGCTACCCGGACGATCTGTTGGACATCCAGTGGGACGACGACCACGTCTACATCATCGAGGACCTCGACCTTAAGCGGCCGGTGCGTTTCACCGTGGACGAGGCCTGCGCGCTGCTCACCGGCCTCGAAGCGCTCAACGGCCTGCCCGGACTCGCCGAGGGCGGCACCCTGGAGTCCGTGACGCTCAAGCTCATGGCCGCGGCCGGCGAGGAGGGGCTGAAGGCGGCGGCCGTGTCCGGTCCCGAGGTGGCGCCGGAGGATTCCGGCACCCTCGAAACGGCACGCAACGCCATCCGCACCGGCGCGCAGTTGCGGCTGAGCTATCTCTCCCCGCAACGCGATGCCGTCACCGAACGCGACATCGACCCGCAGCGGCTCTACTCAATGGACAGCACCTGGTACCTCGAGGCGTACTGCCATTCCGCGCAGGGCCTGCGGAACTTCCGGCTGGACCGGATCCAAAGCCTGGAACCCAACGGACGCCCGGTGTCCTCGGCCGCCAACCCGGCAGGCGGGTTCCCGGTCAAGCTGTTCACGCCCAACGACGATGACGCCGTGGTGGTGGTCGAGCTGACCAGGCAGGGCGCCGGGCTCGCGGATGACTACTACGCCGAACGGACCGCCGCGCTTGCGGACGGCCACGTCCTGGCCGAAATCCGCTTCGGCAGTGCCGGCTGGCTGCCGATGTTCGTGGCCCAGCACGGCGGCGCCGTCCGCATCCTGCAGCCTCCTGCGCTGGCCGCGGCCGCCCGGGAATGGCTCGACGCCGCCCTCGCCCGATACGAGGACCACCCCGCACGCCAGCTAGACTGATCAGCATGCCTTGGTGGTCCTGGATCGTAATCTGGATAGCGCTCGTCGCGCTGTCGCTGCTGTTCTTTGGCGTGCTCGGCGTCCGGCTCTTCCGGCAGTTCATGGCCACGGTCAAGGAACTCGGTGAGGCGGGGGAGCGCTTCTCCACGTTCGCTTCCTCCCCGCTTACCTCCGGTTCAGCCGCTGTTCATGTGGGTGCCGTAGGCTCGAACGGCGACGACGCGGGGGACGGAGCCGGCCCGTACGCGGAGCCCGGGGCAGCCGTTTTTGCCCCGCCCGCGTTGATGCGACATGATTACCATGCATCCAAAATCGCGCGTCAGGAAGCCCGGCGGTTGCGCCGGATCCGGCGCAAAGCAGAGCGAGGCCAGCCCCAGGCGCTGCGCGACATCGATCTGCGTTAGACATAGGATGTACTCAAACGAAAGGACCACCCAGCATGAGGCTTGAAGGCTGGCATCTCATCATCATCATCGTCCTGGCCCTGGTGCTTTTCGCTGCACCGAAGCTGCCCGGAATGGCCCGCAGCCTGGGCCAGTCGATGCGGATTTTCAAATCCGAGGTCCGCGAAATGAAAAAGGACGGCACGCCGGAGGCCAAGGCTGACTCCGACGCCGTCGAAGGCAAAGTCGTGAACCACCCCCGGTCCGCCGGCACCGAGAGCCGCCCGGGCGAGGGAACCGACGTTCCGCCGCCGAACCGCGCCTAGAACCACATGGCAGTAACCATGAGCCGCCGATCGAACCCCGAAGGCCGGATGGCCCTCCTCGATCACCTCAAAGAGCTGCGGAACCGGCTCTTTAAGTCGGCGATCGCCGTCGTCCTCGGGACCGTCGTCGGATTCCTCGTCTACCAGCCCATGCTGGCGGCGCTGATCAAGCCGATCCGCGACCTGAACGAACATGAAGGCCGGCAGGCGTCGCTGAACTTCGACGGCGTGGCGAGCTCCTTTGACCTGATGATCCAGGTGTCCGTGTTCCTGGGCCTGATCGTCGCCAGCCCGGTCTGGCTCTACCAGCTCTGGGCGTTCATTGTCCCCGGGCTGCACAAGAAGGAACGGCGCCTGGCGCTCTCCTTCGTCGCCGCCGCCGTGCCGCTCTTCGTCGGAGGCGTCCTGCTCGCCTGGCTGGTGCTCCCCAACGCGGTGCGGGTGCTGACCGACTTCACCCCCTCCGGCGGCTCCAACTTCATCAGCGCCCAGGTCTACCTGTCCTTCGTGCTGCGCCTGTTGCTCGCCTTCGGCATTGCCTTCCTGCTGCCGGTGGTGCTGTTCGGGCTCAACCTGGCCGGGCTGATCAAAGGCCAGCAGCTGCTCAAGAGCTGGCGGATCACCGTGTTCCTGGTCTGCCTCTTCGCTGCCATGGCCGCCCCCGGCGCCGACGCGATGAGCATGTTCTACCTTGCCGTGCCCATGCTGGTGCTGTTCTTCACCGCCATCGGGCTGTGCCTGCTCAACGACCGCCGGCGGGAGAAGCGGGCGGCCAAGGTGGCCGCCGAGACCGAAGCCACCGCGGACCAGGCGACTCCCAGCTCCGAGCTGGAGAATCTCTAGCCGTCCGCCCACTAGGCTGGAAGCATGTCCTCACTACCCGGGCCGGAGTCGCCGTCCGAGCGTTACCGTGCCAGCGCCGAGCGGGCCGCAGAAGCCAAGACCTATCTGGGCGGTTTCACCCGTTCGCTCGCGTTCGACCTCGATCCCTTCCAGCGCGAGGCGTGCCTGTCCCTGCAAGCGGGCCGGGGCGTGCTGGTGGCCGCCCCGACCGGGGCCGGAAAGACGATTGTCGGGGAGTTCGCCATTTACATGGCGCTCCAGCGCGGCCTGAAAGCCTTCTACACGACGCCGATCAAGGCGCTGAGCAACCAGAAGTACACCGAGCTGGCCGAGAAGTACGGCGCGGCGCAGGTGGGCCTGCTGACCGGTGACACCAGCATCAACGGCGAAGCCCCGGTAGTGGTGATGACCACCGAGGTGCTCCGCAACATGCTCTATGCCGGCTCGGAGACCCTGGATGACCTCGGCTTCGTGGTGATGGACGAGGTGCACTACCTCGCCGACCGGTTCCGCGGCGCCGTCTGGGAGGAAGTCATCATCCACCTGCCCAGCGAGGTGCAGGTGGCCTCGCTCAGCGCCACGGTCTCCAACGCCGAGGAGTTCGGCGCCTGGCTGGACACCGTCCGCGGCCAGACAGACGTGATCGTCTCCGAGCACCGTCCCGTACCGCTGTGGCAGCACGTCATGGTGGGACGCAAGATCGTGGACCTGTTCGCCGGCGACACCAGCTTCGACGAAATTGCACCCGCCGGTGAGGACAATGTGGCCGCTACCGCGGATACCGCAGGCTCCAGCGCCGCGATCACCGAACGCGCCGGCTACGAGGTCAACCCGGAACTGCTGTCGATGGCCCGGGCCGAGAGCCAGATGAACTTCCGCGGCCGCTTCGGGCACGGCGGCCGCAACCAGCGCCGCCAGCAGCGCGGCCAGCGGGAGGCGGCCCCGCAGGGCGGCCCGCGCAGCCCGGTCCGGAAGGCCAGCCGCCCGCAGGTCATCGCCAGCCTGGACCGGATGGACCTGCTGCCGGCCATCACCTTCATCTTCTCGCGCGCCGGCTGCGATGCCGCCGTGGCGCAGTGCGTCTCCGCCGGGCTCTGGCTGACCACCGAGAAGGAACAGCTCATCATCGCCCAGCGGGTCGACGAAGCGGCCCAGGACATCCCCTCCGACGATCTGGACGTCCTGGGCTTCTGGAGCTGGCGGGACGGGCTGCTGCGTGGCCTGGCCGCGCACCATGCCGGCATGTTGCCGACCTTCAAGGAGGTCGTCGAGAAGCTCTTCGTGGACGGACTGGTCAAGGCGGTGTTCGCCACCGAGACCCTCGCGCTGGGCGTCAACATGCCCGCGCGCTGCGTGGTGCTGGAGAAGCTGGACAAGTTCAACGGCGAAGCGCACGTGAACATCACGGCGGGGGAGTACACCCAGCTGACCGGCCGGGCGGGCCGCCGCGGGATCGACGTCGAGGGCCACGCCGTCGTGCTCTGGCAGCCGGGCACCGATCCGGCCGCCGTCGCGGGTCTCGCCTCCCGCCGGACCTACCCGCTGAACTCCAGCTTCCGTCCCACCTACAACATGTCCATTAACCTCGTGGCCCAGTTCGGCCGGCCGCGCGCCCGCGAAATCCTTGAGTCCTCCTTCGCCCAGTTCCAAGCGGACCGCTCCGTGGTCGGACTGGCCAAGCAGGTCCGCAGCCGGGAGGAATCCCTGGCCGGGTTCAGCAAGGCAATGAGCTGCCATCTGGGCGACTTCACCGAGTACTCCAGACTGCGCCGGGCCCTGTCGGACGCCGAAAACGCAGCTTCCAAAGGCACGTCGCGGGCCCGGAAGTCGCTCACCGAAGACTCCCTGAGCCGGCTGCTGCCCGGCGACGTCGTCGATGTGCCGTCCGGCCGGGCCCCCGGCCTCGCCGTCGTGCTCAGCTCGGACCACCACTCCCGCGAGCCACGGCCGGCGGTTATGACCCTGGACAACCAGCTTCGCCGGATCGGCCTTCACGATGTGGAGGGACCGCTGGCCCCGATCACGCGGGTCAGGATCCCCAAGTCCTTCAACGCCAAAGTGCCGAAGTCGCGGCGCGACCTGGCCTCATCGGTCCGCAACGCCATCCGGGAGAGCCGTCCGCCGGCACCGCCGAACCGGAACGAGGACTTCGGCCGTGCCGCCGCCCTGCCGAACATGGAGAAGAAGATCGCGGAACTGCGCCGCGAGCTCCGGGCCCACCCCTGCCACGGCTGCAGCGAACGCGAAGACCACGCCCGCTGGTCCGAGCGCTGGTGGAAGCTCCGGCAGGAAACCGACGGCCTGATCCGCCAAATCCAGGGCCGCACCAACACCATCGCCAAGACCTTCGACCGGGTCTGCGGAGTCCTCTCCGGCTACGGCTACCTGGAAACCTCCGACTCGGGCACGCTTTCCATCAGCCCGGACGGGCAGCGGCTGCGCCGGATCTACGGGGAAAAGGACCTGCTGATCTCCCAGTCGCTGCGGATGGGCGCCTTCAGCGACCTCGACGCCGCGGAAATCGCGGCACTGGCCAGCGTTCTGGTCTACCAGGCCAAGCGCGAGGACCGCGGTCTGCGGCCCAAGATGCCCAGCGTCTCGCTGGAGTCCGCCGTCGACACCGTGGTGCGCGAGTGGTCCGCCCTGGAGGACGTGGAGGAGGCCAACAAGCTGCCACTGACGGGGGAGCCCGAGCTCGGCCTGGTCTGGCCGATCTTCAAGTGGGCCAAGGGCCGGCACCTCCAGGAGGTGCTCAGCGGCACGGACCTCGCCGCCGGCGACTTCGTCCGCTGGGTGAAACAGGTCATCGACCTGCTGGACCAGCTCGCCAAGATTCCCGGACTGGACCCGCGCGTCGCACGGCTGTGCGGCGACGCGATCACCCTGGTCAAACGCGGCGTCGTCGCTTACTCGGCCGTCGTGTGACCGGACCCTAGCGGCCCTCCGCCCCTGCCTTCCCGCCACCATGCCCCGATGCCGCAGGCCCGGCACACCGGCCCCCAGCTACAAGGAGTTCCACACCATGACCGCTTCACCGTCCGAGGCTTCCAAGGAACAGCGCAAGGTGACGCTGTACCGCAACGGCTCCGTCTACACCGCGGCGGATCCCTTCGCTACGGCCATGCTGGTCGACGGTGACACCGTGGCCTGGGTTGGCTCTGAACAGGCCGCCACGTCCATCGCGGACTCCTCCATGGAGGTCATCGACCTCCAGGGCGCGCTCCTTGCCCCCGGCTTCGTGGACTCCCACGTGCACCTGACAGAGACCGGCATCGCCCTGGACTCGCTCCAGCTCGGCGGGGTCCGCTCCGCAGCCGAATTGCTTGACGCCGTCGCCGGCGTCGCCGGCGCCGCCGTCTCCGCTTCCGGCGCGGGCGGCACGGTGCTGGGGCACGGCTGGGACGAAACGCTCTGGGCCGACCCGGTCCTGCCCAGCCTCGAAGAACTGGACCGCGCCGCCGGCGGCCGGCCGGTATACCTGTCGCGGGTGGACGTGCACTCGGCCCTTGTCTCCGCTTCCCTGGCCGCCGCGTCCGGCCTTGAGAGCCTCGACGGCTACGCCGCCGACGGGCAGGTCAAACGGGCCGCCCACACCGCCGCGCGGCGCGCCGCCCGGAACCTGCCCGCCGGTGCCCTGCGCCGCTACCAGGAGGCCGCGCTGGCCGAGGCGGCCGCCAACGGCTATGTCGCTCTCGCCGAAATGGCGGCACCGCACATCGGCAGCATCGAGGACCTGCAGCTCGCGGCCGGCTGGAACGCCGCCGACCGGCCAGGACACGCCGTCCCGGAGATCCTGCCCTACTGGGGCCAGCTCGCCGGTTCCGCCGAACAGGCCCGGTCCATCCTGGACAGCCTTGGCGTTCCTGTCCTGGGCCTGGCCGGCGACCTGAATATGGACGGTTCCATCGGTTCACGGACCGCCGCGCTCCGCGGCGACTACAGCGACGCGCCGGGGGAGCGGGGCACCCGCTACCTCTCGGTCGATGAGGCCGCCACGCACCTCGCGGCCTGCTCGGTGCTCGGGATCCAGGCAGGCTTCCATGTGATCGGCGACGCCGGGCTCGACGCCGCGCTGGACGCCCTGGACCAGGCCGCCGCCGAAGTCGGGGAACAGCGCGTCCGTGCCGCCGGCCACCGCCTGGAGCACGTCGAAATCGCCGACGTGGACGCCATCCAACGGCTGGCCAAGTACTCGGTGACCGTCAGCGCGCAGCCCGTCTTCGACGCCCTCTGGGGCGGCGGGGAGAGCCTCTACGCCCAGCGGCTTGGCGCCCGCCACGCCGCCATGAACCCCTTTGGCTCGTTCTACTCCGCCGGCGTGCCGGTGTGCTTCGGGAGCGACAGCCCGGTCACGCCGCTGCGGCCCTGGTCCAGCGTCCGCGCCTGCCTCGAACACCACAACGCCGATGAGCGGATTTCTGCCCGTGCAGCCTTCCTGGGCCACACCCGGGCCGGCTGGCGGGCGGCCCGGTACCGGAACCCAATGGCGGGCCAGCTTGTCCCCGGCGCTCCGGCGAGTTTCGCGGTCTGGGAAGTCGAAGAACTCATGGTGCAGGTGGCCGACGGCCGGGTCCAGTCCTGGAGCACGGACCCGCGCGCCCGGACACCTTTGCTCCCGGCACTGGACACCGGCACCGACCCGGTCTGCTTGCAGACCGTTCGGGACGGCGTCGAACTCTTCTCCAACGGCTCACTCGGACGCTAAGCGCCCTGCCGGGCCGGACCACGCCGGCATGCCCGGGCGGTCCACACCGGGCGGTCCGCGCCGGACCACGCCTGCCGGGCCGGCCGCCCGGCCTCGGCGTGCCGACTGACTATAATGGGGAGCTGTGCCTGTCGTCGGCTAACTGCCGACAGTCCCGGCCCTCCGACCGCTCCCTCCAAGGAAAGGCCCCGCTGTGCGTGTCCTCACGATCATCCCGACCTACAACGAGCTGGAATCGTTGCCCAAGACCCTCGGGCGTCTCCGCACCGCTGTGCCGGCCTCCGACGTCCTGGTGGTTGACGACAACAGCCCCGACGGCACGGGCCAGCTGGCGGATCGAATCGCGGCTGAGGATGGCCAGGTCCACGTCCTGCACCGGGAGGGCAAGGCCGGACTCGGCGCGGCATACATCGCCGGCTTCAAGTGGGGCCTCGACGCCGGCTACGACATCCTTGTCGAGATGGACGCCGACGGTTCGCACAAGCCGGAGCAGCTGCCCCAGCTGATAGAAGCAGTCGAGCAGGGTGCAGACCTGGCCATGGGTTCCCGCTGGGTCCCGGGCGGCAGCGTCGTGAACTGGCCGCTGTACCGGCAGGCCATCTCCCGCGTTGGCAGCACCTACGCCCGCATCATGCTGGGCGTCAAAATCAAGGACGTCACCGGCGGCTTCCGTGCCTTCCGCCGGAGCACGCTGGAGAAGCTCAACCTCGACTCCGTGGACTCGGTGGGCTACGGCTTCCAGGTGGACCTCGCCTGGCGTGTGGCCAAGCTGGGCCTGAACATCGTGGAGCGTCCCATCACCTTCGTCGAGCGCGAGCTGGGCGCGTCGAAGATGAGCGGCAACATCGTGGTCGAAGCCATGATCAACGTCACCAAGTGGGGCCTCACCGCCCGTTGGAACACCCTAAGCCGCAAGCTCGGCCGCAAATAGACTCAGACGCGCAAAAGGCCGGGCCGGCACCTCGTTGAGGTGCCGGCCCGGCCTTTTGTGCGTGGGCGCGGTTGCTAGGCCGAGCGGCGTTCGCCGCGGCGTTCGCGCAGGATGGTGAGCCGGTCTTCCAGGATCTGCTCCAGCTCGGGCAGGGAGCGGCGTTCCAGCAGCATGTCCCAGTGCGTGCGGACGGCCTTCTCGTTGCTGTTCACGGGGCGTTCGCCGTCGACCAGCAGGGCCTCCTTGCCGGTCTTCGAAACCCAAACCGGGGGGATCTCCGCTTCGGAGGAGAAGGTCACGAACACCTGCTCGCCGTCCTCGCAGCGGTACTCGACCCGCTGGCGCGGAGCCGGTTCGACGCCGGATTCGGTCTCCATGCTCTGTGCGCCAAGGCGCATACCCCGCAGGCTGCGATCGCTCATCTTTTCTCCCTTATGATCGGTTCGCAGGGCCGGGCCCTGCGCTAGCCGGGGGCCACTGGGACCTCGCCGGACTACTTGTTGCGTGGCGTTCCCCACTGCAGGAATCGTCAGTAGATATAACGCCGCGCGAAGCGTAATTGTTCCGGCAAGCTGAACCGTCCGGACAAATACTCAAGTATACGCGGGAGCGGCACCTCAGGTAAAGCCGCTCCCGCGTCGGGGTGAAGCGATCGAGAGCAGCTGCGGGAAAAGTGGCAGGGACAAGCGGCAGGAAAAAGGGAGACACCCGCCCGAGCGGGTGCCTCCCCTGTAACTACGGTTGTAGCGTCCCGACTAGGCCTCCGGCGCGGAACCCGCGGCCGTCGTCGGCTCCGTCGACGTTGCGGCAGAGGCAGCAGCGGTCCCGAACGGCCCGTCCGAGCGCGGGTCGGGGTTGGTGCCGCCAAGGGCGCTGCCGATCCCCTTGAGCGCCTCGCCCACCTCGCTGGGGATGATCCACAGCTTGTTGGAACTTCCCTCGGCGAGCTTCGGCAGCGTCTGCAGGTACTGGTAGGCCAGGAGCTTCTGGTCCGGGTTGCCCTTGTGGATGGCGTCGAAGACCTTCTGGATGGCCTGCGCCTCGCCGTCGGCCCGCAGAATGGCTGCCTGGGCATCGCCTTCCGCCTTCAGGATCGAGGACTGGCGCTGGCCCTCGGCGGTAAGAATGGCGGACTGCTTGGTGCCTTCGGCCGTCAGGATGGCGGCACGGCGGTCCCGCTCGGCGCGCATCTGCTTCTCCATCGAGTCCTGGATGGAGTGGGGCGGATCAATCGCCTTGAGCTCCACCCGGGAGAC
Organism: Arthrobacter sp. 05L428; assembly: GCF_056397665.1. Taxonomy (NCBI): domain Bacteria; kingdom Bacillati; phylum Actinomycetota; class Actinomycetes; order Micrococcales; family Micrococcaceae; genus Arthrobacter; species Arthrobacter sp. 05L428. The sequence continues at coordinate 1,305,431 of NZ_JBFTNW010000001.1, read as the reverse complement.
CCGGATGCCCCAGCGTCCGGTCGCTTCGTCCAGGACGCCGCGCAACTGGCCGTTGATCTGGTCGCGCGAGGTCAGCGCCTCTTCAAGGTTCAGCCCGCCGACCACGTTGCGCAGTGTGGTGGTGGTGAGCTGCTCGACGGCCTGGATGTAGTTGGCAATCTCGTAGGTAGCGGCCCGCGCGTCGGTCACCTGGAAGTAGACGACGGTGTCGATGGACACCACGAGGTTGTCCTCGGTGATCACCGGCTGCGGCGGGAAGGACACCACCTGTTCGCGCAGGTCGAGGAGGGGCAGGAGCCGGTCAACGAAGGGAATCAGGATGGTGAGGCCCGGGTTCAACGTCCGCTGGTACTTGCCCAGGCGTTCCACGACGCCGGCGCGCGCTTGCGGGACAATCCGCACCGAGCGCACCAGCACGATTATTACGAACGCAACGAGTACCAGCAGCACTATTGCGACTGCGATATCCATACATCACCTTTTCCCCAGTTATGTGGTTTTGCTGTGCGCGGCAGTCCGGCTGCCGCTGATCCTGCGGCCGGTGGCGGCAACAGGAAGATTGTGCCCCGAGAGGCGGCTCGGAACGGTCGCAGCCTTACAGCGCCTCCGGTTCCGGCGACGGGTTCGGTTGCGGCTCAGGCTGCGGGTCGACGACGGCGGTGGCACCGTCAATGGACCTGACGACGGCGTGCTGCCCGGGAGTCAGCACGCCGGACTCCGAGCGGGCGCTCCAGATGTCGCCGCCGATCTTGACCAGGCCGCCGTTGGCGCTCACGGGTTCCATGACGAGCGCGGATTCGCCGATCAGGCGTTCGACGTTGCTCCGCTGGTCGGCCGGGCTGCTGCGAAGGTGCCTGAGCGCCACCGGCCGCACGAAGCCGATCATGAGCAGCGAGACGACGCTGAAGACAACGATCTGGAGCCAGAAGTCCGCGCCGGCGAAGGCGGCGACCAGCCCGGCCAGGGCACCGCCGCCGAGCATGATGAAGAACAGATCGAGGGTGAGCATCTCCACCACGGCAAACACCAGGAAGACCGTGAGCCACAACGCCCACCAGTTTTCGGCCAGCCAGTCGAACATCATTCCCCCTTAGCCACGCAGCCGGGCCTGCAGGCACAGGCCCTCCCTAACGTGGTTCCATCCTAAGCCGGACGGCAAGGACGCGGGCAGGGTGCCAGGATCAGCCCGGGAACGTGGCCAAGTCGTTATCGTTCAGCGGCCTGTTGCGGAGACTGCAACGGTTCGAAAACACCGATCCGGAAGCGGGCGGACACTGCTGTGCGGGCCGGCAGTCCTGCCACCCTGGCGGCCAGGGAGGCAGGGTCCAGGTGGTGCCCGGCGGGCCCCATCAGGGCGAGGTTGGCGACGTCGGCGGGCGCCAGGCGCAGGTCCAGGTCCAGGTCCCGTCCTTCGTGCGCGTGGAAGTGCCCGGCGAGTGTCGCCGCGAGGCGCTCCTCCTTGGCCGGCTCGATTCCCAGCATGCCGGTCTGTCCGGCGATCTCGGCCAGGTGCCCGGGCCGGGGGGTCACCACGATCAGTCGGCCGCCGGGCCGGAGCACCCGGGCAAACTCAGCCGCGTTGCGCGGCGCGAAGACCACGGTGACGACGTCTACGGCGTCGTCCGCCACAGGGAGCGGCTGCCACACGTCGCCGACGAGGTTGACCGCCTCCGGGTTCAGCCGGGCCGCCCGGCGAAGCGCGAATTTTGAGATGTCGATGCCGATGGCCGCAGCCGCCACACGGTCCAGCAGGGCGCGAAGGTAGTGCCCGGTGCCGGTGCCGGAGTCCAGCACCGCGGACCCGGCTTCGGCGAGGAACGGGGCGGCAAGTCCGGCGACCGCCTCGGCCAGGGGACGGTAGTGGCCGGCGGACAGGAAGTCGAAGCGGGCCGCGACCATCGCCGCGGAGTCCGCTTCGAAGACGGTGCCCTTACCGGTCAGGAAGTTGAAGTATCCCTGCTTGGCGGCGTCGAAGCTGTGCCCGGCGGCGCAGATCAGGGAGCGCCCACCGCTGCCTGCCGTGAACGGCCTCCGGCACACGGGGCACACGAGGGCGGCGAGGGAAGCGGCGGGCATAAAGTCAATCGTAGGGCCGGCACGCTCCGGCGGCCGCCCTGAACTCCCGGCGGCGCCGCGCGGATGTGAGGTATTTCACCTCACGGACGCCAGCGGTTAGGCTCGCACTCGTGAAATCCGAACATCTTCCCCTGCTCAAGTCCGTTTCGGCTCCCGCGGTGCACCCTGACGGCTCCCGTGCCGTCGTGGCCGTGGTCCGCCCCGATTTCGACGCCGACGCCTACGTGGGCCAGTTGTGGAACGTGCCGGTGGATCCGGCACTGCGACCGCGCCGGCTGACCCGCGGCTTCCGTGACACGGCACCGGATTTTTCCCCGGACGGGCAGGTGCTGGGGTTCCTCCGCGCCGAAGCCGGCGGCAAACCGCAGCTGCACGTGGTCGAGGCCTCGGGCGGCGAGCCCGTGGTGCTGACGGATGCGCCGCTGGGCGTCAGCGCCTTCACCTGGTCCCCGGATTCGCGCAGCATCGTTTTCAGCGCCAGGACGCCCGAGGACGGCCGCTACGGCACGGTCGACGGTGTCTCGGCCGGCGGCGAGGATGCCCGGCTGATCACGGACTACCAGTACCGGATGAATGGCGTCGGCTACACGGCGGATAAACCCCTGCAGCTCTTCGTCATCCCGGTCCCGGACCTGGACGAGGAACCGAGGGTGGCCCCGGCCGGCCGGGCACTCAAGGCCGCCAAGGCCGCGGAAGAAGGCACGGCTGGCCTGCCGGAGGCGCGTCAGCTCACCACAGCCGCGACGGACCACAACGGTGCCACCTTCAGCACCGACGGCGACGCCATGTACTTCACCGCCGCCCTGCACGATGGCAGCGACGAGGACCTGGTGAGCGGCATTTACCGGATTCCGGCTGATCCCCAAGCCGGGGGAGAGGGCCCCGAGTCCGTGCCCCTGGGCGACACCGGACGGCTGTCCGTCACCGCCGTCCGGCAAAGCCGGGACGGCCGGTGGCTGTACTTCTCGGCGCAGGACCTCGGCGCCGAGGGCAAGGACTTCGTGGCCCGCAACACGGCGCTCTACGTCCTGCCGGCCGGCGGCGGGGACGCTGTCCTGCTCAGCGATCCGGAGACCACGGATCTGAGCGGCGGCGGGATTGAGCTGCGCGGCGCAGACGGCGCCCTGGTCCTGAATAACGCACGGGGCACCGTACAACTATTGGAGTTCGGCCCCACCGGGCAACGCGGCGTTCTGCTCGATGGCGAGCGCGTGGTTAGCGGCGCGGCCGACGGCGGGGGAACACTGGTCCTGAGCTTCGCCGATGCGGAAACTGCCGGAGACGTGGCGGTCCTCGAGGGAAGCGACCGGCTCCGCGTCGTGAGCGACTTCTCGGCGCCGCTGCGTGACGAAGCCGGGATCATCGCCCCGCAGGAACTCACCTTCGCGTCAGGGGACGGCTACCCGGTGCACGGCTGGCTGGTCCGGCCGGCGGGCGACGGTCCGCACCCGGTGCTGCTCAACATCCACGGCGGCCCGTTCGCGCAGTTCACCGGGGCGCTGTTCGATGAGGCCCAGGTCTACGCGGCGGCCGGGTATGCCGTCCTGATGTGCAATCCGCGCGGCTCGGCCGGCTACGGCCAGGCCCACGGACGCTCGATCAAGGAGCGCATGGGCACCGTCGACATGCAGGACGTCCTGGCCTTCCTGGACGGGGCGCTGCAGAAGTTCGAGGAACTCGACGCCGCGGCCCTCGGCATCATGGGCGGATCCTACGGCGGCTACCTGACGGCCTGGACCATCAGCCACGACCACCGCTTCAAGGCCTCCATTGTGGAGCGCGGCTTCCTCGATCCCGTGAGCTTCACCGGATCCTCGGACATCGGCTGGTTCTTCGGCGGCGAGTACACCGGCCGCACCGCGGAGCAGATGGCGGCGCAAAGCCCGATGGCCCGGGTGGACCAGGTGCGCACTCCCACCCTGGTCATCCACAGCGAGGAGGACCTGCGCTGCCCGGTGGAACAGGGCCAGCGCTACTTCACTGCCCTCAAGCAGCAGGGCGTGGAGGCTGCCTTCCTGGTCTTCCCGGGCGAGAACCACGAACTGTCCCGGTCCGGAACGCCGCATCACCGCCGGCAGCGCTTCGAGCAGATCCTGCAGTGGTGGTCACGGCACCTTCCGACGGCGGCCAATCCGGCGCCGGCGCGCGGCGCAGCAAACAACGCGGCAGGAAGCTCGGCAAACTAACCGGCCGGCTCGTCCGGCAGGAACCCCAGTTCCTGCCGGGCGTGTTCGATGTCCGGCTGGGCCCAGCGGGCGGCGTATTCGGCGTTGCTGCTCAGGGAGCGCAGCTCGGCCCGGTCCAGGTAGATGATCCCGTGCAGGTGGTCGGTCTCGTGCTGGACAATGCGGGCCTGCCACCCGGTGAAGTCCCGCTGTTGCGCTGTGCCGTCCACCGCGGTGAAGTCCAACCGCACCGATTCAGGCCGCAGCACTGCCGCCTGCAGGCCGTTGAGGGACAGGCAGCCCTCGTAGAAGGCCTTCTTGGCCGAGCCCAGCGGCACGTAGCTCGGGTTGAGCATGGCAAAGAACGGCAGGGGCTCCCGCCCCCGGGCCGCGGCTACCTCCGGGTCGACGTCGAACCGGTCCTCCAGGACGGCTATCTGCAGGGGGATTCCCAGCTGCGGTGCGGCGAGCCCGACGCCCGGTGCTTTGTGCATGACCCTGCGCATCAGATCGATCAGCCGGCTGAGTTCGGCGTCGTCCAGCTGGCCGGTGAAGGGCACCGCCTGCTGCCGGAGCACCGGGTGGCCCACCTGGACGATGGGCGGAAGCACGCCTGCGTTCAGGATCTCCTCAACAGTCTCCTGGATGCTCTCGGTGCTGATCTCGGCGGTGGGGGCGATGGTGTTTGCGTCGTTCGTCGTGTCTGAAGACATGGGAACAGACTACTGGCGACCGCACGCTGAGGTGACGAAATCGTAAATGCGTCCCCGCAGTTGTGACCCGGCGTCGATCTTCAGGGTTCCCCGACGGCCGCCGACGGTGACCTGCACCGGAATCAGCGTCCCCACCTTGTCCTCCGCCACGGCGTGCGGGTCGCACCGGGCCGGGCGGATGCCGAGCCGCACTTCGTGCACCGGCCCGGCCGCATCCACCCGGAGGCCGCTGGGCCAGGGCGCACTCGTGTCTTCTTCCAGCAAGGTGGTCCCGCCGATGCTGTCGATCGTAAGGGTCCCGCCGCCACCGGCTGCCGCCGGGTTTCGCGGGGTGATGACCAGGTGCAGGACGGCAGCTCGGGCATCTGCGGACACCTCGAGGCTGGGGCTGAGCCGGAAGCCGGCCACCGAGGCGGCGGCCTGGGCAACGCACATTTCGGCGTTGTTCCGAGGCAGGACTCCGAAAGGATCGGCCGCTGGTGCGGTGAGCGTCTTTTCCGGTGTTCCGGCGGCGGCCGCCACCCGGACCTCGACGACTGCGCCCGGCTCTGCAGGTTTTGAACCGGACGGCGCGGCCTGGCCGGATCGCGGCGCCGGATCGGGGCAGGCGGCGGCCGGCAACCGGGCCGGCAGGCTCTTTGTCTGGCCGGGCGGCAGCTCCGTCCCCGCTGCCGCCGAGGTCCAGTGGATTCCGTCAGCAAAAAGCGGACTCCGCAGACCGGCTGCGAGCACGGTGACCGCCTCGCCGGTGGTGTTGGTCAGCTGGATCTCTACGATCCGCTTGCTGTAGTTGTCGCGGAACTGGCTGATCTCCGCGGTCAGCGGTCCGCTTCCGGAAGCCGCCGGCGTCGCTCCGCTTCCGGTTGCTGCCGGGCCCGTGCCCGGACTGCACGATGCCGCCGCCAGGACGACCAGCACTGCGGCGGACCACCGGAGCGCCGGGGGAAGGCTACCCATGCGGTCAGTCTAGGCCGCGGCACCGCGGCCGGCACGCCTGGGGCGCAGTTCGGCTAGTCTCGGTCCATGACACCGATACCCCTGGACTGCGTGCTCGGCCTGCTCCGGGCCATCGAAGCCGGCGGCGGCGCGGAGGCGCTCGGCCCCTTCCTGGCCGAAGACTACGTCCTGACCGAGGCACCCCACCTGCTCGCTCCCGGGGGGTCCACCCGCAACCGGGACCAGGTCCTCGACGGTGCCGAGCACAGCGGCGAAATCGTTTCCGGGCAGCGCTTCGAAGTCCAGCGCAGCACGTGCGAGGGAGGCCGGGTGGTCCTGGAGGCCGAGTGGTCCGCGACGGTGCTGATGGATCTACCGCATTGGGACAAGGGCGACGAAATCCGGGCCCGGACCGCCTCGGTGTTCGAGGTGCGCGACGGCCGGATCATCAGCCAGCACAGCTACGACTGCTACTACACGCCGCACTGAGGGCTCCCGCCCCGGCTACTGCATGGTGAACCGGCGGGCCACGAAGCTGTTGACGGCCGGGACGGCCGCCGCGGCGGCCAAGACACTGTTGCGTGCGGTCAGCGGGCCTTCGCGGAGCGGCCGGCCCAGCGCCATGTTGATCTCCGACTGCCGCGCCGCTCTGGCGGCCTGGCGCATCCGCTGCCGTTCGAACGCCGGCAGGCCGTTGCGGTTGCCAGCCATGAGCTCCGGCACGAGGGGTGCCAGCGCCAGGGCGTCGAGCCAGCCCAGGCTCATGCCCTGACCTCCAATCGGGCTGATCTCGTGTGCCGCGTCCCCGATCAGAATGCAGCGGTCAACCACCAGTCGGCGGGCCAGCCGGGAACGCACGCCGAAGCCGCTGAGCATGCTGTTGCTGCCGGGGTCGACGTCGACGCCGGTCCGTCGCCGGACCTCCCGTGCCAGCCAAACGGCGTCGGCCGAGCTCCCCGCCGGAGCCCCGGCCGGACCGAGGCGAACCACCCAGCGGCGCAGCTTCCCCGGCAGCGGGAACGACTCGACGATCCCGCCGCTGGCCAGGAACAGCGCCGCATCCGGACCAAGTCCGGTGCCGTCGGCGAAGTCGCCCATGAGGTAGCGGTCCGGGTAGTCCCGGCGCCGCAGGGGCACGCCGAGCGCAGCCCGGGCCGCGGAGCGGACCCCGTCCGCGGCGATCACGAGGGGAGCCGCGAAGCTCACCGACCGTCCGCCCAGGCAGGCCTGCACCGTGACCTGCCGGCCGTCGTCGTGCAGCCCCTCCACCCGCACGCCCCGGCGCAGCGCGTCCGGGTCGAGCTCCTGCAGCCGCCCCTCCAGCACCGCCTCGGTGCGACCCTGCGGCAGGGAGAGCACGAACGGGAACAGCTCGGACACCCGGGCGAAGGACATTTCGGCCAGCATGGTGCCGCGGTTGAGGGCAATGCCGCGCCGGATCTGGACGCCCCGCCGGATGAGCTCCTGATCCACGCCGACGTGCCGCAGGGCATCGAGTGCCGGCGGATGGATGCCAATGGCCCGCGAGTGCGGTTCCGGCCCGGTCCGCTGTTCGAGCACCGCGACCCGCAGCCCCCGCTGCAGCAGCAAAGCAGCCATGAACAGCCCCACCGGACCGCCGCCGATGATCACGACGTCCGTCGCGGCGTCGGTCATGGTCCCGCCCCGGCACTCCGCCCCCGCGCCCTGTCCAGGATCAGCAGGTTGCGGAACGGGGCGCGGGCCACCACGGCCCAGCCCGGGGGAGCCGCAGCGCGCAGTTCCGCCGAGGTGTAGCTGCGCCGGATCGACGTCAGGCCGTCCTGCCGGATGTAGGAGCCCCGGAACGGCAAGGCGCCCGCATAGAACAGCGAATAGGCGGCCGGGCTGCGGCGGAGGTCGTTGTGGATCACCGTCCCGGCACTCAGTGCGGCCGATTCGGCAAGGAAGCCAGCCAGCGCGCCGGCGTCCAGGTGGTGCAGCACATGGTTGGAGACGACGACGTCGTAGCGCTCACCTTCGCCGAGCAGTTCCGCCGCTGTCTGCCGCCGGAACGTCACGCCGCCCCGGGTGCGCCGGGCGGCCGCAAACGCAGCGGCCCGTGGGTCCGGATCGATCGCAGTGATCTCCAGTCGCAGCCCGTCCCGGGCCGCCCAGCGGGACAACAGCACCGGGACGTCGCCGCCGCCGCAACCGATGTCCAGCAACGTGGTGGCCGACTCCGCGGAGAGCAGCGGCTTGATCTGCTGCCGGTAGATGCCCCTCCAGCCGGACACAGCGCGGTTCACCAGGGCGAACTGGGCGTAGGTCCGTTCCAGCCTGGCAGGATCGCAGTCGGGCCGGTCCATCTCCTCAACGGCATCCAGGGCACGCGTGCGCAGCAGCACCATGGCGCCGGTGCTCAGGCCAGGGCCGATGCCGGCCGGGGCACGCCGGGGCGCTGCAGGTCGGCCTCACCGCTGGCCGCCCGTGGTGCCGTGATCTTGGTGAAGAGCGCGGTCTCCACCGTCAGGCCCGGGCCGAATGCCATCGAGCAGATGCGTTCCCCGCCCTCGTCGTCGGCTGCCAGCGCACCGCCGGTGTCGGCGCCGTCGGTGCCAGCGCCGGGCGCGGGAAGGTCGAGGATGTGCCGGATCACGAAGAGCACGGTGGCGCTGCTCATGTTGCCGTAGTTCCGCAGCGTTTCGCGCGCCGGGATCAGCTGTTCGTCGCTGAGCTCCAGCCTGGACTGCACCTTGTCCAGGATGCTGCGGCCGCCGGGATGGATGGCCCAGTGCCGGATGTCGCGGTAGGGGAGTCCGAGGAGCGAGGCATCCCGGGACAGGAGCGGTTCGAGGGCGCCGATGATGTGGTCGTCGATGATGTGCGGGACGTAGGTGCCGAGGACCATTTCGAAGCCTTCGTCGCCGATGTTCCACGCCATCGCTTCCTCGCCCACCGGGGTCAGGACCGTTTCGAAGTGGTCCAGGGTCAGCAGGGCCGGCTGGTCCGGGATGTCGCGGGCACTGATGATGGCGGCCGCCGCGCCGTCGGCAAACAGCGCGGATCCCATAATCGTGTCCGGGTCGTTGGAGGTCCGGACGTGGAGGGAACAAAGTTCGGCGCAGACCACCAGCACCACGGCCTCCGGGTCCGCGTCGCAAAACGATTTGGCCGCGCGCAGTGCCGGGAAGGCGGCGTAGCAGCCCATGAAGCCGAGGTGGTAGCGCTGGACCGAGGGGTTCAGCCCGAGCGCACGGACAATCTTGTAGTCGGGGCCGGGGTTGAAGAAGCCGGTGCAGGACACTGTGACGAGGTGGGTGATCTCGCGGGCTTCGATGCCCTGGCAGGCCGCCAGCGCCTTGTCCGCCGCCTCGATGAAGAGCTTGCTGGCTTCGGCCGCGAAGATGTCGTTCCTGACTTTGGTGCTGGGGCTCAGCAGCAGGCCGGTGGCGGGGTCGAAGAACTGCGGATTCTCCGACCGGCTGCCGGTGGTGAGCTCCCCGACGGCGGTGTAGCGGGTGTCGATGGCGGCGGAGTCGAAGCAGGTGCTCACCAGCCGGGAGCCGAGCCGGCTGAGCCCCGGCTGGGCGGCAAACACGTCGCGGGCCTCGGACTGAATCAATACGGTGGGCGGGACAGCAGTTTCCAGGGACCTCAGGTAGACCGTCATGGTTCATTCTCAGTGAGGGCGGCGGATAAGACAATGCATGCCGGGGGCGTGCGGCCAGCGCGGCGGAGGATAACCCCATCGTCTGTTCTAAGCTGTTCACATCGAGCGAGGCGACGCCGTCGGATGCGCGGGGGCGGCCAGGCCGAACAGAGGGAGACACGATGAGCATGGCGACCAACACGAACGCGGACACGGAGACGGACCCGCGGCTGGCGCCGCACGTCGCCGACACCCACGACCTCATCCGTGTGCAGGGCGCCCGGGAGAACAACCTCAAGGACATCAGCGTTGAAATTCCGAAGCGCCGGTTGACCGTGTTCACCGGTGTTTCCGGCTCGGGTAAGAGCTCGCTGGTGTTCGCCACGATCGCCGCCGAGTCGCAACGGATGATCAACGAAACGTACAGCGCCTTTGTGCAGGGCTTCATGCCCAACCTGGCGCGGCCCGACGTCGACCTGATGGAGGGGCTGACGACGGCGATTATCGTCGACCAGGAACGGATGGGCGCGAACCCGCGCTCCACCGTCGGCACCGCCACCGACGCCAACGCCATGCTCCGCATCCTCTTCAGCCGGCTCGGGACACCGCACGTGGGGCCTCCCACGGCGTTCTCCTTCAACGTCCCGACGAGGAAGGCCAGCGGGGTGATGAGCACCGAAAAAGCCGGGGGGAGGGTTGAGAAGAGTGTGGTGCACGGCGCCGTCTACCTGGGCGGCATGTGCCCGCGGTGCGAGGGGATGGGCTCGGTCTCCGACTTCGACCTCACGGCGCTCTATGACGAGACCAAGTCGCTGGCCGAGGGCGCGCTGACGATCCCCGGGTACAGCATGGACGGCTGGTACGGCCGCATCTTCAGCGGCGCCGGTTTCGACATGGACAAGCCGATCGCGAAATACACCAAGAAGGAAATGAACGACCTGCTCTACAAGGAGCCGACCAAGATCAAGGTCGAGGGCATCAACCTCACCTATGAGGGCCTGATCCCGAAGATCCAAAAATCGATGCTTTCCAAGGATGTCGAGGCGATGCAGCCGCACGTCCGGGCCTTCGTCGAGCGTGCCATTACCTTCCAGGCCTGCCCGGAGTGCAACGGCACCCGGCTCAGCAAGGAGGCACGGTCCTCGAAGATCCGGGGGAAGAACATCGCCGAATTGTGCGAGATGCAGATCAGTGACCTGGCCGTGTGGGTCCGCGAGCTCGACGAGCCCTCGGTCGAGCCGCTCCTTAAGGGCCTGCGGCACCTGCTCGATTCGTTTGCGGAAATCGGGCTGGGCTACCTTTCGCTGGATCGGCCGGCGGGGACTTTGTCCGGGGGAGAGGCCCAGCGGACCAAGATGATCCGGCACCTGGGGTCCTCGCTGACCGACATCACGTACGTCTTCGACGAGCCGACGATCGGCCTGCACCCGCATGACATCGAGCGGATGAACCAGCTACTGCTGCAGCTCCGGGACAAGGGCAACACTGTGCTCGTCGTCGAGCACAAGCCGGAGACGATCGCGATCGCCGACCACGTCGTTGACCTCGGTCCCGGGGCGGGCACCGGGGGCGGCAGTGTCTGCTTCGAAGGAAGCGTGGAGGGCCTGCGGCGCAGTGACACCATCACCGGCCACCACCTCGACGACCGGGCGACGGTCAAGGATGCGGCGCGTACTCCGTCGGGCTCGCTTGAGGTGCGCGGCGCGTCGACGAACAACCTCCGGGACGTCGACGTCGACCTCCCACTCGGGGTGCTTTGCGTGCTCACGGGGGTCGCCGGATCCGGCAAAAGCTCGCTGATCCAGGGCTCGGTGGCCGGCCGGGACGGCGTGGTGCTGATCGACCAGAGCGCCATCAAGGGTTCACGGCGCAGCAACCCTGCGACGTACACGGGCCTGCTTGAACCGATCCGCAAAGCGTTCGCAAAGGCCAACGGCGTGAAGCCGGCGCTGTTCAGCTCTAACTCCGAAGGCGCCTGCCCCACCTGCAACGGCGCGGGCGTGATCTTCACGGAGCTTGGCGTGATGGCCACTGTCGAGTCCACCTGCGAGGACTGCGAGGGCCGCAGGTTTCTGGCATCAGTGCTGGAATACAAGCTGGCCGGCCGCAACATCGCTGAAGTCCTGGCGATGTCGATGACCGAGGCGGAGCTGTTCTTTGGCGACGGCGAGGCCCGCACGCCGGCGGCGCACAAGATCCTCGACCGGCTCGTGGACGTCGGACTCGGCTACCTCAGCCTCGGCCAGCCGCTCACCACCCTGTCCGGCGGCGAACGGCAGCGGCTCAAGCTGGCCACCCAGATGGCGGAGAAGGGGGACGTCTACGTCCTCGACGAACCGACAACGGGCCTGCACCTGGCCGACGTCGCGAACCTGCTCGGGCTGCTGGACCGGCTGGTCGATTCCGGCAAGTCGGTGATCGTCATCGAGCACCACCAGGCGGTCATGGCACACGCCGACTGGATCATCGACCTGGGCCCCGGCGCCGGACACGACGGCGGCCGGATCGTCTTCGAGGGCACGCCCGCCGAGCTGGTTGCCGCGAAGTCCACGTTGACCGGGGAACATCTGGCGGCCTACGTCGGAGAGTGAGCGCGGGCTCTGCCTGGGTCATTTAAGCGCGGCATGGATACTCGATGAGATCCGGATCTTACCTATATGTGAAAATCAAACATTGCAGAGGGTTTTCGATTTCTTTATGTCGGGTTTATGCTAATGCATTAGCAATTGATAATTTATCAAATAGTCCGGGGGAGTAGCCCCCTGAAGTCACTCCAGCCTGTTTGCCGGCACGTTCTTCTGACATGGATGTCTCCGCGGCCGGCACCCTGCTTTCACCTGGCTTCCCGGCGCTCCCTGGCTTTCAACTAGTCCGGTGTCCGGCTGAGGGCTGTGGCGAACTGCCGCCCAAGCCGCGTGGTCGGACAGCGCAATTTCCGCGTTAGGACGACATTGTTGTTTTGATATCCGCTAATTGCCCGGGATCTTCCTGGCTCGTCAGGTGGCGACGTTGTCCGCTGAATTGACACGAGGTCGGCTAATGAAGTGACCATGGACAAGAAATGCAAATTTGCAACCAACCAGCGCAGAGGCAGCAAATTCGCAGCCTGTGGCACTGGCTTCGCGCATCGGCGCTGGAATGTCTCCGGCGGCTCCAAGGTCGCACCGTGCAGCAGCATCCCGACTGCTTCCTCCCGGCGGAAATGTCCCGGCTGCTTCATCCCGGCGCAGCCGGTGCACCAGGCGACGGACAGCAACCGCGGCCGGCACTATGGAAGCCCTCTTCCGGCCCTTAACGTAACGCCGATAATCAACATTATGTCAAGTAAACGGAAAGTTGCCAGGAGGGGCTTCGCCTGGTTACGGGGTGAGACGCCATGGGTCCCAAGGCCGCTCAGGTGGATTTCGCACGACAACCCATAGCGGCCACGCCATAACGGCCAGAACGCCGAATGCCTCCCAGCCGAAGCCTGCATGCGACATGACGTTTATCAGCACGCCGATTAGAAGTATCAATACCCACCAGGACGTATAGAAGGCGCCGCGCGCCCTCCGTTTCCACCAGGAAAAACTGCCGCTGACATCGGACGGCGCCCGTTCATCTTTGGATACGAATTGGCCCACCAGGAGGCCCACGGCCATGGAGGTCACAACGACTTCGGGAACGAGACCAAGGGCAAACGCTCCAGCGGCGACCAGCACGGCCACCCAGACTAGAACCCGCAGGCCGCGGCGAACGAACGGGCCGGGACTTCCCTCCCCCTGGATCGTCATGAATGAATAGTACCGACGACGGCCGAATGGCAGTTCCCACGAAGCCAGCTCAGTACGAACCACCTTTGATGTTTGCGGCGCCGCTCGCCACACAAGACCTTCGTGAAGGAAAGCATGCCGCTAAGGGGTTCGGTCCTGCGGCCCTCTCCCCTGCCAGATAACCGGCAGGCCAACAACCAACCCGATTACTGTGGCGGGCACCGCAATGACTCCAGCAAGATGAGGCAGCAAGCCGTCCGGTGCCGCGAGATCGGTCCAGCCAACCAGCAGTGCCGTGGCGCCGACGGCGAGCGTCCCTGGCCAGCCAAAACCCCGAAACCGTGCCCAGCCCGCCGCCGCAGCGGACGCAACAGCGCCCAGGAAGATCAGCGTATGGCCGGACCTTTCGCGTTCAAAACCATCGGAATATCCGAAGAGGAAAGCGGTGAGCCAGAGTCCCCATGCTGTTAGGCCAACGGAGACCAGGACTCCTAGAGCCCACATGCCAGTTTCCAAGCGGCGCCGGCGGAGGGAAATCATGGGCACAGCCTACGCCGGGTCCCAGTAGCCCTCGCCCCCCGGCGCCGGGTTCGGGCCGACAGCTACGGCGTGCCCGGCTGGGTGCGTCTCGCCGTCGTCATGTGCGGGATCCAGCAGCGGACCGTGTCGCAATACTGCTGAAATTCATCACCGTACCGTTCCAGCAGGTCTGCTTCCTCCAGCGGCCTGACGGCGTAATTCCACACGAGCGAGCCGGCGACTGCGTAGGCAATAACCAGCCACGACTGCATCATCACGCCTACCGCGGCGCCCTGGACAATCCCTGCGACCGCCATCGGATTGCGGATCCAGCGATACGGGCCCACGATGACCAGCCGGTTGGGCATCGCCGATGGCAGCGGCGTGCCGTGCCCCAACGTGGACATGACGATGGCCGACCAGATGCCAAGAGCGCTGGCAAGTAGCAGGACCATGGCGCCGACTGGATTTGCAGCCGGCGGAAATGGAAGGGCCACCGCCCACCGTTGTTCGAGGAACGCGAGGGCAAAAGGAACGACGGCCAGGAAGAAGCCCCAAAATATGACGATCTGCCCGAATGTTGCGGCGACATGGCTTACTGCTGCCGGGCGGCGGGCGGCCGGGCGGAATGCGAAGGGCCCGCGGATGATCCATGCGGTCAGTATGCGCCCCAGAAGCACCGCGCAAAGCGCGATCACTGAACCAGCGAAGGCCGCACCCATGGTCACCACACCCCAGCCGGCCTCGGCCGTTATGGTGGCATATGCCGCCAGCACGAAGGCGACCAGTCCGGTCCAGCTGACACTCACCACTGCGGCGGCCCGGATACCAAAAGCGGCGAGGGCTGAAGCCACGACAAATAGGGGAATGTCGAAGACCGCGACGGCGGCGGCATCAAGATTGCCGAGGGTCGCCAGGCGGATGGCCGGGGACACCAGAACCGCAATCCACCAGGACGCACCGGCGAAAGCCTGGAAGGCGAAATACGTCCGCCCCCACCAAACGAGACGCGTCACAGATCTAACCCCAGCACTGGTCCCCTTGTCCTCATGCGGTTCGAATTCATTCAACGTCTGACCGTCGACCCGGCGCGCCGGGGTTTCGTCGAGAACGATGGTGGGAAAAGCCTACCCATGGAACGCTGCAGCGTCCGGGATGCGGACTGCCCGCCGGTCCCCCAACCGGCGGGCCGCCCCAGCGCGGGAGCTAGTGGTAGTTCAGGCTGACCAGCAGCGCTTTGAGTTGTGCATATTGTTCCGTGGCCATCCACGCCTTAGCCGCTCCCCGGTTCTTGAATGCGGGGTCGGCGAAGAGCACACGGGTGACCAAGCCGCCGTTGTCAGTCGACACAACGTTGCACCAGGAGGGCACCCCGTCGCCCTGCTTCAGCGACCGAGGATCGACCAGGCCCATGAAGTAGGCGTCGCCGGCACCGGCACCATAAGATTCAACGGAGAACCCGAAGACCGGGCCGGAACCATTCGGTGCCGCCATGCCCGCGACCTCCGCCTGATCCAACACCCGCCGCGACACCGGGCCCCCGGCACAGCCCACGGGAACGCCGTTGGCCATGAGAAGCAGATCGTTGCCGGCGCCGTCCGAAACAACAGCTTCGACACCGGGAGGCCCCGCCGGAGGAAGCGCTGTCCGCACCGTCCACGACCCCGGGTAGTCGAAGGAGATGTGCCCGTCGGGGAAGGTGAATGTCTTGAGGCTGCTGGGCGCGGGCTTTGCCGCCGGCGCGTGAGTCGGTGCGGCCCCGCCCGCTCTGGTGGGCGAAGCGGCAGGCGAGGTCGCAGAGTTTGCGGTCCCCGGAGTGGCCAGCGGCGAAGCGGCCAGCACCGTAGAGGAAGTGGTGGCGTCTGTCACTGCCACATTCGGCGCGGCTGCGGGAGCAGCCCCTGGCTGTGGCCCACAGCCGGCCAGGACGAGGCTGGCGGCAAGACCGGCCATTGTTACTGCGGTGATGTACCCGGCACGATTGGATTTCATTTTTTTACCCCCAATATCTATGAAGGCGGGCTAAACGTCCCGCTAGATATAAGGTTTCCCGGGCGTGGCCAGAAATTACGGAGCCGCCAAAAATCTCTAAAGCCAGGCCTCAGGGCAGTGCCGGCGCGCCCTGCTCGTCTGTCTCGACCCAGTAGCGCCGCTTGCCGTTGCGGGTGTCTTCGTAGACGCCGCCGTTGCGTTCGATGGTCGCCCTGGATCCGGCGTTGTCCTCGTCGCAAGTGATCAGGACCCGGGAAATTCCGAGCTCCTTCGCCACCGGCAGGGCGTCAGCCAGTGCCTTGGCTGCGTGGCCGCGGCGCCGTGCGGACGGCCTGACGCTGTAGCCGATGTGGCCGCCCTCGTTGAGGAGGAAACTGTTCAGCTCATGCCTAATGGCCAGCGAGCCCAGGAAGGTGTCGCCGTCCACAATCCACAGGTAGGTGCACGGGACGTATCCGGGCTTCCGGGGGGTCTCCGGTAACGCATCGTTGACGAGCGCACCGACGAAGCGGCGGAAGGTGGCGGTGTCCTTGAGATCATCCAGCGGCCAGTCCTCGGCGCCGCCGCCGTCCCTGTGGGCACCGTCGAACTCTGCTGATCCCTCCAGCCAGGAGGAGTGGTAACGGATGTCTGGAACAATGAGGCGGGCCATCAGACGATCCTATGCCCCGGGATCAGTCGAACATCACTGTATTGGTCGCCACGACGCCCGCCGCACGCCCCGGCGCCGACTGGTTTTGCCAGTAGAGGTTTGTGTGGGCGATCACCAGCTCCGGCGGCGGTGCGCCCCAAGCCGAAAGATCCTCAGTGGTGTGCGCGTCACCCACCAGGGTCACGTCGTAGCCACGCACAAACGCCCCGTGGATGGTGGATCGGATGCACTCGTCCGTTTGCGCTCCCGCAACGAGGATTCGCCCGACGCCGGCAGCGGCGAGCACATCTTCAAGGTCCGTAGCCTCGAAGGAATCACCGTAGGACTTGTGCACCAGCGGTTCGTGCTCCGCCCGGGACAGCTCAGGAACATACTGCCAGGCCTCGCTCCCCCGCTCCAGCTGCGCATCCGAATGCTGGACCCAGATGATCGGGACGGCGGCTGCACGAGCCTTGTCGACGAGTTCGGCGATGTTCGCAACGACGGAATCGCGCTCGTGGGCGCCTTCCACCACCCCGTTCTGCACATCGATCACCATCAAGGCCGTGTTGGGCCGATCCGACAGCGTTGTCATGATCATCTCCTTGCTCGCAGCTGTGGTTACTCAGGTCATCATGCTGGGCCGCGACGGCGTCCCGCAATGGCCGCAGCTAGGCTGGAGGTATGCCAGCCAACACTCCCCCAGTCGCCCAACCGCCGTCGACCGCACGAGTCGCCCTGCTGGCCGCCGCCGGCGACGCGGTCCTGATTCTGCTCTTCGCCGCGATCGGACGCGACGCCCATCAACGTGGCGAGATCATCACCGGGGTCCTGGCTACGGCCTGGCCGTTCCTCGCCGGCGCCGCCGTGGCATGGCTCGCCCTGCGCCTGTGGCGGGGTCCCCTGGCGCTCTGGCCGGCCGGCGTCGCGGTCTGGCTCGGCACGGTGGCGGTCGGCATGCTGCTCCGGGCCCTCACCGGGCAGGTTGTGGTTCTGCCGTTCGTGATCGTGGCGCTGCTCAGCCTGGCCGTTTTCCTGCTCGGCTACCGCCTTTTGTTCGCGGCCACACGGCGTCTCCGGGCAGGGCGCCGGCGGAGCTGATGCACTAGGCTTGCAAGCAGATGGCACGGCCTCAATGGGGCCAATCAACAAGCCAGCAACGGCGCACCAGATCCGAAAGGCCCCCACGTGATCACCGCTTTCGTCCTGATCAAGACAGACGCTTCCGCCATCCCGGAGACGGCTGAAAAAATCTCCGCGATTCCCGGCATCAGCGAGGTCTACTCCGTGACCGGCGAATGGGACCTGATCGCGATCGCACGCGTCGCCAAGCACGAGGAGCTCGCCGACGTCATCGCGGACAAGCTCTCCAAGGTCCCGGCCGTGGTGCACACCACCACGCACATCGCCTTCCGCGCCTACTCGCAGCACGACCTCGACGCGGCGTTCGCCCTGGGCTTCGAACAGTAGCCAGCCCAGCGGGCACGGAGCGCCGCCAGCCGGAGGGAAATTAGTCGCGGGAGAGTGCGACCCAGCGGTCCAGCACCGCGGCTGCCGCGCCCGAATCGACGGACTCCTCGGCCCGCTTCATCGCAGCTGCCATCCGTTCGGTCAGCGGACCCGAGGCGTCCAGGTCGAACGACACCAGACCGGCAGCGGCGTTGAGCAGCGTGGCATCCCGTGCCGGGCCAGGCTTTCCGGCAAGCACCGAGCGGACGACGGCGGCGTTGGCGGCAGCGTCGCCGCCGCGCAGTTCCTCGACAGTCGCCTGGCGGATACCAAGATCGCGGGGGTCGAATTCCTGCTCAATAACCTTGCCGTCGCGGATCTCCCAGATCCGCGACGGACCCGTGGTGGTCAGCTCGTCCAGCCCGTCGTTGCCGCGGAACACCAGGCCTCGGCTGCCGCGCTTGGCAAGCACGCCGGCCACCAGCGGCGCCATCCGTTCATTAGCGACGCCGACGGCGGACGCCTGGACGTGCGCCGGGTTGGTCATCGGGCCCAGGAAGTTGAAGGCCGTGGGGACACCCAGCTCGCGGCGCGCGACGGCGGCATACCGCATTGAGGGGTGGAAGACCTGCGCAAAGCAAAAGGTGATTCCAGCCTCTTCGGCGTTCCGGGCTACCCGCGGGATGGGAAGGTCCAGCCGGACACCCAGCGCCTCCAGCACGTCGGCGGAGCCCGAGCTCGACGACGCCGCCCGGCCACCGTGCTTGACCACCTTGGCGCCCGCTCCGGCCGAGACGAGAGCGGCCATGGTGGAGATGTTGACAGTATTCAGCTGGTCTCCGCCGGTGCCGACGATGTCCAGCTTTTGACCCGCGATCTCGATCGGGTTGGCGGAGTCGATCATCGCCTCGACGAGGCCCGTGAGTTCTTCCACCGTCTCACCCTTGGCGCGCAGCGCCACCAGGAAGCCGGCCACCTGGGCCGGCGTAGCTTCGCCGGACATGATGGAGTTCATCGCCCACTCAGTATCGCCGGCGCTGAGGTTCGTGCCGAGGATGAGGGCGCCAATGAGGCGCGGCCAAGTCTTGCCTACAGCCTGTGCAGATGCCTGAGAAGTCACGTTCTGATGCTATCGAGCCGGGGGCTGCAATGCCCAATGCGAAGGGGTCCCGGAACTTTTCCCCGCGATTTCGCGTCTTTGTAGAAAAAGTCCCCCCAAAACGCGGGTTGCGTTGGGCAGGACGGACTTTTACAGACATAATGTCTATGTGACATCTGCGACCCATGCCCCCAGTACCCCGGCGCACCCGACGCTGAATCGCCCGAACATGGTTTCCGTTGGAACCGTCGTCTGGCTGTCCAGTGAGTTGATGTTCTTCGCCGGTCTCTTTGCCATGTACTTCACACTCCGTTCGACTTCCGGACAGATGTGGGCCGAAGAGACAGCCAAGCTCAACTTCCCCTTTGCGCTCGTAAACACGATCGTCCTCGTGGCCAGTTCCTTTACTTGCCAGATGGGCGTCTTCGCCGCCGAACGGCTCCAGCCGCGCAGGCTCGGCGGGCCCCTGAGCTTCACCCGCTGGGGAATGAACGAGTGGTTCACACTCACATTCATCATGGGTGCGTTCTTCGTGGCCGGCCAGGCGACCGAGTACGCCATGCTCGTCTCCGAGCACGTCTCGCTCTCTTCCAACGCCTACGGTTCCGCGTTCTACATGACCACCGGCTTCCACGGCCTGCACGTCATCGGCGGCCTGATTGCCTTCCTGCTCATCATCGGACGCTCCTTCGCAGCGAAGAAGTTCGGACACTTTGAGGCAACTTCCGCGATCGTCACCTCGTACTACTGGCACTTCGTCGACGTCGTATGGATTGGCCTCTTCCTGGTCATCTACGTCCTCAAGTAGCCCCACTTGTCTCTCTTTCTACAAGAGATAGAATTTCAAGAAGCGGCTCCCGGAGCCAACGCAGGATCGAATAAAGGAACCACCACGTGAAGGCACTCTCGCAGAAGCGACGTCACCCACTGGCAGCAGTTGCACTGTTGCTGATGGGCCTCCTCATCACTGGTGGGCTGTACGCCGTCGCCACCACCGTCAACCAGGCCAAGGCCGACACCACGAGCTTCAGTGCAAGCGACGCAGAAGAGGGCGGCAAGCTGTTCGCCGCCAACTGCGCCACCTGCCACGGCATGGGTGCCAGTGGCTCGCAGGCCGGACCGTCGCTCGTCGGCGTCGGCGCCGCCGCCGTTGACTTCCAGGTTGGCACCGGCCGTATGCCCATGCAGATGAACGGCCCGCAGGCTTACAAGAAGCCCGCCCAGTTCAACGAGGAGCAGACCCACCAGCTCGCGGCTTACGTCGCTTCGCTCGGCCCCGGCCCGTCCATCCCCGAGGCAGGTGTTCTCGATGAGAAGGGCGACGCCGCCAAGGGTGGCGAGCTGTTCCGCACCAACTGCGCCATGTGCCACAACGCTGCTGCAGCCGGCGGCGCGCTGACCCGGGGCAAGTTCGCCCCGGCTCTCGCTGACGTCTCCGGCAAGCACATCTACGAAGCCATGGTCACCGGCCCGCAGAACATGCCGGTCTTCTCCGACGCCAACGTCTCCCCCGAAGGCAAGCGTGACATCATCACCTTCCTGAAGCAGATCGAAGCCAACGGCTCCCCCGGCGGCAACGACCTGGGCGCCCTGGGTCCCGTCTCCGAAGGCCTGTTTGTTTGGATTGCCGGCCTGGGCGTCATCATCGCCTTCACCATCTGGCTGACTTCGCGGACGTCCTAGACGGACCGCGGCACCTGTAAGAATTTTCTGCTGATCCGTCAGCAGTTTGAATTGAAAACTAACTCGACACTGGTCGAGACGAGAGAAGGATGAGGCGAATTATGGGCAACCATAGTGACGGCAGTCCGAACCACTCGGGCACCGTAGCTACGGCTGGTCAGAATGAGGTGGAGAAGTTCCAGGATCCTGGAATTCCTCCGCATCGTTTGCGCCTGGCTGACACGGACCCGAGGGCCGCCAAGCGAGCGGAACGGCAGGTGGCCATTCTGTTCGGCGCCTCGGTCGTTGGCACCCTGATATTCCTGGTGGCGTACTTCGCCATCGATCTTGGAAATGACTCCTCGATCGCCACTATCCGGCTGCAGAACATGCTGCTGGGTATCGGCACCGCCTTTGCCATGCTGGGCATCGGCACCGGCATCGTGCACTGGGCCAAGGCCCTTATGCCGGACCACGAAGTGTCGGAAGAGCGCCACGCCATCCGCACCGAAGAGGACCGCCTGGCCGCTGTCCGGATTGTCGACGACATCGTCGAGGAAACCGGCATCAAGCGCCGCCCGCTGATCCGCAACACCCTGCTTGGGGCCGTCGCCCTGGCGCCGCTGCCGGCCCTGGCCGTCTTCGGCGACCTCGGTCCCCGCCCGGACAACAAGCTGGCGCACACCATGTGGGCCCCGGTTGGCGGCAAGACCAAGCGTCTCACCCGCGACCCCGATGGCACCCCCATCAAGGCCTCGGACGTCACCATCGGCTCGGCTTTCCACGTCATCCCGGAAGGGCTCAACGAGCTCGAAGAAGGCAAGTTGAACGAGAAGGCGAAGTCCGTCGTCCTGCTCATGCGCCTTAACCCCGAGTCCCTCAAGCCCTCCCCGGGCCGCGAGGACTGGAGCTACAACGGAATCGTTGCCTACTCCAAAATCTGCACCCACGTTGGTTGCCCTGTTGCCCTGTACGAGCAGCAGACCCACCACCTGCTGTGCCCGTGCCACCAGTCAACCTTCGACCTGACCCAGGAATGCAAGGTTATCTTCGGCCCGGCCAGCCGGCCGCTCCCGCAGCTGCCCATCGCCGTAGACGACGAGGGCTACCTTTACGCTACGAGCGACTTCCATGAACCCGTTGGACCTAGCTATTGGGAGCGTGCTGAGCATGAGCGCAACATCAACCCCTAACGCCTCCCCCTTCGTCGCCAAGACCAAGGGCGGCCGCATTACCGATTTTGTTGACCAGCGCGTGGGCGGTTCCGGAATGCTCCGGGAATTCGGCCGCAAGGTCTTCCCGGACCACTGGTCCTTCATGTTCGGCGAAGTGGCCCTGTACTCTTTCGTCATTCTGCTGCTCTCCGGCACCTTCCTGACCTTCTTCTTCGACCCGTCGATGGCGGAAACCCACTACCAGGGTTCCTATCTGCCGTTGAAGAACGTCGAAATGTCGGTGGCCTACAGCTCGTCCCTGAACATCTCCTTCGATGTCCGCGGCGGCCTGTTCATGCGCCAGGTCCACCACTGGTCCGCGCTGCTCTTCGTAGCCTCGGTTTCGGTGCACATGCTTCGGGTCTTCTTCACCGGCGCCTTCCGCAAGCCGCGCGAAATGAACTGGGTGGTGGGCAGCGTGCTGCTCATCCTCGCCATGGCCGCCGGCTTCACCGGCTACTCCCTCCCCGATGACCTGCTCTCCGGCAACGGCCTGCGCATTATCGACGGTGTGATCAAGTCCATCCCGGTGATCGGCACCTACATCTCGTTCTTCCTCTTCGGCGGCGAATTCCCGGGCACGGCTATTATCGGGCGCCTGTACATGCTCCACATCCTGCTGGTTCCCGCGCTCATCCTGCTGATGATCGTCGTGCACCTCTTTATGGTGGTCGTGCACAAGCACACCCAGTACCCCGGCCCGGGCCGCAACGACGGCAACGTCGTCGGCTACCCCCTCGGCCCGGTTTATGCGGCGAAGGCCGGCGGCTTCTTCTTCATCGTGTTCGGCGTCATCGCGCTGATGGCCGGTTTCTTCACCATCAACCCGATCTGGAACTACGGCCCGTACGACCCCTCCCCCGTCTCGGCCGGCACCCAGCCTGACTGGTACATCGGCTTCGTTGACGGCGCCCTGCGCCTGATGCCGGGCACCTTCGGGAACTGGCACGTCGAGCAGGTCTGGTTCGGCCACGTCTTCACGTTCAACGTGCTGCTGCCGGCGCTGGTCCCTGCGGGCATCCTGTTCACCGTGATGTTCACCTACCCGTGGATCGAACGCTGGATCACCAAGGACGACCGCGAGCACCACGTCCTGGACCGTCCCCGGAACGCGCCGACCCGCACCGCCATCGGCATGGCCGGCTTCGTCTGGTACTGCGTGATGTGGGCTGCTGCTGGTTCCGACCTCATCGCCACCCACTTCCACGTGGCCTTGAACGACGTCACCTATTGGCTGCGCGCCCTGTTCTTCATCGGCCCGGTACTCGCCTTCATCATCACGAAGCGCGTCGCCCTGGCCCTGCAGCGCAAGGACCGCGAAATCGCCCTCCACGGCCGCGAGACAGGCCGCATCGTGCGGCTGCCGCACGGTGAGTTCATCGAGGTCCACGCCCCGCTGAACGAATACAAGCGCTACAAGCTGGTCGGCTTCGAATCCCCGTCGCCGCTCCCGGCCGAGCCGAACAGCCACGGCGTCGTGGACCGCAAGGAAAAGCGTCGCGCGATGCTTTCCAAGTGGTTCTTCGAGGACCGGGTCGCTCCGGCAACCCCGGCCGAACTCGCGGCGGCCCACGGCCACCACGGCGAGCACGAGTCGATCGAACCGGCTGCGGAGCAGAAGAGCCTCAGCCACTAAGACACGGCATTAGTCCACAGAAAGGCCCGGTCCACCAGGACCGGGCCTTTCTGCGTTTCAAAGGACTCCGCGCTGGTTGTCAGGGGCGGTAGCCGGAGGCGTAGTTCCGTGTGGGACGGACCCCGGGGCGCTGCAGCGGCACCCAGAGCTTGTAGCGGTCCGCCCGGTAGTAGGAGACCGAGTAGTCGACCATGGCCCGGGCCACGAAGGCGTGGCGCTGGATCTTCAGCAGCGGTGAGCCGACCTCCACGTTGAGCAGGCGCGCCGTGGACGGAGACGCAGCCGTCGCCTCGATCATGTCCTCGCCCCACTCCATCACCAAGCCGTACCGCTCGCTCAGGACGTTGTAGAGCGACGTCGGCGGCTCGCCGTCGAGCAGTCCGGGCACGCGGTGCGCGGGGATGAAGTTCTCGTCCACGCTCATTGGCTCACTGTCCGCCAGCAGGAGTCGCCGGAACCGCACCAGGGGTGTTCCCTCCTCGAGCTGCAGTTCGCGGGCCAGAAAGGCGCTGGCGTTGATCTGTTCAAAGCTGAGCACCTTGGCGGCCGGGACCATGCCGCGTCGCTGCATCTCCTCGCTATACGAGGTCAGTTTGACCTGGAGGTCCAGCTTGGGCTTTCGGACGAAGGTGCCGAGGCCCACCACGCGCTCGATCACTTCTTCGCCCACGAGCGCGTCTATGGCCTGGCGCACGGTCATCCTGGCCAGCCCGAAGCGTTCGGAGAGGTCCCGTTCGGAGGGAAGCGCCGAACCCGGCGGGCAGGAGCTGGCAATGTGGGCGCGGAGGATTTCGCGGAGCTGGACGTAGATGGGGGTGCCGCTGGTCCGGTCAATGTCACCGGCCATCCGGGCCGCGTTAGAGCCCACGGAGGCGCCTGCTGCAATCGTTCATCCCTTAAGCCTAAGACACTTTCCCAGCAGGTCTAGACCACTCAGGTCTGCCCGGTTCGCCCGGGACTTCTCCCCCGGCTACGCTGGATATGCGCCCCGCCGGCCTGTCGTTTCCGGACCAGTTGGCCGGGGGCCCCCAGCACCGGGCCGGCACCGCCCGGCGCGTCACGATTGAAGGAGTTCCATTGCCAGCACGCAAGGCGGTCGTCCAGGCCTCGATCGGACTGCACGCCCGCCCCGCGGCCGCGTTTGTCCGGGCCGTGACGCAGACCGGATTCGCCGTCACGATCAGCAAGGACGGCAGGCCGGGCGTGGATGCACGGTCCCTGCTGGAGGTCATGACCGAGGACTTCGCCTGCGGTTGCGAAGTGGAGCTGGCGGTACGGCCGGAGACGGTCCCCGACGATGCGAGTCTCGCCGACGCTGAGCGCGCCCTCACCGAGCTCTGCGCCCTGCTCGAGTCCCAGTCCGGCTGACCGGCCGCCACGCCCGCTGGGCACAGGCAAACGACGGCGGGCCCCCACCACAAGGTGGGGGCCCGCCGTCGTTGCTGTCAGTGTCCGGCGCTAGTGCGCGTGGTCACCGCGGCTGTACTCATAGACCCAGCCCACGAGCGCCACCACGGCGAGGCCGCCGGCGATGAACGTGATCCAGAAGCCCACGGCCAGGCCGAGGAAACCGCCCGCGCATGCCAGGCCGAGAACCAGAGGCCACCAGCTCCAGGGGCTGAAGTGGCCCTGCTCGCCCGCGCCTTCGTGGATCTCAGCGTCGCTGCGGTCCTCGGGGCGCATGCCGACCCGACGGCCGGTGAAGCCCAGGTAGGCGCCGATCATACCGGCCAGGCCTGCAACCAGCAGGACACCCAGGATGCCGACCCATTCGGACCAGTGCGTCATGAAGCCGTAGACGATGGCAACTGGGACGAAGAAGAAGACTCCCAGTCCAAAAATCCTTGATTCGATTTTCACTGGGCCTGATCCTTCTGGTCGGCGTTACCGAGCGTCGCTGCTGCCGGAGCAGGCGAGTCGACGGTGTAGTACTGGGAGAGCTCGGGGTGGTGCAGGTCCAGGGCAGGACGCTCCGAGCGGATCCGCGGCAGCGAGGTGAAGTTGTGACGCGGCGGCGGGCAGGACGTCGCCCATTCGAGCGAGGCGCCGAAGCCCCAGGGGTCATCGACCGTGACCTTCTCGTTGCTGCGCCAGGTGATGTAGACGTTCCAGAAGAACGGAATCAGCGAGGCGCCGAGGAGGAAGGACGAGTAGGTGGAGAACTGGTTCATCCAGGTGAAGTTGTCCTGCGGCATGTAGTCCGCGTAGCGGCGGGGCATGCCCTCGACGCCGAGCCAGTGCTGGATGAGGAAGGTGCCGTGGAAGCCCAGGAAGAGCATCCAGAAGTGGATCTTGCCGAGACGCTCGTTGAGCATCTTGCCGGTCCACTTCGGCCACCAGAAGTAGAAGCCTGCGAACATCGCGAACACCACGGTGCCGAAGACCACGTAGTGGAAGTGCGCCACGACGAAGTAGGAGTCGGAGACGTGGAAGTCCAGCGGCGGTGAGGCCAGGATGATTCCGGTCAGGCCGCCGAAGAGGAAGGTGGCCAGGAAGCCGATGCTCCACAGCATGGGGGTTTCGAAGGTGATGGAACCCCGCCACATGGTGCCGATCCAGTTGAAGAACTTCACGCCGGTGGGAACCGCGATCAGCATCGTCATGAAGGAGAAGAACGGCAGCAGGACCGAGCCGGTGACGTACATGTGGTGCGCCCACACGGTCACGGACAGTGCGGCAATCGAGATCGTCGCGTAGACGAGGCCCTTGTAGCCGAAGATCGGCTTGCGGCTAAAGACCGGGAAGATCTCGGAGACGATGCCGAAGAACGGCAGCGCGATGATGTACACCTCGGGGTGGCCGAAGAACCAGAACAGGTGCTGCCAGAGGACGGCGCCGCCGTTCTCCGGGTCGAAGATGTGGGCGCCGAAGCGGCGGTCCGCGCCGAGGGCGAAGAGGGCGGCGGCCAGCGGCGGGAACGCCATGAGCACCAGAATCGCCGTGACCAGAACGTTCCAGGTGAAGATCGGCATCCGCCACATCGTCATGCCCGGGGCGCGCATGCAGATGATGGTGGTGATGAAGTTGACCGCGCCGAGGATGGTGCCGAAGCCGGAGAGCGCCAGGCCGAAGACCCAGAGGTCACCGCCCACGCCGGGGCTGAAGGTCGTGTTGGACAGCGGCGCGTAGGCGAACCAGCCGAACGACGCCGCACCCTGCGGGGTGATGAAGCCGGACACGGCGATCGTGGAGCCGAACAGGAAGAACCAGAAGGCCAGCGCGTTCAGCCGCGGGAAGGCGACGTCGGGGGCACCGATCTGCAGCGGCATGATCACGTTGGCGAAGCCGGCGAACAGCGGCGTCGCGAACATCAGCAGCATGACGGTGCCGTGCATGGTGAAGAGCTGGTTGTACTGCTCTTTGGTCTGCAGGATCTGCATGCCGGGCTCGAAAAGCTCCGCACGGATCAGCAGCGCCATAACGCCGCCGAAGCAGAAGAACACGAAGGACGAGATCAGGTACATGTACCCGATGGTCTTGTGGTCGGTGGAGGTGATCCAGTTGACGACGATGCGCCCCTTGGATTTGGGTACTACGGGAGCCTCAAGGATCCCTGAGGGCTGAGAGTAGGTCGTTGCCACTTCGCGCTCCCCTTACTTGTTCTCGGTCGGGGCCGGGTTGCGGTCGTACTCTTCGCCGAGCAGTCCGGTGTTGCCGTCCTGGCGGAGCTGGTCCAGGTGGGCCTTGAACTCCGAATCGGAGACAACCTTCACGCGGAACAGCATTTCGGAGTGGTACTCACCACAGAGTTCGGCACATTTGCCGTCGTAGGTTCCCTCTTTGGTGGGGGTGAACCGGATGTAGTTGGTCTTGCCCGGGATCATGTCGCGCTTCTGCAGGAAGGCGGGAACCCAGAAGGAGTGGATGACGTCGCGGGCGTTCAGCTCGAGGTCAACCGACTTGTTGACCGGCAAGTAAAGCGTAGGCAGCTTTTCCTTGTCCACGTTGTTGCCGGTGAGGTGCGCCTGGACGCCGGCCTCGTGGACGTCGTCGGTAACGACGTCGCCCTTCTTGTAGTTGAAGTCCCAGGCCCACTGCTTGGCGCGGACGTCGACGACGACGTCGGCCGGCTGGTCACGGTTGTCGATCGCTTGCTGGTCGCGGTCGGTGAAGTAGAAGAACACCAGGACCATAAACAGCGGAATCGTCAGGTAGAAGACCTCGAGGGGCAGGTTGAAGCTGTTCTGGCGCGGGAAACCGACCGTGCCCTTCCGCCGCCGGTACGCGACGATGACCCAAATCATCAAGCCCCAGGTGATGATGCCGACGACCAGCGCGGCAATCCATGAGTTGACCCAGAGGTCCATGATGCGGTCAGTGTGGTTGGTGGTGCCACGCTCAGTGGGCAGCCACCCTTTCTGTACCTCTGGTGAACATCCAGTCAAAGCCAACGCGCCGGCTAGTGCCAAGCCAGTGATCGTAGTGATCTGTTTGCGTCGGCTGCCGGTTCGGTTCTGCGAACTCACAGACGGCCCTTCCTACTTGTTGCTGTCGCCCGGCCGCCGTCGGCGTTCCGGGCACACTAAAAGTTTTACTACTCGGTGTAGAGCTTACCGCTCCCCGCGAGTTTTCGCCCACATGTCCGCGCCGTGCCTCGATGGAGTTTTTGGCGGTTCCGGCGGCCATCCCCTGGACGGCACTAAGGCCGGGCGGATTGCCCGGCCTTAGGCCTTAGTGGAAGGAGTCCCCGCAAGCGCAGGATCCGCCCGCATTCGGGTTGTCAATGGTGAAGCCCTGCTTCGAGATGGTGTCCTCGAAGTCGATGCTCGCGCCGCTGAGGTAAGGGACGCTCATCTTGTCCACAACGACCTCGACGCCGTCGTAGTCGCGGACGGCGTCACCCTCGAGGAGCCGCTCATCGAAGTACAGCTGGTAGATCAGCCCGGAACAACCGCCCGGCTGCACGGCAACGCGGAGCCGAAGATCAGTGCGGCCTTCCTGTTCCAGCAGGCTGCGGACCTTCCCGGCGGCCACATCGGTCAGCTGGACCTCGTGGCTGGCCAGTTCCTGGTCCGCCTGGACGGTGGTGTCGGCGCTGTTTTCATTGGTTGTAGTGCTCATGGCCTACCTTCTTACGACGGTCGTGGCGGCTCCGCCTGCGCGGTGCCCGCCCCTACTTAAACGGTATGGGCTATAGCTACATGCTACGTCGATCAGACGTGTAGCTCTAACTCCTGACGTAACCGTCAACGCCGGCTGGATGTTCCCCGGAAATGCCCACCCGGCAGAGCCGGAGATCCAGCCGGCGACCCAGCCGCAGGCGTTCCGCTTAGGCCAGGCCTTCCGCGTTCAACCGGGCCAGCAGGAACGCTTCGGCCACGATTGCGTTGCGGAAGTCGTCGAGGTGGAGCGACTCGTTGGCGCTGTGCGCCCGCGAATCGGGATCCTCAACGCCGGTGACCAGGATCTGCACGTCCGGGTACAGCTCGGTCAGGTCGGCGATGAACGGGATTGAACCGCCGATCCCGGTCTCGACAGCCGGCACGCCCCACGCCTCACCCAGCGCCCACATCGCCATGGTGGCGGCGGTGGAGGACGTGTCCGTAAGGAAGGCGTTGCCGCTCTCCCCCGGGGTGAACACCACCTCGGCGCCGAACGGCGCGTGGGATTCGACGTGCCGGCGGACCGCTTCCATGGCCTCGGCCGGGTCCTGGCCGGGGGCCAGCCGCAGGCTGAACTTGGCGCGGGCCCGCGGCAGCAGGGTGTTGGAGGCAACGTCCACGGCTGGGGCGTCGAAACCGATGATGGACAGCGCGGGCTTGGTCCACATGCGCGAGGCGATGCTCCCGGTGCCGGCGAGCTTGACGCCGTCGAGCACGGAAGCGTCCTTGCGGTACTCCTCCTCGGTGAGGTCCACTTCGGCGTCGTCACGGCTGACAAGGCCCTCGATCGCCACGCTGCCTTCGTCGTCGTGCAGGGTGGCAATCAGCCGCGCCAGCAGCGTCGGGGCGTCAAGGACCGGGCCGCCGAACATCCCGGAGTGGACCGCGTGGTCCAGCACCTTGACCTCGATGGTGCCGTCCACCAGGCCGCGCAGGCTGGTGGTGAGGGCCGGGATGCCGACCTTCCAGTTGGACGAGTCGGCGACGACGATCACGTCGGAGCGCAGCAGTTCCTGGTGTGTTTCGAGGAACGAACGGAAGGTGGGTGAGCCTGCTTCTTCCTCACCTTCGAAGAAGAAGGTCACGCCCAGGCCCAGCTCCTCCCCCAGCACCCGGGTCACCGCGGAGTAGGCGGCGACGTGGGCCAGGATCCCTGCCTTGTCATCCGCGGCACCGCGGCCGTAGAGGCGGCCGTCGCGTTCGACGGCGGTGAACGGCTCGGTCTCCCAGAGCGCGAGGTCGCCGGTCGGCTGGACGTCGTGGTGGGCGTAGAGCAGGATGGTGGGCTTGCCGGCTGCGGCGGGGCGGCGTGCGACGACGGCCGGCCCGCCCGGGGTGCCATCCTCCTTGTCGCAGCGCAGGATCCGGACGTCCTCGAAGCCGCTGCCGCGGACCAGTTCGGCGACGGCGTCGGCGCTGGCATTCAGCGGAGCAGGATCGAAGCTGGGCCAGGCGATGCCCGGGATCGCCACGAGCGCCTTCAACTGCTCGACGGTGGCGTCAAAGGACTCGGTAACGGCCTGACGGAGGGCGGCGGCATCGATGGAGCCGACGGCTGAGGGCTGCGGGGTCCCCGCGGGTGATGAAGTCATGGCCAAAACACTACCCGTGTCCGGCATCACGACAAATGCGCCACGGCGCTCCCACGGCGGCTCTGCGGCGGCCCGGGAGACGTTTCCCCCGGCGCTGATACCGGCGCGATTTACGGCTGGGATCACCGCCGCCCCGGCCCGGTGTGGGCTGGGTCTCGGGCGAGCCGCCGCAGGGTATTCTGTAGGGGTGTTTGGACGTAAAAAGGAAGCGCCCCTGGCGCAGGACGTAGTTGACCAGCAGGTGGCCGAGGCAGCAGCCCGGGACGCCGCCATCGGCAAGGGCGCACCCACGCCCAAGCGGAACGCCCAGGTGGCTGCCCGCAAGCGCCCCTTGGTTCCGGAGGACCGCAAGGCCTCCCGGGCGGCCGAGCGCACGGCGATCGCGGACCAGCGCCTCAAGATGCGCCAGGCCATGGATACCGGTGACGAGAAGTTCCTGCCGCTGCGTGACAAGGGCCCGCAGAAGCGCTTCGCCCGCGACTACGTGGACGCCCGTTTCAGCCTTGGCGAATACCTGATGTTCGGCGCCCTGGTCTTCGTGATCATCTCCCTGCTGGTCCCGGCGAGCAGCGAACAGATGATCTACGTCCTCGGCGGTTTCTGGGTCATGTTCCTTGCCGTCTTCGTGGACGTCTTCATCCTGTCCCGGAAGCTCAAGAAGCGTCTGGCCGAGAAGTTCGGCGAGGTGGAGCGGGGCACCGTCTGGTACGGCTCCATGCGGTCCCTGCAGTTCCGCCGCCTCCGCCTTCCCAAGCCCCAGGTCAAGCGCGGCGACTTCCCCGCCTGAATCCGGCCATCGAAAAGCCCCCGGCAGTTGGACTGCCGGGGGCTTTCGCGTTTCCGGAATCCGCGCGGGCGTGCTGGGTGGGAGCCCGCCCTGGCGGGAGGAGACCGCCGGTTAGCGGCGGGCCGGCCGCTTCGCCAGCTCGCGGTTGATCTTCGCCGCCCAGAAGGGACCTTCGTATAGGAACGCAGTGTAGCCCTGCACCAGGGTGGCGCCGGCCTCAAGCCGGTCCCGGACGTCCTGTGCGGTCTCGACCCCGCCGACCGAAACAAGCGTGATGGCCCCGCCGGTCGCGGCCTTGAGCCGGGCCAGGACTTCCAGTGATCGCTTCCGGAGCGGGGCACCGGAGAGGCCCCCGGCGCCGCACGCCTCAATCTGTTCCGGGCTGGAGACCAGTCCGGCGCGGGCGATGGTGGTGTTGGTGGCGATGATGCCGTCCAGCTTCAGGTCCAGCGCCAGCCTGGCGACGTCGTCGATGTCCTCGTCGCTGAGATCCGGGGCGATCTTCACCAGCAGAGGCACGTGCCGGCCGGCGGCGTTGTCCGCGGCCTCCCCCACCGCGGCCAGCAGCGGGCGCAGGGTGCTGACATCCTGCAGCAACCGCAGGCCCGGGGTGTTCGGGGAACTGACGTTGACCACCAGGTAGTCGGCGGCCGGGGCCAGGCTGCGGGCACTGATCAGGTAGTCCTCCACGGCATCCTCAAGCTCCACCACCTTGCTCTTGCCGATATTCACACCGATCACCGGGCGGACCCCGGGATAGCGGCGCTGCAGGGCAGCCCGGGCGGAACGGAGCCTGGGCGCCACGGCCGCGGCACCGTCGTTGTTGAAGCCCATCCGGTTGATCACGGCGCGGTCCTCGATCAGGCGGAACAGCCGCGGCGCCGGGTTGCCCGGCTGGGCCTGCCCGGTGATGGTGCCCACTTCGATGTGCCCGAAGCCAAGGTCGGTCAGCGCTTCGATCCCGTGGCCCTCCTTGTCGAAACCCGCGGCCAGCCCGAAGGGCGAGGGGAAGGTCAAGCCGAATGCCTCGGTCCGCAGCGCTGCGGACGGCGCCGTGAACCGTTGCAGCACGCGGCCGGCGCCGCAGCGGTTGGCCAGCCGGATGCCTAGAAAACCGATCTTGTGGGCGCGCTCGGCGTCCATCCAGGAGAAGGCGAGCCGGAAGAAGGTGGGATATACGCGCATACCCCTAGTTTTCCGGTTCCGGCCGCGCAAACCAAAATGCCGGGCAAACCGTACCCCCGCGGGCGCTAGCATGAAGCCATGACCAGCGAGGGTGCAGTCCACAGCAGCGTGCCGGCGACGCCCGGCACCCGGATCGAGGCCGACGTCGTCGTTGTCGGGGCAGGCCTCGCCGGCCTGGTGGCCGCGGCGGAAGCGTACGCCGCTGGCCGCCGGGTGGCTGTCCTGGACCAGGAGCCGGAGGCTTCGGCCGGCGGGCAGGCGCACTGGTCCTTTGGCGGCCTGTTCCTGGTCAACACCCCGGAGCAGCGCCGGCTGGGCGTCCGGGACAGTGTCGAGCTGGCCCTCGCCGACTGGCTGTCTTCCGCCGCCTTCGACCGCCCCGAAGACGCCCTCGCCCGGGAGTGGGCCGAGGCCTACGTGAACTTCGCGGCGGGTGAGAAGCGCGCCTGGCTCGCCTCGCTCGGCGTCGGGCTCTTTCCGCTCGTGCAGTGGGCCGAGCGCGGCGGCTACGGCCCGGACGGCCACGGCAACACGGTGCCGCGCTTCCACGTCGCCTGGGGCACCGGCCCGGCACTGGTCGCGCCCTTCCTCGCCAAACTCCGCGAGGGCGTGGCTGCAGGGCGCGTCTCCTTCCACTTCCGGCACCGCGCCACCGAGTTGACGACGACGGCGGGCCGGCTCAGCGGCGTGCACGGCGAGATCCTGGAGGCCAGCAGCGCTGCGCGGGGCGAGCAGTCCTCCCGCATCGCCGCCGGCGCGTTCGAGGCCTCCGCCGGAACCGTCATCGTCACCAGCGGCGGCATCGGCGGCAACCACGGCGCGGTCCGGCGGCAGTGGCCCGGCGGCGGCGCCCCGGCGTCCATGCTGAGCGGCGTGCCGGCCTCGGTGGACGGCGACTTCCTGGTCGCTGTGGACCGTGCCGGCGGCCGGCTGATCAACGGCGACCGGATGTGGCACTACCCGGAAGGCATCCAGAACCACAGCCCGGTCTGGCCGCAGCACGGCATCCGGATCCTGCCCGGGCCCTCGGCGCTCTGGCTCGACGCCACCGGCAAGATGCTCCCGGCACCGCTGTTCCCCGGCTTCGACTCGCTCGGCGCGCTGCGGCACATCCTCGGAACCGGGCACACCCACTCGTGGTTCGTGTTGAACAAGACCATCGCGCTGAAGGAGTTCGCGCTCTCCGGCTCCGAGCAGAACCCGGACCTGACCGGGAAGGACGTGCGCCTGCTCGCCGCCCGGCTGAAACCTTCCGCGGACAGTCCGCTGCAGCGGTTCCTGGACCGGGGCGTGGATTTCCTGCAGGCAGGCACTCCGACGGAGCTTGCCGCGAAAATGAACGGGCTCACCGGGACCCCGCTCATCGACGCCGCCGGGCTGGACCGGCTGGTCCGGTCCCGGGACCGGCAGTTCGCGAGCGGGCTGGGCAAGGACCCGCAGCTTGCCGCGATCCGCGCCGCCCGCCGCTTCACCACCGACAGGATCATGCGGGTGGCCCCTCCGCACCGGATGCTGGACCCCCGGCACGGGCCCCTGCTGGCGGTGCGCCTCTCCGTCCTGACCCGCAAAAGCCTCGGCGGGATCCAGACCGACCTGCAATCCCGGGTCCTGGACGCCGCCGGCCGGCCGGTCGCCGGACTCTACGCGGCCGGCGAGGCGGCCGGCTTCGGCGGTGGCGGCATCCACGGGTACCGCGCCCTGGAAGGGACCTTCCTGGGCGGGTGCCTGTTCTCTGGCCGCGCGGCAGGCCGCGCCGCGGCCTCGGCCCTGTAGCCGGCAGAGCGGGAGGATCCGATGGACTGGCAGACCGACATCCTGGGTGAGGACTTCGCGGCGTGCGCTTTCAAGGCGGCCGGCCCGGACGGGGTCGAACGCACGGCCACCCTGGTCCGGCACATCCCTTCGACCGGAGCCGGCAAGGCTCCCCGGCGGGCCGTCCTCTTCCTGCACGGCTGGAGCGACTACTTCTTCAACGAGGAGCTCGCCGAGTTCTGGACCGGCCACGGCTTCGGGTTCTTCGCACTGGACATGCACAACCACGGCCGAAGCCTGCAGTACGGTGCGCACGGCGGCTACGTCGCCGACCTTGCCGACTACGACGCCGAGATCACGGCGGCGATCGGCATCATCGAATCCCTGGCCCCCACGGGGTCCCCTCCCCCGCGGGTCACCTTGATGGGACACTCCACCGGCGGGCTCATCGCGGCGCTCTGGGTGAGCCGGCATCCGGGCCGCGCCGCCCAACTGGTCCTCGACAGCCCGTGGCTGGAAATGCATGGCAGCCCGGCGGTCCGCCGCGCCGCGCGGACCATGCTGGAGCCGCTGGCCCGGTTCCGGCCCGAATCCGTGATCCGGCTTCCCGAGCGCGCCTTCTACTGGCGCAGCATCAGCAGCGCCGCCGAGGGCGAATGGGTGCTGGATGACAACTACCGCCCGCCCCGGGCCTTCCCGGTGCGGGCGGGCTGGCTCAGCGCCGTGCTGGCCGGCCAGTCCCAGGTGGCCCGGGGGCTGAACATCGACGTTCCCATCCTCGTGATGATCTCCGGGGCCAGCGCCAACGGAATGTTCTGGAAGGAGTCCATGCGGCGCACCGACGCCGTCCTGGATGTCAACACCATTGCCCTGCGCGCCCTGAGCCTGGGCCGCACCGTGACCCTGGAACGGATCGACGGTGCCCTGCACGACGTCTTCCTCTCGGCGCCGCGGGTCCGCGCGGACGCGTATGCGCGGCTCGCCCGCTGGATCCGCGCCTACGTGCTGGACGACGGCGGCCCCGCGTGAGGGGTCCAGCGCAGCCACCGCGGTGGCGCCGGGATGTACTGGGACACCGCTTCGAGTCCTTGGAGCTGGAACTGCCGCCGGACGATGAAGGACCCGTCGTCGCCACCCTCGTTCGCCATGCCAGCAACGGCGGTGCAGCGGCTGGCCCGCCGGACGCCCCCGGGACCCGGGCGCCGGAGAAAGTGGTCCTCTACCTGCACGGCTGGGCCGACTACTTCCTGCAGGCCGAACTCGCTGAGCAAATCGTGGCTGCTGGGTTCCACTTCTACGCCCTGGACCTGCGGAAGTTCGGGCGCAGCCTGCGCAGCTGGCAGACCCCCGGCTACACCACCGACCTGGCGGTCTATGACGAGGACCTCGCCGCTGCGCTTGCCGCCGTCACCGCCGATGTGGCCACCCGGACCCGCAGCGCCGGGCGGCCGACGGTCCACCTGCTCGCGCATTCCCTCGGCGGCCTCGTCGCGGCACTGTGGGCTGACCGGAATCCGGGAGTACTGGGCACCCTGGTCCTGAACGCGCCCTGGCTGGAACTGCAGGGCAGCAGCCTGATCCGGAACATCGCCATGCAGTTGGTGGAACCACTGGCGCGCACCGACCCGCGCCGGCCGTTGCTGCTGCCCAGCATGCCCGGCTACTGGGACAGCGTCAGCGGCTCAGCGCACGGCGAATGGGACGTGGATCCCGAGTGGCGGCCACGGGCGTCCTTCCCGATCCGTCCGGGTTGGACGAAGGCTGTCCTCGCCGGCCATGCGGCCGTGCAGCGGCGGCTGGACATCACCTCGCCGGTGCTGGTGATGCTTTCCGGGCGCACCCACGTCCAGGCCGAATGGAGCGACGTGCTGATGGACGTCGACGCCGTGATCGACGTCGAGGAAACTGCCCGCCGGGCGCTGGGGCTGGGCCGCAGGGCTGCCGTCTTCCGCTACCCGGGCGCCATCCACGACGTCTTTCTCTCCCGCCGCACGGTGCGGCAGGAGGCCTACGACGACCTCCTGCTCTGGCTGAGCCTCTACCCAGGCTGACTGCGCTGGAACGGGCCAGCGTGGCAGGCGGCGTGGCAGGCGGCGTGGCCGGCGACGTGGCAGGCGGCGTGGCCGGCGACGTGGCTGGCCGCCGCGCCGGCTACCGGGGTCAGGCTGGGGTGACGGGGGCGGCGGCGTCCACCGCGCCGCCGTAGCGGCGGTCCCGCTGCGCGTAAATCTCCACGGCGTCCCAGAGGGTGCGGCGGTCCACATCCGGCCACAGCGTGTCCAGGAAGACGAATTCGGCGTAGGCCGACTGCCAGAGCATGAAGTTGGAGAGCCGCTGCTCACCCGAGCTGCGCAGGAACAGGTCGACGTCCGGCAGGTCCGGTTCGTCCAGGTACTTTTGGATGGTCCGTTCGGTGATAGCGCCTGGCCTGAGCCGGCCTGCGGCCACCTCCTCGGCGATGGCTGAGACTGCGTCGGTGATCTCCGCCCGGCCGCCGTAGTTAACACACATGTTCAAAGTGCAGGTGCTGTTGCCGCGGGTGAACTCCTCGGCCTCTTCTAGCTCCCGGATCACCGACCCCCAGAGTTT
This sequence comes from Arthrobacter sp. 05L428, assembly GCF_056397665.1. Lineage (NCBI taxonomy): Bacteria > Bacillati > Actinomycetota > Actinomycetes > Micrococcales > Micrococcaceae > Arthrobacter > Arthrobacter sp. 05L428. Next base: position 1,268,970 of record NZ_JBFTNW010000001.1, on the reverse strand, counting down.
GGGCCGCCGGCCGGACCAGCGGATCCTCACGCCCCACTCATCCAGCTGGTTGCGCTGCCGTCGCAGCACATCCTTGTTAAATCCCATCAGGAAGCGGACTTCCTCGGGTGAACGGCGCCAGTTTTCGGTGGAGAATGCATAGACGCTGACGTGCTCAATGCCCAGTTCGATTGCCCCGGCCATGACGTCCAGCAGGGCCGGTTCCCCCGCCTTGTGGCCTTCGATCCGGGGCAGTCCACGCTGGTTCGCCCAGCGGCCGTTTCCGTCCATCACGATCGCGACGTGCCGGGGAATGAACTCGGCAGGGATGGCGGGCGGCACGGCACCGGAGGGATGCGGGTAGGGCGCCACCACTTCGGAGCTGCGCTGTCGGACGGGGTTCTTCTTGCTGCCTGGAGTTTTCTTGCCTAGGGCCACGGTTAGGTTCGCTCCACATGTTTGAGGGATTTCAGGACACGTTCCAAATGCCATTGCAGGTAGCTCGCCACCAGGCCGGCGGCCTCCCGGCGGTGGATGGTTGCGGACGCATCTGCGGCCGTCCAGTTCCCGGTCAGCAGCGCACCCAGCAGCAGCACAGTCTCCGTGGCCGGCGCGGGTGAACCCGGTGGCCGGCACTCCCCGCAGACCATGCCGCCCAGCGGGGCGGAGAACGCGGTGTGCGGGCCCGGAGCGCCGCAGCGGGCGCATTCGGTGAAGCTGGGTGCCCAACCGCCGGTGGAGAGGGCGCGGAGCAGGTAGGAGTCCAGGATGAGTTCCGGGGCATGGTCGCCGCGGCTCAAGGAAGCCAGCGCCCCGACCAGCAGGTTGTACTGGGCGGTTCCCGCTTCGCCGTCGACGTCGGTGAGCTTTTCCGCGGTTTCGGTCATCGCGGCGGCGACGGTGTAGCGGCCGTAGTCGGCCGCGATACTGGAGCCGTAGGCGCCCTTGGCGACGGCCTGCGTGACCACGTCCAGGGTGCGGCCGGAGATGAGCTGGAGGTCCGCGACCATGAACGGCTCCAGCCTGGCGCCGAATCGGCTGCTGGTGCGGCGCACGCCCTTGGCGACCGCACGGACCTGCCCGTGGTGCTTGGTCAGCAGGGTGATGATGCGGTCCGCCTCGCCGAGCTTATGGGTGCGCAGGACCACGGCGTCGTCGCGGTACGCGCGGGCAGCAAAGGAGGAAGGTTGGGCCACAGTTAATCTTCGCACTGACTTTCGGGAATCTCCGCCATTGGGAAAACAGCACTGCGCCGCCGGAGACTCCGACGGCGCAGTGCTGTTCCCGAATGGCCTAGGCGCGGGCGTCCCGGATGGCGCGGTTGACGGCGGAGATGACGGCCTTGAGCGAGGCCATCGACGTGTTGGCGTCGATGCCGACGCCCCACAGCACCCGCTCCCCCACGGCGCATTCAACGTAGGCCGCGGCCTGGGCGCTGCCGCCCTCGGACAGGGCGTGCTCGCTGTAGTCCAGCACGCGGACGTCAACGCCGTCCTCGCGCAGGATGCTCAGCAGGGCCGCGATCGGGCCGTTGCCCACCCCGGTGCGCCGGAGCTGCTTGCCGTCCACCTTGAGAGCGGCGGTCAGCGTCATGGTGCCGTCCTCGTCGGACTCGGTGCTGACCGCGCCGAGCGCATAGCGGCCCCACTGGGCTTCGGCCGCGGCGGAAGGCAGGTATTCGTCCTGGAACAGCTGCCACAGCTGGGCGCCGCTGACTTCGCCGCCCACCGTGTCGGTACGGCGCTGGATGACGCCGGAGAACTCGATCTGCGCGCGGCGCGGCAGGTCCAGGTTGTGCTCGTTCTTGAGCAGGTAGGCCACGCCGCCCTTGCCGGACTGCGAGTTGACCCGGATCACGGCTTCGTAGCTGCGGCCGAGGTCCTTCGGATCGACCGGCAGGTAGGGCACCTGCCAGGCGTAGTCCGCGACGTCCTTGCCGGCGGCGGCGGCGTCCTTCTCCAGGGCTTCCAGGCCCTTCTTGATGGCGTCCTGGTGCGAGCCGGAGAAGGCTGTGAAAACCAGGTCACCGCCGTAGGGTGAACGCTCCGCGACGGGCAGCTGGTTGCAGTACTCCACCGTGCGGCGGACGTCGTCGATGTCGGAGAAGTCGATCATCGGGTCGATGCCCTGGACGAACATGTTCAGGCCCAGCGTGACCAGGTCGACGTTGCCGGTACGTTCGCCGTTGCCGAACAGGCAGCCCTCGATCCGGTCGGCACCGGCCAGGTAGCCCAGCTCGGCCGCCGCGACGCCGGTACCGCGGTCGTTGTGCGGGTGCAGGGAGAGGATGATTCCTTCGCGCGGGTGCAGGTGCCGGCTCATCCATTCGATCGAATCGGCGTACACATTGGGGGTGGCCATCTCCACCGTGGCCGGCAGGTTGATGATCACCTGGCGGTCGGCGGATGCTTCGAAGACGTCGGCGACGGCGTTGCAGACGCGCACGGCGTAGGCGAGCTCGGTGCCCGTGAAGGACTCCGGGGAGTACTCGTAGGTGATGTGGGTGTCTTCGAGGGTTTCCTCGTACTTCTTGCACAGCCGGGCACCCTGCAGGGCGATGTCGAGGATTCCGTCCTCGTCCTGGTTGAACACGACGCGGCGCTGCAGGACCGACGTCGAATTGTAGAGGTGCACGATGGCCTGCTTGGCGCCGACCAGGGACTCGTAGGTCCGCTCGATCAGATGCTCGCGGGCCTGGGTCAGGACCTGGATCGTAACGTCGTCCGGGATGTGGTTGCCCTCGATCAGCTGGCGGACGAAGTCGAAGTCCGTCTGCGAGGCCGAAGGGAAGCCGACTTCGATCTCCTTGTAGCCCATTCGGACCAGCAGATCGAACATCTTCATCTTGCGGGCCGGGCTCATCGGGTCGATCAGGGCCTGGTTGCCATCACGCAGGTCGACCGCGCACCAGCGCGGGGCCTTGGTGATGACCTTGTCGGGCCAGGTGCGGTCCGGCAGTTCGACCGTGATCAGGTCCTGGAAGGGGACGTAGCGGTGGACCGGCATTCCTGAGGGCTGCTGTGCGTTTCGCATTACTATCGGGGCCTTTTCTTTGGTTCTTGGTGAAAGGGTGGCCGGGCAACACAAACTCCGCAGCGAGGTTTGGCCTTGCGCTAGATCGCGTCTGAGGCCCCGCCGCGGCAGCTAAGAAGGAGCAGTTCTGCGCGCACGTTTTCACAGTAACACGGGTGCGTAAGATGAAGGAGCCATACCTCCGTAACGTCCACCATGCAGACGCTGTGCCGGTCCCAGGCCCGGTTCAGCCTCCCACTCGAAGGAGCATCAGTGCCGCTTTCCGGGATCGACAAGTCCACCATCGACGACGGCGTCCGCCCCCAGGACGACCTGTACCGGCATTTCAATGGCGGCTGGCTGAAGAAAACCGCCATCCCGGACGACCGGCCCCTGGAGGGAACGTTCACGGCGCTGCGCGACGGCTCGGAGCTGGCGGTCAAGGAGATCATCCTGGAGGCGGCCGGCCGCGGCGAGGCAGCCACCGGTATCGAACGCAAGATCGGCGACCTGTACAACAGCTTCATGGACGAGGCCGCCGCGGAGGCCAAAGGCGCGGAGCCGATCCGGGAGCGGCTGGCCGAGGTTTTCGCCACCGGCTCGGTGGCCGAACTGGTCCAGCTGTCCGGACGGCTCTTCCGCGCGGACGTCTCCGGACTCTTCTACATTTACCCGGCACCGGACGCGGGCAACCCGGACCGGATCCTGCTCTACACCGGCCAGGGCGGCCTGGGCCTGCCGGATGAGTCCTACTACCGCGAAGAGAAGTTCGCGCCGATGGTCCAGGCCTACCGTGAACATGTCCGCACCATGTTCGGGCTGGCCGGCGTAGCGGACGCGGAGGCAGCCGCGGCCCGGGTGGTGGACCTGGAGACGTCCCTCGCGTCCCATCACTGGGACAAGGTCACGCTGCGCAATCCGCAGAAGACGTACAACTTGAAATCAGCCGAGGAGGTCTCGCAGCTGTTCCCGCTGCTGTCCGCCTGGTTCGATGCCGCCGCCATCGTGCCCGAGAAGCGCTCCGAACTCGTCGTCAGCACGCCGGACTTCTTCGCGGGAGCCGCGGAACTGCTCCAGGCGGTGCCACTGGCCACCTGGCAGGAATGGCTGGCCATGCGGGTGGTCAGCGCGGCGGCCCCGTATCTGTCCGCCGCGTTCGTGGACGCGAACTTCGCCTTTTACGGCACCACGCTCAGCGGCACGCCCCGCAACCGGTACCGCTGGAAGCGTGGCGTCGCCGTCGTCGAGGCCGCCCTGGGTGAGGCCGTCGGGCAGATCTACGTCGCCCGGCACTTCCCGGAAAGCCACAAGGCGCACATGCGTTCGCTGGTCGGCAACCTGATCGAGGCGTACCGCGAATCCATCACCGGCCTGGCGTGGATGGGCGAAGAGACCAAGCTGGAGGCGCTGAAGAAGCTGGATTCCTTCCGGGCCAAGATCGGCTACCCGGACAAGTGGATCGACTACTCCGCCGTCGTGATCGACGAGGCGGACCTGCTGGGGAACGTGGAGCGCGCCCACAGCGCCGACGTCGACCGGCACCTGGACGAGGTGGGCAAGCCCGTGGACCGGGAGAAGTGGCTCATGACGCCGCAGACCGTGAACGCCTACTACCATCCGTTGCTGAACGAGATCGTGTTCCCGGCAGCCATCCTGCAGCCGCCGTTCTTCACCGCCGACGCCGACGACGCCGTGAATTACGGCGGCATCGGGGCCGTGATCGGCCACGAGATCGGCCACGGCTTCGATGACCAGGGCTCCCAGTACGACGGCAGCGGCCTGCTCCGGAACTGGTGGACCGAGGCCGACCGGACGGCCTTCGAGGCGCTGACCTCCAGGCTGGTGGCCCAGTTCGATGCCCTCTCCCCCGCGGAAGCCGAAGGCCACCACGTCAACGGCAGGCTGACGCTGGGCGAAAATATCGGCGATCTTGGCGGCCTGACCATCGCCTACAAGGCGTACCTGATCAGCCTCGGCGGCCAGGAGGCGCCGGTCCTGGACGGGCTGACCGGAGCCCAGCGCTTCTTCGCTTCCTGGGCGGCCAGCTGGCGGCAGGTGATCCGGAGCGAGGAAGCCATCCGGCGGCTCGCCACGGATCCGCACTCCCCCAACGAATTCCGCACCAACAACATCGCCCAGAACCTTGACGCCTTCCATGCGGCCTTCGAAACCGGCGAGCAGGACGGCATGTGGCTGGCGCCGGAGGAACGCGTCAGCATCTGGTAGCCAGCCTTCGGCGGCAACTGAGCCAACAGGGGCGGGCCGGGTGAAATCATCACCCGGCCCGCCCCTGTTAACTTCGTTCGGCCGGCCCCCAGCTCGTGCCCCGTCCTCGTCCTAGGGGACAATCAGCTCCGGGTTCGCCTGCTGGCAGACGGTGTCACCGGCCGTCTGGTTGACGATGTCCGGCGGCAGCGATACCGGTGCATCCGCCTGCTTGGTGCCGCTCTTGTAATCGCTGCCCACATAGACCTGGACGCCCGTGACACCGGCCGCCGGGAGCACCTGCTTCGCCCGGATGCCCAGCAGTTTGGCGACGTCGGCTGCAACGTCGGCGAAATCTGCTCCGTAGTAGACGGCGGTGGCCGCCACTGACTGGGCGTCGAACTGGCTCGTCTGGGTGAAGCCGCCGGCCTTGAGGGCGGCCGCGAGTTCCTGGCCCCGAGCCGGGTTACCGGAACCGTTGGCCACGGCAATGGGCTGCAGCGTCTTGTCGTAGGCCGGGGCGGCCGGGGCCTTGCTGGCCGTCGGCGTGGCACTTGCCGACGCGCTGGCGGAGGCATCGGGGGTGGCCGCGGGCTTGGCTGTCGGGTCGGTCAGGTCGATGTCCTTGCGCATCGCCGCAAACAACTCGGAGGCTGCGGGTTCCGCCAGTTGGAGGCGGTTCGAGTCGGACACCGCCGGCTCGGTCGGGGCGGCAACGAACGCCACCTTGCCGACGTCGATGTTCTTCAGCCGGTTCCCCACCGTCAACAGCGTCGGTACGGAGGCCAGGCCGTCGTCGATGGTCAGGTTCTTGGTAATGGCGTCCGCAATGCCGAGCATCCGGGCCGGGTTGGTCAGGGTCCCGTCGTCCTTGATCTTGCGGACCAGCGAGGACAGGAAGCCCTGCTGCGCCTTGATCCGGCCGAGGTCACTGCCGTCGCCGAAGGCATGGCGGGTACGAACGAACGAGAGAGCCTGCTCGCCCTTGACCTTGGACGTGCCCTTGGGAAGCCGGAGCCCGGAGTCCGGGTCGAAGACCGCGTCGCTGATGCAGACATCCACACCGCCGACGGCGTTGGAGAGTTCCTTGACGGCATTGAAGTCCGCCATCATGAAGTGGTCGATCTCCAGGCCGGTGAGCTTGTTGACGGTGTCCACGGCACAGCCGATGCCCGCTTCGGACATCGCCGAATTGATCATGACGCCTGTCTGGGCGGGATACTGCTTGTTGGACTTCGGGTCCTTACACTTAGGGGTGTCCACCAGCAGGTCGCGCGGGAAACTAACGACGCTGACGCGCTTGTTGTCCGCCGAGATGTCCATCAGCATCATGACATCCGAGTGGCCGTAGCCGGAGGAATCGTCCTTGGAGCCGTACTGCGAGTTCTTGCCGTCGCGGGTGTCCGTGCCCAGGATCAGGATCTGCATTCGCCCGGTGGCATCGTCGGGCGCGCCCTCCGTCCGGCTGTTGCCGGCGCCGAGGGCCTGCGTGCTGATGTTGCCCTGCAACCGGATGAGCCAGTAAGCCCCGAACGCAATGACCCCCACGAGCAGCACGGAGACAACGATCGTGGTGGCCTTCAGCCAGCCGGGGATATGCCGGGCGGCGCCAAGATGGCGCGCCGGGCCGACGGAAGGATCTTCCGCGTGCCGAGCAGCCGCATGGGACCGAACCGGGGGGCCGGTTCCGTCTGCACGGTTATCACGGGGTAGAACCACGGGTGGAGCCTTCCTTTGCGAACGGGAGTTTCCCTATTTTAGTGGCCGAAACTGGGAAAATCCCGATGGGCATGCCCGAGCGGGGCCGCTGCGTTGTTGCGCGGTCCGTCCCGGCGGGTAACCGCCGCCGGTTCAGTCCAGGCCTAGAAGCCCAGCTTCACCAGCTGCTTTGGATCCCGCTGCCAGTCCTTCGCGACCTTGACGTGCAGGTCCAGGTAGATGCGGGCGCCGAGGAGCGCCTCGATGGCCTTGCGGGCCGTGGTGCCGACGTCGCGGAGCCGCGCTCCGCCCTTGCCGATGATGATTGCCTTCTGCGACGGCCGTTCGACATAGAGATTAACCCGGACATCCAGGAACGGGCGGTCCTCGGGCCGGCCCTCGCGAGGAACAATCTCATCGACCACAACCGCCAGGGAGTGCGGAAGTTCGTCGCGGACGCCTTCCAGGGCTGCCTCGCGGATGAGTTCGGCGATCATCACCGCTTCCGGCTCGTCCGTCAGGTGTCCGTCCGGGTACAGCGGCGGCGACGGCGGCATGTGGCCGATCAGCACGTCGGCGACGGTGCCGACCTGGAAGCCGTCCGTCGCGGAGACGGGAACGATATCCTTCCAGCCGTCCTCCCCCAGCACCTCGCGGCCCAGGGCGGCGACGGCGAGCAGCTGTTCGGTCAGTGCCTGGCGGTCCACCGTGTCGGCTTTCGTCACGATCGCAATGACCGGCTTGTTGCCGATGGCGGCGAGCTGTGCGGCGATGAACTTGTCGCCGGGGCCGATCTTCTCGTTGGCGGGCAGGCAGAAGCCGATCGCGTCGACCTCGGCGAGGGTGTCCGCGACCAGTTCGTTGAGCCGCTTGCCCAGCAGGGTCCGCGGGCGGTGCAGGCCCGGGGTGTCGACCATGATCAGCTGCGCGTCGTCGCGGTGCACAATGCCGCGGATGGTGTGCCGGGTGGTCTGCGGCTTCGCCGAGGTGATGGCGACCTTCTGGCCCACCAGGGCGTTGGTTAGGGTGGATTTCCCCGCGTTCGGCCGTCCCACCAGCACCGCGAACCCGGCCCGGTAACCGCCGAAAGGCGCTTCGCCGTCGGACTTATTCTGCTTGCTCACGTGGAACTCCCTGTTGCGTTGGTTCAGCCTCGTCGAGAAGATCTTCAAGGTCAGTTTCTTCCTTTGGCACCGCGGCCGCAATGATGTGGCTGACGCGGTTCCGGCGGCCTTCCAGCCTGTCGGCCCGGAGGGTGACGCCGTCGACGCTGACGGTGCTTCCGACGATCGGCACCCGGCCGAGCGCCTTGGCGAGCAGGCCGCCGACGGTGTCCACCTCATCGTCGTCGAGCTCCAGGTCGAAGAGCTCGCCGAGGTCGTCGATGCTCATCCGGGCGCTGACCCGGTAGCTGCCGTCGCCCAATTCGACCGCTTCCGCGGCCTCGGTGTCGTATTCGTCCACGATCTCGCCGACGATTTCCTCGATCAGGTCCTCGAGCGTGACCAGCCCGGCGGTGCCGCCGTACTCATCGATCACGATCGCCACGTGCGTCGATTCCTTCTGCAGCTCGCGGAGCAGCTCGCTGACCGGTTTGGAGTCCGGCACGTAGCGGACCTCGCGGGCCAGTTCGTCGACGACCGGGGGTTCCTCGCCGGGGGCCAGGTTGTGGACGACGGCGGCGACGTCCTTGAGGTAAACGATGCCGAGGATCTGGTCCGTGTTCTCGCCGATGACGGGGATCCGCGAGTACCCGGAGCGGAGGAACAGCGACATGGCCCGGTGCAGGCTGGAGCCGGAGTCGATGCAGAGAATGTCGGTCCGGGGCACCATCACGGAGCGGACCAGGGTGTCGCCGAAATCGAAGACGGACTGGATCAGCTCGGCCTCGTTGTCCTCGATCACGTCGGATTCGCTGGCGCGATCAACGAGTTCGCGGAACTCCTCTTCGCTGAAAAAGGCCTCGTTGTCCGCAGGCGCCCCCGGTGCCACGGCGCTGCCCAGGGTGACCAGCCAGCCCGGGATCGGACCAAGCACCCAGCAGAGCCAGCGGATCAGCGGGGCGGAGAAACGGACCATGCCGGCGGAGTGCACCCGGCCCAGCTGGCGCGGCGACACCCCGACGATCACGAAGCCCACGAGGGCCATGATGCCGGTCGCGGCGAGCCCGGCGAGCCAGACATTGCCGAGCAGGCTGTTCAACAGCACGGTCACGGCCACCGCGGAGGCCATCTCGAACCAGACCCGCCAGAACCGCAGCGCGCGCATGTGCGCCACCGGCTGGGCCATGATCCGTTTCAGCGCCGTGCCGCGGCTCTGCAGGATCGCCTGTTCGGCGTCGTGGCGGGGAAGGTAGTTGAAGGCGGCCTCTGCCGCGGTCAACACAGCCGCAAAGCTGAGGAAGACCAGCGCCATGCCGGCCAGGATCAGTGGGGTCACTGAATCGTCTCTGCCGGGGCGTCCTTGCCGGTGAAGCCGGAGAGCAGCTCGCGCTGCAGCCCGAACATCTCTTCCTTCTCCTCCGGCTCCGCGTGGTCGAAGCCCAGCAGGTGCAGGATGCCGTGGGTGGTCAGCAGCAGCATCTCGTCCTGGGTGGAGTGGCCGGCGTTCTTAGCCTGTACCTCCGCCACCTGGGGGCAGATCGCGATGTCGCCGAGCATGCCCTGCGGTGTGGGCTTGTCCGGCGTGCCGGGAGTGAGTTCATCCATCGGCACGGACAGCACATCGGTGGACCCGGGCTCGTCCATCAGTTCGATGTGCAGCTTCTCCATGGCGGGCTCGTCGACCAGCAGGATGGACAGCTCCGCCTGCGGGTGGATGAAGAGCCGCTCAAAGACGAACCGGGCCAGCGCCACCAGCTCGGCTTCGTCCACCGTGACGCCGGATTCGTTGTTGACCTCGATGCTCATGCGTGTTCTCCCCGGTTCTCCCGGGCGACGGAATGCTTGACCCGGTTCCTTTGTGTCTCGTCCCAGACGCTGTACGCGTTGACGATGTCGCCCACCAGCCGGTGCCGGACAACGTCGGATGCGTCCAGGACCGAGAAATTGACGTCCTCGATCCCCTGCAGGATGTCTTCGACGATCCGCAGCCCGGAACGGGTGCCGAACGGCAGGTCCACCTGGGTGACGTCGCCGGTGACGACCATCTTGGAGCCGAAGCCCAGCCGGGTGAGGAACATCTTCATCTGCTCGGGGGTGGTGTTCTGGGCCTCGTCCAGGATGATGAACGCGTCGTTGAGCGTGCGTCCGCGCATGTAGGCCAGCGGCGCCACCTCGATGGTGCCGGCGGCCATCAGCCGCGGGATCGACTCGGGGTCCATCATGTCGTGCAGGGCGTCGTAGAGCGGACGCAGGTAGGGATCGATCTTGTCACTGAGCGTGCCGGGCAGGAAGCCGAGCCGCTCCCCCGCTTCGACGGCCGGGCGGGTCAGGATGATCCGGCTGACTTCCTTCTGCTGCAGCGCCTGGACCGCCTTGGCCATGGCCAGGTAGGTCTTGCCGGTGCCGGCCGGGCCGATCCCGAAGATCACCGTGTTTGCGTCAATCGCATCCACATAGTTCTTCTGGTTCAAGGTCTTGGGCCGGATGGTCTTGCCGCGGCTGGAGAGGATGTTGTGGGTGAGCACGTCCACCGGGTTCTGCAGCGACTGGGTGCGCAACAGCGACACGAGCTGCTGCAGGACAACCGGCGTAATCACCGTGCCGCGCGCCACCAGGCCGCGCACCTCGTTGAGCAGCCGCATAATCCTGGGCACGTCGGCGGCAGGGCCGCTGATGGAGAGCTCGTTCCCGCGGACATGGAAGTCGACGCTGGGGAACTGGGTTTCGATAAAGCGCAGGGCTTCGTCATGGCTCCCCAGGGACTGCACCATCTGGTCGGAATTGTCGAACAGGACCACCTCCGTCCGCAGACCTGGGAGGGAGTGGGGAAATTCCCCTGCGGTGCGCTCGTTCGCGCTGATCCGGGCCTTGCCGTTGGCTGCTTCAGTCATGGTGTTGGCCCGTGGGCCTCTGGTCCCCTCCAGTTCGGAAATGGTCTCGCCGCCTCGGCGCCGGCCGACGGCGTTCCGGGCCGTCCGCGCCGGGTTTCAGCGGGTCCTTCCATCTTACGCCAGCGCGGCCCGGTGCCGGAGCGGAGGGCATTAGGTATCAACTTCATATCGTCCTCATATCGTTCCCGTTGCAGTTCGCCGGACAGCGCGGAATCCCCACTGGAGCGCAGGCACCTTGTGCAATGCTGGATTCGGCCCTGCCGGGCCCGCGGAGCGAGAAACACAGCGAAGGGACAGGGCAATCAGCCAGCGTGGAGTGAACAAGACAGCAGCAGGGCGGAATACGCGCCGCGGCTTGCTGCACCTTGTGCTGCCCGCTGCCCTGGCGCTGTCCGGCTGCGTGGCCACGCCCCAGCCGGGCATCACGAACTCCGACACGCCCTCCCACACGGTCCCCGGCCCGGCCGCCGGCGTCGCCACCACCAGCGCACCGCTGGAATCCACCCAGGCCTCCAACAAGGCTCCGGTCTACTGGATCGGGCGCAGCAACAACAACGTCTTCCTGTACCGCGAGTTCCGGGACGTGTCGGAAGAGGACAACCCGATCACCCGGGCGCTGCGGGTGATGATGTCGCAGAAGCCGCTGGACCCTGATTTCTTCACCCCGTGGCAGAACCCCAGGCTCCTGGCCACCTCGATTTCCGGCAAGAACGTGATCACGGTGGATGTGTCCGCCGATGCGTTCAACAGCAACGTCGACGCCGACATGGCCGAACGCGCGATCCAGCAGCTCGTCTACACGGCCACGGCCGCCGGTGCCAGCGCCGGGCTGACCGATACCGGGCAGCAGATCCAGGTCGTCATCCTCGTCGACGGGCACACCGACTACGTCGCCTTCAACCGGGTCCGGCTCGGTTCACCGACCTCGCGCAGCGCCGGAATGGTGGCGCCTGTGTGGATCATCGATCCGCAGGAGGGCACCGAGGTGGCGGACGGCGCGGTCAAGATTTCCGGCCGGAGCACGGTCCCGGGCGGAAAGCTGCGCTGGGAGATCCTGCGGGTCGACGGCGCCAGCAAGACGCCCTATCTGGACGGCAACATCACGGCCTCCGCCGATGCCTCGAAGCCCGGCCTGTTCAACCTCTCGTTGAACCTCGGTCCCGGTGAGTATGAGGTCCGCGTGTCGCAGGTCGATCCCAGCAGCAAGGTCCAGGACCTGAACGTAGATACCCGCGGGTTCACTGTCCGCTAAGGCATTCCGCTAAGGCAGGCACCCGGCGGACCCGCACGGGCGCGGCGCCTGGCCTGTCCTACTACTGCTTGCCCCTACCAACGTCCCAGGACGTCGCTGGCCAGCACCGTGGCGGCGGGGCCGGCGGTGGAAGAACGCAGCACGTGGTGGCCCAGCAGGGCGGTGACGGCTCCCGCATCGCACAGCCGGGTGACCTCGCGGGGGCTGATGCCGCCCTCGGGGCCCACGATCAGGAGCACCTCGCGGGCCACACCGCCGTCGCCGGCCTGCTGGTGCCAGGCCTCCAGCACCTGCCGCAGGGGCCGAACCGCGTCCTCGTGCAGGATCACGGCCAGGTCCGCGGCGGCTACGGCCGCCTGCAGGCCGTTGCCGTCCACCGCGGCGCGGACCTCCGGAATCCAGGCGCGGCGTGCCTGCTTCGCGGCTGCCGTCACCACGGACTGCCATTTGGCGTGCGCCTTCGCCGCGCGTTCGGGTTTCCAGCGGACGATCGAGCGTTCGGCCTGCCAGGGCACGACGGCGTCAATCCCCAATTCGGTCGCGGTCTCAGCCGCCAGCTCGTCGCGGTCGCCCTTGGCCAGGGCCTGCACCAGCACCAGCCGAACGTCAGGCCTTGGCTCGGTCACGACCTCGCCGCACTCCACCGTCAGCTCCTGCGGCGCGGCGGCCGTCACGGTGCCGGTGATCCGCTTGCCGGCGCCGTCGGCGATGTCCACCGGCTCCCCCACGGCCAGGCGCTTGACCGTCACCGCGTGGCGCGCCTCGGCGCCTTCGAGGACGAACGTCGCGCCGGGGACCAGCTGGTCCAGGGTGCCTGCGGGGGTGAAGAAGACCGGGTTGCTCACCGCTACAGGTTACCGAGCCGGTCCCGCAGCTTCGCGAAGACACCGCCGCTGGCGGCAAGCTTCCCTTCGGTGAACTGCTCGCCGCGGAGTTTGGCGAGCTGGCGCAGCAGGTCTTCCTGGGCGGCGTCGAGCTTCGCGGGGGTATCCACCTGCAGGTGGACCTTGAGGTCTCCGCGGCCGTAGCCGCGCAGGTGCGTGACGCCCAGGCCACGCAGCGTGATGACCTCGCCGGACTGGGTGCCGGCCTTGACGTCGATTTCCTGTTGACCGTCAAAGGTCTCAAGGGTCAGCTCTGTGCCGAGCGCGGCCGCCGTCATCGGGATGTTCAGGCTAGCGTGCAGGTCGTCGCCTTCGCGCACGTAGGTGGGGTCGTTGTTGACCCGGATCTCGACGTACAGGTCACCGGACGGGCCGCCGGCAGGACCGGCCTCACCCTGGCCGGAGAGCTGGATGCGGGTGCCGGTAGCGACGCCGGCGGGAACCTTGACGGTAAGCGAGCGGCGGCTGCGGATGCGGCCCTGGCCGGCGCATTCGTTGCAGGGATCCTTGATCACCGTGCCGAAGCCCTCGCAGCTGCCGCAGGGGGCAGTGGTCATGACCTGGCCGAGGATGGAACGCACGGCGCGCTGGACCTGGCCGCTGCCGCCGCAAATGTCGCAGCGCTCGGGGTGGCTGCCTTCGCGGCAGCAGGAACCCTCACAGGTGGGGCAGGTGACGGCGGTGTCCACTTCGAGCTTCTTGTTGACCCCGAAGACGGCGTCGCGCAGGTCGATCCGGACGCTGATCAGGGCGTCCTGGCCGCGCCGCACCCGGGAGGCGGGGCCGCCCTGGCTGCCGGCGCCGCCGAAGAAGGTTTCGAAGATGTCCTGGAAGGCGAAGCCCTGGCCGGCGTAGCCGCCGCCGAAGCCGTTGTCGTTCCCGTTCTCGTTGCCCGTCGTGTCGTAGACCCGGCGCTTTTGCGGGTCGGAAAGCACCTCGTAGGCATGGGTGACCGCCTTGAAGCGCTCGGAAGCGTCATCACCGGGGTTCACATCCGGGTGCAGGGTCCGCGCAAGCTTGCGGTAGGCCTTCTTGATCTCTTCCCCCGTGGCTTCACGGGAGACTCCAAGAACGTCATAGTGGCTGCTCAAAGTCTGTATCTCTTCCTTTTTGTACTGCCAGTGGGGCACTGCCTGTAGTTGGCAAGAAGTCCGGTTCCGGATCCGGCCCGTCAGGGCCCGAGGATCCGCGAAAGGTAGCGGGCCACCGCACGGACGGCGGCCATGGTGGTGGGGTAGTCCATCCGGGTGGGGCCAAGGACTCCGACCTTGGCCGTGGCGTCCGGTCCGTAGCCGGTGGCCACCACGGACGCTTCGGACAGGCCGTCGTAGGGGTTCTCCCGGCCGATGCTTACCGTGACGCCGCGCGGGTCCTCCGCCATGTCGCTGAGCAGGCGCAGCATCACCACCTGCTCTTCAAGCGCTTCGAGCACGGGTCCGATGCTCAGCGGGAAATCCACATTGGACCTGGCCAGGTTGGCGGTCCCGGCCATGACCATCCGTTCCTCGCGGCTGCTCGCGGCAAGCGATTCAAGCCCGCGGGCCAGGGCCTGGGCGGGTCCCCGCCGCACCGGCGGACAGCTGTCCACCACGGCCTGCAGCGACTGGGGCAGCAAGCTCAACGGGGTGCCGGAGAGCCTGGCCAGGAACAGGGTGCGGAGTTCGGCGAGGGCGTCGTCGCCGAAGTCCTGGCCGACGTCGATCACCCGCTGTTCCACCTTGCCCGTATCCGCGATCAGGACCGTGAGTACCTTGCGCGGCGCCAGGAGCACGAATTCGATGTGCCGGACGCGGGCCCGGCTCAACAGCGGGTACTGCACGACGGCGACCTGGTTCGTCAGCTGCGATAGCAGCCGCACTGTCCGGTCCAGCACGTCGTCGAGGTCATCGGACCCCTCGAGCAGCGCCTGGATGGCGCGGCGCTCCGCCGGAGAGAGGGGTTTGACGGCCGAAATCTGGTCCACGAACAGGCGGTAGCCCTTGTCCGTGGGAATCCGGCCGGCGCTGGTATGCGGCGCCGTGATCAGGCCCTCGTCTTCCAGGGCGGCCATGTCATTGCGGATCGTGGCGCTGGACACGCCCAGATGGTGCCGTTCCACCAGGGCCTTGGATCCTACCGGCTCGCGGGAATGGACGTAGTCCTCCACGATGGCGCGCAGCACTTCGAGTTTGCGTGGCTCGCTCACTCTCCACCTCCAATCGACCCGTATCGGTTCGCCGGTGCCGCCGCGCGTGCAGGAACACCCGGGGTTAGCACTCGACATGCCTAAGTGCTAACCAGTCTAATATGAGTCGCGCCGTTGTTAGCATTGGATTCGCTGCGGGCGTGAGCCCCGGGACTGGTGTTTCCCGGCACACCACAGGCCGCGCCGCCGTTCTGTCCCCCGTAATTCCCGAGTGCAAAGCAGTGTGTAGCAGATGTCGTACCAGAATTGGGGCCCGCAGGATCTCTCCGCGCCCGCCAAGGCCCAGCTGCCCGAGATCCCGGTGGAGCGCGGCATGGTGCTGGAGGACGTGCAGTCCGGCTGGGTGGGCGCCGTAACCCGGGTGGAGAAGTCCGGCGGCATGCACGTCGTGGCCCTCGAGGACCGGCGCGGCAAGTCCCGATCCTTCCGCCTCGGCTTCGGCTTCCTGCTCGAGGGCCAGCCCATCCGGCTGATGCCGCCCGCCCCGCGGGTTCCCGCGGCGGGTGCCGGAGTCGGCGCGCGCACCGCCTCCGGTTCGGTCCGGGTGGAGGGACAGCGTGCCCAGGTCGCGAAGGCCAGCCGGATCTGGGTGGAAGGCAAGCACGACGCCGAACTCGTCGAGAAAGTCTGGGGTGACGACCTCCGCGTCGAGGGCATCGTGGTCGAGCCGCTGCACGGCATCGACGACCTCGCTGCCGCCGTGAAGGAGTTCCGGCCCGGCCCCGGCCGTCGCCTCGGCGTCCTGGTGGACCACCTTGTTCCAGACTCGAAGGAGTCGCGAATCGCCGACGCGGTGATGGCCTCCCCGGGCGCGGCCGGCAACGTGCTGATCGTCGGGCACCCGTACGTCGACGTCTGGCAGGCCATCCGCCCTGCCGCCCTGGGCATTGAGCGGTGGCCGGTGATTCCGCGCGGGGTGGACTGGAAGACCGGCATCCTGACGGCCTTCGGCTGGCCGCACAGCACCAAGGAGGACATCGGCCTGGGCTGGCAGAAACTCCTCGGCGCGGTCCGCAGCTACGCGGACCTGGAGCCCTCCCTGCTGGGCCGGGTCGAAGAGGTCATCGACTTCCTCACGGTGCCGTAGCCGCCTCCTCGTGCTTTAGTTCGCGGTCCGAGCAAGTATTCTTGGTAGGGCGGCCGCTGCATTCTGTTGCGGCCGCGGCTCGTACAGGTACCTACGCTCCACCGCAATCCAAAGGACGAAACGTGGCAGAAGACGCACGCGAACACACGGATCACCAGGCCGGCCATGGCCAGTCGCAGTACCATGGCGTTCCCGCAAATGCTCTGCCGTTGACGGCAAGCGAGGACCGGCAATGGGCCACCCTGGCGCACTTTGGCGGCATTCTGGGTTGCATTCCCGCGCTGCTGATCTACCTGATCTTCAAGGACCGCGGCCCGTTCACGGCGCAGGAGTCGAAGGAGGCGCTGAACTTTACGCTTCCGCCCACCATCGCTGCGGTGGTAGCCAATCTGCTGGTCTTCGTCCCGGTGGTGGGCAACCTGTTCGCAGTCCTGGCGACCGCCATCTGGATTGCCCTCGCCTGCTTCTCGGTGGCCGCCGGCATCCACGTCAACCGCGGCCAGCCGCACCGCTACGAATACAACCTCCGCTGGATCAAGTAGCGCGAACGGACATTTCCGGCCCGCGCGCCCAACGCGATCGGACACTTCCGGCCCGCATGGGCTGACTACCTAGTCCGGGAGGATCCGGCGGACCACGGCGTCGGCTAGGAGCCGGCCCTTGAGCGTGAGCACCAGCCGGCCCTTGAACGCTTCCGCAGGCTCAACGAGCCCGTCGGCGATCAGTCCGGCGACCGCGTGCCGTCCGGTATCCCCCAGCCCGCCCAGACTCGGGATTTCCAGGCCGGTGACCAGCCTGGCTTCGAGCATGACGCGCTCCACGTTGCGGGTCTCGGCGTCGAGAGTCTCCCGCCCGGCCGCGGGCGAGACGCCTGCCGCGAGCCTACCGGCGTAGGCCGTGGGGTGCTTGACGTTCCACCAGCGGACCCCGCCGACGTGCGAATGCGCTCCGGGGCCGATGCCCCACCAGTCATCCCCGCGCCAGTAGGCCAGGTTATGGCGACAGGCCTGGTCCGGCGTGCGCGCCCAGTTGCTTACTTCATACCAGCCCAGCCCGGCCGCGGAGATCAGTTCATCGGCCAGTTCGTATTTGGCGGCATGGTCGTCGTCGTCGATCCCCGGAACCTCGCCGCGCCGGATCTGGGCGGCGAGTTTCGTGCCCTCCTCGACGATCAGCGCGTAGGCGCTGATGTGGTCCGGGCCGTAGGACAGTGCGGTCTCCAGGGAGGAGCGCCAGTCCTCCAGCGACTCCCCCGGGGTGCCGTAGATCAGGTCCAGGCTGACCGCGAGGCCCGCCTCACGCGCCCACTGGACCACCTGCGGCACACGGCTGGGCGTGTGGGTGCGGTCGAGGACCTTGAGCACGTGGGGCACCGCGGACTGCATGCCGAAGGAGACCCGGGTGAAGCCGGCGTCGGCGAGCAATTGCAGGGATTCGGGCGTGACCGAATCCGGGTTGGCTTCCGTGGTGACCTCGGCGCCGGGCTCGAGGCCCCAGGTGTCGATCGCGGCGGCCAGGATGCGGGCCAGGTCCCCGGCCGGGAGAAGCGTGGGGGTGCCGCCGCCGAAGAACACCGTGCTGAGCCGGCGCTCCGGGAGGCCGGAGGCTTTCAACGCCCGCCCGGCGAAGTCCACTTCCGCGACGGCGGTGTCCGCGTAGGCGTCCTGCGAGGCGCCGCCGCCGAGTTCCGTGGCGGTGTACGTGTTGAAGTCGCAGTAGCCGCAGCGCACGGCGCAGAACGGAATGTGGACGTAGAGCCCGAAGGCCCGGTCCGCGGCGCCCTCCAGCGCCTGGCCGGGCAGCAGCCCGTCCGACGGCGCGGGGTCACCGAGGGGAAGCGCACTTGGCATGGCTACTTCTTGGCCTTGTCCTTGGACTCGTCCGTGGTGAGTGCGGCGATGAAGGCCTCCTGCGGGACCTCGACGCGGCCCACCATCTTCATGCGCTTCTTGCCTTCCTTCTGCTTCTCCAGCAGCTTGCGCTTTCGGGTGATGTCGCCGCCGTAGCACTTGGCCAGGACGTCCTTGCGGATGGCCCGGATGCTTTCGCGGGCGATGATCCGGGAGCCGATGGCAGCCTGGATCGGCACCTCGAACTGCTGCCGCGGGATGAGTTCGCGCAGCTTGCCGGTCATCATTACACCGTAGGCATAGGCCTTGTCGCGGTGGGTGATGGCGCTGAAGGCGTCGACCTGTTCGCCCTGGAGCATGATGTCCACCTTGACCAGATCGGCGACCTGGTCGCCATCGGCCTTCCAGTCCAGCGAGCCGTAGCCGCGGGTCTTGGACTTCAGGATGTCGAAGAAGTCGAAGACGATTTCGGCCAGCGGCAGGCGGTAGCGGATCTCCACCCGGTCCTCGGAGAGGTAGTCCATGCCGCCCATGACGCCGCGGCGGCTCTGGCACAGCTCCATAATGGCGCCGACGAACTCGTTGGGCGCCAGAATCGTGGCGGAGACCATCGGCTCGCGGACCTCGGAGACCTTACCGGTGGGGTATTCGCTGGGGTTGGTCACGTGGACGACCTTCTTGTCCTCCAGCGTCACCTCGTACTCCACGTTCGGGGCGGTGGAGATCAGGTCCAGCTTGTACTCCCGTTCGAGCCGCTCGCGGGTGATTTCCAGGTGCAGCAGGCCCAGGAAGCCGACGCGGAAGCCGAAGCCCAGCGCGGCGGACGTCTCCGGCTCGTAGACCAGGGCGGCGTCGTTGAGCATCAGCTTCTCCAGCGCGTCACGGAGCACCGGGTAGTCGGTGCCGTCCAGCGGATAGAGGCCGGAGAACACCATCGGCTTGGCGTCGGCGTAGCCGGGCAGGGAGTCGGTGGCGGGCTTAGCCAGGTTGGTCACGGTGTCGCCGACCTTGGACTGGCGGACGTCCTTCACGCCGGTGATCAGGTAGCCGACCTCGCCGACGCCCAGGCCCTTGGACGGGGTGGGCTCCGGGGAGCTCACGCCGATTTCGAGCAGTTCGTGGGTGGCGCGGGTGGACATCATCTGGATGCGCTCACGCGGGTGCAGCATGCCGTCCACCACGCGGACGTACGTGACGACGCCGCGGTAGGTGTCGTAGACGGAGTCGAAGATCATTGCCCGGGCGGGGGCGTTCGGGTCGCCCACCGGGGCGGGGAGATCGCGGACGATCTTGTCCAGCAGGACTTCGACGCCGGCGCCGGTCTTGCCGGAGACGCGCAGCACCTCGTCCGGGTCGCCGCCAATCAGGTTGGCCAGCTCCTCGGCATACTTCTCCGGCTGCGCCGCGGGCAGGTCGATCTTGTTCAGGACCGGGATGATCGTGAGGTTGTTCTCCATCGCCAGGTAGAGGTTGGCGAGGGTCTGCGCCTCAATGCCCTGGGCGGCGTCCACGAGCAGCACGGCGCCCTCGCAGGCGGCGAGTGACCGGGAGACTTCATAGGTGAAGTCGACGTGGCCGGGAGTGTCGATCATGTTCAGCGCGTAGCTGGTGCCGTCCAGCTCCCATGGCATCCGGACGGCCTGGGACTTAATGGTGATGCCGCGTTCGCGCTCGATGTCCATCCGGTCCAGGTACTGGGCCTTCATGTCGCGGGACTGGACGACTCCGGTGTACTGGAGCATCCGGTCGGCCAGCGTGGACTTGCCGTGGTCAATATGCGCAATGATGCAGAAGTTCCGGATGAGGGCCGGATCTGTTGCGGCAGGCACCGGGGCGGTGCGGGCCATGGGAGACACGCAGGGTCCTTACTGTTGGCAATACTTGGGGGCTGTACTGGCGGGCTGCACAGCTGGGCTGTTCTAGGGGCGGGCGCAGCCGGTGTTCTACGTTGCTTGTTCCACCTGCTGCGGCACGCCGCATTTCTCGTTCCTATAGTCTCCCACGTCCCGGACCGTGGCACTGCATTAGCGCCGGCGCTCACTGCCCGTTGTCGCCGCTCCGTCAACGTACGCCGGTGCACGGCGGCCGGTAGGGTTTCCCCATGGCCTTGAATCTTCGCTCCCTCGGCAACGCCGTCCGCGGCGCCCTGCGCTTCCTCGACCGGCTCGGCGGCGGCGCTCCTCCCGCGACACGCCGTCCTGCCGGCAAGGCTCCCGCCCGGCAGCCGCCCCGCGCATCCGGCGGACTGACCGGGACCTACCCGGGCGACTTCCAGGGCAAAGCCAAAGTGCAGTACAGCCCCGCCGCGAACGGCCGGGCCGAGCCCGGTGAGATCGTCTGGACCTGGGTACCGTTCGAAGAGGACCACTCCCGGGGCAAGGACCGGCCGGTGCTGCTCGTGGGAAGCAAGGGCCGGTTCCTGCTTGGCCTGATGCTCACCAGCAAGGACCACGACGGCGACGCGCGCCGCTCGGACGACTACGTCGACATCGGCACCGGGCCCTGGGACCGGCAGTGGCGCCCGAGCGAAGCCAGGCTGGACCGCATCCTGCAAATCAACCCCCAGGACGTGCGCCGCGAGGGCGCCATCCTGGACGCCGGACGGTTCCGGGACATTTCCTCTGCGCTGCGCAGGCGGCACGGCTGGTCCTGAAGTCCGGGTTCTTCGGCGACGCCGTGCGGGGGAACTCCGACCCGCGGGTCGCACCGGGAATCGCCACCGGGTTCGCGTCTCTGCTATTATTGACAGCTGTGTGTCCGTGCAGGTCGACGGCCACAGATGGTTGGTCGCCATAGGTATCCCCACGCCGCTCAGTCAATGGCCAATCTGAAAGCCCTCTAGACCATTTTCCGCATTGAAAAAGAGAGTTCACACGTGGCTAATATCAAGTCCCAGAAGAAGCGCATCCTGACCAACGAAAAGGCTCGCCTGCGCAACAACGCAGTCAAGTCCGAGCTGAAGACGGCCATCCGCGCCGTCAACACCGCCGTTGAGTCCACCGACAAGGATGCCGCTGCTGCTGCACTGGTTACTGCCAGCCGGAAGCTCGACAAGGCTGTCAGCAAGGGTGTTCTTCACAAGAACAACGCTGCAAACCGCAAGTCCGCGATCTCCAAGAAGGTCAACGCACTCTAAGGTTTTCCAGTTCAACTGAACTGATGATTGTGGCCGGCACCCCCAGGGTGCCGGCCACAGCCAGTTAAAGCGCCGGACCGGACGCGGCAACGTAACCCGGGCAAGCCGCCAACGCGACCCGGCGACCCGGGCAACGTGACCCGGCGACCCGGGCAAGCCGCGGCGCGGGACGTGCGGTCGGGCACCGGCCGTGCGCGGGCCGTGGTCGTCAGCGGCGGACCGCGCCCGCAATCACCGTGACGGCATGTTCCACGGCGTAGACCGGGTCGCGGGAGAGTCCCTTGACCTGCGCGTCGGCTTCGGCCGTGACCTGGATGGACCTAACCAGGCCCTCCGGAGTCCAGCGCCGCACATCGCGCTGCGCCTGCTCCACGAGCCACGGCTGCATGCCCAGCTGCTTGGCGATCTGGGCGGAAGACCCCTGTGCCCCGGCCACCTTGGCCAGGGACCGCAGCTTGGAGGCCAGCGCAGCGACGATCGGCACCGGGTCGGCACCGGTATCCAGTGCGTGGCGGAGCGTGGAGAGGGCCAGCGGCGCATTCCCGGCCATGGCGGCATCCGCGACCTTGAATGCCGTGGCCTCCACCCTGCCGCCGTAGTAGCGGTCAACCATTTCCGAATCCACGCCGGTGGTGGCGTCGGCGATCAGCTGGCTGCAGGCGGCCGCGAGTTCGGCCAGGTTGGCCCCGACCGCGTTGACCAGGGCGTGCACGGCGTCCGGCTCGATCCGCCGGGAGGCGGCCTTGAACTCTGTGGTGACAAAAGCCACCTTGTCCGCGTCCTTCTTCAACGGTTGGCAGTCGACCACGGGCCAACCGCCCGCCTTGATCGCGTCCAGGAGCTTCTTGCCGCGCACTCCTCCGCCGTGACGGAGCACCAGGACGGCGTCGGGTTCGGGCTGGACCAGGTACTTCAGAGCGTCGGCGAGGAAGGCGTCATTCATCGCTTCCAGGCCCTCCACCTCGATCAGCTTCTGCTCGCCGAAAAGGGACGGGCTGACGTTCATGGCCAGCGTGCCCGGTTCGTAGCTGCCGGCGTTGAGGCGGGTGAGCTCGACGTCGGGGGCCGCGGCACGGACCTGGGAGCGGATCCGGTCCATGGCCCGGGAACCCAGGTAGTCCTCCGGTCCGCCGACCAGCACCACCGCCGCGGGCGTCACATCGCGCCAGGTGGCGGTCTTCGTCGCCGTGGTCCTGGTGCGTTGGGTCTGGGCAGCAGCCACTCGTGGTTCCTCCGGGAAGTTGGTTTGCAGACTCTAAGCCTGCCACGGCGTGGGCGGTCCACCAAGCCGCGGCCGACGGACCCCGGCAGGGCGCGGACGGTGCCCGGCGGCCGCTCATGACGGCGCAGAGTCCGGGTGAGGCACAGCGTGGTCCGGTCATGTATTTTCAGGATCAGGCGTACCGCAGCGGCAGGGTGGGTGGCGAGCCAGAAGCCCGTCAGTGTCAGCCCCGAGAGCGCCGCCATCGTGGACGAGCCGAGGGCCCCCTCCGGCCAGGGCAACGCGGCCCCCGGAAGCGCCGCGAAGCAGCGGGCGATGCCGGCCACACCCGCTGCGAAGGTGCCGGCAACGGCGATGAGCATAGCCGACAACGCGGGGGCGAGGGGTACGATTGGCACTGCTGCCGTGCCGAAGACCGTAACCGGCGGCACCAGCACGGCAGCTGCCAGATTCGCGGGCAGCGCGTAGCTGGAGAACTGCGGCTGGAGCAGCACGATCACCGGGCTGCAGAACAACTGGGCGGACAACGGAACAGCGAGTCCGGCAGCCAACCAGTGGGGCACGAAGGCGGCCAGCCAGCCCATGAGGGGCCTGCCCACCACGACGATGCCAAGCGTGGCCAAAACGGAGAGCACAAAGCCGAAGTCGGTAGCCAGGGCCGGATTCGCCAGCAGCAAGCCGGCCGCGGCCACGCACAGCAGGCTGAGGCCGCGGCCGGCACGGCCAAACCCTAGCGCCCACAGCCCGATCGACCCCATCAGGGCGGCCCGGAGCACGCTGGCATCGGGCCCGACCATCAGCACAAACAGCCCCAGCCCGGCCACGGCAATTCCGGAAGCCGCCGGGCGCGGAAGCCGCAGGCTACGGGCCGCCAGCAGCAGGACCCCGAGGACCAGGCTGCAGTTGGCTCCGCTCACCGCGGTCAGGTGGGTCATTCCGACGGTTTTCATGGCCGAAGCGAGTTCGGGGTCCAGCTCACCGGTGTCGCCGGTCACCATCCCTGGCAGGAGTCCGCGCGCGTCGCCAGGCAGCCCCGCGGCGGCGACGCTGAAACCGCGCCGCAGGCCTGCCGGGAGGTGCACCCAGCTGGAGGCGGTCCGCACACGGTGCGGCGCAGAGGAGGCAGAGAGGATGCCGGCTTCGGCCTCACCTGCTCCGGCCTGCCTGAGCTTGCCTGTGGCCCGGAAACGCTGCCCCGGAGATGAGTGTCCCCACTCCTCCCCGCCGAGGGCAAGCAGCTTCACGGAGGCTTCCACGCGTCGGCCGTCGAAGACCAGGACGAGCAGGGTCACCGGCACGGCCCACCGGTCTGACAAACCGGACCGGCCCGGGGCGGAAAGCCGCCGTGGCATGCCGGCAACTTCGATCTCGGCCACCACCGACGCGCCGGCGGCGACGGCCTCTGCGACAGCACCGTCGTTCCGCTGCGCCGATGCCACCGCCGAATGCGCCCCGGCGGCGCACGAGAGAAGCAAAGCTACCGCCAAGGTGGCCCGGAAGCTTCGGGGTCCAGGTCTCCGGCGATGCGCACCGGGACCCAGCAACAGGGCAGCCGCGGCGGCCGCCAATCCGGCACAGAGCCCGGCAAGCGGGGCTGGTTCCAGCCATCCGCCAGCCAGAGCAATGCCCCAAACCAGCAGCGCGGCGGGCACCAGGCGGAGGTCGGTCCGGCGTCGTCGTCCCGGCACGCCGTGCGGCACGGGCATGACCCCGGCCCGGCGCCTGCGCAGCGCCTCAAGGACACGGTGCCCCAGGCCGGCCAAGGCGGTACGCGCGGCTCCCCCTGCGCGGAACGAGCTGTCCGGCGCCGCGGGCACGCCCGGTGCCTCGGACGCGCCCGGCGCCGCGGGCACGCCCGGTGCCTGTCTGTTTTGCGTCGTTGCAGGATCCAGCGGATCCCGGCTGCGGGCCATGGCATCGGCGGCGGCGGCGCGGAAAGCCTGCCAACGGGGCCGCTGTTCCCCGGCCACGTCAGACCCGCACCAGCGGCAACAGGGCTTCGAGCAGCTTGGGACCAACACCCTCCACAGCGTCGAGTTCTTCGACGCTGCCGAAACTGCCGTGCTGCTTGCGCCAGTCGACGATGCGCTGGGCCAAGACCGGACCGACGCGCGGCAGCGTCGCCAACTCTTCGACGCCGGCGGTGTTCAGGTTGATTTTCCCCGCTGGCGCTCCGGCGCCGCCGGAGGTCCCGGTGCCGTCGGGACCGGGAGAGGGGCCGGGAAGTTCAACCGGGTCCGGGCTGCCGCGCTCCGGGACGAGGACTTTCTGACCGTCTTCGAGAACGGCGGCCAGGTTGAGCCGGTCAAGGTCGGCTGCGCGGGTGTTTCCGCCCGCGGCTTTGATCGCCTCGTGGATCCGGCTTCCGCGCGGCAGCACCACCACCCCGGCCTTCGCCACGGCACCGGCAACGTGGACGACAATGGTGCCGGCCGCCGTCGCGCCGGGCATCTCCGCGGCAGCCGGGTCCGCCCTCGACGGCGCCCCGCCGGGACCGCCGTCATCGGCTACGGCCGGTCCGGACCCGTCCGCCGCTTCCGAACCGGGTGGCTCGCCCAGCGACTGGACCCGTGGCGCTCCGTCGGCTGCCTGCCACCAGAACCAGCCGGCCAGCAGCACAGAGATCACGGCGAGCATGGCTGCGGCACTCCGACCGCTGCGCCACCTGAACACCGCGGGCACTGGGGACTCCGCAGCATCGGCCCCGTCAGGAGAGGCCCGGTCCGCCGCCGCCGGGTCCGGGGCTCCGTCAGCCGGGGCTCCCGGGGCCGGCACATCGCCGAGCAGCCCCTCCTCCGGCGCAGGGCCGAGGCTGGCGGCCCAGCGGTGCCGTGCCACGCCGGTTCCTGAGTGGGGTCCGCTGCGGGCTCCGGCCCCCGGGTATCGGCGCGACATGAAGCCAGCCTAGGGATGGGACCGGACCTGCCGACAGGCGCGGCAACGGCTATGTGGAAAGCGCCCCGGCAGCCCCCGGTGTGGAGCCAGACCCCGGTGTGGGGCCGCTCCCGGGAAGCGGGGTGCTGCTCTCCCCCACAATGACGGCCAGCACGCCCAGTCCGGCATGGGCCGCCAGCACGGCCGGCAGCGAACTGATCTGGGCGGGCGGGCAGTCAGGCAACCGCTGTGCCAGCCGCGATGCCAGCTGCTCGGCCTCGGCGCGGTTGCCGAAGTGGTGCACGGCGATCCTGGCCTCACCGCTGGGGCGGGACAGCGCATCAGCGGCGGCGATTTCCTCCAGCCGGCCGATGGCGCGGGGCGCAGAACGGACCTTTTCCAGCGGGACGACCTTGCCGCCGTCGACCGCCAGGATCGGTTTGATCGAAAACATGGTGCCCCAGAGGGAGGCGGCTGCGCCGATCCGGCCACCGCGGCGCAGCTGCTCCAGGCTCGGCACATAGAAGTAGACCTTGGTCCGGGCCAGCCGCTCTTCGGCGAAGGCCCTGACCTCGTCCGCGCCCCGGCCGTCAGCAGCCGCGACGACGGCGCTTTGCACGCCCATGCCCTGCGCCATCCCGACCGTGCGCGAATCCACGACCACCACCGGGATTCCCACTTTCGCGGCTGCGAGCCTGGCGGAGTCGGCGGTGCCGGAGAGCTCCCCCGAAATGTGCAGCGAGACTACGGATTCGAAGCCGCGTGCCGCCGCCGCGAGGTAGGCCTGTTCGAACTGGCCGGGTGAGGGCCTGGAGGTCCGGACCGGCAAGCCGCTGGCCAGTGCCACCGCGATGGTCTCGGCGATGTCGTCCTCGCCCTCGCCGTAGATCTCGGCGCCCACCATGACCGGCATCGGTACCACGGTCAGGCGGCCGTCGGCGGTGAAGTCCCGCACCCATTCTGCCGGCAGCGCGGCGGCGGAGTCAGTGACCACCGCAGTCCGCGCCGCCATGGCGCGCACTGGTTCGGGCACCGCCCCGGGGCGGGCAGCCTGGCGGAGCCTGACGAGGCGCTCGCGCAGCCACGGCCAGCCCGGGGGCTCACGGTCCGGCACGAAGCACCTCCTGAAAAGAGTTCCGGCCGCCGGCTTCTGCCGGCGGCCGGTTCACGAACGGCCTTGCCCGGCTAGGCCGGGACGATGTTGACCAGTTTAGGCGCCCGCACAATGACCGTGCGGATCCCCCTGCCGTCCAGCGCGCGCTGGACGTTTTCCGAGGCCAGCGCCAGTTCGCGCAGTTCGTCCTCGGAGATGCCCGGGGAAACCTCGAGCCGGTCCCGCACCTTGCCCTGGACCTGGACGACGGCGGTCACCGTATCCTGCACCAGCAGCGTCTCGTCGTGCGTGGGCCAGCCGGCGTTGGCTACCGACGCCGGGTGTCCCAGTACGTTCCACAGGTCCTCGGCGGTGTAGGGCGCGAAGAGGCTCAGGATCACCGCTACAGCCTCCACGGCCTCGCGGACGGCCGGGTCCGCGCCGCCGGCGCCGGCATCAATGGTCTTACGGGTCGCGTTGACCAGTTCCATCAGCTTTGCCACCACCACGTTGAACTTGTTGTGGTCCAGCAGTGCCTGCGCGTCGGCGATGGTGCGGTGGGTGACGGTGCGCAGGGCGCGGTCCCCGGCGGCGAAGTCGACGCCGGGCTCGCTGCTGACGTCCTGGCCGAGCCGCCAGGCGCGGGCCAGGAACTTAGCGGAGCCCGACGGCGAGACATCCGCCCAGTCGACGTCGTCCTCCGGCGGGGAGGCGAAGATCATGGTGAGCCGCACGGCGTCGACGCCGAACTTGTCCAGCTGCTCGCCCAGGTCCACGCCGTTGCCGAGGGACTTGCTCATGGCCTTGCCGCCGTTGAGCACCTGGCCCTGGTTCAGCAGCGCCTTGAACGGTTCGTCGGCCTCGATCAGGCCCAGGTCGTGGATGACCTTGGTGAAGAAGCGGGCGTACAGCAGGTGCAGGATGGCGTGCTCCACCCCGCCGACGTACTGGCCCACGGGCATCCAGTCGTTGATCTTGGCGGGATCGAACGGGCCCTCGGTGTAGTCGGGCGAGACGAAGCGCAGGAAGTACCAGGAGGAGTCCACGAAGGTGTCCATGGTGTCCGTGTCGCGCTTGGCCGGGCCGTGGCAGCTGGGGCACTCGACGTTGACCCAGGCTTCGGCGGCGGCCAGCGGGGAGGTGCCCTTTGGCGACAGATCCTCGCCGCGCAGGTCCTCCGGCAGGGTCACCGGCAGCTGGTCGTCCGGGACCGGAACCTCGCCGCAGGCCGGGCAGTGGATGATCGGAATCGGGGTGCCCCAGAACCGCTGGCGGCTCAGCAGCCAGTCGCGCAGGCGGAAGTTCACGAACTTCTCGCCGGTGCCCAGCTGCTCCAGGATCGCGATGGCGGCAGGGATGGCCTCGGCCTTGGGCAGCCCGTCCAGGGCGCCGGAGTTGATCAAGGTGCCCTCGCCGGTCGTCGCCGTGCCGGACACGGCGGGGTCTTCCTCGCCGGTGTCCAGGACCGCCCGGACGGGCAGGTCGAAGGTCTTGGCGAAGTCCAGGTCGCGCTGGTCGTGGGCCGGGACGGCCATGATGGCGCCGGTGCCGTAGTCGGCCAGCACGTAGTCGGCCGCCCAGACGGGCAGCTTCTCCCCGTTCAGCGGGTTAATGGCGTAGCGGCCGGTGAAGACGCCGGTCTTTTCCCGTTCCGTGGACTGGCGCTCAATCTCCGACAGCGCCTTGACCTGTTCCCGGTAGGCGTCCAGGGCCCCGGCGTGTTCCTCGGTGACCAGTTCGGCGGCCAGCGGGGCGTCGGCGGCGACCACGAAGAAGGTCGCGCCGTACAGGGTGTCCGGGCGGGTGGTGAAGACCGTGACGTCCTTGGCGGGCTTGCCGCCGTCGGCCTCGACCACGAAGTTGACGTGCGCGCCCTCGGAACGGCCAATCCAGTTCTTCTGCATGGCCAGGACCCGCTCGGGCCAGTGCCCGCGCAGTTCGTCCATGTCATCGAGCAGCCGGTCGGCGTAGTCGGTGATCTTGAAGTACCACTGGTTCAGGGACTTCTTCGTCACAGCGGTGCCGCACCGTTCGCAGGCGCCGTTGACGACCTGCTCGTTGGCCAGCACGGTCTGGTCCTTGGGGCACCAGTTGACCGGAGAGTTCTTGCGGTAGGCCAGCCCGCGCTCGTAAAAGCGCTTGAACAGCCACTGGGTCCAGCGGTAGTACCCCGGATCCGAGGTGTGCAGCCGGCGGGACCAGTCAGCGGAGATGGCGTAACGCTTGAATGACGCCGCCTGGGTGTCGATGTTGGCGTACGTCCACTCGCTGGGGTGCGCGTTCCGCTTGATGGCGGCGTTCTCCGCCGGCAGTCCGAAGGAGTCCCAGCCGATCGGGTGCAGCACGTCGTAGCCCTGCTGGCGCAGGTAGCGGGCGACGACGTCGCCCATCGCGAACGCTTCGGCGTGGCCCATGTGCAGGTCACCGGACGGGTACGGGAACATGTCCAGCACGTAGCGGCGTTCCTTCGAGCCGTCATCCAGGGGCGTGAAGACCTTGAGGTCCTCCCAGACCTGCGGCCACTTGGCCTCCATGGCGGCGAAGCTGTAGGCGCCCTCTTCGGGGCCTTCATTCGCGACGGCTGCTGCTGTTCCGGTCTCTGTCTCCGGCTGAACGCTCACTGCTGGCCTCTTCTGTTCTTTCGATCTTGTCGGATCAGGACTGTCCCGCCTGATCCCTTGGTCCCCTGCTGCGGGCCGGTACATATCCCGGACACACAAAAGCCCCTCGACACGGAGGGGCTGCCGCTCGGCAATCCGGGTTTTCGCCGGGATGCCGGGCGGCTAACTAAGCAGGAGGATCGCACGCATACGACTACTTTAGCGCACGGCTTGCCAGCGCTACGTAAGTCGCCACGAGCGGCTGAATCGGCCAGCCCGGAAATGCCGAACTGTTGAGGGGGCCCGGGAGCGGCTTCGGGCGTCCGCGAAGCGGGCGGGGCCCCCTCAACAGTGAAGGCATCGGCTCGTCGGCCTACTTCACGTCCTCGTCGACCCAGTCCATGGACTTGGTGACGGCCTTCTTCCAGAGACGCATCTGGCGCTCGCGCTCCGCCTGGTCCATCTTCGGTTCCCAGCGCTTGTCCTCGGACCAGTTGGCCGAGCACTCGCCCAGATCCTTCCAGAAGCCGACGGCGAGGCCGGCCGCGTAGGCGGCGCCGAGCGAGGTGGTCTCGACGACCTTCGGCCGGATCACCGGCACGCCCAGGATGTCGGCCTGGAACTGCATCAGCGCGTCGTTGGCGACCATGCCGCCGTCGACCTTGAGTTCCGTGAGCGGAACCCCCGAGTCGGCGTTGACGGCGTCGAGCACCTCACGGGTCTGGAACGCGGTGGCCTCCAGCGCTGCGCGGGCGATGTGGTTCTTGTTCACGAACCGGGTCAGGCCGACGATCGCGCCGCGGGCGTCGGAGCGCCAGTACGGTGCGAACAGGCCGGAGAAGGC
Organism: Arthrobacter sp. 05L428; assembly: GCF_056397665.1. Lineage (NCBI taxonomy): Bacteria > Bacillati > Actinomycetota > Actinomycetes > Micrococcales > Micrococcaceae > Arthrobacter > Arthrobacter sp. 05L428. The sequence goes on along the minus strand of NZ_JBFTNW010000001.1, from coordinate 1,239,055 downwards.
CGGAACGATGTACACGCCGCCGTTGTCCTCCACCGAAGCGGCCAGGGTCTCGACTTCCGGGGCGCTGCTGATCATGCCCAGGTTGTCGCGCAGCCACTGGATCAGCGAACCGGTGACAGCGATCGAACCCTCCAGGGCGTAGTGCGGCTTGGCGTCGCCAAGCTTGTAGCCGACCGTGGTCAGCAGCCCGTTCTTGGAGTGGACGATTTCCTCGCCGGTGTTGAAGATGAGGAAGCAGCCCGTGCCGTAGGTGTTCTTTGCCTCGCCGGTGTCGAACGCGGCCTGGCCGAAGGTTGCCGCCTGCTGGTCGCCGAGGATGCCGGCGACCGGAACTTCGCGCAGCAGCTGGGAGGTGTGGACGGTGCCGTACACCTCTGAGGACGACTTGATGGCGGGCATCATGGAGGCCGGGACCCCGAAGGCGTCCAGGATTTCCTGGTCCCACGACAGCGTGTCGAGGTCCATGAACATGGTCCGGGACGCGTTGGTCACGTCGGTGACGTGTACGCCGCCGTCGGTTCCGCCGGTGAGGTTCCACAGCACCCAGCTGTCGGTGTTGCCGAAGACGAGGTCGCCGGCTTCTGCCTTGGCCCGGGCGCCCTCGACGTTGTCCAGGATCCACTTGATCTTCGTGCCGGAGAAGTAGGTCGCCAGCGGCAGGCCCACCTTCTGCTTAAAGCGTTCCGGGCCGCCGTCCTTGGCCAGCTCGTCGACGATCGACTGGGTGCGGGTATCCTGCCAGACGATCGCGTTGTACACGGCTTTGCCGGTGGTCTTGTCCCAGACCACCGCGGTTTCGCGCTGGTTGGTGATGCCGACGGCGGCAATGTCGTGGCGGGTCAGGTTGGCCTTGGACAGTGCGGAGGCGATGACCTCGCGGGTGTTGTTCCAGATCTCGGCGGGGTCGTGCTCCACCCACCCTGCCTGCGGGAAGATCTGCTCGTGTTCCATCTGGCCGGAGGAAACGATGTTGCCGCTGTGATCGAACACGATGGCGCGGGTGCTCGTGGTTCCCTGGTCAATGGCGATTACATACTGGTTCATGCTGACGTCCTTGTCTTTTGGGCCTGGCGGTTGAATTGATGCGATTCGAGCGGGTTTGGTTCAGGGTCCTGTGCGGCAGAATCAGGCGGCGGCGGTGGCGATGATCGGCACCACGGCTGCTACGACGCCAGCGAGTCCGCCGCCGATCAGCGGTCCGACGACCGGGATCCACGAGTAGCTCCAGTCCGAAGAACCCTTGCCCTTGATGGGCAGCAGGGCGTGGGCGATGCGCGGGCCGAGGTCACGGGCGGGGTTGATGGCGTAACCGGTGGGGCCGCCGAGGGAAACACCGATGCCGACAACCAGCAGCGCCACGGCCAGCGGGCCAAGTCCCGACGGGGTCCCGCCGAAGGTCAGGATGACGAAGACGAGGACGAAGGTGCCGATGATCTCCGTGATCAGGTTCCACGGGGTGGAGCGGATGGCGGGTCCGGTGGAGAAAACACCCAGCTTGCTGGCGGGCTCGGGTTCGACATCAAAGTGCTGCTTGTGGGCCAGCCACATCACGACGGCACCCAGGAAGGCGCCCAGCAGTTCCCCGCCGAAGTAGGTCAGGGTGGAGCCGAAATCGACCGCGACACCCGGGGCGTACTCCTTCTTGCCGTTAAGCAACAGGCCGAAGGTGACGGCCGGGTTCAGGTGCGCCCCGGACTTGGCCGCAACGAAGACACCGGCGAAGACGGCAATGCCCCATCCCCAGGTGACCATCAGGAACCCGCCGTTGTTGCCCTTCGTGCCTTTGAGCGCGACGTTGGCCACAACGCCGCAACCCAGCAGGGTCAGCATTGCGGTGCCGAATACTTCGGACAGGAAAACTATTCCAAGAGACATCTTTGACTCCTCTATTTTCTGTTGTCAGCCCTTCGCGAGTTTGAAGGGCCGTTGGGCCGGCAGCGGTTTCGCGCTGCCGGCCGGCCACTGCGGGTTCCCCTGGGAGAAACCCCGCAGCCCTTGTGTCCGGAGGCTCCAGCCTCCGGACACTCAAGTTGTCAGGCGACCAGGCTGTGTACCTGGACGCCGTGGAACCGCTGGAGCACCTCCTGGGCGTGGTCGATCTCGGCGGTCCGCGTCGCCGCGTCCCAGCCCAGCGGTCCGGAAAGGATCTCGGCGAGCTCGTTCAGCAGCTCCCCCGTCACGAGCCCGCGGAACGCGAGGGAGGTGCGGCGGATCAGCACGTCCACCAGGTGTCCGATCTGCTCGTTGGCCGCCATGAACTCCAGTTCCCGGACGCTCAGTTCCCGGGTGGAGTGCAGCAGCCGGTCGGTCCCGGCGTCGAGGTAGGCCATGACGTCCACCGCGCGGGTGCCGTAGCGGGTGAGCAGGCCAGCGGTCCGGTCCGCGTCGCGGCCGGCCCCCATGTGGGCCTTGATCCAGCGCTGGACGCCGTCCTCGGTGTCGGGGAAACCTGCCCCGCCGCCGATGGCAAGTTTGGCGGTCGAGACTTTCCGTTCCATGCCGAGTTCGGCGAGGACGTCGTTGCTGAGGTGTTCGGCGAGGGCCCGGAACGTGGTCCACTTGCCGCCCACCAGGCTGAGCACGACGGCGCCGCCGTCGGCCAGCTGCCCGGCGCCCCTGGCGGGGCCGCGGCGCTCGATCCGGTAGTCGCGGCTGACGAAGCCCGGCTGCGTGGCGTCGTGCCGGGGCAGCGGACGGACGCCGGAGAAGGTGTAGACGATCTGTTCCCGGTCCACGGCCACGTCCGGGAAGACGTGCCCGATGAGGTCGAAGAAGTAGTCGATCTCGGCCTCGGTGCAGACGGCGTCCTCGGCCATGTCGGCGTCGATGTCGGTGGTGCCGACCAGCACGCGGTCGCCCATCGGGTAGATCAACACGATCCGGCCGTCGGTGTGTTCGAAGAAGATCTCCCGGCCCTGGCAGGCCTCAAGCAGCCCGGGGTGGTCCAGCACTATGTGGGAACCCTTGGTGCCGCCCATAAACGCGGACGCCGCGCCCATGGCCTGGTTGGTCAGGTCCACCCAGGCGCCGGTGGTGTTGACAATGACGTCGGCGCTGAAGTCGAAGACGTCGCCGGTCAGTTCGTCCCGGAGCTGGACGGTTCCGCCCTTCGCTCCGGGGGTTGCCGTGCCATTGCCGGAACCGGCTGCGCCGTCCATGGAGACCAGGGAGAGGTAGTTGCTGGCCCGGGCCCCGTTGCCGGCCGCCTCGCCGGCCTTCTCGCCGTCCTGGAGCACGTCCAGGGTGAGGCGCTCCGGGTTGTGCACGGAGGCGTCGAAGTAGGTCGCGGCGTACTTGATGCCGGGGTGCAGCCGGGGCAGCTCGGCCAGGGCGCGCTTGCGGCCGCGGAACTGGTGGCGCGGCACGGTGCCGCCGTCGCGGGAGAAGGAGTCGTACATGCTCAGGCCCAGCTTGATCAGGAAGGCACCGCGCTCGGTGTTCTTCCCCTGCTTGTGGGTCAGGAACCGCAACGGCGCGGCCAGGATGCCCGAAAAGGTGCTGAAGATCGGGATGGTGGTCTGCAGCGGCTTCACGTAGTGCGGCGCGATCCGGAGGAGCCGGTTGCGTTCCACCACGGACTCCTGGACGAGGCGGAACTCGCCGTTTTCCAGGTACCGGATACCGCCGTGAATCATGTGCGAGGAGGCGCCGCTGGCTCCCTGGCAGAAGTCGCCCCGTTCGACGAGGGCAACGTCAACGCCCTGCAGGGCAAGGTCACGGAAGGTTCCGACCCCGTTGATGCCGCCGCCGATGATGAGCACCTGCGCGTGCGGCCGGTTCCGCAACTGCTGCACGGACGTGCGCTGTGTGCTCGACGCCGGATTGCCGGATGAAACCTTGTTTCCCAAAACTGCTCCTTGGGGATCGGTGCTCTGCGGCGCGCCCACCGGGCACGTCGCCGTTCAACACTATTCTTTGGACTAATGGAAAATGGAGTCAAGCACTATGCACAAACGTGCAGATTGGAAATGGAATGTCGCCAACCCGCCAGTCCGACGCCCTCCGGGCCGCCCAGTTGTATTACCTCCAGGACCTGACGATGGACGCCATCGCCCGTGAGCTCCGAACGTCCCGCTCGACCGTCTCGCGGCTGCTGTCGGCGGCCCGGGAATCGGGCCTCGTGCAGATCCAGATCCGCAGCCCGTTGGACACCGGACCCGAGCTCGCCAGCATGATCCGCGCCGAATACAAGGTCGATGTGCACGTCGTGCCGGTGGTGGACACGCTCAACGAGGCGGAAACGCTGGACCGCGTGGCGATGCAGGCCGCGCGCACCATCGGCCCGCTCGTGGACTCGAACGCGATCATCGGGGTGGCGTGGGGTTCCACGCTGAGCGCCGTGAGCCGGCACCTGACCCGGAAGATCACCCATGACAGCATCATCGTGCAGCTTAATGGAGCCGGAAACATGCAGACCACGGGCATCACTTACGCCTCGGACATCATGCGGCGCTTCGGCAGCGCTTACGGGGCGCGGGTGGAACAGTTCCCGGTGCCGGCGTTCTTCGACCACGCCGCGACCAAGAAGGCCATGTGGAATGAACGCAGTGTTCAACGCATCCTGCAGCTGCAGTCCCGGATGAGCATCGCCATTTTCGGGGTGGGATCGGTCGACGCCGACTACCCCAGCCACGTGTACGCCGGCGGCTACCTGGACGAGGACGACCTGAGCGTACTGGCGGAGTCCGACGTCGTGGGCGACGTCGCCACTGTTTTCTTCCGCGCGGACGGCTCCTCGGACGGCATTACCCTCAACGAACGCTCCACCGGGCCGGACCTGGCCCAGCTCCGGCAGGTCCGCCGCCGGATCTGTGTGGTCTCCGGCGCGTCCAAGATCAACGGGTTGCGCGGGGCGCTCGCTGCCGGCCTGGCCACGGACCTGATCCTGGATGAGGCCAGCGCCCGGCGGCTGGTCAGCGCCGAGGGCCTGTCCTGAGGGCCGGACACCCGCGGCCGGGTGCCCGGAATGGGTAGAGTCGTTGCTATGAGAATCTCCCCCCGGCTGACCTTGAACAACGGCGTGATGATGGACCGCCTCGGGTTCGGGCTTTACAAGGTGCCCCCCGCGGACGCCGCCGGGCTCGTGACCATGGCGTTGGAGGCCGGTTACCGTCATTTCGACACTGCGGCGATGTACGGGAACGAGACGGGCGTCGGGAAAGCGATCGGCGCCCTGTCCGCCTTCGACGGCTCCGCCGGCGGCTCCGGCGAGCTGCACTCCCCGCTCGCCCGGGAGGACATTTTCGTGACTACCAAGCTCTGGAATGACGACCAGGGCTACGACGCGACCCTGCGTGCCTTCGACACCTCGATCGCCAAGCTGGGCCTCGAATATGTGGACCTCTACCTGATCCACTGGCCGTGCGCCCGGCGCGGGCTCTTCACGGAGAGCTACCGCGCGCTCGAATCGCTCTACCGCGAGGGAAAGGTCCGCGCCATCGGGGTGTCCAACTTCCAGCCCGCACATCTGGAGCGGCTGCTCCAGACCGCCGAAGTGGTGCCCGCGGTCAACCAGATTGAACTGCATCCCTGGCTGCAACAAGCCGAGCTGAGATCCCTGCACGCGTCGCTGGGCATCACCACCGAGGCGTGGAGCCCGCTGGGCCGCGGCCAGGTGATGGAGGACCCGGTGGTGCTGGAGCTCGCCGCGGCACACCGGCGGACCGCGGCCCAGGTCATCCTGCGCTGGCACCTGGAACTGGGTAACGTCGTCATCCCCAAGGCCAGCTCCTACGCCCGGATCCGCGAGAACCACGACATCTTCGGTTTCAGCCTCAGCACCACGGACCTGGACGCCCTGGCCGGCCTGGACCGGGGATTCCGCACCGGTTCGAACCCCGACGACGTCAACTAGGACCCGAACGAATGGAACACGTGGCCACCGAGCCTTCCCCCCTGCCTCCCCTGCTCAGCGCCGAACTGGAAACGCGCAGCAGCGCCTCCGCGGTGGACCTCAACGGTACCCGGGTCGCCTACTGGAGCTACGAACCGGTCCGGGAGACCGCCGACACCCGGACCATCCTTGTGATCCACGGCTTCCGCGGCGATCACCATGGCCTGCTCCGGGTGGTCGACCAGCTCCCCGAAATGCGCCTCATCATGCCGGACCTCCCGGGGTTCGGCGCCTCCGCCGCGTTCCGGACCGGCGGGCACAGCGTTAGCGGCTACGGCCGGTTCATCGCCGACTTCATGGCCGCCCTCGGGCTGGGCAAGGACACGGTGCTGCTGGGCCACTCCTTCGGTTCGATCATCGCCAGCCACTTCGTGGCGGACCATCCCGGCGCGGTCGCCGAACTGATCCTGATCAACCCCATCGCCGCACCCGCTCTGGAGGGGCCCAAAGGGCTCATGACCAAGGCCGCGGTGCTGTACTACGAGGCGGCGGCCCGGCTCCCCCGCGGACTCGGGAACGCGCTGTTGCGCAACCAGCTGATCGTCCGGGTGATGAGCGAGACCATGGCCAAGACCCAGGACAAGGCGCTGCGGAGGTTCGTCCACGCCCAGCACAGCGCGTACTTCTCCGCCTTCGCCGACCGCGACAGCCTGCTCGAAGCCTTCAAGGCCTCGGTCAGCAGCAACGTCGCGGAGGTGGCTCCACGGCTGGCCCTTCCGGTTTTGCTCGTGGCGGGCGAAAGAGACGAAATCGCCACCCTGCCCGACCAGCACAAGCTGCTCCCGCTGCTGCCGAACGCCAGCCTCGAAGTCATTCCCGGCGTCGGGCACCTCATCCACTACGAAACCCCGGAACCCGCCGCGGGCTTCATCCGACGCTTCCTGAAGGAACACGCCGCGTGAAAATCCTTATTGACGCCCGCTTCACCAGGCTCGACCACCACGATGGCATCAGCCGTTACGGCGCCAGCCTCATTGCCGCGACCGCCAAGGTCGCGGACGTCTCCATGCTGATCAGCGATACGCGACAGCTGGCCTTGCTCCCGGACGTCCCCTACACCCTGATCAACAGCCCGCTCTCGCCCGCGGAGCTATTCGTTGCGGCCAAGGTCAACCCGCTGGGGGCCGACGTGGTGGTGTGCCCGATGCAGACCATGGGCAGCTGGGGCCGGAAGTACGCCCTGGTCCTGACCCTGCACGACCTGATCTACTACGAGCACCCGGCACCTCCCGGCTTCCTCCCGGCCCCGGTCCGGGTCCTCTGGCGGCTCTATCACAAGGCGTTCTGGCCCCAGCGGGTCCTGCTGAACCGGGCCGACGTCGTCGCGACCATCAGCTCCACCACCGAGGCCCTGATGGCGAAGTACCGCCTGACGAAGCGGCCGGTCCGGATCGTCGGCAACGCCCCGCAGCCCGGGCTGACTCCTCGGGACCCCGGCGCCGGCGCCGACAAGACGCTGCTTTACATGGGGTCTTTCATGCCTTATAAGAATGTCGAAACCATGGTCAAGGGCATGGCCCAGCTGCCGGAGATAACCTTGCACCTGCTGAGCCGGATCACGCCCGAACGGAGGGCGGAGCTGGAGGCGCTGGCCCCGGCGGGCGCCAGCATCGTGTTCCACAACGGCGTCACCGATGCCGAGTACGAGGCGCTGCTGGCCCGCACCACGGCCCTGGTCAACCTCTCCAAGGCCGAGGGCTACGGCTTGCCGCTCGTGGAAGCGATGTCACACGGCACTCCGGTCATCGCCAGCGACATTCCGATCTTCCGCGAGGTGGGCGGGGACGCGGTCAGCTACGTCGATCCCGACTCCCCGTCCGCGTTTGCCGCCGCGGTCCGCGAGCTCGAGGAGCCCGAGCTCTGGAAGCAGCGCTCCAGCAGTGCGGTGCAGCGCGCGGCCGAGTTCAGCTGGGACGCCTCCGCACAGCGCCTGCTGGCCGCCGCCGAAGAGGCCGTGGCCCTGCGCCGGCGCAAGCGACGCTAACCTCGGCCGTTTCGATGGTTCCGTGCCAATTCGACGCGGGCGGACGTCGAGTGCGCAGGGAACCGTCGAAGCGGCGCCCCTACGCCGGCGCAAGCACCGTTAGAGAACGTCGACGCCGTCGAGCCGCAGCTGCACCGGATCGTCGGTGCGCTTGGCGGCGGCTGCGGCCTTGACCGCACGCATGGCCTTTGTGGCCTCGGAGGCTTCGGCGTACGGGATGAACAGCAGCGTCCGCACGTCCTCCCCACCGCGCCGCTCCATGCCGGCAGCCGTTGGCGTGGCTACGAATCCGCCGGCGCCCGGCAGCGGCGCCGGCCCGGCCTGCCGGAGCACAATGCCCTTTTTGGCCAGCGCCCGTTCGACGGCCTCGGTGAAGTGCCCGACGGCGGTCCGGCCGCCGGTGACGGACGCGATCCGGACCGCTGGCGGCAGCGACAGCTCCTGCCGCAGGGCGAGCTCGCGTCCGGCGTAGCCGGCGGGGTCCCAACGCAGGAGTGCCCCGACTCCCGCCGTGTCCTCGGCGGTGATGACCACAAGGCCGCCCTCGGACGCGGAACGGACCAGGGCCGCGGCGTTGAACCAGCGCCGCACTGCGTCCTCGCCCGCCCGGAGGTTCTCGCGCCGCAGCAGCGAGTCGCCGTCGAGCAGCAGCGCGGCCGCATACCCGCCCGCCGCGACCGGTTCGGCGCCGACCGTCGCGACCACGAGGGCCTTTGAGTCCGGGACGGTGGCCAGCACGCGGTCGCCGGAGGAAGTGACGACGGGTTTGCCCGGAAACGCCCGGCCCAGTTCCTCGGCCGTCCGAAGTGCCCCGGTGGCGCCCCGCCGGAGTCGGACCCCGTCGCAGTGCATGCAGTGCCAGTCCGGGGCCGCCGCGGAGCACCACCGGCACACCGGCACCGCGGCGCTGCCGCCGGGCCCGGCGATGGCCAGCGGTCCGTTGCAGGCGGTGCAGCGCGCGGCTTCGCGGCAGCGTTCGCAGGCCAGAGACGGCGCGTACCCTGCGCGGGCAACCTGAACGAGGACGGGACCGCGTTCCAGGCCTTCCTTTGCGGCGCGCCATGCGGCGCCCGGCAACCGCGCGATCCGCGCCAGCGGGTCGCGCTCCTGTTCGAAACTGTCCGCGGTGTTCTGGACGCGCGGGACGGTGCGGCGCATCACGGAGCGCCCCGCCTCGATCGGGCGGGCCCAGCCGGATTCCACCAGCCGCTGCGTCTCCGTGCTGCGGGCGTGCCCGGCGAGCAGGCAGGCGGCGCCTTCATGCGCGGCCCGGAGCAGCAGGACTTCACGGGCGTGGGCGTAGGGGGAACGCTGCTCGATGTGCAGGTCGTCGCCGTCGTCCCAGCACACCACCAGGCCCAGGTTCCGCACCGGGGCGTAGGCGGCGGAGCGGGTGCCGACGGCGACCCCTGCGGCGCCGCTGAGGACCCGCAGGAAGCTGCGGTACCGCGGTGTCTGGCCGTCGTCGGCCGTGAGCCGGGCGACGTCGCCGGCCGGCAGGTGTTCCAGCAGGGCCGCCTCCACCCGGTCCAGGTCGCGGTAGTCCGGCACCACGACGACGGCGCCCCGGCCGGAGCGGCGGACGGCGGCAACAGCCTCGGCAACCATCCGGGGCCAGCCGCCGGGACCAAACCCCTGCAGGGCGCTCAGCACGGCACGCGGCGACTCCCCCGCCCCCAGGTGCTGGAGGAATGCCGGGCCGTTGTGATATTCCGCCCAGCCGGACGGAGGGGCAGCAGGCGGCTCTGCCCGGGCGTCGTCCCCGGCGGCGAAGAGTGCCGGGTCGAGCAGGCCTCCCGGTGCGTAGTCTTTTTCCATTTTGGCCATCCGGGGCGGGATGGCGACGCGCAGGACGTCGCTGACAGTTCCGGCGTAGCGCGCCGCCACCCTCCCGGCCAGTTCGGACACGGCGGGGGTGAGAACGGGAACCGGGGACACGACCTTGAATAGCGGCACCAGCGGGTGGCCGGCGTCGGACGCCGCCGTGCGTTCGAGCAGGTATCCGCCAAGCTCCTGGCCGCTGAATTTCACCTTGACCCGCACGCCCGGCCGGGCCGCGGCGTCGAGGTCCGCCGGCACGCTGTAGTCGAACGGGCGGTCCAGGTGCGGGAGGGAGGATTCCAGCAGCACCCGGGCCACCGGCAGTTCCGCGGCAAGGGCGGGCCCGGCGGCTGCCGCGGAGGCCGGGAAGCCGTGCAGCAGCGAGAGCTGAAGCGGTTCCTCCGGCGTGGCGGCGCGGCGATCTGGAGTCATGGTGCCTGCCTCCCTTCGGCGCTGGAATCGGTCAAGTAAAGAGCCTGGAAACTTCGACGATCAGGCTAACGATCAACATTAAAGCTGTAGCCAGGCCGCCGTTCGGCGGCCTGGCTACAGCACATCACAGAGCTGTGACATTGAAGAGCAATGACATTCAAGAGCTCTGCCATCCAGCGGTTCGGCCGGTTGCTAGGCGTTGAAGAAGGCCTTCAGCTCGTCGACCCGGTCCAGGCGCTCCCAGGTGAAGTCAGGCTCCTCGCGGCCGAAGTGGCCGTGCGCGGCCGTCTTCGCGTAGATCGGACGCTTGAGGTCGAGCGCGTCGATGATGGCGCGGGGGCGGAGGTCGAAAATCTCGGCAATCGCGGCGCTGATCCGGGCGGGATCGACGGTTTCGGTCCCGAAAGTCTCCACGTAGGTGCCCACGGGGCGGGCCTGCCCGATCGCGTAGGCGATCTGGATTTCCGCACGCTTGGCGAGGCCGGCGGCCACCACGTTCTTGGCAACCCAGCGCATCGCGTAAGCAGCGGAGCGGTCCACCTTGGACGGATCCTTGCCGGAGAAGGCGCCGCCGCCGTGCCGGGCCATGCCGCCGTAGGTGTCGACGATGATCTTGCGGCCGGTCAGGCCGGCGTCACCCACCGGACCGCCGATCACGAAGGCGCCGGCCGGGTTGAGGATGTTGCGGGACCGGGAGATGTCCAGGTTGGACAGCGCCATGACCGGGTCGACGACGTGCTCGGCGAGGTCGGCGCGGAGCTGGTCCAGGCTGGCGCCTTCCGCGTGCTGGCTGGAGATCACGACGGTCTCGACCGAGACAGGACGGTCGCCGTCGTAGCCCACCGTGACCTGGGTCTTGCCGTCGGGGCGCAGATAGCCCAGCTGGCCCGACTTGCGGACCTCGGTGAGCCGTTCGGAAAGCCGGTGCGCGAGCCAGATCGGGACCGGCATGTAGGACGGGGTCTCGTCGCTGGCGTAGCCGAACATGATGCCCTGGTCGCCGGCGCCCTGGAGATCGTAATCGTCTTCCTGGCGGCCTTCGCGTGCCTCGAGGGAGTTGAATACGCCGCCGGCGATGTCGTTGGACTGCTGGCCGATGGAGACCGACACGCCGCAGCGGGCGCCGTCGAAGCCGTTCGCGGAAGAGTCGTAGCCGATCCCGAGGATGGTCTCGCGGACGATCTGCGGGATTTCGACGTAGGCGTCCGTGGTGACTTCACCGGCCACGTGCACGAGGCCCGTGGTGGCCAGGGTCTCGACGGCGACGCGCGACTCCGGGTCCTTGGCCAGCAGGGCGTCGAGGATCGCATCGCTGATCTGGTCACAGATCTTGTCGGGGTGTCCTTCGGTCACCGACTCGGACGTGAAGAGCCGGAGCGAGGCGGGCGTGGACCCATGGAAGTCTGGGATGTGCAGCGGTAAAGTCACTCAACTACCTTACTGGTTGGGAAACGGACGTCCGGCGGCGTGTGTCCCCCTGCTAAGGAGACCTTGATTACGCCAGCGCTTATGCGGGCGGGACAACCCGGCTTAGCTCGGCGCTGATGCGGTCAATGACGGCAGCCGCGACGTCGGATTTGGAACCCGACGCCTCTTGGGGTTCGGAGCCGGACCGCGAAAGGATGACTACGGCGTTGCTGTCCTGGCCAAAGACCTGGTTCTGGCCCACCTGGTTGACCACCAGCAGGTCGCAGGCCTTGCGGCGCAACTTGGCCTGCGCGTATTCGAGGACGTCCCCGTCGGCGTCGCCGGTTTCGGCAGCGAAACCCACGATCAGCTGGTTGCGGGAAGCAGCATCGCGGACCTCGACGAGTTCCCGGAGGATGTCCGGGTTGCGGACCAGCGAAATCACGGGATCGGCGACGTCGTCGCGCTTCTTGATTTTGGTTCCGGAGACATCCGCCGGGCGGAAGTCCGCCACCGCGGCGGCCATGATGACGACGTCGGAATCGGCGGCGGCGTGCAGGGCCGCCTTGCGCAGTTCCAGTGCGGTCTCAACCTGCACCACCTCGACGCCGTCGGGGGCCGGGACGTCCATGTGGGCTGCCAGCAGCCGAACGCGGGCGCCGGCCTCGCGGGCGGCGACGGCCAGCGCCACGCCCTGTTTGCCGGAGGAACGGTTGCCGAGGAAGCGGACCGGGTCCAGGGGTTCGCGGGTGCCGCCGGCGCTGATGGTGACAGTGAGTCCGGCCAGCGGCCTGGCTGCGGCGGCTGGAAGGGCCGCGTCCGACGTCGACAGGCCGGGGGTGTTGGGCACGGCCGGAGCGCCGGCCAGGGCCAGCGCGGCAGCGAAAATTGCCTCGGGTTCGGGCAGCCGGCCCGGGCCGGAATCCGCCCCGGTCAGCCGGCCGGTGGCGGGTTCGAGCACGGTGATGCCACGGCTGCGCAGGGTTTCGACGTTGGCCTGGGTAGCCGGGTGCCGCCACATTTCGGTGTGCATGGCCGGGGCCATCAGCACCGGCCCGCCGGCCATCAGCAGCGTGTTGGTCAGCAGGTCGTTGGCCTGGCCGGTGGCGGCGCGGGCCAGCAGGTCCGCCGTGGCCGGTGCCACCACGATCAGCTCAGCCTCGTGGCCGAGCCGGACATGGTTGACGGTGTGCACCTCGTCGAAGACGCTGTTGCTCACCGGGTGCCCGGAGAGGGCCTCCCAGGTGGCCACGCCGACGAACCGGGTGGCGGCCTCGGTGGGAATGACGGTAACGTCATGGCCGGCTTCAGTAAAAAGCCGGAGGAGCGACGCCACCTTGTAGGCGGCAATCCCTCCCCCGACTCCGAGGACTATGCGCACGTGACCTCCGTCAGGCAGCAGAGATATTACTCTGCGGCGGCTTCGATCGGCGTGGAAACGAGCTTGCCTTCGTTGATTTCGCGCAGGGCGATGGAAAGCGACTTTTCGTTCAGCTTGGTGTCGACCAGCGGGCCGACGTACTCGAACAGGCCCTCGTGCAGCTGGGCGTAGTAGGCGTTGATCTGCCGGGCGCGCTTGGCACCGAAAATCACCAGTCCGTACTTCGAATCGGCAGCCTTCAGCAGCTCGTCGATCGGCGGGTTGATGATGCCTTCAAGGTTCGTGGACACGAATTCTCCAAATTCTAACGGGCCAATCCGACCCTGCGGTTAGTGCGGGTGCGGCGTTAGCCCCATGAGTGAAACAAGCTCATCCGCTGCCCGACGTACGTCATCATTGATGACTGTGTGATCGAACTCCGGTTCAGCGGCTAGTTCTACTTTACCGGTTTCCAGCCGTCGCTGCTGTTCCTCGGCGGATTCAGTGCCGCGGCCCACCAGGCGGCGCACCAATTCTTCCCAGCTTGGCGGGGCGAGGAAGACGAATTGCGCGTCCGGGACGGCCTGCTTCACCTGGCGTGCGCCCTGCAGGTCAATCTCCAAAAGCACCGAGCGACCCTCAGCAATCGCCGCGTCTACAGTGCTCTTGAGGGTGCCGTAAGTATTTTGTCCGTGCACCACAGCCCACTCCAGGAGTTCCCCTGCCGCGATGAGGGCATCAAACTCTTCCTTGGACTTGAAGTAGTAATGCACACCATCGATCTCACCGGGCCGCGGCGGGCGGGTGGTTGCCGACACTGAAAGCCAGACCTCGGGATAGTTGTCCCGAATATAGGTGGACACGGTGCCTTTGCCGACAGCCGTCGGACCGGCGAGGACTGTCAGTCCGGGTTTCTTGCTCACGTATTCCTTTGGGCGGTGGTGGAAGCTCGGCGGGCCAAGCTATTTCTCGTCTATAAAATCTACCAGCGCCCGGCGCTGGTGGATTCCCAGGCCACGAACCCGCCGGGAGGCTGCGATGCCGAACCGGTCCATGATCGCCGCGGCCCGTACGCGCCCGATTCCCGGCAGCGCTTCCAGCAGCTCCACGACCCGCATCCGGGCGATCGCTTCGTCCGTCTCCCCCGCGCTGAGCAGTTCCGCGATCGACAGTTCCCCCGACTTCAGCCGCTCCTTCGCGGCCGCCCGGGCCAGCCTGGCCGCGGCGGCCTTGTGCAGGGCGTCGGCACGCTCCTGCGGCGTGAGGGGTCGCAAGCTCACTGAGGTCCTCCCTGCATTGTCAGCCGGGCCCACGCAAACGGCCCACGCAAACGTCCTGGTCAGACGTGACCGTGGGACGGGCCGCAGACAGCGCCCCGGCCGGTACCGCGGACTTGTCCTGAACTTACAGTCTGAAGTCGCCGGAAAGCAATGGATCGCGTCCGGCGCTAAACCTGCGGCCGACGCCATTGGAGCCAGGCGGCGGACGTGGGGTTCAGCCCGGGCCCAGCACGCCGGAGATGTGGCTGCGGGGCCTGGCGGACAGGCTGGCGGGACGGCAGGCGCCTCGGTTGCCACAGATGGCCGCAATGCCTCGTCCACAGCGGCCTTCTGTGACCAACCGACGCAGCAAACCCGGGGCCGGCCCCGCGGGCGGTTTTCCGCCGAGCCGGGAAGGCCTAGGCTGCGCGGAGTTCGTCGAGCGTGCGCTGCGCGGCGTCCCGGAGCCCTGCAGGCTGCGGCCCGGCGCCGAGGATGTCCCGGCTTGAGGTGCCAAGCACCTGACCGTAAGCGCTGCCGAAGGTGCTCCGCAGATCGGCGGCCGTGGCCCCCTGCGCGCCCAGCCCCGGCGCCAGGATCGGGCCGCGTACCGCCGACAGGTCCAGGTCAAGGTCCGCCAGCGCGGAGCCAACGGTCGCGCCCACGACGAGTCCGACGGAGCCCAGTTTCCCGTCGCCCAGCTCAACACCGTACCGCCGGTTCTCCGCGGCGGCGGCCCGGGCAATCCGCCGCGCCACCGAGTCCGCGCCACCGACATGCTGCACGGAGGCGCCCTCCGGGTTGGACGTCAGCGCCAGGACGAAGACGCCGCGCCCGGACTCCGCCGCGAGGTCAAGCGCCGGCCGGAGCGATTCGAAGCCGAGGTAGGGGCTCAACGTCACCGAGTCCGCGGCCAGGGCCGAGCCGTCCCGCAGCCAGGCGTCGGCGTAGGCGGCCATGGTGGAGCCGATGTCGCCGCGCTTGGCGTCGGCGATGCTGAGCACGCCCGCCTCCGCGCACCCTGCCAGGGTTCGTTCCAGCACAGCCATCCCGGCCGAGCCGTGGCGTTCATACAGCGCCACCTGCGGTTTCACGGCGGCAGCGAGCGGGGCCACGGCCTCGAGCACTGTGAGCGAGAAGCGCTCCAGCCCGGCGACGTCGTCGTTCAGGCCCCAGCGCTGCAACAGCGCCGGATGCGGGTCGATGCCCACGCAGAGCGGGCCGCGCTCCGCCATGGCCCGGCCGAGCCGGGAGCCAAAGGACTCCCGGCCGGACGTCTCAGCTGTGGCAGCCTCAGGCATGCGCTTTCGCTTCCTGCGCGACCCGCTCCTGGGAAGCAGCCAGGGCCGCGGCGTGCTCCTGCAGGCTGGTAACGGACCACTCGTAGGTCCGCATCGCCTCGATGGCCTGGACGGCGGCGTTGAACTCGGCCACCGTGGTGATGCACGGGATGCCGATCGAAGTGGCCGCGGCACGGATTTCGTAGCCGTCGCCGCGGGCTTCGCCGCCGGACGGGGTGTTGAAGACCATGTCGATTTCCCCGGCGATGATCAGGTCCGCGATGGTGCCTTCCCCCTCGGCGCTGGAGCCCTCGGCGACCTTGCGGACCGTGGTGGCCTGCAGGCCGTTGCGCCGCAGCACGTCGGCGGTGCCGCCGGTGGAGACGATCTCGAAGCCGAGGTCGGAGAGGCGCTTGACGGCCATGATGACGGCGCGCTTGTCCCGGTTGGCGACCGAGACGAAGACCTTGCCCTCGGTGGGCAGCGCGTTGTTGGCCGCGGCCTGGCTCTTGGCGAAGGCCGTGTCGAAGTGCTTGTCGATGCCCATGACCTCGCCGGTGGAGCGCATTTCCGGGCCAAGCAGGGAGTCCACCACCTTGCCCTCAAGGGTGCGGAAGCGGCTGAACGGCAGCACCGCTTCCTTGACCGCCACCGGGGCGTCCAGCGGAAGCGTGGAGCCGTCGCCGGATTCCGGCAGCATTTTGTAGGCAGTGCGGAGCTGGTTGATGGTGACGCCGGTGCCGATCAGTGCTGCCGCCTTGGCCATTTGCACACCCGTCGCCTTGGAGACGAAGGGCACGGTGCGGGAGGCGCGCGGGTTGGCCTCGAGCACGTAGAGCACGTCGGAGGCGAGGGCGAACTGGATGTTGATCAGGCCGCGGACGCCGACGCCTTCGGCGATGGCCCGTGTGGCGGTCCGGACCCGGTCGATCACGTTGTTGCCCAGGGTGATCGGGGGCAGCACGCAGGCGGAGTCGCCGGAGTGGATTCCAGCTTCCTCGATGTGTTCCATGATGCCGCCGAGGTACATGTCCTTCCCGTCGTAGAGGGCGTCGACGTCGATCTCGACGGCGTCCTCGAGGAAGCGGTCAATCAGCACCGGGTGGTCCGGGGTGATTTCGGTGGCGTTGGCGATGTAGCGGGAGAGGTTCGCTTCGTCGTAGACGATCTCCATGCCGCGGCCGCCGAGCACGTAGGACGGGCGGACCAGGACCGGGTAGCCGATCTCGTCGGCGATCTTCTTGGCGTCCTCGAAGGAGACGGCGGTGCCGTTCTTCGGGGAGATCAGCCCGGCCTCATCAAGCACCCGGGAGAAGGCGCCGCGGTGCTCGGCCAGGTCGATGGCCTCCGGGGAAGTGCCGAGGATCGGCACGCCGGCGTCGGCGAGCTGCTGGGCGAGCTTGAGCGGGGTCTGGCCGCCGAGCTGGACGAACACGCCCATCACACCGCCGGTCCGCTCTTCGGCTGCAATGACCTCGAGGACGTCCTCGAGGGTGAGCGGTTCGAAGTAGAGCCGGGTGGAGACGTCGTAGTCGGTGGAGACAGTCTCCGGGTTGCAGTTGACCATCACGGTCTCGTAACCGGCCTTGCGCAGCGCCATCGAGGCATGCACGCAGGAGTAGTCAAACTCGATGCCCTGGCCGATCCGGTTCGGCCCGGAGCCGAGGATGATGATGGACGGCTTGGCGTGCAGCGCCACCTCGTCCTCCTCGTCGTAGGACGAGTAGTGGTACGGCGTGTACGCGGCGAACTCCGCGGCGCAGGTGTCCACGGTCTTATAGACCGGGCGGATGCCGAGGGCCTGCCGGACGCCGCGGACGACGTCCTCGGAGTTGTGCGTCAGGGCCCCGATCTGCGCGTCGGAGAAGCCGTGCCGCTTGGCGCGCTGCAGCATCTCCTGGGTCAGGGCGGTGGAGTGGCGGATTTCCTGCGAGATCTCGTTCAGCAGCTGGAGCTGGTCCAGGTACCAAGGGTCGATCTTGGTGGCCTCGAACAGCTGTTCCAGGGTGGCGCCGCCGAGCAGCGCGCGCTGGACCTGGTGCAGGCGTTCGGTGCTGGGGCGCTTGGCCTTCTCGATCAGTTCCGGGACTTCCCATTCCGGGACCGGGCTGAAGTCCAGCTGGGAGCCCTTCTGTTCCAGGGACCGCAGCGCCTTCTGCAGCGCCTCGGTGAAGTTCCGGCCCATGGCCATGGCCTCGCCCACCGACTTCATGGTGGTGGTCAGCGTGGAGTCCGCGGCGGGGAACTTCTCGAAGGCGAAGCGCGGGACCTTGACGACAACGTAGTCGAGGGTCGGCTCGAAGGAGGCCGGCGTCTTCTGCGTGATGTCGTTCGGGATCTCGTCCAGGGTGTAGCCGAGCGAGAGCTTGGTGGCGATCTTGGCGATCGCGAAGCCGGTGGCCTTGGAGGCCAGGGCCGAGGAGCGGGAGACGCGGGGGTTCATCTCGATCACCACGACGCGGCCGGTGTCCGGCTCGACGGCGAACTGAATGTTGCAGCCTCCGGTGTCGACGCCGACTTCGCGGATGACGGCGATCGAGATGTCGCGCAGCCGCTGGTACTCACGGTCCGTCAGGGTCAGCGCCGGGGCGACGGTGATGGAGTCGCCGGTGTGCACGCCCACCGGGTCGAAGTTCTCGATGGAGCAGACCACTACGACGTTGTCGTTCTTGTCCCGCATCATCTCGAGTTCGTATTCCTTCCACCCGAGGATGCTCTCTTCGAGCAGCACCTCGGACGTGGGGCTGTACTGCAGGCCCTGGCCGACGATCCGGCGCAGGTCCTGCTCGTTGTAGGCCAGGCCGGAGCCGAGGCCGCCCATCGTGAAGGAGGGCCGGACCACCATCGGGTAGCCCAGGTCCTGGGCCGCGGTGAGGGCCTCGTCCATGCTGTGGATGATGTGGCTGCGCGCGGATTCGGCGCCGCAGCGCTCCACGACGCCCTTGAACTTCTCACGGTCCTCACCGAGCTCGATCGCGGCGATGTTGGCGCCGATCAGCTCGACGTTGTACTTCTCCAGCACACCGTTCTTGTCCAGGGCGATCGCCGTGTTCAGTGCGGTCTGGCCGCCCAGGGTGGGCAGCAGTGCGTCCGGGCGTTCCTTGGCGATGATCTTCTCGACCACCTCGGGCGTGATCGGCTCGATGTACGTGGCGTCGGCGAACTCCGGGTCGGTCATGATCGTGGCCGGGTTGGAGTTGACGAGGATGACGCGCAGGCCTTCCTCCTTGAGGACGCGCAGTGCCTGGGTGCCGGAGTAGTCGAATTCGGCCGCCTGGCCGATGACGATCGGGCCGGAACCGATGACCAGGACGCTCTTAAGGTCAGTTCTCTTGGGCATTACTTCTTGTCCTCAGTCTTGGAGTCGGTGGCAGTCTTGGTGTCGGCAGTCTTGGTGTCGGCGTTCTTGGTGTCCGCCATCAGCTCGATGAAGCGGTCGAAGAGGTAGGCGGCGTCGTGCGGGCCGGAAGCCGCCTCGGGGTGGTACTGGACCGAGAAGGCGGGAATGTCGAGGCAGTACAGGCCCTCGACGACGTCGTCGTTGAGGCTGACGTGGCTGACCTCGACGCGGCCGAAGCGCTCCTCCGGAGCCTGGGTGGCGCCTTCGAGCGGGGCGTCGACGGCGAAGCCGTGGTTCTGCGAGGTGATTTCGACCTTGCCGGTGCGGCGGTCCATGACGGGCTGGTTGATGCCGCGGTGGCCGTAGCGGAGCTTGTAGGTGCCGAAGCCGAGGGCGCGGCCCAGGATCTGGTTGCCGAAGCAGATGCCGAAGTAGGGCAGCTTGGCGTCCAGAACGGAGCGCAGCAGGTTTACCTGGCTGTCGGCGGTGGCGGGGTCGCCGGGGCCGTTGGACATGAAGACGCCGTCGGGGTTGACGGCTTTGACGTCTTCGAGCGTGGCGGTGGCCGGCAGGACGTGGACCCGGACGCCGCGTTCGGCGAAGCGGATCGGGGTCATGCGCTTGATGCCAAGGTCGATCGCGGCGATGCTGAACCGCGGCTCGCCCTCCCAGCCCCAGTCGGCGGGCTCGACGGTGTACGCCTCGTCGACGCTGACTTCCTCAGCCAGCCGGGAGCCTTCCATCGGCGCGCTGGCCAGCACGGTGTCCACCAGCTCCTTGTCCGTGGCGCCGGCGGCCTCGCCGGAGAAAATCCCGGCGCGCATGGTCTTGTGTTCGCGCAGGTGCCGGGTGATGGCGCGGGTGTCGACGCCCTGGATTCCCACGATGCCCTGGTCGACGAGTTCCTCGTCGAGGCTGCGCTCCGAGCGCCAGTTCGACGCGCGGCGCGCGGCGTCGCGGACGATGTAGCCGGCCACCCAGATGCGGCGGGATTCGGCGTCGTCCTTGTTCACACCGGTGTTGCCGATGTGCGGCGCGGTCTGCACCACCAGCTGGCGGGCGTAGGACGGGTCGGTGATGGTTTCCTGGTAGCCGGTCATGCCGGTCGCGAAGACCGCCTCGCCCAACGCGGTGCCGGTGGCACCGTAGCTGCGGCCGCGGAAGATCCGGCCGTCTTCGAGCACGAGCACGGCGGGCGTGGAGGCTGCTGCAGCGGGTGCAGAGTCGTTTGCTGTCACTGTTTCTTCAATCACTTCTGTTGCTGACACTTCTGTTCCTGACACTGCTGCTTCTGACACTGCTGTCTCTGACACTGCGTGGGAGTCTGTCACGTCGTTACTTTCCACTATCGGCTTCTGCCTGAGGGGCTGCGGAGATCAAATCTTGGAGGGTGGACAGGAGCAGGGCCTTGTCCTCGGCCCGTCGGGTGCGGAAGCCGGTGTCCAGCTCCTTGGCGCCGAGCATCCAGCTGAGCACCAGAAGACCGTCCTTTTCGACGAACTTCCCGGCCATGCCGCTTTCCTGCCGGACGCCGGTGAGGCTGGCGGCCGGGATGAACACGGGGGCGGCGCCGGAGCGGTCGAACAACACGCCTTCGGGGTGGACGCTGAGTTCGGCGTTGGTGCGCAGGCCCAACTGGTGGACGGCGATCCGGTCCAGCCAGTCGCCGGCGGTGGTGGAGGCGACGTACTGGCCCTCGGCGGCTGCCAGCGTTCCGCCCAGCTCGGCGGGAACGGCCGGGAGCGGATCGACGTCGGCCTGGCGTCGCAGCCGATTGCGCCAGCCGATCCAGATCAGGACCAGCGCGACGCCGATCAGGACCAGCGTGAAGAGCAGGGAGAGTTCCTTGACCATCAGGGGCGGACCGCCGTGTCCGAGACGTCTGTGCTGTCGGGGAGCCACCGGTACGGGGTGTTGAGTTCCCCGTCCAGGACGGTCGGATGACCCTTGAAGAAGGTGGCCACCACATTGCCCGGGAGTTCCCGGCCGGCAAACGGAGAGTTACGGCCCATGGTTGCCATCTTAGAAGGGTCCACGGTCCAGCGCGCAGCCGGGTCCACGAGTATGACGTTGGCGGGTTCACCGGTCTCCAGCGGCCGGCCCTGGTCCTCCAGCCGGCCGATCGCGGCAGGCGTGGTGGAGGTCACGCGGGCGAAGTCGGCCCACGTCATCAGCCCGGTCTCGATCATGGTGTGCTGTACCACCGACAGGGCGGTTTCCAGCCCGGTCATGCCCATCGCGGCCTGCGCCCATTCGCATTCCTTGTGTTCGCTCGGGTGCGGGGCGTGGTCGGTGCCGACGACGTCGATTGTGCCGTCCGCCAGGGCGGCGCGCAGGGCCTGGACGTCCTCGTCGGTGCGCAGCGGCGGGTTGACCTTGTAGACCGGGTCGTAGCTGCGGACCAGCTCGTCGGTCAGCCACAGGTGGTGCGGCGTGACCTCGGCAGTGACGTTGATGCCGCGTGACTTGGCCCAGCGCACGATTTCCACCGAGCCCGCGGTGGAGACATGGCAGACGTGCAGCCGGGATCCGACGTGCTGGGCGAGCAGGACGTCGCGGGCGATGATGCTCTCCTCGGCGACGGCGGGCCAGCCGGTGAGGCCGAGGACCGCGGAGACGACGCCCTCGTTCATCTGCGCTCCCGCGGTGAGGCGGGGCTCCTGCGCGTGCTGGGCGACGACGCCGTCGAACGCCTTGACGTATTCGAGGGCACGGCGCATCAGCACGGGGTCGCTGACGCAGATGCCGTCGTCGGAAAAGACCCGGACCCGGGCGCGGGAGTCGGCCATGGCGCCGAGCTCGGCGAGCTGCTCGCCGGCCAGGCCGACGGTGACGGCACCGACCGGGCGGACGTCCACCCAGCCGGCCGTGCGGCCCAGGGTGAGGACCTGCTCGACGACACCGGCGGTGTCCGCCACCGGCGTGCTGTTGGCCATCGCGTGCACGGCGGTGTATCCGCCCAGGGCTGCGGCGCGGGTGCCGGTCTCGACCGTTTCGGCGTCCTCGCGGCCGGGCTCGCGCAGGTGGGTGTGGATGTCCACCATGCCGGGCAGGGCGACGAGGCCGGCGGCATCGATGACCGTTGCGTTCCCGGCGTCGAGGTCCAGGCCGCGGGCTGCGATGACGCCGTCGCGGATCAGCAGGTCTTCAGCGGCCCCGCCGAGGATCGAGGCTCCCCGGATGAGGTAGGCGCCGGTGCTGCCTGTGTCCTGTTGCTGTGATGCCATCAGTGGCTCTCCTTGGAATAGGCGGCGGTGGAGGTTGCTGGTTCGCGGGTGTCCCCGGAGAGCAGCAGGTACAGTGCGGCCATCCGGATCGACACGCCGTTGCGCACCTGTGCCAGCACGGTGGAGCGGGGCGAGTCGGCGGCGGCCGAGGAAATTTCCAGCCCGCGGTTCATCGGACCGGGGTGCATGATGATCGTGTCCTTCAGGCCCAGGCTGTCGAGGGCGCGGAGGCGGTTGTCGTCGAAGCCCCAGCGCCGTGAGTACTCGCGGGTGGTCGGGAAGAACGAAGCGTTCATCCGCTCGCCCTGTACGCGCAGCATCATCATCGCGTCAACGCCCCGGGCGAGGGTCTCGTCGAGGTCGTAGCTGACCGTGCAGGGCCACTCTTCGACGCCGATGGGCAGCAGCGTGGGCGGGGCCACGAGGGTGACTTCCGCCCCCAGGGTGCGCAGCAGCCAGACGTTGGAACGGGCCACGCGGGAGTGCAGCACGTCGCCGGCGATCGCGACGCGCATGCCTTTCAGGTCCGCGCCGGCGGACGGGCTGCCGGCGAGCTGCGACCAGTGCCGGCGCATGGTGAAGGCGTCCAGCAGCGCCTGGGTGGGGTGCTCATGGGTGCCGTCGCCGGCGTTGATGACGGCGGCGTCGATCCAGTCGGTCGCCGCCAGCCGGTGCGGGGCACCGGAGGCCCAGTGCCGGATGACGACGGCGTCGGCGCCCATGGCGGCGAGCGTCTGGGCGGTGTCCTTGAGGGATTCGCCCTTGGAGACGGAGGAACCCTTCGCGGCGAAGTTGATGACGTCCGCGGAGAGCCGTTTGGCGGCTGCTTCGAAGGAGATGCGGGTGCGGGTGGAGTCCTCGAAGAAAAGGTTGACCACGGTGCGGCCGCGCAGCGCCGGCAGCTTCTTGACCTCGCGCTCCCCCACCGCGGCCATCTCTTCGGCGGTGTCGAGGATGCGGATGGCGTTGGCGTAGCTGAGGTCTTCGGTGGAGAGCAGGTGCTTCATGCGGTGGCCTCGATAACAACTTCGTTCACGGCTTCGCCGTCGGTTGAGTCGGTTTCTTCCAGCCGGACGCGGACCTTCTCCGCGGAGGAGGTGGGGAGGTTCTTGCCGACGTGGTCGGCGCGGATGGGCAGCTCCCGGTGGCCGCGGTCGATCAGGACGGCCAGCCGGACGATCCGGGGACGGCCCAGGTCGATGATCGCGTCCAGCGCGGCGCGGATGGTACGGCCGGAGTAGAGGACGTCGTCGATCAGCACCACTACCTTGTTGTCGATCCCGGTGCGGGGCAACTGGGTGGGGTACGGGGGCCGGGTCGGCTGGTGCGAGAGGTCGTCGCGGAACATGGTGACGTCCAACTGGCCCACGATCGCGGCCGGGTCCACGTTGGGATCGGCGGCGGCAATCTTGGCGGCGAGCCGGACGGCGAGCGGATAGCCCCGCCGCGGGATGCCCAGCAGGACCAGGTCCTGGGAGCCCTTGTTGGACTCAAGAATTTCATGGGCGATACGAGTGAGTGCACGGTCGATGTCAGCCTGGTTGAGGACAACCCTGCTGAGCTGGACCTTGGCCGGAACCGGTGCTTCTGGAACAGAAGTCAACGCTCGTCTCCCCTTTCCCCGCCTCACGGGACGGAATTAAAAAAGGATCATTTGCTCTTTCAAATTACCACACGGGCCGCCGCCTCCCGGCCCCGGAGCAGGCGGCGTGCGTCACACCGGCACGGGCCGTATTGGGCCGCCCGGCGGCGCGCGGCTTAGGCTCATGGCATGACGAGCTTCGATCCTCCCCCCGCCCGGCAGCCGCCCGGAGCGACCCGGCAGCCGCAGCAGGCGAACCCAAGCTGGATGGGCCAGGTCCAGCCGGAGAACTACCGTCCGGCGCCGGGCTTCGGGCAGGCACCGCTGCCGGCGCAGACGTCAGCGCAGGCTCCGGCGCAGCGCCATCCGGTACTGCCGGCAGCCTACGCCGCGGCACCCCGTGCGCGGGCCTCTGCGGGTATGGCGGCCCTCGTGCTGGGCGGCGCGGTTCTCGCCTTTGTGAGCCTGTTCCTGGTGCTGCCGTTCGTGCTGGAGAACACCGGGCCGGGCGGCTTCGTCGTGGGCTTCATCGCGTCGCTGCTGCCGCTCAGCTCGGTCCTGCTGGCCGTCCGCTACATTGACCGCTGGGAGCCCGAACCGAAACGGCTGCTGTTCTTCGCGTTCGCGTGGGGCGCGCTCGTTTCGATTGCCGTGACGATGCTGATCCAACCGTTCTTCTCGCTCGCCGCGGGTCCCGCGTCCGGGCTGGACTACCGGACGTTCGCCGTCACGGTACAGGCCCCGGTGGTGGAGGAATTCGCGAAGTCACTCGGTCTCTTGCTGCTCCTGCTCTTCGCGCGCAAACAATTCGACGGTCCGGTCGACGGCGTCGTCTTTGCGTTCACGGTTGCCGGCGGTTTCGCTTTCACCGAGAACATCCTGTACTTCGGCCGGGCCATCGCCGAGTCCAGCACTCCGGGCACGGACCTGGCGGTCGTGTTCTTCCTGCGCGGCGTGATGTCCCCGTTCGCGCATGCCATTTTCACCGGCACGACCGGGCTTATCCTGGGCTTCGCGGCGCGGCGCTGGCACTCCGGCCTGACGCTGCTCGCCTTCCCGGTGGGCCTGGTCCCCGCCATGTTGCTGCATAGCGGCTGGAACTCAATGGGCCAGAATTTCCTGGCGCAGTACATCCTGGTCCAGGTGCCGATCTTCCTGCTCGCCGTCCTGGTCGTGGTGCTGCTGCGCGTGGCGGAACGCCGGCTGACCCGCCAACGGCTGCAGGAGTACGCGGCGGCCGGCTGGTTCACCGGCCAGGAGGTGGCCATGCTGGCGACTCCCGCCGGGCGCCGCTCGGCCCTGCGCTGGGCCAGGACGATCGGCCGGGCCCCGCAGATGAAGGCTTTCCTGCAGGCCGCCACCCGGCTGGCCATCATCCGGCAGCGGATCCTCAGCGGCCGGGACGTGGCGGCGCATCAGCTTGACGAACAGCACCAGCTCGGCGAGATCCCGGCCTTGCGCGACGCCGTCCTGCGCTAACCCCCGGAGGGCAAGCCTAGAGGGAAAGCGGGCCGGGATACGCCAAGGGCCGGTGTCCGCCGTGGGGCGGGCACCGGCCCTTTATGGAACGGCCATCAGGCCAGCAGCGAGGGCTTCAGCTGCTGCAGGCGGCCCAGCAGGCCGTTGATAAACGACGGCGACTCGTCCGTGGAGAGCGTCTTGGCCAGCGCCACGGCCTCGCTCACGGCGACGCCGTCGGGAACGTCGTCGTTGTAGAGCAGTTCCCAGGTCCCGATCCGCAGAATGATGCGGTCAACCGAGGGCATCCGCTCCAGCGACCAGCCCTGCGAGTAGGTTTCGAGGAATTCGTCGATCGCGGCCTGGTGGGACACGACCCCCTCAACGATTTCCAGGGTGTAGGGGTTGATGATCTGATCCGTCTGTTCACGACGGGAACGCAGCACATCGAATGCGGAGACGGAGCGCTGCTCCGCCTCGAAGAGAACATCCAGGGCCCGGTTACGGGCCTTACCGCGTGCACTCACTAGTCGTTGACCCGGCCAAGGTAGCTGCCGTCGCGGGTGTCGACCTTGACCTTGGTGTTGTTCTCGACGAACAGCGGCACCTGGATCTCGTAGCCGGTCTCGAGGGTCGCGGGCTTGGTGCCGGCCGAGGAGCGGTCGCCCTGCAGGCCCGGCTCGGTGTAGGTGATTTCCAGCACGACGCTCGGCGGCAGTTCGATGTAAAGCGGGTTGCCCTCGTGGATGGCGATGTTGACCATCTGGTTCTCGAGCATGAAGTTGGTGGCGTCGCCGACGGTAGCGGCGGACACGGTGAGCTGGTCGAAGTCCGAGGTGTCCATGAACACGAAGTCGGCCCCGTCCTGGTACAGGTACTGGTAGTCGCGGCGGTCAACCGTGGCGGTCTCGATCTTGAGCCCGGCGTTGAAGGTCTTGTCGACGACCTTGCCGGACATCACGTTGCGCATCTTGGTGCGGACGAAAGCGCCGCCCTTGCCGGGCTTGACGTGCTGGAACTCGATGATGTTCCAAAGCTGGCCCTCAAGCTTCAGCACGGTTCCGTTCTTGATGTCGTTAGTGGTTGCCACAGTATCCTCAGGTTTCTTTGTTGACTGGTTCTAGCCGCCAGCCGCTTATGCCAGGCAGGCATGCCGATCCGGCCCGCCAGCGCGTATTTATCAAAAATCCAAAAACCATTCTACCGGTTTTGCCGGTGCGCTGCCGGACGGGCCAGGAACGGCCCCTAGCAGGCCAGGTCCAGCACGTCCCGGGCGCGCTGCAGCGCCACGGTCGAGGAGTAGATGAGCGCGGCATCAGCCGAGCCCGCCACCCGCAGGTCCAGCGCCTTGGCGAAGGACTCGACGGCGGCCGCGATGTTGCCGGCGGCGAAGTAGGACCGGCCAAGGTGCTGCCGGACCACGGCCTCGTCAGGAGTGCCCTGGGCTTCGGCGAGGAGCTGGCGGTAAAGCTCTACGGCGCGGTCGAAGCGGTGCGACACCCGCAGGACTTCCGCCTCGAACATCCGCAGCCGGAACGAATCCGGGTCCTTGTACCGGGCCTCGGCGAGCAGCTCGGCGGCCTCGCCCGGGTGCCCTTCCACGAGGCGCACGAAGATCAGGTCCGTGGCGTCCGTTGAGGCCGCCAGCGCCGCGGCGCAGGCTTCCCCGTTGACCACCTGCGGCATGAGGGTTTCCGGGTTGATCCGGATGCCGGGGAACCCGCCGTCGGGCCACTCGCTCGTGCCACCGCTGTCGCTGATCATCAGGACGCGATTTCCTGGTACGCCGCGAAGAGCAGCGAGGTGTCCGGCACGTCCAGGATGCCCGGGCGCCCGACGCCGTCGAGCACCACGAAGCGCAGCAGGTCGCCGCGGGACTTCTTGTCCCGCCGCATGCCGTCCAGCAACGCCTGCCAGCGGTCGCGCCGGTAGGTGATGGGCAGACCGAGGCTCTCCAGGATGCTCCGATGCCGGTCGGCGTCGGCGTCGCTGAGCCGGCCGACGCTGCGGGCCAGTTCCGCGGCGAACATCATGCCCACCGAGACGGCGGCGCCGTGCCGCCAGGAGTAGCGTTCGGCGAGTTCAATCGCGTGGCCCAGGGTGTGGCCGTAGTTGAGGATCTCGCGCTGTCCGGTTTCCTTCAGGTCCTCGGAGACGACCCGGGCCTTGACCGCGATGGCGCGTTCGATCAGTTCGCGCACGGTTTCGGAGCGCGGGTCCGAGACCGCGGCGGGGTCCTTTTCAGTCAGGTCGAGGATGGCCGGGTCGGCGATGAAGCCGCACTTGATGACCTCGGCCATGCCGGAGATCATCTCGTTCTTCGGCAGCGTGTCCAGCGTGTCCAGGTCGGCGAGGACGCCCGCCGGCGGGTGGAAGACGCCCACCAGGTTCTTCCCCTCGGCGGTATTGATGCCGGTCTTGCCGCCGACGGCGGCGTCCACCATGCCGAGCAGGCTCGTGGGCATGTGGATGACCTTCACGCCGCGCAGCCAGGTCGCCGCGACGAAGCCGGCGAGGTCGGTCACCGCTCCCCCGCCGACGGCGACGATTGCGTCCGAGCGGGTGAAGTCGTTCTGGCCCAGCACCTGCCAGCAGAACGACGCCACCTCGATGTGCTTGCCTTCTTCGGCGTCCGGAATTTCGGCCGTCAGCGCCGTGAAGCCGGCGGTGGCGAGCTCCTCGCGGACGGCGTCACCGGTGAGCCGCAGGGCGCGCGGGTGGACGACGAGGACGCGCTTGACGCGCTCCCCCAGCAGCCCGGGCAGCTTAGCCAGCAATCCGCGGCCGACGACGACGTCGTAGTTCTCCGCCGGAGCGTGTCCGGTGACTTTGATGACGGTTGATTCGGTGCTCACTTTTCAACTTTCCTTGTGGCTGCGGGGGTGCGCGTTGCCGCGGTTGGGGCGGCGGCGAGCTGCTCCAGCGCATCTTCAAGCCGGCGCGCGAGCTCCTGGACGGAACCGCTCCGGACATCGAGGGTCAGGTCCGCGAGGCGTTCATAGACCGGCTGGCGGGTGGCGAACAGCGTCCGCCAGCGTTCCATCGCGTCGCCTGCCAGGAGGGGACGCCCGGAGTTCCGGGCAATCCGCTCGGAGACGGTGTCGGCATCGCATTCGAGGTAGACCACGGTGCAGCTGGCCAGCAGCTGCTGCGTTCCGGAGTCCAGCACAGCCCCGCCGCCGAGGGAGATGACGGTATTGGTGCCTGCGGTGTTGGTGCCTGCGGCCTCCTCGATCGCCTTGGCGACGGCCCGGGCTTCCAGTTCGCGGAACGCGTTTTCGCCGCGGCAGGCGAAAATGTCCGCGATGGTGCCGTGCTGGGCGACCACTTCGACGTCGGTGTCGACGAAGCGGGCGCCGAGCTGCTGGGCGAGCTGCTGCCCGATAGCGGACTTGCCGACCGCCATCGGGCCGATCAGGGCGACCGGGCGGTCCAGTGACTTACGCGCTGCGTGACGACCCGGCACTAGTGCCCGATCGAGTCCAGGGACGCCGGAATGTTGTCCAGGTAACCCTTGATGTTGCGGGCGGTCTCCTGCACGGAGTCGCCGCCGAACTTTTCCGTGACCGCTTCGGCGAGGACCAGCGCCACCATGGCCTCCGCCACCACGCCGGCGGCCGGGACCGCACAGACGTCCGAGCGCTGGTGGTGTGCCTTGGCGGCCTCGCCGGTGCTGATGTCGACAGTCTTGAGCGCGCGCGGCACCGTCGCGATCGGCTTCATGGCGGCGCGGACGCGGAGCACGTCGCCGATGCTCATGCCGCCTTCGATGCCGCCGGCCCGGTTGGACGTGCGGATGATCCTGCCGTCGGCGTCCTTGACGATTTCATCGTGGGCAGCCGAGCCGCGGCGCGCAGCGGTGAGGAAGCCGTCGCCGACCTCCACGCCCTTGATTGCCTGGATGCCCATCAGGGCGGCAGCGAGGCGCGAGTCGAGGCGCCGGTCCCAGTGGACGTAGCTGCCCAGCCCGGGGGGCAGGCCGTAGGCGAGGACTTCGACGACGCCGCCGAGGGTTTCGCCTTCCTTGTGCGCCATGTCCACCTCCGCGACCATGGCGTCGGAGGTCTCGCGGTCGAAACAGCGCAGCGGGTCGGCGTCGAGGGCCAGCACGTTGTCCGGCACGGGCAGCGGCCGGCCCTCCGGGACGGAAACGCTGGCAATGGACACCGTGTGGGAGACGAGTTCGATGCCGAGCTGCTTGAGGAACGCGGAAGCGACGGCGCCCAGGGCCACGCGGGTGGCGGTCTCCCGGGCGCTGGCGCGCTCCAGGACCGGGCGGGCCTCGTCAAAGCCGTACTTCTGCATGCCGGTGAAGTCGGCGTGGCCCGGCCGAGGCCGGGTCAGCGGTGCGTTGCGGGCCTGGTCCGCGAGGGCCTCGGGGTCCACCGGGTCCGCAGACATGATCTGCTCCCATTTGGGCCACTCGGTGTTGCCGACCTGGATCGCGACGGGGCCGCCCTGGGTCAGGCCATGGCGCACACCGCCCAGGACCGTCACGGCGTCCTGTTCGAACTTCATCCGGGCGCCGCGGCCGTAACCGAGGCGCCGGCGGGCCAGCGCTTCGACGATCCGGTCGCTGGTGAGTTCAACACCTGCGGGGACGCCTTCGATAATTCCGACCAAGGCCGGACCATGGGATTCTCCGGCAGTCAACCAACGCAACATAAAATCCATCCTGCCATGCAAGGCACTTAGAACACCCGTCGGGGTACCCCGACTGCGTCACACATCACATCTATGACCTCCACCGGCACGGGTCCTTGGAGGCCGGTGAAATGGCGGACCTGCTCCACCGCCTGGTACAGCAGCATTTCCAGGCCGGGGACCACCCGACCGCCCGCGTCCGCCCAGGCCGCGGCGATCCGGCTCGGCCACGGGTCGTAGGCCACGTCGAGGAGCACCCCGGCGACTGTGCCGCCCTTCGCGTCCAATGCTGCGGCGAGTTCCTCCGCGAGGCCGTCAGCGGCGCGGGGCGGCAGGGTGGAGATCACGATGTCCGCTGCTGCGACCGCGGGCGCTGCAGCCGTCAGCGGCAGCACCTGCAGCGGAAGTCCGACGGCGGCGGCCGCTGCCCGGGCTTCGACGGCGCGGCCGACGTCCCGGACGTAAACGGCAGCATCCGGGGCACCGAGTTCCTTCAGCGCGGCAATGGCGGCCGCGGCGGTTCCGCCGCCGCCGAGGATGACGGCGGACGGCTTAGCGGCCACACCGGCGTAGCGGACGGCGTTGACGATCCCGGCGACGTCCGTGTTGTACCCCACCAGGCGGACCGGCGCACCGGCGGCAGCGCCCGGCCGCTCAAAGGCCACGGTGTTGATGACGCCCAACTGCCGGGCGACGCCGCGGACCTCGTCCACCTCGGCGGCCATCGCGGCCTTGAGCGGCATGGTCACCGACAGCCCGCGCCAGCCTTCGTCCCCGCGTACGCCCGCCATGAAGGCCGGGAGGGCCTCCTCGGTGACGTCGACGGCGTCATAGGCCACTTCCACGCCGAGCTTGGCGTAGGCGGCGCGATGCAGGGCCGGCGACTTTGAGTGGCTGATGGGATGCCCGAGGACGGCGGCCCGCAGCGTCACACGCAACGTCCGGGATTGGCCTCGCACCAGGCGTTGTACTTGGCCACGTAGCCGTTGTGCTCGGCCAGGGTTTTGGAGAACTTCGTCTCCTTGGTGTCCAGGTTGATGGTGACCCAGTAGAGGTAGTCGTTCTTCTTCGGCTTGGCGGCCGCGTCGATAGCCCGCTTGCCCGGCGAACCGATCGGGCCCGCCGGCAGGCCGGCGTTGGCGTACGTGTTGTATTTGTTCGACTTGTCGGCCTTCTGGTCCTCGTCGATGTGGAAGCTCCGGATGCCCAGCCCGTAGGTCACCGTGGCGTCGGACTGGATCAGGCCGTTCGTCTCGGTGTTGTTGGGCTTGAGCCGGTTGTAGATCGCGCCGGCGACGTCTCCGTATTCCGCCTGGCCACCTTCGGCCTGCACGATGCTCGCGACCGTGATGGCGTCGTACTGCTTGGCCGGATCGGTCACGCCCTGTGACTTGAGTTCCTCCAGCGTGCTGCCGACCAGTTTCTGCAGTACGTCCTTCCCGGACGTGCCCAGCGGGAAGCGGTACTCGCCCGGGAACAGGAACCCTTCGAGGTTCTTGGCCTTGGCCGGCACACCGAACTGCTTCGGGGAGTCGCTGAGTGCCTTGAGCTCCGCCACCGGGATTCCGGTGCCCTCGGATATGGCCTGCAGCGATTCGCTGATCCTCAAACCGGCGCTCAGGGCAACGTACATGACCTTTTCCTGGCCCTTGTTCAACAGGACGGCCACGGCATCCGAGTTGTTCATTTCGTTGCGCATCGTGAATGTCCCCGGGCTCAGGGCGCCGCCCGAGGCGGCGAACTGCTTGACGAAGGAATCGGCGTTCGCAATGACCTTTTTGGATTCCATCTCCGCCGCCACGGACCGGGGTCCGGCACCCGGCGGAACGGTAATCGTCACCGAACCGGTTCCCGGGCCCGGGTAGTCGGCGACCTTGTCGCCGCCGAGCAGGGGTTTGATGACCTGCGCGCCGACCACGATTGCGACCACGAACACGGCCAACGTCAGGACGAGGGCGAGGAAGCGGCGGCGGCGGCGGACCTTCTTGGAGGGGCCCTTGGCGGTGGGAAGGCTGGCGGCGCCGGCCATCAGGTCGTGGCCGGGCTCGTCGTCGTAGACATGGTGGGCCTCATCGTCGGGCTGGTCCGCGTAGGCCTGGTGGAAATCCGCCCCGTCGTGAAGGCCGTGGCCGTACTGCAGCGCGTCGGCCCGGCGCAGGGTTTCCTCGCGGGACATCCCGCCGGCGTACTCGTGGACCGGCTCCTCGAGCGCGGGTTCCTCGTGCTGCGGTTGATCATGGTGCGGTTCGTCGTGACCGGAGTAGCCGTGGACCGGCTCCCCCTGCGCGGGGTCCTCGTGCACAGGCTGTTCCGGCTGGGGTGTGGCGTGCCCGGGCTGTTCAAGCACCGGCTCCGCGTGCGCAGGTTCTGCGTGTATGGGTGCTGCGTGTGCGGGATCCTCGTGTTCGGGCTCCTCGTGCACGCGCGCGGCGGGGCTCTCGTTCACGGGTTCGTGCACGGTCGGCGCAGCCTCCGGGGGTTCCGGGGCGTCTGCGGAGGGTTCACGGGGTGCATCAGCCGTGGCCGAAGCGTCGGCGGGCGGCACGGCCGGAGCTTCCGGCCCCGTCTCGAAGGCCTGCGGCGGGATGACGTCGTGACCCTGGGTGGCCAGGAACTTCTCCTGGGCCCTGATCTCTTTGCGCGTCAGCGGTCGGCCGGCGCCGCTCTTGGCAACACCAGAGGAGTCGTCATTGTTGACCGGGCTCACTGTAGCCTTCCATTTTGGGCAGAATGCGTTGTGCAGAATGCGTGTGTACTGCCGGGACGGCCTGAGCGTCGTCACCGGGTGGCCCCGGAGGGAGGTCCGCGCTGACGCGGTTTCCTACATCCGTTCCCCTGGCCTTTTGCATATCGATCGCATGCTGCAGGATACCTGCGGCCGCGACCTGATCAACTACTTTACGGTGGTCCCTGCTGCTCATGCCAGCTTGGTGCAGGTCGCGGTGGGCTGACACGGTGCTCAGCCGTTCGTCAACCAACCTCACCGGCACGCCGGATCCGGCGTCCAATAGTTTACTGACCAGTAGCTTTGCATATTCGGTGGCCATTCGGGCGGAAGCGTGCTCTTCACCTTTCATGGTGCGTGGCAGGCCCACAAAAATTTCCACCGCTCCGAGCTCCACGGCAAGATCCGCGAGGATCCGGACGTCGGTGTTCTTCTTGGCATTGCGGGCCAGCGTCCGCAGGGGCGTGGCCAGGATGCCGTCGCGGTCGCACACCGCGACGCCCACCCTGACGGTGCCGACGTCCACCCCGAGTTTCACGCCCTGGGGGTAGGCGCCGGGCACGGCCGATTCAGTCATCCAAGGTCCTGGGTTAGCGCCGGGTAATGGCGTCCACGACGGCGGAGAGGGCCGCGCCGACCTTGGAAGCGTCGGTGCCGCCGCCCTGTGCAACGTCGTCCTTGCCACCGCCGCCGCCACCGAGGATACCGGCGGCGAGGCGGACCAGCGCACCGGCCTTGACGCCGGCGGACCGGGCAGCCTCGTTGGTGGCGATCAGGATGACCGGGCGGTCGTTGCTAACGCCGGCGACCGCGACGGCGGCCGGCTCGGAGCCCAGCCGGGTCCGGAGGTCAAGGGCGAGGCCGCGAAGGTCGTCGGCTCCGCTGACCAGGCCGGCATCGTGGGCGATCACCTTGACGCCGGCGGCGTCCTTGGCGGTGCCCACCAACTGCGCTGCGGCAGCCGTGAGCTGTTCCTTGCGGAGCCGCTCGAGTTCCTTTTCCGCCGTCTTCAGCTTGTTCAGGGTGCTGGCGATCCGCTCGGTGAGCAGGCCGGAAGGAACCTTGAGCATCTCGGTGAGTTCGGTGACCAGGGCGCGTTCAGCAGCGAGGTGCCGGAACGCGTCCATGCCGACGAAGGCCTCCACGCGGCGGTTTCCCGAACCAACGGACTGTTCGCCGAGCAGCGACAGGCTGCCGATCAGCGAGGTGTTGGACACGTGCGTTCCGCCACAAAGCTCACGGGACCAGGCGCCGTCGATCTCCACGACGCGGACCTCGTTGCCGTAGTTCTCGCCGAACAGCGCCATGGCGCCGAGGGCCTTCGCTTCGGCCAGGCCCATGACCTTGGTCTGCACCTGGAAGTTGTTCCGGATGGCGATGTTGGACACTTCTTCGATCTCGGAGCGGGTGGCGGCGCTGAGGCCCTCACCCCAGGCGAAGTCGAAGCGGAGGTAGCCGGCCTTGTTGAACGAACCGCGCTGCGTAGCCTCCGGGCCGAGGATCTGGTGCAGGGCCGCGTGCACGATGTGCGTGCCGGTGTGCGCCTGCTCGGCGGCGTGGCGGCGTTCCCGGTCCACGGCGGCCTGGACCAGTGAGTCGGCTCCGATTTCGCCCTCGCGGACGATTGCCTTGTGCACGCTCAGGCCCTTGATGGGCCGCTGCACGTCAAGGACCTCGACGACGAAGCCGTCTCCGGTGATCAGCCCGGTGTCGGCGGCCTGGCCGCCGGCTTCGGCGTAGAACGGGGTCTCGGCCAGGACCAGTTCGATTTCCTCGCCGGTGGAGGCCTGCGAGACCTTCCGGCCGCCGGCCAGGATGCCGCGCACCTTGGATTCTCCGGCAAGCTCGGTGTAGCCGGTGAAGACGGTCTCCCCCGCGGCCAGCAGCTCCTGGAAGGCGCTGAGGTCCGCGTGGGCGCCCTTCTTGCCCTTGGCGTCCGCCTGGGCGCGCTGGCGCTGTTCCAGCATGAGTTTGCGGAACTCCGGCTCGTCGACCTTGAGCCCGGCTTCCTCGGCCATTTCAAGGGTGAGGTCGATCGGGAAGCCGTAGGTGTCGTGCAGCGCGAAGGCGTCGGCGCCGGAGAGCGGCTGGCCGGCGGCCTTGGATTCCTTCACGGCGTCCTCGAGCCGCGCGGTGCCGGAGGCGATGGTGCGCAGGAACGCCTTCTCCTCGGCGTAGGCGATCCGGCTGATCCGGTCGAAGTCGGTCTCCACGATCGGGTAGACACCCTTCATGGCGTCGCGGGAGGCGGGCAGCAGCTCGGGCAGGCAGGCCTTCTCGACGCCGAGGAGCCGCATCGAGCGCACCGCCCGGCGGATCAGGCGGCGCAGCACGTAGCCGCGGCCCTCGTTGGAGGGGGTGACGCCGTCGGCGATCAGCATCAGGGCAGAGCGGATGTGGTCTGCCACCACGCGCATCCTGACGTCGTCCGTGTGGTGGGGGTCCGCCGGGGTTTCCGCGGAGGTGTATTCCTTGCCGGAGAGCGCGGCGGCCTTGTCGATCACCGGACGGACCTGGTCCGTCTCGTACATGTTCTCGACGCCCTGCAGGATCATTGCGAGGCGTTCCATGCCGAGGCCGGTGTCGATGTTCTTCTTCGGCAGTTCGCCGGTGATGTCGAAGTCCACCTTGGAGCGGACGTTGTCGATCTGGTACTGCATGAAGACGAGGTTCCAGATTTCGATGTACCGGGTCTCGTCGGCCAGCGGGCCGCCCTCGATGCCGTAGGCCGGGCCGCGGTCGTAGTAGATCTCGGAGCAGGGGCCGGCCGGGCCGGGCTGGCCGGTGGACCAGTAGTTGTCCGCCTTGCCCATCCGCTGGATCCGCTCGGCCGGGACGCCGGTGTTCTTGAGCCAGAGTTCCTTGGCCTCGTCGTCCTCTTCGTAGACGGTGACCCAGAGGCGCTCGGGCGGCAGGCCGTAGCCGCCGTCGTCGACGCTCGTGGTGAGCAGTTCCCAGGCGAACTTGATGGCGTCTTCCTTGAAGTAGTCGCCGAAGGAGAAGTTGCCGCACATCTGGAAGAACGTGCCGTGCCGCGCGGTCTTGCCGACCTCTTCGATGTCGCCGGTGCGGATGCACTTCTGCACGCTGGTGGCGCGGGAGTAGGGGGCTTCCTCACGCGCGGTGAGGTACGGGATGAAGGGGACCATGCCGGCCACGGTGAACAGCAGGGAGGGGTCGCTGGAGACCAGGGAGGCGGAGGGCACGGCGGTGTGGCCCTTGCTGACAAAAAAGTCGATCCAGCGCTTGGTGATCTCCTGCGACTTCATAACCTGGTTACTTACCCTTCAATATGCACTGCGTAGTTGGTTCCGGGCTGGTTGCCTGCCACCGGTTTCTGCCAGCGGTGTGTGCCAGCATGTGGGCGCGGGGCGCCGTGCTGCCAGCCTTCGGAAAATTCTTTGATGCGCCGGCCTGGTTCCGGCAGGCGCCCCGCGGGGCGCCGTTGTTTCCCATTCTCCCCCGGCTAGCGCCGGAGCGCATCCCGGCCGGT
Source organism: Arthrobacter sp. 05L428 (assembly GCF_056397665.1). Taxonomy (NCBI): domain Bacteria; kingdom Bacillati; phylum Actinomycetota; class Actinomycetes; order Micrococcales; family Micrococcaceae; genus Arthrobacter; species Arthrobacter sp. 05L428. The sequence continues at coordinate 1,203,150 of NZ_JBFTNW010000001.1, read as the reverse complement.
GACGGCGCCGTCTGCGCTGGCGTCCACCCCGAGGGCGGTGCGGAGTTCGGTTTCCCGCTCGAGCATCCCGACGCGGACGGCGTCGGCGAAGTCGTACACGCCGTCGGCGAGCCGGCCGACGGCACGGTTCAGGCCTTCGGGGCCAAGGGTCGACTGCGCCTCGGTGAGCTTGCGGAAAGCGATGACACCGATCGCGACGCCGATGCCCATCCAGATGATTCTGTTCATGTCAGATCCTGTCAGCGTGATCGGTTTGGTCAGCGGCTACGGCGGCCGGTGGCGGGCTTCTTGCGGGCTGAGAAGGCGGACCGCACACCGTAGCTGAAGGCGGCAACCTTGATCAGCGGCGAGCCGACGGTCGCGGCGACCAGCGAGGACAGCGCCGAGATGTTGGCGGAGGCGTCTGAGACGTTGGAGGCGATCCCGTCGACCTTCTTCAGCTGCTGGTTGGTGGTGGAGACGGTGGCGGTGACCTCATCCATGAGCGGGGTGGCGCCGTCGCTGATCGAGCGGATGGTGCTGCGGACCTCGTCGAACACACCACCGAGCTTGAGGATCGGTACGGCGAGCAGCAGGACCAGCAGTGCAAACACTCCGGCCGCGATCAGGCCGGCAATATCGCCACCAGACATAGACGTTCATCTCCTTGAAACTACGTGGATTCCTGCGTGGTCCTCCACTGGCCGGGCATGGCAAGCGGAGAACTCCCCCAAGTACCTTACATACAAAGAAGCCCGCGGCGCTTGCCACGGGCTTCTTTGTAAGGTGTCGCGTTGGATCTAGCGTGCGTAGAATTCCACGACGAGCTGCTCTTCGCAGGTCACGGGGATCTCGGAGCGCTTCGGGCGACGGACCAGGCGTGCCTGCAGGGCGTCAAGCTTGACGTCCAGGTAGGCCGGAACCATCGGCAGCACGTCGCGGTGCGCGCCGGCTGCTGCCACCTGGAACGGAGGCATGGTCTCGCTGCGGCTGTGGACGTGGACCAGCTGGCCCTCACCGACGCGGAAAGACGGGCGGTCAACGCGGATGCCGTCAACCAGGATGTGGCGGTGCACAACCAGCTGGCGGGCCTGGGCGATGGTGCGGGCGAAGCCGGCACGCAGCACGAGGGCGTCGAGACGCATTTCGAGCAGTTCGATCAGGTTTTCACCGGTCAGGCCCTTGGTGCGGCGTGCTTCTTCGAAGGCACGGGTCATCTGGGCTTCGCGGATGCCGTACTGGGCGCGCAGGCGCTGCTTTTCGCGCAGACGTACGGCGTAGTCGGAGTCCTGCTTCTTGCGGGCACGGCCATGCTCACCGGGGCCGTACGGGCGGCGCTCCATGTACTTGGCGGCCTTGGGGGTCAGAGCGATGCCGAGTGCACGCGAGAGGCGTGCGGTACGGCGAGCACGAGTGTTGTTAGCCACTTGTGTCCTTCCAATATCTGCGGTGTGTCAGTGTTACTGGCCTCCACGATGGAGAGCATCGGCCAACCGCTGCCTTTTGCTACTGGGCACAGGGCGAACCCATCAAATCAGCAGGAACTGCCGAGAACTGGTGGATTGTGCGTCCGTGCCTTGCCAGACAACGATCAATCCTACCAGAGGTTCACTTGCCCCGGATGATCTTCCGCAGCCGTTCCAGCCGGGTGGAGATGTCGCGTTCGGCGCCGTTGCCGGTGGGTTCGTAGTAGTTCCGGCCAACGAGGTCGTCCGGCGGGTACTGCTGGGTGGCCACCGCATGCGGCGCGTCGTGCGCGTACTTGTAGCCCTTGCCGTGCCCCAGCTGCTTGGATCCGGGATAGTGGGCGTCGCGCAGGTGCGCCGGGATGCCGTTGCCGAGGCCGGCACGGACGTCGGCGATCGCCTGGTTGATGCCCATGTACGCGGCGTTGGACTTCGGTGCGGTGGCAAGGTGGACCACGGCCTCGGCCAGGATGATGCGCCCCTCGGGCATGCCGATCAGCTGCACCGCCTGGGCCGCCGCCACCGCGGTCTGCAGCGCGGTGGGGTCGGCCATGCCGACGTCCTCAGCCGCGGAGATGACGATCCGGCGGGCCACGAAGCGGGGGTCCTCCCCTGCCTCAAGCATCCGGGCCAGGTAGTGCAGCGCGGCGTCGACGTCGGATCCGCGGATGGACTTGATGAACGCGCTGGCGACGTCGTAGTGCTGGTCGCCGGCGCGGTCGTAGCGCACCGATGCGACGTCGAGGGCACGTTCGGTGTGCTTGAGCTCGATCCTGACGGGTGCATCTCCGCCCGCCCCGGTGATCCCGTCAGTGTCGTCCGCGTCCCCGAAGGCGACGCCGGCGGCGGCCTCCAGCGCCGTGAGCGCCCGGCGCGCGTCCCCGCCGGAGAGCCGGACCAGGTGGGCGAGTGCTTCCTCGTCCAGTTCCACCTTGCCGTTCAGGCCCCGCGCGTCCGTGGCGGCCCGGCGCAGCAGTCCTTCGACGTCGGCGTCGGTCAGCGGTTTAAGCGTCAGGAGCAGCGAGCGGGACAGCAGCGGCGACACCACGGAGAACGAGGGATTTTCCGTGGTGGCCGCGACCAGGACCACCCAGCGGTTTTCGACGCCGGGCAGCAGCGCATCCTGCTGGGCCTTGTTGAAGCGGTGGATCTCGTCCAGGAACAGCACCGTCGTGGTCTTGTACAGGTCCCGTGCGGTGAGGGCCTCATCCATGACCCGGCGGACGTCCTTCACGCCGGCGGTGATGGCGGAGAGCTCGACGAACTTCCGGCCCGGGCCTTTGGCGATGACGTGTGCCAGCGTGGTCTTGCCGGTGCCGGGCGGTCCCCAGAGGATCAGCGAGCTCGGTCCGGCCGGTCCGGTGGCGTCGCTGCCGGCCGCCAGCTGGCGCAGCGGCGATCCCTGGCCCAGGAGGTGCTGCTGGCCCACAACGTCGTCGAGGCTGCGCGGCCGCATCCGGACGGCCAGCGGGCTGCGCGGAGCGGAGCGGGCTGTTGTGCCGCTCGGGGAGCTGGCACCGCCGGACTCTTCGGCGTCGACGTCGTTGTTTGCCGACGCGTTGTCCTGCCCTGAGCCAAAGAGATCATCCACATAGATAGGCTACTTCTAGTTCCTGCCCGCCCCGACACGGCGGCCGCCCCTGCACCCTCACAACGGAGATCCGCGCCATGGCCAGCCCCGACACCCGTGTGGCGTTCGTCTCCGGCGGACGGCTGCCCGGCTGGGTGGAGCGGTTCCGCGCCAGCCACGGGGAGTTGCGGGAGGAGCCCGACGACGCCGGCCTGCGGCTGCTCGCGGCCGACGGCGCCACCGCCCTGCTGCTCCCGCCCTGGCCCGACGGCGGACGGCCCGGCCGCGGGAACGATCCCGTGGCCCGGCTGGCGTCGCTGGCCTCGCAGCCGCGCCGGCTCGGCCTGGTGCTGGTGCGCCGCGGCGGCTACTCGGTGGCGGTGGTGTCCGAGGGCCGGGTGCTCGCCGCCAAAACCGGGACCCGGCATGTGCAGTCCCGCACCGCGGCGGGCGGCTGGTCCCAGCAGCGTTTCGCCCGGCGCCGCGCCAACCAGGCCGGCGCCCTGGTGGAGGCCGTGGCCGAGCATGCCGCCCGGATTTTCGCGGACCACAGCGTCGAATACCTCGCCCCGGGCGGGGACCGCACCCTGGCCGAGCAGGTACTCGCCGAACCCGTGCTCAAGCGTTACGCGGCGCTGGTCCGGCTGCCGTTCCTGGACGTCCCGGACCCGCGCGCGGCCGTGCTGAAGAAGGCCGCGGCCGACGCGTGTGCGGTGCGGATCATGGTCACAGACCCGCCGGCGTAGGGCACAGGCTCTCCCTACCCGGCCGTTTCGACGGTTCCGTGCCCGTTCGACGCTGCGAAACACCTTGTGCGCAGGGAACCGTCGAAACGGCCCAAGGGATCCGCGGTCAGCAGCCGGTCAGGTGTCGCTTGGGGCGCTCCTGCCGGTACAGATACCGGCCGGACTCCTCGAAGCCGGCGCGGGCGTAGAGTTCCTGGGCCCCGGTGTTGGCCGCCGTGACGAGCAGCCAGTAGCCGGCCAGGTCCCGGCGCGTTCCCTCACCCAGCAAGGCGTGCAGCACCCTGGCGGCGTAACCCCGCCGGCGCGCGTCGGGACGGGTCGCCATGCAGTAGAGACCACCCCACCGGGGGCTGCCAGGTTCCGCGACGGGCAGGGCAAGGCGTCCGACGGCGGCGGGGGCGCCGTCGGCGTCCCGCACGAGGGCGTAGAGCGAGGGACAACCGGTCAGGATGCCGCGGGCCACGTCCAGGGCCGTCTCGTCGCCGCGGCCGTCGACGCTCCACCACAGCTGCAGCCACTCGCCGGAGGGTTCCGTGGAGAGCTCGACGCCGCGGGCCAAACCCGGAGCCGGCCTACCTCCGGCCCGGACCAGGACGAGGGTTTCCGACTGGCGGGTGAAACCTTCGGTATCGAGGAGGGCGTTGAGCGGCGCGGAGCGCGGGTCGTCGAAGACCTGGAAGATCAGCGGCTGGCGGCGGGCCCGGTACCAGAGCCGGGCGTCCCGGAGCGCGGCGAGCTGCGCGTTCGGGTCAGCTCCCGGCTGGCGGGGCCACACCGAGTTGGCCCGCTGCGTCACGCCCGAGGCAGCCCGAAGCTCCCAGCCGCCGCACTCCTCTCGGTCGGCGGCTGGCCACGCGGCGTCCATCAGGGCCTCAAGGCCGGGCACTGCTTCCATGTTCGTGACCTCCGCAAAAGAAATGACCGCCGGTTTGAACGGCAAAGGCCCCCCGGTTGCCCGGGGAGCCTTTGCTGCTGATCGGGTCAGGCTACTTTGAGCCCTCGTCCTTCTTGGCTTCCGGCTTGAAGTCGACGCCGGCCTCCTTGCGCTGCTGCGCCGTGATGGGCGCGGGCGCCTGGGTCAGCGGGTCGTAGCCGCCGCCGGACTTCGGGAAGGCAATGACGTCGCGGATGGAGTCCACGCCGGCGAGCAGCGAGACCACGCGGTCCCAGCCGAACGCGATGCCGCCGTGCGGGGGCGCGCCGAACTTGAAGCCCTCGAGCAGGAAGCCGAACTTCTCCTGGGCGTCCTCGTGCGAGAGGCCCATGACCTTGAAGACCCGCTCCTGGATGTCGCCCTGGTGGATACGGATGGAGCCGCCGCCGATTTCGTTGCCGTTGCAGACAATGTCGTAGGCGTAGGCCAGCGCGGTTTCCGGGTCCGTGTCGAAGCTGTCCATGAATTCCGGTTTGGGCGAGGTGAATGCGTGGTGCACGGCCGTCCACTTGCCGCCGCCGACGGCGACATCGCCGGACGCGACGGCCGCTGCCGCCGGTTCGAACATCGGCGCGTCGACCACCCAGCAGAACGCCCAGTCGCTCGGGTTGATCAGGCCGGTGCGGTGGCCGATCTCGACCCGGGCGGCGCCGAGCAGCGCACGGGACGGGGTCTTCTCACCGGCGGCGAAGAAGATGCAGTCGCCGGGCTTGGCGCCGACGGCGTCGGCGAGGCCGGCGCGTTCGGCCTCGGTCAGGTTCTTGGCCACCGGACCGGCAAGCTCGCCGTCTTCCTTGAAGAGCACGTAGGCGAGGCCCTTGGCACCGCGCTGCTTGGCCCATTCCTGCCAGGCATCCAGGGCCCGGCGGGCCTGCGAGGCGCCGCCCGGCATCACGACGGCACCAACGTAGGGCGCCTTGAAGACGCCGAAGTTCGTGTCTTTGAAGAACTCGGTGAGCTCGGTCAGCTCCAGGCCGAAGCGCAGGTCCGGCTTGTCCGAGCCGTAGCGGGCCATCGCATCGTTGTAGGTGATGCGCTGGATAGGGGTGGGGATCTCGACGTCGATCAGCTTCCACAGCGCCTTCACGATGCTCTCGCCGAGGCCGATGATGTCATCCTGCTCCACGAAGCTGGCTTCGATGTCGAGCTGGGTGAACTCAGGCTGGCGGTCGGCGCGGAAGTCCTCGTCGCGGTAGCAGCGGGCGATCTGGTAGTACTTCTCGAAGCCGCCGACCTGCAAGAGCTGCTTGAAGAGCTGCGGCGACTGCGGCAGCGCATACCAGGAACCCGGTGCGAGGCGGGCGGGGACGACGAAGTCGCGGGCGCCTTCCGGCGTCGAGCGGGTCAGCGTGGGCGTCTCGATCTCGACGTAGCCGTCCTGGTGCAGCAGTTCGCGGGCCACCCGGTTGGCTTCGGAGCGCAGGCGAAGGTTGCGGGCCGGGCCCGGGCGGCGCAGGTCCAGGTAGCGGTGCTTGAGGCGGGCTTCCTCGCCCACCTCAACGTGCTCGTCGATCTGGAACGGCAGCGGGTCGGAGGTGTTGAGGATGGTGACCTTCTCGGCCATGACCTCGATCTCGCCGGTGGCCAGCGCCGGGTTCTCGTTGCCCTCGGGACGCTTGGCGACGGTGCCGATTACCTGCAGCACGAACTCGTTGCGGAGGCCGTGGAAGACCTCTTCTTCGCGGACGACCACCTGGGCGACGCCCGAAGCGTCGCGCAGGTCCACGAATGCGACACCACCGTGGTCACGACGCCGGCCGACCCAGCCGGCGAGGGTTACGGTTTGTCCAATGTGCTCGGAGCGAAGGGATCCGAGGTCGTGTGTGCGCAGCACAGCTCGCCTTTCAGAAGGAAAACAGGGTGGTGTTAAATGGGACCGCTACGGGAACGATCCCGTTCGAGTTTACCCGTTGGAAAGGCCCCACCCGCCATGGCTAGCCATCCGCCCGTGCCGGGGCAGCTAAAGCGCCGACTCGGCGTCGTCGATTCCACCGCGATCGGTCTCGGCTCAATGCTGGGCGCCGGCGTGTTCGTGGTGTTCTCCCCCGCCGCAGCCCTCGCCGGGCCGCTGCTCACCGTCGCAGTGGCCCTGGCCGGCCTGGTGGCCTACTGCAACGCGGTGGCGTCGGCACAGCTGGCCGCCAGATATCCGTCCAGCGGCGGCACCTACGTGTACGGCCGCCGGCAGCTGGGCGAATGGCCCGGCTTCATCGCCGGGTGGGGTTTCGTGACCGGCAAGACGGCTTCCTGCGCGGCCATGGCTCTAACTTTCGGGCATTACTTGGCGCCCGGCTTCGCTACGCCGGTGGCGGTTGCCGCCGTCGTCGTGCTGACCGGCGTAAACCTGCTGGGCATCACCCGTACGGCGCTGCTGACCAAGATCCTGCTCGCCGTCGTGCTGGCCACGCTCGCGTTCGTTTCCGTGGCCTCGGTTATCGGCCCGCACCCGGAAGGCGCCGGCGCGGCGCTGGGCGGACCGTTCGGGGCAATATCACTCCAGGCGCTACAGCCCGGTGCCACCGGCGGGGCGTGGGGCGTGTTGCCTGCGGCGGGGCTGATGTTCTTCGCCTTCGCCGGGTACGCACGGATCGCCACCCTGGGCGAAGAGGTCAAGGATCCAGCCACCACCATCCCGCGGGCCATCCTCGCCGCCCTCGCCGCGGCCTTCCTGATCTACCTCGGACTCGCGGCCCTGCTGCAGTGGCACCTGCCGGCGGACCAACTGGCCGGCTCATCCGCCCCGCTGCTCGACGCCGTGACCAACTCGTCGCTGCGCGCCGGCGCCCCCTTCGTACAGGCCGGGGCCGCCGCCGCGTGCCTCGGCGCCCTGCTGGCGCTGATCACCGGCGTGGGCCGGACCACCATGGCGATGGCGCGGGAAAGGGACCTGCCCGCCCCGCTGGCCCGGGTCGGCGGGGCGCACACTGTTCCGGTCGTGGCCGAGCTGACCGTCGCCGCGGCCGTGATCGTGCTGTTGCTGACCACGAGCGTGCTGACGGTGGTGGGCTTCTCCAGTTTCGGTGTGCTGATCTACTACGCCGTGACGAATGCCGCCGCGTTCACCCTCACGGGCCCCCGCCGCCTCGCCCGGCGCTGGCTCAATGCCCTCGGATTCGCCGGCTGCCTGGTCCTGGCCGTGACACTGCCGCCCGCCTCGGTGCTGGGCATGGCGGCGGTGCTGGCTGTGGGCGTCGCCGGACGGTTCCTGGTGCTGGCGCACCGCGGGCGCAGCGGACGCTGAAACGGTGCGCGCCGCGGAAGGGCTTAGGCCCTGGTCACGCGGACGTGCAGGTCCTCCTCGGCCGGCGCCCAGCCGGCCGGATCGGCGTCGCCCTGCTCGCCGGTGCGGATGTCCTTGACCTGGTGCTTGCCGTCGTCGTCGGTGAACCAGACGAACGGGATGCCGCGGCGGTCCGCGAACTTGATTTGCTTGCCGAACTTCTCTGCCTTTGCCGCGACCTCCGTGGCGATCCCGCGGGCGCGCAGCTGCGCCGCGACGTCCTGCGCCGCGCCCCAGCTCTCGTCGTTGGTCAGCGCCACCAGAACGGCGGTGGGCACGGCCCGGGACGCCTTGGCCAGCTCCTGGCTGAGCATGCGCGACACCAGCCGGGTCACGCCGATCGACAGTCCGACGCCGGGGAACTTCCGGTTGCCCTTGCTCGCCAGCGCGTCGTACCGGCCGCCGGAGCAGATCGAACCCAGCTGCTCGTGGCCCACCAGGACGGTTTCCACCACGGTGCCGGTGTAGTAGTCCAGACCGCGGGCGATGCTGAGGTCCGCGACCACCTTGCCAGGCGCGCGCTGGACGGCGGCGGCTATGACCTGCTCCAGCTCGTTGAGGCCTTCCTCGAGCAGCTCGTTGCTCACGCCGAGCGCCCGGACCTGCTGCACGAACGAGGTGTCCCCGGTTCGGATTCCGGCCAGCTTGAGCGCTGCCTGCGCCTGCTCCTCGGTGGCGCCGAGCTCGGTCTGGAGCAGCTCAGCGACCTTGGCCGCGCCGATCTTCTCGAGCTTGTCGATGCTGCGCAGGACCCCTGCCGTGTCGGTCAGGCCGATGCCGTTGTAGAAGCCCTCGGCCAGTTTGCGGTTGTTGACCCGGAGCAGGAAGTCCGGGATCGGCAGGGCACCCAGCGCCTCAGCGATCACGAGCGCGATTTCGACGTCGTAGCGGAACGGCAGCTCGCCGTCGCCGACGATGTCGATGTCCGCCTGGGTGAACTCGCGGGCGCGGCCCTCCTGCGGACGCTCACCGCGCCAGACTTTCTGGATCTGGTAGCGCCGGAACGGGAACGCCAGGTAACCGGCGTTCTCCACCACGTAGCGCGCGAACGGCACGGTGAGGTCGTAGTGCAGGGCCAGGGCGTGCGGATCGGCCTTGTGGGACGCGGCTGGGTCGCTCGTAGCGCCGCCGGCCCCCTCGTCGTCCTGCAGCCGGCTGAGGCCGTAGACCTCTTTGTCGATTTCGCCCTTGCGGAGCAGCTGTCCCACCGTCTCCACGGCGCGCGTCTCAATGGAGGAGAAGCCGTGCAGTTCAAAGGTCCGCCGCAGGGTGTCCAGCACATGCAGTTCCACCAGCCGCTCCTCGGGAAGCCACTCGGGGAATCCGGACAGGGAGGCGGTGCGTGCCATGGTGGAATTTTCTCCTCTGATAACGACGGCGGCTGCAACGGCCGCGGCGTCGCGCGCTGACCGGCCAGTCGTGCATAAACTGTGTGCGGCAGTCAGTTTATGCTTTCGGCGCGCGCATCTCTAATGCGCGGCTCTGAAACGGTTGCCGCCGGCGGTACTGCCGGAAGCTTGCGTGTTGCACCCGGATCGGCGCCGACGGCGCGGCCCGGGGTGCGGCCCTACAACCAGGAGGACTTTTGGCGGCCAGTTCACGGAGCGCCCGCGAAGCCAAGCGGCGCGTCCAGCAGATGGAGGCGAAGCGCGAGCTGCGCCGGGAGCAGGACAAACGCCGGAAACGCGACAATGTCCTCGCGACCGCCGGCGGCGCCGCCGCCCTCGTCCTCGCCGTCGTGCTGCAGCTGACGGTGTTTTCCAGCAATCCCAGCGAGGACGAGTTCAAGGCCGCGGAAGCCGGGCTGCAGAGCCCGTCGGCCTCCGCCACCCCGTCCCCCGCCGCGAGCAACGGCGCGAACATTCCGAAGCCGGAGACCGCGTCCGGCAAGACCTTCACCGGCACCCTGGCCCTCAACCGCGGCAGCCTGGGGGTCACGTTGGACGGCAGCAAGGCTCCGCAGGCGGCCGCCGTGTTCAAGTCCCTCGCGGACAAAAACTTCTACAAGGGCCTCAGCTGCCACCGGCTTACCACCGCCGCGTCCTTCGGCGTGCTGCAGTGCGGTTCCAAGTCCGGTGACGGCAGCGGCGACCCCGCGTACACCTGGGGTCCGCTGGAAAACACCCCTGCCGACAACAAGTACCCGGCCGGCACCATCGCCGTGGCACGGACCGGCGGCAACGCGTACGGCAATGGAACCCAGTTCTTCATCGTTTACAAGGACACCGTGATCCCCGCCGACGCCGCCGGCGGTTACACGGTGGTCGGCAAGGTCACGTCCGGGCTGGACGTGGTCAAGAAGATTGCGGCGGCCGGCGTCAAACCCGGCGCCAGCGCCACGGACGGCGCACCTGTGGAACCAGTCACGATAGACTCGTTCTCTCTGAAGTAACCAGCCGGGGCCCTCGCGGCCGCGGTGCCGGTATTTCCCTCCAAGCGAAAGACTTCTAGCGGTGACAGACAGTCAGAAATCCGACGAAACAGTGGCAGCAGCTGCCAACGAGACCGAAGCCGAGGTTACGGTGACCGAGACGGCCAACGAGCCCGGCGGCGCCAACCCGGCCACGCCGGAAGTACAGGAGGCGGGAGCCCCGGAGCCCGCGGCAACGGAGGCCGACCCCGCATCCGCAGAGGCGGACGTGCAGCCCGAGGCCGAGGAAGCAGTCCAGCCCGAGGCCAAGGAAGCAGTCCAGCCCGAGGCCGCCGCCGCCGCCGCAGAATCCGCACCGGAATCCCGCCCGGCCCCGGCTCCCGCGCCCCGTCCGGCCCCGTCACCCGCCGCCTTTGCCGCACGCCCGAAAGCAACGCCATCGCTGGCCGCGCCCGCCGCCACCCCCTCCTCCAGTGCCACATCGCTTGCCGAGGCAGCACGCTGGGGCCGCGTCGAGGGCGACGGCCACGTGTTCCTGACCATCGATGGCGAGGAACACCCGGTCGGCCAGTACCCCGGCGTCAGCGATGATGAGGCCCTCGGCTACTTCGCCCGCAAGTACGACGACGTCGTGGCCCAGATCGTTCTGCTCGAGCAGCGCGTTGCCTCCAAGGCCCCCGCGACGGACATGCAGAAGACGGTCACGCACCTGCGCGAGCTGCTGGCCGAGCGCAACATGGTGGGCGACCTCCGAGCCGCGGAGGGTCGCCTGGACACGCTGTCGGGCCAGATCACCGAACTCGAAAAGACCGAGAAGGCGGAGCACGACGCCGTCCGCGCCGCCGAGCTGGCAGCCCGCGAAGCGATCGTGGCCGAGGCCGAGGAGATCGCCGGGCACGATCCCGCGCAGATCCAGTGGAAGACCTCCAGCGCCCGGATGAACGAGCTCTTCGAGAGCTGGAAGACCGCCCAGAAGAGCGGCGTCCGGCTTGGCCGCAGCAACGAGGACGCGCTGTGGAAGCGGTTCCGCGCCGCCCGCACCGTCTTCGACCGCCACCGCCGCGCGTACTTCTCGCAGCTGGACAGCAACAACTCCGCGGCCAAGGCGGCCAAGGAGAAGCTGATCACCGAGGCCGAAGCGCTGTCCTCCTCGACCGACTGGGGCTTCGCTGCCGGCGAATACCGCCGCCTGATGGATCAGTGGAAGGCCTCGCCGCGCGCCAGCCGCAAGGACGACGACGCCCTGTGGGCACGTTTCCGCGCCGCGCAGGACGTCTTCTTCACCAATCGCCAGGCCGCCAACGAGGAGATCGACCAGGAGTACGGGGCGAACCTCAAGGTGAAGGAAGCCCTGCTGGTGGAGGCCAACGAACTGCTCCCGATCAAGGACCTCGCCGCGGCCAAGAAGGCGCTGCAGTCCATCCGTGACCGCTGGGAGGAAGCCGGCAAGGTTCCCCGCGCGGACATGGGCCGGATCGAAGCCGGCCTGCGGAAGGTGGAGGACGCCGTCCGCCACGCCGAGGACGAGAACTGGAAGCGGTCGAACCCGGAAACGAAGGCCCGCACCAACAGCGCCCTCTCCCAGCTGGAGTCTGCCATCGCGGGGCTGAAGGACGATCTGGCCAAGGCCGAGAAAGCCGGCGACGAGCGCAAGATCAAGGCAGCCCAGGAAGCCCTGGAGGCCCGCCAAGCCTGGCTTGAGCAGCTCGAGCGGTCAGCCAGCGAACTCTCCTAGGAACAGCTAGCAGCGACAGGCCCCTCCCGGTTATCCACATGACCGGGACGGGGCCTGTTTCGCGTCCGGGGCCACGCGGCACGATGGCTGAATGACCCTGCGCCCCGGCTACCCCGCCGCCAGTTCCCCGGGTGCCGGCCCCGCGGCTGGCGGCCAGCCGGCGTCCGCTCCGGGCCAGCCCGGCGGTGCACCGTCGGTGCTCTACTCCCCCGGGACGCTGTTCTCATGGGCGGAGCTGCAGGCCATGGCGTCCGACGGCGTGCTGACGCAACTCTCCCAGCGCGGCTACCTCCCGCCCGGCGCCGCGTCCACCCCGCAGCTGCGCGCCCGGGCGGCGGCCTGCACCATTCCGCCGCCAATCCGGCAGCGCGTGGTCGCGGGACGGATGACGGCGGCGTGGATCTACGGCTGCGCCGGGGAACCGGACCGGACGGCCCTGCTCGTGGACGCCAACCGGCGCGTTTCAAGCCTCCGGGCCACCCGCGGCTGCACCTTCCATGAGGTGCGGCTGGGGCCGTTCGACGTCGTCAGCCTCGGCGGGCTCATGGTCTCCAGTCCGCTGCGGACGGCAGTGGACATCGCCCTGCATGTGGACGCAGAGCGGGCAGTGCCCGCCCTCGGAGCCTTCCTGGCCGCGCCGGAGCTGAACGTGCGGCTGCGGTTGCTCATCCGCGCGGTGGAGGCCACGCCCCGGCTGCCGTACCGGAGGTCGGCCCTGGCGAAACTCGCGGCCTTGCTGCCGGAGCAGGACCGCGGCACTGTCCCGGATTGTTAGCCGGTCCGGGATGCTAGCTGCGGCGGCGGTTGCCCGTGGTGCGATAGACGTCGAAGACACCGTCGATGCGCCGGACGGCACTGAGCACGTGGCTCAGGTACTTTGGATCGCCCATCTCGAACGCGAACTTGGAGATCGCCACCCGGTCGGTGGAGGTGTGCACGCTAGCGGCCAGGATGTTGACGTGGTTCTCCGAGAGGATCCGGGTGACGTCGGAGAGCAGGGACTTGCGGTCCAGGGCCTCCACCTGGATTTCCACCAGGAAGACGCTGGACTGGGTCGGCGCCCACTCCACCTCGACGATCCGGTCCGGCTGGTCCATCAGGCCGGACACGTTGGTGCAGTCGGTCCGGTGCACGGAGACGCCGGAACCGCGTGTGACGAAGCCCAGGATCGGGTCCGGCGGCACCGGGGTGCAGCAGCGTGCCAGTTTCACCCAGACGTCATCGACGCCGCGGACCACGACGCCGGAGTCCGAGTACCGCGTCTTGGTGACCTGCGTGGGGATCGAGATCTCGGTGAGGTCGTCCTCGGGAGTTTCGTTCCCTCCGAGGCTCTCGACGAGCCGCTCCATCACGGACTGGGCCGAGGTGTGGCCGTCGCCCACGCCCGCGTAGAGCCCGGAGATGTCCGCGTACTTGAAGTCCTCGGCAATCGCGGCGAGGGCGTCGTGGGTCATCAGGCGCTGCAGCGGAAGGTTCTGCTTGCGCATTGCCTTGGTGAGCAGTTCCTTGCCGCGGTCGATCGCCTCTTCGCGGCGTTCCTTGCTGAACCACTGCCGGATCTTGTTCCGCGCACGGGCACTCTTGACGAAGTGCTGCCAGTCCTGGCTGGGGCCGGCGCCTTCGGCCTTGGAGGTGAAGATCTCCACCCAGTCGCCGTGGTTGAGTTCGCTGTTGAGCGGCACGAGTTTGCCGTTGACGCGCGCGCCGATGGTCCGGTGCCCGACTTCGGTGTGGACCGCGTACGCAAAGTCCACCGGCGTCGAACCGGCCGGGAGGGCCATGACCTCGCCCTTGGGCGTGAACACGAACACTTCGCGGGCGTTGATCTCGAAGCGCAGCGAATCGAGGAACTCGCCGGGGTCGGAGGTTTCCTGCTGCCAGTCCACGAGCGACCGCAGCCAGCCCATGTCCCCGTCGCGCGGGCTCCCCGGACCGGCCGCCGTGCGGTTGGGCTGGTCCTTGTACTTCCAGTGCGCGGCGACGCCGTATTCGGCGCGGCGGTGCATCTCGTGGGTCCTGATCTGGATTTCCACCGGCTTGCCGCCCGGGCCGATCACCGTGGTGTGCAGCGACTGGTACATGTTGAACTTCGGCATCGCGATGTAGTCCTTGAACCGGCCCGGGAGCGGGTTCCAGCGCGAGTGCATGGCACCGAGGGCTGCATAACAGTCGCGCACCGAGTCGACGAGAACCCGGACACCCATCAGGTCGTTGATGTCGTCGAAGTCCTTATCGCGGACGATCATCTTCTGGTAGATCGAGTAATAGTGCTTGGGCCGGCCGGTAATCGTGGCCTTGATCTTGGCCGCGCGCAGATCCTCGGTGATCTGGTTGCGGATGACGGCGAGGTTCTTCTCCCGCTCTGGGGTGCGGTCCCCCACCATGCGCACGATTTCCTCGTAGACCTTCGGGTACAGCGCAGCGAAGGAGAGGTCCTCGAGTTCCCACTTGATCGTGTTCATGCCGAGCCGGTGGGCCAGCGGCGCAAAGATCTCCAGGGTTTCGCGGGCTTTGCGGGCCGAGGACTCGGCCGAGACAAAACGCCAGGTGCGGGCGTTGTGCAGCCGGTCCGCAAGCTTGATCATGAGCACGCGGATGTCCTTGGCCATGGCCACGACCATCTTGCGCACGGTCTCGGACTGGGCGGCCTCGCCGAAGCTGACCTTGTCCAGCTTGGTCACGCCGTCGACCAGCATGGCCACCTCCGGACCGAACTCACCCTTGAGATCATCCAGGGTGTACGAGGTGTCCTCGACGGTGTCGTGCAGCAGGGCGGCGGCCAGCGTCGTCCCGCTCAATCCCAGCTCGGCCAGGATCGTCGCCACGGCCACCGGGTGCGTGATGTACGGGTCGCCGCTCTTGCGCTTTTGTCCGCGGTGGCATCGTTCCGCCACGACGAAGGCGCGCTGGATCAGTTCGAAGTCGTCCTTGGGGTTGTTGGCGCGCACGGTGCGCAGCAACGGCTCCAGAATCGGCGAGTACGAGGGCGTTCCGCGGCCGGTCAGGCGCGCCAGCCGGGAGCGGGTGCGTTCGCGGCGTCCGGGGAAGGTGGGCCGGGTTCCGGAGTTGTCGACGGGCACGGCCGTGTCCGGGCGTCCGGCAGCGACCACGCCAGTCTGGGGCCCCTGGCCGGTAGCCTTATCCGCCGGGGCTGCAGGGACCGGCGTCGAACGTTCTTCCAATGAAGCACCTCTCACAACCCGTTAATTATTCAAGTCTATTCCCGCAGCAGGACACTTCGATAACCGGGACCAACGGCCACGGGCCGGAGAACGTCGCGGGGACGTTCTCCGGCCCGTCGGGCGGTCTTCTGCGGGCCTGCCGGCTAGGCCGTGGCCGGCGCCGCCTTGGCGGCATTCTCGGTGCGGCGCTGCTGCACGCGCTTGGCCTGCTTGATCAGGTCCGGCTCCCCCTGGCGCAGCCAGGCGTACAGCGGGGCGGCGACGAAGATGGTCGCCGCGGTGCCGATCAGGATGCCCACGAACAGCGCCAGCGAGAGATCCCGAAGGGTGCCCGCGCCCAGCAGTCCGGCCCCGATGAAGAGGATCGCGCCGACCGGGAGGATGGCGACCATCATGGTGTTGATGGAACGCACCAGCGTCTGGTTGACGGCGAGGTTCACTTCTTCGGCGAACGTGCGCCTGGTGGATGCCTGCAGGTCCGAGGTGTTTTCCCGGATCTTGTCGAACACCACCACGGTGTCGTAGAGCGAGTAGCTGAGCACCGTGAGGAAGCCGATGATGGCCGAGGGGGTGACCTCGAAGTCGCTCAGCGAATACACCCCGGCCGTGACGAACATCGTTACCGCCATGCCGGCGAGGGCGGACAGGGACATTTTCCAGGTCCGGAAGTACAGCGCCATCAGGACTGCGGCAAGTCCCACGAAGATGGCGAGGCCGAGCAGCGCCTGCTTGGTCACGTCAGCGCCCCAGGTGGGCCCCACGAACGTCGAAGTGACCTCGTTGTCGGTCACGCCATAGGCCTTGGTGAGGCCTTCCTTGACCTTGATCACCTCGTCGTCGCTGAGCTTGTCCGTCTGGATGCGCATGGTGTTGCCGGCGACGTTGGCGACGCGCGGCAGGCTCCCGGAGACGACTTCCTGGACGGCCTTCTCGCCGAGGGCGGCGTCGCGGTCCTTGACGTTGGAGACCGTGAACTCCGAGCCGCCGCGGAACTCGATGCCCAGGTTGAAGCCGCCCTTGGCGATCGGCAGCAGGATGGAAAGCGCGACGGCGGCCGCGGCGATCAGGAACCAGATCTTCTTGGAACCGACAAAGTCGTACGAGCGCTTGCCCGTGTAAAGCTCGTTACCGAAAGTGGCGAAGCTGGCCATTTACTTGCCCTCCTTGGACGCGCTCTTGGAGGAACCAGCAAGCTGTTCCTGCTTTTCCGCGAGGCGTCGTTCTGCAATGGTCATCCGGCGTTCGGCCTCGGCCGCGGCACCGGTGTTCTTGGCGCGCGGGGCCGCAACCGGCCGGTCCTCCGGCGTGCGGGTGCGTCCGGCTCCCCGGTACAGGGGCACGGCGCCGAGCCGCTTCGGGTCAAGGCCCGAGAACTTGTGGCCTTCGCCGAAGAACTTGGTGCGGGCCAGGACCTGCAGGGTCGGATGGGTGAACATGAAGACCACGATCAGGTCAGCGATTGCGGTCAGGCCCAGGGTGAAGGCGAAGCCGCGGACGTTGCCCACCGCCACGAAGTAGAGCACGAGGGCTGCAAGCAGGTTGACGGCCTTGGACGCCAGCACGGTCCGCTTGGCCCGCTTCCAGCCGTTTTCCACGGCCGAGACCAGGCCGCGGCCTTCGCGCAGCTCATCACGGATGCGTTCGAAGTAGACGATGAACGAGTCCGCCGTCTGGCCGATTGCCACGATGATGCCGGCCACACCGGCGAGCGAGAGGCGGTAGTTCTCGGTCCAGCCGAGGATTGCGATGGCCAGGTAGGTCAGCGCACCGGCGACGACGAGCGAGGCGACGGTGACAAAGCCGAGCGCCCGGTACTGGAACAGCGAGTAGACCACAACCAGCAGCAGGCCGATCAGGCCGGCCAGCATGCCCATCCGCAGCTGCTCACCGCCGAGGGTGGCGGAGATCTGCTGGTCGCTCTGGATCTCGAAGCTGATCGGCAGGGCGCCGAAGCGCAGCTGGTCGGAGAGGGCCTTGGCGGACTGCTCGGTGAAACCGCCGGTGATCTGCGGGCGGCCATCGGTGATGACGGCCTGGGCCCGCGGGGCGGAAATGACCTGGTCGTCCAGGACAATGGCAAACTGCGCCTTCGGGTCCGAACCGGTCTCGCCGCCGGCAGCGACGTAGAACTTGTTCAGCCGCTCGGTGACCGTCTTGAACTTGGCAGTGCCCTCGTCGTTGAACTGGATGTCGACAGCCCACTGGTTGGTCACCGCGCCCTGCGCGCCGCGCTGCAGCTGGAAGGACGAGGTCGTGATGTCCGAGCCCTTGACCTCAACCGGCCCGAGGATGTACTTGATTGCGGGCCTGCCGTCGGAGGCGGGTTCGCAGGTAACCAGCGGCTTGGCCGGATCGGAGCGTTCCTGCTTGTCCTGGGACGGGTTGTCGCAGTCGAGCGCCTCAAACTTCTTGTAGACGTCCGCGGTGACCCAGTTCTCGTCGCTGCTGTTCTTGGGCGCGGCGGTCGGCTTGGGCAGCTTGTTCGCGGGGGTCCGGGACGCGACCGGGACGGCTGCGCCGGCGCCGGCCTGGATGACCGGGCGGAAGTTCATGTCGGCCGACGCCTGGATCAGCGCACGGGTCTCCTTCGACGGAGTGCCCGGAAGGCTGACGACGACGTTGCGGCCGGACTGCGTGCTGATTTCAGCTTCCGCGACGCCGGAGCCGTCCACACGCTGGCGGATGATCGCCACGGCCTGGTTGAGCTGTTCTTCGTTGATGTCCGAACCGCCCTCCACCTTGGGCGCCAGGATCATCTGGGTGCCGCCTTCAAGGTCCAGTGCCAGCTTCGGAGCCCAGCTCGCCTGCCCGGCCATGGTGCCGCCCGCCAGGACGGCAGTCAAGACGGCGAGAATTACGCCAAGCCAGACCAGCACCCTGAGGGCTGAGTTTTTGGGGCCAGTTCGTGCCATTGTCGATCTTTCTATTGTTTACGGAGGAACCGCCGGTGCGGCCTGTCAGGCCTGCACCGGCGGATGCCCGCGCACCGTAGCTTCGCGGGATAGCTCAGGAGGCAGACTAGCTGTCTTTCTTGCCTTCGTCGTTCAGGCGGCGCAGGGTTTCGTCCGGCGTTTCGTGGCGGGGCGCCTCACCGGCGGTGGCGGCGCTGTCGACGCCGTCGATGGTGGCATCGGTCTTCCCGAGGGTCAGCGAGGAGGCATCGTCGGGAACAACCGTCGGTTCCTCGGCGGCAACAACCGGCTCAACGATCTTGGTGACGGCCTGGCGGTGCACGGTGGCGGTGTTGCCCGGGGAGAGCTCCAAAACAACCTTGTTCTCGGCTTCGTCGATCTCAACGATGCGGCCGAACAGCCCGAAGCTGGTCATGACGTCAACGCCGGTGCCGAACTTCGACTGGAGCTCTGCCTGCTGCTGCTGCGTCTTCTTGTTGCGGCGGAACATCATGAAGACGAACACGCCGAGCATGACGAACAGGAGAATAGTCATTGGATCCAAGGGGAAAGTTCCGTTCTGTACTTGCAAGCTGGTTTCACAGCAACGTCCGTTCCGTTCCGGGGCCGCCTGGTGTGGGCCCTGGCAGTAGACCTGGCAGAAAATCATGCCCGGCCGGCAGCGGCTAGCGGTAGCCGCACACGGAAACAATGGCCCGAACGTGCCGAGCGTCATACCAGTCTAAAGGGAAAAGGTCACTAGCGAGTGCTATTGACTATTACGGATCCATTCCGGATCGACTTCGCCCTCGGCATCCACGCCGAAGCCGGCCGGTCCACTATCGGGGGTGCCGGCCTGGAACAGGTCCAGCGGGTCCTGCCCGAAGGCGCCGGCGGGCACCGCAAAACCCAGGTGGGTCCACGCCGGGGCCAGGGCAATCCGACCGCGCGGCGTCCGGCCCAGCAGACCCTCCCGGACCAGATATGGTTCGGCGACGGTTTCCACCGTTTCGGTTTCCTCGCCGACGGCGATCGCCAGGGTGGACAGGCCCACCGGTCCGCCGCCGAATTTGGTGATCAGCGCCTCCAGGACGGCACGGTCCAGGCGGTCCAGGCCGCGTTTGTCCACTTCGTACATGTCGAGGGCAGCGGACGCCGTCCGGGCGTCGATTTGATCCACGCCGTGCACCAGGGCCCAGTCCCGGACGCGGCGGAGCAGGCGGTTGGCAATTCGGGGCGTGCCCCGGGACCGGCCGGCGATCTCGCTGAACCCGGCCGAATTCACCTTCAGGTCCAGCAGGCCGGCGGAGCGCCGCAGCACCAGTTCGAGCTCCTCGACGGAGTAGAACTCGAGGTGGCCGGTGAAACCGAACCGGTCCCGCAGCGGCCCCGGCAGCAGCCCGGCGCGGGTGGTGGCGCCGACCAGGGTGAAGGGCGGGAGCTCGAGCGGGATGGCGGTGGCCCCGGCGCCCTTGCCGACGACGATGTCGACGCGGAAGTCCTCCATGGCCATGTAGAGCATCTCCTCGGCCGGGCGGGACATCCGGTGGATCTCGTCGAGGAAGAGGACTTCGCCCTCGGACAGCGAGGAGAGGATGGCGGCCAGGTCACCGGCGTGCTGGATGGCCGGGCCGCTGCTGATCCGCAGCGGGGCGTTCATCTCGGCGGCGATGATCATGGACAGCGTGGTCTTGCCCAGGCCGGGCGGCCCGGACAGCAGCACGTGGTCGGCGCTGCGGCCGCGCATCCGGGAGGCCTCCAGGACGAGGGAGAGTTGTTTGCGGACCCGGTGCTGGCCCACGAAGTCGTGCAGGTTCTTGGGCCGGAGGGCGGCCTCGATCGCGCGCTCCTCGGGTTCCTCGCCCCCGGCGACGAGCGACGGCTCAGCCACGGGCGCCTACCCTGTTGCCGGCGCGGGCGCCGTCCTGGCCCAGCCAGCGCAGCGTGGCGCGGAGGATTTCCGCGACGTTGCCCTTTTCGGCGAGCTCCGGGGAATCAGCCAGTGACTTGTCGATGCTGGCGGTGGCGTCCTTCTCGGACCAGCCCAGGCTCGTCATCGCGGCAACCACCTGCGGCTTCCACACGGCTTCGGCGGACACGGCCGGCGCGGAGCCTCCGGGCGTGCCGTGCGGGACCAGCTTGCCGGCCAGTTCCAGCACGATCCGGCCGGCGACCTTGGGGCCGATTCCGGGAACCTTGGTGAAGGCCTTGCCGTCACCGGAATGCGCGGCGACCCGGATCGCCTCGGGCTCATGGACGGCCAGGACGGCCAGGGCCAAGCGCGGGCCGACGCCGCTGACGCTGAGCAGCACGTCGAAGACCTCACGTTCGTCGTCGCTGGAGAAGCCGAAAAGGGTCAGCGAGTCTTCGCGCACGATCAGGGAAGTAAAGAGCTTGCCCTCGTCCCCGACGCGGAGCTTGCTGAGGGTCTGCGGCGTCGCGTTGACGCTCATGCCGGCGCCGTTGAGGTCGATCACTGCCGAGGACAGGCCAACGTGCGCTACGGTTCCGCGGAGAAAACTGATCAAGGCCTGGCTCCTGGGTCTACGGCTGGGTTGGCAGCCGGCTATCCGAACATATCTACGAATACCCTAGCAAGCGCCCCGGACATTCAGCGCGCGCGGCGCGCCTTGGCCTCCGCGTCGGCCCAGGCGCGCTGGGCCGGGGTAAGGGACTGGCTTCCCGGCCCTGTGGTGGCCACCGCGGCACCACTGCCGGCCCGCCACGCGTGTGTGATGGCCAGTGCCAGCGCATCGGCGGCATCGGCTGGCCGCGGCGGGGCATCCAGCCGCAGGATCTTGGTGACGAGCTTGGTGACAGCGTCCTTGTTGGACGTTCCACTGCCGGTCACGGCGGCCTTGACCTCCGAGGGCGTATGCAACGCCACCGGGATGCCGCGGCGCGCGGCGGCCGCGATCACGACGCCGGAGGCCTGGGCCACACCCATGACCGTGCTGACGTTGAGCTGGGAGAAGACACGTTCGACGGCGAGGACCTGCGGCTCATACTTATCCAGCCAGTCGTCGATCGAGGTGGCGATGACAAGCAGCCGCTGGTCCAGGCTCTCCTCCGGGGAGGTACCGACGACGCCGAACGCCACCATCGTGGCGCGCCGGTTTTTCTCGACGTCCACGACGCCGATGCCGCAGCGGGTGAGGCCCGGATCGACGCCGAGGACGCGAAGGGTCACTCGGCTTCCAGTGCGGCCTGCACTTCGTCGCTGAGGTCTGCGTTGCTGTAGACGTTCTGCACGTCGTCGAGCTCTTCCAGGGCATCCACGAGCTTCATGAACTTCTTGGCGGCGTCGAGGTCCAGCGGCACCTGCATGGAGGGCACGAACTCGGCCTCGTCGGTGTCGTAATCGATTCCGGCTTCCTTGAGCGCATCGCGGATGGCCTGCAGGTCAGTCGGTTCGGAGTGGATCTCGAAGCTGTCGCCGTTGTCCTTGACTTCCTCGGCGCCGGCGTCCAGGACGGCCATCAGCACGTCGTCCTCGCTCAGGCCGTTCTTGGGCAGCGAGACGACGCCCTTGCGGGAGAACAGGTAGCTGACCGAACCGGGATCGGCGATCGTGCCGCCGTTGCGGGAGATGGCGAGCCGGACCTCGGAGGCCGCGCGGTTCTTGTTGTCCGTAAGGCACTCAATCAGCAGGGCCGAACCCTGCGGTCCGCGGCATTCGTACATGATCTCGGTGTAGTCCACGACCTCGCCGGTGAGGCCGGCGCCGCGCTTGATGGCGCGGTCGATGTTGTCAGCGGGGACCGAGGTTTTCTTGGCCTTGGTGACGGCGAGTTCCAGGCTCGGGTTGCCGGCGAGGTCGGGTCCGCCCATGCGCGCGGCAACTTCGATGTTCTTGATCAGCTTGGCGAACGACTTGGCCCGGCGGCTGTCCAGGATGGCCTTCTTGTGCTTGGTCGTCGCCCATTTGGAGTGGCCTGACATGCTTTACGCTTCTCCTCTGATCATTCGAATAAACAATTCGTGCACGCGCTTCTCCCCCGTCACTTCCGGGTGGAAGGAGGTGGCCAGCAGCTTGCCGGAACGCACAGCAACAATTCTAGCCGTCCCGTCGAGGGATTCCGGGTGGCCGGCCTTGGACGGTTCCACCTGGGCCAGGACCTCTACGCCCGCGCCGACGCGCTCCACCCAGGGTCCGCGGATGAACACGGCGTGCACCGGGGCCACGCCGGATTCATCGGCGCTGAACTCCAGCCCCTTGAACTCAAGGTCGGTCTCGAACGATTCCCGCTGCCGGCCGAAGGCGTTGCGGCGGACCGTGATGTCCAGGCCGCCGAAGGTCTGCTGGGGGTTGCCGGCAAGGTCCAAGGCCGGGTCGGCGATGTCCGCCGCCAGCAGGATCATGCCGGCGCAGGAACCATAGACCGGCAGGCCGGCCTGAATGCGTTCGCGCAGCGGATCCCGCAGTTCGAACATCCGGGCGAGCTTGTCGATGGTCGTCGATTCCCCGCCGGGAATGATGAGGCCGTCAAGGCCGTCCAGCTCGGCGGGGCGGCGGACGCCGATGCCCGTGGCGCCGGCTGCCTCCACGGCGTGCAGGTGTTCACGGAAGTCGCCCTGGAGCGCCAGGACGCCGATCCGGAGGCCTGATCCCGCGCCGGAACCAGGCAAAGAAAGGGGGGTGGTCATGGTGCCAGCATAATGCGCCGCGCTCCCCGGGGCCGCACCGGAGCGCGCCCCCGGACCGGGTTCCATGCCGCCGCTGGGATATATTACAAAGCATGCTCTACTTCAGCGTTCCGCTCGGCAAGCTCGTCCGCCGGGTCTCCCGGCTCCGGGGCGGAGGCTCAGCCCTCCCCGGCCTGGTGGTCGAAAAAATCGACCCCGGCTTCATGCAACGGACGCTCTCCACGCTGCCGCTGGGCGTCGCCGTCGTCAGCGGCACGAACGGCAAGACCACCACCACCAAGATGGTCGTGGAACTGCTGGAGAGCCAGGGCCTGAAGGTCTTCACCAACCGCACCGGCAGCAACTTCACCCGGGGCGTGGCCGCGGCGCTGCTCGGCGAGGTGGACTGGCGCGGCCGGCTCGACGCCGACGTCGCCGTCCTGGAACTCGACGAGGCCCACGCCGTGCACTTCGTCAACAAGGTCCCGCCGCGCTACTGCCTGCTGCTGAATGTCCTGCGCGACCAGCTGGACCGCTTCGGCGAGATCGACAAGACTGCCGAGCTGCTGCAGCACATCGCCGCCAAGACCTCAGGGACCGTCGTCCTGAACCGCGAGGACCCACGCGTGGCCCGCATCGCCGACACGCTCAACGGCCCGGCGGCCGGCGGTCCCGAGGTCCGCTACTTCGGCCTCGATGATTCGCTGCTCAGCACGTTCCCCAACGACGACGAAATGCGTGCCACGCCGGGCAGCCCGGTGCCTCCGGCCCCCGCCAAGCCGGGTGCCGACGTCGTCCTCCGCCGGGTGGGCGCGGACGACGCCGACTTCGAGTACGACGGCGCGACGGTCAGCACCGGGATGAAGCTCCGCGGCGTCTACAACATCTTCAACGCTGCGGCTGCCCTGACCCTGGCGCGGGCCATCACTGGCGCCCGCGGCACGGGCACCGACCACGCCGGCCTGCTGACGGCGCTTTCCAACGTTGCCCCTGCCTTCGGACGCGGCGAAAGCCTCGTCGTCGACGGACTGCCGCTGGAACTGGTCCTGGTCAAGAACCCCAGCGGCTTCCGCCTCGGCCTGAAGTCCTTCCCGGCCGCCGGCTACGCCACGATGATCGCCATCAATGACAACTACGCGGACGGCCGGGACATGTCCTGGCTGTGGGACGTCGAATTCGACACCCTGCGCGACGGCGGCGTGGACCAGCTCTCCGGCTCGCGCGCCTACGACATGGCGCTCCGGCTGCAATACGACGACGTGGCGATCGGCGCCGTCGACACGGACATCGCCGCCGCCCTTGCCGCCTTCATCCGCGGCTCCAAGGACAAGCCGAAGCGGATTTTCTGCACCTACACGGCCATGCTGGCCATCCGCCGCGAGCTGTCCAAAATCACCACAGTGGAGGTGGTCTCATGACCCCTGCGTCCCCCGAAACCCCGAACGGGCTCTCCTTCGGGCACGAACTGCCCCCCGAGGACACCCCGGCCCCCAGCAAGGGCAGCATCCGCGTGCTGCAGCTCTATCCACGGGACATGAACATCTACGGCGACTGGGGCAACGCCCTGGTCCTGGCCCAACGCCTGCGCTGGCACGGGTACACCCCGGAACTGCTCGAGTACAACGTCGGGGACGAGTTCCCCGCAGGCGTCGACCTGATCGTGGGCGGCGGCGGCCAGGACAGCGGCCAGCTGGTGATCCAGGATGACCTGCTCTCCCGCGAGACCGTCCTGAAGGAACTCGCCGAGGCCGGCACGCCGATGCTGGTGATCTGCGGGCTGTACCAGCTGTTCGGGAAGTTCTTCAAGACCAGGACCGGCTCCGTCATCCCGGGCATCGGCATCCTGGACGTCGAGACGCACGGCACGGACGAACGGCTGATCGGCAACGTCTCGGTGGCCTCCCCCGAATTCGGCACCGTGCTGGGCTACGAAAACCACAGCGGCCAGACCACGCTGGGCCCGGGCGTCGCGCCGCTGGGAACCACGGCCAAGGGCACCGGCAACAACAGCAGCGACGGCCAGGAAGGCGCCCGCTACCGCAACATCGTCGCCAGCTACCTGCACGGCTCGCTGCTGCCCAAGAACCCCGCGCTGGCAGACTTCCTGATCAAAACCGCCGTCGAGCGCAAGTACGGCAGCTTCTCACCGGGCACCCCGGATGACTCGTACGCCGTCCTGGCCCGCGATCACGCGGCCCGCCGGCCCCGCTGACGCGCGCCGCATGATCAAGGTTGCCCGCGACAACCCGGCGCGCCCGGACGTCCGGCGCCTCCTGGAAGAACACCTCGCGGACATGTATGCGACCTCACCGGCCGAGAGCGTGCACGCCCTGGACCCGGACGCGCTGGCCGGTCCGGAGATCGCCTTCTGGACCGCGCGCGACGGCGGCGGCGCGCTGCTTGGCTGCGGAGCGCTGAAGGACGTCGGCGCGGGCGAGGGCGAGATCAAGTCGATGCGGACAGCGCTCCACGCCCGCGGCCGTGGCATCGCCGCACTCCTCCTGGCCCGGATCCTCGACGAGGCACGGAACCGCGGCTACGGCCGGGTGTGCCTGGAAACGGGGTCGGAGGACTTCTTCGCACCGGCACGGCGGCTCTATGAACGGCACGGATTTGTCCTTTGCCAGCCGTTCGCCGATTACCTGCCCGACCCCAACAGCGTCTTTATGGCCTGCAACCTGTCGGGTTCGCTGACGAACTGAGAAGCGCCGGACGCCGCGGTCAGTTGCCCGCCACCCGGAGGATCTCCAGCCCCTCCGACTCCCCCGGCTCCTCGAAGATTGCCGCCAGGTGCCGGACCCCGGAGTCCTCCAACGCATGGGAACCCGGTTCTTCCGCCAGGGTCCGCCGGCGGACACGCTCAAGGGCGGTGTCCAAGGGCGTCTGGAGATAATGCAGCACGACGTCGAACCCGGCCGCGGTCGCCTTCCCATGCCACAGCGCCCGCCGGGCGCGGCTCCACTGGTTCCAGTCGAGGACCACATCCGTCCCGGCGCGCAGGACCTGCGCAGCCGTGTCCCAGATGAGCAGTTTGCAGCTCTCTGCGCGGCCGCCGTACTCCTCGGCCGCGTAGTGCAAGCCCGGATACAGCCGCAGCATCCAGTCGTCGAGGCTGAACCGCACGGCCGGCAAGGTTGCCTCAAGTTCCCGGGCCAGCGTCGTTTTGCCCGCACCGTTGAGCCCGCAGAGCAAATGGACCGCGGGCGCCGCCGTCGTCGTCATCCTCCGGCTCCGCTGTTCCTGAGCAGCGCCGCGAGCTCGGCCGGCCGGGTAGCCGGCCACCAGTGGCCGCTGTCCACCCTCACCACGCGCAGGTCATCCACCCACGCCTCAAGCCCCTCCACCAGGTACGGGGACAGGAAGGGGTCCCGCAACGGGACCACCACCTGCACCGGCATCGCCACCCGCGCGGGTGCAGGCCAGTTCCGGGCGGACCGGAAGTTGCTGCGGTACAGGGCCAGCCCGCGGACCGGGTCGTTGCCGACGCTGCGCTTGGCGCCCCGCTCGTAGCGCCCGGTCAGGAACAGCCGCCAGGCAGCCTCCGGCAGCACCGGGACCAGGAACGCCGCGATGTACCAGCTGCGCAGCAACTGCCCGGCCGCTTGCCGCCAGGACCGGGGGTCCCGGAGCCGTGAGCGCACCCAGCGCGAGAAGTGGCGCAGGTCCGGGCCGGAGATGCTCGTGTAGCGGCGGATCACACCGGCGGCACGCGGATCCTGCACCGCTGCCCAGCCCTGGATCGACCCCCAGTCGTGGCCAACCAGATGCACCCCGGCGGCTCCGACGGCGTCGAGCACGGCAAAAAGATCGTCCACCAGCGTGGCCAGGCTGAAGTCGCCGGGGCTCCCGACGACGACGGAGGCGCCCGCATTGCGGGTGTCGTACGCGACCACGTGGTGCGTTGCGGCAAGCTCCCGGATGACGGGCAGGAACACCCGGTGGTCATCGGGATACCCGTGCACCAGCAGCAACGTCGGAACGTCCGGACCCGGCTGCCGGCCGTATTCGACGACGGCCAGCTCGGCACCGTGCGCGCCGACAGTCCGCCGTCGTTCGCTCAGTGTGTCCAGGGCTACCGCTCCTTCGTGATCAGCAGTTCATGGGCGCCTGCCGCGGCAGCGCCCATCGATTCCACCACGGTTCGGGTCCGGAGCCGGGTGGCCGCGTCCGCGGCGGCACCGGCGCAGGGACCCTGCGGGGCGTCGGAGGCGACCGAACACCAGCGGTAAGGCCCGCGCACAATGACCGAGGGCGCCCAGGCCAGGTCCGAGGCGGACCACTTGCCCGCGGCGTCCTGGCTGAACTGCGCCCGCACCAGCAGCCCCTCGTTGTTCACCACGTACCAGGGCGAGAGTTCGGTGACGCCGTTGCCCAGCCCGTACACGATCCAGGTCCCCTTGTAGCGCTCAATCGGGAGCACCGAGTGGGTGTGGTGGCCGTAGATCATGGTGAACTGGCCGCTGTCCACCAGCGCGTGGGCCACGGTGCGCTGCTGCTCGTTCGGCACGTTGGCGTACTCGTCCCCGGCATGCATGACGCCCAGCACGATGTCCGCCCCGAGTGCCCTCGCCTTGCGGGCCTTGGCGATCATCGCGGCGGGATCGAGCATGTCCACCTGCCAGGCGTGCTCCGGGGTCTGCCCGTTCAAACCGTAGGCGCCCTCGATCACGGCCACCGTGGCGGCGGCGGTATTCAGGATCATCACGCCGCGGGAGTCGGCTTGGCTGCGGTAGGAGCCGGTGTGCTGCAGTCCGGCCGCGTCGAGGGCGTCGAGGGTGCGGACCAGGCCCGCGGTGCCCTGGTCGATGGTGTGGTTGCTGGCGGTGGTGCACGCCTGGTAGCCCACCTGCTGGGCGGCGGTGATGATCTGCGGCGGCACGTTGAACGACGGGTAGGCGGAGAACGGCCCGGTGGGTCCGGAGACCGGCGTTTCCTGATGGCAGACCGCGAGGTCGCTCTTTTCGATGTACTTGCGCTGGCCCGCCAGCAGCGGTTCGAAGTCCAGGCCCTTGGCACCGGTAGCGAGGGCGTCGGCACGGGCCTGCTCCCAGAGCTGGGCGTGGACCAGCATGTCCCCGGTGACCAGGACAGTGGTGCAGCGGATGGCGGCGCAGGCCGGCCCCTTCCCCGGCGTCGGCGTCGGGGTGGGTGTCGGCGTCGCGTCCGGCGTGGATCCCGGGGTTCCAGAGGCAGTGGTCCCGGCAGTATTGGCGGCAGCCGCCGAGGACGGTCCCGCGCTGGAGTCCGGGCGGGCGACGAGGCCGCAGGACGCCAGGGAGACCGCCAGGAGAGCCGCGGCGGACCCGGCCAGCAGCCGTCCGCGCAGCGTGGGGGTGATGATTCGCATTTTGTCATCGTACGGTGGCCCGGGTCACAACACGCCTAGCGGTCCATTGAGAACCGGCGCTGTGCATGAAAGAGTTATTTCATGACCAATCCCCTCCTGAGCCCCAGCACCCTGCCCTACGGACTGCCGCCATTCGCGGACATCGAGGTCCAGCACTACTCCGAGGCCGTCGAGGCCGGCCTCGCCGAACACTTGGCCGAGATCCAGGCCATCGTGGCGGACCCGGAGCCTGCGACCTTCGAGAACACGGCGCTGGCGATGGAGCGCTCCGGACAGCTGCTGCAGCGTGCCGCGGCGTCGTTCTTCACGCTGGTGTCCGCGGACGCCTCGGAGGCCATCCGGGAGCTCGAGACCCGCCTCTCCCCCAGCTTCTCGGCCCACCAGGACGCGGTGTACCTGAACCGGGGGCTGTTCGAGCGCTTCGCCGCCATCAACACCGACCGGCTGGACGCGGAATCAAACCGGCTCGTGGAGGAATACCTCAAAGAGTTCCGCCAGACCGGCATCCAGCTCGACGCGGCCGGCCAGGAACGGCTCAAGGCCATCAACGCCGAGCTGTCCACCCTCGGGACCGAGTTCGGCCAACGGGTCAAGGAGGGCATGAAGTCCGCCTCGTTGCTGCTGGACGACGCCGCCGAGCTCGCCGGTCTCCCGGCGGACGACGTCGCCAGCGCCGCCGAAGCCGCGCGCACCGCGGGGCACGAGGGGAAATTCCTGCTCACCCTGATCCAGCCCAGCAACCAGCCCGCGCTGGCCGCCCTGGAGAACCGGGAGGTGCGGCGCCGGCTTTTCGAGGCGTCGGTTGGCCGTGGCAGCGGTGGTGGCGACCTCGATGTGCTGGACCTGGTCAAGGACATGGTCCGGCT
This sequence comes from Arthrobacter sp. 05L428, assembly GCF_056397665.1. NCBI lineage: Bacteria > Bacillati > Actinomycetota > Actinomycetes > Micrococcales > Micrococcaceae > Arthrobacter > Arthrobacter sp. 05L428. The sequence continues at coordinate 1,174,157 of NZ_JBFTNW010000001.1, read as the reverse complement.
CCGCGCGGAGAAGGCCGGCCTCCTTGGCTTCGCCAACTTTGCCGAGCTCAGTGTGGACCAGCAGACCGCCCCCGATTTCGAGGCCGTGCAGGCCATGATGAACCGGCTCGCCCCGGCCGCGGTCCGGAACGCCGACGCCGAGGCGGAGGCGCTGGCGGAGGTCGCCGGCCACCCCCTTGAGGCCTGGGACTGGGCCTACTACTCGGCGCAGGTGAAGCGTGAACGGTACTCGGTGGACGAGCAGGCCCTGCGGCCGTACTTCGAGCTGGACCGGGTGCTCCGGGATGGAGTTTTCTTCGCCGCCACCGCCCTGTACGGCATCACCTTCCACGAACGCACCGACCTTGAGGGCTATCACCCCGATGTCCGGGTCTGGGAGGTAAAGAACTCCGACGGCACCGACCTCGGCCTGTTCCTGGGCGACTATTACACCCGGGATTCGAAGCGCGGCGGGGCCTGGATGAACTCCCTCGTGGAGCAATCCGGACTGCTGAACACCCGGCCCGTGGTGATCAACAACCTCAACATTTCCAAGCCGCCGGCCGGCGAGCCGACTCTGCTGACCCTGGACGAGCTGCGGACCACCTTCCACGAGTTCGGCCACGCCCTGCATGGGCTGTTCTCCTCGGTCACCTACCCGAGGTTCGCCGGCACCTCGGTGCCGCGTGACTTCGTCGAGTACCCCTCGCAGGTCAATGAAATGTGGATCATGTGGCCGGAGGTGCTCGCCAACTACGCCCGGCACCACGCCACCGGCGAGCCGCTGCCGCAGGAAGCGGTGGACAAGCTCAACGAAGCCGCCCTCTGGGGCGAGGGCTTCGGCACCACCGAGTACCTTGGCGCCGCGCTGCTGGACCTCGCCTGGCACGTGCTCGACGGTACCGAGATCCCCGAGGACGCGCTGGAGTTCGAGGCCAAGGCCCTGGCCGCCGCCGGCGTCGCGCACAACCTGATCCCGCCGCGCTACCGCACCGGCTACTTCCAGCACATCTTTGCCGGCGGCTGGTACGCCGCGGGGTACTACTCCTACATCTGGAGCGAGGTGCTCGACGCCGAGACGGTCGAATGGTTCAAGGAAAACGGCGGCCTGACCCGGGCGAACGGTGACTTCTTCCGGGCCGAGCTGCTCTCCCGGGGCAACAGCCGCGACCCGCTGGAATCCTTCCGCGCCTTCCGGGGCCGGGAAGCCCGGCTCGAACCGCTGCTCAAGCGCCGCGGCCTCGACTGACCCCCAGAACACAAACGACGGCGGCGGGTCACCTCAGAAAGGTGACCCGCCGCCGTCGTTCAATCAGAAGCGCAAGGCGCGGGGCGGTGTGATCCGGCAGCGTGCGTAATAGGGCCCCCGCCGCCGTCTTCGATCGAAATTCAGGCGACAGACGCGCCCAACTCTCTTGGCTTAATAAGAGAGACTGCAGAGGCTCCACGGACGAGGCGCCTTGGCGCCGAGTCTGTGGAGGAGCAGTCGAACGCTACCAGCCGCGCTCGGCGAGCCGGTGCGGCTGCGGGATTTCGTCGACGTTGATGCCGACCATCGCCTCGCCCAGGCCGCGGGAGGCCTTGGCGATGACGTCCGGGTCGTCGAAGAAGGTGGTGGCCTTCACGACGGCGGCGGCGCGCTGGGCCGGGTTGCCGGACTTGAAGATGCCGGAGCCGACGAAGACGCCGTCGGCGCCGAGCTGCATCATCATGGCGGCGTCAGCCGGGGTGGCGATGCCGCCGGCGGTGAACAGCACCACCGGAAGCTTGCCGGTCGCGGCAACTTCCTTGACCAGGTCGTACGGGGCCTGCAGCTCCTTGGCGGCGACGTAGAGCTCGTCCTCGGGCAGGGCGGCGAGCTTGAGGATCTCGGCGCGGATCTGGCGCATGTGGGTGGTGGCGTTGGAGACATCTCCGGTGCCGGCCTCGCCCTTGGAGCGGATCATGGCCGCGCCCTCGTTGATGCGGCGCAGCGCTTCGCCGAGGTTCGTGGCACCACAGACGAACGGAACGGTGAAGTTCCACTTGTCGATGTGGTTGGTGTAGTCGGCCGGGGTCAGGACCTCGGACTCGTCGATGTAGTCCACGCCGAGCGACTGCAGGACCTGGGCTTCGACGAAGTGGCCGATCCGGGCCTTCGCCATAACCGGCACGGAGACGGCGTCGATGATCTTGTCGATCATGTCCGGATCGCTCATCCGGGACACGCCGCCCTGGGCGCGGATGTCGGCGGGAACGCGTTCCAGCGCCATCACGGCCACGGCACCGGCGTCCTCGGCGATGCGGGCCTGCTCGACGTTGACGACGTCCATGATGACGCCGCCCTTGAGCATCTCCGCCATGCCGCGCTTGACGCGGCTGCTGCCCGTAACGTTCTTGGCGGACGCGCCGGCTTCGCTGCTTACATCAGGTGTAGACACAAAAACCCCTATGGGTAGATAGATGACCTCGCCGGGGCGCGGACGGCACGCAGATGACAATCTCGCATACACCGGCTCGCACACACCGGATTACCGGGAACCATTGGCCGGTAAGCCTAATACTAGTCCCCCGCCGCGGCGGGGTTGAATTCCGATTACGGGCTCAGGCGGCCTGTTCCGTGGCGCTTCCCGTATTTTCCTCCAGCGACTGGCGGTGCACGGAGGCGATGCGCTGCACGACCGTCACGAAGCTGGCCAAGGCGAGCAGGCAGAGGGTGACAAACAGGACCACGGTGGGGAGGCCTATCCCGGTGAAGCCGGTGACTACCAGGACCGACACCAGCCGTTCGGCCCGCTCCGCGATGCCCACGTTCGCGTGGTAGCCGAGCGCCTCGGCCTTGGCCCGCGCGTAGGACACCACCATGCCCAGTACGAGGCAGACGACGGCGGCGATGGCGATGGGGATATCGGAGCCGCCGGTGAAAAACCAGATGGCGACGCCGGCGAAGAGGGCGCCGTCGGCGACCCGGTCCAGGGTGGAGTCCAGGAAGTTGCCCCAGCGTCCGCCGCGTTCCTGCATCCGGGCCATGATGCCGTCGATGACATCGGAGAAAATAAACGCCGTGATGAACAGCGTTCCCCACCAGAGCTGGCCCAGCGGATAGAACACGAGCGCTCCGATGACGACGCCGGCGGTGCCGATGATCGTGACGGCGTCGGGCGAGACACCCACCCGCAGCAGCCAGCGGGCCAGCGGCGAGAACAGCGCGGTGAAGAAACCGCGGGCGTGCTTATTCAGCATCCGACGTCCCGGAGGGCCGCTGCCCCGTAGGACCGGCCTGGTCGCTGCCCTCGTCATTGGCCTGGTCATTGGCCTGGGGCCAGGCCTCGGCGACCTGCTGTCGGACCTCGCCCAGGGTCTGGGTGATCGCCTTGGTCTGCGCGATGATCGGGAAGAAATTGCCGTCCCCGCCCCAGCGCGGCACCACATGCTGGTGCAGGTGGCCCGCGATGCCGGCCCCGCCGGTCACGCCCTGGTTCATCCCTAAGTTGAAGCCGGTCGGGTTCGCGACCTTACGCAGCACCCGCATCGCCGTCTGGGTCAGCTCGGCGAACTCCGCGGTCTCCTCGACAGTCAGGTCCGTGTAATCGGGGATATGCCGGTAGGGGCAGACCAGGAGGTGGCCCGGGTTATAGGGGAAGAGGTTGAGCACGACGTAGCAGGACCGGCCGCGGAACACGATCAGGGAGTCGTCGTCCTCGCGCTCGGGAGCGACGCAGAAGGGGCAGTCATCCGGGTTCTTGAACTGGTGCTGGCCGCCCTTGATGTACGCCATGCGGTGCGGAGTCCACAGGCGCTGGAAGGCGTCCGGCACCCCGGCCAGGCCAAAGTCGTCGGTTACGCCGTCGTCACCCGGGTAGCCCGGGACAGCGCCTGTGGTCTCCTGCACGTGCTGCTCCCTTAGCTGGTCCGGTTGCGGACGGCGTCGACGATCCGCCGGACGGCCTCGGCAACGGGCACGCCGTTGTCCTGGCTGCCGTCGCGGAAGCGGAAGGACACGGCGCCGGCCTCGGCGTCGTCCCCGCCGGCGATCAGCACGAACGGGATCTTGTCCTTGCTGGCGGTGCGGATCTTCTTCGGGAAACGGTCCGAGGAGATGTCCACCTCGGCGCGGATCCCGGCGGCCTTGAGCTGGTCGACGACGTCGAACATGTAGTCGTTGAACGCCTCGGCCACGGGGATGCCGACCACCTGCACCGGGGCCAGCCAGGCCGGGAAGGCGCCGGCGTAGTGCTCGGTCAGGACGCCCATGAAGCGTTCAATGGAGCCGAAAAGGGCGCGGTGGATCATGACCGGGCGCTGGCGGGTGCCGTCCGCGGCCTGGAACTCGAGTTCGAAGCGCTCCGGCAGGTTGAAGTCCAGCTGGATGGTGGACATCTGCCAGGTCCGGCCGATGGCGTCGCGGGCCTGCACCGAGATCTTCGGGCCGTAGAAGGCGGCTCCGCCCGGATCAGGGACCAGTTCCAGTCCGGACTCCTGCGCCACCTCGGCGAGGGTCTGGGTGGCTTCCTCCCAGACCTCGTCCGAACCCACGGACTTCTCCGGGTCCTTGGTGGAGAGTTCCAGGTAGAAGTCCTCCAGGCCGTAGTCCTTGAGCAGGCCGAGGACGAAGTTGAGCGTCTTAGTGAGCTCGTCCTTCATCTGCTCGCGGGTGCAGTAGATGTGGGCGTCGTCCTGGGTCATGCCCCGGACGCGGGTGAGGCCGTGCACGACGCCGGACTTCTCGTAGCGGTACACCGAGCCGAATTCGAAGAGCCGGAGCGGAAGTTCGCGGTAGGAGCGTCCGCGGGAGCGGAAGATGAGGTTGTGCATCGGGCAGTTCATCGGCTTCAGGTAGTAGTCCTGGCCGGGCTTGCGCACGGTGCCGTCCTCGTTCAGTTCCGCGTCGATGTGCATCGGGGGGAACATGCCCTCGCGGTACCAGTCCAGGTGTCCGGAGACCTCGTAGAGGTGGCCCTTGGTGATGTGCGGGGTGTAGACGAACTCGTAGCCCGCGTCGACGTGGCGCTGGCGGGAGTAGTCCTCCATAGCCTTGCGGATGATGCCGCCCTTGGGGTGGAACACCGGCAGGCCGGAGCCCAGCTCGTCCGGGAAGGAGAACAGGTCCAGTTCGGCGCCGAGCTTGCGGTGGTCGCGGCGCTCGGCCTCGGCGATCCGCTCCTGGTAGGCCTTGAGGGCTTCCTTGGTGGGCCAGGCGGTGCCGTAGATGCGCTGCAGCTGCTTGTTCTTCTCGCTGCCGCGCCAGTAGGCGGCCGACGAGCGGGTCAAGGCGAAGGCGTTGGAGATCAGCTTGGTGTTGGGCAGGTGCGGGCCGCGGCACAGGTCGCACCAGACGGTGGTGCCTTCCTTGCGCTCCACGTTGTCGTAGATGCTCAGCTCGCCGCCGCCCACCTCCACGCTGGAGCCGTCGGCGTCCGAGCCGGCGCCCTTGAGGCCGATCAGTTCCAGCTTGTAGGGCTCGTCCTTCATGGCTTCGCGGGCCTCGTCCTCGGAGACGACGCGGCGGACGAACTTCTGGTTCTGGTTGATGATCTTTTGCATCATCTTTTCCAGCTGGCGCAGGTCTTCCGGGGTGAACGGCTCCTCGACGTCGAAATCGAAGTAGAAGCCGTCGGTGATGTACGGGCCGATGCCGAGCTTGGCGTCGGGGCGCAACTGCTGCACGGCCTGGGCCATGACGTGGGCGGTGGAGTGGCGCAGGACGTTGAGGCCGTCCGGGGAATCGATGGTGACGCCTTCAATCGCTGCACCCTCGGGCAGCGGCTGGTCCAGGTCTTTCAGCTCGCCGTTGACGCGGGCCACAACGACGTCGCGGCGCTCAAAAAAGAGTTCCGCGCCGGTGGTCCCGGTAGTCACCTTGGTCTCTTCGCCGTCGACGATAAGGGTGATCTGCTGGGCATCTGACACGGGTGTCTCCTATTCAAAGTTAAGGCTTCGTAGCTTGTGGCGTACGGGGACCACAGCCAGCCTCGTCCATGCTATCGGGTTCCGGATAGGCCAACCAACGCGGCAGGCCGCCGGCCGGCAGGCGTTTTGCCGCCGCTTAGCCGGAGAACCCGGTGATGGCCAGGGTCCGGCGGATCCCGTCCAGCGGGCCCTGGACCGGGTGCTCAGGACGGCCCTGCGCGGGGGCGGCAGCTCCGCCGGCGCCGGGCTCGGCAGCAGCCGTCCGGTTGGCGGCGGGCGCCGGGAAGGGCAGCGTCTCGGTCCGACTGAGGTCCCAGGCCATCGAGGCGCTGACGCTGATGCCCCGCGGCCCGGTCCGCCGGGTGGTACCGCGGATCAACAGCAGCCGGGTGCCGAACAGCAGCGGACCGGACTGTTCCTGGGCCTCATGGAAGAAGACCGAGTCCACGCAGCCGGTGCCGTCATCGATGCTGATGAACACCACCCGCCTGCCGCCGCGCATCGGCGGGGTCTGGGTGGCCACCCGCACCCCGGCCACCAGCACCTCGGTACCGTTGCGCAGTCCCAGCAGCTTGTCCGCCGTCGTAACGCCCAGCCGGTCCAGCAAGGGGCGGTGGCTGTCCATCAGGTGTCCGCTGACATCCAGGGCCAACAGGTCCAGTTCGGCGCGCACTGTTTCCACCAGCGTAGGGGCCGGCAGGCCGCCCTTCAGGTTCCTGAGCTCGACGTCGCCCAGCGGCAAGGCCAACTGCCCCTCGATGACCTCGACCCCCTTGCGCTGCGGCCTGCCCTGCAGCTGCTGCAGGTGCTGGACCAGGTCGGCCCGGTTGGCGGTGCTGCCGGAGGAGCGGTGCAGCGAGTCGAAGGCGCCCAGTTGCGCCAGGCGCTGGATGCTCGGCTTGCTGAGCCGGGTGCGGGCACGCAGGTCCGCGAGGGAATCATAGGGCTGGCCGGCCACAATCCGTTTCAGCTCGGCCCCGGAAAGCCCGAAAATGCCGTTCAGGCTCAGCCGGATGCCGAGCTTGCCCCGGTCCGGGCCGGTGTCCACCCGTTCCACCCGGTATTCGGCGTGGCTGCGGTTGATGTCCAGCGGCAGGATGGGGATCCCCAGCCGCCGGGCTTCGGCCACCAGCAGCCGCTTGGGGTACATCCCCGGGTCGTGTTCCCAGAGCCCGGCCAGGAAGGCTTCAGGGTGGTGGGTCTTGAGCCACGCCGACTGGTAGGTGGGCACGGCGAAGGCGGCGCCGTGGGCCTTGCAAAAACCGAAGCTGCCAAAGGCTTTCAGCGTCCCCCAGACCTTGTCCACCACCTCGGGGGTGTAGTTCCGGGCCCGGGCTTCGCGGCGGAAGAATTCCTCCACCCGTCCCTCGAGGACCTCGTTGCCGAGGGCCCGCCGGAATTCATCGGCTCGGGCCAGCCCGCAGCCGGTCATGACGTCGAAGGTTTTGAGGATCTGCTCATGGAAGACGGTGACGCCGTGCGTCTCCTGCAGCACCGGCTTGAGGTCCGGGTGCGGGTAGACCTCCGGCGCGAAGCCGTGCCGGTGTTCCAGGAAGGGCCGGACCATGTCCGACTTCATCGGCCCCGGCCGGAACAGCGAGATGTCGATGATGAGGTCGTTGAATTCCCGGGGCGCCAGCTTGCCGATAAGTTCCCGCTGGCCCGGGGATTCGATCTGGAAGCAGCCCAGAGTGTGGGTGCTGCGGATCAGCTCATAGGTGGGTTCGTCGTCGAGCGGGACGGCGTTGAGGTCGATGCGGCCGTCGGCTGCGATGTAGTCCGGGCCGGCGCCGTCCGGGCCTGCGGGGTGGCGGCCGGCCGCCACCACCTCGGCCTTGGACGGGTGCAGCCGGATCACCTCCCGGACCGCGAACGCCATGGCACTCTGCATCCGGACGCCAAGGACATCGAGCTTGAGCATGCCCATCGGATCCATGTCGTGCTTGTCGAACTGGCTCATCGGCAGGCCCAGGCCGCTGGGCTGCACGGGGGTGCGGTCCAGCAGTGTCGCATCGCCCAGGATGACCCCGCAGGGGTGCATCGAGATGTGCCGCGGCAGCCGGTCCAGCCGTTCGGTCAGGTCCACCAACAGGTCCAGTTGCTGGTTTTCGGTGAAGTCCCGCTGCTCCACCCGGCCGGCGAATTCCTTCAGCTCCGGCTTCTCCACCAGGGCCTCACGGAAGTTCCGGGCCGAAAACCGCCACAGCTGTTTGGCGATCTCGTCGATGTCGCCGCCGTCCATGCCAAGGGCCAGGCCGGCGTCGCGGACGGCCCCGCGGGCGCGGTAGCCGTTCTGCATGCTCATCAGCGTGACGCGTTCGGAGCCGAAGCGCTCAAAGATCCTCCGGTAGACGTTGTGCCGTTCGGCGCTTTCGACGTCGATGTCGATGTCCGGCAGGGTGGCGCGGTCCCGGGACAGGAATCGTTCAAAGATGAGGTCGTGCTGCAGCGGGTTGACCTGGCTGACATCGATCAGGAAATTGACCAGGCTGGAGGCGCCCGAGCCGCGGGCTGCCGCCCGGACCCCCATGTCCAGGATCATCCGGGACACTTCGGCCACCGTCAGGAAATAGGAGGCAAAACCAAGACTGTCGATGATCCGCAGTTCGTGCTCCAGCCGGGCGCGCATTTCTTCGGCTGGCTTGCCGGCGATCCCGGGGAAGCGCCGGCTGATGCCGGCCTCGCAGCGCTGCGTGAGTTCCACGAGCGGGTCCCCCGCAATTCCGATCACCGAGGCCTCCGGGACCACGGGCTGCTTCCATCCCATGTCCGTGACCGGATCCATCCGGCAGCGGTCCGCGAGCGCCTCGGTGTGTGCCAGCAGGCTCTTGAGGTCCGCGGCGCCGTAGCCGGCGGCGTGCATGATTTCCTGGCCCAGCCGCAGCATCTGCGCGGAGGATTTCAGCCAGGCCTGCCCGTTGGGTTGCAGCTGCGGCGCGGCGGAGAGCTCGGGCAGGGATTTCAGTGTCCGGGCGGAGTCCAGCACGTCCGCCGTCGCGGCACCGTCCTCGGCACAGTAGCGCACGGCGTTGCTCAGCACCGCGGGGACTGCGTGTTCCGCGGCGAGCTTGAGCATTCGCACCGCGTGGGCCGTGCTCAGCGGCTCGCCGGGCGGGCTGAGCTGCGAGACGACCTCAGCGGCGAGAGTTCCCGCCGGCATGGCGTCCAGCCAGCGCTTGAAGAGCGTGCGGGGCCGGAGGTAGCGCCGGCCGCCCATCGCGCGGCCGACGTCGGAGTCCGGGCCGATCAGCACGGTGAGCACCGGTTCGAGGGTCTGCGGGTCGAGGGCGCGGGAGGCCAGTTCCGCCCTGGTCACCGCGACGGGCACCGTTCCTCCGGCCTTGCCCGTGGTGCGGGCGTGGGCGTCGGAGACCAGCCGGCACAGCGCCCGGTAGCCGGCGCCGCGGTTGTGCCCGTGCGCCAATACGACGACGCGGCCGCCGAGCTGGGTTCGGAGGTCGCCGTCGTCGTCGAAGACTGCCAGGTCCACCCCCACGACTGGGTCAAGCCCTGCCGCCATGCAGGCTTTCAGGTGCTTGACCGTGCCGTAAAGCCCGTCACGGTCCGTGCAGGCGAGCGCCGTGGCCCCGTCCGCGGCGGCGGCAGCAGCCAGTTCCTCCGGCCAGGACACCCCGTAATGGGCGCTGAAGGCGGTGGCAACGTGCAGGTGGGTGAAGCTCATGCCGACTCGGGCTTCCTGATAGTGCGCAGGGCATCGTGGATCCGCAGCAGCCGCCAGCGACCGCTGCCCAGATGACGGCTCAGGTCCAGGGTGAGGGTGTCCTCCGTGTTACCGGCGTCCCGGACCTGGATCCGCCAGATCTCGTGGTCCACCAGTCCCGGGCCGCTGCCCAGCGGAGCCCGCTGCTCCTCGGCCCACCACTGCCGCCGCTCAAACCAGCGGACCGGTTCGGCGCAGACGTCGTAGTGCCGGCCGCCCCAGGCAAGGGACAGCGGCTGGCCGGACGGGGTGCACGCGACGTCCACCGACTCGCTGAACATCCCCATGGTGCCTCCCGGAATACGCTGACCTCTGGCAAGAATCTTGAGAGGGTATTCGAATATATCTTCGAACAATTCAAGTCTACGCCGGGCCCGGGACAAAACCTAGATGGGGGTGGACGGACGCAAGCGCAGGTAGCAGGATTGAGCTATGAGCTCCCATAGCGCACTCCTGAAGCACGTAAGCATCGCCGCCAAGGATTCAACCTTGGTGGCGAAGTTCGATATAGACGGGAATATCCCGAGTTCCGGGGCCTATGTGGTGGGGCTCGTGGCGGCCACCCCGGACCATTCGCACCAGCGCCGGATGGAAATCGAGTTCATGAACGGCGAGGCAGTTTCTTTCTTCTGTTTCAGCCATGACGGCACGGAAGAGAACTTCGACCTCAAGGGTGTGGAGCACTCCGGCAACACCATCACCGGCAACTTTCCGCTGAGCACGGTGATGGGGCTGGCCAAGGGCCATCTGATGACGGCCTACAGCGATTGTGAGGGCCGGGAGTACCAGGCCAACGTGCCCGTCGAAGAGTCGCTCTAGCTGAGTCGACCAGCCCTAGCTGGAAGCTTTGTAGACGTCCAGCTCAAGCCGGATGAAGGCATCGATCATGGCCCGGTAGGTCTGTTCGACGATCTCGGTGTCGATGTCCTTCTGCTCAGCCGTCGCCTTGACGTGTTCTAGGACCCGCTCCACGCGGCCGGGCGCCCGCACCTCGGCACTGTCCGCCTTCAGGGTGCCGGCAATCCGGATAAGCCGTTCGCGCCGGCCGATCAGCGCGACGATCTGTTCGTCCACCTCGTCGACCGCCACCCGCACGGCGGCGAGTTGTTCCTTATCGGCCTGGGCGTCTTTGGCGTCACGGTGATGTGTGGACATGTGCATGACAGTATCGAACGATGCAACCACGAGTCGACTTCATCTCATTGGGTGTCCGCAGCGTTGACGCCTCGCGCCGCTTCTACGTGGAGGGCCTCGGGTGGCCGGTCCACCGGGAGGTTTCCGGCGAGGTGCTCTTCCTGCAGGTCAACCACGGGCTTATCCTCTCGCTCTGGGACGCCGGGCAGATGCAGGCCGAGGCCGCCACCGATCCCCCGGCCGGCATCCCCTGCATCACCCTGAGCCACAACGTGGGCAGCGCTGACGAGGTGGACCAGGCGATGCGCCAGGCGGAGGCCGCCGGCGCCGTCGTCGTGGCCGCGCCGAAGACCCAGCCCTGGGGCGGCTATACGGGCTACTTCGCGGACCCGGACGGTTTCCGCTGGGAGGTCGCCTTCAACCCCACTTGGACGGTCGACGCCGGCGGCAAGGTCACGGTCTAGTCGCCGCCGATGACCTGGCTCGAAAACACTTCTGCAGACGGGCCGCCCGCTGCGACGAATTCTTTCAAAAGGGCAAGCCCCACTGAAAGCGGCAGGGAGAGTCTTCCCCGGTACTGGGGCTCGAGCATTGTTTCCGGCGACGATCCCCATTCGCTCGGTTCACCCACAAGCCTGGTGAATGTCCGTCCGCGAACGAACGGTCTCTCGAGTTTCCCCGTCATCCGCTGTTCCAGAACGTGCGAGTCCACGGAGAGCAAACTCAATGTCATGAGTTCGGGACGCGCCGCCTTTTCAAGCCAGCGTCCGAAGCCTAGGAAGTAGCTCTCTTGGATCTCATTGGCCAGAACTCCAGCTTCTTCCTGCAACTCACGGTTGGCCCCGTTGGCCGCCAGTTCCGCCAAGGGAAGCGAAGCGCGGCCCTGAAAATCCTTGGGCTCCAGCGCACCCGAGCCACTCGGAGCCAACTGACCGCCGCTGTTTAGGTTATGAATTCCTTGATCCACTATGAGCAGCTTGCCATCGCTCGTGAATGCCATGACTGAGGTCCCCACCACGTTTACAAGCCATGAGTCGTGGAAGTCCCTGAGCGCCCCGCGTCGGGTAATGAAAAGCCTTCGTCCGTGGTCTTCGGTGAAACGACCGGCCCGGCTTACGTCGTGGAGCGCAAGCTGGTCCGTTGCGATGTGCTGAAAGTAGGTTGCGGGCTGAAAATCTATCCAGCGAGGCAGCTCAGACGCAGCCGGCCCTACCCCAACGTTCGAGTTCCATCCAAGGATAGGCCCGTCAAAGACATGCCTAACCTTGATCTTGTCGTCGAGAAAGCGTTGGCCGAGGGCGCTCAGGGACGGGGGCATCGTGAACGGTTTGGATTCCAGTCGCGCCTCCAGTCCGTCCTGTATGGCCGAGCTCACCAAGTCGTCCGAGAGGAAGGATCCGTGCGGGAACTTGCGATAGGTGAACCGACCGTGGCTGCTAGTCGTCGGCACGAAACTTTCGAAGGAATCGCTAATGCGCGGTTCAAACACCGTCGAGGCAACGGAGCGACGGTGGGCACGCACCTCCATGTACAACAAGGCAAATGAGATTGCCGCCAGGAGCACGTTGATCCATTCCGGGATGGTAATCCATACGCCGAGAAGGCCCATCACAGCGAGTACGGTGCTTAGGATGATCCACCGCAGCCCACTCGCTTTTCGCCTTATTCGAAAGACCGCGGTAGCCGACTCACGACCCAAAATTGTCACCATTGCCCCCCATGGCAGAACCAGATTCTAATCGAGTCAAATGTACCTTTGTCTCGGCCCTGCAGAGCCAAACATGGCCGGGAACGGAGCCAAGCCTGCCGGCCCGTCCGCTAAAACAGGCTGCCGACCGGCTCGATCAGCTCCGGGGAGTCATTCTTGACGTTCCCGACGGCGGTGCCGACGGCGTCGATCCTCCAGCCCTCGGCGACGTCGTGCGCGCCGGCGCGGACCAGCCCAACCAGCGCGGCGGCGTCTTCCGCCTGCGGATCCAGCCAGGTCTCCATGGTCCTGCGGTCCATCGGCAGCGGGACGCGGTCGTGCAGGGCCGTCAGTTCCGCCAGCATGCCGTCCGCGTAGCCCTCCGGCGGAGAATCGGTGGTGAGGATCGACGTCGAGAGCAGCCAGCGCCCCGGGTCCCCCTCGGTCTTTGACGGGTCCTTCCACCATTCATAGAGGCCTGCGAAGACCACCGGGCTGCCGTCCTTTGGATGCACGTAGTACGGCTGCTTGCCGCGGCCCTCGCCCTTCCACTCGTAATAGCCGTCGGCCGGAACGGCGCACCGGCGGGTGCGGGTGGCCTTGCGGAAGGCCGGCTTCTCCAGCACGCTCTCGCTGCGGGCGTTGATCATCTTCGAGCCGATGCCGGGGTCCTTGGCCCAGGACGGCACCAGTCCCCAGCGGGCAATGTGGAGCTGCCGCACGGGTTCACCGTCCACCAGCCGCTCAAGCAGGATCGGCACGTCCGCGGTCGGCGCGACGTTCCAGGACGGCGGAATCACCACCTCTTCCTCGAGTTCGGCGTCGAATTCTGCCAGCAGGTCCCCGACGGCCCGGGCCATCACGTAGCGTCCACACATGGCACCAGCATGCCACCGCGGGCCGCCCAGCGGGAATAGAGCAGGGAATAGCGGGCCCCGGGTTACCGTTATTGGGAGTGACATACGACTTTTGTCGGCAACGGCGATGCCACTCATCATCGCCAACCAGTGCCGTCAACCTGCCTTGAGGAGAACTTCGTGGACTTCACCCCCGATTCCGGCACCATCACCATGTTTTCGACCACCTGGTGTGGCTACTGCAACCGGCTGAAGAAGCAGCTGGACGCGCAGGGCATCGGATACACCGAGATCAACATCGAGGAAGTCGAAGGCACTGCCGAACTCGTGGAGCAGCTCAACGGAGGCAACCGCACGGTCCCCACCGTGCTCTTCCCGGACGGCACCGCCGCCACCAACCCCTCCGCGGCCGAGGTCAAGAGCCGCCTCGCGGCCTAACGCCACCTTTTCAGGACACCCCCCAAACCACTTACGGCGCGGACTCCCGGCTCACCCCAGGGGCCCGCGCCGTGCCGCTTCCCGCCACGGAAGCGGTGATGAAAGGAGCCAACCCCATGGTCCACGAAGTCAAAGGCGCAGTAGTCCGTTCCAAGAACGCACCCGTCACCCTGGAGACCATCCTGGTCCCTGACCCCGGACCCGGCGAGGCCCTGGTGGACATCCTCACCTGCGGTGTCTGCCACACCGACCTGCACTACAAGCAGGGCGCCATTAACGACGACTTCCCGTTCCTGCTCGGCCATGAGGCCACCGGCGTGGTTAGCGCCGTCGGCCCCGACGTCACCGAGGTGGCCCCCGGCGACCGGGTGGTGCTGAACTGGCGAGCCGTCTGCGGCGAGTGCCGGGCGTGCCGCCGCGGCGAGCCGCAGTACTGCTTCAACACGCACAACGCGACGCAGAAGATGACGCTGGCGGACGGCACCGAGCTCACCGCCGCGCTCGGCATCGGCGCCTTCGCCGAGAAGACCCTCGTCGCCGCCGGCCAGTGCACCAAGGTGGACCCCGACGCCGACCCCGCCGCGATCGGCCTGCTCGGCTGCGGCGTCATGGCGGGCCTCGGCGCCGCGATCAACACCGGCAACGTCCAGCGCGGTGATTCCGTCGCCGTGATCGGCTGCGGCGGCGTGGGCGTGGCGGCCGTCGCCGGTGCCGCGCTCGCCGGCGCCACCACCGTCATCGCGGTGGACATCGACGCCAAAAAGCTCGAACGTGCCAAGGAACTCGGCGCCACCCACACGGTGGACTCTTCCGCCGTCGACCCGGTGGAGGCGATCCGCGAACTGACCGGCGGTTTCGGCGCCGACGTCGTGATCGACGCCGTGGGACGGCCCGAGACGTACAAGCAGGCCTTCTATGCCCGCGACCTCGCCGGCACCGTGGTCCTCGTGGGTGTCCCCAGCCCGGACATGACCCTGGAACTGCCGCTGCTGGACGTGTTCGGCCGGGGCGGCTCGCTGAAGTCCTCCTGGTACGGCGACTGCCTGCCGTCGCGCGACTTCCCCATGCTTATCGACCTGTACCAGCAAGGCCGGCTGGACCTGGACGCCTTCGTCACGGAGCGGATCACCATCGACCAGATCGAAGACGCCTTCGAGAAGATGCACTCCGGGGCCGTCCTCCGCTCGGTGGTGGAACTGTGAGCGCCGGTTCCGGAACCGGACTGAGGATCGAGCGGCTGGTCACCTCGGGCACGTTTTCGCTCGACGGCGGCACCTGGGACGTGGACAACAACGTCTGGCTCGTCGGTAATGACCAGGAGTGCGTGGTGATCGATCCGGCCCACGACGCCGCCGCCATCGCGGCCGCCGTCGCCGGCCGGAAAGTCACAGCCATCCTGCTCACCCACGGCCACGACGACCACATCGCCGCGGTGGGCGAGTTCCGCGGCCTGGTCAACGCGCCGGTCTACCTCAACCGGAACGATTGGATGCTCTGGGACCGGGTCTTCCCGGGAACCGAGCCGGATCACGGCATCGACGACGGCGACACCTTCGACGTCGGCGGCGCGCGGCTGGTGGCGCTCCACACCCCGGGCCACTCGCCCGGCTCCGTGAGCTTCTACCTGGCCGCCGAGGGCACGGTCTTCACCGGCGACACGCTCTTCCAGGGCGGCCCGGGCGCCACCGGCCGGTCCTTCAGCGACTTCCCCACCATTGTCGAGTCGATCAAGTCCAGGTTGCTGACGCTTCCCGCGGACACGGTGGTCCGCACCGGCCATGGGGACTCGACCAGTGTGGGCGCCGAAGCGCCGCAACTTGAGGATTGGATCGCGCGGGGGCACTGACGTCCCGGTGTTCCGTCATGGGCTGGCCCCGTCCGAAGTCGCGGACGGGGCCAGCCCATGGTGGGGGTGGATGCGGTAAGGGCAGGCCTGCGGGCGCCCGGCGGCAGGGTATTAGGCTGTGGACCCATGAGCACATTCCCCAGCATGGATCCCGGCATCTTCGCGGCCGACCTTCGGGCGCAGTTCGACGCCTTCCTGGACGAGCACCGGACCTCACTGCACGACTGCCTGGATGGGATGAGCGAGCACGAGGCCCGGGCCTCCCTGGTCCCCTCGCGCACCACGCTGCTGGGGCTGGTCAAGCACGCCACGTTCGTGGAAAAGGTCTGGTTCGACGAAGCCATCACGCGCCGTAGCCGCCAGGAGATCGGCATACCAGCCACCCCGGACGAGTCCTTCATCCTGGACGACGGCGACACCATCGCAAGCGTCCAGGCCGCGTACCGGCTGGCCTGCGTTGAGTCGCGCGAAAGGACCCGGCTGCTGGGGCTGGACGACCTGGTCACCGGAAACCGGCGCGGGCCGCTCCCGCTGCGGTGGGTGTATCTGCACATGCTCCGGGAACTCGCCCAGCACTGCGGGCACGCCGACATCCTGCGCGAGCAGCTCCTCGCGGCGCGCGCCCCAGGCTAATCCAGCAGGCTGTCGAAGTCGCCGTAGTCCAGGGTGGCGTAGCGGCCGTACGCGCCCAGCACGGCGGCCTCGATGGCGTCCACGCCCAGGTGCGGGACAAGATCGTTGACCGCCCCCGCCGTCGCCGGGTCCCAGTCCAGGCCCAGGGCCGCGTAGCTGGCCTCGAGCACGGCTTTGATCGGCGCCGAGTTCTCCACGATGATCACCGAGCTGAACAGCCAGCCGCCGGAGACCACGCGCTGGGCGGTGCCAATGAGTTTGAGCCGGCGCTCAGGAGCCAGCGGGTCCTGGCCGTGCACGCTGAACTCGCCGGGGCAGTATTCGCCGGGGATCTCCCCGACGGCGGCCTCCACCCCGGCGTCGCGCAGTGCCTGCGCCAGCAGTTCGCCGAAGAAGGAAAAGCGTCCCTTCGCGCCCGCGATCGCATCGGCGTCCGGCTCGAGATGGTCGATCACCAGCGTTCCCCCGTGGTACGCCGCAGCCCGTCCGCCTGCCTTCCGGACCAACGGCTCGAACCCGAGCTCGCGGCAGGCCCGCGCCGCGGCGTCGAAGCCCGGCAAGTGCGTGTCACGCTGACCGAAGGCCACGGTGGGCGCGGGCCGGTAAAGCCGCAGCATGGGTCCCACCGCGCCGGTCTTCACCCGCTGCAGCAGCTCCAAGGCGAGGTCCAGATCCTCCGCGGCGCCGAGGGAGTGCTCCTGCCGGAACGCCGTCAGGCTCCGGGGTCCGGCCGCGGCCTGCTGCATGTTGTTATGCTCCCTTATGGTCATTCTGCAATTCCTAGTGGTAGCCGCCGCGTTCGCCGTCATCGACGCCGTCTGGCTCAAGTCGATGAACAAGTTCTACCGCCGGCACTTGGGCCACCTGATGGCCGACAAACCCCATCTAGGGTACGCCGTGGTGTTCTACGTGCTCTACATTGCCGGGATCGTCTTCTTCGCCCTCCGCCCGGCCCTCGACGGCGGCAGCTGGCTGACCGCGCTGGGATACGGCGCCGCCCTCGGCGGGTTCGCCTACGCCACTTACGACCTCACCAACGCCGCGACGCTGAAGAACTGGCCGCTGGCGATCGTCGTGGCGGACATCCTTTGGGGCGCGTTCCTGACCGGCCTGGCCACAACCGTCGGCTGGCTCGTCTTCCACTGACCGGACAGTTTCCCTGCCGGGGCACTCGACTAGCTTTTGCGCAGCGTCAGGATCTGCTCGGCCCGCCCGAAGGGGCCCTGCAGATCGTGCAGCACCGTGGAGGTCAGGCCGATGCCGTCCGTGCCGAAGGACACCTCGTTGTCCAGGCCCAGCCACTCCCCCTCCGGGCGCCGGTACATGTGGATCTGCAGGTCCAAGTTGGGAAATGCATAGCTGCCCTTGCCCGGCGGAACCCGGGCGGCAATCCCGTTGGCTGTGTCGACAAGGCCGATCAGACGGGCCAGGTCGCTGCTGTCCGCCCGGTCCGTGAGCGGGTGGTCGGTGTGCAGCCAGACGGTCCCGGAGCCGGCGCGGTGGCCCTCGGCGATGCGCATCTTGAGCGAGGCGATGTACCCGCCCGGCCAGACCGTTGCGGCGTCATAGGGCTCACAGTCGTCCGGTGCCGGGATCCTCGGGTCTTCGAAGGCGGCGATGGCCGAGGTGTCGGAGGTGATCATGCGCCACGCCGTCGCCCGGATCGCCACGCGGCCGCCGGCCACGAGTTCGGCCTGCAGCAGTTCAATGGTCCGGCCCGGGCGCAGCGTGGTGGTGGTGACCTCAAATTCGCCGCCGGGGATGAGGCCCAGGATCTCGTAGCTGATCCGCGCCATCCGCATGTCGTCCCGCGGTTCGTGCCGGGCCAGGCAATCGGCCATAATGCCGGACGCCGGCGCCATGTGCTGTTCGTGCACGTTCCACGCGCCCTGGGCGTGGATGGTGGAGCGGAAACGACCGTCCCCCAGCACCTCGTAGTAGAAATCGCCCTCGGCCAGCACGGGTAGTTCAGCAGTCAACGTCGACCCTTTCGCAGCAACAATCAGAGAATCCCAACCACCTTATCGCCTCGGGCCACCACCGCTTCAGCGCGCCATTGCGGCGGCGGTTCCACGGAGCGGCCCGGGCAGTCACCCGGCCAGTCTGGTCCCGTCCGATCCGCCGGACTGGGTAGACTCGGGAGCAGGTTTACCCCGACTATTGCGCGAAGAGGTGCTCCCCCTGATCCGAGTTATCAGCTACAACCTCCGCAAACACAAGGCCAGCGGCGAACTGGAGGCTTTGGCCAGCGGCTATGAGATCGATGCGCTCTGCCTCCAGGAGTGCGACACCGAAGACCTGCCCGAAACCATCGGCGACCTGCACCTCGCGGATGCCACGAGAGGCAACCGGCTGGGCCTGGCCATCTACTACCGCAAGGACCGTTTCACCGCGTACGAGACCAAGACGTTCGCCCTGAAGAAGTCGATGCATGACCGGGTGCTGGCACCCGCGCACGAGCGGCTCATCGGCACCCGGGTGGTCGACAACGAGACGGACCACGACCTCGTCATCGCCTCTTTCCACGCGGCGCCCCTGACGGCGTCGAACTCGCTGCGCCGGAACCAGATCCACGCCGCGCACGCGGAACTGCTCAGCATGGGCGGCGGGCTGATGACACTCATGGTGGGCGACTTCAACTACCCGTTCTTCACCAAGTACCTCACGGAACAGATGAAGGACGCCGGCTACGAGCTCTCCCTCAGCGACCGGCGGACGTACACCCGGTACAAGGTCTTCAAGGGTCACTTCGACTTCGCCACGTCCCAGGGCCTCATGATCGAGAACGTCGAAACGCTGCCGCGCGGCGCCTCCGACCACCTGCCCATCCTGATCTCGGCCGAGTACGGCCAGAACGCGCCCGGGATGCCAGGCGGCACCGCGCCAGCCTGACCGTTGCCCGGCGGAAGTCCGGGGTCCTGCCCGGATTTCCGCGGCGGTACCGGACCGCCAACACACGGTGAACAGTTCGTGAACCAGCCCCGAAACGGGCCGGGGCCGTAACCTTTCCGTGATCTACTTCTGGGCGTGAACTTAACACGACGTAACTTCATGACCGCCGCCGGCACGGCCCTGGCCGCCAGCACCGCCACGGCCCTGGCCGCCGGCAACGCTTCCCGGGCCGCAGCCGCGGCGACGCTGCCTGCACCCGGTGCCTCCGGCATCGACCACATCATCGTGGTGATGATGGAGAACCGCTCCTTCGACCACTTCCTCGGCTGGATGCCGGGGGCCGACGGGAAACAGTCCGGGCTGAGCTTCACCGACCGCTACGGCATCCCGCACTCCACCCACCACCTGACAGACTTCCAGGGCTGCGGCCACCCGGACCCTGACCACTCCTACGAGGGCGGCCGGATCCAGTTCAACAACGGGAAGAACAACGGCTGGCTCCAGGCCGGGGAGAACGACGAGTTCGCCGTCGGATACTACGACGCCGCCGACCTGGACTTCTGGCGGCAGGCCGGCCCCGACTGGACGGTCTGCGACCAGTACTTCGCCGCGACCATGGCAGAGACCTACCCCAACCGGTTCTACCAGCACGCCGCAGCCACCGACCGGGTCCATAACTCCACGGTCACCAGCACCCTGCCGACCATCTGGGACCGGCTCGCCGCCGCAGGCGTATCCGGCAAGTACTACTACGGCGACATCCCCTTCACCGCGCTCTGGGGGGCCAAATACCAGGGCATCTCGCACCATTACTCCGAGTTCCTTACGGACTGCTCCGCCGGGACCCTGCCCGCGGTGTCCTTCGTGGACCCGCGGTTCACCGACGAGGGCTCCGGCACCTCGGGCGATGACCACCCGCACGCTGACATCCGCTCCGGCGAAACGTTCCTGGCCGAGGTTTACAACGCGGTCACCTCCGGTCCCGGCTGGGCCAACACCCTGCTGGTGGTCAACTACGACGAATGGGGCGGCTTCTACGACCACGTCGCACCGACGACGGCCCCGGACACCAGTGCCGCCACGGCCCTGCGCGGCTTCCGGGTCCCCTCCCTGGTGGTCTCTCCCCGCGCACGACGCCGCTACGTCGCCCACGACGTCTACGACCACACCTCGGTCCTCAAGGCCATCGAATGGCGCTGGAACCTCCCGCCACTGACGCCGCGGGACAGGGCCGCCCGCAACATCGCCGAAGTCCTGGACTTCGCCACACCGGCAAACCTGGCCGCGCCCAAATACCTTGTCCCGCCCTTCGTGGCCGGACCGGCCTGCACCCCCGTCGGCCCGCCGCCGGCCGAGGAATGGTCCGGACTGAAAGAGAAAGCACTCGCCGACGGATGGAAGCTCCCGTGAATCCCACCACCCCTACCGCATCCGCACCCCGGCCGCGTAGCCGCCGCACGCTCAAGCGCTTCGCCGCCGCCGCGCTGCTCGTACTGGCCGCCGCGGCGCTCAGCTACGGCCCCCAGGCCGGCACGGCGGCCACGCCGGCCAACGCTGCCCCGGCCGGCACCACCGCCGGCCAGGGCTACCTGCCCGGGGCCCAGCACGTCTTCGTCATCAACCTTGAAAACAAGGGCTATGACAAGACCTGGGGCCCGGCGTCGGCAGCACCGTATCTCTCCCAAACGCTGCGCAGCCAGGGAGTCCTGCTGAACCAGTACTTCGGAACCGCGCACAACTCGCAGCCCAACTACGTGGCGCAGATTTCGGGGCAGGGACCGAACCCCCAGATGCAAGCCGACTGCCAGAGCTACACCCCCTTTGCCGGCAGCGGAACGGCCAGCCCGGGCCAGGCCGTCGGGGACGGCTGCGTCTTCCCGGCCAGCGTCCCCACCGTCGCCGGCCAGCTGACGGCCGCCGGGAAGACCTGGAAGGGTTACATGGAGGACATGGGCACGCCGTGCCGGCACCCGGCGCTCGGCGCCGTCGATGACACCCAGAAAGCCAAGGTCGGCGACCAGTACGCGGCTCGCCACAACCCGTTCGTATACTTCGCCGGGATCACCGGCTCGCCCGACTGCGCCAAGAACGACGTCGACCTGGCCGCCCTGAAGACGGACCTCGCCTCCGCCGCCACCACCCCCAACCTGTCCATGATCACTCCCAACCTCTGCCACGACGGACACGATTCCCCGTGCGTGGACGGGCAGCCGGGCGGCCTCGCCAGCGCCGACGAGTGGCTCAAGCAATGGGTTCCGGCCATCACCTCCTCCCCCGCGTTCAAGCAGGACGGGGTCCTGGTCATCACCTTCGACGAGTCCGACGGGCCGCAGAGCGACGCCAGCGCCTGCTGCGGCGAAGGCCCCGGGCCGAATGCGCCGCTGCCGGGCATCACCGGCATGGGCGGAGGCCGGGTCGGTGCCCTGGTCCTCTCGCCGTTCACCAAGGGCGGCACCTGGTCCACCACGCCGTACAACCACTACAGCCTGCTCGCCAGCATCGAAGACACCTTCGGGCTGCCCTACCTGGGCTATGCCGGGACACCGGGCCTGAACCGCTTCGGCCTGGACGTCTACAACGCCGGGTCCTAGGACACCCGCGGCCAGTTCTTAAGCGTTTCTTAAGAGCCCCGCGGAAGAGTTGATCAGGACGCGTGACCGCGCGCCGCCGACTCGAGCCGAAGGATTCCATGACTGGGCCCGCCACTGACGACCGCACTGCACCGTCCCGCCTGCCCGACAATCGGGCCGCTGCCGGACCAGGTTTTTGGACCCTCCCCCAGGCCAGGCACTGGCTGGTGGTGGGCGCGCTGCTGTGCGCGGCCGTCATCGCGCTGGGCCTGGCGGTGCAGTTGGTGCCCGGCGACACCTCCGCCGAGCTGGGCGTGGACCAGGGTCTCAGCCGGCACCACGGCGCGGCGCTGACCGCCGTCGCGATGGGCATCAACGTGTTGTTCGGTCCGCTGGTAGGGCTCATGCTGGTCGGCGTCGTCTCCGTTTACCTCTGGCTGGTCCGCCGTGACCTGGTCAAGGCCGTGGCCTTTGGCTTGGTCGCCTGCTCCGGCTGGGTGGCCAGCGAAGCCTTCAAGCTCCTCATCGCCCGGCAACGGCCGGATCCGAAGCTGCTCTTCGACCCGCTGGCGCCGGAGACGGGCTCCAACAGCTTCCCCTCGGGCCACGTCTCCTTCGCCGTCGCGCTCGCCTTCGCCCTGTATTTCCTGGCCCGCGGAACCCGTTGGTCCAAGGCCGCCGCCGTCGCGGGTGCGGCCATGGCGCTGGTCGTGGCCTGGTCGAGGCTCTATGTCGGCGTCCACTACCCCACCGACGTCGCGGCCAGCTTCCTGGCCGCGAGTGCCGCGGTGGTCCTGCTCACCGGACTGTGGAACCGGTTCGCGCCCCGGATCGTGGAGCGCCTGCCGGCCGCCCCATTCCTCCCTTCACACCGACCCTAAGGACGTGACCGTGCACAGCATCCTGTCTTCGGGACTGGCCCCTGCCCTGGCCGCCGCGGCCGGAACCCCCTCCCTGCTGGACCCGGCCAGCCTGCTCGCGGGGCTCGGACCGGCCGCGCTGGGCGTCATTGCCGCCATGGTGTTCGTTGAGTCCGGGGTCCTGTTCCCGTTCCTGCCCGGCGATTCCCTGCTCTTCACGGCGGGGCTGCTGCATCAGCAGCTGCACCTGACGTTGCCGGCGCTGATCGGCGTCGTGACCGGGGCCGCCATCGCCGGTGACCAGGTTGGCTACATGCTGGGACGCACCTTTGGCCGGAGATGGTTCAAGGATGACGCCAGGGTGCTGAAGACGGCCCACCTGACCACCACGGAGGACTTCTTCCGCCGCCACGGGGGCGCCGCCGTCGTGCTTGCCCGCTTCGTGCCGATGGTCAGGACCTTCGCGCCGCTCACCGCAGGCATCGGCCGCTATGGGTACAAGTCCTTCACCCTCTGGAACATCGTCGGAGCACTCGCGTGGGCCACGTCCGTGACTTTGCTGGGCACCTGGCTGGGACACTACGAAATCATCGCCAAGAACATCGACGTCATCGCCGTTGTCATGGTCCTCGTCTCGGTGGTTCCCTGGGTGATCCAGTTCCTCAAGCGCCGGCGGAGCAACCGCCGCGCCGCTGCTGCGGCCGCTCCGGACGAAGCAGCCGGTGTAGACGGAACTGGACACGACACGGCCGGGGGCGTGCTGACCGGGAAGACGGCCACGGAAGAATAGGCGCCATGACCACCGCTGACCGGCCGTCCCTACTGCTCGTCGAGGATGACCCCGTCCTGGGCCCGATGATTGCCGAGCTGCTGGAACCGGACTACCGGGTCCGGCTGGCCGCCAACGGCCAGGACGGCCTGCATCTGGGGCTGACGGAGCCCTGGGATGTCATGGTCATCGACCGGGGACTGCCCGTGATGGACGGGATCAGCGTGATCGCTGCCTTGCGGTCCAAGGGCATCGCCACGCCGATCCTGATTCTGACGGCGCTGGGCGACCCGGACGAAAAGGTCCGGGGGCTCGACGCCGGCGCCAACGATTACGTCACCAAGCCGTTCGACGCCGGCGAACTGGCGGCACGGCTGCGCGCGCTGACGCGCAGCTTCGCCCGGACCGCCGGCCCGGTGAGCATCGGCGACTGGGAACTCGATCCGGCGTCGCGCTCGGTCCGCTCTGTGTACGGAGGCCAGGTGTCCCTCACCGCGAAGGAGGCCGAGGTGCTCGGGGCACTCGCCGCCGAGCCCGGCAGGGTCTTCACCCGTGACGAACTGCTCGCAGGCTTCTTCCACGCCACCGACCAGCCCGGCGTGATCGACACCTACGTCCACCACCTGCGCCGGAAGATCGCCAAGACCGTCATCCGCACCGTCCACGGCGTCGGCTACCAGATCGGCGACGCCAATGACTAGGAAGCCAATGACCAAGGAAACCGTGCCGGGGGGAACGCCGGACCAGTCCACCCTTCGCAGTGCCTCACTCAAGGTGGCGGTGCGGATCAGCGCCGCCTGCGCGGTGATGGTGGTCTGCCTCCTCGCCGTCGCCGCCGTATATCTCATGAACAAACTGGCCCATCCGGAGTTGCCGCCCGCCGCGGCTGCCGGGACTTACGCCTACCTGGATTCCAGGGACCTGCTGGAGGCGATGATCATCGCCGGGGTGGCCGGAATCGCACTCGCCGGCCTCGTGGGCTGGCTCAGTGCCCGCAGCGCCATCCGCCCGCTGGGCGAGGCGCTGGCCCTGCAGCGCCGCTTCGTCCAGGACGCCAGCCACGAACTGCGCACGCCGCTGGCCATCCTGGACACTAGGATCCAGCTCGCGCAGCGCGATGCCGCGCCCGACTCCCAGCCGGGCCGGAACCTGGCCCGGATCCGCGAGGACGCGGCCACGCTGACCGGAATCGTCAACGAACTGCTGCTGGCCGCTACGGCCGCGGCACCCGATCCCGGCGCGGAGCCCGTCGAACTGGCCGACGTCGCCGCTTCAGTCGCTGAGAGCCTCCAGCAGCTGGCGTCGGCGAACGGGGTGCGCCTGGACTTCGCCGCTCTCGGCCGGCCACAGGCCAGGATTGAGCAGAACGCCCTGCGACGCGCGGTGCTGGCGCTCGCGGACAACGCCCTCGCCCACACGCCGCCCGGCGGGCGCATCACCATTTCAACGGGTGCGGAGCAGGACCGGGCCGTCATTACCGTCGCAGACACGGGGACCGGGATCAGCGGCGTAGAGCAGGACCGGATCTTCGAGCGCTTCGTCAGGACCCCCAACGCCGGCGGTGCCCGAAGCCAGCGCAGCTTCGGTATCGGTTTGTCCCTGGTCCGTGAGATTGCCATGGCCGCCGGCGGCACGGTTGAGGTGGCCCGCACCGGGGCCGAAGGAACCGTCATGAAGATCGTCCTTCCCGCCGCCGGCCGCTGAGCCCCGGGGCGCTGGCGTCTCATTCGGGGGCGCCGGACCTCCGACGGACTAGTCTCATTCCATGGCGAAACACCCCAGAATGAGGGCCGCGGCGGCTTCCGTCATCTGGCTGCCTGAACCGGCGGCACAGGCGCCCGCCGCACAGGTGCCGGGGGCGCTTGCGCCGTCAGCGCCGCCCGCCGGGTTGCGTCCACGGTGACGTTCCTGTCCCTGGCGCTGATCGCCGTCGTCGCCCTCGCCGGGCCCGTGCTCGCACTGCCGGTCCGCTGGCGCCTGCCGGTGGTCCTGGGCGAGCTGCTGGCCGGCGTCGTGATCGGCCGGACGGGGCTCTCGCTGGTCGATCCGGGTGATCCCACCTTCAGTCTGCTGGCGAACATCGGCTTTGCGCTGATGATGTTCGTGGCCGGAACGCATGTGCCCGTCAGGGACCCACAGATCCGCTCCGCCTTGGGAAAGGGATCGGGCAGGGCCGCGGTGGCTGCCGGCGCGGCCGTGGTCATCGGAACCGGCATGGGCCTGGCCTTCGGTACCGGCCATGCTCCGCTCTATGTGGTGCTCCTGGCGTCATCGTCAGCCGCACTGGTCCTCCCGATCGTCGACTCCCTGCGCCTGGGCGGACCGAAGGTGGTGGCAATGACGGCCCAGGTTGCGATTGCCGACATCGCCTGCATCGTCGCGCTGCCACTGGCCGTGGATCCGCCGAACGCCGGCCGCGCCGCGCTGGGGGCGCTCGCGGTGGGGGTCGCGGCCATGGCGCTCTTCTTCGCGTTGCGCGCCCTGGAGCGGAGCGGCACCCGGCAGCGCATGCACCGGCTCTCCGAGGAGCGCAAATTTGCCCTGGAGCTGCGAATCCAGCTGACCCTGCTTTTCGCGCTGGCCGGAGTGGCCAACTTCGGCCATGTCTCCGTGATGCTGGCAGGCTTCTCGTTCGGTCTGGTGGTGGCCGCCGTCGGCGAACCGCGGCGCCTGGCCCGTCAGCTTTTCGCCGTCAGCGACGGATTTCTCGGCCCGATTTTCTTTGTCTGGCTGGGCGCGTCCCTGAATCTGCGCGATCTCGGCGGCCACCCGGACATGGTGGTCCTGGGACTCTCCCTGGGGATCGGGACGGTGCTGCTCCATGCCGGCCTGAGAGTGGTCGGACTTCCCCTTCCGCTGGGCGTTCTATCGGCGGCCCAGCTGGGGGTGCCGGTGGCAGCTGCCAGCATCGGCACGCAGCTGAACGTGCTGCTGCCCGGCGAGGACGCCGCCCTGCTCCTCGGTGCCTTGGTGACCATAGCCGCCAGCAGCCTGGCCGGATCGCAGGCGGCCAAGACCTTCGCCCAACCTTTGAAAGCCGGAGACTGAAGCCGGAGACGGCAAGAGCAGTAGCAGCCAGCGGCACTGGGCCAGGGCCGGAGAGGCGCATATGTGCAGCCGCGCTGTCCTGTTACCGGGAAGTACCCTCATGCGGCGAGAAACCGCTGCACAAACGTGCGGAAAAGTCCGCACGTCGGGAAAAGCTATCTAGCGTGAAGGGGTGGACGTGAGCCGGATCACAAGGGGGGCGGTCCCTAACTCACCTCCATCTACACAGACCCCTCAGTGCCGAGGGGCCCAATCGAAGAGGTACTTCCGTGTCCCAGCCCAGCACATCTGCCCGAACCAAGCGCGCCAAGGCCATGTCCGCCGCGGTGGGTGCAATCGCCCTCCTCTGCGGATCCCTGGCGGCTGCACCCGCGGCTAACGCCGACACCGTCGACGTCTCCCCTCCCGGTGCAAACGACTGGTCGTGCAAGCCCACGACGGCGCATCCCTACCCGGTGATTCTGGTACCCGGCACCTTCGAAAGCATGGCAAAGAACTGGGCGACCATGGCGCCGGCCCTCAAGAGTGAGGGCTACTGCGTCTACGCGCTCAACTACGGTTCGACCAACGGCATCGACGCCACCGGCCCGATCGCCGACTCCGCGGCGCAGCTTGCCCCGTTTGTCGACGCCGTACTGGCCTCGACCGGGGCGAAGAAGGCCGACCTGGTGGGACACAGCCAGGGCGGCATGATGCCTCGTTACTACATGGGATTCCTGGACGGCGCGGAAAAGGTCAACCACCTGGTCGGCATCGCCCCGTCCAACCACGGCACCCAGGGGCTGATAGCTCCGGCGCCGGACTCCGTGCCGCCCGCTACCTCCCTGGGCGGCTCCAACTGCCAGGCCTGCGCTGACCAGCAGGCGGGCTCGCCGTTCCTGGCCAAGCTGAACTCGATCGGGGATACCGTGGCGGGGCCGGCATACACGGTCATCTCAACGACGCACGATGAGGTGGTGACGCCGTATCAGAGCCAGTTCCTGGCCGGGTCAGCGCAGCAGGTCACCAACATCACCATCCAGGACAAGTGCCCGGCGGATGTGATTGAGCACGACCAGACGCCCAACGATCCGGTCGTTCAGCGGCTCGTCTCCAACGCGCTCGGGCGCCCGGCCGGTCAGCCGGCCGACCCCGCCTACCAGCCAAGCTGCGTTTAGGGGGGGTCCGGCCGGCCGGCCGACGTAGAATCGAGCATGAAGCGCGCCCGCTCGTCACCGGCCTGGAACTGAGCCGGCCGCCGTGCGCCGCCGCTGGATCGGAAGTGTGCCGCCCGGCCTCAAGATTGTCCTCGGCTACCGGCGCTCCTGGCTGAAGTCCGACCTGGCTTCGGGCGCGGCCCTGAGCGCGGCATTGATCCCGGCCGGCATGGCCTACGCCGAGGCCTCGGGCCTGCCCGCCGTCACCGGTCTCTACGCCTCGGTGGTTCCCCTGCTCGCGTACGCCGTGTTCGGCCCCTCGCGGGTGTTGATCGTCGGGCCGGACTCCTCCCTCGCACCGATGATCGCCGCGGCGATCCTCCCACTGGCGGGCGGGGCGTCCGGCCACGCCGTGGCCCTGGCCGGGGTGCTTTCGCTGCTGATAGGGGCGATGCTGATCGTTGGCCGGTTCCTCAAACTCGGTTTTGTCACCGGCCTGCTGTCCAAGCCCATCCGCGTGGGCTACCTGAACGGCATAGCGCTCGTCGTAATCGCCAGCCAGCTGCCCAAGCTGTTCGGCATCCCGGCCGACGCCGGTTCACTCGCCGGCAGCCTTGGCGGTACGGGGCGGGCACTGCTCCAGGGCGCCGCTAGTCCGCTGGCACTGTTGTTCGGCGCCGGCACCATCGCGGTCATCCTCGGCTGCCGGGCGCTACCGTGGAAAGTCCCCGGTGTGCTGCTGGCGGTGCTGGCTTCCATGGCTGTCACCGCCGCGGCCGGGCTGGGCGGGGCCGTTCCGGTGGTTGGCGCCCTCCCGGCAGAGCCTTCGGTGCCCGCGCTTGGCAGCGTCCGGCCGGAGGAAGTCCTTGCCCTGCTGGGGCCCGCGGCCGGCATCGCACTGATCGCCTTCGCGGACACCTCAGTGCTCTCGACGAGCCTCGCGCGCCGGCGCGGCACCCGCGTGAATGGGAACCAGGAAATGGGCGCACTCGGCTTCGCCAATGCGGCCTGCGGACTGTTCGGCGGTTTTCCGGTTTCCGGCAGCGCGTCCCGCACCCCGATCGCGCTTGAGGCCGGGGCGCGCAGTCCGCTCAGCGGCGTCATCGCGGCAGCCCTTGTGGTGCTGTTCATGATCTCCGCGCCCGGGATCACGGCGTTCCTGCCCTCCAGCACCCTGGCCGCCGTCGTGATCCTTGCGGCGGCCTCGATCGTTGACGTCAAGACCCTCGTGCGGCTGATCAGGATGAGCCGGACCGAAACGGCGCTGCTCGTCACGACGTTCCTCGGCGTCGCCTTCGTGGGCGTCCTCGAGGGCATCCTGGTCGCAATCGTCCTGTCCCTGATCGCTTTCGTCCTGCGCGCCTGGGACCCTTACCGCACGGAGCTGGCCAGTGTTGAGGACCTGCCCGGCTACCACGACCTCAGCCGGCACCCGGAAGGCCACCGGGTGCCGGGGCTGGTGATTGCCCGCTTCGACGCCCCGCTGTTTTTCGCCAACGGCGCGGTGTTCGCCGAGCACATCCGCACGCTCGTGGCGCAGGCCCCCGGACCCGTACGGTGGGTGGTGGTGGCGTCGGAGGCCATCACGGACCTCGACACGACTGCCCTGGATGACCTCGTGGAACTCGACGACGAACTCGCCCGGAAAGGCATCAGCCTGGTGTTCGCCGAGATGAAGGGGCCGATCAAGGACCGGCTCATCCGCTTCGGCGTCAGCAGCCGGTTCGGCCCGGACCACTTTTTTCCCACGGTGCACAACGCCGTCCGTTCCTACCGCAGGGAATTCGGACTTCCGTGATCCGGGCCGGCGGGTCCTGGCCTAGCCGGCTACCCCGGTGATGCTGCCTGCGGGCTCTTCGGTGAGGTCAACGACGTCGGCCCCGGCGTTCTTCTTGACGGATTCGACTCCGCCCATGGCGCTGGCCTTGGACTTGTAGCTCTGCGAAGACGCCACTACCTCGCCGTTGGCAGCCTTGAGCCGGAACCGGAACCCACCGGACTTGTCCTTGTACACTTCGAATTTTCCAGCCATGTCGCACCCCGACTTCTTCGTCGATAACCACGGCCGGGCGGCCGTTAATCGACAGGCTACTGCTAACCCTGGAGGACCGGCCAGAGACCCGCCGGGCGGTGTCGCCGGCTGCCCGCAACCGGCTCAGCCGCGCAGCGGTATGACGTCCACGCTGCCGCCGGGACCCGTGATCACGAGCACGCGCTTGGCGCTTACCCCGGCGAGGGCCTCGGCCAGCCGGCCGCCGGGATCCCCCGCGGACACGCCGGCCTCGGACAGGCCGACGCCGGGCGCGCCGGCGTCAGGCACGCCGGCGGCAGGCACGGCGGCCGCCGGTACGGGCACGGCGATGTCGTCCCGGATCCAGACAGTAACCGCGGCCCCCGTGAGCTCCTCGAGGGCGCGGCGCAGCGGCTCCGGGTCGGGGCCGGCCACAAGGATCACGTGCCCAATCGTCCGTTTCCGGCCGAGCCCCGCGGCTGCCGGCCGGGACCTGTCCTGCCGCCAGACGGCAAAGTGGTAGCCGGCGGCCAGGCCCGTGGCCACCAGCAGGCCCAGCGGTGCGCGGATCCGGTCCACCAGGCTGCCGCCGGTTACGTCGCCCAGAAAATATTCGAAGACGCGGTAACCGACCACCAGGAGGGCAATCAGGGCCACCACGGCGCTGAGGCCAAACACCGCGATGAGATAGACGCGCCGCCCGAGCGGGACAGCGCCTTCAAGCCGGTGCTGCCTCGCCGGCCGCCACGCAAGCCACCAGACGCAGCCGCCCACGGCGAGGGAACTGATGCCGCCGAGCAGCAGGGTGCGGGCGTTGCCTCCGGCCAACGGCGACACCGCGATCGAGAGGGCCGCGTTCACGATCACGCCGACGCCGGTGGCGGCAGCCGCCAGGGCCACACCCGAGGTCACCAGCGCCCCTGCCTGACGGGTCCGTTCGGCGCGGCTGACCGCAATGGTCCGGTAATAGCGCCAGACCAGCGAGCCGACGGCGGCCGACGCGATCGCGACGCCGAGGGGCGCAAGCAATTCCATCAGGGCGTCCTGCCGGTCAAACGCCAGTCGCAGCAGGACAAAAAGGACGGTCCCGGCCCCGCCCAGGGCGAGAAGGCCCGCCGCCAGCACACCGACGACGACAAGCCCCACATCGGCGAACCCGCCCCGGAGCCGGCGCGCACCACCCCGGACCCAGTGCCACCACCAAACCAGGCCCCCGCCGGCCGCCCAGACCAGATCCTGCAAGGTGGATTGCCACCACGGGTCAACGGTCGACGTGAGCTCCATCGATCCGCGGATGGCGACGTCCAGCAGGCCGCCAAAGGCCGTCACCGCGGCGCCCACTCCGACGCCCAGCCCGAAATACGTGCCGATGACGGCCGGCACGTTCGCAAGCTCGAGCGGGCTCCGCGCCCGATGCCGCCACATCCAGCGGTGCCACACCCACACTAAGGCCCAGACCAGGCCGACGGAGAGCGGCGACCGCCACTCCGGATTCGCGTCGGCGATGAACGAGGCCGCCATCGCCAGCAGGGACGTCACAAAGAGGATCAGCGAAATCGAGTAAACCGCGGCGACGTAAAGACCCCACGACGTGGCCGCCCGCTCCGCTTCCTCGTCCAGCCGCCGCCAGACGAACCACCAGAGCAGCGCGGCGAGCGGGCCGCCGATCAGCGTGAACGCCAGCGACAACGCCAGCCCCGCGACCCCTTCTCCGGCCAGCACCTGGCCGGAGCGCAGCAGCCGTTCCAGCAGGCCGCTGAGCCCGTTGGCGGCGATCACCACGAGGGCAAAGAGCAACACGAAGACCACCAGGCGGCGGACCTTCGCCTGCGCCGACCCCGCCGCTGGGCCGGTGGGCACCCTGGTGGCGCTCACTTTTTCAACACCCCGCCGGCGCAGGTCTGGAGGCTGTATGGCAGATCGTTGATCATCCACTTGCCGGCATCCTTCACCAGGCCGATGACGGCTTCCTCGGCGTATTCCGAGGGGCCAAACGGCCCCTCCGACGCCGAGTGCACCACCGAGACCTTCACCGTGGCGGTGTCCCCCCGCTCCGAGGTGGAGATCAGGACCACCCGGCTGGCCTGGGCACTGCCGTAGAAGTTGGCGCAGCGGGACCGGGCGGCGTCGGTGAGGTAGGCGTCCGCGGCGGCGGTGTCCGCGTCGATGACGGCCCTGCTGTAGCGCTGCACCACTCCGGCCGGGGACGACTCATCCAGCGGCTGCGGCTCCCCGCGAAGAAAGACCACGGCCAGCGCGACCACCACCAGCACGGCGATCGCAGCAACGATGCCCTGCAGCACCCGGTCGGGCCGGTGCCGCTCCGGGACCGGTGCCTCGGCTGCGGCGGGTCCCGGAACCGGATCCTTGCCGCGCGGGCCGTCGCTGCGTGCTGTGGCCGGTCGTTCGGGGCCGTTCGGCGGTTGGCTCATGCCGTCAGTATGGAGGGGCCGCGATGGCCCGTCATGGTGTCTTTAGGCCCTTTCAGCGCCTCCGCGGCTCGACGACGCTGGCAGCAGACACTACTCTCAGGCGATGGGGATCATGCGGAAAATCATTGGCCCGAAACTGGCGGGCGCCCTGCTGCTGCTCATCGCCCCGTTGGCCATCCTGCTGGGCGCCGCGCCGGCGGCGCTCGCCGTCCCGCCGGCCGACGTCGTCGTGGAGGACCGGGCGGGGGTCCTGGACCGCAACACGCTGATCCCTGCGGTGCAGAAGATCGAGTTCTACGAGCCCACCAAGGTCGCCGTCTACACGTACAAGGGCAGCGCGGCGGACAACCTCAACGAGGAGGTGCTGCGCTTCGCCCGCGCCGAGCACCCGGACTGGATCAGCAAGGACGGGCAGAAATGGGCGGACGGCCTCTTCATCTTTGCGCTGGATCCGGTGGGCCGGCACGTCGGAACGTACATGGGCGAGGACCGGAAGGTATCCCTCGAGCAGCGCGCTGACATCCAGGACGCCGCCAAGGAACTGCTGCGCGACGCCCAGTGGACGGAAGGGACCATTGCGGGCATTCGGCGCGGCGCGGAGCTGATCAACCAGCCGTGGTATCGCTCCACCGCCTTCCTTGTCACGGCCTGGGGCGCTGTTGGGGCCGCGGTGGCCGCTGCGGGCACCTGGTTGCTGGTCCGCTGGCGGACCCGAGTGGGCAGCCGCAAAGAGATCGCCCGCGGCGACGCGAACTATGCCAACGTGAGCATGGATCTGCAGGTGACGGAACTCAATGCCAGCACCATCCCCGAGTCGTCGCGGTACGGCAGCACCGTGCTGGAGAAGCACCGCACCTTCCTGAGCCGCTACAACACGGCCACCGGGCTCTCGAACCAGGTGCATGCCCTGACGCCGCGGCAGCTGGGGCGCCGTTCCAGCCTGTCGCTGGCCCGGCAGTACGCCGATGCAGCCGCCGAACTCGATGCCCTGGATGACGTCATCGCCGACACGAACGCACTGCTGAACCGCGGGTCCATCTGGGCGACGGCGTGGGACCGGCAGCTCGCCCCCTTCCGCAGCGACCTGGCGGGGATCGAGGGCATGCTCGCCAAGAGCCACGGTGAGGGCGATTCCGCCACTGCCGCCGCACTCCGTTCCTTCCGCGACCGCAGCCAGCGGGACATAGAACGCTGGACCGCGGAACTTTCCGACGGCAGCATCACCCCAGAAACCGCGCTGGACCGGCTGCGCGACGCCAGGACCGAGCTCTCAGAGCTGCTCAAGAGCCACGCGGACACCGTGATCGCCGGCTTCGCCCGGAACGAGCGCGAGGCCAAGCTCATGCGCAAGGAAATGGAGGAGGCCCAGGCGGGGACCGGCAAGAAGCAACGGCGCAGCTATGAGCCCAGCATCCTGGGCACGGTGTATCCCTCTTATTACTTCTTCTCGGTCCCCACTTTCAACAGTGGTTTCAGCACCGGCGTCAGCAGCGTCAGCTCCGCCAGGGGCGGTTCCACCACAGGATACGGCGGCAGCGGCGGCAGCTTTTCCGGCTCCGGGAGCTCGTCCAGCTTCTAAGAAATGTGTATCGACAACGGGCGGCCAAGCGAGGACGCTTGGCTCCGTAAGCAGTTAAATTCCCTGATAGGGAAGAGGGAGTGCCATGACCACAAATGTTGTTACCCAGCTGCAGGTGAAGTCCCACAACTCGCCCGATGAGAAGCGCCGTCCGGACAAGACCGAGGTCGACATCGTGTCCGTCGGCGACTACACGATCGGCCGATTCAGCTTTGAGCCGGGATGGCGCTGGTCCGAATGCATCAAACCCGTGGTGCACACTGATTCGTGCGAGAACAGCCACGTGGGGTTTTGCGTGTCCGGCAAGCTGACCGTCGAGACCACCGACGGCGGCCGCATCGACATCGCCGCGGGAGATTCCTACACCATTCCCCCGGGCCACGACGCCTGGGTTGAAGGCGGAGACCCGTTTGTCGGGGTCGAGTTCCTGAGCGCGGCCACCTTCGCCAAGGGCACGGAATAGGGCGCGGCCGGGCCTAGACCTTCCATGCCCTGGTTCAGGCGTTGATCTCCTGGCGCCTGAACCGCAATTCCCGCTGCGCTCCGCGCAGCGGGGAACCCGAGAACGGCAAGTCTTCGAGGCGGATGGCGTCCGCCGCCGCAAGCGCAGTGCGGTTTGCGCTCTCCGCGGCCCGGCGCGGCAACCCGAGTGTGTCCGCGAATTCGGCCCAGTGCCTGGCCTTGAGATTCCGGGTCTTGCCGGCGACGGGGAGGGCCAGCGTCTCGTCCCCGTACAGCAGGGTGCAGGGAACGTCGTAGACGGGGGCCATCGCGAAACCGGCGGAACCGCCCAGGATGGCCAGGTTCTTGGCGTGAAGGTCGCCGTTTCCGGTCAGCCACGCGAAGAGGAACTGGAGGTACAGGTTGCGGCTGGCAACCACCGGCGCCTTGCACATCCGGGCCAGCGCGGCCGCAACATCCTCCGACGCCACCCCGTACTTGGACGCCGGCGGGAGGCCCAGCACCTGGGTGCCGTCTTCGAGCGGCAGCCGGTGCCATGCGCCGTCGGCCGTCTTGACCCGGTCGAACCTTTCGACGAGGAGTCCGGGCAGGCCGTTCCGGTCGGCAATGACGGAGCTTTTTGCGACGGCGATCTTCAGCGCCTTCGCACCTTTCAGGTGGGCGGCCTCGTTTTCCACCAGGTGCGGGTGTTCCGGCGGATCGAGTTTCAGCAGGTAGCGGTGTCCCCGCAGGGCCAGCGGAGTGGTCAGCATGGAGGCGCTGGTCTTGCGCTGTACCCCCGGGATGCCGTGCAGGTCCACGGTGTTGGCGAGGAAGGAGAAATCCAGTTCCTCGGGCCGTGAGGTATCGGCCAAGGCCGCCGGTTCCGCCGGGGGCTCTCCGGCCGGAACCACCTGCACGTCGCCGGGAACGTCCGCCCCGACGGCGAGCAGCAGGGTCAACTCGTCGTCGAAACTCGTTTTGGTGGCGTTCTTCAGCACGGTGAGCCGGTGGCCCTCGGGGAGGAGTCCGGCAAAGAAGGCGGGCAGCGCCCCGGCGGGGGCTTCCACTGCCACCTCGGACGGGGGCAGGGAGATGGCCACGGCGGGGTGGCCGCCTGCGAGGTAGTCGGGCCGGTAGGAGAACCGCACTCCCCCGGCGCCGGTCCGTGCGAGGTGGCCGGCCAGGCGGCCGTTCTTGTAGACGTCGGCCGCCCTGACGAACCTCAGGTCCTGGAGTTCGGCCGGCATCAGCCCACCGCGAGTTTCAGGCCGAGCACGTTCGCCACCGCCACCACAGCCTGCAGCGACGGGTTGCCGCTCCCGGTCTCGATGGCGCGGACGGTACGCTCCGAGGTGCCGGCCAGGTGCGCCAGGTCCTCCTGGGTCAGCCCGGCCTCCTTGCGGGTCCGGCGGATCCCCTCGGCAATCGCCGCCACGTCGCTCACCGGCACTCCCCTTCGCTGCGCGCACACCATGCCGCGGTCTGATGTCCCGGCTTCGCCATATCGGCATCATTTTGCCGATCCCCCAGCAGGGCTCTCCTAATAGTGCCCGAATATTGTCCATTCGGCAACATACTGCCGAAATTGGTTTGTCGCGAGCCTACGGCACGAGCTTGGAGTCCAAAACGGCAGGATGTTGCCGTTCACCGGGGACGAGCGCCGCCTTCCCGCATCGTTTCGTCCGGGCGTAGGCTCTGGCCCATGCGAAAGATCATTCTGGCCCTCCAGGTCTCCCTCGACGGTTTTTTCGAGGGGCCGAACGGAGAGATTGACTGGCACATGGTGGACGAGGAGCTCCACAGCCACTTCAACGAGCAACTGGCCTCTATGGGCGCCTTCCTGGACGGCCGCGTGACCTACGAACTGATGGCCGACTTCTGGCCGACGGCGGACCAGGATCCGTCCAGTACACCGGCTATGGTCGAGTTCGCCAAAATTTGGCGGGACATGCCGAAGATTGTCTACTCCAGGACGCTGGAACGGGCCGACTGGAACACCACGGTGGTGCGCGACGTCGTCGCCGATGACGTGCTGGAACTGAAGGCGCAGCCCGGCGGCGACTTGGCACTGGGCGGGGCTGACCTCGCCGATACCTTCCGCCGGCTCGGGCTCATTGACGGGTACTGGATTTATGTCCACCCGGTGCTGATCGGGCGGGGGAATCCCTTGTTCAAGTCAGCAGACGACAGGACCGCGCTCACGCTCGCCGGCACCCGCGCGTTTGGCAACGGCGTCGTCCTGCTGCGGTACGCCGTCTGAGCTCACCGGCCGGCGTAAACGTGCGCAAAAGCCGGTGGCCAGCTGCCGTTTAGCAGCCGACCACCGGCCCTGGAAAGAGGTTCTTACGCTTTTTGCTGTGCGCTGGCGCGGACGAAGGTCACGCCACCCGTGGCGGTCAGCCAGGACAGCGGGTGCTTGATCGTCTGGTTGCTGCCGTTCATGCCACCGCTGATGGCCATGCCGTCACCGGCGTAGATGGCGACGTGGCCGGACTGGACGATCATGTCGCCGGGCTGCGGGGCACCCACAACCTTGCCGTAGCCCATGAACTGCTGGGGACCGAGGTCGCCCACGTGGATACCGGCCGCACCGAGGGCCTTCTCAACCATGGCGGTGCAGTCCTGGGTGATGCCGATCTGGCTGTAGGCGGCCGAAAGCATCGCGGCGTTGGCTCCGCCGGCTGCCGAGGCAGGTGCCACGGCCGCCTTCGCCTGAACGCTGACCTGCGGCGCTGCCGGCGCGAGCACCGGAGCAGGGGCAGGCGCGACAGCCGGAGCGGCGGCAACCGCAGGGGCGGTGACGGGCTTAGGCTGCTCGATCACGGGCGCCGGCGTGGTAGCGACTGCCGGGCGGGCGAAGCTGATCTGAACTGCGGAATCAGCGGTAACCGGCGCGGAGACCTTGCTGCCGACGTCAACCGACGAAGCCGGGGCGGTTTTGTTTTCGGCCGGGGCAACGGCTGCATTGGCTGCCATTCCGCTCGTGAGGACGAGGCCGGAGGCTGCGAAGATTACTGCGGCCTGACGACCGATGGTGCCTGATTTGCCCGAGAA
This sequence comes from Arthrobacter sp. 05L428, assembly GCF_056397665.1. Taxonomy (NCBI): domain Bacteria; kingdom Bacillati; phylum Actinomycetota; class Actinomycetes; order Micrococcales; family Micrococcaceae; genus Arthrobacter; species Arthrobacter sp. 05L428. Next base: position 1,137,178 of record NZ_JBFTNW010000001.1, on the reverse strand, counting down.
TGCTGAGGCCCGTCCGGCGGATGCGTCGGAACGATGGCGCGCAGAAGTAATGCTTGAAGTCATGTTTGTAGCCTCTCCCAATGCCTGCGAGGTGAGCTGTCGGATTCGGATGGGAGGCACCCGGCCGCGGGCCCGTCAATGCGGGCGCTGTGCGGCTTCACCCCAAGACCTGCTAAAACTGCAGGTCAAAAGTGGTTTCCCCGTCTCTGCCAGAAAGGTTGCATTCGGATCCCAGGCCGCGGCAGAGTTAGGCAATCGGCTCGGGAGCGCCCGTATCGGAAACAAACAGGCACCCATCTACGGTAACGGGCCCGGGCGGGAATGTCACATTCAGATAACGGAGCCGTGTCCTGGCGCGGAAGAAAGCCTAGGACGCTGCTACCTGCCAGCCATAGGATGAGGGCACCCAGCATTCCCCGAGCGGAGGCCCCGTTATGAACAGCCACTGTGTCGCAATTTGCCAGCTCAGCGATCAGCCGCAGGAGGATTTCGACGTCAACACAGAGCTGCTGGTTCTCGAGGGAAAGGAAATCCACGTAGCCACGTGGGACGCGGAACCGCGCGACGGCGGCTTCGATATCCACGTCCTGAATGACCGTGTGGACGCGCTCGGTTTTATGGTGGTGACCGACTGGCAGTTCCTCGACGGAAAGGCGTATGCCGTCGTGGAGCGCCGGCCCGGCACGTAGCGCTACTTCGCCATCCCGGAGGTGACGGCAGCGATCGCCTCCCTCACCAGACCGGCGTCGTCCGGGGTGCCCGACTCCGCCAGCCCGGCCTGGCGCCGGTAACGGTCCCAATCCCCTCCACCGGCCCGTAGCTCGCGGAGCGGCGCCATCAGGGCCGCCCGCCGCAGCCAATCGTCCGGGTCCTGCAGCCAGCGGCCCAGCACGGTTTCCGCGCGGGAACGGTTTTGGCCGTCCAGTCCCGCAATCAGCGGCCCGACGACATCGGTCGCCAGCGGATCGGCCAGCTCGCGCAGGCGCGCAGTCCGCAGGAAACCCTCGATCCGGGTCAGGTCCGAATTGTCCAGCAGGGCCAGGCTGGACTGCAGCAGGACGACGGCGGCAAGGCGGCGTTCGAAGACGGGCACCTCCCACAACTCCGAGCTGAGGGCGGTGACATCGTCGCGGCCGAGTGACCGGTACCGGCGCAGCGCGTCGCGGACAGTGCCGCGGACGGCGCCAACCGAGGAGCCGTAGCTCCCCAGGCCCGGGCCGTATTGCGCCTGCGCTTCCTCGGCCCGCTGCCACGAGCTCTCACGCAGCAGCGCCGCGTCAATGAAGTCACCGGCCTCGCTCATGGATCCATTCTGTCGTGCGGGGGCCGGCTTGGCCTAAGCAGCTGCGTCCTCCCGCGGGAAACCGTCGGCGAGCGCAGTGTCCTACGCGGACCGCTGGGGCCCGGGACTCGCACGCGCTAGCCGGTCACCAGTCTGGTTGAGCTATTCCAGGTCAACCGCCCGTGCTGGAAGTCCGAAGCCCGGCCCACGGACACTGCGTACTCGTCCCGGGTCGGATATCCCAGACGTCCCCTTTCCCTGCCGAGGGCCGTCCACTTGGCACGGATCGCACCGAGGACGTAGTGCGACCCGGTCTTCGCCGACCAGTAGATCGATGCACCGCCCGAGCCTGTGAAGTGGCTGTAACGCCCCACGCCATCGGGGGTGCGCGTCTCGTCTGACGTCGGATAGCCCAGCAGCCCCCGTTCCCTGCCCAGGGCCGACCACTTGGCACGGACCGCGCCCGTGATGAAGTGCGCCCCGGTGCTTGGCGTCCAGTAGATCGATGAACCCCCCGAACCTGTGAAGTGGCTGTAACGTCCCACGCCATCAGGGGTGCGCGCCTCGTCCGACGTCGGATAGCCCAGCAGTCCCCGTTCCCTGCCCAGGGCCGACCACTTGGCACGGACCGCGCCCGTGATGAGGTGCGCCCCGGTGCTTGGCGTCCAGTAAATGGATGCCCCGCCGGAGCCGGCGAAGTGTTCATACCGCCCGATCGTGTCCGGGGTTGTCAGCTGGTCGGTGGTGGGGAACCCCAGGACGCCGGCAGCGCCGCCCGCGGCCTTGTAGCGGGCGTAGATCGCGCCTGCGACCCAATGGGCCCCGGTGGACGGGGACCAGCAGATCACACCCTTGGTGTAGTCCTGGCATTTCCCTGCCCCCACCGGGTACTCCAATGTCAGCGACCTGCCGAGGACAGACCGCGGGTCACCGGCATTGGTCTGGTACGCCTTCAGGCCAATGGGATCGTCGACGCCCATTCCGGTGAGCATAACTTTCTGTGCTCCTTGGCCGTCGTCCGCGGTCAGCAGGTAGTAGGTGTCGGCGGTTCCGGCCTGACCGACCACCGTCGGCTTGAACGTCACGCTCTGATGTGCGGACTCTCCAGGCGGGATCACCAGGCCTTCCGAGATTGGAACGGTGGTGGAGAATACACCCTCCGGCGCCTTGGCCTTGGTGATCGTCAGGGGGATGTTGCCAGTGTTAGTAATGGTGAAATCCCGGGTGGCCGCAGCGCCGGCAGGCACATCACCAAAGTCCAGGGATGCCGGCAACTGCAGATGCGCTACGCCCGACACGGCGGTCGCCGTCACCGGTACCGTGAGCGATCCTCGGTCGCTCGTGATGAGGAGCTGATCAGCCACCGGGGTTGCCGTCGTCGGACTGAAGGTGACGGACACCGGAACGGAAGTAAGGGGTTGAATCTTCTGTCCCACGGCCGGCAGCGTGGCCGGGTCGACCGCAAGCTGGGCGTTGCCCGGCAAGGTGACGCCGGTGATCGTGGCGACGCTCGTGCCGGTGTTGACCACGTTTACGGTCTGGCGACTGCTGGTCTGGGTCGGCACGTCGGTGAATACCAGGGTGGGCGGCGTTGCCCCCAGTCCGTCCTTGGTGCCGACGCCGTGAACCCCCAGAAGGTCCGTCTCGCCGTCGGAGGTTTTGACGGTCAACGTCCCGTCGACCTGTCCGGCTACGGTCGGCGAGAAGGTGACCGGGACCGTCATGGTTCCGCCTTTGGCAAGCGTCCGGGGCAGTGTGAGGGCCTCGATCCCGAACGGCGCAGGTGCTGCGACGGAACTGACCGTAACAGCCCTGCTGGCGGTGATGATCAGGTTCCCTTTCACGGTGGTGCCTACCGCGGCGGTTCCCAGGTCCGTGTTTGTCGCCCCAACCGCTGAGGTCGTCGGGGCACCGAAGCCGATCACGTGCCCGTCCCGGGTTCCCACGTAGACGCGCCCGTTGTCAGTGGCAACCGTGGAAAACTTGGCGGCGGTGCCCAGCGGGGCCGCGAAAACCTGCTGAAGCTTACCGGTGCTGTCCGGCATTGCGCGGTAGGCACGGAGTTCCGCGCCGGTACCGGTGGGTCCCGTTACGTACACGGCCCAGACCAGGGCGGTGGAGGCGTTTGTACCGTTGGAGGTCACCGTGGGCGCCCCGGAGGTGTACCCGAAGGTACCAATGGACGTACCGACGGAGGCCAGCTGGATGCCGCCGGTGCTGCTGGCCAACAGCTTGTGCGCACGCAGGTAGCCCTTGTTCTCCACGGTGTAGATGTACCCGCCGTTTGTGGTCCCGAGGAACGCGGGCCTGCCCCAGACGCCACTGTACGGCCCGGCGCCGTCGAGGACGGCGTCCGTTCCGCCGCTCCCCTGCCCCATACCGCCCAGGTTGTCCCGGTCCAGCAGGTAGACCCGGCCGTCCTTGCCGACCTGGACCATCAGGCGAGGGTGGGCCGTGGTGCCGTAGCCGGTGGGGATGGCGATCGGGGCACCGGAACCCAGGTCGGCATCGTTCTGATCCAACTTGGCGTTGTTGGCCGGGCTGAAGAAGTCCGTGGCCTTGAGGTTTCCGTCGGCTCCGACGCTGACCCGAACGACTGACTCTGCGAGGGTCGCCGGAGGGGTCTTGCCCGGTCCCGGCTTAGGGGAAATCCCGTTCCCGGTGGAAAACAGGATCTGGCCGGTGCCGTCGGAGACCAGGCCGCCGCCGGATTGCCAGATTCCGCCCTCCGCACTGCTGTTGCCGGACTCGGTGGCCCACATCGTGGTCTGCCGGCCTGCGGTGGACACCCCGACGACGTAGCCGACAAACGGTGCCCAGTCGCAGTGGCTGGCGAAACCGGCGTAGACCACGCCATCCAGCAGGAGAAGCCCGGGCCGCTGCATCGCAGTCATCGCGTTGAACGGCCGTGTCGGGTCGTTAGTGGGCGCGCCGTTGATGAGCACCGGGAACCCTGGCCTCTCGGCCCCCGTGACCCTGTCCAGCGAATGCATGTACCAGTGCGGGAGCTGCGGCGTCGCTCCGTCGTTCGTCTTCGCCATCAGGAAGACGCTGTTGGTCGCGGCGTCGAAGACCGGAGTGGACGTGACTCCGATGTTGGGGGTGAGGTCACCGCAGCTTACGGTCGCTGCCGGCCAGGCCGGACCGAGGTTGCGCTGCCACTTCACCGCTCCGGTGCCGCCGTCCAGGCCGTAGACGTTGTTGTTCTCCGTCGCGGCTATGACGGTGCCGCCCACCACGAGCGGCTGGGCGTACACCTGGCCGTCCACGGCGGTGGAAAAAAGCTTGCCGAAATTTGATGACGCGACCGACGTCGGCGAAAGCGCAGTCTCGTTGCTGTCCCACCCTGTCCGTAGCAAATCGTGCGCGATCGTGCCGACGTCGGCAGAGGCCGGACCGCTGACGGATAGCCCGGCCAGGGCGAGCGATGACGCCACGAAGATCGCCCACGCGCGTCGGGTCCGCGACCGTCGCCGGGAGGGAGCCTGGGACCATCCGGCAGCCCGCTTCCGCTTGAAATGGGATGCCCCGGCCGCGCCCCCACAGCGACCAGGAAAATGTCCGGACAAAGCACGAAGTGCCGCTTGTTCACGCATGGCTGAGACCCGTTTCTGAACATTCAATTGACTAACTCCACCCAGTACTCCGGAGCCTAGAAGCGCCGAAAGAGCAGCGCGCGAGTGGCGCCTACCCGTCTTCTGGAAGGGGCTTCTTGCTTTCCGGCCGGTCCTACTTGGTTGGTTGTTAGGGACACTTGGTCGCCTACTTGCTTCCGGTCATCCGCCGGACTTGGTCCCCGGCATTGAGTAACCTCCGGCGCGGCCCGGGGGCATAAATCCTCTGGTGCCCCCGGGCCCTGCGCCGGATCATGGGCTCAGCACATCTTTCGACGGCAGGGAGTCCAGTCGTGTGTCCAGGTGCTGCAACAACACGGAACACCAGCGGTCCCCGCTCGCGGACCCAGCGCTGGCTCCTGGCCTGCGCTGCCGCTGTTCTGGCGGTGACCGGCTGCACGCCGGGCTCACCCTCACCGCCCGCGGGCAGCGGATCGTCTCCCGCAACCGGGACCCTCCCGTCGGCGACGGCGGAGAAGGTGCTTTCCGATGAGGAACTCATGGTCCTCGTGGACAGGGCGATCAACAGCGGCCAGGAAGGCACCGGGCGGGTCTCCAGAAGCTCGGACCTGCGCACCCGCCTGCAGGGACGACCGGAGCCCGCCGATAAGCCGGCCGTCGAGCCCGGCGAGTGCAGCGTGTTCCGGCCGCACAGTTCGCCGACCAGCGGAGCGGACCTGGCAATGCACTTCGCCGCGGGCGTCCTGACGCTGACCGGCGTGTGGTCACGCGAGGCCCTGGCGTTTGTCTTTGCCCGAAGCGCACCGCGCAGCGACGTGCTCGCTGCGGATTTCGCCTACACCGACGACCTGGCCCAAAGGTGTTCAACGTTCCGGCAGACGGTGGGGAATGATCCAACGTCCACGGTCAGGCTGCTTAGGACGCCGGCCGTGGGCGAGAAGGCCTACGCCACGGTTTTGAGTACACCGGCAACCGCCGGCACTCCCCCGGGCGGCGCCACCGTTGCACTGCAGGTACTCAAGGGAACCCTGACGATCGGGCTGAGCCGGCAGGCACCCACCGCCAGGTCCGACGCGGAACTCAGGACCGCCCTCGAGCCGCTGGTCCGGCTGGCCCAAAAACTGGTCGGGCAGACCGACTCCGGCACGGCACCGTCAGCCGCACCGCCGTCTGGTCCGCCCGCTACCCCACAGCCCCCCGAACAACGGACGCCGCAGCAACTGGCCAGGCTGCTGCAGGGCGTTACCGGCCCCACTGGAAGGCCGGCCCAGGTGCTGGAGGGACGCTACACCCGGAGCGGCCCTGCCACGGCGCCGGCCGTTTCCGGATGCATTTACGACGACGCCGCCTATCTTGCCTCGTTCTCCGGGGCGGCCACCGTGGTGGCTGAGATCGCCGGTGGGCCGCAGGTGCTGGACCAGATCAGCCTGCGGCTCGTCAGCTTGCCGCCCCCGCCGGCCGGGCCGTCCCCTTTTGACAGCCGGGCAGCCGACCTCAGCCGCTGCAGTTCGATCCGGGAGCGCCTGCCGGGCGGCGGCTCGCGCACCTGGACCGCCATCAGACACCCGATCGTCAACACCGGCGGCGAAGCGGGCTACGCCGTGGTTTATGTGCTTCCCGACGGGACCGGAGTCCGGCACATCCAGGTGGGTGCCCGGAAGGGCAGGCTGTGCGTGGAAACGGAAACGAAAGCCCTGTCCGACGCCGGCGTCCTTCAGGCCGCGCGCGGGCTCGCGGCGACCATCAACAAGGTGCTGGCCAGGATCGGCAACTGAAGCCTCCGGGCGACGTCGGCGGCACCGCAGGACCGGTCCGGCGCCGCTTGCGCGATACCCCCGGGGGTATTACTGTTGAATGTAGAGGAGGAAGGAATCCCTTCCCCGTCCACCTCAAGAAGGAGTTCTCCCGAATGCTTATCGAGCGCATCTACGACGAAGACCTTGCCCAGGCGAGCTATTTCATCGGCTGCCAGGCCAAGGGCGAGGCCCTTGTGGTTGATCCCCGGCGTGATATCGCCGTGTACCGGGACCTCGCTGCCGCGAACGGCATGAAGATCGTGGCCGTTACCGAGACGCACATCCACGCGGACTTCCTCTCCGGCACCCGGGAACTGGCCGCCGCGACCGGCGCCACCGCCTATGTCTCGGGCGAGGGCGGCGCGGACTGGCAGTACGGTTTTGAGGCCGAGCGGCTCAACGACAACGATGAGATCGTGCTGGGCAACATCACGGTCAAGGCCCTCCACACCCCCGGGCACACCCCGGAGCACCTGTCCTTTTTGATCACCGACGGCGCATTCGCAGACAAGCCGGGCTACCTGCTCTCGGGTGACTTCGTGTTCTCCGGCGACCTGGGCCGGCCGGACCTGCTGGATGAGGCCGCCGGCGGCGTCGACACCCGCTTCGCAGGCGCCAAGCAGCTGTTCGCCAGCCTGCGGGACAAGTTCCTGACCCTGCCGGACCACGTCCAGGTCCACCCGGGCCACGGCGCCGGCAGCGCCTGCGGCAAGGCCCTGGGCGCGATCCCGTCCTCGACCGTCGGCTACGAACGGCTCTACGCCTGGTGGGGCCCCTACCTGGCCGCAAACGACGAGCAGGGCTTCATTGATGAACTCCTCGACGGCCAGCCGGACGCGCACGCCTACTTCGCCCGGATGAAACGCGAAAACCGTGAAGGCCCCGCCGTCATGGGCGAACGCGCCCCGCTCCCCGAGCTGGGCACCGCCGATGTCGCCCGCGACCTCGCCGCGGACAAGGTCATTTTCGTTGACACCCGCCCGAACAACGAGGTCCACGAAGGCACCGTCACCGGCTCCGTCAACGTCCCGGCCGGTAAGTCCACCGCCAGCTTCGGCGCCTGGGTCGTAAACCCGGAAACCGACACCAACCCGCTGGTCCTCCTCGCTTCCAGCCAGGCGGACGCGCAGGAAATGTGGGACCACCTCGTCCGGGTCGGCATCGACAAAGTCGCCGGCTACGTCACCAGCCTCGAGGGCCTGCCGGTCAGCGTCCCGAAGCTGATCCAGCCCGAGGAACTCGACGGCTTTGACGCCGCCATGGTCCTGGACGTCCGCAACCGCACCGAACATGCAGCCGGCCACATCCCCGGCTCCTACCAGCTCAGCGGCGGCCGCGTGATGTGGCACCTGGATGAACTCCCCACCGAAGGCACCATCGTGTCCTACTGCCAGAGCGGCGTCCGGAACTCCGTCGCGGCCAGCGCGCTGCGCCGCGCCGGCTACGACGTCGTCGAACTCGACGGCAGCTACTCCGCGTGGAACGCAATGGAACAGGCCGCCCGCCGGCAGGCACCGGAAACCGTTCCGGCCAGCTAAGCGGGACAACCAGTAAGGCAACACAGTGACAGCGTGGCGGCGGCCCGGGTAACCCGGGTCGCCGCCACAGCTGTGTCCGCGACAAGTTCCAATCCCTGTCGTCAGGCGGCGACGGGAGCCGGCACCGGGGCTACGCCTTGTGCAGGCCCGTTCCCTCCCCCGCGGCGAGCTCCGGAAGCTGGAGGCCCTCCAGCCACTCCAGCGCCTCCGTGCGTGAGGTGAAATACGCGTGCGGGCAAAAGCTGTGGCGACCAAGTGCCGCCGCAACGACGGTGTCCACCACGCTGGAACCCAGCAGGGCCACCGCGGTCACTGCCTTGGCACGTTCGTAGGTATGTCTTGCCGTCGAGCGCATCGTTACACCGGATATTTCCACGAGTAAGGGCAACTCCCGGCCGCCGCCAAGGGCCCGCATCGCTTCAATCGAAGCGGCCGCGTCCCGGGCGTCGACAAGCGTCCCCGGCGCCCAAACCAGGTGAAAATGAGGCCCGCAGATTCCGAGCCGTCCTTTCCCGCCTGCGATCAAGATCTCTTCCATTCATCCCCCTAAGCACCAAAGGTACCCTCCACCAACCGACTTGAGCAGAACCCGGGCAACGAAAAAGCGCCGGAGGACATGTCCTCCGGCGCTTTATCGCCGTGCTGTTTTCCCTCGGGCTGTCCGGCTTAGGAGAGCAGTGCCTGCACGCTCACGTAGGCCGCGACCAGCAGGACCAGGACGCCGAAGCCGCGTTTGAGCACCCTGTCCGGAATCCTGGTTCCGAGCCGGCCCGCGATCAGGGAGGCAACCATTGCTGCCCCCGCGAACGCTGCCGTCACGGCCCAGTCGATCTGCAGGTCACCGAGGTGCGCCGCGAAGCCGGCAATCGAGTTGATCACAATAATGACCAGCGAGGTACCGACGGTCACCGCCATCGGCAGGCCCAGGACCAGGGTCAGGGCCGGGACGATCAGGAAGCCGCCGCCGACGCCGAGCAGCCCGGTGAGGAAACCCACGACGGCACCCGTCGCGATGGCCTTGGGCAGGCAGCTGCGCCAATTCACGCCGCCGCTAGGCAGGGCGCAGGAGCCGCCGGAGGCCTTGGCCGGAAGCATCATCCGGATGCCGGCGAACACCATGATGGCGGCGAAAGCCAGCAGCAGCACCTTCGGGTCGAGCAACCGGTTCACGTAAGCGCCCAGGTAGGCAGTTGCCGTGCCGGCCGCACCGATAATGAGGGCCAGCCGCCAGTTCACACCACCCCACAGGCGGGGCAGCACCGCGACGGCGGAGGACGCGCCGACAACGACCAGCGACGTCGGGATCGCCGCAGCCAGCGGAAGCCCCACGCCGTAGACGAGGGCGGGGACGGCGAGAATGGACCCGCCGCCTCCAACCAGGCCCAGCAGGCCGCCGACGACCAGCCCGAACGCCGCCGCGGTGAGGATCATGCCTTGGAGCCCAGGTTCTGCAGCGCCTGGTGGGCGGTGGGCTCGTTGGCGGAACGGTTCCACGGCATCTTGGAGAGCATCTGGCCCATGGCGCAGCTGTTCGTCGCCGCGGAGAAGGTCAGGCCGGCGCCGATGCCGCCGGCAAGCAGGCCGAGCTTCGGCGAGAGCAGCTTGCTGCCCACGATGCTGGCCAGGACCAGGGAGCCGGCCGTCATGCGGACCTGGCGTTCCAAGGCCCAGGTGTTGCGGCCCTTCACCACGTTGCCGCCGGCGGCAGCATAGGCAGGAACGCCGCCGGCCAGCACGCTCGCGCTGCCCAGGCCGACTGCGTCCAGGTGCTTGCGGGCCTGCTCGGCCCGATTCCCGGACTGGCATACGAGGACAACGCGGGTGCCCATCTTGGCGGCGAATTCCTCGGTGTGTTCGCTCAGCATGGGGAGCGGGACATGGTACGAGCCCTTGATGTGCATCGAATCAAACTCGGCACCGCTGCGTACGTCGATCACCATCAGGTCATCGTGGTTGTCCTCCCAGGCCTTGAGCGTGGCGGCGTCAATGGACTGGGGTGCGGACTCGGCCGTAGTGGTCTTGTTTGAGGTAGTCATAGTCTCTTTCGGTCTAGCTTGGGTGGTTCTGGCGGCACCCCTGCGGATGCGGGCCGCCGTCCACCGGCCTGAAGCCCGTTAGGGCGCAGTCAGGACAGGTGGAGGCCCGGGCGGCGCATGGGGGGAGGCGCCGCCCGGGCAGTCTATGGGGAGTGTCAGCCGGCGGGCAGCCCGGCGTCGGACCAGTCGAGCATCCCGCCGGTCATCGTGTAGGCGGTGAAGCCGGCGGCGGCAAGCTGGTCGGCGGCTGCGGCGCTGCGGCGGCCGCTGCGGCAGACGGCGACGACGGGACGGGTCTTGTCCAGTTCCCCCAAGCGGGCCGGCAGCTGCGCCAGCGGGATGTGGCGGGCGCCGGCAATCATGCCGGAAGCAATCTCCTCGGATTCGCGAACGTCCACGACCTGGGCGTCGCTGCCGCTCTTGAGCTGTTCGTTGAGTTGCTGGGCGGTAATGTCCATTGATGTGCACCTTTCGGGAGGCGTTCGGCAGGGGCATGTGGCCGATCCAGCCACTCACAAATATACCCCCAGGGGTATTGAGGTTCAAAATCTGCCGCTGTTCGCCCGGAGTCGCCGGGGGCGCCGCGCAAGCCCCGGGGCGTCAGGCCAGGCGCAGGAAGAGGGCACGGATTTCGTCGAGAGTTAGCCTCTGCACCTCGGCGCCTGGGGGTATTTGATCAAGACCCCGCGCCATCCACCTCCCCCGTGGCGCACGCTTGCTCCGATACCCCCGGGGGTATATATTTGGAGTATGGCAACCATCGACATTTCTGAAAAGACCTTCAACGACACCATTTCCGGCAACGACATCGTCCTGGTGGACTTCTGGGCAGCCTGGTGCGGTCCGTGCCGCATGTTTGCCCCCACATTCCGCAAAGCTTCCGAAGCCCACCCCGACGTCGTCTTCGCGAAGGTGGACACGGAGGCTGAGCCGGGGCTCTCCGCGGCAGCACGCATCACCTCGATCCCCACCCTGATGGCCTTCCGAGAGGGTATCCTCGTCTTCTCGCAGCCCGGCGCCATGAACGCCAGCGGGCTCGACGGACTCATCACCGCCGTCAAGGGGCTGGACATGGAAGAAATCCGGGCCAAGATGGCCGCCGCGCCCGCGTCCTAACCGCCAGCAATACCAAACCAACGCAGCACCCAACCAGCAGCACCCACTTAAGGAGAAAACAATGTGCAGTCCCGTCCGTTGCAATAGCTGTGGAAAGATCACCTGGGCCGGCTGCGGCGAGCATGTCGACTCCGTCATGGCCGAGGTGCCCACCGAACAGCGCTGCACCTGCAAGTGACTCGTCCCCGGCCGGCTCCGGTGCTGGGCTAGCATGCTCAGACGGCGTCGTTGCGATCCGTACGCAGCGACGCCGACCTGACCGCCAGCCCAAGGAGAACCGAAGCCATGTCAGACACCGCTGCGACGCGCGCCCCCAAAAGCTCCGACTCCCCCGGTGGCGTCCGCTGGGGAATCCTCGGCACCGGATTAATCGCCGGGCTGCAGACTTCGGACCTGGTGGAACACGGCTTCAACGTCCAGGCGGTGGGCTCCCGGAACCTCGCGACGGCCCGCGAGTTCGCCGGCAGGTTCCGGCTGCCCGCGGCCCATGGCAGCTACGAAGCGCTGGTGAACGACCCCGAGGTGGACGTCGTCTATATCTCCTCGCCGCACCCGTTCCATTACGAGAACGCACTGCTGGCCCTCAACGCCGGCAAGCATGTGCTGGTGGAGAAGCCGTTCGCCATGAACGAGTGGCAGGCGCAGGAAATCGTGGACCTCGCCGCATCGAAGGGGCTGGTGGCCCTCGAGGCGATGTGGACGCGCTACCTCCCGCACATGGTCCGGGTGCGGGAACTGATCCGCTCGGGTGCCCTGGGGGAGGTCCGGACCGTCATTGCGGACCACAACCAGAACCTGCCCAAGGATCCGGCGCACCGGCTCAACGACCCCGCCCTGGGCGGCGGAGCCCTCCTTGACCTGGGGATCTACCCGGTCTCCTTCGCCTTCGACGTGTTCGGCGAGCCAGCCCGGATCCAGGCAGCCGCCAGCATGACGGCCACCGGCGTCGACCGCCAGACCGCGATGATCTTCGAATACGCGGACGGACAGCAGGCTGTGCTGCACTGCGCACTGGACACCGCTGGGCCCAACCGGGCCGCGGTGATCGGCACCGAAGGCAGCATCGAGATGGACCCGGTCTGGTACACGCCCACCGGTTTCACCCGGTACGACGACGGCGGCAACGTCGTTGAGCGCTTTGACCAGCCGGTCACCGGCCGCGGCATGCAGTACCAGGCGTGGGAAGTCGAGCGGCTCATTGCCGACGGCGCGGTGTCCAACGACGTGCTGTCACCCAGCGAGACGGTCCAGGTCATGGCCGCGCTGGACACTGTCCGAAGCCAGATCGGGCTCAGCTACGCCAGCGACGAACGGTAGGGGCGCGGCAGTTCGGACCCAGCCGGCCTACCCTCCCAGGTCCGGGCGCCGCTCCCGGCGTGCGCGTTCGACGTCGCGGGCACTGGCTGCGTGCCCGCACCCCGCGAGTCCGGCCACGACGCCGTCGACGTCTTGATCGGAGCGGTTTTGGCTGAGCTTGGTCTTCGCCTCGATCCTGCCGATCAGCAGTTCGACGCCGACAATGGCGCGCAGTTGGCCGGCAATGTACCGCTCCGGCGCATCGTCGACGGACCAGGGCCGGGCTGAACCGGCTTCGTTGAGGTCGGTGAGCCGCCTGACGTGGCCGGCGAGCCAGGCCGGATCATCGTGGATGACCAGGGTGCCGTAGACGTGGGCCGTGGAGTAGTTCCAGGTCGGGACCACGCGCCCGTGTTCGGCCTTTGATGCATACCAGCCCGGTGAAATATAGCCGTCGGCGCCCTGCATGATGACCAGGGCCTCGCCGAGAGCCGGCTCGGACCACTGCGGGTTATTCCGGGCCAGATGGCCGTGCAGGGCCCCGTGCTCGCCGATTGAGGGATCGTAAACCAAGGGCAGCAAGGTTGCGAGCATGCCGTGCGCGGTCGTCGTGACCAGGTTGGCGGCCGCCGGGGTGGTGAGCAGGTCACGGACGGCGCCGGGGCCGGCCGCGAAGTGCGCTGGGATGTACATGGGATTGTCCTTTGCCGTTGGGTGGGGTGCCGGAAGAGTCAGGGCCGCGGTGGCGGCGGTGTTGGCCTCAGCCGGACGCGGACGGCGATGCCCGCGCAGGCGATTACCGCGGCCCCGCCGACCAGGGTGGTCGGCGTCAAGGTTTCGCCAAGGAGCAGCGCGGCCCAGGCGATGCTCAGCACCGGCTGGATCAGCTGGATCTGGCTGACTTGGGTCATGGGGCCGATGGCGAGGCCGCGGTACCAGGCGAAGAACCCCAGGAACATGCTGACGACGCCGAGGTAGGCGAAGGCGGCCCACTGCGCCGGAGTACCCGACGGGGGCTGCTGGATCATCGTCCACGCGGCCAGAAACAGCATCAACGGCGCGGCGAGCACGAGAGCCCACGAGACGGTCTGCCACGCACCGAGCTCCCGGGCGAGCAGGCCCCCTTCGGCGTAGCCAACCGCCGCGGCCGCGACGGCGCCCAGCAGCAGCAGGTCCGACCAGTGCAGTTGCCCAAAGCCCCCGGGCTGCGCGAAGGCGAAGCCAAGGGCCGCCGCGGCGCCGGCAGCCGTAGCGAACCAGAAAGCCGCGCGCGGACGTTCGTGGCCGCGGAGGACGACGGCGGTGGCGGTAGCGGCCGGGAGCAGGGCGATAACGACTGCGCCGTGGCTGGCGGGCACACTGGTCAGCGCGAACGAGGTGAGCAGCGGGAAGCCGACGACGATCCCGCCGCCAACCACCGCGAGACGGGCCCACTGAAGGCCCAGCGGAAACCGCTGACGGGTCAGGACCAGGGCGGTGGCAGCCAGGGTCGCGGCAACGACCGCCCGGCCGGAGCCGATGAACAAGGGCGACAGTCCCGCCACGGCCACCCGGGTGAAGGGAACGGTGAAGGAGAACGCCGCAACTCCGAGCAGTCCCCACCCGAGGCCGCCGCCGGAACGGCCGGACCGAGGAGTCGGTATCACTGGGCGAAAAAGTACAGTAGCGCTACTATTGTCTCTCATGAACCACGATAGCAGTTCACGGATTGTGACGCAGCTCAAAGAGTGGATCGCACGTGCCGCCCCCGGAGCCCGGCTGCCGTCCACGCGGTCGCTGGTGGCCGAACACCGGGCCAGTCCCGTCACGGTGCAGAAGGCGCTGCAGGTCCTCGCCGCCCAGGGGCTCATCGAGAGCCGGCCCGGCGTCGGGACCTTCGTCCGGGAGATCCGGACGGCGCGCCCCTCCGACTACGGCTGGCAGACCGCGGCGCTGCGGACGCCGCACGCGCCGCTTCGTTCAGCATCCACCGCGATGCGCAGCGCGGCGAACGATGTCATCGCCCTGCACTCCGGCTACCCGGCCCGCGAACTGCTGCCCGAACGGCTGGTCCGGGCAGCCCTGACCAGGGCGGCCAGGGGCGACGCGGCACTGTCCCGCGCACCGGCAGCGGGGCTCCCGGAGTTGCAGTCCTGGTTCGCGCACGAACTGGGTGCCTCGATGCAGGCCGGCGTCACCCCGCCGGCTGCGAGCGACGTTGTCGTACTGCCCGGAACCCAAAGCGGACTCAGCTCGATCTTCAGGTCGCTGGTGGGCAGCGCGCAGCCGCTGCTCATGGAATCCCCAAGCTACTGGGGCGCGATTCTCGCTGCCGCCCAGGCCGGCGTGCGCGTCGTTCCCGTTCCGAGCGGACCCGACGGCCCGGAGCCGGACGGGTTGGACCGCGCGTTTCAGGAGACCGGCGCCCGCCTGTTCTACGCACAGGCCAACTACGCCAACCCCACCGGGGCGCAGTGGACGGGCCGGCGCGGCGAAGAGGTCCTGGAGGTCGTGCGCCGGCACGGAGCGTTCCTGGTGGAGGATGACTGGGCCCACGACTTCGGCATCACATCGGCCCCCTCCCCCGTCGCCGCGCGTGACGATTCCGGCCACGTCGTATACCTGCGGTCCCTGACGAAGAGTGTCTCGCCTGCCATGCGGGTGGGGGCCGTGATCGCGCGCGGCCCGGCTCGGGACCGCATCCTCGCGGACCGCGGGGCCGAGTCGATGTACGTCAGCGGCGTCCTCCAGTCCGCTGCCCTCGACGTCGTCACCCAGCCGGCCTGGCAGACGCACCTGCGCAGCGTCCGCCACCAGCTCCAGTCACGCCGCGACCTGCTGGTCACGAGCCTTCGCGAGCATGCCCCGCAGGCCCATCTGACGCTGGTCCCCAAGGGCGGGCTGAACCTCTGGGCCCGCCTGCCTGACGGGACCGACGTCGACCGGCTCAGCGCCGACTGCGAGCGCGCCGGGGTGCTGATCGCCGCCGGCACGGAATGGTTCCCTGCCGAACCCGCGGGTCCCTTCATCCGGCTCAACTACGCCGGGCCGAACCCGGGTGACTTCCCGGAGGGCGCCCGGGTCCTGGGCCAGGCGATCGAGCGGAACGGGCAGTAGCGGATGGTGCGGCAGCGGACGCTACGCTGGCGGCCGCTGGTAGGGTCTGCGCATGGATGAAAATTTGGGGAAGTTCATCGACGATTTTGCGCAGCTTGTGCAACTTGCGCAGTCCGGCCAGCACCGGACGCCGGCGGGACCACAGTTGCTGTCGACGCTTACCGAACATTTGGGCGCGCCGGCCGGGTCGGTTTCTGTCGTGGTGGAGGAGATTCCGCCGCACCGGTTCGTCGACGCAGACATCCAAATGGCCGAGCTGGCGCGCGAGGATCCGAAGTCCCGGCTGGTCGGCATCGGTGGCGGCGACCAGCGACACCATCATTCCTTGAGCGACATGCTGCAGCAGGCGCAGGTCTTTCCCCAATTCCCGCTCTCCCAGCCGGACTACGCCAACCTCGCGGTGGGCCCTGACGAGCAGCGGCAGGCCGTGGCGCTGGGGCTCTGGCTGTTCAGTCACGGCGGACATCCGATCGTGGTGCTGCAACGGGATGCCAACCCCCGGTACGGTCGGCAAACGGCGTCCCTGGAAGTCCTGGCCGGCGCTACCGATACTGCCGCAAGCTTCCTCGCGGAGTTCCGACGTCGGATGCAGCGCCACAGCATCTTGAAGGGACAGGTCATCTCCCTTGTCATGGGCGAGTACGGACCCAGCGCGGCAGGCGTGACCTTCCACGCCCGGCCGGATCTGGCCGCGTCCGAGGTCATCCTGCCGGACGGTCTGCTGCAGAAAGTGTCTGACCATGCCCTCGGCATCGCCGAGCACCGGGACACCCTCAACCGGTACGGGCAGCACCTGAAGCGGGGCATCCTCCTCCACGGGCGGCCGGGCACCGGAAAGACCCACACGGTGCGGTATCTGCTGAGCCGGAGCCAAGGTGCCACTGCCATCCTGTTGTCCGGCGGATCGCTTGCCCGGATTTCCGAGGCGGCCTCCATGGCCAGGGCGCTGCAGCCCTCCATCGTGGTGCTCGAGGACTGTGACCTCATTGCCGAGGACCGCAGCTTCGGACATGGACCCCAGCCGCTGCTATTCGAGGTGCTCGACGCGATGGATGGCCTGGCCAGCGACGCCGACGTGGCGTTCGTCCTCACCACCAACCGGGTGGACATGCTGGAACGCGCTCTGGCGCAACGCCCCGGGCGGGTGGATCTGGCCGTGGAAATTCCCCTGCCCGCGCAGCCCGAGCGCGTGGCGTTGCTCAAGCTGTATTCACGCGGGATCCCCTTCAGTACGGCCGCCCTTGATGAGGCGGCTGCCCGCACCGAAGGAACCACGGCCTCCTTTGCCCGCGAACTGATCCGCCGTGCCGTCGTGGCGGCCGCCCTGGCCGGCGTCCCGGTCGCGGACGGCCACCTTCAGACGTCCGTGGGCCAGCTGATGGCCGACGGCGAGGCGCTCACCCGCAGTTTGCTGGGCAGCGGGGTCGGCGAGGGCGCTGGTGGTGGCCCTGCCGGAGGCGGATTCCGGGGTTCAGCTGCTTTCTGACTCAACGAGACGTTTCAGATTTGAGAACTGGCGGGTCTGCATGACCCAGTGCGAGGGCTCCAACACCAAGATACTCAGCGCGGGTTGAAGCCATTGGGGCCGGAACGACCAATAGCCGCTGACCACCAGCCTGGTGCGGCCGCCTGCCGCGTCCTTCAGCTCGAACCCCCACAGCGAGTCGGTGAAGTGACGGGGCCGCTCTCCCGCCGGGTCGAACGGACGCCCGCGCAAATCGATCGACATGCGCAGACCCAGAAACTTCTCGGGTTCCAGCGCCGCGACCTCCCACCACTGGCTGCCGTCCGGCGTGGCCGCCAGCCGGTCCCCAACGGCGACATCCTGCCACTCAGGATGGATTGTCCCGGCACTGCGGCGCCCGAAGTTATCCAGGCGGTCCCAGCTGTACCAGCCGCCCCGCCTGGTTCCCATCTGCACCAGCCAGGGCCACACGCGCGAAAGGGGCGCGTCAATGGTCACGGCCGTCGTGGCGCTTCGGGTCCCGTCCGGGATAAGCCCGGCACCCGGGTAGGGTCCGTGAACTTCACCGTCGGTCGCACCGGCGCGTAGCAGGCGCGGGCGCACAACCATCAGATAAGCGGCGGTGAGAAACGCGGCAACTGCGCCGGCCATTCCCCCCGTCCGCTGCGAGGTCATCGTGGCACCCCCTCAGGGTTCAGATGCGTCCGGAAGAACGCCAGGACACGCCGTCGGGCGTCTTCGGCCGAGGGCTCGTGGTAACCGGCGGCCACCAGTTTCGCCAGCAACTTGTCGCCGAACGTCAGGTCTGACGGGCCATGCCGGTTGAGGAAGCCGTGGCCCGCGCCGGGATAGACCTTGATGTCGTGGTCTATCCCCGCGTCAGCCAGCAGCGGTTCCAGCCGGGCGGGCACCCGGCGCACCCCCGGCCAGCGGTCTCTTGCTCCGTAGCTCGCCACGATTGGGCAGGCCCGCGGCATGGCCCGGGCCGTGGCATCGTCGAGTCCGCCGTAGTTCACGCTGGCCGCGGCGAAGTCGTGATCCGGTGCGAGCATGAGGGCGAAGCCACCACCCATGCAGAAGCCGATCACCCCGACGCGGCCTGTGCAGTCGCCACGTGCCACCAGCCAGGCGCGGGTGAGGTCCAGGTCGCCGAGGGGTCGCCAGCCGCGGATAAGGGACCAGAGGCAGGCTGCCCTGGTGTCCCAGTAGAACAGGTCCGGTGCCACTGCGAGGAACCCCTCGCGGGCCAGCCAGTCGGCCTGCCCCCGGGTGTCTCGGCTCAGGCCCAGCGCGTCATGGATAACCACGACGCCGGGCCAGGGACCTTCGCCGGCCGGCGTGGCCAAGTAGGCCGGCATTTCGCCGCGGGAAGTGCCAATGATTACCTCGGCCATGGGGCCTCCCGGAAGACTGGAACAATCAGGACCTGATTACCGGCCTACCAGCGACTCGCCCCTCGCGGGAAGAGTCATTGGCCACCGACCGGCCACGGCGGCCTCCCGGGAGAGCTCCTGCACGAGGGCTCGGGTTCGCCGGCGTAGCTGCGCCCGAAGCGGTCAAGGCCGCCGTCGAGGTACCCCACCTGGTCCCGGGCATCCGCCTGGGCCCAGGAGTCCTCCTCGGCCAATATAGAGCGGGTTCTCGTAGCGCATGTCAATCACGCCGGTGCCGGGTTCGATGCGCGAGGTGCGGCGGCGATTGCGGCGAGCAGCGGAAACGGCGAGGCCTGCTGCTCGGCAAAAAATGTTGAATTCTCACAGGGACTCGGGCTCCCGGAAGCGGACGGGTGTCGCGCCTCCCGGATGCCGGCAGCGGGAAGGCCTTCCGGCACTGGTCCTTCGGGGGCGGCCCGGCCTAATCTGGGCACAGATTTTGAGCGTGATAGCTGGACAGAAAATGGCGCAGAAAAAGCGATTCGGAGCTCGGCTGGCCGCGGCCTTTAGGAGGGTCCTCGGGTTCTTGATAGTGAGCGCGTTCTGCGGTGTTCTGGCCGCCAGCCTGGTGGTCCCCGGTGTGGCGGCGGCCGGGGTCGCCGTCAGCAGATCAATCACGTTCTTCAATAACCTTCCCTCCGAGCTGGCCGTGACTGCGCCGTCGCAGTCGACCAAAGTCCTGAGCGCGGACGGGAAACCGATTGCCACCTTTTTCGCGGAGAACCGTGTGAAGGTGAGGCTGGACCAGATGTCCCCGTACATCAAGGATGCGATTGTCGCCATCGAGGACAGCCGCTTCTACGAACACGGCGGCGTCGACCCGCAGGGCATTCTCCGGGCGCTCACCTCCAACCTGACCGGCGGCGCGAGGCAGGGAGCATCCACGCTCACCCAGCAGTACGTCACGAACGTAATCAACGAGTCCCTGCTGTCGGCGGACCGGAGCGATCAGGTCATCCTCAGCGGGCAGAAAAACATCGGCGACAAGGTACGCGAGATGAAGCTCGCCATCGAGCTGGAAAAGAAGTACACCAAGGCACAGATCCTGGAGGGCTATCTCAATATCGTGTTCTTCAGCCGCGACGCATACGGCATTGAGGCCGCAGCCAGGCATTTCTTCAGCACCACCGCCAAGGCTCTCACCCTGCCCCAGGCTGCCCTGCTGGCCGGCCTGGTCAACAGTCCCAGCTTCTACGACCCCGCCGTCCATCCGGAAAACTCCATCAAGCGGCGCAACCAGGTCCTGGACAAGATGCTCAGCGAGGAAAAAATTACCCAGGCTGCCCATGACGCCGCCGTCGCCAGCGGTGTCAGGCTGAAAATCGCGGCCGCAAAGCAGGGCTGCTCCGCGGCGGACATGGCCCCGTACTTCTGCGACTATGTCTCCCACCTGATCCTCAACAACCCGGCCTACGGCGCCGACACCACGGAACGCGAAAGGAGGCTGTACCGCGGCGGCCTGACCATCAGCACCACGCTGGACAGCAGGCTGCAAGCGGCCGCCCAGGTGCAGGTCGACGCCACAGCCGGGGCCAACCCGGACAAATGGGGCGCGTCCCTGGTCTCTATCCAGCCGGGCACCGGCAAGATCCTCGCCATGGCGCAAAACACCGTGTTTCTGCCCGCCCCCGGAAAGTTCGACACCCAGCTGAACTTCAACGTCGATTCCAAGGACGCCAACGGCAAGGACCTGAACGGCGCCGGCGGATTCCAGCCCGGGTCCACAATGAAACCGTTCACTTTCGCGGAGTGGCTCAATGAAGGCAAATCCATGCTCACCAAGGTGGATGCTTCCCGGCGGGTCTATCCGCTGGACTTCCCCTGGAAGTCCAGCTGTGGCAAGGTCCTCGGCGCCTACAACACAGCGCAGAGGGCCCTCGGTGCCGCCGACGACTTGAAGAACAATGATGAGGGTTACTACCGCAAGATGCCCGTCAATTACGGGCTCTACAACTCCATCAACACGGCAACCTTCGCCGAGGCCGCCCAGCTGGACTTCTGCGGCATCCAGAAAATGGTGGACACGGTGGGCCTCCACAGCGGCGTGGACAACGCCCGGGTGAACATGCACCAGCTGGGCAACTTGCTCGGGGCCATCGGCGTGGCGCCGCTCCATCTGGCGAATGCCTTTGCCACCTTCGCCGCCGATGGCAAGTACTGCGCCCCCATCGCGATCACCGCGGTGACCGATGCCGCCGGACGGGAGCTTCCGGCCCAGGCCAGCGACTGCCGGAGCGCGGTCAGGCCCGAGGTGGCCCGCGGCGTGAATGCCGTGCTGCAGGACGTGCTGAAACGGGGGTCGGGAATCTACATTGAACCCAAGGTCCAGGCCCGAGTTCCGGTGGCTGCCAAGACCGGCACCTCCAACAACAATGGCGCGACCTGGGTGGTCGGCTACACCACCGGCCTCGCCACCGCATCGTTCTTCGGCGACACCCTGGCGGGCCAGAAACGGCCAGGCCAGAACGTCACCATCAACGGCAAGTTCTACCGGAACATTGACGGTTACATGCTCGCCGGCCCGCAGTGGGCCAACTACATGCAGCAGGTGGCCCCGCTCTACCCCGCCGCACCCTTCCCGCCGCCGCCCAAGTCGATGACCAAGCCCTGAGCCTCGCTCCGCCCCGGTACCGAGTCCGATGACAACTCTTGCTCTCCACGGCCGCTGCGCGTATGAGAGAAGCATGAGTTCGCAACGGGACGTCCTCCACGGACGCGTGGCGGTCGTGACCGGCTCGACACGCGGTTTGGGTTTTGCCATGGCGCGGCTGCTGGGGCACCAGGGGGCGACCGTGGTGCTGGCGTCAAGATCCGACGCCGACGTCGCCGCCGCCGTGGAGCGGCTGAGAACGGAAGGGATCGCGGCGTCCGGACGTCGCTGCGACACCGGGGAGCTCGCCGACGTGGAGGCCCTTCGCGACGAGGCGCTAAGCCGCGGGACGCTCGACATCTGGGTCAACAACGCCGGAGTCTCCGGCGTCTTCGGGCCCACGGCGTCCACACCGGTCGACGACTTCACGCGGGTGGTGCGCACAAACATCCTCGGCACGTTCCACGGATCGAGAGTCGCGTTGCCCGTGTTCCTCGGCCAGGGCCGCGGCGACCTCGTCAACGTCTACGGCCAAGGCGACCGGGGGCCCGTCGCGCTGCAGAATGCCTACGCGTCAAGCAAGCGCTGGGTCCGGCAGTTCACCGAGACGTTGCGGCTGGAGACCCGAGGCACCGGCGTCCGGGTGCATGGCATGAACCCGGGGCTTGTGGTGACGGACCTGCTGGGGCACATCACGTCCCAGCCGGGGTACGACCATCGGCTGGGCGCGTTGCAGGTCGTCGTCGGATTGTGGGGGCAGACCCCCGACGACGCCGTGCGCCCACTCCTGGATCTCGTAACGTCGGACGCGGCCGAGTTCCGGTATCTGACGAAGACCACCATGGTGACCCGTGGGGTGCGCAACGTGCTGGCCGGACGGCTCCGCCGGGCCAACCGGATGCCACTGAGCGTCACGGTCCTGGACGCGAACGGCCGGGGCTGACACCCTGGACGCACGTGGCGCCGGCATGGCTCAGTACCGGTAAAAGCCCTCGCCCGTCGCGACACCGAGCTTGCCCATGTCGATGTAATTGTCCTTCAGATACTTAGCGAATGCCTGAGACCCGGCGTCCGGCGAGGAGGCGGCGATGTTGTACGCGGTGCCCAGGCCGACGACGTCGAAAATCTGGAACGGTCCGCTCGGCGCCCCGGTGGCAATGCGCCAGGTCTTGTCGATTGTCTCCGGGCTGGCGATGCCCTGCAGCAGCAGGCCGGCGGCCGCGTTCAGCAGCGGAACCAGCAGCGAGTTCAGCACGTAGCCGGCCTTCTCCTTCTTGATCTCGATCGGCTCCAGGCCGCTGTTCCGCGCGAACTCGACGACGGCGTCGAACACTTCCGGGTCGGTGTCGGCGGTGCCCATCACCTCGGCGATGTTTTGCGCCCAAATGTTGTTGGCGTAATGGATGGCGAGGAAGCGGTCGGGGCGGCCGGTGGACTCCTTGAGGTCGCTGGGCAACAGGGTTGAGGAGTTGGTGGCGAAGATGGTCCTGGCGGGGGCCAGCTCCGCGAGTTTGCGGTACACGTCCCGCTTGAGCTCGAGCAGTTCGGGTACGGCCTCGATCACGAGGTCCGCCTCGGAGACGGCGTCCCCGAGGTCGGCGGTGAGGCGGAGGTTGCCGAGAGCCGCCTCGGCCTTGCCCTCCCCGGCGCCGGCAATGTTCGCCGCCCGGTAGATGCCGGCGAGCTGCGCGAAGCGGGAGCGGGCCTTGTCGAGGGCCTCATCGTCGAGGTCGTAGGCGGTGACGGCGAACCCGTGGAACGCGGCCTGGTAGGCGATTTGGGAGCCGAGTACTCCGGTGCCAAGCACGGTGAGGGTCTTGATTTCTGCCATTTGCGTTCTTCCTTTCGGCGCGGACGTTACCGTCGGCCGGGGTTGTCGGAGCCGTAGATGCTGCGGATCCAGATGGTCGATAACACGTGCAGGGCGCTGGACTCCGGGATGGCGGGACTCTCCTGGTTGAGGACCGCGGTGATCACCCGTTCGTTCATCAGGTTGAGGCTTACGGCCAGGTCGTGGGCGTCGACGCCCTCCGGCGCAGCGCCTCGTGCCTGCTCGGACCGGATCACGTCGCTGGAGAAGTCGACCCATGACTGCATCGACTTGGACCAGAGCGCACGCACCTCCTCGTTGCGGGCGCGCGCCGCGATCGCCGCCGTGGAAACACCCCGGTGGGCCGCGAACACCTCGACGAACATGCCAATGGAACGGGTCCAGGCTGCCGCGGGGTCGCTCTCGAAATCGCGCGGCAGGTCACCGACCCGGTGCTCCACCTCGGTGATGACACGGTCCAGCAGGGCCAGCAGCACCTCGTCCTTGGACCCGAAGTAGAAATAGAAGGTAGGGCGTGAAATGCCGGCGCCGCGGGCCAGCTCCTCAATCGAAATGTCGTCGAAGGCCCGCTCGGCCAGGAGGGCCTCGGCGGTAATCAGGATTGTGTCCTGGCGCTCATCACCCGAGACCTTTGCGGAGCGTCTTCCTCGCTGAACCATGCCGCCCATCCTAATCCAACTTTCCGACGCCGTGTTGACTCTCTCAACACTAAGTCGATAACTTGGCGGTATGAGCGAACACGTGGATGTGTTGATTGTCGGCGCCGGGCTGAGCGGCATAGGTTTCGCCAGCCGGCTGAAACGCGAGCTGCCCGGGAAGTCGTTCGCGATCCTGGAATCCCGCAGCGCCGTCGGAGGCACCTGGGACCTCTTCCGGTACCCCGGCATCCGCTCCGACAGCGACATGTACACGCTCGGCTACTCCTTCCGGCCCTGGGCCGGCGCCAAGGCCATCGCCGACGGCGATTCGATTCGCGAGTACATCCAGGCGACGGTCGCGGACGAGGGTCTCGAATCGCGGATCCGGCTGAATTACCGGGTCGTCTCGGCCGAGTGGTCAAGCGAAGCCGCGCTGTGGACGGTGACGGCGGTCCCGACGTCGGGCGGCGAGTACCGCCAGGACGCTGCGGCATCCCGTCCCGGCAAGCCGGCCACCTTTACCTGCTCGTTCCTGTCCGTCTGCTCGGGTTACTACCGCTATGACGAGGGCTTCACCCCGGCCATCGAGGGCGCCGACACCTTCACCGGATCGATCGTCCACCCGCAGCACTGGCCGGCCGACCTCGATTACGAGGGCAAGCAGGTGGTGGTCATCGGCAGCGGCGCCACCGCGGTGACGCTCGTGCCGTCGATGGCGAAGACGGCCGCCAGGGTCACCATGCTGCAGCGCTCCCCCACCTACATCGCCCCCGTGCCCTCCCGGGACCACCTGGCCGACCGCCTCCGAGGCAAGATGCCCGCCCAGCTGGCTTACGACGTCGTCCGGGCCAAGAACATTCTCTTTTCGATGTTCACGTACCAGCTCAGCCGGCGGCGGCCGGAAACGATGAAGGCGATCCTCCGGAAATCAGCCGTCGCCAAACTGCCGGCCGGCTTTCCGGTCGACACGCACCTGGCCCCGTCGTATCAGCCCTGGGACCAGCGGGTCTGCGCCATCCCCAATGGGGACCTTTACCGGGCGATCAGCGCCGGCACTGCCGACATCGTGACCGACGAGATCTCCCGGATCACCCCGGACGGCATTGACCTGGTTTCCGGCGGATCGATTCCTGCCGACGTGATTGTCACGGCGACCGGGCTGAACCTGCTGGTGATTGGCGGAATGACCCTCACCGTGGACGGCGAGCCCGTGGACGTCGGCAAGACCTTGACCTACAAGGGCATGATGCTCGACGGCGTACCCAACTTTGCGCTCACCATCGGCTACACGAACGCGTCATGGACGCTCAAGGCCGATCTGGTCGCGGGTTATATCTGCCGGCTGCTCAAGCACCTCGACCGCCGGAACCTGCAGTGGGTTGCACCCGCGGCGCCCGGCGAGGTTGCGGACGCGGGGCTGACTTCGCTGATCGACCTGAAAGCCGGGTACATCCTGCGCGGCGCGGACAAGCTCCCCCGGCAGGGCGCCGGCTCACCCTGGCGGCTGCACCAGAACTATCTGCGCGACTTCGCCCTGCTCAGGGCCGGCCGGGTCACGGACCACGTCCGTTTCGGCCGGCGCGGGCAGCAAGTGCGCGGGTCCAGACGTACGACGGCGGCGCTTGGCCCTCTTGAGCTTCCGGGAACGGGATACGTCGACGTCGGCGGTGCGCGGCTGCGCTTCCGGAAGACCGGCAGCGGGGACCCCGTGCTGCTCCTGCACGGCATCGGCCAGAGCCTGGAGGATTGGAACGAGCAGCACGATCGTCTCGCGGCACGGCACACGGTCATCAGCGTGGACCTGCCCGGGTTCGCGTACTCTGCCCGCCTCTCCGGGCCGGCGACGTTGGCAAAGCTTGCCGACGCCCTGCCGGCCTTCCTCGACGCCGTCGGGGTGCACGAGCCGCTGCCCGTGATCGGCAACTCGCTGGGCGGGGCCGTCGCCATGAAACTGGCGGCCGACCATCCGGACCGCGTCTCCGCCCTGGTTCTTGCCAACAGCGCCGGATTCGGCAAGGAGGTTGCGCTAGTCCTGCGCCTGCTTACGATCCGGCCGCTCGCGGCCCTGCTCATGCGTCCCGCTGCGGCGGCCTCCCGCCGCACGGTCGAGTCGATCTTCTATGACAAGAGGCTGGTGACCGACGACCGGGTTGGCCACGCTTTCGCCCTGTCGCGACGGGCCACGCACCGCAAGACGCTGCTGGACGTCGCCCGCGACCTTGGCACAGTCTCCGGCGTTCGGGCCGAATGGCGGACGTCCCTGCTTGGTGCTTTGGCGACGTCGGAGATACCCGCCCTGGTGTTGTGGGGCTCCCACGACCACATCCTGCCGTTTAGCCATCTGGCGGCGGCGACGGCGGCACTGCCGCAGGCCGAGTCACATGTCTTCGCGAAGACGGGGCACATGCCGCAGATCGAGCGGCCTGACGAGTTCGCCGCAGTGGTGGAGGAGTTCCTTTCCCGGCGCGTGGCGGGGAGCGAGGCTGCCAACATCTGATCCGACCGGCGTTGCCGTTGCCGTTGCCGTTGCCGTTGCAGTCTGCCGCGAGCATGATGACTTGATGGAGGAAACGGTGTGAATAAGAACCGCCTGGAGGCGTTCAGCGACGGCGTGCTGGCCATCATCATCACGATCATGGTCCTGGAGCTGAGGGTGCCGGAGGAACCGACCTGGCATGGCCTGGCCGATGTCCTGCCAACCTTCCTCAGCTACCTGCTCAGCTTCGTTTACGTTGGAATCTACTGGAACAACCACCACCACATGATCCACCTGGCCGACCACGTCAACGGGACAATCCTCTGGGCGAACCTGCACCTGTTGTTCTGGCTTTCGCTGTTCCCCTTCACGACCCGCTGGATGGATGAAACCGGCTTCGTCCGTGTACCGGTGCTGGTCTACGGGATGAACTTATTCTGTGCAGCCATCGCCTACTTCATTTTGCAGCAGGCACTGATCCGCCAGCAGGGCAGGGACGGCGCCCTGGCACGCGCTGTCGGCCGGGACTGGAAGGGCAAGGCGTCGCCGCTGATTTACCTCACCGGGATTGCCGTGGGCGTCGTACAACCGCTGCTCGGGCTTGCCGTGTACACCGTGGTGGCCCTGATCTGGCTGGTGCCGGACCGCCGGGTTGAGCACTTTGTCACCCAGGCGGGCCGTGGCTAGTCAGCCCTGAGGCCCGAACCACCTGGCCAGCGCCTCGGCCAGCCCCCGCGAGGTTCCGTCTCCCGTCCACGCCACATACCCGTCCGGACGGATCAACACGGCAGCCGGGGCGCTCACCGGACCGATCACCGGAAGCTCCCATCCGCCGTCGTACATGGCGTCCACCGGCTGCACCCGGTCCGCCCACGGCCCCGGGTCGACTCTGCCCGGCGCCCCGAGGTTGAGCAGCACCGCGCGGGCGTTGTGCAGGAAGCTGAACACGCGCAGCGGACCGCTGGCGGTGACGACGTCGAGATCGGGCATCCGACGCCCGAGCAGCGGATGCCCCTCCCCCAGGTCGTAGCGGACGTCGAGGCCGGAGATGAGGCCGCCAAGCCGTTTCCGGGCCTCATCGATCGTCAGCAGGCCGGCCACAGTGTCGGCCAATGCGCCGATGCGCGGGTCGGACCGCTGCATAACGGACTGTGCCATCGTGTGCTGTAGCGCGCGTGCCCCGGCGGGGTGCCGCTCGGCGTGATAGCTGTCCAGCAGGCCCTCCGGCGCCTGTCCCTTGACCACCTGGGCGAGTTTCCAGCCGAGGTTCACGGCGTCCTGGATCCCAAGGCCGATCCCCTGGCCACCCGACGGAGAGTGGATATGCGCGGCGTCCCCGGCGAGCAGCACACGGCCGCTGCGGTAGGCCGCGGCCTGGCGTGTGGCGTCGGTGAACCGCGAGATCCAGGTCGGAGTATGGACCCCGAAGTCCGTGCCGTAGACCTCGACCAGCGCCCTGGCGAGGTCAGCCAGGGTCGGCTCCGTGGCCGGTCCGAGATGCTTCTCGGTCACGACCACCCGCATGGTTCGCCCGTCCTCCATCGGGTGCAGCCCGTGGACCCCCACCTCGTCGATGCGCATGCCCGTTGGCGTCTCCTCCGTCACCTCCACCTCGGCGATCAGGCTGCTCCTCGTCGCATCCCAGCCGGGGAACTCGATGCCGGCCGCCTTCCGGACGGCACTCCGGCCGCCGTCGGCGCCTATAAGGTACAGCGCGCGCCTCGCACCGCCGTCGGCGAGATGGACGGTGACACCGCCGCTGTCCTGCGCAAAGCCGGCAACGTCGAGCCCCCGATGGACCGGCACACCCAGCTCTTCCACCCAGCCTGCCAGGATCCGCTCGATGTGGTTCTGCCACAAGCCGAGCGTGTACGGATACCGGGTAGGAAAGTCACCCAGGTCCAAGGCCGTCGTGCCGAAGAATGCCGCCTGGACGGCCTTGCCCTCGGCGAGGAACCGGTCTGCAATCCCGCGCTGGTCGAGGAGTTCGATTGTCCGCGAGTGGAACCCGCCCGCTCTCGAGCCCACCAGTCCCGGCGTCGGTCGGCGTTCCACAATTGCCACATCTATCCCGGCCAAGGCGAGCTCGCCGGCCACCATCAACCCCGTCGGACCGCCGCCCGCAACGATCACATCAACCACCAATACCCCCGCCTCTCCGCGCCTTCTCCAGGCTGGCTTCCCCGGCACCGCTTCCGGCACCACCGAGCCAGTTTGAAGCATGAAGGGGGCCTTGCCGCAAGCCCCTTAGGGCGCGGTAGATTGGAAGAAGAGCGGGGCATCCGCAGACCGGACCGGAGGAAGTCCCGCAGCAGGTTTCTTGGCTTAGGTCAGGGTCCAGGAGCGCTTCGACAGGCCGAACCAGAACCCGTCGATGGCGGTCTTGGCCTGCAGGTCACCGGACTCGTAGGCAGCGCCGAGCGCCACATACAGCGGTGCCCAGTGCTCGCTGCGGGGGTGCGCCTCGCGGGCTGCCGGGGCCTTGTGCAGGAAGTCCAGGATAGAGTCGACGTCGCCGCGCGCCATCGCTTCCTCGGCCCACTGGTCGAACTCACGGGAGACCGACGGCGGGGTGCTGTCGGGTCCCCCGGCGGGGTTGAACCAGCGCAGGTTGTGTGTGGTGAAGCCGGATCCGACGATCAGCGTGCCGCGGTCCCGCAACGGCGCCAGCGACTTGCCCAGATCGAACAGGCCCTGCGGATCAAGGGTGGGCATCGACATCTGCACCACCGGTACATCCGCATCCGGGAACATTTCCTTGAGCGGGACGTAGGCGCCGTGGTCCAGGCCGCGGCTCTCGTCCCGCTCGACGTGGTGGCCATGGCCGACCACAAGCTTCTCCACCTCGGCGGCCAGCCCGGGAGCCTGCGGGGCGTCGTACGTGACGTCGTAGTACTTCTGGGCGAACCCGCCGAAGTCGTAGACCAGTCCCGGGTTGCGCCCGGTGGCACTGAGGGTGACCGGGGCGTTCTCCCAGTGGGCGGACACCATCAGGATGTCTTTGGGCTTGTCGAAGGTGGCGGACCAATTCTTGAGTTCACCCGTCCACGTCGCGTCGTCGGCCAGCGGCGGCGCGCCATGGCTGAGGAAAAGAACCGGAGGGCGGTCGAGTGTCGAAGTCATGCCTTCAGCTTAGTCGGCTTTACTTGAAGGTTCAAGCTTCGTGAATCACATAGTGAGGGCTAGCTTCCCCGGACCGGCGCCGCAAACTCGACTGCTGCGGCCGATGCCTGCCGGTGATGTTTAGGGCAGACTGGTGGCGTGGACGGAATCCGGTGGGTGCTGCACGTCGATCTCGACCAGTTCATCGCCGCCGTCGAAGTGCTCCGGCGGCCGGAGCTTGCGGGCAAGCCGATCATCGTCGGCGGCCGCGGCGATCCCACGGAACGGGCGGTGGTCTCCACCGCGTCCTACGAAGCCAGGGCGTTCGGGGTGGGATCCGGAATGCCCTTGCGCATTGCGGCCCGGAAAGTGCCCGACGCCGTGATCCTGCCCGTCGATCACGAGGCATACCTCGCGGCGTCTGAAACGGTGATGGCTACCCTGCGCGCGCAGCCGGGCGCCACCGTCCAGGTGCTGGGTTGGGATGAAGCCTTTGTCGGCATCGAGTCAGAGGATCCGGAAGCTTACGCCCGGCAGGTGCAGGCCGCCGTCCTGGAGCAAACGCAGCTGCATTGCAGCGTGGGCATCGGCGACACCCTGGTCCGTGCCAAGGTGGCCACCGGTTTCGGCAAGCCGGCCGGCGTCTTCCGCCTCACTTCCGAGAACTGGCTCGAGGTCATGGGCAGCCTGCCCACCAAGGAGCTGTGGGGCGTCGGAACCAAGGTGTCCGGCCGGCTGGCCAAGCTCGGCATCAACACTGTCGCCGAGCTCGCCGCCGCCGACCCTCAGGACCTGGTCCCGGAGTTCGGCCCCAGAATGGGTCCCTGGTACGCGGAGCTGGCACGTGGCGACGGCACCAGCGTGGTGGACGCCACCCCGTGGGTTGCCCGCGGTCACAGCAGGGAGACCACCTTCCAGCACGACCTGACCGAGGCAGCCCAGGTGGCCGACGCCGTCAGGGAGCTGACGGCGCGTGTCCTCGAGGATGTTGCGGCCGAAGGACGTCCCGTCATTGGGCTGACCTTGAAGGTTCGGTACGCGCCGTTCGTCACCAAGACCCACGCAAGGAAGATTCCGGAGACATTCGACCGGGACGAGATCCTCGCGCAGGCGTTGGACCTTGCGGCCGCAATCGAAGCGGGCAGGCCCATCCGGCTCCTGGGCCTGCGGGCCGAAATGCCGATGCCCGACGACGCCCGGAAGGGTCACACCCCAACGCGCGGCGGCTGGTGACGCCGTCGTGCGGCAGCTAGCGACGCCGTCGTGCGGCAGCTAGCGACGCCGTCGTGCGGCGGCCGCAGCTAGCGGGCAGATCCGCGGGCGGATCAACTCGTCGGACCGTCGCACGCCCTGGTCGTAGCCCGGCGACCGACCGTCGGCGCGCTGACGCCGCCGGGAATAGTGTCGTCACAACAGGTCCGTTCCAGCCATACTCCGATACTCTGGAAGAGGTCAGGCAGTGGCCTCCGTTCTTTTCCAGAGGACACACTGTATGCTCGCGAAACTCTCCGTAACTGTCGCCGTCGACATGGACGCCGCCGCAGTTACCCTTCGGCCCACCGGCCGGTTGACCCCCAAAAACGTTCAAGGCCTCCTCGCGGTGGTGCGACGCGCGACGCGCGTCCTGCCCGGCTTTGACGTCCTGCTTGATCTTGACCAGCTCCTCGTGGATTGCCCTGAAACGCTCCCCGCCCTTAGCCAGGCCGGGGCCGGACCATTCGCAGCCATCACGCACGCGCCGGGTGCCGCCCCAGTGCCCCAACGCGGACGGCCGCGTGATGGAACTAAGCAGCTCCGGCTGCCACGAGCGGATATTCCACCATTTCGGGAGATGGCCGTTCGTGCCCGCTGAAGACCTGTTGAAGTTGCGCCAATCACTGCGTCAGGCACAGAGCCTCGGCGGCCGGACCGGCGCCAGCGAGCTCCTTCTCCTTGTCGATGAGGAAGTAGACAGGCGCCGGGGCGGCGCACCGCGCGACGATGAGCCCTCCGGGGACGGGGCAGGCGCGAACTGACGATCTGCCGCGGCACTGCCCTACTTTGGACGCGGAGGTATTTCGGTCGACATTTCTCCGCTACTGGTCAGGTTTTCTGCCACCTCACGCAGTTTCGTGTTGGAAGTGGTGCTGGCGCGGGAGAGGACCAGAAAGGCCTGCTGGGCGGTTAGTTTGTAACGCTCCATGAGGATGCCTTCGGCCTGGCCGATGAGCTGGCGGGAGACCAGCGCCTCATTGAGCTGGCTGATTTTCTGGGAGTCGGCGAAGGCCACCGCTGCGTGGGCAGCGACGAGCAGCCCAATTTGCTCCGACTCTAGGTCGAAAGCGTTCGGACTGGCTCCATACAGGTTCAACGCACCCAGCCGGTCGCCTTCGACGAACAACTGGATTGAAAGCATGCTGCGCGCCCCAAGCTCAACGGCGCCGCGGGAGAAGGCCGGCCAACGGGTCTCACTGCTGAGGTCGGGCACCCGCACAATCCGGTCCTCGTAGGCCGCGTCCAGGCACGGCCCCTGTCCGGATGTGCTTTGCAGAGCGTCAACCCTGCGGGGAAGGTCTCCCGAAGCGACCGGTGAATCGATCTTCTTCCGGCCAGTGACCACGCTGATGGACGCATCGGCGGCGCCGGGGATGAGCTGGACGGCGGCCTGCACTATCCCGGCAAGCACCCTGTCGGGATCATGTTCGTGCTGCAGCTCCCTGGCCAGGTCGCTGAGCTGTGTGGCCAGTCCGCCGCTGCCACTCCCGCCCTGTTCTGGCTGCCCGGAAGGGCCGTCCGTCTGTGATGCGTCGGTGTTCATCTGCTCACCTCAGTTCTTCCGTATGCGCTGATACTACGTCCGGAATCCCCTGCCGGACCCTCTCGGCAGGGGTTTTCTTCGGCACCGGACGGCCAAGCATTAGCTCGGACTTCGGCCCACAATGTCCGGCTCGCGGGTCCCGGCGCCGCGATGCGGACAAGCCGTACTTACCGAGGACTTCTCCGGATTTGTTCGACGGCTCGCCTGGATAACGGCGGCCGTGCACTCCAACGGCCCGCCGAAACGTCGAAGGCGATGGGCAGCACGGAACGCTTCATCGACACCCTGTCGTTGGGGCCCCGGATTGTGTAGGCTCCTGCCATGGCTCGGCGCAGTTTTCTTCAGTGGCCGGTCGTCCGGCAGTTCAGCACGGGCGATCTGCTGGGACGCGGCCCGGCGGTAACCTCCCCGCGGACGAGGGACATCACCCCGCGCACGGCCACCGCAGACCGCGTCGTGCAGAGCGTGTGCCCGTATTGTGCCGTGGGCTGTGGACAGCGGGTCTACGTCAAGGACGAAAAGGTCGTTCAGATCGAAGGCGATCCCGATTCGCCGATTTCCCGTGGCCGGTTGTGCCCCAAGGGCTCGGCGAGCGAGCAGTTGGTCAACTCGCCGGGCCGGCAGACCGAAGTGCTCTACCGTGCGCCACGCTCCACCCAGTGGCAGCATTTGGATCTGGAAACGGCCATCGACATGGTGGCGGACCGCTTCGTCGATTCCCGCCGCCGGACCTGGCAGCAGGAAGACGCAAGAGGCCGGCTGCTTCGACGCACCATGGGCATAGCCTCGCTGGGCGGGGCAACTCTGGACAACGAAGAGAACTACCTGATCAAGAAACTCTTCACGGCTGCCGGAGCAGTGCAAATCGAGAACCAAGCCCGCATTTGACACTCCTCCACGGTTCCCAGTTTGGGAGCCTCGTTTGGACGCGGTGGTGCGACGCAATCACTGCAAGACATGGCCAACGCCGACTGCATCATCATTCAGGGTTCCAATATGGCCGAATGCCATCCTGTGGGATACCAGTGGGTTGCGGAGGCCAAGGCCCGCGGAGCGAAGGTCATCCACGTCGACCCCAGGTTCACGCGCACCTCGGCCGTCGCGGATAAGCACATCCCCATCCGGGCCGGCTCTGACGTTGTCCTCCTGGGCGCGCTGATTAACTACGTGATCACCAACGACCTGTGGTTCAAGGAGTACGTCAGCGCCTATACGAACGCGGCCACGCTGGTTCACGCCGATTACCGCGACGCCGAGGACCTTGGCGGCCTGTTCTCCGGCTATGATCCCGAAACCGGAGCATACGACATGGCGTCATGGTCGTACGCGGAACAGGGCGGAGGCACCATCGGGGACGCTGGGGCGGGCACCGAGCACGGCTCCCACGCGTCGGATCGGGCCGCGGGAGACCAGTTCGGCAGCGGCGGCCCCGCCCTGGAACACGCCCAAGTGCAACGTGACGATACCCTGCAGGACCCCCGGACCGTCTTCCAGATCCTGAAGCGCCATTACGCCCGTTACACCCCGGAGATGGTCCAGGACATGTGTGGCATCAACGCCAAGGACTTCGAGTATCTGGCCCACGCCATCACGGAAAACTCGGGGCGCGAACGGACAACGTGCTTTGCCTACGCCGTCGGCTGGACCCAGCACACGCTCGGAGCGCAGTTCATCCGGGCCGCCGCTATCCTGCAGCTTCTGCTCGGCAACGTGGGCCGCCCGGGCAGCGGAATTATGGCCCTGCGCGGGCATGCAAGCATCCAAGGCTCCACGGATATTCCAACCCTGTTCAACCTGCTGCCCGGTTACCTGCCGATGCCCAGCGCCGGACGCCACGACACCTTCAGCGAATACCTGGATGCGATCGCGTCGAAGAAGCAGAAGGGCTTCTGGGCGGACGCCGACTCCTACGTCATCAGCCTGCTGAAGGCCTGGTGGGGCGACGCCGCGACCGCGGAGAACGACTGGGCCTACGACTACCTTCCCAGACTGACAGGAGCGCACGGCACGTACCAGACGGTGATGGACATGCTCGAGGACAAGGTGGAGGGCTACTTCCTGCTCGGACAGAACCCCGCCGTAGGTTCGTCCAACGGCCGGATGCAACGCCTTGGCATGTCGCACTTGAAGTGGCTGGTGGTGCGCGACCTGAACCTCATCGAGTCGGCGACCTGGTGGAAGGACGGCCCGGAGATCGAATCGGGCGAACTGCGCACCGAAGACATCGAGACCGAAGTGTTCTTCCTGCCTGCAGCAAGCCACGTCGAAAAGGCCGGCTCGTTCACGCAGACCCAGCGGCTGCTGCAGTGGCGGCACCAGGCGGTGGCACCGCCTGGTGCGTGTCAAAGTGAATTGCAGTTTTTCTTTGAGCTGGGCCAGCGGATCCGCGAAAAACTGGCGGGTTCGGAGGATGAACGCGACCGTCCGCTGCTCGACCTCACCTGGGATTACCCCACCGACGAACACGGCGAGCCCGACGGCGAGGCGGTGCTGGCCGAGATCAACGGCCGCCACCTCAACGGCCCGGACGCAGGCAAACCGCTCTCCGCGTATACAGAGCTGCGCGCCGACGGTTCCACGTCGGCGGGCTGCTGGATCTACACCGGCGTCTACGCCGACGGCATCAACCATGCCGCCAACCGGAAACCGGGCCATGAGCAAGGGCCTGCCGCCTCGGAATGGGGCTGGGCCTGGCCGGCCAACCGCCGGATCCTCTACAACCGGGCGTCGGCCGACCCGGCCGGTAAACCGTGGAGCGAGCGGAAGAAATACATCTGGTGGGACCAGGAGCAGGGACGTTGGGTCGGAGACGACGTTCCCGACTTCCCGATTGACCTTGCACCGGGCAGCCAACCCGACCCCGATCTCGGTGGTCCGGCCGCCCTGACAGGAGATGATCCCTTCATCATGCAGTCAGACGGCAAGGGATGGTTGTTCGCGCCGAAGGGCGTCGTCGACGGCCCCCTTCCCACCCACTACGAACCGCAGGAATCGCCGGTGGCCAATGGCCTTTACCCGCAGCAGCAAAATCCGGCCCGGCTGGTGTACCCCCGCGCAGACAACCTCAGTGCACCAAGCGCCGGTACCAGTGGCGCGGGCGTCTACCCCTACGTCTTCACCACGTACCGGCTGACCGAGCACCACACGGCCGGCGGAATGAGCCGCTGGTTGCCGTACCTCTCGGAGCTGCAGCCGGAAATGTTCTGCGAGGTCTCTCCCGAGCTGGCCGCTGAGCGCGGGCTTGAGCCGTACGGGTGGGCCACCATCATTTCGGCCCGCTCCGCCATCGAGGCGAAGGTGCTCGTCACCGAGCGGATGAAACCGCTGGCCGTCGGCGGCCACACCGT
Organism: Arthrobacter sp. 05L428; assembly: GCF_056397665.1. NCBI lineage: Bacteria > Bacillati > Actinomycetota > Actinomycetes > Micrococcales > Micrococcaceae > Arthrobacter > Arthrobacter sp. 05L428. Next base: position 1,101,764 of record NZ_JBFTNW010000001.1, on the reverse strand, counting down.
CCATCAGATCGGGTTGCCGTACCACTGGGGCGTCGGAGCGGATGCTGTGGTCAGCGGTGACGCGGCCAATGACCTGTTGGGCGTGACGCTGGACCCCAACGTCCAGATCCAGGAATCCAAGGCCGCCTCCTGTGACATCCGTCCGGGCCGCCGGCCCCGCGGGGCGGAGCTGCTTGCCCTGGTTGCTGAGTACCAGGCCCGGGCCGGAGCGACGACCGAGACCGGGAACCGACTCGTTACCGATCCGCGCGGCACCGTTCCGGATGCCGACTCGATGTTGGAGGATTAGATGGGCCAGCTGTCCGGACCGACCGACCCCGCCGCCGATGCCCGGTGGGAGGACCAGCAGCCGCGCAAGGGGTTCTTCACAGACACCTCCATCTGCATCGGCTGCAAGGCCTGCGAAGTGGCCTGCAAGGAGTGGAACCACAACCCCCACGACGGGAACCTGGAGCTGCTGGGATCCTCCTATGACAACACCGGAGGACTCGGCGCCAGCACCTGGCGGCATGTCGCCTTCGTTGAACAGGGCCAGGAACGCATTACCGAGGCGCGGGAATCCGGGCGCGCGCTGGTCAACCTCGGTATGCCCCGCATCGGGCCTCCCCCGACGGCGGCGTCCGCCGGGGCGGACCTGGCGAATGTGGATACGACGCCGCCGGACACGGCAGACTTCCGTTGGTTGATGTCCTCCGATGTCTGCAAGCACTGCACGCACGCCGGGTGCCTTGATGTCTGCCCGACCGGAGCGCTGTTCCGCACGGAGTTCGGCACGGTGGTGGTCCAGGACGATGTGTGCAACGGCTGCGGAACCTGCGTGGCCGGGTGTCCCTTCGGCGTGATTGAGCGCCGCAGCGACGGCATGGTGGCGGTGGCCGCCCAGCGGGAGGAGCCGCACGCCAAGCAGTCCGCCGTCCCCAACGTCGGCGTCGCCCAGAAGTGCACGCTGTGCTACGACCGGCTGGTCGACGATGAGACGCCCGCTTGCGCTAAAGCCTGCCCGACGACGTCCATCAAGTACGGCAACCATGACGACATGGTGGAGACGGCCCGGGAACGGGTCGCCGCCCTGCACCAGCAGGGACTCACGGAAGCCAGGCTCTATGGTGCGAACGAACTCGACGGCATCGGCGGAACCGGAGCGGTCTTCCTCCTGCTCGACGAACCGGAAGTGTACGGGCTTCCGCCGGATCCGAGGGTGCCAACCGCCGATCTGCCGCAGATGTACCGGCGGGCCGGTATGGCCGTCGCCGGCATGGCCGCCGCTGCGGCGCTGGCTTTCCTGGGAGGGCGCGCGTGACCCACTCTGAGTTCGACAGCTTTCGGCCGCCCGAGCCTGCCCGCCGGCGTCGGGCTGGCGGCAAGCGCGGCACCGGCCGCCGCGACGGCGGTGACGGTTCCCGAGAAATGCCTATGGTCCCGGAGCCGGAATTCACCTCGTACTACGGCCGTCCCGTGGTCAAACCGGCACCCTGGACCGAAGATGTGGCCGCCTACCTGTTCCTTGGCGGCGTGGCGGCCGGCTCTGCACTGCTCGGTCTCGGCGGCCAGCTGACCGGGCGGCCGACGCTGCGCCGGAATGCCCGGCTGAGTGCCCTGACGGCAGCAAGCATGGGCACCGTTGCGCTGTTGAAGGATCTGGGCAGGCCGGAGCGCTTCCTGAACATGCTGCGGACCATCAAACTGACCTCGCCGATGAGCGTGGGCTCGTGGATTCTCAGCGCATTCAGCGTGGGCGCGGCGGTCTCGGCGGCAGCGGAGGTCGATCGGATGACCGGAGCGCGGTTGCCGCTGGGTCCGTTGCGGAACCTGCTGTACGCGGTCGAGGGACCGGCCGGCTTCGAGGCCGCGTTTTTCGCCGGACCGCTGGCGGCGTACACGGCGGTCCTGCTCGGTGACACGGCCACCCCCACCTGGAACGCCGCGCACGAGGAACTGCCCTTCGTTTTCGTGAGTTCCGCGGCCCTCGCTTCTGCCGGGCTCGCGATGATCACGACTCCGGTACAGGAGGCGGGCCCGGCCCGGAAACTTGCGGTGCTGGGCGTGATGGGTGACGTGGTGGCCATGCGGGTGATGGAGCACCGGATGGACCCGGTGGTCGCCGAGCCCCTGCATCAGGGCAAGGCCGGTGTCATGCTGAAATGGAGCGAGCGGCTAGCCGCTGCGGGCGGACTGGGGGCACTGTTGGGCGGACGCAACCGGGCGGTGGCCGCGGCCTCGGGACTGGCACTGCTGGCCGCCTCGGGGCTGACCCGGTTCGGGGTGTTCGAGGCCGGCCTTGCCTCGGCTCGGGACCCGCGGTACACGATCGAACCGCAGAAGAACCGTCTCGCCGCCCGCCGCGCCGCCGGCATCACCGGAGACTCGATCACCACTGCCGGCTGACGAGTCCGCTGTGCTCTAGGGGATGCTGATCTAGAGGACCGTGGGTTCAGGAGATCCCGGGTTCAGCGGATTTCGATGCCCTGACCGACGAAGGTATGCCCGATCACTGGATAGCCTGGCACCTCGCCGACCACGAGCAAGCCGCCGGAAGTCTGCGCATCGGCAAGCAGCAGCAGATCGTCTTCAGTGACGCCCGCCTCGGCCCGCAGGTGCGGTCGAACCCAATCGAGGTTGCGCCGCGTCCCGCCGGAGACAAAGCCGTCCCGCAACGCCTCCCGGGCGCCCTCGACGAGTGGCACGGCCGCCCGGTCGATCACTGCACCCACTCCGGAGGCGCGGCACATCTTGTACAAATGTCCAAGCAGCCCGAAACCCGTCACGTCCGTGGCCGCCCGCACGCCGGCCGCCACCGCGGACTCGGCGGCGTCGCGGTTGAGGCGCGTCATCGTCGCCACGGCTTCCGCGAACACTTCACCGGTCTGCTTGTGCCGGTTATTGAGCAGTCCGACGCCGATCGGCTTCGTGAGGGTGAGCGGCAGCCCGGGCCGGGCGGCGTCGTTGCGCAGCAACCGGTCCGGATGGGCGACGCCGGTGACCGCCATGCCGTATTTCGGCTCGGGATCGTCAATCGAATGCCCGCCAATCACCGGGCACCCCGCCTCGGAGGCGACGCTCAGGCCGCCGCGGAGCACTTCAGTCATCAACTCGAGCGGCAGCACGCCGCGCGGCCAACCGACGAGGTTGATTGCCATGATCGGGCGGCCGCCCATGGCGTAAATGTCAGAGAGCGCGTTGGCGGCAGCAATCCGGCCCCAGTCAAAGGCGTCGTCGACCACGGGAGTGAAGAAGTCGGCGGTGGACAATACCGCCAGGTCGCCGCGCACCAGGACGGCGGCTGCGTCGTCGCCGCTGTCAAGACCCACCAGCACGTCCGCTCCTGGCTGGCCGGTAAGGCCGCGCACCGCTTCTTCGAGTTCGCCGGGCGGAATCTTGCACGCGCAGCCCCCACCGTGGGCATAGCCGGTGAGCCGGACTGCTCCGACGCCGTCGTTTTTGAGCTGCGGAATAGACGTCTCGGTCTCTTTCACACCCCTAGGCTACCCCCGGGGGCAATCTGCTACATTGAACGCGGTGGCGTCCGGGTCCTGGTGGGCCCCCCGGTCTTCAAAACCGGTGAGGCTGAGTATCTCGGCCTGGCGGGTTCGATTCCCGTCCGCCTCCGCCAACCACCGTCACGCAATGCCGCGGAAGGAAGAGGGACTGTGTGGACCAGGTCGATCCCCGCCGCCTGATTCCGCGCACCGACGATCTGCTGGCATTGCCGGCCGTCCGCGCGGCCCGGAGTCGTCTGAGTGCACAACTCATCGGTGAACTCGTCCGGCAAACCCAGGAGCGGGCGCGGCGCGGTGAACTCGCTCCCGGCCAGGTGGAACCGGCCCTGCTCTCCGCCGTCGCCGCACGCAGGGCGACCACCCTGCGCCCGGTGCTCAACGCAACCGGCGTAGTCGTCCACACCAACCTCGGCCGCGCCCCGCTGTCCGCGTCCGCGGTCGAAGCACTTGTCGCAGCCAGCGGCTACGTCGACGTGGAGCTCGACCTGGCAACCGGCAGCCGCGCCCGCCGCGGCGCCGGTGCCCGGGCCGCATTGCTCGCCGCCTGTCCCGCTGCCGAGGACGCTCTGGTGGTCAACAACGGGGCTGCGGCGCTGGTGCTGGCCACCACGGCCCTCGCCGCCGGCCGGGAGGTGGTGCTGAGCCGCGGCGAACTGGTTGAGATCGGTGCCGGCTTCCGGCTTCCCGACCTGATCGAATCAACGGGCGCGACACTGCACGAGGTGGGCACGACCAACCGCACGCACCTGCGGGACTACGCCGACGCCATCGGACCAGCCACCGGCTGCCTCCTCAAGGTCCACCCGAGCAACTTCCGGGTGGACGGATTCACCTCCGCTGTTCCATTGGACGAACTGAGCAGGCTCGCCGCGGCGCACGGGGTCGCCCTCGTGGCCGATCTCGGCAGTGGACTGCTGGCGCCCGATCCGCTTCTTCCCGCAGAACCGGACGCTGCCACCGCGCTGGCAAGCGGGGCCGACGTCGTGATCGCCAGCGGCGACAAACTCCTGGGCGGACCCCAGGCCGGTCTGCTGCTCGGCCGGACGGAGATCATCTCCCGGCTGGCACGCCACCCGCTGGCCCGAGCAGTGCGGGCCGATAAACTGGCCCTCGCGGCGCTGGAGGCGACGGTCGCGGGTGAAGCACCGCCGGTTGTCCGGGCCCTGCACGCGGACCCGGAGTGGTTGCGGAACCGGACCGCCCGGCTTGCCGCGGCACTCGGGGTACCGGTCGTCGCGCACGACGGCCGGGTCGGCGGCGGCGGAGCGCCCGGCGTGGCACTGCAGGGGTGGGCGCTCCGGCTACCCGAAGCGCTCGCGGCGCCCCTGCGAACCGGCGACCCGGCCGTGCTCCCGCGCGTCCATGACGGCTCCTGCCTGCTCGATCTGCGCTGCGTGCCCGAAGAGGACGATGACCGGATACTCGACGCGGTGCGCCAGGCGCTGGCGACCCTCACGGATTCGGATGCAGGCAGGGCGGGCTGAACCGTGCATGTCGTTGCCACGGCCGGACACGTCGATTGCGGCAAGAGTACGCTGGTGCGCGCGCTTACCGGCATGGAACCGGATCGCTGGGAGGAAGAGCGGCGCCGTGGACTGACCATTGACCTGGGCTACGCCTGGACCACGTTGCCTTCCGGGCAGGATGTTGCCTTCGTGGACGTACCGGGCCACGAACGATTCCTCGGGAACATGCTCGCCGGAATCGGACCTGCTCCCGTCGTCTGCTTCGTCGTCGCTGCCGATGAAGGCTGGCAGGCGCAGTCAAGCGACCACCGGGACGCCGTCGCGGCGCTGGGCATCGAGTACGGCGTCGTAGTCATCAGCCGCACCGACCGGGCACCCGGTCAGGTTGGTGAAGTGCTTGCCCGGACGCGCAGAGAGCTGGCCGGGACAGGCCTGGCGGATGCGCCCGCAGTGGCTGTGTCTGCCATCGAGGGCACCGGGCTGACCGAACTGCGTGCCACGCTCGACGGCGTTCTGGCCGGGGTGCCCGCCCCCGCCACCACGGGCCGGCTCCGGCTGTGGGTGGACCGCTCGTTTACCATCAAGGGTGCCGGAACCGTGGTGACCGGAACTTTGGCAGCGGGAACCCTTGCTAAAGGTGACCGGCTGGAGCTGCTTGGCCACGATGGCTCGCGGTCCGTCGTGGTCCGCGGCCTGCAAAGCCGCGACACGTCGTACTCCTCGCTGGGGCCGGTCAACCGGGTGGCACTGAACCTGCGCGATGTTTCCGCCGCCGACGTCCGACGGGGAGACGCGTTGCTGACCCCCGACGCGTGGCCCGTCACGGGCGTCCTGGGCATCCAGCGCACAACCGGCGTGGCCTACACGGACGTACCGGAGCAGCTCATGGTGCATGCCGGAACCGCTGCCGTGCCGGCCCGGCTGCGTCCCTTCGGTGCCGACCACGCCCGGCTTGTCCTGGACCGGCGCCTGCCGCTCGTTCTCGGAGACCGTCTGGTGCTGCGGGACCCCGGGACCCGCTCGGTGCTGGGCGGCGCGCAGGTGCTCGACGCCGATCCGCCGGCCTTGCGGCGGCGCGGGGACGGCGTCCACTGGGCTGAGCGGCTCGCAGGCATGGACGCCGCCGGAGACGTGCTTGGGGAAGTGGCAGGCCGCGGGGCCGTGCAGGAAGAGCACCTGCGTCGGCTCGGGCTATTGTCTGCGCACGAGGCGGCGCCACCCGGCGTCCGGGTTCTCGGCGACTGGTGGGTGCACGCTCCCCTCTTCGAGGCATGGCAGCGTCGGCTGCGTACGGCGCTCGGGGAACTGCAGGAGCGCGATCCTCTCGCCCCGGGCCTTTCCCGGGGCGCGGCCCGGGACCTTCTCCAACTGCCCGATGAGCGGCTTCTTGACCCGGTCATCCGCGAAGCAAGTCTCGAACGGGAGGGCGGCCACGTCCGGCTGCCAGGGACCCAAGGCAACCTGGGCGCCGCCGGGCCGGCGGTCGCCGAGCTGGAGCGCAGGCTCACTGCAAACGCCTTCCATGCCCCGGAAACCGATGAGCTGGCCGCACTGGGCCTGGGCGCCCGGGAGCTCGCTGCCGGCGAGCGCACCGGGCGGCTCTTGCGGTTGCGCGACGGGGTGGTGCTGCTGCCTACGGCCCCGGCCCTGGCGATGCGCGAACTGGCCCGCTTGGAGCAGCCCTTCACCACCAGTCAGGCACGCCAGGCCCTCGGCACAACTCGACGGGTCGCGGTCCCCTTGCTTGAATATCTGGACTCGCGCGGCTGGACCCGGCGTCTGGATGCCGGTCACCGCACCGTGATGCGGTGACCCCCGGGCTTTTAGCCTCTCGCCCCCAAAGGCCGCGAGTCCTACTGTGGAACCATGGACGCCGCAGCCGCCAACGCCTTGGCCATTCCGCAGGTCTCAGTGCACCGTCCCACTACGGTCGCTGAAGACACCATCACCCTCGCCGCCGGGGTCTGGCTCCTCGGCGGGACGTACGTGGACGGCTGGGCCCACAACAACCTCCACGACCTTGAGACCTTCTTCACGCCTTGGCACGCGGTCCTCTACTCGGGCTTTGCTGCCTGCGCCCTCTGGCTCGCCGCCCTGACGTGGCGCCGGCACGCACCGGGCATGCGGTGGACGGAAGCGATCCCGGCCGGCTACGGACCCGCCGCTGCAGGCGTCTTCCTCTTCCTTGCCTCCGGGGTGGCCGACTTCGCCTGGCATTCGGTCTTCGGAATTGAGCAGAACCTCAAGGCGCTGTTCAGCCCGTCCCATCTGGGACTTGCTGCGGGCGCATTCCTGATCCTCAGCGCGCCGTTTTCCGCCGCATGGCACGCGCCAGAGCGGTCACGGCCACAGCTGGTGCCGGCCGTCGTGAGCGCGATGCTTTCGGGCATGGTTGCGGCGTTCATCCTGCAGGAATTCGCTGTCTTCGCGCGCCATGGCCTCGTCCAGACGTACACCGGCTCCGCAGCCCAGCCCGCGGTGACGGCTCCGACGTCGTCGGCCATCCTGGTCGCCTTGGGATCGTTCTTCGTCTCAACGGCCGTGCTCTTCGTGCCCGTCCTGTTGCTGTCGCTGCGCTGGCGCCTGAACGCAGCGGTGCCCGCGGCCATGGCACTCGTACCCTCCGTAGCGATGCAGCTTATGGTCGCGATGCGGGACGCCTGGCTCGTGCCGGTGGCCATCGTCGGTTCCGTGCTCGTGGGAGTGGTGTGGGCGGTGGTCCGCCCGGCCCCGGGCCACCAGGCAAGGCTCATGACCGCGGCGGCGCTCTCGCCCGTCGTGTTCTGGGCCGCCTACTTCGCCGGTGTGGCACTCCACGATGGGGCCCTCAGCTTCTCCGCCGAGATTTGGGGCGGGACGCTCGCCTGGACTGGGCTCGAGATGCTGGGGCTGGCCTTGCTCGCGCTCAAAGGGGGCGCTCCGGCACGCGTACAGCACCAGCCAACCACGCCACTAATTCAGCAGTCTCCCGGGGGGAAGCTGCCACGCGGGGTCAGCGCCAGCCGAGCTGCGGCGCCACATACTTCAGAATCGACTCGATGACGTGGGCGTTGTAGTCGACACCGAGCTGGTTCGGGACCGTGAGCAGTAGGGTGTCTGCCGTGGCGACCGCCTCGTCCTCCGCCAGCTTCGCGGCCAGCTCATCCGGGGCACCCGCGTAGGAGCGGCCAAATACCGCGCGCGTATTCTCGTCGATGTTGCCCACCTGGTCCGAGCTGCGGCGGTCGCGGCCGAAGTATTGCCAGTCGCGCTCGTCCGTCAGGGCGAAGATGCTACGGCTGACCGAAACGCGCGGCTCCCGCTCGTGCCCCGCCTCCTTCCAGGCCTGCCGGTAGCGCTCGATCTGCTCGGCCTGCTGGACGTGGAAGGGCTTGCCGCTCTCGTCATCCTTGAGTGTGGAGCTCTGCAGGTTCATGCCGAGCTTCGCCGCCCAGATAGCCGTGGCGTTCGAGCCGGAACCCCACCAGATGCGCTCACGCAGGCCCTCCGAATGCGGCTCCACGCGCAGCAGGCCCGGAGGGTTCGGGAACATCGGGCGGGGGCTCGGCGCCGCGAAGCCCTCGCCAGTGAGCACCTCGAGCAGGCGCTCGGTGTGCCTGCGGCCCATATCGGCGTCCGACTCGCCCTCGGCGGGGGCGAAGCCGAAGTGACGCCACCCGTCGATGACCTGCTCGGGTGAACCCCTACTTATGCCCAGCTGCAGCCGGCCGCCCGAGATCAGATCGGCCGCACCGGCGTCCTCCGCCATGTAGAGCGGGTTCTCGTAGCGCATGTCGATCACGCCGGTACCAATCTCGATGCGGCTGGTCCGTGCCCCGATGGCGGCGAGCAACGGGAATGGGGAGGCGTACTGCCGCGCGAAGTGGTGGACGCGGAAGTACGCGCCGTCCGCCCCCAGCTCCTCGGCCGCGACCGCAAGATCGATCGCCTGCAACAGCGCGTCCGACGCGCTGCGCGTGCCGGACTCCGGGTGGTCGGTCCAATGGCCAAAGGACAGGAATCCGATGTTTTTCACACCACGGTCCAACCTCTTGTTAGGGGTTCTTATTCCCGCGGGGCCCCAGCCTCGCACCTCATCCCGCGGCACGGGCCGACTCCGCCGCGAGAGGCCGGGCATGGCCGTAGTGCGTGACTGACGTGTATTGACATGATTCCCTCCATGCCCTTGGATTGATGACCAAAATAGCTCATGGTTCCGCTTGGGGGTGGAACGACAGACGGATCAGCAGGCAGAGCGAGGAAAACCGTGACGCAGTGTGAAATCTCCGATGACGGCGTTCCGATCTGCCAACGGGTCCTAGATCCGAGCGCTTCCCCTGCAACGCTTACGATCAACGAATTACTACTTGAGAGCCGCATGGGGCTCGAGCGTGTTCACGCTTCGGATCTTGAGCGAGAGATGGCAGCGGGCGCCCTCGTTGTCGACACGCGGCCGGTCGATCAGCGAGACCGCGACGGTGATCTTCCGGGAGCGGTCGTTATTGACCGAAACGTTCTCGAGTGGCGGCTGGACCCTTCCGGCCCCCACCGGCTCCCGATCGCTGACAACCCCGCACGGCGGATCGTGGTGGTCTGCAATGAAGGTTACAGCTCCAGTCTCGCTGCACACACCCTGCGACGGCTGGGACTGACCCGCGCGACCGACCTTATCGGCGGTTTCCAAGCCTGGGCAGCGTTGCGCAAATAGTCCCCTAAACAAGCTGCCGGCGTCGGGAGTCGGCAGGGCTGATGACTACCGCGCATCGCGCGGTAGCTCTTCGTCCTCAGGTTGGAGCAGCGCGCCGTTGGTGGTCTACCACGCGGAGCCCGGTAGCGCGTCGGCTGATGCTCACCCGAAGCGCGCGCTGTTGCGGCTCATCCGGACGGCTCGAGCGCGCCGTTCCGCCGGTCCTTGCTGGACCCGGCTTGGTGGCCTCGTCCTTGCTCCCACACCGAGGTCAGTGCCCGCAGGGGACCGGCCAAGCCCTCGATGGCCCAGGCCGGGGCTTCAGCGAGTAGGGCATCTTCGAGGGCGAGCTGGGCGGGAATCACCTCGTCCACGAGCGCGGCGCCAGTGTCGGTGAGGACGAGCAGGGACGAGCGGCCGTCGGCCGGGTTGGCCGTCCGGCTCAGCAGTCCCCGAGCCTGGAGGGCGTTCAGCCGCATGGTGATCGCCGAGCGCGGGGCAAGCAGCGTCTGGGCCAGCGTCGTTGGGCTCAGAGGTTCGCCCGTACGGCGCAGCGCGGAAAGCACGTCCAGCTCGCCGCGGGTGAGCCCGTAGTCGGCGAGGAAGGCGTCACTGGCTTCGAGGATGAGGCGGGAAGCGCGCAGCACGCGGTGGATCACCCCGAGGCTGGTGAAGCTCAGGTCCGGGCGCAGCAGGGCCCACTCACGCTGCATCCGGTCTACGACGTCGCCATGCGCGGGCAGGCTGTCTGCGTCCAGGTCCATCCGGCTCCTCCGCGCCTCCGTGGCGGTCGCCTCGGTCAACTCAATAGTAGTTCATACGTGTAGTAACCTTGAGGTACTTCATTCCTGTACCACCTCGGAAGGTTAAAATGACGCAGGCCACCCCCACGCGGTCCTGGTGGGCGGCAGTCTTCGATCTGGGCCCGCATGCCGGCGCCCATTGGACCGCCCTGCGCGCTAGCCTGGCGATTTTCGTACCGCTGGTGGCTTGCTTGGCGTCCGGTGGCGGCGACCTGCTGCTGTATGCGGCGATCGGTGCCTTCACCGCACTGTACGGCCGACACGAGCCGGCTCGGGTACGCCTAGCCATGCAGGCGCAGGCGGGCGTGGTGCTGGTGGTCGGCGTCGTCGTCGGCGCCCTAGTCGCGACCGTCCCGTTCCGGCTCTGGCTGCTCGTCCCGGTCGCGGCCGCCTGGGCCTGCGTCGCGGTAGTGCTAGCCGAGCTAGGCCGATGGCATCCGGCCGGAGCTCTCAACCCGGTCTTCGCTCTCACAGCCTCGGCCACGGTCCCGATCGCGCTGAGCGCGGTGCCCGCAGCCGCCCTCGCTGCGGCTGGCGCGGCCGTCTTTGCGCTGCTGCTCGCCCTCCCGGGTCGCACCGCCCGCGACGGCGGCCTCCCGGTGCGGTATCGGCTGTCGTGGCGCGGCCTACGCCCGTCCGACCCGGTGGGCCGCCACGCCGCCCGCTATCTGCTCGGTATCGCCGCCGCCGCCCTCGCCGTCGCGACCAGCGGCATCGGCCACCCCTACTGGACCTTCGTCACGGCATCCGTCCCCATGTCGGCACCCGACCTGCACGCCAGCCTCACGCGCGCTGCCCAGCGGGTGATCGGCACCGCCGCCGGCCTCGGCGTCGCAGCCCTCGTCCTGGCCGCCCACCCCAGCAGCTATGCCGCGATCATCGTGATCGCCGTGCTCCAGGCGTGCACCGAGCTGACAACCGGGCGCAACTACAGCCTCGGCCTGGTCTTCTTCACCCCGATGGCCCTTCTGCTCGGCGATCTCATGCTGCCAGCCCCGATCGGCACCCTCCTGACTGAGCGCGCCCTCGAGACCGTCATTGGCCTCACCATCGCCCTGGCCGCCACTGTCATCACCCACGAAAGGCGCACTCCTACGAGCCGGACCCCACCGCGCGATCATCTGCTCGACCACGTGTAAAGGCGGCCACGGGGAGGCGAACCCGCCCTCAGCCGCGGGGCTCCTTGTCGCGGGCGAGTTCAGTAGAGGCTCGATCAACGGCAGATGAGTGCACTCACAACCCGAATAGGGACACACCCAGTAAGACTGCGAAGAGAACTGGCTCTTTACGGATGGGACAGCTACTTCTGGAGGGAGTCGGGTGGACGGCTGTTCCACCCTGCTTAGCTCCCAATCTTGGATGCTGTCCCCTGGCCCGCTAGGTATGGCCAGATGATGATGAGCCCCCCGTAAGGCCGCCCGCGACGGCACCACGTGCGGGTGCGGTTCCGAATGAGAACGCAAGGATGACCGCTGGAATGATGAGGGCGAGTGCTGTCGAGTAAAGCCCATGCCGCGCTCGCCGCATTCCCTTCCGGGGTCGTCCTTTGCTGACCAGAGGGTAGAAGAATAAGAATCGTCCCCGGTTGTGGACAGCGCACAGGATCCAGGGGCCGTATGCGCTGCTTCTTCGGCGCCGTCGTGTCCTCCGTCAATATTGCATCGATCGCCCTCGTCCGGACAGCCCAATACACACTGCCGGGGTGCGCATTGACCCTATCCCTCTCCAGCGCTCCTTAAAGTCGCCCGGCCGCGTCCGGGTCATACCTGAGCGGCCGGGCATACGCTGAGGTGATTGAGGCTTTGCGAAAGGATGAACCAATGACCGGCAGCAGCGAAGACAGCTTCAACGGCTTTATAGTTCCGAACCCGTCAAAGTTCAGCGAGGACGTCCCGGGCGACGTCGGCGACGAAGCGAACGAGATCCGCTTCAGCGAAGAGGAAGCCCTGATCGAGGAACAAGCCCACGGCATCTTTCCGGATACTTACCGCGTCCCCGGAATGCCCAATATGTCCGAGGCGATCGGGAACATCGACCTGCCCCCGGAGGACCTCGGCGCAACACCAGACAGCGACGCCAGCGACGATCCCCTGCACGACGGCGCCGAGCAGTAGCTCCTCCACCACAGCGCATTTATAGGACCGGGCCGGGCCGGAATGGCTGCTCCCGCTGGGAGGGCGCTAGGCGGCGTCAAGTCAGGTGGGCGTCAACGGGATGCGGCGAATCCACGGCGGTCGTCCATGCTGCGGCGCTCGTCTTGGAGGAAAAGCCCGGCCAGGATCCGGTCGGATTCCGCCTGTGCCGCGACATCGAAGGCTCCGCCAGTGACCAGCAACTCGTTAGCTCCGGAGGCCGCGAGCAGGTGCTGGACTTGGGTCCGCACCTCGGAGGCCGTGCCGTAGAGCGATGTGGATAGGCTCATTTCGACCGCTTCCTTTTCCCGGGGAGTCAGCCCGGCCCATTCGGTCGGACCCACGGGCGCCAAGGCAGCGAATTCGCCGGTGGTCCTGGAACGGGCCAGCGCGACGGCTTCGGGCAGAAGCAGTTCCCTCGCTGCCTGGCGGGTGGCGGCCACTGCTACGTTGGCGGAAACTATGATGAAGGGCCGCTCGAACCAGCGTGATGGACGGAATTGTGAGCGGTACCTTTCCAGCGCCGGGAGTGTGCCGTTCTGATCCGTCCGGAACACGGCCGGCCCGCCCAGCACCACAGCCAGGCCCGCACGGGCTGCAATATCGATTCCCGAACCGGTGGCCAGCACGAATACCGGTGTAGCCGAATCGTTCCGCGGCCGGGCAGTGATGGGCGCGGCTCCGGACAGGTAAGCCAGCAGTTGGGCCAGCTGCTCTTCAAACCGCTCCGCGTCCTGTTTCCCGGCGCGCAGCGCATTCCGGACTGCCGGGGTGAAACCGACAGACCGGCCAACGCCCAGGTCGATCCGTGCGGGATGCAGAGCCTCCAGCGTGGCCGCCTGTTCGGCCACCACGAGTGGTTGGTGGTTGGGGAGCATGATGCCTCCTGAACCGACCCGGATGGAATGCGTCCGGGCAGCAACGGCGGCCATCAGCACGGCCGGAACGGAACCGGCAATGCCTGGCACCGCGTGGTGCTCTGCAACCCAGAAGCGGTGGTAACCCCATTCCTCGGCCCGCTGGGCCCGTTCCAGCACCCGGTTCAGGGCGTCCGCAGCAGGAAACCCGTCCCGTGCGTTGGCACGGTCGAGAATGGAAATCAGGGGAAGGGGAAGGGCCATACTGTTGGAACCACCCCGGGCGAGGAAGAATTCCGCTGCGGGACGCGGGTTCGGAGTCCGGGTCCCGGCACTGACCAACTTCATGTGTGCGGACGGCCGAGGGCCGGTCCCCGGGTGCCACGTTCTCGTGTTCGAAGTCGAAGCTGCGGTACCCACGGCCGAGGGGGCGGAGCGCGTGTGGATGTCGTCGTCCTCTGGCCATTCTCGTCGTCCAGGACTCACCCAGGGAATGGACCTCTGGCTCGGCCTGGAGTCCTGCCTGCAGGGGAACGTCACCGACGCCGGCCGGCGACTAGTCGTTTTCGCGGACCCGATCTTCGGTGACACCAACCCGTCTACCGCGGCTCCCGCTTTGAGGGCCTCCGGAAATTGAACGATGATCCAAGCGGCATTCATTGCCGGCTCGAGGAAATGCTGGCTGGAATGAACATGACCCTGCGTGGGCGTGTCCGTGGTCAATCTTTTTCCGTGGTGAAAGACGACCGCGCCACTGCTACAAACCATGGACGAAGCTCACGAAGCGAGCCCTGCACGATTCATCGCGCAGGGCTCGCTTCAGTGACACCTACTTGGAGGAATGCCAACTAGCTTCCGATCTCACAGAGGAGGTGTAGATGGACAGGCTACTTGGTCCTGGGGACCGTTCTCCTGTCCTCTAATTTCACGGTGGTCTTGGCCTGTTACCGTCTCCCTGTGGACAGCCAAGATGGTCCTTATCTTCACCGGCAGGAACGACCCGAAGGTTAGTCCAGGCAGGGCGCGTGGGAAGTCTCCACTTGCCGCTGGCAATTGGGTGCAGCGCGAACCAAGGTTGCTGATCCGGCGCCTTGAAACCGCGTGTTACTGGGCGATGTCCAAGATCAGCGGCATGTGGTCGCTATGCGCCAACCAGTCTTCGGAGTCCCCTACGCGAAGATCGGCCGGGATGCCGTCGCTCAGGAATGCGTAGTCGATGTGATGCCCGAATCGGAGGTTCCGCGTGTGAAAGTACGTTTTCGTCGGCTCCACACCTTGGTCGTTCACCGCGTCGCGGTGGTACACACTGCTGAGCCCAAGCCCAGTGAGCTTTCCGACCAGCATGCTGTGGTTCCTCCCCGGATGCGCCCTGTCCCAGACCGTGTTGCTGTTGAAGTCCCCCATGAGCAACGCGTTGCCGCCGGCAAGGAACGGAGCGTGGCGGTCTACGATCTCATGAGTCACGCGAACGTACCTCAGCTCGCGATCCAACTGATGCGCCCAAAGGGCAATAACGTTGAGGCCATCAATCGAAAAGGGAAGATGCCAGGGCAAGTTGGGATCCGCGTGTTCTGAAATCTTGTAGCGAGCGTTGGCGAATCCAATGACTCCGAGACCCTTGTTCAGATTGCTGCCAGTCCATGCCGCGAAGGGGTGTTCAGCCGCGGAAATGTCTTTCTTGGCGACCTCTTGGAGAAGGACGACGTCAGGCTGCAGAGCCTCAATCAGGTGGCGTTTCTTGTAATACGCCATCGAACAGTTCCACGACACGATTCGCACTGGGTTCCTTTGAGTCCGGGCCGTTGGCATCTTACCCGCGCCATTGCGTGAAGGCGGTTTGGACACTTCCGGCGACGCACACAGGGACTCAGACGGCGAGCGCCGTAGATCCGCCGTCCTCATCGCCGACGATAGGCTGGGCGAGTACAAGTAGAGCAGTGCCGAGGAAAGATAGAGGCCAACGTGGTTGCAGTATGGGGAATCCACAACGATGCATTGTCGAACGAACTGCTCGACGGCGGTTTTGTCAGCATCGGGTGGGATGCCATTCCCGACATCCGTACCATCGGGAGCGACCGCGATCTCCTTAAGAAGGCATTGGAGCAGGCCTATCCCGAGGCAAAGGCCGGTGCCATCCCCGTCTGGGCCGGAATCCTCCTCCGCTTCGCTTACGAGATGAAGAAGGGCGACATCGTCATCGCTCCCTACCGCGCCGACAGCACACTGAATTTCGGTGTCATCACCGGCGAGTACGAATTTCTTCACGACGCTCCGCTTCACCCGCACCGTCGGTCTGTCCGTTGGATCAAGACCGGCGTCTCACGCGGTCTGTTCCCTCAGAAGGCCTTGTATGAAATCGGCTCCGCACTGACGTTGTTCAAGGTCAAGAAAAACGTCCAGGTATTCGAACGATTCCTAGAATTCGGAGCCGAGGACATAGCTCAGGAAGAACCCGAGGGGATCGAACCGGAAACCGTTGACGAGTGGATCGAGACCGAGCCAAGTGCTGCCCGTTTGGACCAGTTCACCCGCGACTTCATCCTGAAAACTCTGCTGCAAGATCTCTCCCACGAAGAGTTTGAGCATTTCACAGCGGACCTCCTTCGAGCCATGGGATACCAAGCACGAGTCACGCCGTATTCATCAGATGGTGGCATCGACGTCATTGCGCATAGGGACCCCCTGGGACTCGAACCGCCAGTGATCAAGGTCCAGTGCAAACACACGAGTACCCAGCAGTCGCGGCCTGATGTCCAGCGTCTAAGCGGCACCCTGGCGCACGGCGAACTTGCACTCTTCGTCTGCCTGGGCAGCTACAGCAAAGACGCTGTCGGTTATGAGCGCGAACGGCAGAATCTGCGCCTGCTCACTGGTGCAGACGTCGTTGAACTGACACTCACGCATTATGAGAAGCTGGCACCGCGATGGCAAACACGAATGCCCCTCCGCCAGGTCTACGTGGTTGACCGCGCGAACGAGGGACGCTGAGCCAGCCCCCGTTGGTAGCTAGCCAATCCCCAAACAAGGACACCGCCCGGCCCGACGGTTAGGCGTGCCACGCAATCGACGAGCATATGGACTCCGCGAGTCGGTGGACGGCTGTATTGACGGAGGGGTCCGCCGTCGAAAAGGCGGCGATCTGAGTGCGGATCACGTCCGACAACTCCGGCCAGTTGATCCAACAGAAGACATCAGGGATCCGCTCAACCAGCCCATCCAAAGCTAGCTGCTCGTTGTTGGCTCGCCGCAGGACGGACTCAAGTTCCGAAGAAATGGCATCTTCGAGCCTCATTCGACCTCTACCCCTGACTAGAACCGGAGGCTTTGCTCCTAACAGCAAGATCAGAGGCGTGCGCGTTCCTGCATTCGCCATCGATGCCAAATACTCCCTTGCCAGCTGCTCTGGCTGGAACGAACTCGCCCTGACACGTTTCGCCTCAACTAGTAAAAACGAGCTCGGAGACGTGATGAGGGCGTCTGGCTGCACCACCAGCTGGTCACTTCCCGACCGATTCGGCGCGAGCGCCATGTCCCCGGGCAGGAATCGAATATCGGCCTCTTCGATCTCACTAATCAGGACGTTCCTAGCCTGTTCGGCACCCGTAGCGGCACGCATTGCCGCGCCAAGGAAGTGATCGCGGGGAAGGAAATCCAAGGCCATCATGACTTCTGCGCTCAGTACGTTTTCTCGTCCGCGGCCGCCTTGCCGGTAACTGGTGGCGCGTTCCCACGAGACTTCCTCCAGCAGCTTCCCGACCATCGACATCTCAGTATCAGGCAAGACTTTCACAAGCATTCCTTCCCAACCCAAAAGAAGTACTCCCCCACTGCGGCACCCTTGCCCAGCCGCCTATTGAACGCTCCTTAGTTGAGCTCATCCGCCCTAAAGATTTCGCGACCCGATACATGGCGCCAGATCACGTGGTCGAGCCTTCGCGGCTGCGTTGGGTAGTTTTCTGCAACTTGTCCGATCAGCTCGGCCGTCTGCATAGGTGTGATGTCTTTGCCTTCCAAGCCTGCGTGCTCTGTCACGAAGCGGATAACCATTCGGTCAGGCTTCACGGACTGGAGCCCGCAAAGAATAAGGAAGTAGTTGAAGGTGACACCAGAGGACTGGCTCGGCAAACACAGCCAAGCCTTCTTGAGCTCAGCCAGGGAATTGTCCATGGAGTACGCGGAATGGACGCCTTCCCGAGTCGTGATGTACAGCTTGTTCTGGAGCGCCTCAGCGGCTCGCTTGACGACCTCGGCTTTCAGCAGAGCGTTTGGCCTGGTATGAGCCGGCTTGTGGTTGTTCACAAGATCTGCCCAGCCAGCACTTCCCCCGACTTCCTCGAAAGTAGCCAGCAATTCTTTTGTGCCGTCCTGATCAGCGTCACCACCTTGACCGAGCCGGTACGCCCGATACTCGCTCACGACGTTGGTGACACTTTGGTAGTGCGAACCCGTCGAGAAGATGGAATCGATAATGGAAAGAGCCAGGCTGTGCGGATAGCCTGCCGCCGTAATCCAACGCGACTCATCGCCGAACAATGACCGGCATTTCTCTGTCAGTGTTGCTGCTTCAGAACTGAATTCATATGTCATATCCGGACTCTAACAGCAGCAATAGAAATGATCGTCGAAGGTAAGAGCCGCGCCCTTCCGGGCAACCGGGCTAGGGCCAAAGGAGCAGTTTCCCACCATCGCAAGATTCCGGTGCCTGCGCAAGAAAATGCCCTGCACCCCGAAGGATGCAGGGCCGTTTCTGACTACGCGAAGACGGTCTTTTCGACCTTCCACTGCATCAGCCTCGGGTAGACCCAGAAGGTGTAGATGCCAAGCGTGATGATGCTCAGGAGCGCCCATTTGATCCACAGCCCGAAGATGCCCCACCCGGTGCCGACGAACTGAAGCTGCCGGCCCTGGAGGTAGGTGTTCTTCGCCCGCCATCGCTCAACGAGGACCAAGGCGAACGGGTAGCAAATCCCAATGGTGCAGATCGTAATCAGGACGCCGAGGATCTGGGTGCCGAACCAGGAAGCAGCCCCGCCACGAAACTGATAGATCTGTGCCGCAGTGACGGCCCCGGCGCCGGGGGCCACCATGCTTCCGGCTTCTGCGACGGGCATCTGCCTATACGCCGAAAAGTGCTCTTTGCTGATGCTCAAGGAATCCCCAATAGATAACGCGAAAGTGAACATTTGAACTGTAAGCGTCGCGAGGGAGCCGGGCATCCCGGACACGGCTCCTTAGGCGCCCTACCCCGGAATCTGGATCCGTGCGGCTTCCTGCATCAACGGGGTGGAGATCATCACGGTCGAAGCACCGGGCGCAATGTCGAAGGCAATGAATCCTCGAGTCTTGTCACCCGGCAGAACGTCGCCGGAGCCAAGCTGGTCGTCCGCGAAGAGGTTCAAATCGGCTTTGCGCCCATTAGCGTCCTTGGCCGAGAAGTAGAGCGGATTCGAGCTCGTCTTCCCTGCTTCGGTCTCCCACAACACATCGAGAAGCAGATAGCTCCCGTTTTTGGCGGGCGTCGCGAAAGCTGTGGTCGTGACCGCGTCAGTTCGTACGGCGGAGACAATAGTGATCCTCGCGGTGTCGCCGTTGCCCATCTTGACGCTGAAAGGTTTCCCGACGGCGGGTCCGGCCGCAACCGTCGGTTCCGGCGCCGGAGCGGCAACCGCCGGAGCAGTAGCGGCGGGAGCGGCTGCAACAGCAGCAGCGGAAGAAGACGCCACCGCCACCGGGCTCACGTCACCAGCCTGTTTGGCGCCGCCGGCACAGGAGCCCAGGGCGATGCCCAGCACCAGGACGCCGATGGGGATGAGGAAGCGCTTCTTTTTGAAGAACGGCCGGGGCTCAGGTGCTGCCATCGCAGCGGGGAAGGGCTGGGAGTAATTCTCGTGGGACATGTGGTGCCTCTCTACAGGTGAATGAATGGTGTGAGTGCGTGGGGTTGCTACTGCTTTTCCCATGTGCCGCAGCGGCTGGACTTGAAGTCCTGGCCTCCGGACAGGGCAACTGAGGGCCGGCCGCCGCCGGGGAGATCGTTGTCGATGATGTTGCTGCCGTTGCTCCCGGTGGCATAGATGCCCCAGTAGCACGAGGCGCCCACGTCTGCCGCCGCCCGATACGTTCCCGGTTCAATGTCCGTACCGACGGTCCACGTGCCATCGCCGATGGTGTTGGCCGCCTTCGTCTTCTCGGCGCCAGTTACTGCCTCTTCGCGCTTCTTGACCGCGGCTTCGGCAGTCTTGACCGCGGCATTAGCCTTCCCGACCTCGGTCTCCCGGGCAGTAACCTTGGCTTCGCGGTCCGCGATGCCATTCTGCAGTGTGTCGTACTTCGCTTTCATCGACTCGTAGCTGGACTTGGCAGCGTCGCGCTCAGAGTCCACGGACGCCTTCTCCCCAGCCAAAGCAACATAGGCTTCGCTGGACTTCGGGTCCGGCAACGTGGGGCCGACGGCGGCCGCGCCGGCCAGCAGGGCCAGGACTGCGACTGCGGTGAAGATCCGCTTCTTCCGTCCGGGCTTGACCCTGACCGTTGAGGGCTCTGCCCCATCGGAGGGGGGCCTTGCTTCGTTCATAACGTCTTTGATGTGCGCGGCCGGTGCCGGCTCGGTCTCGAAGTTGGACATGTTCTCTTCCTCTGTTCACGGATGGCTGCTGAGCGGCGGCGGGATACCGATCCCCCAATGCGTGGTTCCCCGCCGCCGCCGTCGCAGCTCCGGAGGATTCCTTCGTAGCTGCAGAAGCGAAGCTATGGCCCCCAGCACATTTGAGGCCGAGGAATACTGATAACCCCCGTTATCAGCACGCCATAAGAAAAACCGCCGCACTACGGCTAGGCTGAGGGTCGACGTCGTAAGGAGGCGCAAAATGAACGAAGCAGAAGCCCTGCGCATGAGCCTTTCGGACGTTGCTGCCCTCACGCAGGTCCAGCGCCCCGTCGTTTCTATGTGGCGCAAACGCAGCGCCGCGTCTGCCCACCCGTTTCCGAAGCCTGCGGCGCTCGACGGCGGGCGGGAACTATTCGACGCCGACCACATCGCCGCTTGGCTGACCGTCACTGGACGGGGCAATAATCCAGAGGCCGCTAATGACGTCGCCTCTTTCGCCCGGTTGCCCGGCGGCACTGACGGCAGCGCCCCGGGCAACACGTTCGACACCCTCACAGCACTGCTGACGCTCAAGACACTGACCGGCAAGGCGCTGGCGCAGCTGAGCCCTGCTGAACTGCTGGACATCGCGGACGAGTGCGATCCCGATGACCTGTTCCTGTATTCAGACCTGGAAGCCGCAGGCACGTCGCTTGCTTCCACGGCGGCGTTCGCAGACCGGCTGGTGGACAGCGCCTACAACGCGGCCGCTGCCTTCGAGCAATTGCTGGCCGCCCGGTTCCGGGCGGGGCTGCGGGAGCACGCGGATACTGCCCTCACCGACTCTGCCACGGGGCTGATTGCTGCTGCTGCCGTCGAACTGGCCGCGACGCTCGGCGGGAACTCCGCGTTTGCCGACTCCACCCGCGGCGGCAGCGACCTTCTGATAGGCGTCGTGAACGCTGCCGGCGAAGGTGCTCCCGTCACCTTTCTGACAGCGGACGACGACGGCAGCGCCGGCCGCCTGGTGCGTCGCCGCCTGCGCGTCCACGGTGTGGACGGCGGACAGATCCGTGTCGATGCGAGTGGCGAGTTCGCCGTCCGTGGACCTGTAGTCCACGTAGCGCAGTACCCGTCCCCCGGCCAACCGGGCATGGACGCAGCGCAGGTTCTCTCGGCTGTGGAACACCTTGTCCTGCAGATGGACGATCAGCAGCGGGCTGTCATCATCGCGCCGGCACGGGTCCTCTGCGATGTGCCGCTGGCCGCCGCGACCGCAGGCCTCAGGTCCGGACTTCTGCGCACCGGCCGGGTGCGTGCCATCGTGAGGCTGCCGCAGGGACTGCTGCGTTCCAAGCCTCGTGAGGCCCAGGCGCTGTGGGTGCTGGGACCGTCGTTCGCTGAGGTGCCGATTGCCGAGCGTTGGACCATGGTGGCGGACCTCAGCACCCGAAACCTCGCCGAAGGTGTCGGTCAGGACCTCATCAGCGATATTGTCGCGTCGATGGGCGACCGCGCCACCATCCGTGCCCACTCCTTCCGCTTCGCCCGGATGGTTCAGACCCGTCGCCTGCTGGCCAGCAGCACGTCCTTGGTCGCAGCGCAATCCCGCGGTTCGGCCAGGAGTTCTAGCGGCGCAGAGGCTGCGCTTCGTGTGGAGGAGCTTGTGCGCCTCCTGCGAACCCACCGATCTGAACCATCCGGTGAGGTGGCAGTGATCCCACGAGATCCGAATAAGATGGCTCAGCCTGCTTTCGTCCACGAACTCATAGCCGCCGGCCACCTCAAATACATCAAAGGGAACCGACTTGTCGATGCGGATCTGGCGCCAGGCGACGGGACTCGAGTCCTGGGCCCGGAGGATCTACTCGACCCACACACCGCGCGGCCCAGGCATATCAGCCTTTTGGATTTCGCCGCCAGCAATCCCTCCGGGCGCCTC
Organism: Arthrobacter sp. 05L428; assembly: GCF_056397665.1. Lineage (NCBI taxonomy): Bacteria > Bacillati > Actinomycetota > Actinomycetes > Micrococcales > Micrococcaceae > Arthrobacter > Arthrobacter sp. 05L428. The sequence goes on along the minus strand of NZ_JBFTNW010000001.1, from coordinate 1,079,815 downwards.
ACCTTGCCTGGCGACGTCGTCTTCTGCACCAGCCCCCGGCCCGCTGCGATGGTGGATGTAGAAGGCGGCTCCGCCGTCGTATTCCCTGGCAGAGTGCTCCGGATCGACATCGGCGATCCCGGCGGCCTGGCGCCTGACGTCGTCGCCGCGAACATCAACAACCTCCCGGCGGCGGACAAGACTTGGCGTCAGTGGCCTCTGCGCCCCATCCTGGAGACCCAGCGCAAGAAGCTGAGTGAATCGCTCGCCGGTCTGCAACACGAGCAGCAGCAAGCCCGCATGCGCCTCAAGCAACTCGAAGAACTAGCTAGCCTGATTACGGACGGCGTGGCAGGCGGAATCCTCACCCTGACAGACCCAATTACCAAGCTAGCCGATCCACAGACCGAAGGAACTCACTAATGCCCCCGAAATTGAAAGTGGACCTCGCCCCGTCCACAATGAAGGAACTCAAGGACACTCTTTGGAAGGCGGCGGACAAGCTGCGCGGTTCCATGGACGCCTCTCAATACAAGGACGTCATCCTGGGGCTGGTGTTCCTGAAGTACGTGTCCGACGCCTTCGAGGAGCGCCGAGGTCAGATTCAGGCCGAGCTGGAGGCCGACGGGCTCAACGAGGATCAGATCGCCCAGCTGATCGACGACGTGGACGAGTACACTGGCCACGGCGTTTTCTGGGTCTCGCCGCGGGCGCGCTGGCCCTACTTGGCCGACAACGCCAAGGGCCTCCCGGCCGCGATGGGCGAACCCGCCAAGTCCATTGGCCTCCTTATCGATGAAGCCGTGGACATGGTCATGGGCAGCAACCCAAGCTTGGCCGCCACGCTCCCCCGCATCTACAACCGCGACAACGTGGACCAGCGCCGCCTCGGCGAGCTGTTGGACCTGTTCAACTCCGCCCGTTTCACCGGCCAGGGCGCCAGCAAGGCCCGCGACCTCCTCGGCGAGGTCTACGAGTACTTCCTGGAGAAGTTCGCCAAGGCCGAGGGCAAGCGCGGCGGCGAGTTCTACACCCCGGCCGGCGTGGTCCGTGTCCTGGTGGAGGTTCTCGAACCCCATCGCGGCCGCGTCTACGACCCCTGCTGCGGCTCCGGCGGCATGTTCGTCCAGGCCGAGAAGTTCCTGGCGGCCCACAACATGGAGGGCTCGGACATCTCCGTCTACGGCCAGGAGCTCAACGAGCGCACCTGGCGGATGGCCAAGATGAACCTCGCCATCCACGGCCTCAACGCCAACCTCGCCTCCCGCTGGGGCGACACCTTCGCCCGGGACCAGCACCCGGAGCTGACCGGCAACAACGGCGCGGACTTCATCATGGCCAACCCGCCCTTCAACATCAAGGACTGGGCCCGCTCCGAATCCGACCCCCGCTGGAAGTACGGTGTCCCCCCGGCCGGCAACGCCAACTACGCCTGGATCCAGCACATCATCTCCAAGCTCGCGCCCGGCGGTAGCGCCGGCGTGGTCATGGCCAACGGCTCCATGTCCTCCAACTCCGGCGGCGAGGGCGAGATCCGCGCCCAGCTCGTCGAGGCGGACCTCGTCTCCTGCATGGTGGCGCTGCCCACCCAGCTCTTCCGCAGTACCGGCATCCCCGTCTGCACCTGGTTCTTCGCCAAAGAAAAAACCGCCGGCAAGAACGGCGCCGTGGACCGCACCGGCCAGGTGCTGTTCATCGACGCGAGGAACCTAGGCTTTATGGTGGACCGTGCCGAGCGCGCCCTGTCCGATGAAGACATCGCGAAGATCGCCAACACCTACCACGCCTGGCGCGGTACCACTTCGGCGGTTGAGGCCGGTCTGACATACGACGACGAAGCGGGCTTCTGCTACTCGGCCAGCCTCGCGGAGGTCAAGGCTGCGGACTACGCGCTGACGCCGGGCCGGTACGTTGGTGCCGCTGACGTGGAGGACGACGGCGAGCCGATCGAGGAGAAGATCGCGCGGCTGTCCCAGGAGCTGTTTGCGCAGTTCCAGGAGTCGGAGCGGCTGGCACAGGTTGTGCGCGAGCAACTGGGGAGGGTCTTGTGAATCCCAACCGTGTCGTGAGTATCGGGGACCTCGTGTCGGCCGGCGTGCTCCAGGTTGGAGACGGATACCGCACTAAACGGTCTGAACACGGACAGCCTGGCTATCGAATTATTCGTGTTGCCGATGTGATGGATGATGTCGTCCGGCTCCACGGTCCGGACTTTGTTTCGGACGAATATGCCACCGCGATCGGCGGAAAGGCTGGCCAAACGGGTGACGTTTTGCTGACCACTAAGGGGACCGTCGGCCGTGCGGCCATACTGCCGGAGATAGACGAGAGAGTGGTCTACAGTCCGCAGCTGTGCTTCTTCCGAGTCTTGGAAGCCGAGGTAATCACATCCCGTTTTCTGCGCTATTGGTTTAGCAGCACGGAGTTCTGGAGTCAGGCAGCCGACCGGATGAACAACACGGACATGGCTGCCTACATCAACCTGGCCGACATCCGCTCTCTCAAGGTGACCCTCCCAGAGATTTCAGAACAGGAGGCGATTACAGAGGTACTGGGGGCACTCGACGACAAGATCGCCGCAAATTCCCGACGCATCGCAAAGGTCGGTGAGCTCCTTGAAACGACTTTCGCTTTTCTCTGCGGGCAGCCCGACCAGATGGTCCCGTTCAGCGAGCTTGCGACCATTACGAAGGGCGTGTCCTATCGGAGCGCGGACCTTTGCGACTCGTCGACTGCCCTCGTAACACTGAAATCATTCGACAGAAACGGTGGATACTCCCTCAGGGGACTCAAGGAGTACGCTGGACCATTTAAGCCTGCTCAACAGATCGCGCCTGGCGAATTGGTCGTCGCCCAAACGGACTTGACCCAAGCGGCGGAAGTGGTCGGACGAGCAGTGCGCGTCCCAGGAGCCACTGGCTACGAAAAGCTCGTCGCAAGCTTGGATCTGGCCATCGTTCGTCCGAGACAGGACTCGCCAGTCGAATTCCTGCTCGGCGTGATGTTGCAGGGGCGCTTCAGAGCGCACTGCAGGAGCAGAACGAGCGGCACGACAGTCCTGCATCTAGCATCTGATGCAATTCCATCGTTCCAAGCACCCTTGGTTTCGCGGGACATCCAGGAGAACTTCGCTTCCGTGACGCGTCCAATGCTGCAGCTTCGCGACTCGCTCGAGTATGAGATGGACTCGCTGGCATCCATCCGTGACGCCCTCCTGCCGCAGCTCATGTCTGGCAAGCTGCGGGTCAAGGACGCTGAGAAGGTGCTGGAGGACGCGGGCGTATGAGGTCGGATGAGCTGGCCTGAGCCACGATCTCCGACCTCAGAGAAGGATTGCACAACCATTTCAGAATTCACATCCGGTCCATCAGGGGGAACCACCGTGACAGCAGCACCAGCAGTAGCCTTTTCCGAAGCCGATTGGGAAGGTATGGCGCTTGAGCTCCTGGCCGAGCCGCTCGGCTGGCAGCCGGCTACCGGCCAGGACATCGCGCCAGGAAGGGGCGAGCGCGATTCCTGGGACGAGATGCTGATCCGGCCCCGGCTCCTCGCTGCCTTGCAGCGGTTCAACCCCACCGTTCCCGCCCAGTACCTGCAGCAGGCCCTCGCCGAGATCTCCTCACCCAAGTCCAACGACGCCATCACCGAAAACCACCGCATCCACAACTACCTCGTGGACGGCTACCGGCTCAGCTACATCGACTCGGATGGCAACGAGGCCAACCCCACCATCCACTTGCTCAGCTCGGACCCTGACCAGAACGACTGGCTCGCCGTCAACCAGGTAACCCTGGTCCAGGGCGACTATAAACGCCGCTTCGACGTGGTGCTCTACTGCAACGGCATGCCGGTCAGCGTCATCGAACTGAAGAAGGCCGGCAGCGCCACCGCCGACGTCGCTTCCGCGCACGCCCAGCTGCAGACCTACCTGCGCGAGTTCCCCATGGCGTTCCGCTTCTGTGTGTTCACGCTCGCCTCGGACGGGATCCAGGCCAAGTACGGTACGCCCTTCACTCCCCTCAACCACTTCTCGCCCTGGAATGTCGATGACGACGGCGTGCCCGTCGCACCGGGCCACATGGAAGACGGCGAAGCTGTGACCGCGATGGAGACGTCGCTCCAAGGCCTTTACAACCAGGAACGGTTCCTACAGCTGGCCCGCAACTTCACCGCGTTTGAGGAAGGCTCGGACGGGCTCACCAAGCGCATTGCCAAGCCGCACCAGTACTTCGCCGTGACCAAGGCCGTGGGCAGCACCGTCCAGGCCGTGGAGAGCAACGGCAAGGCAGGCGTCGTCTGGCACACGCAGGGTTCGGGCAAGTCCATGGAGATGGAGCTGTACGCCAACCTGGTGGCACGGCACCCGAAGCTGAAGAACCCCACCGTCGTCGTCATCACCGATCGTAACGAACTTGACGGCCAGCTGTTCGAGGGCTTCGATCGCAGCCTGTTGCTGGCAGGAAACCCCAAGCAGATCAAAACGCGCACCGAGCTCCGGGAGGAGCTGAGTAACCGCACCACGGGCGGCATCTACTTCACCACCCTGCAGAAGTTCGGTCGCAGCAAGTCGGAGAAGGACGCCGGGGCGGACCACCCGCTGCTGTCCAACCGGCGCAACATCATTGTGGTGGTGGATGAGGCGCACCGGTCGCACTATGACGACCTCGACGGTTACGCCCGGCACCTGCGCGACGCCCTTCCCCATGCCACGCTGATCGCCTTCACGGGAACGCCGATCTCGTTCGATGACCGCAACACCCAAGACGTGTTCGGCGAGTACATCGACATCTATGATCTCTCCCGTGCGGTGGAGGACGGCGCCACGGTGCCGGTGTACTTCGAACCGCGGCTGATCAAGGTGGGACTGGCCTCGGACGTGACGGAGGAGATCCTGGATCAGGCGGCCGATGAAGCCACGCTGGGGCTGGATGACACCGAGCGGGCGCGCATCGAGGCCAGCGTCGCCGTCGTGAATGCCGTGTACGGTGCGCCGCAACGGATCGCGGCCCTGGCCGCTGACCTGGTGGCGCACTGGGAGAACCGCAGCGCCAGGATGGGCAAGTTCATCGAAGCGCCGGGCAAGGCGATGATCGTGGGCGGGACGCGGGAGATCTGCGCAAAGCTGTACACGGCGATCGTGGAACTGCGGCCCGATTGGCACTCCGATGACCTGGCCAAGGGCAAGATCAAGGTGGTCTACTCCGGCACCGCGTCCGACGTGCCGCCGATCTCCGAGCACGTGCGCCGAGACTCCCTGAATGCGACTGTAAAAGAACGGCTCAAGGACGTGGATGACGAGCTGGAGCTGGTGATCGTCAAGGACATGATGCTCACCGGCTACGATTCCCCACCGTTGCACACCCTGTACCTGGACCGGCCACTCAAGGGCGCGCTACTGATGCAGACACTGGCCCGGGTGAACCGCACCTTCCGCGGCAAAGAGGACGGGCTCCTGGTCGCGTACGCCCCGCTGGCGGAGAACCTGTCCAAGGCGCTCGGCGAATACACGCAGTCCGACCGGACGAACAAGCCGGTGGGCAAGAACATTGACGAGGCGGTAGGTGCTGCCCTCGGGCTGGTGGAGTCTCTGCGGGGTTTGATCGCTGGCTACGACTGGAAGTCCGTGCTGATGAAGGGAGGGCCGAAGGCGTTTCTAAATGCGGTCACGGGCGCCGTGAGCTATCTGCGGAGCCCAGGCACGCCGGGCAACCAGCCGGCTGAAGGCGAGGAGACCCTCGCCTCCAAGTACCGGAGGCTGTCCAGCCAGCTTTCCCGCGCGTGGGCCCTGTGCTCCGGCTCTGAAAGTCTTGCTGAGCTGCGCCCGGAGATTCAGGTGTACGAGGAGATCCGCGTTTGGATGGCGAAGTACGACGCCGCCGACCGGCAGGCCAGCGGCGAGCCGGTACCGGAGGAAATCCAGCGGCTGCTGGGTAATCTGATCGCGACCGCAACGTCTTCGGGCGAAGTCCTGGACATCTACGAGGCCGCCGGCATGCCCAAGCCGTCCCTGGACGATCTGACGCCGGAATTCATCGCCAAGACGCAACAGGCGCGTAACCCCCAGCTGGCCATCGAGGCGCTGCGAAAGCTCATCGCCGATGAGTCGGCTAAGACGACCCGCAACAACGTCATCCGCCAGCGCGCTTTCTCCGAGCGGATCACCGAACTGATGAAGAAGTACACCAACCAGCAGCTGACGTCGGCGCAAGTTATCGCGGAGCTGGTGGAGCTCGCCCGGGAGGTTGCCGCCGAGGGCAACCGCGGTGCCCAGTTCACCCCCCCGCTGAATACGGACGAGCTGGCGTTCTACGACGCTGTGGCTTCAAATGAGTCAGCGGTCGAGGTCCAGGGCGAGGGCGTCCTAACCGATATCGCCCGCGAACTGGTGTCAGTGATGCGGCGGGACGTTCGCACGGACTGGACCGTCCGTGATGACGTCCGGGCCAAGCTGCGGTCCTCGATCAAAAGGCTCCTGGTGCGGTTCGGTTATCCGCCGGACAAGCAGCCCGAAGCGATCAAGCTGGTCATGGAGCAAATGGAATCCATGGCACCGCGGTTCGCCGACTCACGGGATATAGAAATCTCCGAATACAGAAGGGCCACACTGTGAGCAACTTTGACGCCTTGTCGTCGCACGACCTCGAACTTCTAGTTCAGGACCTGCTCCAGGCAGATTTGAAAGTAGCGCTCGAATCGTTCACTTCCGGCAGGGACGGAGGAATCGACCTCCGCTATATCGGTAGCAATGCCGCTGCGTCACCGGCTCTGGTAGTGCAATGTAAGCACTACGAGAAGAGCGGTTTTTCTAAGCTTAAGAGCAAACTTACTTCTGAGTTGTCCTCAGCGAAGAAGCTCAGTGCTAAGAAGTACCTTGTTGCTACCACTGTTCCGATGACGCCAAACCGAAAGACGGAGTTGAGGCTCGCAACAGACGGTCTGATAGCGAGCGATGACCATATCCTCGGAAAAGAAGATCTCCAAAAACTCTTGCGTCAGTATCCGGAAGTTGAGAGAACCCATTTTAAACTGTGGCTAAATAGCACCGCGGTACTAGATCGCGTCATTAACAACGACATCCTGAATCGCACTGAAGGCTACATAGAGGACCTTCAAAAGAAGGCAATCGTATTCGTCAATAATTCAAGCGTTGAGAAAACGCTCGAAACCTTGGACGCACACCACGTGTGCATAATTTCTGGTGCCCCAGGAATCGGCAAGACGACACTAGCAGACATAGTACTTATGATGAATGTCGCAGACGGATTCGAACCCGTACTCATAAGCGAAGATATCAAGGAAGCAGATCGCCTCTATAAAAAGGGCGTAAAACAAATATTTATCTATGACGACTTCTTAGGACGCACTTCTTCGCTTGAGAAATTGGGCCGGAAGGAGGATAGCCGTTTACTAAACTTCATCCATCGCGTTCAAAGGTCCCCCACGAAGCGATTCATACTTACAACGAGGGAATACATTTTCGAGCAAGCTCGTCAGAATTATGATCTACTGGATTCCCCCGACATTGAGATTTCTAAACTTATACTTGACATCTCCGCATACTCCCAACACCATCGGGCTCATATCCTTTACAACCACCTGTATTTTTCCGGACTATCTACGGATCACCTTGAATCGGTAGTCAAGTCGAAGAAGTACCGAGAGATCGCCTCGAGTGCGAATTACAACCCACGCGTGGTTCAAACCGCCATAGACATGGCTTTAAAGCAAGCTACCAGCCCAGATGACCTTCCAGGCTTCCTAGTCGCAGCCGTCGATAATCCTACGGAACTTTGGCGCAACGTGATGACTTCCCAATTGTCTTTGGAACAAAGAACGGTGCTCGCCCTACTTGCTCTTCAGGACGGCAAATCTGACCTCATAGCGTTGGAAGCTTTCTGCTTTCGCCTATCAAACGCTTCCAGCGACTGGCAGCAGTCTGTCTCCAGCATTATTCGAGGGCTTGAGGGAACAACGGTCACAGTGACGGGCTCGGGAACATCAACCCAAATTCGGCTCTACAACCCAGGTGTTGAAGATGCCGTGATCCAGCACATTCTCGCTCAACCACGCGTGCTCCAAAACTTGGTACTTGCAAAACCAACCTATTCTCAATTAGTTCTTCTCTGGAATCATGCAAACGAAGAATCACGCGATGAGATTCTCTCAAAGTACGGATTCCGAATTGGGGAGACCAAGCTGACGCCCCATCGAGATGCCGCCAAGCTCGCAAACCCCAATCTGCAGCGTGCACTCGAGTTCCACTTGAGTCAATTCCTCAAATCAATAATGGCGCATGGCTTGGTTGACGACAGCAATACACCCTTTGAGAGCGTAGTCGCGAATTTCATCCGGATGAGCTCGCATGTAACAGACGGCAGCATGGAAGCCGCCGATTATTCTAGGCTCGGAGCCACAGTCGTCGACCGCTGGGAACGTGGGCAGGGTGATCGGTCCGCTACGTTCGGCCTCTTGCGCATGCTCCTCAGCGGGAAATCGGCGACGCCCCTAGATGTCTGCGACAGCATTGTGTCCGCAGGAACAAGCTTCATCATGAGTCCCGGCGCTTGTACTCCCGACGACTTCATGGCTCAGCACAGTCTTATGAACCATGTAGAAGAGGAGCCAGATAAATTTGATCCTTCCGTGAAGGAAAGCTTTAGCATGGATCAGCTGATCGTTGCGATAGAGAAGTTTATCCGCGAAGAGGTTCAACGAATCCTTTCCGACGAAGAATTGCACGAAGCCCGCTCGACTGTCGAAAGCTGGGATGAAGTCCTCTACGAGTTCGGTCTGGGCGATGACGGATTCTTGGACGACTTGTGGGGCGAAGTCGAACGGGCAGAGCTAGACTCCGCTGGTCCAGACGATGGCGGGGATTACAGATCCCACACCGTTGATGACAGCCATGCAGACATTGATGTCCTGTTTAGTTCGTTGCCAGACCGGTAGCTCGGCCGAGCCCTTCCTGGCCGCGGTTTCTAGCGGCACTTCCTTCCCGATAGCTAGCACTCCCGGACGCAAATTCACGGGACATCGCCATTTCGGCCGCCTGCAATATGGAAGGAGACTTCTGAGGTGTCAGAACGGCCCCGCACGCGTCTGCGTGCGGGGCCGTTCCAATATTGGGTGCTGACTGAGGAACCTAGAAGTCCCAGTCATCATCCTCAGTGTTAACAGCCTTGCCGATCACATACGACGACCCCGACCCGGAGAAGAAGTCGTGGTTCTCGTCCGCGTTGGGTGACAGGGCCGACAGGATCGCCGGGTTCACGTCGGTGACGGAGGCCGGGAACATGGCCTCGTAGCCCAGGTTCATCAGCGCCTTGTTGGCGTTGTAGTGCAGGAACTTCTTGACGTCCTCGGCCAGGCCGACGGAGTCGTAGAGATCGTGCGTGTACTGGACTTCGTTCTCGTACAGCTCAAAGAGCAGCTCGAAGGTGTAGTCCTTGATCTCCTGCTTGCGCTCCTCGGACAGGCCTTCCAGGCCCTTCTGGAACTTGTAGCCGATGTAGTAGCCGTGCACGGCCTCATCGCGGATGATCAGGCGGATCAGGTCGGCCGTGTTCGTGAGTTTGGCCCGGGAGGACCAGTACATCGGCAGGTAGAAGCCCGAGTAGAACAGGAAGCTCTCCAGCAGCGTCGAGGCCACCTTGCGCTTCAACGGGTCGTCGCCCTGGTAGTAGTCCATGACGATCTGGGCCTTCTTCTGCAGGTTCACATTTTCGGTGGACCAGCGGAACGCCTCGTCGATCTCCTTGGTGGAGGCCAGCGTGGAGAAGATGGAGGAGTAGCTCTTCGCGTGCACCGACTCCATGAAGGCGATGTTCGTGTAGACGGCCTCTTCATGCGGGGTGATCGCGTCCGGAATCAGCGAGACGGCGCCGACGGTGCCCTGGATGGTGTCCAGCAGGGTAAGACCGGTGAACACACGCATGGTGAGCTGCTGCTCGTCCGGGGTCAGCGTCGCCCACGACTGCACGTCGTTGGACAGCGGGATCTTCTCCGGCAGCCAGAAGTTGTTGACCAGGCGGTTCCAGACGTCCACGTCCTTGTCGTCCTGGATGCGGTTCCAGTTAATGGCTTCAACGTGGCTAAGCAGCTTGACCTTCTCGGTCATAGGGTTCCCTCCGACTGATCTTCAGCACGCCGGAAAACGTCCAGCATTCAACTTCCAATCCTAGTCGCTTTGACGCCATGTTCTCACCGACTCCCCGATTCAGTGGTCGTGTTCACGTCTAACTTTCAAGCAATCCCGAAGTATGCAGATACGCCCATGAGTGGGCCCACTTCTGTGGACCCACTCATAGGTTTTGCGATGTCAATCACTTGGGACGGAGACTAATCCCGCCCTACTTCGACTCTTTTACGGTCGTCGACGGATGCGACTTTCCGTACTTCGGCGTTACATAACGACCGGTCTTGGCGCTGCGGTATGAACCATTAGCCATTGGAGACTCCTCCTCTCTGTTGAGCTAGCGAGTGGACCACGGTCAGCCCTACATGGGGCGAATCGTGATGCGGATAGTGCGGCGAATCGTACGTCGTACGGTGGCCATAACTACCAACTCCTTCCAGGGCTGATGCCCGGGAGGAGGGTCGTCGACAGACGACCGACAACTCCTGTAAACTCAACAGTCCAAGGTAGAAATTGGAACAGTCTCGTATCCGGGACTTTTTGAGGGGCCGTGTTACAGCATGGCCCCTCAAGCTTTTAAGTCTTGCGGACGACGGCGGGCGGGCGGGCGCCCGCCGTCGTACCTAGCAGTTTTCAACCGATATTTGGTTACAGCATGCAGCTGACGCAGCCGTCTACCTCGGTCCCTTCCAGCGCGAGCTGGCGGAGACGGATGTAGTAGATGGTCTTGATGCCCTTCTTCCAGGCGTAGATCTGGGCCTTGTTAATGTCGCGCGTGGTGGCGGTGTCCTTGAAGAACAGCGTCAGGGACAGGCCCTGGTCCACGTGCTGCGTGGCGGCGGCGTAGGTGTCGATGACCTTCTCGTAGCCGATCTCGTACGCATCCTGGTAGTACTCCAGGTTGTCGTTGGTCAGGTACGGCGCCGGGTAGTACACGCGGCCCAGCTTGCCTTCCTTGCGGATTTCGATCTTGGACGCCACCGGGTGGATCGAGGAGGTGGAGTTGTTGATGTAGGAGATCGAGCCGGTCGGCGGGACGGCCTGCAGGTTCTGGTTGTAGATGCCGTGCTCCATGACGGAAGCCTTCAGCTCGCGCCAGTCATCCTGGGTGGGGATGTGGATGTGCGCGAACAGCTCGGCGACCTTCGCCGTCTGCGGGACCCATTCCCGGTCCGTGTACTTGTCGAAGAACTCCCCGGACGCGTACTTGGACTTCTCGAAGCCGCCGAAGGTCTGGCCGGTCTGGATGGCCAGCAGGTTCGAGGCCCGGACAGCGTGGTAGACAACCGAGTAGAAGTAGATGTTGGTGAAGTCCAGGCCCTCTTCGGACCCGTAGTGGACCCGCTCGCGGGCCAGGTAGCCGTGCAGGTTCATCTGGCCGAGGCCGATCGCGTGGCTCTGGTCGTTGCCGCGGGCAATCGAGGGCACCGAGGTGATGTTAGACATGTCCGAGACTGCCGAGAGCGAGCGGATGGCCGTCTCGATGGTCAGGCCGAAGTCCGGCGAGTCCATGGCCTTGGCGATGTTCATCGAACCCAGGTTGCAGGAGATGTCCTTGCCGGTCTGGTCGTAGGACAGGTCATCGTGGTACGTCGTCGGCTGGGAGACCTGGAGGATCTCCGAGCACAGGTTGGACATGATGATCTTGCCGTCGATCGGGTTTTCCCGGTTCACGGTGTCCTCGAACATGATGTACGGGTAGCCGGATTCGAACTGGATCTCGGCGAGGGTCTGGAAGAACTCGCGGGCCTTGATCTTGGTCTTCTTGATCCGGGAATCGTCCACCATCTCGTAGTACTTCTCGGTGACCGAGACGTCGGAGAACGGCATGCCGTAGACCTTTTCGACGTCGTACGGCGAGAACAGGTACATGTCCTCGTCCTTCTTGGCCAGCTCGAAGGTGATGTCCGGGATGACGACACCCAGGGAGAGGGTCTTGATGCGGATTTTCTCGTCCGCGTTCTCGCGCTTGGTGTCCAGGAAGCGGTAGATGTCCGGGTGGTGGGCGTGCAGGTACACCGCGCCGGCACCCTGGCGGGCACCGAGCTGGTTGGCGTAGGAGAAGCTGTCCTCGAGGAGCTTCATCACGGGGATGACGCCGGAGGACTGGTTCTCGATCTGCTTGATCGGCGCGCCGACCTCGCGGATGTTGGTCAGTGCGAACGCGACGCCGCCGCCGCGCTTGGAGAGCTGCAGCGCGGAGTTGATGGACCGGCCGATCGACTCCATGTTGTCTTCGATGCGGAGCAGGAAGCAGGAGACCAGCTCGCCGCGCTGCTTCTTGCCCGCGTTCAGGAACGTGGGGGTGGCCGGCTGGAAGCGGCCTTCGATGATCTCGTCCACCATCTGCAGGGCAAGCTTCTCGTCGCCGCGGGCCAGGTGCAGGGCCACCATGCAGACGCGGTCCTCGTAGCGCTCCAGGAAGCGCTTTCCATCGAACGTCTTGAGCGTGTAGGAGGTATAGAACTTGAACGCGCCAAGGAAGGTCTCGAAGCGGAACTTCTTCTTGTAGGCGCGGTTGAAGAGCTCGCGGATGAAGTTCATCGTGTACTGGTCGAGGGTTTCCCGCTCGTAGTACTCGTTCTTGACGAGGTAGTCGAGCTTTTCCTCGAGGTCGTGGAAGAACACGGTGTTGTTGTTCACGTGCTGCAGGAAGTACTGGTGGGCAGCCTCGCGGTCGGCCTCGAACTGGATCTCGCCGTTGGGGCCGTAGAGGTTCAGCATGGCGTTGAGCTCGTGGTAGCCCAGGCCCTGGTAGGCGGCCGGCATGGCCGGCTTCTCGCCAGCTACGGTGTGCTTCTCGACGGCGGTATTGCTGGCCTTACCGGCGGTGCCGTGGGAGTCCCCGGTCACTTCGGTGTCTGCGACAGTCGTGTCCAAAATTCTTCCAATCCTTGTTGTACTCGGCTGACGTCTTCCGGCGTCCCCATGAGTTCGAAACGATATAGGTGCGGGACCTGGCACTTGGCGGCGACGATGTCCCCGGCCATGCAGTAGTTGTCCCCAAAGTTCGTGTTGCCCGCCCCGATCACTCCACGGAGCTGTTGCCGGTTCCTCGGATCGTTCAGAAAGCGGATGACCTGCTTCGGAACCGATCCTTCTCCCCCGGTCCCCCCGTAGGTGGGAAGCACCAGCACGTAGGGCTCGGTCGCCACCAGCCCCGGTTCCCTCGCGTGGAGGGGGATGCGGGCGGCGTCGACACCCAGCTTCGCAACGAAGCGTTTGGTGTTCTCGGAGGTGGAGGAAAAGTAGATGAGGTGGCTGCTGGTGGTTCGGACCGGGTCCGGATCTCCGGCGCCTGCTGCCAGCGGCGTGTCAGCTGTTGCCGCTGTAACCGGTGCCATCGGAGTCACCTCATCTGACGTGCTTGTGCCGTGTGTTGGCTTTCAGGCGACCGCGACGGCGGCAGCCTGTGCCAGTTCTTCGATCTTGTCCGGGCGAAATCCGGACCAGTGATCCTGGTCGGTGACGACGACCGGGGCCTGCATGTAGCCCAGGGACTTGAGTCGCTCAAGGGCCTCGGCATCCTGGGAGATGTCGACGCTCTGGTAGGCGATGCCCTTCTTGTCGAGAGCGCGGTAGGTGGCGTTGCACTGCACGCAAGCCGGCTTCGTGTAAACCGTAACGGTCATGTCCTTCAGTCCCCTTTGTTGAAATCTGTGGTTCGTGTCCGGTGGGGCCTGACCGGAACAGGAATCCTTATCCGTTACTGGCCTCGCCTGGCGGTCTGCAACCGCTCCGCTCGAACTGTATGTCGATACTACATGTAGTGCAAGAGTCCCGCGCGGACCCCAAGATGATGTATTACAAGTATGTCATTTAACCCACTTTTAATCCACAGCCCAGGGCCTTCAAAATGTCCGGATTTCAGCCGTTTTCGAGGACGAAATCCACACCCTGTGGAGTACTTAGCCACAATTAACCGCCCCGCGTGTCGCATTTTGGACGGCGTGTCGCAGGTGCGTCGCAGCAGGCCGCGGAGTGGCACGAAGCACCACATCCAGTGGGCGAAGGCACAGCAAGAGCCACCCCGAGTGTCCGGACCGGGATGGACGGGTTTGGACCCGAGGCGGCGGCGCGCTGCCCTCGGCAGGTGGCGCCCGGCCGGGTCTAGTCCGCCGGACGCAGCGAGGTGATCATCTGCCGTAGCGAGTCGTACTCCTCGGTTCCCGTATAGGACTCCGGAGTGTCGACGTCGGGCGTGTCCCCCGGTGTCGTAAGGAGCGGATCGTAGACGCCGCTGAAGGCCGCCACGCCCGGCGGCCAGTTGAAGAACTGGAAAATCGGGCAGGCGCTGGGGCCGGCCGGCAGCGGTGCGGAGGTGATCCCGTAGGACAACGGGGCCGGCCTTGAGGGGTAGGACTCATGGTCGTCCCGGCCCTCGAACACAAAGCGCGGCTTTACACCGTTCCGGGCAAGCGCCGGCAACTCCTGTGAGTCCATCAGGGCATAGGGCAACTTCCGGGTGCAGTTCGCCTTGGTCACAATGTTGGTCCGCAGGGTGGCGATCGACTTGCGGGCGCCGGTGAGGACTTCGATGAAGACTCCCCCGGGCGCTGCCTCGCGGGCCCGGTCCTTGACGGTCCAGTCCGGCGGGTAGTCGAACATAAGCGTGCCATCCGGCGTCGTGTAGGTCTTCCAGTCGGCCTGCCCTGTCGGCCGGGGTGAAGCCTGGGCCAACGGTTTCAGGCCCGGCTTCGAGCTTGCGGACGAGGCGGCCGGCGACGGCGTAGCTGTCCCGGTACCCGTTGGCGGGCCACTGGGGGAAGAACAGGACGCCAGCAGAAAAGCGACGCAAAACCCTACTGAAACTGCCCTGACGGACTGTGCGGACCGACGCATGGCGCCCTCCCCTTTTGGGTGCGACTACTCCATCCAAGTCTGCGTTGTCCCAGGCCAGGAACAAGGGTCTTTGGGCCTCCGGAGCGGAACGGGGCGGCCCAACACCGGCCCCGCCAACAGAAAACGGGGGCCGGCGAAGTCTCGCCAGCCCCCGCAGGGCCTCCGGCCGAAGCCGGAGGTCAATCTCCCGAAAGCTACCGCTTCAGGAGCGTGTTGCCATAGCCGGCGTCGCACTTGCCGTCGTGGATCACGCCCGTGCCCGGGGCAACCGCGTAGTTGCTTGCAGGGTTGAAGACGGCCGTACGGACGTTCGTCACCCGGCTGGCGCAGTTGTCGGCACCGTCAGCGCTCATGCTCTGGCCGCCGATCCACATGTCGATCCAGATGGTGGAGTTGGTCCCCTCCACGTTGGTGCCCTGGTGGCAGGGGCCGCCCTGGGGGTCGTCGCCGTCGCCGCAGCTGTCCTCGACGATAAAGTAGCGGCGCACGTCCGGAAGATAGATCCGGGTGCCGGCCGGGAAGTCCAGCACGTCCTTACCGGTGGCAGTGGAATGACCCACGGCGATGGTGATCGGGTCGTTGTAGGTGCCGGTGCCCCCGGCCGTGCTGTGCAGAATGGGGTGGCTGATCGTGGCTGAGCCCACCGGTGTGTTGTCGTACCAGGTGTACGCCGTCGTGTACGTGGTGTGGACAACCCGCTCGGAGGACGACGCCGGCACAACGGGTGCCGGGGCCGGCTTCGGAGCCACGGCCGGCACGGCGGGTGCGGCGGGAACAGTTACCGGAGTCTTTACTGCGGCTGCCGTTTTGGCTGCTGCAGCGGCTGCGGCTTTCTGAGCCGCGGCCTTCTGCGCTGCTGCCGCCTTGGCCTTCTTGGCGGCTACAGCTGCAACCTTGGCCTTCTCGGCAGCGGCCCGCTGCGAGGCGCCGACCTCGGCGGACGGCTTGTCGGCAGCGGCCGAAACCTCAACGCCGGCGTTTGCCGCTCCGGAAGACTGGGCGGATGAATTGGAGGCGCCGGTTTCGGCGCCACACGCCGAGGTGGCGAGGAGGACCGAGAGCATGCCGGCGGCCAGCAGAGTATTTCTGCGCATGGAAAATAAAGCCTTTTCATGGGGTGCGGAAAACGGGCAGTCCCTGGGGATGGTTCCTGCCCGGAGTTGGTCACGGCATGCGGAGCGCTAAGACGCCTCGCCGAGGGGATTACCACACGCAAGAGCATTCTGGATGTTCTGTCGGGCGTGTGTACCAACCGGTAACCCAAACGTTACCTTGGCAAGCGCGGAGAGGCCAATCGACAGGGTCCTTTGACCTGTTTTCAAACTCGGCGCAGGAAATCAGCGGGCCTTCGGGGACGGTGACGTGGTGACGAGCTGATTGCCGTAGCCGCTATCGCACTTGCCGTCGTGGATCACACCCACCCCGGAAGCCACGACGTAGTTGTCCGCAGGGTGGAAGACGGCGGCCCGGACACCGGTTACCTGGTCCGCGCAGCGCCTGGCAAATGACTCGCTCTCCCCCTCGCCGCCAATCCAGACATCAAGCCAGCTGGATGCACCCCCGTGCCTGGCCGCCAGTGCGTGGCAGGGCCCGTCCTCCGGGGTGGGGCCGTCCCCGCAGGTGTCCTCCACGATGAAGTACCGGCGGACGTCGGGTAAGTAGATCCGGGTGCCGGCAGGGAAATCAAGGACATCCTGGCCTGTCTCCAGGGAGTGCCCGACGGCGATCGTCACCGGATCCGCGTAGGTCCCTGCCCCGCCCGCCTTCTTGTGCAGCACCGGGTGGCTGATGTCCGGGGAGCCCTCGGGCGTGTTGTCGAACCAGGTATAGGCCGTGATGTACGTGTCCGGGACGGCCGAGAGCCCCGATGACGAAGGAGAAGGCGGTGGCGAAGGCGGCGCGCCCTCGCACGCGGCGGCAGCCAGGACAACCGACAGCAAGCCCGCGGCCAGTCCGATCTCTCTGCGCATTCGGCATCTGCCTCCACTAATTCGGACCACGTACCTAGAACGCTACCCGTCGGCCCGGCTGCGGCGATAGACGCAAGCTTCACCCGTCTCTCAGAGTCCGGCGGCACCCCAGTTGTGCCCCGCCGCGCTTACTCGACTCGTCGCCACCAATCGCGGTAGTCGGCCCCTCAAACCAAGTAGAACCACTCTTAAAACGCGGGTGTTTCCTACGCGTGTGTGACCCCATCGGGCGCTCCTAACCTCGAAGGCATAGGGGACGCCGCGAACCGGCGGCTCCCGCGGCTTCAAGGGAGAGATCAGATGAGCGCCGATTTTTCCCTCCGCGAATTGGTCGCCAATTCCGGGTTTGACCCCCGGGCACGAGCGCTGGCGCTCACGCCCTGACTCCGGTCGGGACTTCATCACACCAGATTCCCTGTCGAGGCAATCCATGAAGAAAATATCCCCAGTTTCCGGCACTGCACCGGTCTTCTTCGATCCCAGTGGAAAACGGTGGCGACGCATCCTCGTCGCCCTGGTGGCGAGCGTGCTGTTGATCGTCCTGTCGGTCGTGTGGATCCTGCCCGCTGCCAGCGCACCGGTATGGAAAGCGGCGGAGAACCAGTCCGTGGAGTATCCCCGGAAATTGCTGTCCACCCAGGATCTGCGCAACATTCCCCGAATCGGCCCCGAAGGGGGCTTCGCCTTCGACCGGATAGCGCTCATCGAGCGGCGAGGCGGCAAAGTCTTCCTCAAGGATCCCTTCAGCAACACCATCTGGAGGGAGGCCACCGCCGAGGAAATTGAGCTGATCGGCAACAGCCCCTACGCCATGGAAACTTTTGGGAAGCCGGCGGACCACACATTGATGTTGACCTTCGATGATGGGCCGGACCCGCGGAATACGCCGCAAATTCTGGATTTGCTGTCCAAAGAAGGCGTGCCGGCGACGTTCTTCACGGTTGGCGACAACATCGTGAAGTACCCGGATATCTTCCGCCGCATGACCCAGGAAGGTCATATGGTCGGAAACCACACGATGTCCCACATCGATTTCTGGGCTCACGACGACCTGTTTAACCGCCAGCAAATTATCGGGGCGGACCGGGTTATGCGCGCCGCAGACAACTATGGAACACGGCTGTTCCGGATCCCCACCGGAGACCCGGAAAACAACACATTGGCCCTCCTGCAATCCCAGCAGTTGGGGTTCCTCCACATCAACATGGACTTTGATACGCGTGACTGGTCCTACGCCCCCGGCGTTCCGATCAAGGCGCAGAAACTGGACGGACAAGGGCACATTGTCCTAGTTCACGACGGCGGCGGTGATCGCAGCGCAACGATCGAAATGCTGAAGACTTTCATCCCGCAGGCAAAAGCGATGGGTTACACCTTCACCACGGTCGAGCCGCTGCTTCCGCCCGAATACATTCCCCAGTCGGACGCCAAGGCCGCCGTGGAGGACGATGCGACCCTGGCCGCGATGACGACGTATCTAGTGACTCCGAACGTGGTCCTCACCTGGCTTTTCTGGTTCGGAATCGGCTCGCTGACCGTCCTGACGTTCCTCTACGTGGTCCTCGCCGTCATCAACAATCAGCGGCAGAAGAAACGTCTTTGGGCGGACGTCAAGGAGGAAGAGTGGCCGTTCGTCAGCGTCGTCCTGCCGGTGTTCAACGAAGAACTTGTCGTGGCCAAAACATTGGATGCCCTTAGAGCCAGCGACTACCCCCGGATGGAAGTCGTCGCCATTAATGACGGCTCTACCGACGGCACTTTGGCGGTTCTTTCCGAATACGCCCAGACCTGGCCGCAACTGCGCGTCATCGACCAGCCCAACGGCGGAAAGTCCGCCGCCAGTAACCACGGAATAGCCCAGTCCCGCGGAGAAATTGTGGTCACCCTCGACGGTGACACGCTGTTTGAACCCCAGACCATCAAGATGTTTGCCCGCCATTTCCTGGCGCCGCGCAACGGCAAGATCGTCGGAGCAGTCGCCGGGCACGTGAAAGTCGGAAACCGCCGCAATCTCCTGACTGCCTGGCAAAGCCTTGAATATCTCTCCGGCATCTGCGTCACCCGAATGGCGGAGGGCCTGATGGGAGCGATCTCGATTGTCCCGGGCGCCTGCGCAGCCTGGCGGCGGGAGGCACTCATCCAGGCAGGCGGCTACTCCCACGACACGCTCGCAGAGGATGCTGACCTCACCCTCTCCCTGCAGCGGCTCGGCTACAGCATCGTGCAGGAGAACTCCGCCGTGGCATGGACGGAAGCGCCCATGACCCTGCGGGGATTGTTCAAGCAGCGGCTCCGCTGGACTTATGGCAACATCCAGACGCTCTACAAGCACCGCTCGATGCTCTTCAATCCCCGGTTCGGCGCCCTCGGCATGCTGACCATGCCCTACGCCCTGATCTCGGTGCTGGTTCCGCTGGTCTTCATGCCCCTGACGGTCATTGTGGCTGTGACCAGCCTGGCCCGCGGCGAATGGCAGGCCGTCGCCGCGTTCTCGGTGTTCGTCGCCGCAACCCACATGATCATCTCGATAGTGGCCGTGCTGATGGTCCATGAGAGCCCGATGCACCTCCTCATGGTCCCCATCTACCGGCTCATCTACGAACCCCTCCGCGCCTACGTGGTGTTCGGGTCCGCGATTCTGGCCCTGCGGGGCACCGCCGTCGGCTGGTACAGGCCCGAACGCACCAACAGCGTCCTGATGCCGACGGGCCAGGCAAAACTGGGTGCCCTCGCCCCGGCGCATGCGGACCAGCTGGCCCCGTTGTAGCCTAGGGCCGTTGGCGGGATCCGTGGCGAAGAAAGGGACGGCCCTCGTGGCGGACGGAGGAAGCATTCATGCAAAGACGGAATAGGCCCCGCTCCCGCAACCGGAGCGGGGTCCTCGCCACCTCCGCCGTAGTGTTGGCGGTTGCCGCTTGTTCTCCGGCACCGCCGACCAACTACGGACAGGAGCCGCGCAGGAGCCAGTCCGCGCCGGCCCCTCAGTGGTTCGGCGGCTACCTCGACGTCACGCTCCTCCCGAGCCTGCGCCTACAGGACACGGCACTTCACGGAGCCGCCACCACGGTCCTGTCCTTTGTTGGCGCACATCCGAAAAATACCTGCCAACCCTCCTGGGACGGCGTACACACGCTTGACCAGGCCGGCGCCAAGCTGAGCGTGGACGACCAGATCAAATCATTCCGCAAGGCCGGCAATGACATAGCTGTCTCTTTCGGAGGACAGCTCGGCAAGGAGCTCGCCGAAACCTGCACCGACCTCGCCGCGCTGGTGAAGGCCTACGCGGCGGTCATCACCAAGTACGGACTCGACACCCTGGACTTCGACATAGAAGGCGCGGGCTTGAGCGATCAGGCCGCGGCAACACGACGTGCCGCGGCCGCCGCGAAGCTTCAGGCCGACAGTCCTGCCGTCAACCCGTTGAAGGTCTGGCTGACCCTTCCCGTGTCGATGCAGGGCCTGACGACGGATGGCGAAAAGTCCGTGACAGCCATGCTGGACGCCGGAGTCGAACTCGCCGGCGTCAACATCATGGTGATGGACTTTGAACCGCTCGCGCCTGGCCAGACGATGCTCGCCGCGGCAAAAAGCGCTGCCGAGGCTACCCACCAGACTCTGGGTGCACTGTACAAGCAAGCCGGCAAGCCGCTCGACGATGCGGCGTTGTGGCAGCGGATCGGGCTCACCCCGATGATCGGGGTGAACGATGTGAAAGGCCAGGTCTTCACCCTCGCGGACGCCGAAGGCCTGAACAGCTTCGCCGCGGAACGCGGCATCGGGCGGATGTCCATGTGGTCGCTGAACCGGGACATCGCCTGCACTTCCGCCAGCCGGCCCGAAGAAGGCAGCAGCGCCTCCAGCAACTGCAGCGGCGTGCAGCAGGCGCCCGGGATGTTCGCGAAGCTGCTGGCCAAGTCCTTCTAGGGTGGAGCTTCCGGAACTGTTACTCCGGCCGGCTGCAGAGGATCTGTTCCACGCCCATCCGGCCCTCCGCGAAGCTGCGCAGTGCGCCCACCAAGTACAGCCGCCATACCCGGGCAATCTCCTCACCCATCATCGCGACGGCGGCGTCGTAGTTCTGCTCGAACCGCGCGTGCCAGGCCTCAAGAGTGCGGACGTAGTCGCGGCGCATCGCCTCAACGGCCTCGACCTCAAGACCGGCGCCCTCCAGGAACCCCAGCGTCTCCCCGACCGGGCGCATGTGCATGTCCGGGGCGATGAACGACTCGATGAACGGCCCTCCCCCGGGATGCTTGCCGCGACGGGACATCTGCTGCACCAGGACGCGGCCGCCGGGGACCACGTTGTTGAACAATGCGGCGGCGTAGATGGGGTAGTTACGCTGCCCCACGTGCTCACCCATCTCGAGCGATGCCACGGCGTCGAACGGGCCGTCCGGGATCTCGCGGTAGTCCTGCACCCGGATGTCTGCCCGGCCCTCCAGCCCTCGCTCCTTGATCCGCGCGTCGATGAACGCCTTCTGCTCGACCGACAGGGTGACACCGACGACGTCGACGCCGTAGTGCTGCGCCGCATGCAGGCTCAGCGATCCCCAGCCGCAGCCGATATCGAGCAGCCGCATCCCCGGCTTCAGCCCGATCTTGCGGCAGACCAGATCCAGCTTGTCCCGCTGGGCGTCCTCGAGCCCATACCCTGGGGCGGCGTTCCCGCGGGAATCCATCCAGTAGCCGCTGGAATACGCCATCTGCGGGTCCAGGATCAGCGCGTAAAAGTCGTTGCTGAGGTCGTAGTGGTGGCTGATGGCGGCGCGGTCACGGATCAGGCTGTGCAGCCGGCCCTTCACCCGGGCCTGGCTGGCCGGCGGTTCGGGCGGCGCGCCCAAGGCGCCGGCAGCCTTAGCGATCCGGCCGACGCCGGCCAGAATGGACGGGGTGGGCCGGACGCCGGACAGGCCGCGGTCCCGGACCACCTTCCAGAGGTGCTCAAGCGCCGAGTTCAGGTCGCCGTCGACGTCGAGTTCCCCGGTGACGTAAGCCTGCGCGGCACCCAGCTCCCCCGGCGCCCAGAGCAGCCGGCGGATGGCATCCGGGGAGTTGAGCCGCACCACCGGAGCCCCGGCCGGACCAGCCTCGCTGCCGTCCCACACGACGAGCCGGACGGGGAGTTCACCGCCGACCACCGGGCGAAGGACGTCAGCGATCATGGTTGCAAGCGCCGCCGTCATCCTGCGGTCCGCTCGCTGGAAACCTTGGCCGCTGCCTTACCGGCGGCAGTCTTGCTGGAAACCTTGTCCAGCACGATCTGCTGCACGTCCAGGTAACCGGTCTCAAAGCCGGCGCGGGAGTAGCACAGGTAGAACAGCCACATCCGCTGGAAGATTTCGTCGAACCCGAGGGCGCGGACCTCCTCCGCGCGGGCCATGAAGCGTTCCTCCCAGAGCCGCAGGGTCTGGGCGTAGTGTTCGCCCATGGCGAGGCGTTCGCGGACCCGGAGCCCGGTCTGCTTCTCGGTGATCTCCTCGATCGCCCGGACCGAGGGGATGACGCCGCCCGGGAAGATGTACTTGTGCACCCAGGTGTAGCTGGTCCGGGTGGCGATCAACCGGTCGTGGCCGATAGTGATGGCCTGGATGGCGACCTTGCCGCCGGGGGCCAGGACGCGCTCGATCGTCTGGAAGTAGGTGGCCCAGTACTCGTAGCCGACCGCCTCGATCATCTCCACGGAGACGACGGCGTCGTACTCGCCTTCCACGGCGCGGTAATCCTTGAGCTCGATCGTGACGGCGTCGGCGTAGCCTGCTTCGGCCACGCGCTGTCGCGCCAGTTCCTGCTGCTCGCTGGAGAGGGTCACGGAGTAGACCGTCGCCCCGCGGGCCGCGGCCCGGAGGGCAAGTTCACCCCAGCCGGTGCCGATTTCCAGCACGCGGGTTCCCTCCGTGACACCGGCCTTGTCCAGCAGCCGGTCGATCTTCGCCTGCTGCGCGGCGGCCAGGCCGTCCCAGGCAACATTCCGCAACGCGTCGCCGCTCTCCGGGAAGAGGGCGCTGGAGTAGGTCATGGTGCTGTCCAGGAACGTGGCAAAGAGCTCGTTGGACAGGTCGTAGTGCCGGGAGATGTTGGAGCGGGTGTTCTGCTCCGTGTTCCGCTCGGTGCGCGGCGTCCGGGGCAGGTACAGGCCGCGGAGCTTCTGCAACGGCTCAGGTACGAGTGTTCCAGCCCGGGCCGCGAAGACCTCCATCACGGCGGTCAGGTCGTCCGCGTCCCAGTCCCCGGCCATGTAGGACTCACCAAGGCCGATCAGTCCGCCGTCGCCGAGCCGGGCAGCGAATGCCTCCGGACGGTTCATCGTCATCACCGGGAAGGACTGGCCCGGCCCGGCCTGGCCGGATGCCGCCCTCCCGAGGACGGAGCCGTCGGGGTAGCGCACCTCCAGCGGGAGGCGGCGCACCGCGGCACGGAAGATCGCATCGGCGGCCTTCCCCGCCAGCCGGGCCTTGAGGCTGGAGGGCACGGCCGCGATGCTGGGCCAGATCGTGGCGTCGATAGCCGCCGGCGGCTGCGGAACCGTGTAGGGCACCGACGGGTTCGCGGATGTGTTCGTCTGCGCCGTGTTCGCCTGCGTAGTGTTCGTCTGCGCAGGCTGGGACCCGGTCGCTTCGGTCATGGTCACTGGACTGCCTCCTGTGAGGGGTGGTGTGGTCTTTTGATGATGGGCAACCTACGTGCCCAAAGCTTGATTCCCTGCCAGCGGATCTGCGCGGCCACCCGCAGCGGCGCCAGCGGGACGGCGAGCGCCGCGGCCAGGATGTTCGGCACGGTGGCGTCGCGGCGGCTGCCGTCCACAGTCGCGACGAACGGCTTCTGCCCGTCCCGCTCCAGGACAATCGAGACGGCGAGCCGCTCGGCGGGTTCCGGCAGCTTCATCCGGTACTGGCCGTCGACGTCGTTGAACGGCGAGACGTAGAACGCCTTGGGTACGGTGGCCCGTCCGGCGTCGTCGGTCTCCAGCAGGTAGCAGTGCCGTTCCCCGTACGTGTTGTGGACCTCGGCGACGACGCAGCGCAGCTCCCCCGCGGCGTCGTGGCACCAGAACAGGCTGAGCGGGTTGAAGACGTGGCCGAAGACGCGCGCGCTGGCCAGCATGGTGATCCGCCCGCCGTCGAGCTCAATGTTCTGGGTGGCGAGATAACTTTCCACGTTGCCGCGCAGCGTTCCGTCCGGGTCACCGAGGTGGTCCGCCACGCAGAAGCCGGCCAGCGGGGCGAGCCAGCGCGGCAGGCTGGGGAGGGAATCGACGTCGACATACCAGCTGTAGCTGCGGTAAGTGAAGGCATTGTGCAGCGGGGTGCGGCGCACGTGCGCGATCGACGTGCGGTAAATGGCTGCCTGACTGCTCATGCACCCTCCTGGGCAGCCGCCTGCAAGGAAGCCGCCTTCACTTCGGCAACACCGGCGGGTTCCCACTCGCGTCCCAGCTTCCCTGCGGCGCGGACGCCGGAGAGGGCGCCGTCCTCATGGAAGCCCCAGCCGTGGTAGGCGCCGGCGAACGCCAGGCTGCCGTCGCCAAGGCCCAGGATCTGCTGCTGGGCGCGCAGTGAATCAGGCGTGTACTGCGGGTGTTCGTAGACCATCCGCTCAAGGACGGTGCCGTCTCCAATCAGCTCCGACTCGCCCAGGCTGACGATGTAACGCTTACCGTCCGCCGGTTCCAGACGCTGCAGGCGGGTCATGTCGTAGCTGACCAGGACCCGGTCGGGGCGGGCGTCGCACGAGGGCAGCCGGTAGTTCCAGGACGCCTTGGCATTGTCGCTGGCGGGCAGCACGGCGTCGTCGCGGTGGAGGACCGTGTGGTTGACCGAGTAGGGCATGCCGGCCAGGGCTTCGCGCTCGGCGGCAGTGGCGTCCTCGAGCATCCGCAGCGCCTGCGCCGGATGGGTGGCGATCACGACGGCGTCGAACTGCTCGGTGCTCTCCCCGGTGGTGACTTCCACCCCGCCGGCGTGGCGGCGGACCCGTGTGACCGGGCTGGAGAGGCGGATGTCCGGCAGTGTCGCGGCGACTTTATCCACGTAGCTGCGCGAGCCGCCGGTGACCGTGCGCCATTGCGGGGAGCCCTTCACGCCGAGCAGCCCGTGGTGGCCGAGGAAGGTGAAGAGGTAGCGGGCCGGGTAGGCCAGGGCGGTGGTGGGGTCGCAGGACCACACTGCGCTGACCACGGGGGTCATGAAGTGGACGACGAAGTAGCTGCTGAACTTCTCCCGGTCCAGGAACTCGCCGAGGGTCAGCTCGGGCGCAGCCGTGCCGGTGGCGGCGTCGGCCTCGGCCAGCAGGGCCCGGGCCCGGCGGTAGAAGCGGGTGACCTCCAGCAGCATCAGCAGGTAGCGGCCGCGCATCAGGGTGGAGGGCCTCGGGATGATGCCCCGCGCGCCGCCCCGGGCGCCCGCGTATTCCAGTCCGCAGCCGTCGCAGCGGATGGACATGCTCATTTCCGATTCCTGGGTCTGCACGCCCAGTTCCTTGAACAGCCGCAGCAGGGTGGGGTAGGTCCGGTTGTTGTGGACGATGAAGCCGGTGTCGATCCCCAGGACGGAGCCGTCGGCCTGGCCGACGTCGTGCGTGTGGGCGTGGCCCCCAAGCCGTGCATCCGCTTCGAACACCGTCACGTGGTCGCGCCGGTTCAGGACGTAGGCGGCGGTCAGTCCGGCAACCCCGCTTCCGATCACGGCGACGCGCCGTCCGTCCGGGATTCTTGATGCTTGCTGCACTGGTCTGCTCCTGTTGCTTCGCCTGAATCGTCCTGGTGGACCGTCTTATGGGCAATTCGTAACCGCGGGGCGGCCGGATGAGTCCGATTTCCCAGCGGCTGCCTGCACACCAATGTGCCAGAATGAAGCGGGATTTCGCTCCCGCCTCACCGTAACCACCGAAGGGCCGCCCTTGATCAACCCCGTGCACCTCCGAACGCTCGTGGAAGTGGTCCGGCTGGGCTCGTTCGCGGCGGCCGCCACGCGGCTGGGCTACACCGCCTCGGCGGTGTCGCAGCAGATGTCAGCCCTGGAGCGGGACACCGGGGTGGCCCTGTTTCAGCGCTCGGCCCGCAGCATCAACCCGACGGAGGCCGCTGTCGTGATGACCCGGCATGCGGCCAAGGTCCTCACCGACATCGACGCGCTGATGGCGGCGGCGGCCCGGACCCACGACAGTGCCAGCCAGGAACTCCGGCTCGGCATCTTCCCCAGCCTGGCCACGTACGTCCTCCCCCGGATCCTGCAGAATCCGGCGTGGAAGAAGCTGGGCATCGAACTGCGGGTCTCCGTGGCCGAGCCGGGCCAGACCATCCAGGGGCTGCGCACCGGCGGCGAGCTCGACGTCGCGCTGGTCTACCAGGTGGGCCAGTCCGGCCTCGCCTGGCCGCATACGGTGAACCGGCAGTGGATCGGCGACGACGACTTCCGGGTGGTGCTGCCCGCGGCCTGGGGCATCGGCCCCGAATCCAAGGTGGCGGCCGACCACCTTTCCGACATGCCCTGGATCATGCACCACCCCGGCACCTCCGACGCCACGGTGATCGAACGGCTCTTCGCCAGCTGCAACCTGCACCCGCGCGTAGTGGCCTACAGCGACGATTTCCACGCCAGCCTGGAAATGGCCGCTGCCGGCCTGGGCGCGGCCTTGGTCCCCGAGCTGGCCTTGCTGCACCGGCCGGCCGGCGTGGTGGTGCTGGATGTCCCCGAGATCCGGCTGGCCCGCAACGTCTTCGCGCTGCTGCCCAAGGAGAAGCAGACGGCTCAGGTCCAGCTGTTCGTGGAACTGCTGGCCGACACGCTCCACAAACTCGGAACCACGCGCCGGGACTGAGCGCTAGGACCGGCCGGGCTTCTCCGCCGGCTTCCGGGACTTCCGGGACTTTCCGGTCTTCCCGGCCGGCGCCACGAGCGTGCTGATGATCCGGTGCTTCGCCCTTGTGTACGGCGGATAGATCAGCGCCAGGGTGTCCGGCCAGAGCGGTTTGGAGAGCGTGGAGCGCTCGTGCGAGAACGTCCGCAGCGAGTGTTCGCCGTGGTAGGCGCCCATGCCGCTGCCGCCCACCCCGCCGAAGGGCAGCCCGGGAACGGTCAGGTGCGCGGCCGGCACGTCGAAGCACAGCGCCCCCGAGGAGGTCTGTTCGGCGAACGCCCGGCGCGTGTCGGCGTCGTTGCTGAACACATACAGGGCCAGCGGCTTGGCTCCGGCGTTGATCGTCCGAATCGCCTCGTCCCGGCCGCTGACCGGCACCAGCGGCAACAACGGGCCGAAGATCTCCTCCCCCATCACGGCATCCCCGGGCGCCGGGCGCAGCAGCGTCGGAGCGAAGTGCCGGCTGCCGGCGTCGCGCTCACCGCCGTGGACCACCGTGCTGCTGTCCGCGAGCGCGGCGAGCCGGGCGAAGTGCCGGTCATTGACGATCCGGCCGTAGGACTGGCTCCGCGCGGAATCCGTGCCGAACAGCGCATTGATGGCCTTGACCAGCTCGCGTTCCAGCGGCACCAAGACGTCCTCCGTGGCCAGAATGTAGTCGGGAGCGACACACGTCTGCCCGGCATTCATGAACCTGCCCCAGGCGATCCGTTTGGCGGCACCGGCCAGGTCCGTGGAGGCATCCACATACACCGGGGACTTGCCGCCCAGTTCCAGGGTCACCGGCGTCAGGTGCTCGGCTGCGGCGCGGAGCACCACCTTGGCCGCGGCCTCGCCCCCGGTGAAGAAGATGTGGTCGAAGCGCTCCGCCAGCAGCGCCGTGGTCTCGGGGATGCCGCCCTCGACCACCTGGGCCGCGCCGGGCAGGTATTCCGGAATCCAGCGGGCCAGGGCGGCGGAGGTGGCGGGGGCGTGCTCACTGGGCTTGAGCACCACGGCGTTGCCCGCGGCCAGGGCGCCGGCCAGCGGGGCGAGCAGCAGCTGCAGCGGGTAGTTCCACGGGCCGATCACCAGGACCACGCCCAGCGGGGTGGGTTCGGTCCAGGCCTTCGCCGGCTGGACCGCCAGCGGTACGGACACCGGCCGCCGCCGCAGCCAGGTTTCGAGGTGCTTCTCCAGGTACGCGGCTTCCGCCGTGACAAACCCGATTTCCGTTAGCTGCGCCTCGGTTTCGTGTTTGCCCAGGTCGCGGGCCAGTGCGGCGGCAAACTCCCGGCGCCGCTCGATGAGCATCCGCCGCAGGTTGCCGAGCTGCTCCAGCCGCCACGCCAGCGGGCGGGTGGTTCCGCTGTCAAAAAAATCTCGGGCGCGGGCAACGGTGGCGGCAACTGTTTGCATCCGATCAATGTACCGTTCCCCTGCCGGTGTTCAGGGGCGGTATCGGATAAATGCCGGCCAATGCTGGAACGGACCCGTATTCAGGACTATGTTGAAGACATGAGCAAGGTAGCGAGCCAGCACTTTGGAGAGATCGAGCTCAACCACGGGCGTGACCATAATTTCGCTGCGAAGCACGAACTTGCCGGCCAGCCCCTGGAGCTTGACCTGAATGTCAACGCGCATGACCATTTCGACGAGGCGGCCATGCACAAGGTTGACTACCGGCTGCGCTTCCTGCCCGAGCTTGTGGACCAGGTCCGCGAAATGATCGCCGAGGAGTTGGAGCAGGAAGGCACCAGCCCGCAGGAATACCTCCGCTTCCACTGCAACGCCATCAAGCCCGAGCACCTGCAGCAGGTCTTCGGCGTCACGGACAAGTCACAGCTGACCAACCAGGTCTTCCTCAAGGCCCTGAAGCTCGGCCACGTCGGCATCTACCCGGGCCAGCCGGAGCGCTACTTCGTCCTCGACTTCACCCTGGGCGCGCACTTCTCCGACGAGGTCCTGGTGGCCTCCGCGGACGAGGACGGCGTGGTTGACGACGAGATCCTCTGGGAATCCTGAATCTGTTGTTCCGCAGCGGCCCTTCTGAGCGCTGACAGGGGCCCCTGCTCAGCAGCCGATGGGACAAACGTACGACGGCGGCCGGCCACCTAGGAAGGTGGCCGGCCGCCGTCGTCGGTTAAGGCTGCCGACCCTTCAGCGAACCGCCGGGTCGGCTGCGTGCTACTTGGCCGCTTCGAGCAGTTCCGCGCGGACCGTCCTGGTGGCCGTGACCAGGTTGCGCAGCGACTCCTCGGTCTCGGCGTAGCCGCGGGTCTTCAGGCCGCAGTCCGGGTTGACCCAGAGCTGGCGGGACGGGACGTGCTTGACCGCGGTGCTGAGCAGTTCGGTGACTTCCTGCTCGCCCGGGACGCGCGGCGAGTGGATGTCGTAGACGCCCGGGCCCACGCCGCGGCCGAAGCCGTGCGATTCGAGGTCGTGCACAACCTCCATGCGGGAGCGGGCGGCCTCGATCGAGGTCACGTCGGCGTCCAGGCCGTCGATCGCGTCGATGATGGCGCCGAACTCGGAGTAGCACAGGTGCGTGTGGACCTGGGTGGCGTCCGCGGCGCCGGCGGTGGCGAGGCGGAAGGACTTCACGGACCAGTCCAGGTAGGCGGCCTGGTCCGCCTTGCGCAGCGGCAGGAGCTCGCGCAGGGCCGGCTCGTCGACCTGGATGACCTTGATACCGGCCGCCTCCAGGTCCGCGATCTCGTCGCGGAGCGCGAGGGCCACCTGGTTGGCGGTCTCGCCGAGGGGCTGGTCGTCGCGGACGAAGGACCAGGCGAGGATGGTGACCGGCCCGGTGAGCATGCCCTTCATCGGCTTGCTGGTCAGCGACTGCGCGTAGCGGGCCCATTCCACCGTGATCGGGGCGCTGCGGGTGACGTCGCCCCAGAGGATGGACGGGCGGGTGCAGCGCGAGCCGTAGGACTGCACCCAGCCGTGCACGGTGACGTCGAAGCCTTCGAGGTTCTCCGCGAAGTACTGCACCATGTCGTTGCGCTCGGGCTCGCCGTGGACCAGGACGTCGAAGCCGAGCCCCTCCTGCAGCTCCACGACGCGCTTGATCTCATCCTTCATGAGCTGCTCGTACTGTTCGGTGCTGAGCTCGCCCTTGTTGGCGCGGGCCCGGGCGGTGCGGATCTCGGAGGTCTGCGGGAAGGAGCCGATGGTCGTGGTGGGCAGCGGCGGCAGGTGCAGCGCCTCGGTCTGCGCTTCTTCGCGGACCGCGTAGGCGGAGCGGCTGAAGTCCGCGTCGGTCAGGGCAGCGGTGCGGGCACGGACCTCGGCACGGCGGACACCCTCGGCCTCGGCGCGGGAGGCGATGATGCGGGTGGCCTCCTCGATGGCCGGGCGGACGGCGTCGGCATCGCTCAGCAGCCCGGCGAGGGTGACGACCTCGGTGGCCTTCTGGTCGGCGAAGGCCAGCCAGCTGCGCAGCTGCGCGGAGAGCTGGACTTCCTCGTCGACGTCGTGCGGGACGTGCTGGGTGGACGTGGAGGTGCTGATGGCGAGCTTCGCCACCGACTTCTGCAGCTCGGCGATCTTCGCGGCCGAGGCCGACAGGTCATTGCGCCAGATATTGTGGCCGTCCACGACGCCGGCCACGAGGGTCTTGTCGCCCAGCGCGGCGAGGGCGGCGGCGGACGGGACGTCGCCCTTGAAGACGTCCAGGTGCAGGGCATCGATGCCGGTCGCCGCGAGGGTGCCGAGCTGGCCGTTGAGCGCACCGTAGGGGGTGGAGACGAACAGCTGCGGACGGTCCGCGGCGCCGGCGAGCACCTCGTAGGAGCGGGCGACGGCGGCCTGGATCTCGTCGGCGGGGGTGTCCTGGTCCACCACGAGGGCGGGCTCGTCGAGCTGGACCCAGCTGGCGCCGGCCGCGGCGAGCTTTTCCAGCAGTGCGGTGTAGACGGGGAGGACGTCCTCGAGGCGGGACAGCGGGTTGAACCCGGCCGGGGCGTCGTCGGAGGCCTTGCTCAGCAGCAGGAAGGTGACCGGGCCGACGATGTACGGGCGGGTCTCCACCCCGTTGGCCAGGGCGTATTCGAATTCTTCGACGATCCGGTTGGACGTCAGCGCGAAGCTGGTCTCGGGGCCGATTTCCGGGACGAGGTAGTGGTAATTGGTGTCGAACCACTTGGTCATTTCCAGCGGCTGCTGGTCCTTGGTGCCGCGGGCCAGGGTGAAGTAGCCGTCGATGTCCAGCTGGCCCTCGGCGTCGAGGAGGTTTCCGAAGCGGGACGGCACGGCGCCGAGGTGGGCGGCGGCGTCGAGCACCTGGTCATAGTAGGAGAAAGTGCCGGGGACGGCGGCGGCTTCGGTCAGGCCGAGGCCCTGGAGGCGCTTGGCGGTGCCCAGCTGGATCTCCTTGGCGGCGGCGTCCAGGGCGGCGGCGTCGATCTTGCCGGCCCAGTAGGCCTCGACGGCCTTCTTGAGCTCGCGGCGGCGGCCGATGCGCGGGTAGCCCAGGATCGAGGCGGCCGGGAACGGGGTGGGGGCAGTGGTGTTGTGGTCAGTCATGGGAAGTCCTAAGAGTTGGTGGTGCTGTGCAGAGGAAAGTTGTGTCTACCGGCGCCGTCAGCTGGCGAGCTGGCGGCGGCCGGCCGGGCGCTGGTGGCTGCTGTGCCGGTTGCCGCTTCGAGGGCGGGGAAGCGCGAGCTTGTCCAGCACCTCGAGGGCGCTGGCGTGCTCGTTGAACGTGTACAGGTGCAGGCCCGGGGCCCCGGCGTCCAGGGCCGCGTTGGCCAGGTCCACGGTGGCGCTGACCCCGATCCGGTTGCGTTCGGCGTCGGTATCGGCGGCTGCCAGCCGCTCAATCAGCTCCGGCGCCGGTTCGACGCCGGTCAGTTCGCCCAGCCGGGTGAGCCGCCGGATGCTGGTCAGCGGCATGACCCCGGGGACGATCGGGATGGTGACGCCGGCCCGGCGTGCCCGGGACAGCAGCTGGGCGTACTGCTCGGTGTGGAAGAAGACCTGGGTGATGGCGAAGTCCGCGCCGGAGCGCTGCTTGGCCAGCAGCACCTCGACGTCGTGCGCCTCACTCGGGGATTCGGGGTGCCGCGTGGGGTAGGCCGCGACGCCGACCGCCACCTTGCCGGCGCAGAGCAGAGCCGAGCGTCGCTGCTCGACGCGGCGGATGAGCTCGATCAGGTCCTGGGCGTAGCGCAGCGAGCCATCGGCCGGGGCGCCGCCGTCCCTGGGCTGGTCGCCGCGCAGGGCGAGAATGCCGCGCACGCCGACGTCGAGCAGTTCGCCGATGATTTCGGCCAGCTCCTGGGGGGTGTTGCCTACGCAGGTCAGGTGCGCCAGCGGGCGCAGCGTGGTTTCCTGCACCAGGCGGTTGATGAGTTCGACGGCGGTGTTCCGGTTTGAGCCGCTCGCGCCGTAGGTGACGGACACGTAGTCGGGGCTGGTGGCTTCCAGTTCCCCGATGGTGGTCCAGAGCGACTCAGCAGCCGCTGGCGAACGTGGCGGGAAGAGTTCGTAGGACAGGGCGACGGGGGCCGCACCGGCGAGATTTGGATGTGCGTCAATAAGGCTTGGTGGAGACATTTGCGTCCTTGGCTGTGGGCCATTGGTGCCAGCTGGGCCGGAGTCCGGCCGGCGCTGCCGCCAATGAGTTGAGTTTGGGGAACACGGAGGAAACTTCAGCAGGACGCAGCCGCGACTGTTACGCCTGATACGAAGTTGTCCGTGAGCAAATGTCAGGCCCACATGGGGGCACCCACACCCTCCTAGGCCGCCCGTGAATAATTCGCATGGAATTCTTCCAAGAGCCGGCCCGCAGCGGAGGATCGCTGACACGTTACCGCGGTAACTTGTCTACGACTCTAAGGCGCCTGGGAAGGGCATTCAAGTTCTCCGCCGAATTAAGACGCGACTTTACGCCTTCGCGAAGCCTTCCACGGAAGATTCTTCGCCTATCAGGCCGATTATGTGGGCTGACGTTGTCCCGGAACCGGGGCCCTATCGGCCCTCCCCATGTCCGCGGCGCAGGTCTATCCTGAGGGCATGATCCAGCTTCCAGCCAGTTACCAGGAGTATCTCGCCGGCAAGAGCGAGAGCGTCATCAACACCGTCCGCCCGATCCTGATGCAGTCGGCGGCTGACAAGTTGCACGGGGTCCGGGTGGTGGTGCACCCGCACGACCACCAGGCGCATCTTGATGACACCATCCCGTTCGGGACCGTCATCGAGGACATCGACTGACGGATTCCGTTCCCGGCACTGGAGAGGAAGCTCCCGGCTAGCGCTCCAGCAGGAGGCGCTGCGAGCGCGGCGCCAGGGTGTGCTCAAGAACCAGGCAGGCGGCACCGATGGCACCCACATCCTCGCCCACGCCCGTGCCCACCACTTCGATCCCGTGGATTTTGCGGGTGGCGCTGTTTTCCGCCACAAGGTCAGGGACCAGGTTCAGGTACGTCTCCGAGAGACAGCTCCAGAACGGTCCCCCGAAGACGACCCGGTCCACGTCCAGGGTGTTGGTGATCACGGACACTGCCCGGGCCACAAGCACGGCGGAGCTGTCGATAATCTCTGCGGCCTTTTTGTCGCCCCCGTACGCCTGGGCACAGAGCTGGGCGAACCGTTCCTGGACGGCAGGACCGCTGTTACTCCCGCGCGGTCCATCGAGCACCCCGGCTTCTTCGGCCCGGGCCACGAGCACCTGGGGTATGGCCGTGGACTTCACGCAGCCGCGCAGCCCGCAGTCGCACAGGGCGCCGTCCGGGTCCACCACAATGTGCCCGATTTCGCCGGCGTTTCCGGACGTCCCACGCACCACCTCGTCGTTGAGGACGATTCCGCAGCCGATCCCGGTGCCCATGTACATAAAGATGAAACTCCCGGCCCCGCTGGGACCCCCGGCCCACGTTTCCGCAACCGCCGCGCTGGTGACGTCCTTGTCCACAAGGGTGGACAGTCCCGTGGCTTCTACGAGGGCATCCCGCAACGGGACGCGGTCCCAGCCGAGCAGGAGCGGCGGGTCCACCACCGTGCCCTCGTTGAGGTCGATGGGGCCGGGCGACGCGACGCCGAGGCCGGCGATCTTGGCGGGGTCGACACCGGAATCCGAGATCAGCTGCTTGATTTCGGCGGCGATGGTGTCAATGACGGCACCGGGATCGGCGCCGGACGGGGTTTTGATCCGGGAGTGCTTGACCACGGCCCCCACGAGGTCGAGCACCACGAACGTCGTCACGGCGGGATCCAGATGGACGCCGACGGCATACATGCCAGCGGCGTTCAGGCGAAGCATGGTCCGCGGCTTTCCGGGACCGGTACCCTCCTTGCCCGCCTCGACGATCAGGTTCTGGTCCAGCAGCCGGCGGGAGATGTTGGAGATGGTCTGCGGCGAGAGTCCGACGAGCTGCGCGAGTTCCACCCGGCTAAGGCCGCCCGGGGCGCGCCGGATCGCATCCAGGATAACCGTGAGGTTGAAATCCCCCATCCGTGGGAGGTTCGTTCCGCGCCGCGGCGAGGGTGTTCGGATCTCAGTCACTGATACCTCTAAACGTCTTCGGCCAAGCACTGCTGATGTCAGAATCGTACGTTACCCGCGGCCCCACGCCCCCACCTTCGGCCGTCACAGTCGGTCAGATTTCGCCCGAACGGCCTACCATTACCGGCGCGGGCTCCTACGGCCGTGGCCTGCGGACACTCGCGGTGACGGTAAATTTCGGATTGCGGCCCACCTCCCGGGTGCGGCCGACCAGCCGTTCCAGCGCGGGCTGGTAGTGAAGATGGCTGTTGAACACCGTCCAGAGTTCACCGCCGGGGGCCAGGACCCGGGCCGCGGCTTCGATCAGTTTGATCCCGGCTCCGGCGTGCACCGCGGCGCCGAGATGGAAGGGCGGGTTGAGCAGGACCAGCTCGGCGCATCCGTCCGGCAGGGTGCTCATGGCGTCGTCCTGCAGGACCTCGATCCGGCGGTCCAGGCCGTTGGCGCGGGCCGTCGCCCGGGCGGAATCGACGGCCGCCGCGGACCGGTCGGTGGCGGTGACCCGGGCCTCCGGATGGCTGCGGGCGTACAGTGCGGCCAGGATGCCGGTGCCGCAGCCGAGGTCGACGGCGTGCCGGACGCCGGGGATCTCCGGCAGGAAATCCAGCAGGAAGCGGGTTCCGATGTCCAGCCCGGTGCCGGCGAACACGGCGCCGCGGGCGCAGACCGTGAGCTCCAGCCCGGTGTTCCGCTCAGAGACGGGGAACGGCGGTGGCCCGTCCATTGCTTTCGCGGCCCGGGCCAGCAGGATCCGTGATTTTTGCCGCGCCAGCTGCGGCTGCACCTCCCCGAAGTAGCGCTCCAGCACAGCGTTCATGCCCAGGCTCATGTGCTTGACCCGGCCGCCGGCGAGCAGCACCACCCCGGGTGCGGCGTACCGCGCGACGGCGTCGGCGATCTCCTCCAGCTCGGCCAGGGACCGCGGCAGCTGGAGCAGGACCAGGGCGGCGCCCTCCACGGCGTCGGCCAGCGGGAGCTGCTCGAACCCCTCGGTGAGCCCCGTGGCGGCGGCGTTATGCCGCAGCGCGCGTTCGCCCGTGATCAGGTCTTCGTGCACCCGGACCGGGCCGGCGTCGTGCCACCCCAGCGCGAGCACACCGAGGGTCAGTGCACCGTAGCGGTCCCCCACGACGGCGATCCTGCCGCCGGATGCCACCTGGCCGGCGGCCCGCAGTTCGGCGGCGGTGTCCAGCAACAAACGGTCGGTGGCGTCCCAGGCCTGCAGGTTGGCGGCCTCGACGTCGGGGAACCTCCGGAGCCGGGGGAAGAGGGATTCAAGATTGTTGGTAACGGGCACCGCTTTACGTTATCCCGAACCGGCCAGCAGTTTGACGATCCCTGCCACGGCGGCCCGGCCGGCGCGGTTGGCCCCGATGGTGGAGGACGACGGCCCGTAGCCGACGAGGTGCACCCGGGGCTCCGCGGCGACCCGGGTGCCGTCCATCGCGATGCCGCCGCCGGGTCCGCGCAGGTGCAGGGGCGCGAGATGTTCCAGCTCGGCGCGGAAGCCCGTTGCCCAGAGGATGACGTCGGCGGACCGGAAGCTGCCGTCCGCCATCCGCACTCCCCCTGGTTCAATGCCGGTGAACATGGGGTGTCGCTTGAGCACGCCGCGGTCCGCGGCGGCGCGCAGGGCCGGTGTCCAGATCAGTCCGGTCGCGGCGACGACGCTCTGCGGCGGCAGCCCCTGCCGGACCCTCTCCTCGACCAGGGCGACGGCGTCGTGGCCTGCCTGCCGGTCGAGAGCGGCGTCGCGCCAGACCGGCTCCCGCCGGGTGAACCAGGTGGTGCCGGTGACCTTGGAGATCTCGTCGAGCAGTCCGACGGCGGAAATGCCGCCGCCCACCACGATCACGTGCTGGCCGCGGAATTCCTCCGCGGACACGTAGTCCGCGACGTGCAGCTGCCTGCCGCGGAAACTGGCCTGGCCCGGATAGATGGGCCAGAACGGGCGCGTCCAGGTGCCGGTGGCGTTGATCAGGGCCCGGGCGGACCAGGTGCCGCGGGAGGTCGTGATGCGCAGGCGTCCGGCCGGGTTGCTGTCCTCGCGGGTGACGGCGTGGACCTTCACGGGCCGTTCGATGGCCAGGCCCAGCCGGGATTCGTAGCCGCCGAAGTAGCGGCTCAGGAAACTCGAACTGGGCTCCTGCGGGTCCACCTGCGGCTGCGCGATGCCGGGGAGGTCGCTGATGCCGTTGACGGTGTCCATCAGCAGGCTTTTCCAACGGTGCCGCCAGGCGCCGCCGGGGCCGTCCTCGGCGTCGAGCACCACATAGCTCAGCGGGTCGGCGGCGCTGTCCGCACCGGCGTTGCCGGAGACGCCGGCCGGGACGCCGCCCGGGACGAAGCCGCGGCGCTGCAGATGGTAGGCGGCGGACAGCCCCGCTTGGCCGGCACCGATGACCACGACGTCGGCGGAGATTACGGGCGCTTCCGGTTGGCCCGGACGCGGTTCAGGAATGGCGGGTCCCCCGCTTAGCTCTTCTTGACGACGCTGGACTTGAGTTGCATGGGTCCGACGCCGTCGACCTTGCAGTCGATGTCATGGTCTCCAACGCCGTCCATGAGGCGGATTCCGCGTACTTTGGTCCCGACCTTGATGACAGTGGAGCTGCCCTTGATTTTCAGGTCCTTGATGACCGTTACGGTGTCACCATCGGCCAGCACGTTGCCCACCGCGTCCTTGATGACTCGCGCGGCCCGGGCACCGGCTTCGGCCTCCGCCGCATCGGCAGCAGCGGACCACTCATGGCCGCATTCGGGGCAGACCAGCAGGGCACCCAGCTCGTAGCTGTATGTACTGGAGCATTCGGGGCACGGCGGCAGGGAGTCGTTCACGGTCCCCATCCTAATTGAGCGTTAACTAAGCGAGGCCCCGCTCAGAGAGCGGGACCTCGTTCGGTGGAGCTGAGGGGACTCGAACCCCTGACCCCCTGCATGCCATGCAGGTGCGCTACCAGCTGCGCCACAGCCCCGAAACTGCCGCTGACCGGGACCTTCAAAGAGCCGGTTCGATCAAGCAACCTGATTAGCTTAATCTACATTTGCCGCCGACGCTAATCGGCGTGCGGCGTGTCGGGCCGGACCGCTGTACGCACGCCTCCGGGCGGGGAGGGCACAAAAAAATCCGCCGGAATCTTTCGATTCCGGCGGATTATCCGGTGGAGCTGAGGGGACTCGAACCCCTGACCCCCTGCATGCCATGCAGGTGCGCTACCAGCTGCGCCACAGCCCCGAATTTTCGCTGCTCCGACTTCGTTCTCTCCGAAGCAACTCAAATATCTTAGATCAGCACTTCTGAAAATTCCAAATCGGGCATATTCAGGGTTTTGCGCTGCTGGCTGCCGCGCCGCCTACTCGGATTCGGTGGCGGCAGTGGCCTTCGCCGAGGCGTCGTCACCGAGCTGGAGGTCCACGACGGGGCAGTCCTTCCAGAGGCGCTCCAGGGCGTAGAACACGCGGTCTTCCTCGTGCTGGACGTGGATGACGACGTCGGCGTAGTCCAGCAGCACCCAGCGTCCGCCGGAGCGTCCTTCGCGGCGCACGGGCTTGAGGTCGAACTTGGACAGTTCATCCTCGATGCCGTCGACGATCGCGTTGACCTGTCGCTCCGACGGTGCCGAGGCGATCAGGAAGACGTCGGCGAGGGCAAGCCGCTCGCTGACGTCGAGGGCCACAATGTCCTCGGCCAATTTTTCCGCGGCAGCACGGGCTGCGTGGCGGGCTGTGGCGATGGATGAATCGGTTGCAGTCACGGGACTCCTTGTTGAATGTAAAAGCATTGAATGTCGAAAGCTGTTGGAATGAAAAGCTGTGTGCTGGAACCGCTGCTGGGACCGGAAGGCTACCGAAGCAGCCCGGCGCCGCCGCGGCGGAGCGGCTAGTGCGCCAGTCCGGTGACGATCAGGATGATGCCGGCAATCAGCGCCAGCACGCCGAGGGCCAGAACGCCGAGCTGAAGGGCTCGCAGACGCCGCGCCCGGCCCAATCCGGCCGTGGCCGCGTCGAGCGGATCGAGGCCGTAGGCGGCGTTGGCAGCGACCGGCGGACGTGCCGCAAAATCTTCCTCCACCGCCGGGGCACTGGGATTTTCGGGGGCGGCTGCCGCAGCCGGGCGGCGGACCTGTGCGGCCTGCGCGGCCGCCTCCGCGCGTGCCAGGACACCGGAGCGGCCGTTGACCGGAGCGGCATCCCGCTTGCGGGCCTGGCCGGGACGGCGCGAGGTGCGTGGAGGCTGGACCTTCGGGCTGGAGTTGGTGACCAGCGGGACATACGACGTGGCAGGGCGCTTCATTACTGGCCGCTCCACGCCGGGGACCTCGACAAATTCCAGCGGCGTCACCATGGCGAGGTTGCTGGCGGTCGAGGGATCGTTCTTAGGCTGTTCGCTGCGCGGCTGGGCGGGCCGGTTGTTCTGCTCGGCCAGCTTTTGCTTCGCGGCCGCGCGGCGGTTGAGCACCGCCGCCCGCTCGGCGAGGGCAATCTGCTCGGCCAGAATCTCCGGATCGACGGCGTCCGGATCGGTGGCGGCAATGTGCTCCATCTTCGCCATCTGGTTGCGGGCCTGCTCGGCGAGCAGTTCGCGCGCGGCGAGGGCCTGCTCGACGCTCATTCCCTCCGGCGGCTTTCCGCCGCGGCCGGGACCGGGCTCGCCGTCGCCCTGGTTCGGGGCGGCGGCAGCCTCCGCCGGCGTCGGGACCGCGTCAGCGGACGTTTCCGCGCCGGCCGGCGGCTTGGCAGCCGCTCCCACTGCCGGGTGCGAGCGGGTTCGCGGGCTGGGCATCGGCACGATCGGATTGGCCGAGGTGGCAGGTGCGGTCTCCTCGGCAAGCTGCTGGAGCCGGAGCTGGCGGCGCGTGGGCGCACCGCCGGGCGAAAGCTGCCCCTCTTTTTCCGCAAGTTCCTTGATGGTCCGCAGCGCGGCACGGTCGCGGGCGCGGATCTGGGAGGACCGTTCGGCGGCGGAAGTAGTCCGGACGGAATCCACCGGGCCTGGGACGCGGCGGCGGCCGGTGGTCTCGGCCTCTGTCGGTTCCTCGGGACGTCCGGAGAAGGAGGGACCCGCGCCGGCCTGCCGGGAGCCGGAACCCCCGCCGTCCTGATTCCGGGCAGCCTGATCCGCGCCAGCACCCGCGGTACCGGCGCCGGGGTTCACTTCCTGGCGTTCATCCCTGGCCTGGCGCAATTCGCGGCGGCTGCGGATGGGAGGCTGTTCCTGACTCATTGAAGGCTCATTCGGTGCTGGCGGTTTGGTTTATTTCGAGGGCAGCCCGGGATTCCCGGAAATCCGGCCCGGGATCGGGCTGGCCGTCGTACAGGTCGTACTTGGCGATGTACTGGACCACGCCGTCCGGCACGAGGTACCAGACAGGGTTTCCCGCGGCGACGCGTGCCCGGCAGTCCGTGGAGGAGATCGCCATGGCCGGGACCTCGAGCAGGCTGACATCATCGCGGCCCATGCCGTCCAGCACGTGCCCGGGGCGGGTCACACCGACGAAGTGCGCCAAGGACCACAGTTCGTCAATGTCTTTCCAGGACAGGATCTGGGCCAGCGCGTCCGCGCCGGTGATGAAGAACAGATCGGCGTCCGGCCGCAGCGTGCGCAGGTCGCGCAGGGTGTCAATGGTGTAGGTGGGACCCGGGCGGTCGACGTCGACCCGGCTCACCGTGAACCGGGGGTTCGAGGCCGTGGCGATGACCGTCATCAGGTACCGGTGCTCGGCCTCGCTGACCTTCTTGCTGCTCTTCTGCCAAGGCTGGCCGGTGGGAACGAACACCACCTCGTCGAGGCCGAACTTCGCCGCGACCTCACTGGCCGCGACGAGGTGACCATGATGGATCGGATCAAACGTGCCACCCATCACACCCAGCCGCAGGCGGCGCTTCGCGCCGTGCTGCTTCACTTTGGCGGAAATATTAGTGGCCCTGGCCGTGGTCGTGCTTGTTCGGGTGCTGGCGGTGCGGATCCGCGTGCTCCTCGACGGCTTCGTGGCGCTTGCCGAGGTTGCCGTAGGACAGCGTGATGAACATCAGGACCAGCAGGATCACGAACATGGAGCCGCCAATGACGAACGGCGGCGCAATGAGCGGCGCGAGCTCCTCATGTTCAACGGCTGCGGCGATGGACGTGGTGATCTGCTGCAACAGCATGTTCTCCCCTAGTGACTT
Organism: Arthrobacter sp. 05L428; assembly: GCF_056397665.1. NCBI lineage: Bacteria > Bacillati > Actinomycetota > Actinomycetes > Micrococcales > Micrococcaceae > Arthrobacter > Arthrobacter sp. 05L428. The sequence goes on along the minus strand of NZ_JBFTNW010000001.1, from coordinate 1,039,375 downwards.
CACAAATTAATTGCGGTTTTGCGACGACGGAGGTCCCCGCCGTTCCTGGCTTCTGTTCCATGTTACCGCGTTGCTAGGCCCGGACCTGGCCTTCGCCCTGCACGATCCACTTCGTGGTGGTGAGCTCGGTCAGCCCCATCGGACCGCGGGCATGCAGCTTTTGCGTCGAAATGCCCACTTCGGCGCCGAGGCCCAGCTCCCCGCCGTCGGTGAACCGCGTTGAGGCGTTCACGATTACCGCAGCCGAGTCCACTTCCGCGATGAAGCGCTCGGCATTGGCGAGGTCGTTTGTGAGGATCGCCTCGGTATGCCCGGTGGACCAGGTGCGGATGTGTTCCACGGCCTCGTCGAGGCTGTCCACCATGGCCACCGCCAGGTCCAGGTCCATGTATTCGGTAGCCCAATCCACCTCGGTGGCCGGCACGGACTCCACTGCGGCCGGGAGCGCGGCGCGGATCCGGTCGTCTGTGTGCAGAGTCACGCCGGCGGCGCGCAGGGCGGCGGCGACGGCGGGCAGCACGGTGGAAGCGGAATGGACCAGCAGCGTCTCCACGGTGTTGCACACGCTGGGCCGCTGGGTCTTGGCGTTGAGCAGGATCTCGACGGCCATCTCCTCGTCCGCGGAGGCGTCGAGGAAGATGTGCACGTTGCCTTCGCCGGTTTCGATGACCGGCACCGAGGAGTTCGTCACCACGGTCTGGATCAGCTCGCGTCCGCCGCGGGGAATGAGCACGTCGACACGGCCGCGGGCACGCATCAGGACGTTTGCCCCGTCGCGGCCGTACTGGTCAACGCTCTGGACGGCGTCCGCCGGCAGGCCCACGGACTCCAGCGCCTCGCGGAGGATGCCGACAAGGGCCTCGTTGGTGGCGGCTGCGGCACTTCCGCCCCGCAGGATTACGGCGTTGCCGCTCTTGAGGGCCAGTCCGGCAATGTCCACCGTGACGTTGGGACGCGCCTCGTAGATCGCGGCAACCACGCCCATCGGCACGTTGACCTGGCGCAGGCGCAACCCGTTCGGGAGGGTTTGGCCGCGCACCACGTTGCCCACCGGGTCGGGCAGGTTGGCGAGGTTTTCCAGTGCGGCGGCCAGGCCCTGCACCCGGGTTTCGTTGAGGGTGAGGCGGTCCAGCAGCGCCGCGGAGGTGCCATTGGCCCGGCCGGCGGCGACGTCCGTGGCGTTGGCGGCCAGGATCCGGTCCTTGTGCTCCAGCAGTGCGGCGCCGATGGCGCGCAGCCCCCGGTCCTTCCAGGCCCGGTTGGCGCGGGCCATCCGGCGGGAGGCGGTCCGGGAGCGGTCTGCGACGGCGTGCACGGCGGCTTCGACGTCCGTTGCGGCCGGCGGCAGGCCCCCGGAGTGCGCGTCGTGAACCGGCAGGTCGGGGTGCGAAGTCAGGGCCTCAGTCATGCTCCAAGTTTAGGCGAGGCGGCAGCTCAGACCAGCACCAAGTCGTCAACATGAACAACTTCACGGTCATAGCCGCGGCCCAGCGTCTTGCCGAGTTCACGGGTGGAGCGGCCGAGCATCTGGGGCAGCTCGGCGGCCCCGTAGTTCACCAGGCCGCGGGCGATCACGGTCCCGTCGGTGCCGACCATCTCCACGGCGTCGCCGGCTTCGAAGTCCCCGTGCACGGCGGTAATCCCGGCGGGCAGCAGCGAGGTGTGGCGGTCGCGCACGGCGCGGACGGCGCCGTCGTCGAGTACCAAAGTGCCTTGCACGGATGCCAGGTGGGCAAGCCAGAGCAGCCGGATCGGCTTGCGGGCGCCGTTGACGGAGAACCAGGTTCCCACGTCCTCCCCCGCCAGCGCGGCAGCGGCGTTCGCGGTGGAGGTCACGAGGGCGCTGATCCCGGAGCCGGCGGCGATGGATGCGGCCTCGACCTTGGTGACCATTCCGCCGGTGCCGACTCCGGCCTTGCCGGTGCTGCCGATCGAAATGCCTTCGAGGTCGTGCGGGCCGGAGACGTGGGCAATCCGCTTGGCGCCGTGCGAGGGCGGCCCGTCGTAGAGCGAATCGACGTCGGAGAGGAGCACGAGGGCGTCGGCACGGACCAGGTGCGCCACGAGGGCCGCGAGCCGGTCGTTGTCGCCGAAGCGGATCTCGTGGGTCGCGACAGTGTCGTTTTCGTTGACCACGGGGACGACGCCAAGGTTCAGCAGCCGGTCCAGGGCGCGGAAGGCGTTGGTGTGCTGGCTGCGGCGCATGAAATCGTCCGCGGTCAGCAGCACCTGGCTCACCGTGACGCCGTGTGCGCCGAAGGCGTGGGTGTAGCGGGCCATCAACAGGCCCTGGCCCACGCTCGCGGCGGCCTGCTGGGTGGCGAGGTCGCGTGGGCGCTTTTCGAGCCCCAGCGGTGCCAGCCCGGCGGCGATCGCCCCGGAGGAGACCAGGATGATCTCGGTGCCCGCGTTGCGCTTGTGCGCGAGGGCGTCGGCTAGGTCGCTCAGGGCTTCCTCGGCGATGCCGCCCTTGATGGACGTCAGCGAGGAAGACCCGACCTTGACCACGATTCGGCGGGCGCCGGAGAGCAGGGTGCGGCTGGGGACCGCCGCCGCTCCGGGCACGGCGACGGCGTTACTCGTCATCGGCTTCGCCGAGTCCACTCTCCTTGAGCGGCTGCGGGGCGCGGCGGGCACTGACCGATTCGGTCCAGATGCCGGCCTTGCGCTCGGCCTCCAGCTCGGCCCGGGCGGCGGCCTTCGCGTCGCGGCGTTCCTGCTGCTCGTCGCGCTTCTGGCCACGGGTGGGGCGGTCGCCGATGTCCGCGAAGCGCACGTCGGTGCCGCGCGGGGAGGCCAGCAGTTCGGCGCCGGCCATCATGGTCGGCTCCCAGTCGAAGACGACGCCGTCGTCCTCGCCGATGACCACCATGTCGCCGGGCTTGGCGCCCTGCTTGAACAGTTCGTTCTCGACGCCGAGCTTAGCGAGGCGGTCAGCGAGGTAGCCGATGGCTTCCTCGTTGGTGAAGTCGGTCTGCTTGACCCAGCGCACGGGCTTCTCGCCGAGCACGCGGAACAGCGGCTCCAGGTTCTTTTCCTCGCGGCGGATCGTGAACCCGCTCTCGTTGACGGCGCGCGGGCGCAGCACGGGGGCCTGGACCTTCGGCGGCGTGGCGGCCACGGCGTCGCGGGCGGCCTTGACGATCTCGGCCATGGCGAAGCCCAGCTGGCGGAGTCCCTCGTGGCTCGTGGCGGAGATTTCGAAGACCTTGTAGCCGCGCTTTTCGAGTTCCGGGCGGACGAACTCGGCCATGTCCTTGCCGTCCGGCAGGTCGACCTTGTTCAGGGCGATCAGGCGGGGGCGGTGGTTCAGCGGCACGACTTCACCGTCGGTGCCGGCGTAGCTCATGTCCACGGCGTACTTTTCGAGCTCGGCTTCGATCACGGCGAGGTCCGAGAGCGGGTCACGGTCCGATTCCAGCGTGCCGCAGTCCAGCACGTGCACGAGCGCGGCGCAGCGTTCGACGTGGCGCAGGAAGTGATGGCCCAGGCCCTTGCCTTCGCTGGCGCCTTCGATCAGGCCCGGGACGTCGGCGATGGTGAAGCGCACGTCGCCGGCCTGGACGACGCCGAGGTTGGGGATCAGGGTGGTGAACGGGTAGTCGGCAATCTTGGGCCGCGCGGCGGACATCGCGGCGATCAGGCTGGACTTGCCGGCGGACGGGAAGCCGACCAGGGCGATGTCCGCGATGGACTTCAGCTCCAGGACGATGTCGCTGGATTCGCCCTCGATGCCCAGCAGCGCAAAGCCGGGGGCCCGGCGCTTCTGCGAGGACAGCGAGGCGTTGCCGAGGCCGCCGATGCCGCCGGCAGCGGCGACGTACTCGGTGCCTTCGCCCACCATGTCGGCCAGGACGGTGCCGTCCTTGCTCTTGACGACCGTGCCCTCGGGTACGGGCAGGACCAGGGTCTCGCCGTTCTTGCCGCCGCGCCAGTCACCCATGCCGGGGCCGCCGTTGGTGGCGTGCCGGTGCGGGGCGTGGTGGTAGTCGAGCAGGGTGGTGGTCTGGGGATCCACGCGCAGGATGACATCGCCGCCGTTGCCGCCGTTGCCGCCGTCGGGACCGCCGAGGGGCTTGAACTTCTCGCGGTGGACGGAGACACAGCCATGGCCGCCGGTACCGCCGGATACGTGCAGTACTACCCGGTCTACAAAGCTCGCCACGTGGATCTCCTCAGTGCTGTTCCTCGGGCCCGCAAGGGGCCCAAGATGATTGTAATGCGGTTAAAACACCGGTGGAGCGGACCTACTGGTCCGCCCCACCGATTTAGAACTTGTTGTTACTCTGCAGCTGCAGCAGCCACGATGTTCACAACGCGACGACCACGGCGGGTGCCGAACTCGACAGCGCCGGGGGTCAGTGCGAACAGGGTGTCGTCGCCGCCGCGGCCAACGCCGGCGCCCGGGTGGAAGTGGGTGCCACGCTGGCGGACGATGATCTCGCCTGCGGAAACTACCTGGCCGCCGAAGCGCTTGACGCCGAGGTACTGGGCGTTGGAGTCACGACCGTTGCGAGTGGAGCTCGCGCCTTTTTTATGTGCCATTTGAAATGCCTGCCTTTAAAATTCTGGGGAATCTGCTGAAAACCTGAACAGTAACGTTAGTTACTTGATACCGGTGATCTTGACCTTGGTCAGTTCCTGACGGTGACCCTGGCGCTTCTTGTAACCGGTCTTGTTCTTGAACTTCTGGATGACGATCTTCGGACCACGGAGGTCTTCGAGGATCTCAGCCGTAACCGTTACCTTGGCCAGGTCCTTGGCTGCAGACGTGACCTTGTCACCGTCCACCAGGAGCAGTGCGGGCAACTCAAAGGTGCTGCCGGCTCCACCGGGGACGCGGTTCAGGGTAACGAAGTCTCCAACGGAAACCTTCTCTTGGCGGCCGCCTGCGCGGACAATCGCGTACACCACTGGGGAACTCACTTCTCTCGACGTTTATTACTAGATTTGCGTGCGGAACCTGGGGCCCAAATGCTTGGACCGGCTCACGCTGTGCCTCAACGCCGGTGGATTCCCCGGGGGAACCCATGAGCTATCCTGCGGAAAAGTCCTGCCCGTAATACGGGTGAACTGTTCCTCAAGGTCATAACCCAAGTGTTGGCGTAAGCACCGAAGATCTAGACTACGCTAATTTTGCCTTCGGCCGCAAACGAGGCTGGTCCCGGCAGGTAGTGCGTGACGGACGCCACACCCTGCGCCCGGGGGCCAAAGTTATGGTGCCGCAGCGACTTCCGGAACCGCGCCCAACTATCCTACCGGCTGCTTCGCGTAGCGCGGCTCAGGCGTGCAGCCTCGGCGCGTCGAAGAACTCCGCCTCGTAGCGGGAGGACTGCCTGAACGCCACCGCCATGGCGCTGCGTTCCGCCTCGGAGCCTCTACCGGCCGCCGCGTCCGTGTACCTGATCGCCTGCCGCGTCGCCTCCGCGAAGGCCTCGTCCGCATAGGTGCGCAGCCACTCCGCGTAGGGATGCGTTGCCGGTGCGCCGGCAGCGAGGAACTCGCGATGCAGCGTGGCGCCGACCTCCGCGTAGAGCCAGAAGCACGGCAGCGCCGCGGCCACGAGCACGCCGTAGCTGCCGGCGAGCGATGCCGCGTGCAGATGGTCCACGTACGCCTTGGTCACCGGTCCCAGCTGGGTCTCGACGGCGCGGCCGGCCAGCCAGTTCCGGTGCAGTTCGGATTCGACTTCGAGGCACTGCTGCGCCGAGCGGGACCAGAAGAGTTGTTCGGCTTCCGACGGCGCCAGGGCCGCCGCGCGGGACAGCACCCGGGAGTAGCCGTTGAGGTACAGGGCGTCCTGGCCGAGGTAGTAGGCGAACTCGGGTTCCGGCAAGGTACCGTCCGCGAGCCCCCGAATGAAGTCCAGGCCGTAGATCGCGTCCAGCCCGTCCGCCGCGTGCCCTGCCAGCAGCGTGGCGAACTCGCCCTCGGCAGGAAGCTGGGGTGCCGCAGCGTGCTGCAGGTGGTGGAAGTGGTGCACGGGTCCGTTGCCGGATCCGACCTCCAGGCGGCTGGCATCCCGCAACGCACCCAGCAGCCACGGCTTGACCTCCCGCAGCGCCGCCTCCCAGTCCCCCGTCCGGGCCTGGACTGTGGCCAGCGCCGAGGACAAGGAGCAGCCGGTGCCGTGGCTGTTGCGGGTGTCGATCCGCTCGCCCGGCACCACCACCGTCTCCTGGCCGAGCAGTCCCCCGGTGTTGACGAGCGCGTCCGGGCAACCGCCGTCGTTCTGGGCGCCGTCGACCGGCAGGTGGCCGCCCTTGACCAGCACCGTGGTGCCGGCCAGGGCCGCGAGCCGCTTGCCCTGTTCCAGCGCACTGGCCCAGTCCGCGGCGGGCGGCTCTCCCAGCAGCATGCCCAGCTCGGCCAGGTTCGGTGTGATGAGGTCCGCCAGTGGCAAGAGGGCCCGCAGCGCGGTTTCGGCCGATTCCTGGAGCAGCCGGTCGCCGCTCGTCGCCACCATCACCGGGTCCAGGACCACGACGCCGGGGCGCACCTTTTCGAGCCAGGCCCGGACGGCGTCGATCACCGAGTCGTCGCCGAGCATACCGATCTTGACGGCGTCGATGGTGATGTCGTCGCTGATGGCCTCCAGCTGGGCGGTCAGGAACGCTGCCGGCGGTACATGCACCGACCGGACGCCCTGGGTGTTCTGGGCGGTCAGTGCCGTGATGGCAGCCATCCCGTAGCCGCCGTTCGCGGCAATGCTCTTCAGGTCGGCCTGGATGCCGGCGCCGCCGGAGGGGTCCGAGCCCGCGATGGCCAGCACCCGCGGAATCCGCGGCGGCGTTGGGGCCCCGCCGTCGGGCTCCGGGAAGACGGACTGCAGGATGGCTGAGGTTCGGCTAGATGCAGGCTGCGCCGATGCAGGCTGGGTTGTTGAAGACAAGAGACATCCCTTCGCCGGTGCTAACCGGACAGGTTCAACGGGTCTGGATCTCAGCCGGCTCGATGCGCGGCACCCCGTGTCAGTCCCCCAGCCTAGCGTTCCTCGCCGGCAACCCCGCTAAATTTCAGCCTGTCCCCTTAACGCCCTCGCGGGTTCCGTCCGGGGTCGACGTGATGTTACGTCGATCCCGGACGGAACCCGCGAGTGGTGGTGCCTGCTTGGTCCTAGAGCTCCGACGCCGGGACGCCGACGCCGAGGATGATCGGCTCGTTGGCGGCGGGCTTGGCGGTCACCTTCGCCGGCTCCGGGGCCTTGGCCTCATGGACCGAGACGGCCTCAACCGACGGAGCGGTCTCGCGCTGCTGCACGGACGTCTCGTTGGCGGCGCCCTGGGCTCGGCTGGCGCTCCGGTTCCGGCGCACCCGTCGGGGTCCGGTGGTGTCCGGGGCCTGGGCCTGGGCCGCAGGGGCCTTGCGGGCTTCCTGGCGTACCGGGGCCTGGGCCGCAGGAGCCTTGCGGGCTTCCTGGCGGGCCGGGGCCTGGGACGCAGGAGCCTTGCGGGCTTCCTGGCGGGCCGGGGCCTCGGCCTCGGCGGTACGTACACTCGGCGGCTGGATCCGCGCCGTCCTGGCGCGGCCGCGGCCCCGGGTGGCGCGGGACGGCGCTGCAGCTGCAGGCGCAGCGTGCTCCGCCGCGTGCTCGGCCGTGGGAACCTCGGCTGCGGGCGACTCGGCAACCGGAGCCGCGGCGGCTGGCTTGCCGGTCTCGGCGTCGCCCAGGTGGGCGAACGCTTCGGTCAGCAGGTCCAGGGTCAGCGCGGGCTGCGGGGTTTCCTCGGCGTGCTCGACGAAGGGCAAGGCAACCTGTTCGCCGCCGAAGGTCAGCACGGCCGCGGGACGACCCGCCGCCTCCTCCGACGAAGCGAGTTCCACGGCGGCGTCGAGCGCGGCCTGGCGGGTTTCGGCGTCGGGAGCTGCTGTCGCTTCACCGTCGTGCAGGTGGGCAGCGTGCGCCGCGGCGGCGATGTTGGCCAGCGCGGCGCGCGTCGCCTCTGCCTTGGCGTGGCGCTCCGCCTCGGTGGGCTCGGCGTGCACGGCGACGGGTGCGGACGGCATGGCTTCGCCGCCCTGGCCGCCCTTGCCGCGGCGACGCTTGCGCTCACTGCGTGCGGCGGGCTGGTGCTCGGTCCGCGGGACGTGGTGTTCTGCGGCGACGGTGTTGGCACGGCGGTGTTCCACGGGCTCGTCGTGGGTGACGATGCCGCGGCCGGCGCAGGCCTCGCACTGTTCGCCGAAGACTTCGAGCAGCCCGGTGCCCATCCGCTTGCGGGTCATCTGCACGAGGCCCAGCGAGGTCACCTCGGCAACCTGGTGCTTGGTCCGGTCCCGGCCCAGGCACTCCACCATGCGTCGCAGCACGAGGTCGCGGTTGGATTCCAGCACCATGTCGATGAAGTCGATCACGATGATGCCGCCGATGTCACGCAGCCTCAGCTGCCGGACGACTTCCTCGGCCGCTTCGAGGTTGTTCTTGGTGACGGTTTCCTCGAGGTTGCCGCCGCTGCCGGTGAACTTGCCGGTGTTGACGTCCACCACGGTCATGGCTTCGGTGCGGTCGATCACGAGCGAGCCGCCGGAAGGCAGGAAGACCTTACGGTCCAGTGCTTTGTGGATCTGCTCGTCGATGCGCCACGCAGCGAAGATGTCTGTGTCCTTGGTCCACTTCTCGAGCCGGCCCACCAGGTCCGGTGCCACGTAGGTGACGTAGGCCTCGATGGTGTCCCAGGCTTCCTCGCCGGAGACGATCAGCTTGGAGAAGTCCTCGTTGAAAACGTCGCGGACCACCTTGATGGTCAGGTCAGGTTCGCCGTAGAGCAGCTCGGGGGCGAGGATCTTGGTGGACGTGGACTGGCTTTCGATGCCCTCCCACTGGGCTCGCAGCCGGTTGATGTCATGCGTCAGCTCTTCTTCCGAAGCGCCCTCGGCCGCGGTGCGGACAATGACACCGGCGTCTTCCGGCAGGCGGTCCTTGAGGATCCGCTTGAGCCGGTTGCGTTCGACGTCGGGCAGCTTGCGGGAGATGCCGGTCATGGAGCCGCCGGGCACGTACACCAGGTAACGGCCGGGCAGCGAAATCTGGCTGGTCAGGCGGGCACCCTTGTGGCCGACCGGGTCCTTGGTGACCTGGACGAGCACGGAGTCGCCGGACTTGAGCGCATTTTCGATCCGCCGCTGCTTGCCTTCGAGGTTGACGGAGTCCCAGTTGACTTCGCCGGCGTACAGCACGGCGTTGCGGCCGCGTCCGATATCGACGAACGCCGCTTCCATGGACGGCAGCACGTTCTGGACCTTGCCCAGGTAGACGTTGCCGATCAACGAATCCTGCTGGGTCTTGGAGACGAAGTGCTCGGCCAGCACGCCGTCTTCCAGGACGCCGATCTGGATTCTGTCGTCGCGCTGGCGGACGATCATCTGGCGGTCCACGGATTCGCGGCGGGCCAGGAACTCGGCCTCGGTGATGACGGTGCGGCGGCGGCCGGTGTCGCGGGACTCGCGGCGGCGCTGCTTCTTGGCCTCCAGGCGGGTGGAGCCCTTGACGGAGGTGACGCGGTTGTTGACCGGGGCCTCGCTGACCGAGCGCGGCGCCCGGACGCGGGTTACCGTGTTGGGCGGATCGTCGTCCCCGCCGCCGGTCAGTTCGAGATCCTGGTCGCCGCGGCGGCGACGGCGACGGCGACGCGAGGTCACGCCGTCTTCGAGGGTGCCCTCGGAGTCCTCGCCGGACTCCGCTGCATCTTCGGCTGCGCCGTCTGCGTCGGTGTCGGCTTCGCCGGTCCGGCTGCGGCCACGGCGTCCACGGCTGCGGCGGCGACGGCGGCTGCCGGCATCCTCGCCCTCGGCTTCTTCGTCCTCTTCTTCTTCGGCTTCCTCGGCAACAGCAGCGGGGGCCGGGGCGGGGCGGATGACGGTGCTCAGATCCGGGGCCTGGAAGATCATCGAGGTGACAGCACCGGGTGCGAGGAAGAGCGAGGGGGCTTCGGAAGTTTCTACAGACGCCTCGGCAGCGGGCGCAGCGTCGGCCGGGGCTTCGACGGGCGCGGCCTCAGGAGCCGGCGCGTCGGAAGCCACGGCGGCGGGAGCCTCGGCCGGGGCCGGGGCTTCTTCCATCGCTGAAGGCGTCACGGCTGTCTTGGCGCGGGAGGCACGGCGGCGGACCGGTTTCTCCGGTGCCGCCTCGGCGGCCGGCAGCTCGGCAGGTGCTTCATCGGCGGGAACCGCAGTTTCCGTGCTGGCGGCTGAGTCAGCGAAGGCGGGCAGCACCTCGGGTTCGACCTTCTTCCGCGACCGGGTCCGGCGGGCCGGGGCCTTCGCTTCCGGGGCCGCTTCGGGATTGTCGACGGCGGGGGCGTCAGCAACGACGTCGGACGCGACGGCCGCTTCGGCGGCCTCCGCCTTTGGGGCCGCCTTGCGGCGGGACCGGGTGGCCTTCTTGGGCGCCTCCGCGGCGGCGGCTTCCGGTGCTACTTCGGCAACAGCGGCTTCGTCGTTACCGGCTACAAGCTGGTCATTATCCATATGTGGCGACACTCCTGCCCCTGATGTACCGCCACATCCGGCACCCGTGGGGCAAATATTTGTCAACACCCGCAGGCATTGACAGAAGTCAATTGGATACCTCCAGGTTCGCACCGGCAGTGGGGTGCGGCAGCCCTGGAAGGCCGGCAAGATTGCTCTGAACCCGTTGATCTCTCTGTCACAACCAGGTGCCGTCCAATGGCATTGCGGGATAGGCCGGATCGAGGGATCCGAAGTATGCCCTGCTCATCACTGGCGGTCTTGAAAGCAAAGTCGCCGGACCGAAACCCGAATGTGGATCGGGCCCCAGCCAGGTTCATTGTCTCACAGGAGCCGCCGAAGCAGGGCTAAGCGGGACATCCAGTCCGCGCCGCGGACCGAATCACCGGTGAGGGCACGACTCCTACCCGGTTACATCCAGCCTCCGGCGATAGAATCGGCCCAAGAGCACCCGACGCAAAGGACTGAAATCCCATGCCCAGCATCTCCCACGCCCCCGGCGACGTGACCGCCCACGAGCGCGGCACCGGCGCGGCAGCTGCGGAGCGCCCGCTGCCCCCGATGACGCGCGACCGGCCCTTCGCCTGGCTCCTGCTGATCACCGGCGTCGTCGGCTGGCTCGCGTCCGGCACGCTGGTGCTGGAGAAACTGGCTGTCCTCAAGGACCCCAACCACGCCACGGTGTGCGACGTGAACCCGTGGATCTCCTGCGGCCAGGTAATGCAGACCTGGCAGAGTTCGGTCTTCGGCTTCCCGAACATGTTCATCGGCATTGTCGCGTTCGCGGTCATCATCACCACGGCCATGGGAATCCTCGCCGGGGCCACGTTTGCCCGCTGGTACTGGATCGGGCTGCAGGCCGGTGTGACGCTGGGCTTCGCCTTCGTGGTGTGGCTGTGGTCCCAGGCGCTGTACTCGATCCACATTCTCTGCCCGTTCTGCATGATCGTCTGGGCCGCGATGATTCCGCTGTTCGTCTGGGTGACGGTCCGCAACGTGAGCCACGGCGTCATCCGGGTGCCCGCCGCTGCCGCCCGCATCCTGGCGGACTCCGGCTGGATCCTCACGGCCCTGCTCTACGTCGCCGTCGTCGCCACGATCTTCTTCGCCTTCATTCAGGTGTTCATCGGAACCTCCGGCTACTGAGCGTTCCGCAAACGCCGCGAGGTGACAGTTAAGGCCAATGTTCAACGCGAACATTGGCCTTAACTGTCACCTCGGTGCGGTGCTGCGGGTTCTTAGAACCAGATCTTGATCTCGCGTTCGGCGGACTCCGCCGAGTCTGAGCCGTGGACCAGGTTCTGCTGGACCTTGAGGCCCCAGTCGCGGCCGAAGTCGCCGCGGATGGTGCCGGGCGCCGCCGTCGTCGGGTCCGTGGTGCCGGCGAGCGAGCGGAAGCCCTCAATCACGCGGTGGCCTTCGAAGATCGCGGCAACGACGGGCCCGCTGAGCATGAACTCGACGAGGGGCTCGTAGAACGGCTTGCCGACGTGCTCCTCGTAGTGCTGTTCGAGGAGTTCGCGGCTGGCGTTGACCTTCTTCAGTTCGGCCAGGGTGTAGCCCTTGGCTTCGATCCGGGAGATGATGCTGCCGGTCAGGTTGCGGGCGACGCCGTCGGGCTTGATCAGGACTAGGGTGCGCTCAGTGCTCACAGCTGCTCCAATGTGTTGGGGTGGGGTTCGGGACAAGTCTAGTTGCTTTGGCCCTCGGGGTTCGCGGCCTCCCAGGCCGCCTGCTCGCGTTCGCGTTCGGCGGCTTCGCGGTCGATCCGGATGCCGGTGCGGATGCCGTACCACCACGTGATCGCGAAGAGGCCGCCCACCACGAACATCGTGGGCTCCACAATCCCGGTGAGGACCAGCACCAGCTGCAGGATCCAGCCCAAGGCCACGCCCCACGGCTTGGAAAGCACCGCGCAGGTCAGCACAAGCACCGCACTGAGTCCGATCCCGACCCCGAAGACCAGCAGCGGCGGGAACTCGCCGCGCCGGAGGCCGAAGACCGCCAGGGTGCCGAAGAGGGCCACGAAGGCCTCCAGCAGGAGCACCGTGGAGGCGAACATGACCTTGGTGGAGCGGCGTTTCTTGGGCATGCCCGGACGCCATTCGCGCTGGGCTTTGGTGAGTCTGGCCATGGGTTACGCCTCGGTCTTTCCGAGCAGGATCCGGGCCTCGGCAACGAGCGTGATGGACCCCGTGACCAGGATCCCGGCGGCAAGGTCGTCGTTGGACTCGGCCCGCTCCACGGCCCATTCCAGGGCGTCGTCGAGCTTCTCGGCCACGTGGACGTTGTCCTCGCCGAAGCCCAGGTCCAGCGCCAGCTCCGCGAGGTCCTCGGCCGGTACGGCGCGGGGCGAGTTGGACTGGGTGAAGCAGTAGTCCGAGGCGAGGTCGCCCAGGGATTCCTTGAGCTGGCGGAGGATTTCCTCGGAATCCTTCTCCTTCAGGACGCCCACCACCACCACGAGCTTGCTAAAGCTGAAGGCCTCGTGGATCGCCTCGGCGGAGACCCGGATGCCCTCCGGGTTGTGCGCGGCGTCCACGATGATGGTCGGCGCGGTGCGGAGCACCTCCAGCCGGCCCGGGGAGGTGACAGAGGCGAAGGCCTCCTGCAGCACCTCGGGGTCGAGCGGCTTTTCGGCGCCGAAGAAGGCTTCCAGCGCGGCGACGGCGACGGCGGCGTTCTCCGCCTGGTGTGCGCCGTGCAGGGGCAGCAGCAGGTCTTCGTAGCGACCCGCAATGCCTTGGATGTTCACCATCTGGCCGCCGACGGCGACGGTGCGGGACTCGACGCCGAACTCCACGCCCTCGAAGCGGAACGGCACGTTTGCTTCCTTGGCCTTTTCCAGCAGCACCTGGGCCGCGTCGACGGGCTGCGCGGCGCTGATGAGGAACCCGCCGGGCTTGATGATGCCGGCCTTTTCGTAGGCGATCTCCTCGGTGGTCTCGCCGAGCAGCTCCGTGTGGTCCAGCGAAATCGGGGTGACCACGGCAACCTGGCCGTCGCCGACGTTGGTCGCGTCTGTGATGCCGCCGAGTCCCACCTCGATCACGGCGACATTGACCGGCTGGTCCGCGAACACCGCGAAGCCGAGGATGGTCAGGCATTCGAAGTAGGTCAGCCGCGGCTGGCCCTCGGCGACGAGCTCGCTGTCCACGATTTCCAGGTACGGGCGGATCTCGTCCCAGATCCGGACGAACGTCTCATCCGGCACCGGTTCGCCGTCGATGCTGATCCGCTCGGTGACCTTGGACAGGTGCGGGCTCGTGTACCGGCCGGTGCTCAGCCCGTAGGCGCGCAGGCCGGCCTCGATCATCCGGGCCGTGGAGGTCTTGCCGTTGGTGCCGGTGACGTGGATGATCGGGAACGCCTTGTTCGGCTCCCCCAGGATGTCCATGGCCCGGTGCAGCGGAGCCAGCCTCGGCTCCATCTTGTTTTCCGGCGCCCGGCCCAGCAGCTCGGCGTAGACGCTCTCTACGGAAAATTCGTCGCTCATGAATTATGCCCCTGCTTCAACGGTTACTTTTTCGACGCTGACCTGAGGTTCCTTGACCTCGGCGGGAACGGTGTCCAGCTCCACGGTCAGGGTCTCGGTCTTGACCAGCGCGGCGTGGGCCAGCAGCGCCTCGACGGTGTCCTGCGCCGCGGTGACGGTGGTGCGGATCCGGTCGCTGACGTTCAGCCCGGCGTCCTTGCGGGCCTGCTGGATGGCGCGGACCAGGTCGCGGGCGGTCCCTTCGGCTTCCAGCTCCGGGGTGACCTCGGTGTTGAGCACCACGAAGCCGCCGCCCGGCAGCACTGCCGCTGCGCGGGAGCCCTCGCCTTCGGCTGCTTCTGCCACCACGGTTTCCAGCGTGTATTCCTGCGGCTCGAGGGCGAGGCCACCGGCGGTGACCACACCGGCGTCGTCCACGGACCAGTCGCCGGACTTGGACCCCTTGATCGCCTGCTGGACGTTTTTGCCCAGCCGCGGGCCGGCCGCGCGGGCGTTGACCACGAGCTTCTGCTCGATGCCGAACTCCTCCGGGGAGGCGCTCTCGGCGTCGAGCAGGCGCACCGAGCGCAGGTTCAGTTCATCGGCGACGACGGCGGCGAAGCCTGCCAGCGCGTCCGCGCCGGGTGCCACGACCGTGAGTTCCTGCAGCGGCAGTCGCACGCGGAGGTTGGCGGCCTTGCGCAGCGAGGAGCCGGTGGAGCAGATCTGCTGGACCCGGTCCATCGCCTCAACCAGGCCGGCGTTGGCCGGGAACAGGTCCGCGTCCGGCCAGTCGGCCAGGTGCACGGAGCGCCCGCCGGTGAGGCCGCGCCAGATTTCCTCGGAGACCAGCGGCAGCAGCGATGCCGCGACCCGGCAGACGGTCTCCAGCGCGGTGTAGAGCGCGTCGAAGGCGTCGACGTTCTCGTCGAAGAAGCGCTGGCGGCTGCGGCGGACGTACCAGTTGGTGAGCATGTCCAGGTAGCCGCGCAGTTCGTCGCAGGCCCCGGAGATGTCGTAGCTGTCCAGCTGCGCGGTCATGTTCCGGACCAGGTCCCCGGTGTTGGCCATCAGGTACTGATCCAGGGTGTCGGCGTAACCGTCGTAGCGCAGCTTCGCGTCGTACCCGTCCCCGCCGTTCGCGGCGTTCGTGTAGAGCGTGAAGAAGCTGTAGACGTTCCACAGCGGCAGGATGACCTGGCGGACGCCGTCCCGGATGCCCTGCTCGGTGACCACGAGGTTGCCGCCGCGCAGGATCGGGCTGGACATCAGGAACCAGCGCATCGCGTCGGAGCCGTCACGGTCCAGGACCTCGGAGACGTCCGGGTAGTTGCGCAGGCTCTTGGACATCTTCTGCCCGTCGGAGCCGAGCACGATGCCGTGGCTGATGACGTTGCGGAAGGCCGGCCGGTCGAACAGCGCGGTGGAGAGGATATGCAGCATGTAGAACCAGCCGCGGGTCTGTCCGATGTACTCGACGATGAAGTCCGCCGGGTTGTGGGTGTCGAACCACTCCTCGTTCTGGAACGGGTAGTGGACCTGGCCGTACGGCATGGAGCCGGAATCGAACCAGACGTCCAGGACGTCCTCGACGCGGCGCATCACGGACTGGCCCTGTTCCGGGGTGCGGGGGTCGTCCGGGTTCGGGCGGGTGAGCTCGTCGATGAACGGCCGGTGCAGGTCCACCTGGCCGTCGTTGTTCAGCGGCAGCCGGCCAAAGTCGGCTTCGATCTCGGCGAGTGAGCCGTAGACGTCGGTGCGCGGGTAGTCCGGGTCGGTGGACTGCCAGACCGGGATGGGGCTGCCCCAGTAGCGGTTGCGGCTGATGGACCAGTCGCGGGCGTTGGCGAGCCACTTGCCGAACTGGCCGTCCTTGACGTTGCCCGGGATCCAGTTGATCTCCTGGTTCAGCTCGGACATGCGGTCCTTGAACTTGGTGACCTCGACGTACCAGGAGGACACCGCGCGGTAGATCAGCGGGTTGCGGCAGCGCCAGCAGTGCGGGTAGGAGTGCTCGTAGCTGGCCTGGCGGACCAGGCGGCCCTGGGCGCGGAGCACCTGGGTGATGGGCTTGTTGGCCTCGAAGACCTGGAGTCCGGCGATTTCGGCGAGGTCGCCGTGGCCGAAAAGTGGCAGGAACTTCGCGCCCTCGTCGACCGAGAGGACCACCGGGATCCCGGCCTCTTCACAGACCTTCTGGTCGTCTTCACCGTAGGCCGGCGCCTGGTGGACAATGCCGGTGCCGTCGGTGGTGGTGACATAATCCGCCACGAGGACGCGCCAGGCGTTCTCAGTGCCGTACTTCTCGGCGTCGTGGAAGTAGTCCCAGAGCGGTTCGTAGCTCAGGCCTTCCAACTCGGCGCCGGTGTGGCGGGACGTGACGGCGGCCTCGGCCGCTGCGGCACCCTCGGCGCCGTCGCCGTAGCCGAGGTCCTTGGCGTAGGCGCCCAGCAGGTCCGCGGCGAGCAGGAAGCTGCCCGTGACGGGGGCCTCGGCCGAGGCGGCCTTGATCCCGTGCGGGCCGGCCGGCAGCACGACGTAGTTGATCGCGGGCCCGACGGCGAGCGCCAGGTTGGTGGGCAGCGTCCAGGGCGTGGTGGTCCAGGCGAGCGCCTGCACCCCGGCCAGCTGCCGGGACAGCTCCGACTCCCCCGCGGTGATCGGGAAGGTGACGGTGACGGTCTGGTCCTGGCGGTTCTTGTAGACATCGTCATCCATGCGCAGTTCATGGTTGGACAGCGGCGTCTCGTCCTTCCAGCAGTACGGCAGCACGCGGTAGCCGTTGTAGGTCAGGCCCTTTTCGTGCAGCTGCTTGAAAGCCCAGAGCACGGACTCCATGTACTCGACGTTGAGCGTCTTATAGTCGTTCTCGAAGTCCACCCAGCGCGCCTGGCGGGTGACGTAGCTCTTCCACTCGTCGGCGTACTTCATCACCGAGGCGCGGCAGGCGTCGTTGAACTTGTCGATGCCCATGGCCTCGATCTGGGTCTTGTCCGTCATGCCGAGCTGCTTCATGGCTTCCAGTTCGGCGGGCAGGCCGTGGGTGTCCCAGCCGAAGCGGCGCTCGACGCGGCGGCCGCGCTGGGTCTGGTAGCGGCCCACGAGGTCCTTGGCGTAGCCGGTCAGCAGGTGGCCGTAGTGCGGCAGGCCGTTGGCGAAGGGCGGGCCGTCATAGAAGACGAATTCGTTGGACCCGTCTTTACCCGCATCCCGCTGGTCGATGCTGGCCTGGAAGGTGCCGTCCTGGTCCCAGTACTTGAGGATGCGCTCTTCGATCTCCGGGAACTTCACGGAAGCAGACACGCCTGAGGTGCTGGAAGCGGAGGTGCTGGCGCCTGACGGTGCGGCTGAGGCCTTGGGGTAATGGGTCATCTCGACATCCTGGGTTGAGCTGGTGAACAACGGGATTCATTCAGGATGCGAGGACGGCCCGTGTGTTGTCGGAACAACACCGGCACCGCGGTACCACCTCACTTACCGGCACCGGTCCCGCCCTTTCCCTAAGAATCCAAGGAAAGCGCTGCACCGGCGGCGGCCGCTCGTTGACTGCTGTGACGGGCTTACCCGTCCGGTTCTACCGGCCCCGGCGCACAATGCTGCTGCGCCGGGGCGTTCTTCCGGAAGCTCACCGGTGATGGCCGGGTCAAAGCTGATACGTCGATGTTACCGGAAACTCCCAGCGGCTACCCGACGGACGGCGCGGGCTTGGGCAGTTTCATGCCGGACTCGGCCATGACGTCGCGCAACAGGTTCGGGTAGTCGGTGATGAGGCCGTCGACGCCGGCGCCGATCAGGGCGCGCATGGTGGGCTTGTCGTCGACAGTCCATGGAATGACCTGCATGCCCGCCGCGTGGGCGCGCCGGACCATGTCCGGGGTGACGTAGGGGACGTAGTCCGGGTCGGTGACCTTGCCGTTCTGCGGCGTGCCGTGCACCGGCGAGATGGCACTGAAGCCGAGCGACGCGGCCGAAGCGACCAGGTCGCCGCCAAAGTCGTCGGCGTCGATGCCGCCAAGCCAAGGGGACTTCCCCGGCTGGCCTGCCTGCAGGAAGTCCTTGTTGGTCAGTGCCACGGTCGGGATCTGCGGCGCGCGCTGCTGCACCAGCCGCAGTGCACCCCAGTCGAAGCTCTCGATCGAGACGCGGTGCTGCATGTGGGCCTTGCTGATCTCACGCAGGGCCACGTCAACGAACTGCTCGCGCGGGGCGGTTTCCTGGGGAGCACCGGCTTCGACCTTGGTCTCGATATTGAACTTCACCTGGCTGGCCCGGTGCGCGTTCGTCATGGCGAACACCTCGGCAAGGGTCGGCATTTTGGCGCCCGGGGCGGCCTGCTGGCCGGGGAACTCGGGCTGGGTGAGTGAGCCGCAGTCCAGGCTGCGGACCTGCGCGAAGGTCAGGTCCTTGATGTACTTGCCCACGTACGGGTACTGAGGGTCGTTCGGCGTGACCGGCGCGGTGTCCAGGCATTTCTTGCCGCTGATCTTCCGGTCATGGGTGATGACTTCACGGCCGTCCTTGGTGATCTGGAGATCCAGCTCGAGGGTGGAGACGCCGGTCTCGATGCCCTTGGCAAAGGACGCCAGGGTGGACTCGACGGTCAGGCCGATGCCGCCGCGGTGGGCCTGGAGGTCGAAGTGGTTGTCGCCGCCGTTCGGGTTGGTGTCGGCAGCATGGGCCTGGACGGAAGTGGCAAGGAGCAGGGCCGCGCCGAGTGCGGCGGCGCCGACAATCGAACCAGCGGGCTTCGTGGGGGTGCGCATGGGAAGGAGTCTCCACTCTGGTGGTGTGCAGTTGCCCACCCACGGTGTCCTCCGCCGTCCAACTCCCAGCCACCCCTGTCCGACTACCGTGCAACGCATGGGTGAACGTCCGGGGGCGGCCCGCTGGGCCCGACGACGGAGCCCGGTGCGCCCCGGCGGTTGCCGCTAGCCCTTGCGGATCACCTTGAAGTTGGAGGCCTGCGCCACCGGGCGGATCACGATCTGGTCCAGGTTGACGTGGTGCGGCGCGGCGACCGCAAAGCGGACGACGTCGGCGACGTCGGCGGCCGTCAGCGGCTTCTCGACGCCGGCGTAGACCTTTTCCGCGGCGCCCTGGTCACCGAGCCGGTTGAGTGAGAACTCCTCGGTCTGCACCATGCCCGGGGCCACCTCGATCACCCGCAGGTTGTGCTCGGCCTCTTCCAAGCGCAGGGCGCCGGTGAGGGCGTGCTGGGCAAACTTCGCGGCGTTGTAGCCGCCGCCGCCCTCGTAGGCGGACAGCCCCGCCGTCGAGGTCAGGTTCAGGACGGTGCCTTCGCCGCAGGCACGCAGCATCGGCAGGAACGCGCGGGTGAGCTTCATGGTGCCGA
This sequence comes from Arthrobacter sp. 05L428, assembly GCF_056397665.1. NCBI lineage: Bacteria > Bacillati > Actinomycetota > Actinomycetes > Micrococcales > Micrococcaceae > Arthrobacter > Arthrobacter sp. 05L428. The sequence continues at coordinate 1,020,080 of NZ_JBFTNW010000001.1, read as the reverse complement.
GCACGTTGACCTCGTACATCCACGCCCAGTCCTCGGTCTTGGCCTCGGCCACCTTGTCCGCGCCGCGGGCACCGCCGGCGATGTTGATCAGGGTGTCGATGCCGCCGCCGCGGGTCACCTCATCCACCAGCCGCGCGACGTCGGCGTCGTCTGTCACATCGGCGGGGACCGCGACGGCGCCGGTCTCGGCGGCGAGCGCCTCCAGCCGTTCGGCACGGCGGGCGACGGCGAAGACGGTCCAGCCTTCCTGCCGGAGCGCGCGCACGGTGGCCTGCCCGATACCGGTGCTGGCGCCGGTGACGACGGCGGCTTTTGCTGTAGTTGCAGTTCCTGCGTTGTGGATTCCCTCAGTCATGGCACCACCCTATGGGAATCGGCGGCTCATTTCCTGCCCCGCCCGAGGAACTCCAGCAGCACCCGGGCGTGGTTGGTCTCCGGGTCCCGGGCGCCGAACAGCAGGGTCACCTTCCCGTGTTCGGCGGCCAGTTCCCGCAGGGTGCCAACGGCGGGGTTGGATTCGAGCTCCGCCTCGTAGGCGGCGCGGAAGTCCGCGAAGCGTTCCTGCATGTGCGCAAATTCGGTGCGCAGCGGCGGCGAGGGCGCCACTTCCTTGAGCCACAAGTCCAGTTGCGCCCGTTCTTTGCTGACTCCGCGCGGCCAGAGCCGGTCCACCAAAACCCGGCAACCGTCGTCGTCGGCGGTCTCGTCGTAGATGCGCTTGATCGCGAAACTTCCGGTGTTTTCTTCCATAGTGGTGCAGGTTATTGCACTTAGATTCGCGAAACTAGCGAAGGGCGGTGAAGCGAAGTGTAAAGAACTGCAAGAATTGACCCATGGCTGAAGACACTCAGGGTACAGACACGCCCACCACTGCCCCCATCAACGTTCCGGACAAGCCCGCCCTCGAGGGGCTCGAAGTCGCCCTCACCCGGCGCTGGCTTGACGAAGGGACCTACAAGTTCGACCGGGAGACCACCCGGGAGCAGGTCTACTCGATCGACACTCCCCCGCCCACCGCGTCGGGGTCCCTGCACGTGGGGCACATGTTCTCCTACACCCAGACCGACGTCCTGGCCCGCTACCAGCGGATGACCGGCAAGAACGTCTTCTACCCGATGGGCTGGGACGACAACGGCCTGCCCACCGAGCGCCGGGTGCAGAACTACTACGGCGTGCGCTGCGATCCGGCCATCCCCTACGACGCCGGGTACCGGCCGCCGGCGGAGCCCGCCAAGAACCAGCGCGACTTCGACGTCGTCTCGCGCCGGAACTTCATCGAACTCTGCGAGGAACTCGCCGTCGAGGACGAAAAGGTCTTCGAGAACCTCTTCCAGACCCTCGGCCTGTCGGTCGACTGGGACCTGACCTACCGCACCATCGACGACAAGTCCCGCGCCATCTCGCAGCGGGCGTTCCTGGCCAACCTGACCGCCGGGGATGCCTACATGGCCGAGGCGCCCACGCTGTGGGACGTCACCTTCCGCACCGCAGTGGCCCAGGCCGAGCTGGAGGACCGCGAGGTCGCCGGCGCGTACTACCGCTACCCGTTCTTCACCGCCGAGGGCGAGAAGATCTACATCGAGACCACCCGCCCCGAGCTGCTCGCCGCGTGTGCCGCCCTGGTGGCGAATCCCGACGACGAGCGGTACCAGCCGCTCTTCGGCAAGACGGTGACCTCTCCCCTGTTCGGCGTCGAGGTGGAGGTCAAGGCCCACCCGCTCGCGAAGGCGGACAAGGGTTCCGGCATCGCCATGGTCTGCACCTTCGGCGACCTCACTGACGTCACCTGGTGGCGCGAGCTGCAGCTGCCAACCCGCGCGATCGTCGGCCGCGACGGCCGCGTCATCGGCGAAACCCCGGACTGGATCACGTCCGCGGAAGGCCGGGCCGCGTTCGAGGCGATCGCCGGCAAGACGGTCTTCAGCGCCAAGGAAGGCGTGGTGGAGCTGCTCGCCGCCGCGGACCTGCTCGACGGCGAACCGAAGAAGATCATGCACCCGGTCAACTTCTTCGAAAAGGGCGACAAGCCCCTCGAGGTCGTCACCTCCCGCCAGTGGTACATCCGCAACGGCGGCCGTGACGAGGAGCGGCGCAAACGCCTAGTCGGCCGCGGCAACGAGATCGAATTCCACCCGTCCTTCATGAGGTCCCGCTACGAGAACTGGATCACCGGTCTGAACGGGGACTGGCTGGTCTCCCGCCAGCGGTTCTTCGGCGTGCCGGTGCCGGTCTGGTACCCGCTCGACGCCGACGGCAACCCGGACTACGACGCGCCCATCCTGCCCGCCGACGGGCAGCTGCCGGTGGACCCCGCCGCGGATGCGGCCCCCGGCTACGAGGAGGCCCAGCGCGATGTGCCGGGCGGCTTCACCGGCGACGCGGACGTCCTGGACACTTGGGCCACCTCGTCGCTGACCCCGCAGATCGTGGGCGGTTGGAGCACCGATGAGGCACTCTTCGCCAAGGTCTTCCCGTTCGACGTGCGCCCGCAGGCGCACGACATCATCCGGACCTGGCTGTTCTCCACTGCCGTCCGCGCCGATGCCCTGCAGGACGTCGCACCGTGGAAGCACGCGGCGATCTCCGGCTGGATCCTGGACCCGGACCGCAAGAAGATGTCCAAGTCCAAGGGCAACGTGATCGTCCCGACCGACGTGCTCAACGAATACGGCTCGGACGCCGTCCGCTACTGGGCGGCCTCGGCCAAGCTCGGCGCGGACACCGCCTACGAGATCGCGCAGATGAAGATTGGCCGTCGTCTGGCGATCAAGCTCCTCAATGCGTCCAAGTTCGTGCTGAACCTCGGCGCCACCGAGGACTCGGTGGTCTCTTCCGACCTCTCGGTCCTCACCAATCCCCTGGACCGCGCCGTGCTTGCCCAGCTCTCAGACGTGGTCCAGCAGGCCACCAAAGCGTTCGAGAACTACGACTACGCCCGGGCGCTGCAGATCACCGAAAGCTTCTTCTGGCACTTCACCGATGACTACGTGGAGCTGATCAAGGACCGCGCCTACGGTGCCGCCGGCGAGGCCCAGCAGGCGTCCGTGCTGGCCGCGCTGGCGACGAGCCTGGACACCCTGCTGCGGCTTTTTGCGCCGTTCCTGCCGTTCGCCACGGAGGAAGTCTGGGGCTGGTGGCGGACCGGCTCGGTGCACCGCGCGCAGTGGCCGGCCGCCGTGGACATCGACGGCGACACCACCCTGCTCGCCACCGTGGGCGCGGCGCTGGGCGGCATCCGCAAGGCCAAGTCCGAGGCCAAGGTCAAGCAGCGCACCGAGGTGCTCTCCGCGACCATCACGGCGTCGGAGTCCCTGACCACGCAGCTGAAGGCCGGACTGGGCGACCTCAAGGCCGCGGCCAACGCGCGTGAGCTGGCGCTGGTGGCCGGCGAGGGCGAACTGACCGTGAGCGACGTCGTGCTGGCCCCCGCCGAGGAGCCCGCCCAGGCGTAACCCACGCAAAGCGACAACAAAGAAGAAGGCCCTCCGGCCGGCTCACGCCGGCCGGAGGGCCCTCTTCTGTTCTGGGTCTTCTGTTCTGGGTCTTCTGCTCTGGGTCTTCCGGGCTCAGATCCCGGTGGTGGCCTCGAAGTGCGTCAGGACCGGCGGGGCGGCCAGGAGGTCTCCCAGCCCGCTTGCTCCCTCGCCCGCCCGCCAGGCGCGGTAGGCGGAGTCGTGCTCCAGGGACGCCCACTGTTCCACGACAAGGATGTGCGCCGGATCCGCATTGTCGACCAGCACATCGACGCCAAGGCAGCCGTCGAACGCCCGGGTGTCGGCGAGAATGTCGCGGAGCACGGCCGGCGCCGTGGGCAGGGATTCCGCTTTGAGGGTCAGGTCAAGGTGGGCTGTGATGGGCATGGCACTCCAATGGTCGCGTGGTCAGCTTGCTCACTGGAGGCAACAGCGGCGCTTCCGGACTTGTTCCCTCGACGCCGTGCCGGTCCTCTGCCGCCCTTAGGTGGCAGAACCCCGGCCTCGCCGTTCCGCCTCGCTGATGGCCCAGGCCGCGTTGACCAGTCCGATGTGGCTGAACGCCTGCGGGAAGTTGCCCAGCAGCTCACTGCTGTCCGGGGCCACCTCCTCGGCCATCAGTCCGAGGCCGGTGGCGAATCCGGCGGCCCGCGCGAAGACCGCCCTGGCCCGTTCCGTCAGCCCGGCCAGGGCAAGGGCGTGTGCGAGCCAAAACGTGCACAGCAAAAACGCTCCCTCCTCGCCCGGGAGCCCGTCGTCGCCGTGGTACCGGTAGACCAGCCCGCGCATGTCGGTGAGCCGGTGCTCGATGGCCTCGATCGTGGCCAGGAAGCGGGGATCGCCGGCCGGCAGGAAACCGACGATCGCCAGCATGAGGGCAGAGGCGTCGAGTTGCTCGCTCCCGTACGCCTGGGTGTACGCGCCCGCGGCCTCGCTCCAGCCGTTGTCGCGGATGGAGGCGGCGATCTGTTCCCGGGCGTCCGTCCAGCGGGGCACCCGGTCGCTCGCCTGCAGCATCCCGGCGAGGGTAATCGCACGGTCCACCGCCACCCAGCACATCAGCTTGGAATACAGGTAGTGCCGGGGGTCGCCGCGGACCTCCCAGATCCCCTGGTCCTGATTCTGCCAGCGGGCCATGGCGGCGTCGGCCGCGTCGGCGAGGAAGCGCAGGGTTTCCGGTGCCAGCTCCGCCAGGAATTCCGGCATGGTGGCTGCGGCGTCCAGCAGTTCGCCATAGACATCGAGCTGCCGCTGGTTCCAGGCGCCGTTGCCGACGCGCACCGGTGCACTGGACCGCCAGCCGGGGAGGTGGTGCAGCACCCGTTCGGGCAGGTCCCGTTCTCCCCCGATCCCGTACATGATTTGCAGCTCTTCGCCGCCGGCGAGCTGGCGGGCGGCGGCCGTGGCGAGGAACTGGAAGAACTTGCCCGCCTCGTCCGGACAGGCCGCCACCCACAGGGCCTGCAGCGTCATGCTGGCGTCCCGGACCCAGGTGTAGCGGTAGTCCCAGTTGCGCGTGCCGCCGGCAACCTCGGGCAGCGAGGTGGTCGGTGCGGCCACGATCGCACCGCTCGGGTAGTAGCTCAGGGCCTGCAGGACCCGGCCGCTGCCTGCCACCAGCTCCTGCCACGGACCGCTGTAGCTCTGGTGGATTCCGGACCAGCTTGTCCAGCCCTCGACGGTGTCCGTAAGCCGGCCGGCCATCTCCTGCTGGCTCCAGAACGACGGCGCTTCGTCCTGGCCGCGCTGGCGGTGCAGGGCGAAGCCAACAGCGTCACCGGCGCGGAGGCGCAGGACGGCGCGCGCCGTGCCGCCGTCGAGCTCGAACGGCACCGGGGAGGAAAGGGCGAGTTCCTCGGCGTCGGCGCGGGCCAGGACGCCGCCGTCGACGTTGTGAAGCATTGGAAGGATGAGGCCGTAGCCGGGCCGCGGCGCGAAACTGACCTCAACCTCCACGGTCCCCGCGGTGCAGGCCAGCCGGCGCAGCAACGTTCCGGGGGACGCCTGGCCGAGGTCGTGGCCGCGCCGGCCGGAGCCGAGGACCAGGGCGTCGCTCACCGTCAGTCGCCCGCGGGCGGTGGTGTGGAGCGACTCCAGCACCATGGACGGGCCCACGTACCGCCGGGTGGTTGTGTACTCGCCGGCAGGCCGGATGGACCAAAAGCCGGCCTCCTCGCCCAGCAGCCGGCCGAAGACCGAGGGGCTGTCGAAGCGGGGGAAACAAAGCCAGTCCACGGAGCCTGCGGCGCTGACCAGCGCGGCGGACCAGCAGTCGGACAGCAGGGCGTAGTCCGCGATGGGCTCGGTGCTCATGGCACCAATCTGAGGCCATTTTTGGGCAAAGGGGAAGCCCCATCAGCTTTTTGCGGTTGGTGGGGCTTCGACTTTTCGATCACCACGTGACGTCTTAGGTAATCTGGCGGGATCCTTGGAATTTCAGGTCTTCCTACCTCGTCACTGGTAGCCATCATCTGACTTTGCCGAAGGCTGCGTCGGATGAGTGTCACTGAATCTTTGGTTCCTGCGTCCCGCTTCTTTCGAAGTGGGTAAGTTCTATTGTTCTCCCGAGGTTGTGGATGCACAAGGGCCCCGGCGGAACTACATGGGAGTAGTTCTTCCGGGGCCCTCGCGATCGCTGCCGGGGGCTGCCTAGCTGAAAACGGGGCTCTCGGTGCGGCTGCGCTTGAGTTCGAAGAAGTACGGGAAGGAGGCGAGAGCGACGGTGGCGTCCCACAACTTGCCGGCGTCCTCGCCGCGCGGGATGCGGGTGAGCACGGGCCCGAAGAACGCCGTGCCGTTGAACGCCACCACCGGCGTGCCGACGTCCTGGCCGACCAGGGAGATGCCGCCTTCGTGGCTGGCGCGCAGCTGGGCGTCGAACTCGTCGCTCTGGCCGGCGGCCGCGAGCTCGGCCGGCAGTCCGGCCTCGGCCAGCGACTTGGCGATGACCTCGGCGATGTCCTTGTTGCCCTCGTTGTGGATCTTGGTGCCCATGGCGTCATAGAGCGGCTTGATGTACTCGGCGCCATGCTTCTCGGCGGCGGCAACGATCACCCGCACCGGGGCCCAGGCCTTGACCAGGAATTCCTTGTACTCGGCCGGCAGCTCGTCCCGGCCTTCGTTCAGGACGGCGAGGCTCATCACGTGCCATTCGGTCTTGATGTCGCGGACATCTTCCACTTCGCTGATCCAGCGCGACGTCACCCAGGCGAAGGGGCACATGGGGTCAAACCAGAAGTCAGCTTTGTTCGTCATGGTCTCAGGCACAGGAGTTCTCCTTTGGAAGTCAACGGGGACGCGGAACCGCGGCGGGGCGGCGGAAATGGCCGCGGACGGCACGGAGCATCAGTTAGTCATAGCGAAGCTGCCGGCGGATTTATTCCGGAACTTCCCCGGCGCGCTGCGCGGTTCGGATCAGGCGGACTTACGGCGCTTGACGTCGTGGGCAATCAAGGTGGGCGGGGCCTTCTTGGCCACAACGTCCTCGGTGATGACCACGCTGGCGACGTCGTCGCGGCTCGGCAGGTCGAACATCACCGGGAGCAGGACTTCCTCCATGATGGCCCGGAGGCCGCGGGCACCGGTGCCGCGTTCCAGGGCCTGGTCAGCGATCAGGTCCAGGGCCTCGTCCTCGAACACCAGCTCGACGCCGTCGAGCTGGAACATTTTCTGGTACTGCTTGACCAGGGCGTTCTTGGGCGTGGAGAGGATCTGGATCAGCGCCGGCCGGTCCAGGTTCGAGACCGTGGTGATGACCGGGAGCCGGCCGATGAATTCGGGGATAAGGCCGAACTTCAGCAGGTCCTCGGGCATGACTTCGCCGTAGGAGTCCGCGTTGTTCTTGACCTCGTTCAGCGGGGCGCCGAAGCCGATGCCCTTGCGGCCCGAGCGCGACCCGATGATCTCCTCCAGGCCGGCGAAGGCGCCGGCCACGATGAAGAGCACGTTGGTGGTGTCGATCTGGATGAATTCCTGGTGCGGGTGCTTGCGTCCGCCCTGCGGCGGGACGGAGGCGACCGTGCCTTCGAGGATCTTCAGCAGCGCCTGCTGCACCCCCTCGCCCGAGACATCCCGGGTGATGGAGGGGTTCTCGCTCTTGCGCGAGATCTTGTCGATCTCATCGATGTAGATGATGCCCTGTTCAGCCTTCTTGACGTCGTAGTCCGCGGCCTGGATCAGCTTGAGCAGGATGTTTTCGACGTCCTCACCCACGTAGCCGGCCTCGGTCAGGGCGGTGGCGTCAGCCACGGCGAAGGGGACGTTGAGGCGCCGGGCGAGGGTCTGCGCGAGGTAGGTCTTGCCGCAGCCGGTGGGTCCGATCAGCAGGATATTGGACTTGGCGATCTCGACGTCGTCGTGGTGGCCGCCCTCGGCAAGGGTGCCGCTCTTGGGTGCGTGGCCGGCCTGGATCCGCTTGTAGTGGTTGTAGACGGCGACGGCGAGGGACCGCTTGGCGGGCTCCTGGCCGATGACGTATTCCTGCAGGAAGTCGAAGATCTCGCGGGGCTTGGGCAGCTCGAAGCTCCCCAGGTCAGCTACTTCGGCGAGTTCTTCTTCAATGATCTCGTTGCAGAGTTCAATGCACTCGTCGCAGATGTAGACGCCGGGCCCGGCAATGAGCTTGCGGACCTGCTTCTGGCTCTTTCCGCAGAAAGAACACTTCAGCAGATCGGTGCTCTCGCCAATCCGAGCCATATGTGAACCCCTTAGTATCTTGCTGCCGGCTGGGTCGTGCTCCTGTGCAGCGCTGCACCCGTTACTGGAATCACGGACGTTCCTCGCGGGACGTGAGGCCGTGACAACTTCCACTCTAGGTCACTTTCGGCCTGATGGGTGGAAAGGAGACGCCGGTGCGGCCCATTTCTGCTTGAGCTGCACCGGCGTCGTGGTTGAACTGCCGTGTTGCTACTTGGTGATCGCCTGCGGCTTGATCTTGCGGGAGTCAAGCACCTGGTCGATCAGGCCGTAGCTCATGGCCTCGGCGGCCGTGAGGATCTTATCGCGTTCGATGTCGTTGTTGACCTGCTCCGAGGTGCGGCCGGAGTGCTTGGCCAGGGTGTCCTCCAGCCAGGAGCGCATCCGCATAACCTCGGCGGCCTGGATCTCCAGGTCGGAGGCCTGTCCGCCCTGGCCGCCGGAGAGGGCCGGCTGGTGGATCAGGACGCGTGCGTTCGGCAGGGCCAGGCGCTTGCCCGGGGTGCCCGCGGCGAGCAGCACGGCGGCCGCACTCGCGGCCTGGCCCAGGCAGACCGTCTGGATCTCCGGGCGGATGTACTGCATCGTGTCGTAGATCGCCGTCATGGCGGTGAAGGAGCCGCCCGGGGAGTTGATGTAAAGCGTGATGTCGCGGTCCGGGTCGGTGGACTCGAGCACCAGCAGCTGCGCCATCACGTCGTCGGCGGAGGCGTCGTCGACCTGGACGCCCAGGAAGATGATGCGGTCCTCGAACAGCTTGGTGTAGGGGTCCTGGCGCTTGAAGCCGTAGGGGGTCCGCTCTTCAAACTGCGGCAGCACGTAGCGGCTGGTCGGCAGGTTACCGGCAGTCGATCCGAAGTTGTAGTCCATGTTCATTGCTCCTGAAGTCGGTTCTGTCTGCGTGCCGGTTAGTTTTCGGTGCCGGCGTCGGCGTTGGTTCCGCCGCCGCCTGCCACGGACCCGGCGTGCGCCGCGATCTTGTCAAAGAAGCCGTATTCGAGGGCTTCGGGCGCCGTGAACCACTTGTCGCGGTCGTTGTCCTTGAGGATGGTCTCCACGGTCTGCCCGGTCTGCTCGGCGGTCAGTTCGGCCATGACCTTCTTCATGTGCAGGATCAGCTCGGCCTGGATCTTGATGTCCGAGGCGGTGCCGCCGATGCCGCCGGAGGGCTGGTGCATCAGGATGCGGGCGTTCGGAGTGGCGTAGCGCTTGCCCTTGGTGCCGGAGGAGAGCAGGAACTGGCCCATCGAGGCGGCCAGGCCGGTGGCGACGGTGACGACGTCGTTCGGGATGAACTGCATCGTGTCGTAGATGGCCATGCCGGCGGTGACGGAGCCGCCGGGCGAGTTGATGTACAGGTAGATGTCCTTCTCGGGGTTTTCGGCCGAGAGCAGCAGCAGCTGCGAGCAGATCGCGTTGGCGTTCTCGTCGCGGACCTCGGAGCCGAGCCAGATAATGCGCTCTTTCAGCAGGCGGTTGTAAATGTAGTTATCCTGGGCTGCCGGATCGACGGTAGCCATCCGGGGTGCCCCTGCTTGCTGTGACATGTGTACTTACCTCTCGCTGGCGACGGTGACGCCACTGGACGGCATCACTGAACTTTCCTACATGGACACTAACGGTTTTCGCGGCTGCTTTGTGCTCAGGCGCAGGGCTGTTCGCTGACGGCGCACGATTGCCCGGAAGGGTTCATTGCAGGCTTAAAAGCCGCACCCCCGGATCAGTGATCCGGGGGTGCGGGCAGGAACTGCGGGAACCGTGGGTGCTAGAACTTCACGGCCGCGGGGTCGTCGTTCTTGGGCGCTTCGGCAGCTGCCGCGTCGTCGGTGGACTCGGCGGGTGCTTCGGCTGCGGCTGCCTCGTCGGTGGCGTCGGCTTCGAAGGAGGCCTCTTCGCCGCCGGGGCGGACGAAGTCGCTCAGGTCAACCTTGTTGCCCTCGGAGTCGGTGACCTCGGCCTGGCCCAGGACCACGGCGAGTGCCTTGCGGCGGCGCACCTCGGAAACCATCATGGGAACCTGGCCGCTCTGATCGATGATCTGCGCGAACTGGTTCGGATCCATGCCGTACTGGCCGGCGGTGGTGACGATGTAGTCGATCAGCTCGTTCTGAGTGACGTTGACTTCTTCCTTTTCGGCGATTGCGTCAAGGATGATCTCGTTCTGGAAGGCACGCTCCGTGTTGGCCTTGACCTCGGCGCGGTGTTCCTCGGTGTCGTGCTCGCCTTCGCCGTGGGAGTTCTCGGCGCTGAAGTGCTGCTCAAGCTGCTCTTCGACGACGGATTCCGGAACCGGCACCTCTACGAGCTCGACGAGCTTGTCCAGGACCTTGTCGCGGGCCTCTACGCCCTGCTCGACCGTCTTGGAGTCGGCGGCCTGCTTGGCCAGGTCCTCGCGGAGCTCCGCCAGAGTGTCGAACTCGGACGCCAGCTGGGCGAAGTCGTCGTTGGCCTCGGGAAGCTCACGCTCCTTGACGGCCTTGACGACAACCTTGACCTGCGCGGCCTCGCCGGCGTGGTCGCCGCCCACGAGGGTGGTGTCGAAGATGGCGTCTTCGTCGGCGCTCAGGCCTGTGACGGCTTCGTCGAGGCCTTCGAGCATGGTGCCGGCGCCGACCTGGTAGGACAGGCCTGACGCAGAGTCGACCTCGGCGCCGTCGATCGAGGCGGTGATGTCGATCGTGAGGAAGTCACCGTCGGCGGCGGGGCGGTCAACGGACTTGAGCGTGCCGAAGCGGCCGCGCAGCTCGTCGAGGGCCTTGTCGACGTCGGCGTCGGACGACTCGGCAGCCGCGACCTCGACCTTGATGCCGGAGTAGTCCGGGAGTTCGATTTCGGGGCGAACGTCGACCTCGGCGTGGAACTTCAGTTCGCCGTCGGTGGCGGACGGGTCCGGCACCTCGGTGATTTCGACCTCGGGACGGCTCAGCGGGCGGATGCCGGTTTCCTGCACGGCAGCCTGGTACCAGCCGTTGAGGCCTTCGTTGATGGCCGTTTCCAGGACGTAGCCGCGGCCAACGCGCTGGTCAATGAGCTTGGAGGGGACTTTGCCCTTGCGGAACCCGGGAACCTGGATCTGCGAAGCAACAGTCTTGTATGCCTCTGCGATGCTGGGCTTCAATTCCTCAAAGGGGACCTCAACATTGAGCTTGACCCGCGTAGGGGTGAGGTTCTCGACAGCGCTCTTCACAGTCTAAGTACTCCTGGTTTTGGGGGATGGGGTTCTGCAACGCCACATATCTGGCAGTTGCTGCAGAGTCGGGGTGACAGGATTTGAACCTGCGACTTCCTGCTCCCAAAGCAGGCGCTCTAGCCAAGCTGAGCTACACCCCGTAAGTGCACAGAACAGTCTACGGTCATACTGTGCTGATTTGCACATTTGACACTGGGGGCCTGAATTGGGTTTAGTTGTATCCGGCTTCAACAGCCGCCCGGAAGTTTTGCTGAAGTTCCAGCAAATTCCCGGGGACGTAGCTTAATGGTAAAGCCTCAGTCTTCCAAACTGATTACGCGGGTTCGATTCCCGTCGTCCCCTCCGAATATGACGAAGCTTGGGCCCCTCCCCGGAGGGGCTTTTTTCGTGTCCACCCCGCCATGATCCGTCACGGGGACGCGGTGCACCGGCCGGTTCAGGCCCGCTGGCAGGCCGGGCACCAGTAGAGCTTCCGGGCGGCGTGCTCGGTCAGTGCCACGGCTGCTCCGCAGTCCCGGCAGTCCAGGCCCTGCCGGCGGTAGACGAAGTGCGCTTCCTCAGGCTCCGGCAGCCTGTCGCCCTGCCCTTTCCCGTCGCCCTGCCCTGCCCCGTCGCCCTGCCCTGTCCAGTAGCTTGCCGGGGTGGTGATGATCCGGCCGTCGCGGACGCCATCGGACATCATCGCCACGGTGTCATCCCAGAGCAGCCCGGCGGATCCTGCCGGCAGGGCGCTCCCGGGCAGCCAGGGGTCCAGCCGCTGCCGGAACAGCAGCTCGGCGCGGTAGACGTTGCCGACGCCGGCAATCACCTTTTGGTCCATCAGCAGGGTGGCCAGCGGCGTGCGCTTTTTCGCCAGGGCGGCGATGAAGTCCTCCCGGTCCCCCGGGAGGTTCCGCAGCGGATCCGGGCCCAGCCGTGCCGTGACGGCTTCGGCCTCGGTTTCGGTCAGCGTCTCGCAGGTGGTCGCCCCGCGCAGGTCCGCCCACCCGTGCGTGCCGGCCAGCCGGACCCGGACCGCGCCCACCGGAGCCGGTGGGCCCGCGTACACGGGATCCGCGCCGCCGTCACTGTAGACCTCCCGCTCCCCTACTTTCCGGGGCGCGCCAATGCTGGAGGCCCCGCGGAAGTCCGCATCGCCGCCGAAGTCCCACGCGCCGTACAGCCCAAGGTGGACATGCAGGACCAGCCCGTGGTCGAAGTCGAGGAACAGGTGCTTCCCGTGCGCCACGGACCCGGTGAGGACGTGGCCGTCCAGCAGGGCGGCACCGTGCACAAAACGTCCCTGCGGGCTGGACACGGCGAGCCGCTCCCCCGCGAAGACGTCCGCGAACTGGCGCGCCAGCCGATGGACCGAATGCCCCTCCGGCACTACTCGACGACCTCGCCGGTGGTTTCGTAGCTGGCGATCTTGCCGATCCGGCGGACGTGGCGCTCATCGTTGCTGAAGGGCTCGGTCAGGAAGGCCTCGATGATGGCGGTGGCCTCGTCGACGCTGTGCTGGCGGCCGCCCACGGCCACGACGTTGGCGTCGTTGTGCTCACGGGCCAGCTTTGCCGTGGAGAGGTTCCAGGCCAGGGCGGCCCGGACGCCTTTGACCTTGTTGGCGGCAATCTGCTCGCCGTTGCCGGAACCGCCCAGGACGATTCCCAGCGCGGGGGTGCCGGCTTCCTGGTCGGCCACAACGGCGCGGGCGGCGTTGATGCAGAACGAGGGGTAGTCGTCCAGGGCGTCGTAAACCTTCGGCCCATGGTCCACCACGTCGTAGCCCTTCGCCCGGAGGTGGGCCACCAGATGGGCACTGAGCTCCATGCCGGCGTGGTCGGTGGCGATGTGGACGCGCGGGAAATCCGGGGCAGTGGTCACGGCGTATCCGTTCTGTGGGGCGCCGGTGGACTCTCGGCGCGGCTGATCAGGGCTCGTCCCAGCCTACTAGGGCTACGCCGCGGGCGCCCCGCCGTTGCGGCGAGCCCGCGCCGCCACGCGGGAGAGCACCTGCGCGACGTTGTCCGCCGTCGTCGCGCTGCCCCCGCTCACCGCCAGCCGTCGGCCGTCGGAGCGGTCGACGACGACGGCGGGGCCGCTGCTGACCAGCATCGCCGTCGTGGCGCCGTGGCTCCGGTAGCCCCAGCCGCCGTAGTCGGCGGCCTTGACCTCTTTCGGCGTCGCCGAATCGATGGCCGCCGCTGGAACGTCCATGACCCGGACGAACCCGGCCGCGAACACCCGCAGGCCGCTCCGGTCCACCCGGATGCGGGCGAAGAGGAAGACGGCGGCCAGCAGAGCGACCGCCACGAGCAACGCGGCAAGCCACGGCACGGCAACGGTGAGCAGGGCCGCGGGGAACAGCGTGGCAATCCCGAGCATCACAAACACCGAGCTGCGGGCGTGGACCCAGAGGCTCACGGAATCGCCGGCCAGTTCGGGGTCCAGCTCCCGTTCCAGCGCGGCCTGCGCGGCCCTTTCGTCCTCGGTGGACCACCGCTCGTCCGCCTTGAAGACGAAGCCCATCACCGCCCCGAGGCCCAGGGCCGCGCCGCTGCCCATGGCCAGGACGGCCACGTCCACGCGGGACTCCCGCGCATCGGCCAGCCCCAGCTGGCCCACGAGTACGGCGGCAAGGACGGTGGTGACGAAAAGGCTTACCGCCAGCCCGGCGCCCATCATGAACCGGCGCATCAGGGCCGGCCGGGACAGCGGCGCCGCCTGCAGCAGGACGGCCCAGCCGACCAGGACGATCATTGCCGCGCCAACCCCCACCACTGCTCCAAAGGGCGCAAAATCGGCGGCGCCGGCGTCGGTCCAGCGGACGGCCAGCGGCTCGGGCAGGTCCACACGGATCAGCAGCGCGCACACCACGAAGGCGACGGCCAGCATGAGCGGGAAACCCACGGCGAAACGCAGGGCCCTGGCGTCAACGGAATCCCGGATCTTTCCCATGAACCCAACGCTACCCCTGCCGGGGCCCGCCGGAGGGGACGCGCTGTGAGGTGGACAACTTGCCAACGCACCGCAACGTGAAAGAATAATTTCACAGTATCGTTTCCACCGTTCCCACCACTTCTGGAGGCACCTCTTGCCCGGTATGAACCTCACACGCGCCGAAGCCCGCGAGCGCGCCGAACTGATCGCCGTCGACTCCTACGAGGTCAGCCTCGACCTGACCCGTGGCGAAAAGGTCTTTGGCTCCACCACCGCCGTGAAGTTCACGGCCAAGCCGGGGTCCTCGACTTTCATCGACGCCGTGACCCACGCGGTGCACAGCGTCACGCTCAACGGCCGCGAGCTGGATCCCTCGGAGGTCTCCGACGGCATCCGGATCCAGCTGACGGACCTGGCCGCCGAGAACGAGCTCCTGGTGGTCGCGGACGCGCCCTACATGAACACGGGCGAGGGACTGCACCGCTTCGTGGACCCGGTGGACAACGAGGTCTACCTGTACACCCAGTTCGAGGTTCCGGATTCCCGGCGCATGTTCGCCGTCTTCGAGCAGCCAGACCTCAAGGCCAGCTTCAGCTTCACGGTCACCGCGCCCTCCCACTGGGACGTCGTCTCCAACTCCCCTACCCCGGTGCCGGTGGAAACCATCCCCGGCGAGGACGGCGGTGCGCGCTCGGTCTGGGAGTTCGCCCCCACCCCGCGGCTCTCCTCCTACGTCACCGCCCTGATCGCCGGTCCGTACCAGTCGGTCCGCAGCGAAGTGAAGTCCGCGGACGGAAAAGTCACCCCGCTGGGCGTTTTCGCCCGCAAGTCCCTCATGCAGTACCTCGACGCGGACAACATCTTCGACCTGACCCGCCAGGGCTTCGAATTCTTCGAGGCCCAGTTCGGCTGCCCCTACCCGTTCGAGAAGTACGACCAGCTCTTCGTCCCGGAGTTCAACGCCGGGGCCATGGAGAACGCCGGGGCCGTGACGATCCTGGAGGGCTATGTCTTCCGCAGCAAGGTCACCGACGCGCAGGTCGAACGCCGCGCCATCACCGTGCTGCACGAGCTGGCCCACATGTGGTTCGGCGACCTCGTGACCATGCGCTGGTGGAACGACCTCTGGCTCAACGAGTCCTTCGCCGAGTACATGTCCCACCTCGCCGCCGTCGAGAACACAAAATTCGACCACGCCTGGACCACCTTCGCTTCGGTGGAAAAGTCCTGGGCCTACCGCCAGGACCAGCTCCCCACCACGCACCCGATCTTCGCCGAGATCAACGACCTGCAGGACGTCGAGGTGAACTTCGACGGCATCACCTACGCCAAGGGTGCCTCGGTGCTGCGGCAGCTGGTGGCCTGGGTGGGCCCGGAAGAGTTCATGGCCGGCGTCCGCGAGTACTTCCGCAAGCACTCCTGGCAGAACACCGAGCTCAGTGACCTGATGGTCGAGCTGGAAAAGGCCAGCGGCCGCGACCTGGACCACTGGGGACGGCTCTGGCTGGAGACCGCCGGCGTCAACACGCTCAAGCCGGAGCTGTCCGTCGGCGAGGACGGGAGCATTTCCTCGTTCGCCATCCTGCAGTCCGCCACCGAGGCGCAGCCGACCATCCGCCCGCACCGGCTCGCCGTCGGCTTCTACAACCTGGACGGCGCCGGGAAGCTGGAGCGCGTCCACCGCGAGGAGCTCGACGTCGACGGCGAGCGCACCGAGGTTCCCGCCCTGGCGGGCCTGGCGCAGCCGGACCTCATCCTGCTCAACGACGACGACCTCGCCTACGCCAAGGTCCGGCTGGATCCCAAGTCCCTCGCCACCGCAACGGCGCACCTGAAGGACTTCGGCCAGAGCCTCCCCCGCACGCTGGTCTGGGGTTCGGCCTGGGACGCGGCGCGCGACGGCGAAACCCCGGCCCGCGGCTACGTGGAACTGATCCTGGCCAACATCGCCGAGGAATCCGATTCCTCCGTGATCCTGGTCCAGCTCCGCCAGCTCGCCACCACGCTGAACTTCTACGTGGCCGCCGAGCACAAGGACGCCACCGCCACCGCCACCGCGGACCGGCTCTGGGAGCTTGCCTCCCGCGTCCCGGCCGGGTCGGACGCGCAGCTGCAGTTTGTGAAGTCCTACGCCCTGCTGGCCCGCAGCGCGACCCAGCTGGACACCGTCGCCGGCCTGCTGGACGGCTCGCGCGAGCTGCCCGGCCTCGCCGTCGACCAGGACCTGCGCTGGGAGCTGATCGCGTCCCTCGTGGTGGGCGGTCGCGCCGGGCAGGAGCAGATTGACGCCGAACTGGAGCACGACAACACCGCCACCGGACAGAACGCCGCGGCCCTTGCCAAGGCGGCCATCCCCACCGCCGAGGCCAAGGCCGCGGCTTGGGAATCGATTGTGGTCAAGGGCGAGCTGTCCAACGCCCTGCAGGGTTCGGCGGTGGCCGGCTTCACCCGCGTGCTGGACACCGCGCTGCTGGAACCCTACGCCGAAAAGTACTTCGAGGCCGTGCCGGGCATCGTCAGGGACCGCACCCACGCCCTGGCCCAGCAGATCGTCGTCGGACTCTACCCGGCGCAGCTGACCACGCAGGCCACGGTGGACCGCACCGACGCGTTCCTCACCTCGCTGCCGGAAGACAGCGCGGCACTGCGCCGGATGATGTTGGAAAACCGCGACGGCGTCGCCCGCGCCCTGCGCGCACGTGCGGCTGACGTCTAGGCCCGGCGGAAACTAGCCCGCACTTCAGGACCAGCAGTTCAGGACCCCGGCACCGCTCTCGGCGGCGCCGGGGTCCTGCCGTTCCTGCGCCGTTAGACTGGCCGCATGAACCTCGACGAGCACCACTACGCCCTGACGGTTCGCTGGACCGGGAACCTGGGCAGCGGGACGTCCTCCTACCGGGGCTACTCGCGCGACCACGACGTCGAGATCCCCGGGCTGCCGGTCCTGAAGGGCTCTGCGGACCCCACGTTCCACGGCGACCGGGAGCGGTACAACCCGGAGCAGCTGCTGCTGGCGGCGCTCTCGCAGTGCCACATGCTGTCCTTTTTGCACGTCGCCGTGAAGCACGGCGTGGTGGTGACCGGCTATGAGGACCGTGCCGAGGGCGTGATGCGGACGAACCGCGACGGCAGCGGCCAGTTCGAATCGGTCACGCTCAAACCCCGGGTCACGACGGCGGCCCCGGTGGCCGGGGAACTTTTCGAGGAACTGCACCGCGGAGCGAACGCGGTGTGCTTCATCGCCCGGAGCGTCAACTTCCCGGTCCGGCACGAGGCCTCAGCCGCCGTGGAACCGGTTCCCGGTGCACCGGATCCGGCCGCTGATGCTCAGGCGGACTGAAACTCGGTCTGGAACTCGAGTAGCAGCCGGCGCTCGACGTCCGGGCTGAGCCCCGCCTGGCGCTCCCGGTGGAGTCCGCGGCGGCGCTCGTCCGCCAGCGTGTCCCGCAGCGTCCGGGTCCACGGCCGCAACTGCAGTCCCGCGGCGCGGGCCGCCGCGTTGCTGCGGGCCGCAAAGCCCTCGTGGCCGGGCGGAAGCCACAACGGAAGCGAGTCCCGACCGGCCCAGTAGTTCACCCCGCGTTCGGCGAGCCAGTCGGCCGGGGCGGCCACCACCTCCGCAGCTCCCCCCGACAGCTGCCGTGACTCTTCGAGGTACTCGGCGAACGGCACCGGTTCGCCGACCGCGTTCAGCGCCCCGGTGACGCCGGCCTCCGCCGCCAGCAGCAGCCAGGCGGCGAGGTCCCGGACATCGATGATCTGGGTGGGATCCGCCGGAATGTCCGGAGCCAGCACCGGCCCCGGGTCCCGGGCGAAACGGGCGGGCCAGTAGCCGTAGCGGTCCGAGCCATCCCCCGGCCCTCCGATCAGCCCGGCCCGGCAAAGGTGCGCCCGGTCCCCGGCTAGTTCCGTTGTCAGTTGTTCGATGGCCGACTTTGCCTCGCCGTAGTTCTCCATGGTCGCCTCGATTCCCGCCGCCAGCGGGGCGAGCACGGCGGCGTCCTCGGCCGTGCCCGGGACGGAAGGGTCCGCGTAGACCGAACAGCTCGAAACGAAGGTCCAGTGGCGGGCCGTTCCGGCCAAGGTTTCGAGTGCCTCCCGCGCCTGGCGGGGGTCCCGGGCGACGTCGATGACGGCGTCCCAGTCCCCAGCGCCGGCGGCGCCGGCGTAGGCGGCAGGGCCCAGCGAGCGGTCCGCTTTCAGCCAGCTGGCGCCCTCCGGCGGGGCCGACCGACTCCCGCGGGCCAGGCACATGACGTCGTGCCCGGCGGCGACGGCCTGCCGGGCGATTTCTGCTGACAGGAAGGCGGTGCCGCCGAGGACCAGGATGCGCATGGGGCCACGCTACGGCGCTAATGTGGAAGCTGAACAGAGTGTTATGCGCCCGGCGAACGCGGGCGCCCCTAAGGAGTAAACCCTGCTGATGTACAGCCTGACCACCGCCGAGCCCCTCACGCCGCCGGACATCTCGGCAGTCAACCTGCCGGGCGTCATGATCAGCATCGGCGTTGGCGTCGCCACCTGGCTGGTGGCGTCCTTCGTGATCGCGGGCATCACGAAGCGGGTTGCCGCCGGAACCACGTTCTTCAAGAAACCGCATTTCCGCTGGGTGGCACCCGCGCTTCGTGCCCTGGACCATCAGCGGCGCGAGCAGCGCGCCAACACAATCGGTTCGCTGCTCAACAGCGTGGTCAGCGTGCTCGTCGTCGTCATCACGGTGATGTACGTCCTGCAGAACCTCAATGTGAACATCGCCCCATTGCTGACCAGCGTCGGCATCCTCGGCGTCGCGATCGGTTTCGGCGCCCAGCAGCTGATCCGCGATTTCCTGGCCGGCATCTTCATCACCATCGAGGACCAGTACGGCATCGGCGACATCATCGAAACGTCCGAAGTGGTGGGAACGGTGGAGTCCATGGGCCTGCGCATCACCCGGGTCAGGGCCGAGGACGGCACCGTCTGGTACCTGCGCAACGGCGAAATCCTGCGGGTGGGCAACCGTTCGCAGGGCAGCTACGTGGCGCCCGACAGCGGGCTGGCGGACGACGCCGGCTCCTCAACCCAGCAACAGGCCGGAGAATAAAATGTCGATCCCTATTTCCGGCGAACCCCGCCAGCCCAAGATGCTGATGCAGAACGATCCGTTCAGCCAGCCCGGTTACACCGACAACTTCTATGACGCCGTGGGCGGCCACGACACGTTCGTGAAGCTGATCGATGTGTTTTACGACGGCGTCGCGACCGACCCGCTGCTGCGCCCGATGTATCCGGAAGAGGACCTCGGGCCGGCCAAGCGGCGGTTCCTGATGTTCCTGGAACAGTACTGGGGCGGCCCCACCACGTATGGCGAGGAGCGCGGCCACCCGCGGCTGCGGATGCGGCACCAGCCGTTCCGCGTCACGCCCGAGGCGAAGGATGCTTGGCTGCACCACATGCGTACCGCCGTCGATGCGCTGGACCTGCCGCCGCTCTACGAGGGGACCCTCTGGGACTACATGGAGCGGGCCGCGCTCTCGATGGTCAACAGCCCTTCCGGGGCCTAGGACCGGACGTGGAAAGACCCCGGAGGCACTTGGGGGAATGCCTCCGGGGTCTTTCTGCGTCCAGAATACCCTGCCGGGTATGGGTCGGCAAGTATTCCGTCCCAGGACCATCGCGGGGATTAGTAAGGTACTTCCCATGCCAATAATCCGCGACGAATGGCCCGGGGACCGCCCCGCCCTTGCAGCGCTCAGGGCCACATGGGCCGCGGAACAGGAGCCGGAACCGCAGGACGGTCACGGCTTCGAAGAGATCTACGGCGACTGGATGGACGCCAACCCGCGGAAGTTCTTTGTCGCCGAGGTGGACGGCCGACTGGTCGGGATGCTCAACCTCCTGGTCTTCGAGCGGATGCCCAAACCGGGGAAACCGCCCTCCTGCTGGGTCTACCTCGGCAACGTCTATGTGCTGCCGGATTTCCGGAACGCCGGCATCGGAGCACAGTTGGTCCAGGCGGCGGTTGAGTTCTCGCGGGGCCTCAACGCGGGCCGGATGGTGCTTTCGCCATCGCCTGCGTCCCGGAACTTCTACGCCCGGCTGGGGTTCCAGCCTGCCGAAGAACTCAGCGTCCTCCGGTTCTGACCGGGACGGCACCCCGGTCCGGCTAGGCTGACGATCATGGCGATCATTCATCAGGCTGAGCTGCAGCCCACAAAACTTGAACTCCTCCAGGGCTGGCTGCCGCGCCAACCCTGGTTCACGGCAACCGCCGCGGCGCTGGGGAAGGTGGGCGCCTTCCGGTTCGACGACCCGGAAGGCGAAGTTGGCATCGAGACGATCCTCGTCGCCGCTGACGGTAGCGTGTTCCAGGTGCCGCTGAGCTACCGGGGATCGCCCCTGCAAGGCGCCGAAGCGTCCTTGATCGGCACCATGCAGCACTCGGTCCTCGGCGAACGGTGGGTTTACGACGCCGTCGGCGATCCCTGCTACCTGGACGCCTTGGCTGCCGCCATCCTGACGGGCCAGTCACAGGCGGAGCACTTTTTGGACGTCGATGGCAGGCTTGAGCCGATGCCGGAGTCCGTTCTCGTTGGCAGCACCGGGCCGCTACGTTCCGCGGCGCCGGCCCTCGGCCCCGGCAGAGCCTCCAGCACGGACGCGGAAACGGTGGTCCGGACCGGAGCGCTGGAGCTGCTGGTCATCCGCCGGCTTCAACTGGCGGAACAGACCGCTGGCCCTGAGTCCCTCACCGCTACCTGGGCCGGACAGCGGATCCCGGTCAAACTCGCGTCCGTCACGGCGGACTGAGCAGGTAGTCCGCCAGCCGGCCGCCCCTCTGGACCTGGCGGCACTAAAGTCCCGAGCCGGCGCGGACCAGGACGTGGCCGCGGGGGCTGCTGAGCCGGAACCAGCGGCCCGAACGGAAGAGGCTTTGTTGGCCGTCGGCCAGGAAGCCCAGGGTCAGCGCGGCGAACGCGGCCCCGGCGGGCAGTCCGCCGGCGTCGGGCAACTCCCGGCCCCAGACGGTCGCCCGGGCGTTGTTCACGATCAGGGCGCCGGGCTTGTCCGGGATGATGGCTGCGATCTCGGTGATGCCTGCCTCCGCGGCCTGCCGCAGGACAGTGTCCGGCAGCGCGCCGAGCGGCTCCCAGCCGGTGCGGGGTGCGCCGACGCCGGCCCACGATTCGGTGACGGCCATCGGCGGCACCGGGAGTTCGACGTCGTCGGCGCCCGCGCGGGCCAGACGGTCCAGCACGGCAGAGAGCGGGACGGTCACATCGAGCTCGGCCGGCGCTGCCAGCGCCACGGTCCGGAGCCCCAGGATGGTGGGGGTTGCCTCCCCCAGCAGCCGCGGCCGGAGCACGCAGACGTACGCGGCCAGGACCGGCCCGCTGGCGTTCAGCCGGATGGCGCCGTCCTCGACGGCCCGGGCGCGGGTGGCGAAGGTGCGCAGATCGGCGAGGTCGCGGGGATCGGTGAACTGCAGGGGCTGGGTTAGGACGTCAGACACAATCTTGACTCTACCGGCTGTGCCTCTTTTGAGCCGTGCCGGGGTGCCGTCTAGAGTCAAACCATGACTGAAGCCGAAGCCGGATTGCAGGCGATGCCCACCGAGGACCCCACCTCCTCGCTCATCCAACTCCTGACCCTCGGCGAGCTGGAGGGCGCACGGACCGACGAGGACATCTTCATGGGCCCCTCGCAGAAGCAGCCGCGGCAGCGCGTCTTCGGCGGCCAGGTGCTGGCCCAGTCCCTCGTGGCGGGCAGCCGCACTGTTCCGGACGGCCGCGGGGTCCACTCCATGCATGGCTATTTCCTCCGGCCGGGCGACGCCAACAAGCCCATCACCTTCGGCGTCCAGAGGTTGCGCGACGGCCGTTCCTTTTCCGCGCGCCGGGTCCACGCGTACCAGGAGGGCATGCCCATCCTGTCGATGATCGCGTCCTTCCAGGACGAGGATGAAGGAATCGAGCACCAGACCCAGATGCCCGCCGGGATTCCGGACCCGGAGTCGCTGCCGAGCACGGCTGACCTGCTGGGCAAGTACGACCACCCGGTGGCCCGCCACTGGGCCTACGAGCGCCCCTTCGACATCCGCCATGTGGATCCAGCCCTTTACGTCTCCGCGAAAGGCCCGAAGGAAGCCCGGAACGCGGTCTGGATGCGTACCTTCGGCCCGATGCCCGATGACCCGGAGATGCACCGCGCCGCACTGGCCTATGCCAGCGACTACACGCTGCTGGAATCCGTCCTGCGCAAGCACGGCATGAGCTGGATTACCCCCGGAATGTCCGTCGCCAGCCTGGACCACGCCATGTGGTGGCACCGGCCCGTCCGCGTGGACGAGTGGTTGCTCTACGTCCAGGAATCCCCCAGCGCGCAGGGTGCCCGCGGCCTGGCTACCGGCAAGATCTTCAGCCGCGACGGCCGGCACGTCGCGACGGTGGCCCAGGAAGGCATGATCCGGGTGCCGACCGACTTCAAGAACAAGGTCAAGGGCGCCGTCCAGACCAAGGTGCTGGAGCACCAGATGCGCAAGGCCGACCGCGGCTGACGCGGACACGCGAAAGGCCCGGCTCCCCACGGGGAGCCGGGCCTTTCGCGTAGGCCCTGGCGGGACCGCTTTGCGGACTTAGTCGCGGGTCAGGCGGCGGTGCGTCACCCGGTGCGGCTTGGCCGCGTCGGGGCCGAGGCGCTCGATCTTGTTCTCCTCGTAGGATTCGAAGTTGCCCTCGAACCAGTACCACTTGGAGGGGTTCTCCTCGTCGCCTTCGTAGGCGAGGATGTGCGTGGCCACCCGGTCCAGGAACCAGCGGTCGTGCGAGACCACGACGGCGCAACCCGGGAATTCGAGCAGGGCGTTTTCGAGGCTGCTGAGAGTCTCGACGTCGAGGTCGTTGGTCGGTTCGTCGAGGAGCAGCAGGTTACCGCCCTGCTTGAGGGTGAGGGCCAGGTTCAGGCGGTTGCGCTCACCACCGGAAAGCACGCCGGCCTTCTTCTGCTGGTCCGGGCCCTTGAAGCCGAACGCGGCAACGTAGGCGCGGGACGGCATCTCGACCTGGCCGACCTGGATGAAGTCGAGGCCGTCGGAAACGACCTCCCACAGGGTCTTGTTCGGGTCGATTCCGCCACGGCTCTGGTCAGCGTAGGAGATCTTGACGGAGTCGCCGATCTTCAGTTCGCCGCCGTCGAGGGGCTCCAGCCCGACGATCGTCTTGAACAGGGTGGTCTTGCCGACACCGTTCGGGCCGATGACGCCGACGATGCCGTTGCGCGGCAGCGTGAAGGACAGGCCGTCGATCAGGGTGCGGTCCTCGAAGCCCTTCTGGAGGTTCTTGGCCTCCAGGACCAGGCCGCCCAGCCGCGGTCCCGGCGGGATCTGGATCTCTTCGAAGTCGAGCTTGCGGGTACGGTCCGCCTCGGCGGCCATTTCCTCGTAGCGTGCCAGACGGGCCTTGGACTTGGTCTGGCGGCCCTTGGCGTTGGAGCGGACCCACTCGAGTTCCTCGGAGAGGCGCTTGGCCTGCTTCGCGTCCTTCTTGCCCTGGACCTCCAGGCGGGCACGCTTCTTCTCGAGGTACGTGGAGTAGTTGCCCTCGTACGGGTACAGGTGGCCGCGGTCCACCTCGGCGATCCACTCGGCCACATGGTCCAGGAAGTACCGGTCGTGGGTGACGGCGAGGACTGCGCCCGGGTAGGAGGACAGGTGCTGTTCAAGCCACAACACGCTCTCGGCATCGAGGTGGTTGGTGGGCTCGTCAAGGAGCAGCAGGTCCGGCTTCTGCAGCAGGAGCTTGCAGAGCGCGACGCGTCGGCGCTCACCACCGGAGAGAAGCGTGACATCGGCGTCGGCCGGCGGGCAGCGCAGGGCATCCATGGCCTGCTCGAGCTGGGAGTCGAGATCCCAGGCGTCGGCGGCGTCGATGGCTTCCTGCAACTGGCCCATTTCCTCAAGGAGAGCGTCGTAGTCAGCGTCGGGGTTGGCCATCTCTTCGGAGATCTCGTTGAAGCGCTGGATCTTGCCGTAGATCTCGCCGACGCCTTCCTGGACGTTGCCCAGAACGGTCTTGTCCTCGTTCAACGGCGGCTCCTGCAGCAGGATGCCGACGGTGTAGCCGGGGCTCAGCCGGGCCTCGCCGTTGGAGGGAGTGTCCAGGCCGGCCATGATCTTGAGAATGGTGGACTTACCGGCACCATTCGGGCCAACAACACCAATCTTGGCCCCCGGGAAGAAGGACATGCTCACGTCGTCGAGGATAAGTTTTTCGCCAACGGCCTTGCGGGCCTTGGTCATTGTGTAGATAAATTCCGCCATGCCTACAAATCTAGTGGCTTGACGCGGATAACTCACATTCCGGTCCCCCGGCCAGCCGGCGGCCCGGCACCTGGTCTGCCGACGGTCTCTAGGCGGGTCTGCCCGCGAAACAGCGGCCATCCGCCAAGACTGTCAACACGGTCACCGCCACCGTACCGTTGCGCAGTTGGGCAACGACGCAGTCCCGGTCTTGCCGGACCGCAGCCTCTACAGCGTCAGCCTGCAGCCCGGTAGGGGTTCGGCTCGCCGTGACTTCGATGCCGTCCCGCGGGAATCCGGCTTCGACGAGGGCCGCCCGGATCTGTTCCGTTCCGGGCTCGGCCTCCCTGGCCAGCTTCGCCAAAGCCGCCTCAAGCCGGGCGGCGGCCGCGGAGGTGGCAGGGCGCGCTGTCGCTGCCGCGGAAGGGATCTGGGCGGGTGCGGGCCGGGCCGTGCCCGGCGGTGTTTCCGCGGAGAGGACGCCCCCCGGCGCTCCCCCATTGCCCCCAGCGGCCGCCGAACAACCCGCCGTTGATGCAAGCAGCAGGATAAGCGCCCCGAGCACCGGCAGCACCGCCTGGTCTTGAGAGTTCGTCCGGGCTCGCTTCACCCGGCAATTCTGCCATGGGCGGCCGTCCGGCGGCCTCAGGCGGCGGCCCCCTTCAATTCGCCGGTCTCTGCGTCAAAATCCTGCTCGTCGTCGTCCGACCCGGCATCGTCGGCCCCTGCATCGTCCGCGTCGGCGTCCACGCCGCGGTCGTCGTCATGGGCGTCGTGGCCGCTCCCGGTGCGTTCGGGGGCTGCGGCGTCCTGTCCGGGCACCGGGCCATTGGCGGCGGTGCGCGTGAAGTTGGCGGACCCCCACATCAGGTCGTGGCCGACAGACTCGGCGTCGATTTCTGCCACGTGATAAACGCGGCCGTCCTTTTCCCAGCTGCGCATCTTGAGCCGGCCCACGATGATGACGCGCTGGCCCTTTTTGATGCTGCAGCCCATGTTTCCGGCCAACTGGCGGTATCCCTGCACCGTGAACCAGTTGGTGTTTCCGTCCACCCATGCGTTTGCGGAGCGGTCAAAGCGCCGCTCCGTCGAGCCCAGCCGGAAGGAAGCGGTGGCGACCCCGCCCGGCGTCGTCGTGCTCCTGATCTCCGAGGCGACGAAGCCGCGGACCGTGATGCTGTCGTTCATTGGTCTGTCCTGTCTTGAGTAGTCGCTGTCCTGAACAAGCCCTGTCTTGAGTACGCTCGCTCGATTTGGTCTTGCCCCACCGAGCAGTTCCAGCTTCACGTGCGGGCGCGCCGGAAGGCAGTGCGGGATTCCGCTATGTGGAAAACCTGGTCGGCCGGGCACAGGCATTTGCGGGCACGCTTGACTGGCGGAGCGCGCGGGGCCCTGTAAACTTCTTGAGGCGTCCCCGGCAGTAGCCCGTCGGCACGCCGAACGTGCCCCAGTAGCTCAGGGGATAGAGCAGCGGCCTTCTAATCCGCCGGTCGGGGGTTCGATTCCCTCCTGGGGCACAACGTGCGGCCCTGGTCGCGGCTCATCCGCCGCCCAGGGCCGCACCCCTGCCGCCCCGAAGCCCGCTCTGACGCGAAGCCCGGCCCCTTCAGATCCATTTGTTGTGCCGGAAGGTCAGGTAAAGGGCCACTCCCATCACCAGCATCAGCCCGAGCGCCATCGGATAGCCAAATACCCAGTCGAGCTCCGGGATCAGGCGGAAGTTCATCCCGTAGATCGACGCGATCAACGTGGGCGCGAAGAGAATGGCGGCCCAGGACGAGATCCGCTTGGTCTGTTCGTTCTGGGCGATGCTCGACTCCGTGAGGAGCCGCATTTCATCGTTCTGTCGCTGCGCCACGAGGGCGGCGTTGACCGCGAGAGCGTTCTGGAGCAGGGCGCGGAACGCAGTGATCCGTTCACTCAGGCGCAGCACATGGTCCAGCACATCGCGGAAGTGGTCCTGCAGTTCCGGGCCCGGCACGTGTTTGGGGGCGCCGGCCCGGAGAGCCTGCAGGATGCCGGTGAGCGGCGCCGTAGCGCGCTGGAACATGATCACCTGCCGCGAGAGTTCGTAGATCCTGCGGGAGACTCCCGGATCTGCCGCGAACAGCTCGTCTTCAATCTCGTCGACGTCGTTCTCCAGGCCGGCGGCAACGGGCTCGTACTCATCGACCACCTGGTCGAGGATGGCGTACAGCACGGCATCCGGCCCAAGGGCCAGGAAGTCCGGCTGGGACTCCATCCGACGGCGCACCCGGGCCAGGTCCGGTGATTCCGCGTGGCGGACGGTGACCACAAAATCGGGACCGGTGAAAATATGAATCTCGCCGAACTGGACCTTTTCCACCTCATCCAGGTACCGGGCCGGGCGCAGCACCAGGAAGTGGGTGTCGCCGTAGTGTTCCAGCTTGGCGCGCTGATGGCCGGCGAGCGCGTCTTCCACCGCCAGATGGTTCAGGTCAAATTCCTCGGCCACCGAGCGAAGCTCCGCTGCGTCCGGACGGTAGAGTCCGATCCAGGCCATGCCCTGGCGCTGCCGCAACAGGAAATACGTCTCGTCCAGGTCCTCAGGGTCCGCGGTCCGGTACCCGTCCACGTAGACGGCGTTGTCGACGATCGTCACGGCCATGCCTCCTCGCCTGAACCGCCCGCTCCGGGCGCCCCTTTGGCTGTGACGCTATACCCCCGCCCGCCCGGTGCCAACAGCCTGCCTTCCTGCGTTTGCCGCGGCCCGACTGAGCCGCAACGCACCCCTAGGCTGCAAGCCTCCCGAGCCATGAGCACGCTTAGTATTGAGGTGACAGGCGGGGCACCAGGGAAAGCCTGAGCGACCCGCCCGCAATCGAAAGGTACGGCCGCCATGACCCAGACACGCCACGGATTCGATCCCCAGGATCCGCGCAACGCCGCTCCCGCGCAGTACCCGGTGACTTCTGAGGCCCCGTCCGGCTCCGTTGAGGGCTACCCCGCCGGCGGCACGGCAGACAGCACCGACCCCGGCGCCGGGGCCCCCGTCGACGCCATAGCCGTTCCGCGCGAAGAAGCTCCCCGTGCCGGTACGCCGGAACCGACGGCCGCCGGACCGGAACCCCGCCGGGTCACCCGCGCGGGCATGGTGTGGACTGCGGTTGCCAGCGCGCTGGTGGTGCTGATCCTGCTGATCGTCTTCATCCTGCAAAACCAGGTCTATGTCCAGGTGAAGTTCTTCGGCCTGGAGGGCTCCGTCCCGCTCGGCGTTGCCCTCTTCATCGCGGCGGTCGGCGGCGGTGTGCTGGTCGCCATCGCCGGGGCGGCCCGCATCATCCAGCTGCGGCTCGCAACGCACCGCCAGCGCATCCGACTGGCTGGCCAGGCCACGCGGAGCCGCTGACCACCAGCGGGCGCGGCGCCGCCCGCCAGCCCTAGGGCAGCGTCAATATGACCGGGCCCTCCGCGGTGATCGCCACGGTGTGCTCGCTGTGGGCGGCGCGGCGTCCGTTGGCCGATCGGAGGGTCCATTCGTCGTCGTCGTGGTAGTAGTCGCCGTTGCCGCCGAGGATCAGCATGGGTTCGATCGCGATGACCAGACCTTCGGTCAGCTTGATGCCCCGGCCCGGCCGGCCGTCGTTGGGCACGGGCGGCTCTGCGTGCATGGTCCGGCCAATGCCGTGGCCGCCGTGGTCGGCGAGCAGCCCGTAGCCGGCCCGGCGCGCGGCCCCGCCGATCGCGTACGCCACGTCGCCCATCTTGTTGCCGATCCGCGCCGCTTCAATGCCGCGGGCCAGGGCTTCGTCGGTGGCGTCGATCAGCGCCTGGTCCACCGGGTCTGCCGTGCCCACAATGAAGCTGACGGCGGCATCCCCGCACCAGCCCGCCAGGAAGGCACCGCAGTCCACACTGAGCAGGTCGCCGTCCTCGAGCCGGTAGTCGTTGGGGATGCCATGCACCACGGCGTCGTTGACCGAGGTGCAGATCACGCCGGGGAAAGGGACGGAAGCCCAGCGGGGACGGTAGTTCAGGAACGCCGGCGTGGCGCCCGCCTCGGCCATCACTTGCGCGGCCACGCCGTCGAGCTCCTTGAGGGACACGCCGACGGCGGCAGCCTCGCGTACCTGCGCCAGCGCGTTAGCCACCACCCGTCCGGCCTCGCGCATCAGGGCGATCTCTTCGGGGCTCTTGATCATGGACATGGGGCTTCCTTCCGACGCGGGAGCAGGTGGCTCCGGAGGCTCAGATGACGGGCCGGGTGGTCACCGGTTCCGATGGCTTGCTGAACAGCTGTTTGGTTTTCGGGTCGAGGAAGATCAGGTATAACGCGAACAGCAGGGCGATGATGGCAGCGGCGTTGCGGGCCAGGGCGAGCGCGAGGCCCAGGTCGTCGGTCTGCAGGTAGGGGAAGACTTCCAGCTGGTCCGAAATGGCGTAGACCATGAAGAAGGACACCATGAAGTACACCGCCTTGACCTGCCAATCGTCCCGGATGCCGGTCACCGCAAAGAGCGGGATGAGCCAGACGACGTACCAGGACTGGATCATCGGTGCCAGGAAGACGACGGCGGCGAAGGCCAGGGTGAGCCGGCGCATCAGCCGGTCGAAGTCGCCGCGGAAGATCTGCCAGCCGACGATGCCGAGCGCCAGCAGCTTCCCGGCGTCGTACACCCACTTGGCCATCCCCCAGCCGTCCAGGCTGAAGGCGTTGAAGATCGAGGCGACAATGAGCCCCAGCAGGCCGACCGGTGCGTACCAGATCCAGATGCTGCCCGGGGCGGAGAGCCCGTTGATCCAGCCGAAACCGAAGCCGTTTACCAGGCTCATTGCGTACAGCAGCGCCAGGCTGAGGCCGGCGGTGAGCGCCCAGAAGACGAACTTGCGCGGCCAGCTGGCGTTCTTGCCGGCCCACAGCAGGCCAATGAACGGCAGGAACACGATTGTGATGGGTTTGACCGAGATGGAAAGCGTGACCAGGACCAGGCCCAGCGGCACGCGTTTGGTGGCGCAGTAGTAGAGGCCGGCGAGGGCCAGGCCGATCATCAGGGCATCGTTGTGCACACTGGCGATGAAGTTGGTCAGGAACAGCGGGTTGGCGGCGGTGAGCCAGAGGGCACGGTGCGGGTTGACGCCGTGCAGCTCGGCCAGTTTCGGCACGTAGATCACGCAGAGCACGATTCCGAGCAGGGCCGCGAGCCGGAACAGCATGATGCTGGCCTCGGGGTGGACGTTCGTGGACCAGACCACGAACTGTTCGATCCAGAGGAAGAGCTGTCCGTACGGCACGGGAGCCTCGGTCCACATCTTGTCCGCGCCCAGCTGGAAGTAGTTCGACAGCGCCGAGATGCCGTTCTCGTAGGGGTTGAACCCTTCGACCATCAGCCGGCCCTGGCCGATATAGGCGTAGACATCGCGGCTGAACAAGGGGACGGAGAACATCATCGGCAGCCCCCACGCAGCCACCGCCAGCAGCGTCGCCTTGCGGGCCCCGGGGCCCCAGCTCCGCACGCGCTGCCCCAGCCGGAGCCAGGCGCGGACCAGGAGCATTCCGCCGACCGCCAGGAGCACAATGCTCAGCCCGACACCCACCGCCTCGGTCCGCATCCAGATGAATAAGGGCAGGCGCCGCAGTTCGGACACCGGAGCGAGCCAGCCGACGCCCAGCGAGCCGACCGCCATGAACACGGAGCCAAGGAATCCGGCAAGGATCGGCGACCTGGCATTATCCACATCGGCAACAACGGCCTTCGGAGACTGGCGGGAGGTACCGGCAGCCGTTTCCCCCGCCGCAGGTACAGGCGCCGTCATCTCAGGATCGTCCAATCTCTTGTGGGGCTCGTTTTGGCCCGCAACGGACCGACAAGCCGGCCATGGGGCACGCCGCGATGACGAAAATCTTCGACGGCCGCGTACCCGAAATCCTAGCACCGGACCGCTCAGCGGCGGCGGAACGGTAGGCTGGGCGGGTGCCTATATCTAATGAACGCATCGTGTGGATCGACTGCGAAATGACCGGCCTGGACTCCAAGAACGACGCCCTCATCGAGGTTGCGGCCCTGGTGACGGACTCGGAACTCAACATCCTCGGCGACGGCGTGGACGTCGTGATCAAGCCGGACGACGCCGCGCTGGCCCAAATGAACGACTTCGTGCGCGACATGCACACCCGGTCCGGGCTGCTGGCGGAACTCCCCCACGGCAAGACCATGGCCGAAGCCCAGGCCGCCGTGCTCGAGTACATCAAGAAGTGGGTGCCGGACCCGAAGAAGGCCCCGCTGGGCGGCAACTCGGTGGGCACCGACCGGGTGTTCCTGGTCCGCGACATGCCGGAACTGGTGGAGCACCTGCACTACCGCGTGATCGATGTCAGCACCATCAAGGAACTCTCCCGGCGCTGGTACGCCCGGGCGTACTTCCAGTCCCCCGCCAAGCTCGGCGGCCACCGTGCCCTGGGCGACATCAAGGATTCCATCGACGAGCTCCGCTACTACCGGGAGGCGGTCTTTGTGCCCGCACCGGGTCCGGACAGCGCCACGGCGCAGCGGATCGCGAAGTCGATCATGGCCCCTGCGGACGCCCCCGCCGACGCGCCTGCAGCAGCACCCGCGGAGTAATCTCCACCACGTTTAGGGAAAATTTCGTCGAATTCGAGGAAAGTGGCAAAACCACCCCCAAACAGCAGGTAAGCTATTTGTCGTTGCCTTTTCAGCCAGCCGGTTCGCCGGAAGGCATGGCGGGGCACATGGTGGGCGTAGCTCAGTTGGCAGAGCGCCTGGTTGTGGTCCAGGAGGTCGCGGGTTCAACCCCCGTCGCTCACCCTCACAAAGGACGGCAGAATTGTCCGACCTTTTCCAAAGGCCGCACCGGATATCCGGTGCGGCCTTTGTTGTCTGTCCAGTCTCGTCCGTGCGTGGAAGGAACCGCGATGAAGCGCCAGCTCTTTGAAGAAGACCACGAGATGTTCCGTGAGATGGCTGCGGAGTTCAACGCTCGGGCGGTGGCCCCGCACTACGGCCAGTGGGACCAGGACCACATGATGCCCCGTTCGCTCTGGACCGCGGCCGGCGAGCAGGGCCTGCTGGGGCTCGCCGTTCCCGAAGAATTCGGCGGCCTGGGCATGGACGACTACCGCTTCCGTGCCGTGCTGGACGAGGAGTTCGCCAAGAGCAACCACCTTGCCGTGGGGCTGGCCTTCCACCTGCACGATGACATGGTCCTCCCCCACCTGCTGGCCTACGGCTCCGACGATCTCAAAGCGCGCTGGCTGCCCGGCATGGTCTCCGGCGAGACGGTCACCTCGGTCGCCTGGACCGAGCCCGGCGCCGGATCGGACCTCCGCGGCATCCGCACCAAGGCCGTGCGCGACGGCGACGACTGGCTCATCACCGGCCAGAAGACCTTCATCGGCAACGGCATCTCCGGCGACGCGTCCCTGGTCCTGGCCCGCACCGACGGCAGCACCGGGCGGGGCGGCCGCGACTCCTTCTCGCTGTTCATGGTGCGCAAGTCCGAGGGCTACAACACCGGCAACCAGCTGGACAAAATGGGGCTGAAGGCCTCGGACACCGCTGAGCTGTTCTTCGACAACGTCCGGGTACCGCACGCGGACCTGGTCGGCGAAGAAGGCAAGGGGCTGCAGTACGCCGCCGAGCAGCTCCCCCAGGGCCGGCTGGCCATCGCCGTCGCCAGTTCCGCCGTCGTCCGCGCCGTCTACGAGGCGACCGTGACGTACACAAAGGACCGCAACGCGTTCGGCGAGCGGATCATCGATTTCCAGAACAGCCGCTTCGAACTGGCCGACCTACTCACCGAGGTCGAGGTCACTGAAACCTACGTGGACCAGGCCATCCGGGCTTTCAACGCGGGTGAACTCGACGCCGCCTCGGCGGCGCGGGCCAAGCTCTGGGCCTCCGAACGGGCCAAGTCCGTCACCGACCGGTGCCTGCAGCTGCATGGCGGCTACGGCTACATCCTGGAGTACCCGGTGGCGCAGGCCTTCCTCGCGGCACGGTTGCTCACGATCTTCGGCGGCACGAACGAAATCATGCGCGACGTCGTCGGCCGCACCATCGCCGGCTGACCGCCGCAGCACCAGCAGCCAACAGCACTAAAGGAACTCTTTCGACATGACAGTCCTACCCATCACGATCTGGGGCGAACCCGTGCTGCACCGCCGGGCCGCCGAAGTTGAGGTCTTCGACGACGAACTCCGCACCCTGATCGCGGACATGTTCGAGACCAATGACGCCGCCAACGGCGTCGGCCTGGCCGCGCCCCAGGTCGGTGTGGGCAAGCGGCTTTTCGTGTACAAGTACGCCAACGACGACGGCGCCCCGCCCTCCGGCGTCGTCGTCAACCCGGTGCTGACCCTCTCCAAAGTCTCCGGGGCGCTGCCGGACCCGGACGAGGAAGAGGAAGGCTGCCTGTCCTTCCCGGGCGGGCAGTACCCGCTCAAACGCGCCGAATGGGCCCGGGTGCAGGGCTTCGACGGCGACGGCAAACCCGTCGAGTTCGAGGCGACGGGCTGGTTCGCGCGCGTGATCCAGCACGAGTACGACCACCTGGACGGCAAGCTGTACGTCAATCGGCTGATCGACCGCTACGCCCGTAAGGCGATGAAGCAGGCCAAGAAGAGCGGCTGGGGCGTCCCCGGTTTGACCTGGATGCCGGGTGTAGACCCGGATCCCTTCGGCCACTAGCCCCGGCGGGCTAGTCCCCGTTCGGACTGCGCCAGCAGGCGCGGAGTCTCCCCACCTTTGACGCCAACACGCAGGAAATCGCCGCGAATTTCGCGGGACGCGCCGGCGGCCGCCCCCAAAAGTGTGGAATTTCCGCCGTGGAGTTACGCCCCGGCGGGCTAGTCCTCGTTCGGTTTCAGCAGCTGGGCGGCATGGTCGGGGACGTAGCGGAACAAGTCCCGCGGCGGCCGGGTGTAATTGACGGCGCGCGGCCTCTGCGGGAGGGTAACCGGCTCCGTCCTGACTTCGGTGTAGTCGATGCTGGAGAGCAGGTGGGCGATCATGTTGATCCGGGCCCGGCGTTTGTCCTCTGCCTCCACCACAAACCACGGCGATTCCGCGGTATCCGTCTGCATGAACATGTCGTCCTTGGCCCGCGAGTAGTCCTCCCACCGCAGGATCGCCTCCCGATCCATCGGCGAGAGCTTCCATTGACGCAGCGGATCCTCCAGCCGGGACCTGAACCGCCGTTCCTGCTCCGCGTGGCTGATCGAGAACCAGTATTTGAACAGCAGGATCCCGTCCTGGATCAGCAGCCATTCAAAGACCGGGCACTGGGACATAAAGCGTTTGTGTTCCGCGGGCGTGCAGAATCCCATCACCCGTTCGACGCCGGCGCGGTTGTACCAGGAGCGGTCCATCAGCACGATTTCCCCGGCCGCCGGCAGGTGCTGTACGTAGCGCTGGAAGTACCATTCACCGCGCTCCCGCTCGGTCGGCGCCGGCAGCGCCACGATCCGGGCAACGCGGGGATTCAGGTACTCGGTGACCCGCTTGATGGCGCTGCCCTTGCCGGCGGCGTCGCGCCCTTCGAAGATCACCAGCACCCGCGCTCCCGTGCTGCGGACCCATTCCTGCAACGCAACCAGCTCCGCCTGAAGCCGGGAAAGTTCGGCAGCATAGACGCCCAGCGGCAGCCGCCCGGGCTGCCCTGGTTCCTCCCCCGGGCCGCCCTTATGGCGCGTGGGCTCCCGCCCGGCGCTACCCTTGCCGGCACTGCCCTTGACGGCACTGCCTTTGACGGCGCCTGCCTTGCGATGTGCCATGGTTCCCGTCCCAGTAATGGCGGCTGAATTCCAGCCTCCTGTCCTGCCGCGCCCATTCTTGCGGAGCGCCCCACTGCCCACAAGGGGATCTAGGCCCGGGGACAGTGTGAACGCCGTGCTCTTATGCTTGGCCCCATGGAAGCCACCGCGCCGGCACAGCCCATCCTCACGGTCACCGTGAATCCAGCATTGGACATCAGCACCACCACCGGGGTGGTCACCAGCGGTCATAAGCTCCGTTGCGGACCCAGCCGCCTGGATCCGGGCGGCGGCGGCGTGAACGTGGCCCGGGTGGTCCAACGGCTCGGCGGACGTCCCCTGGCCATCTACACGGCGGGCGGCCCCACGGGCGAGGCCTACCGGAGACTGATCGAAGCGGAGCGGCTCGCCACACTGGTGGTTCCGATCCAGGGCGGCACCCGGCAGGACTTCACTGTCGATGAGACCTCCACCGGCAAGCAGTTCCGCTTTGTCCTGCAGGGACCCGAGCTGAGTGAACCCGAGTGGCGGCTGTGCCTGGCGCTCGTGGCGGATTCCATCCAGCCCGGCGGGTACGTGGTGGCCAGCGGCAGCCTGCCCCCCGGTGTACCGGATAACTTCTACGCCGAGGTGGCCAGGCTCGCGCGCGAGCAGAATGCGCGCTGCGTCGTCGACGCCTCAGGACCGGCCCTGGCCGCCGCCTTGTCCGAGGGGGTCTTCCTGGTCAAACCGAGCCGGCGGGAGCTCGGGCTGCATTTCGGCACGACCCTGGAGACCGAGCAAAGCGAGCTCGACGCCGCCATGGCGCTGGTGGCCGACGGATCCGCCGAACATGTCGCGCTGACCCTGGGCGGCCAGGGAGCAGTCCTGGCGTCCCAGGGCGGCACGCTCCGTCTGGCCGTGCCGCCGGTACGGGTGCAGAGCACGGTCGGTGCCGGCGACAGTTTCCTGGCAGCCTTCGTGCTCCGGCTGGCGCAGGGGCGCACGCTGGCTGATGCGTTCCGTTCGGCGGTCGCTGCCGGCAGCGCGACTGTCACCACACGCGCCACCGAGCTCTGCCACCGGGCCGACGTCGAGCGGCTCGAAGCAGAACTCGCGGAACAAGCCGCCCGGGCCTAGCCGGGAAACCGGCACTCCGCTGGCATGATGTGGCGCATGGGGGAAACCGAAACAAGCTCAAGACCGAGGCCGCGCACCTTCAAGGAGCCATCCGGCCGGGTGGTATCGCTCCTGGTCTGGGGCGGCAGCGCTGCCGGCATTGGCTGGCTGATGCTCGCGGGAAGGGGCGGGGCTGCCGTGGCGGCCGCGCCGTGGCTGGCTGCCGCGGCCCTGCTGGTCTATCTGACGCAGTGGCAGCCGAGGCTGATCGTGGGAGCCGACAAGTTTGACGTGGTCAACGGGCTCCGACGGCACCGGATCCCGTTCGCCGCCGTGGACGACGTCGAGGTCCGCTACTCCGTCACGGTGAGGGCTGCCGGTAGGAAGTATGTCAGCTGGGGTGCCCCGACGCCGCCCAGCGCCTTTGGCACCGGGTTCGAACAGGCCCGGGACTGGAAGGAACGCCCCTTCGGGATGCTGCCGTCCAATGAGCGCATGGGCCAGCCTCCGACGTCGGGCGGACGGGATGCGATTGTCCGGGCCTGGCAGGATGCCAGGCAGCCGGGCGCAACCAGCGGCCCCGGCCATAGTTCGGCCGAGCGCACGGTCGTGTCCGAGTGGAACGTCCCGATGCTGGTCGTGGGGCTGCTCGTGGCCGGCTGGTGCCTCGTCTCATTGCTGTTCTGACTGCCGGACGGCCTGTGTCCTATGGCATCACCTTGTAAAGCTCAATTACGGTCTCGTCCGGCGGGGATGTGAAGCCGCCCTCGATGCCGGCCTGCATTTTGGGCATCAGGATGCCGTCACGGAATTTCTCCCAGCTCTCCTGGGAATCGTGGACCGCCATGATTGTCCACCCACCGGCCGATGCGCCGCCGGCATGAAAGACCTGCCCCTCCGGCAAGCGGCCTTCGCCGGGATGAACCGCGGCAATGGACGCCTCGTACTGTTCCTTGGTTCCTCCCGGAAAAAAGTGCACAACTCCGTAGGCCATTTCTACTCCTCGAGTGGTGGGCCGTAGCTGACGATTCCAGTCCTAGACCTGACAGTGTCGGGTGTCAATGAGCCGGGAATCGTTCCGTTCCCAACAGCGCAGACAGCAGCGCGAATCAGCCCGGACATCAGCGCGGCACGATGGTCTGCTGCCCCGGGCAGGCACCGAGAACCCGTTTCATCGCGTCCTTTTCGGCCGGCGTTACCCACAGCCCGTAGGCGGCCTTCACCGAGATCTGCCGGGCGACGTAGTGGCAGCGGAACGCCTTGTTCGGCGGCAGCCAGGTGGCGGCGTCGGACGCGCTCTTGTCCTGGTTGGCCTGCCCGTCCACGGCAATGAGGTTCAGCGGATCGTTGGCGAGGTGCTGGCGTTGCAGCGGACTCAGCTGCTGGGCCCCCTTTTGCCAGGCGTCCCCCAGCGCCACGACGTGGTCGATCTGCACGACTTTGCTGGACGCCGCACCGCGCTGGAAGGCGATGGTCCGCCCGGTGTAGGGCTCTTGGAAGGTCCCGGATCCGACCCGGCAGCGGGAGCCTTCGGTGAACATGGCGCCGGCCAGGTCTCGGCGGAGGATGTCGTTGCGGGTGTCACAGCCGTTACGGTCGACGTCGAGCCACGCCTGGCCAAAGGCACTGCGGTTGTAGTTGCCGCTGGCTGCGCGGCCCTTGACCGGCAGCACCGACAGGAGGTCCACGGCGAGACCGGACGGCACGGCCCGAACCGGCGCGACCGGTTTCATCCAACCCGCCGCCAGCACGGGAGCCTCGGTGGGCCCCGCCACCCTCGGCTCTGCGATCGCAAATTGGCCGGCGGTGAAGAACCAGCCGAGGCCAGCCAGCAACGCCAGCATCGTGGCGCCCAGCAATGCCCAGGCCTGGCGCGACCGGCGCCGGGCGCGCCTGAAGTCGCGCCAGGTGACGGTCACGGAAGTTCCGGGGAGGGATGGGGCTGCTGCACCTCATCAGCCTAGGCCGGGGCACCGACAGCGGCCCGGTTGTCCACAGTGTGCAGGACAGGACAGGCTATGCCCCGGGGCTGGCGGCCGGACGGCCGCCGGCTGGTCAGTGCCGAGCGGTCACTGTTCCTTGGTGACCCGGCGGAGGTCCTCCTCGGCGAGATTCAGCAGCGCTTCCAACTGGCTGACCCGCGCGTCGTCGATCTCGCCGGCCTCGCGTTTGGCTCGGGCGTCGTCGAGGAGGCGCTTGGCTTCCTTGGCGTTCCGCCGGGCTACGTCGAGGGCATGTTCCAGGGTGGTTTCGTGCTCCACAGCCGAGTTCTGTTCCATGGCTCCATTGTGGTTCCCTTTCCCGGCCGATTCCAGCGAACCGGCCGGGAAGGTCCAAAGTGGGGCTACCCGACCTCGACCGGCAGCCCGGCAGCTTCGAGGGTCGCGGCCGCGTCCTTGGCCGGGAACGACGGCGGGTTCACGCCGGCCATTTCCTCCATCACACGGACCACCTGG
Organism: Arthrobacter sp. 05L428; assembly: GCF_056397665.1. Classification (NCBI taxonomy): domain Bacteria; kingdom Bacillati; phylum Actinomycetota; class Actinomycetes; order Micrococcales; family Micrococcaceae; genus Arthrobacter; species Arthrobacter sp. 05L428. The sequence goes on along the minus strand of NZ_JBFTNW010000001.1, from coordinate 982,243 downwards.
CAGCTGTAACCGAATTCGTTGTCGTACCAGACGTAGAGGACAAGGTTCTTCTCGTTGCTGATGGTGGCGAGGCCATCGACGATGCCGGCGCGGCGGGAGCCGACGAAGTCGGTGGAGACAACCTCGGGCGAATCGATGTAGTCGACCTGCTTGCGCAGCTCCGAGTGCAGCGACATCTCGCGCAGGTAGTCGTTGACCTCATCCTTGGTGGTGCCGTTTTCCAGGCTCAGGTTCAGGATGGCCAGGGAGACATCCGGGGTGGGGACGCGGATGGAGCTGCCGGTCAGTTTGCCCAGGAGCTCGGGCAGGGCCTTGGCGACAGCTTTGGCGGCACCGGTCTCAGTGATGACCATGTTCAGCGCGGCGGAGCGGCCGCGGCGGTCACCCTTGTGGAAGTTGTCGATCAGGTTCTGGTCGTTGGTGAAGGAGTGGACCGTCTCTACGTGGCCGTGCACGACGCCGTAGCGGTCGTTGATCGCCTTTAGTACCGGCGTGATGGCGTTGGTGGTGCAGGACGCCGCCGAAACAATCTTGTCCGAATCCGTGATGGTGGCGTGGTTGATGCCGTGCACGATGTTTTTCAGCTCGCCCTTGCCCGGGGCGGTGAGCAGAACGCGGGAAACGCCCTTGCTCTGCAGGTGCTGGGAGAGGCCCTCGGCGTCGCGCCAGCGGCCGGTGTTGTCGACCACCAGTGCGTCGTGGATGCCGTAGGCGGTGTAGTCCACCGTGGCCGGGTTGTCCGAGTAGATGACCTGGATCTGGACGCCGTTGGCAGTGATGGTGTCGTTCTCGAGGTCCACCTTGATGGTGCCTTCGAAGGACCCGTGCACCGAGTCGCGGCGCAACAGGCTGGCGCGCTTGGTGAGGTCGTTGTCCGACCCTCGGCGCACCACGATCGCGCGCAGCCGCAGGCCGTGCCCGCCGCCGGCCTTCTCGACCAGGAGGCGGGCCAGGAGCCGGCCGATGCGGCCAAAGCCGTAGAGGACGACGTCGGTGCTGGTGCGGTCGTCGCCGCCGCGCTTGCCGACCACTTCGGCCAGCTCCTCGCGCAGGAAGTCGTCCAGGCTGATGCCGTTGCCTTCTACGCGGTACTTTTCGGTCAGGCGGGCAATGTCGATGGCTGCCGCGCCGAGGTCCAGCTTGGTGAGGGCGTCGAGCAGGGGCGCGGTCTCTTCGAGGCGCAGCTCTTCCTTGCTCATCCGGCGGGCAAAACGGTGCGCCTTGAGGATGTTCATGGTGGACTTGTTGATCAGGCTCCGGCCGTGGATGGACGTCACCACGTTGTTTTCGCGGTACAGCCGGCCGATCACCGGAATCATGGCCTCGGCGAGCGCCTCCCGGCCCATCCACGTATCAAGACAAGAATCTGACGTCTGGCTCACAGAACTACCTTCCTAAAATCCACCACATACGTCCTCGTATGCGGAAGTCGGCTGCCGGCGGATCTCCGGAACCTGGACGCGGCGGGGATTCGGTCCACCCCGGGCGCCTGCATGGAGCGCAAAGAAAAAGCCACCGGCGGCGAACGCAGACCCGGTGGCAGAACATCTACGTTCGCTGTCCATTCTAGAGCGGGGCGCCGGTCCAGGGGGCCGGAGGCGGCGTGAAATCACTCACACGAGCGGGGTCCGCCGCGTCACCCAGCCCTTGACGTAGGATGTCCAGATGGGACTCATAGTTGCACTACTTGTCATCTGGCTCATTCTTTCGATCCTGGGCTTCGTCGTGAAGGGCCTGCTTTGGCTGGCCGTCATCGGCCTGGTCCTGTTCGTCGCCACGGCGGCGTGGGGCTGGGTGAAGCGGAAGGCCAAGGCCTGATCCGACACCTACACCTCGATCCAAACGGCAAGGACCGGCACCACACGGTGCCGGTCCTTTTCGTTTGGTTGGATGGGTTGACCGATACGCCGGGTTCTGTGTTCCCGCGCTGTTGCCGGCGCGGGAGTAGCGGCCATCCATCTACGGACGCCGTTGCCGACGCCCTCCAGCGGCCTACCCGGACACTCGGGCGGGCAGCCCTCAAACGTGTCCTGTCTGGCCTTGCTCCGGGTGGGGTTTACCTAGCCTTCCCGGTCACCCGGGAAGCTGGTGGTCTCTTACACCACCGTTTCACCCTTACCTGCTCCCCCGACCGTGCGGACACGGCCCTGGGGCAGGCGGTCTATTCTCTGTGGCACTGGCCTGCGGGTTACCCCGAGTGGGCGTTACCCACCACCCTGCCCTGCGGAGCCCGGACGTTCCTCGAGCCACTTGCGTGACGCGCGGCCGCCTGGTCAACCCATCCGGTTCTCATTCTACGGGCTGCCCCGCAGGCTCACCGCACCGGCGCCTTTTGGGCCTGCCGGTGGGAGAATGAAAGCAGCAACCCCGCCAGGCAAGGAAGCGATTCGGATGGATTTCACCGCCGTCGTCATTTGGCTGATCATCGCCGCGCTCGTGCTCATCCTGGCCCGGGCCTCGATCCGGATTGTGCGCCAGTATGAGCAGGGCGTGCTGTTCCGGCTGGGCCGGGTGATCGGAGTCCGGATGCCCGGGCTGCGCTTTATCATCCCGGTGATCGACCGGCTGCAGCTGGTCAGCCTGCGGATCGTGACCATGCCGATCCAGTCGCAGGGCATCATCACCCAGGACAACGTCAGCGTGGATATCTCCGCGGTGGCCTACTACCGGGTGATCGACGCCGTGAAGTCGGTGGTGGCGATCGAAAATGTGGCTGCCGCGATCAACCAGATCGCCCAGACGACGCTCCGCAAGGTGGTCGGCCGGCACAGCCTGGACCAGACCCTGTCCGAAACGGAACACATCAACAGCGACATCCGCGAAATCCTGGACGCACTCACCCTGGAGTGGGGCGTCGAAGTCACGCTCGTGGAGCTGAAGGACATCCAGCTTCCCGAAAGCATGAAGCGCGCCATGGCCCGGCAGGCGGAGGCCGAGCGGGAGAAGCGGGCCAAGATCATTGCCGCCGAGGGCGAGTCGATCGCGGCGGCGGCGCTCGGTGAGGCTTCTGACATGATGATGGCGCATCCGCTGGCCCTGCAGCTGCGGAACCTGCAGTCCCTCGTCGAGATTGCGGTGGACAAGAACTCCACCGTGGTCTTCCCGGCGCCGCTGATGAGCACCATCGGCGAGCTGTCCGCGTTCCTGGCCCGGGAGACCAAGGCCGCCCAGGCAGCGGTAGCGGCGCCGGCCCAGGCCGCCGGCCCCACCCCCGTGGCGGCCACGGCGCCTCCCCCTGTCCCGGCGGCGCCAACGAAGGTAGCCTGACCGCATGGAACTGTTGCTCCTTGCCGTCGGCGCCGGACTGCTGGTCGTCGCGACCGTCGTGCGTGACCTCCTGACCCGCCGGAAGCACGCGCGGCTGGGCAGCGACCCGGAATCCGAGCGGGCACGGCGGGACATCCAGCGGGCCAAGACAGTCGGCCAGTCGAATTTCGTGGGCCTCGACAACACCGGACACCGGCGCTAGCCCGACGCCGGGCCGCGCGCGGCTGCAGCCGCCTGGCCGCCGGTAGGATCGTACGGTGCTAATTCTGCTGCCGCCCTCCGAAGGCAAGACCCCCGCGACCGGCGGTGACGCCGTCGACGCGGCTTCGCTCAGCTTCCCCGGCCTCAACGCCTACCGCGCAAAGGTGCTCGAGGCGCTCGGCACCGTCAGCGCGCACGAGGACGCCCTGGCGCTGCTGGGCGTCGGCGCCTCGCTGAAGGCCGACGTCGAACGCAACACCCGCTTGCACGCCGAGCCTGCCGCGCCCGCCCACCAGGTGTATTCCGGCGTCCTCTACGACGCCCTGGACTACCGCTCGCTGACTCCGGCGCAGCGGAAGAAGGCGGACGCAAACGTGCTGGTGATCTCCGCGCTCTGGGGCGCGATCCGGTTTGCGGACCGGGTGCCGGCGTACCGGCTATCGATGGGCACGTCCCTGCCCGACGTCGGACGGCTGGCCTCGTTCTGGAAGCCGCAGCTAACTGAGGCCCTGGCCGCCGCAACGGACGGCGAGCTGCTGGTCGACTGCCGCTCCAGCACCTACGCCGCGGCCTGGGCTCCCCCGCCCGAGCGGACCGTGGCGGTGAACGTCTTCACGGAGGTCAACGGCGTCCGAAAGGTGGTGAGCCACTTCGCCAAGCACACCCGCGGGGAGCTTGCCCGGCACCTGCTGGCCCGCCGCGGCAAGACCCCGCAGACCCCGGCGCAGCTGCACAAGGCCGCCGCCGAGAAATGGTCCGCGGAGCTGGTCCAGGGCACGGCCCGGAAGCCGCACACCCTCAACCTCATCCTGCCCAACTAGCTGGCAGTTGTTGTCGTTTAGACGCCTCTAAACGACAACAACTGCGAGTCACTTGGGGGCTAGGCCCACTCGGCGGAGCGGACCAGGATGCACCCGGAATCCGGGCAGAAGACGATGTCGTCCTCGGCTGCGGCCTTGATCTCGGCGAGGTCACCGGGGCTCAGCTGCATGCCGGATCCTTCGGAGGTGCCGTGGAAGAGCCGGGCCGCGCCGACGCCGCGCTTGGCGAGCGTCTTCTCGTAGACGGCGAGCATTCCCGCGTCCAGTCCCTCGGCGAACTCGGCACGCTGGCCGCGCACCACGGTCATCTCCGCGGCCACTTCGGCGAGCTGTTCGTCCAGTTCGGCGCGGATGGTGCCAAAGGAACCCTGGATATCGTCAACGATCTGCTGCTGGCTGGCCTGGCGCAGGCGCAGCGAATCCAGCCGCTCCAGGACCTCGAGTTCAACGTCCTCAAGATCCGAGCGGCGCTTGTTCAGGGACGCGATGTCGCGCTGCAGGGCCACGAGGTCCTTGGACAGCCCGGTGCCGCTGTTGAGCCTGGCCTCGTCTCGTTCGATCCGGGAGGCGACCTGCTCGACGTCGGCCTCGGCGCGCTTGAGTTCCAGTTCGGCGTCGTGCACCGCCACCTTCGCGGCCCCGAGTTCTCCGTTGGCCACACTGAGTGCAGCCTCCAGGTCGGTGATCCGGGAGTCGCTTTCAAGGCTGCGGCGGCGGTTGGAGAGGGACTTGAGCCTGGCATCGAGTCCCTGCAATTCGAGCAACTTCAACTGTTCCGCCGGTGCTGCCTTGGCCACTATTTCCTCCGCTTGTTCACTTACCGGCCGGAGCCGGGCACCGTACCGGCGCTCCCTAGACTCTAGTCGCCGCCCGGAGTCAGAATGAAGTCCCAGGGGTCGCTGTTGGTGCTGCTGACCCGGATTTCAATGTCGTGGCCCTGGTCGGTCAGCACATTCCCCAAGGCCTCGGCGGCCGCCGGCAGCCACAGCCACTCGCTCGCAAAGTGCGAGACGTCGATCAGGTACGGCCGGTCATTGACGGCAGCCTCGCGGGCCTCCGACGCCGGATGGTGGCGCAGGTCCGCGGTCAGGTAGACGTCGGCGTTGCTCGCGCGGACCTCGTTGAACAGCGAGTCGCCCGCGCCGCCGCACAGGGCCACACGTCGCACCAGGCCGTCCCGGTCGCCGGAAACACGGACGCCGCCGGCCACGGAGGGAAGGATGCCGAAGACCCGCGCGGCGAAGTCCCCCAGCGTCTGGACGTCGGCGAGGTCCCCGACCCGGCCGATCCCTTCCTCCGGAAGGCCGTTCGCGGCCGGCGTCAGCGGCACCACGTCCTGCAGGCCCAGCGCGTCGGCCAGTACGTCGGAGACGCCCCCGACGGCGGAATCACCGTTGGTGTGCACTGTCAGCAGTGCGGTCCCGGACTCGATCAGCCGGTGCACCGCCTTGCCCTTGGGGGTGTTGGCGGCAACGGAGGTGACGCCCTTGAGCAGCAGAGGATGGTGCGTAATGAGCAGTTCGGCGCCCCAGGCGACGGCTTCCTCGATGACTTCGAGGGTGGGGTCCACGGCGAAGAGAATCCTGCTCACCTCGGCGGACGGGTGCCCGGCCACCAGGCCTACCTCGTCCCACTCCTCCGCCAGCGATTCGGGCCAGAGCTCCTCGACGGCCAGCAGGATCATGCCCAGCGTGGCAGCCTCGCCGGTGCGGGTAGCTTCGTCGGGCTGCGCTGAAACGTCGGTGTTCTCAGGTTCCATAACCTCATTTTTACCCTATCCGCGGTGCCAGCCACCCCTGCCGGGAGTCCCGGATGCTGGCGGAATGCCGGGTTCGGGAATGATCCGGGCCCTTCGTCCATTGAACAGGACATGAGAACTTTCGTCCTCGGCGGGGGCTGCTTCTGGTGCCTCGACGCCGTCTATCAAAAGACCAAGGGTGTCAGCTCGGTCGTCTCCGGCTACACCGGAGGCCACGACCGCAACCCCGACTACTACAGCGTGTGCTCCGGCACCACCGGCCATGCCGAGGTGGTGGCGGTGACCTTCGACGAGGAGGTGATCCCGGCCGAGGTCATCCTGGACATGTTCTTCGCCCTGCACGATCCCACGACGCTGAACCGGCAGGGTTACGACGTCGGCACCCAGTACCGGTCCTCGATGTTCTACGAGACCACTGAGGAGAAGATCCTTTTCGAGGAAGCGATCGGCCGGAACCAGGAGCTGTGGTCGGACCCGATCGTCACCGAGGTGAGCCGCCTGCCGGTCTTCCACGTGGCGGAGGATTTCCACCAGGACTACTACGCGAAGTACCCCGAACAGGGCTACTGCCAGGTGATCATCAACCCGAAGCTGGCGAAGGCCAGGAAATATTACTCTGCATGGCTTAATGCTTAGCTAGGGCCTGAGCGCCCTCGTTACGCTGACCTTAGAATTCCTCCTCACAGATAGGCACACCTACCCATGGCACGGATCTATGACGATGTTACCCAGCTGGTCGGCGGCACCCCGCTGGTCCGCCTCAACCGGCTGAGCGAAGGCCTGGACGCCACGGTGGCGGTCAAGCTGGAGTTCTACAACCCGGCCAACAGCGTCAAGGACCGGATCGGCGTCGCCATCATCGACGCCGCGGAGAAGTCCGGTGCACTCAAGCCCGGCGGGACCATCGTCGAGGGAACCTCCGGCAACACGGGCATCGCCCTGGCCATGGTCGGCGCCGCCCGCGGCTACAAGGTCATCCTCACCATGCCCGAGACCATGTCCACGGAACGCCGCGTCATGCTCCGCGCCTACGGCGCAGAAATTGTGCTGACCCCCGGTTCCGAGGGCATGCGCGGAGCCGTGGAGAAGGCCCAGGAGATCGTCGCCAACACGGAGAACTCCATCTGGGCGCAGCAGTTCGCCAACGAGGCCAACCCCGAGGTGCACCGCCGCACCACCGCCGAGGAAATCTGGTCGGACACCGACGGCAAGGTGGACATCTTCGTCGCCGGCGTCGGCACCGGCGGAACCGTCACCGGTGTCGGCCAGGTACTCAAGGAGCGCAAGCCCGACGTGCAGATCATCGCCGTCGAGCCCAAGGACTCCCCCATCCTCAACGGCGGCGCCCCGGGCCCGCACAAGATCCAGGGCCTCGGCGCCAACTTCGTGCCGGAAATCCTGGACACCAACGTCTACGACGAGGTCATTGACGCCACCCTGGAGGACTCGGTCCGCGTGGCCCGCGAGCTGGGCGTCAAGGAAGGCATCCTCGGCGGCATCTCCTCCGGCGCGATCGTCTGGGCGGCCCTGGAGCTCGCGAAGCGCCCGGAGAACGCCGGTAAGCTGATTGTTGCCATTGTCTGCGACTTCGGGGAGCGCTACATCTCCACCGTGCTGTACGACGACATCCGCGGCTAAGCCCAGCCCTGTCCCAAGATTTCGTAGAAAGGTCTTTGTGAGCTTCTTCGCAAGACTGAAGGAAGACCTCGACGCCGCCCGGTCCCACGACCCGGCGGCGCGCGGTTCTTTCGAAAACTTCTTTGCCTACTCCGGCCTGCACGCGATCTGGGCGCACCGCCTGACGCACCGGCTCTGGCAGAACCCTTCGCTGCGCTTCCCTGCGCGGCTGATCTCCCAGCTGGCCCGCTTCCTGACCGGCATCGAGATCCACCCCGGCGCCACGATCGGCCGCCGCTTCTTCATCGACCATGGCATGGGCGTTGTGATCGGCGAAACCGCCGAGATCGGCGAGGATGTCATGATCTACCACGGTGTCACGCTCGGCGGCCGTTCGCTCGCAAAGATCAAGCGGCACCCCACCATCGAGGACCGCGTCGTCATCGGCGCCGGAGCCAAGGTCTTGGGCCCCATCACGATCGGCCGGGACAGCGCCATCGGCGCCAACGCCGTCGTAGTCAAGGACGCCCCGGCCGAATCGATCCTGACCGGAGTGCCCGCCACCTGGCGGCACCGCGACGCCCAGCGCGAAACCAAACCCGCCGTCGACCCGGCCGAGTACCTGATCGAGTACCGCATCTAAAGCACGCAGTCATAAAGACAGCGGCCGGCGGCCCCAAAACGGGGCCGCCGGCCGCTGTCGTTAACCGGTCTGGATTAGTGCGTGTCCACTGCCGAGATCTCGGACTTGTCCTCGCCCCAGAGGGTGTGGAAGGTGCCCTCGGTGTCGATGCGGCCGTAGGTGTGTGCACCGAAGAGGTCGCGCTGGCCCTGGATCACGGCGGCCGGGAGGCGCTTGCGCCGCAGGCCGTCGTAGTACGCCAGCGAGGAGGAGAACACCGGCACCGGGATGCCCAGCTGCACCGCGGTGGCCACCACGCGCCGCCAGGCCGGGAGGACCTCGGCGATCGCCTTGGTGAAGGCCGGCGCGAACAGCAGGTTCGCCGGCTTCTCGTCCGCGGCGTAGGCCTTGGTGATCTCCTTCAGCAGCTCTGCGCGGATGATGCAGCCGCCGCGCCACAGCGAGGCGATCTCGTCCAGCTTGAGGTCCCAACCGTATTCCTTGGCGGCGGAGGTGAGCATGTCCAGGCCCTGCGCGTAGGAGACCAGCTTGGAGGCGTACAGTGCCTGCCGGACGTCCTCGACGAAAGTCTCGGGGACCTCGACGGCGGCCTCGCCGCCGGCCAGCAGCTCCTGGGCCAGCTTGCGCTGCTCCGCCTGCGAGGACAGCGCGCGGGCGAAGACCGATTCGGCGATGCCGGAAGTCGGGGAACCCAGTTCAAGGGCGGAGATGACCGTCCAACGGCCGGTGCCCTTCTGGCCGGCGGCATCCACCACGACGTCGACGAACGGCTTGCCGGTCTTGGCATCGACGTGGCCGAGGACTTCGGCGGAGATTTCGATCAGGAAGGAGGCGAGCTCGCCCTTGTTCCATTCGGCGAAAATCTTTGCCTGCTCGGCCGGCTCAATGCCCGCGCCGGAGCGCAGCAGGTCGAAGGCCTCGCCGATGACCTGCATGTCGGCGTATTCGATGCCGTTGTGCACCATCTTGACGAAGTGGCCGGCGCCGTCGGTGCCGATCCAGGCGCAGCAGGGCTGGCCGTCGACGTGGGCTGCGATCTTTTCCAGCAGCGGGCCGAGCGCCTCGTAGGACTCCTTGGAGCCGCCGGGCATGATCGAGGGGCCGTTGAGCGCGCCTTCCTCGCCGCCGGAGACGCCGATACCGACGAAGTGGAGGTCCTTCTTCGCGAGGGCGGCCTCGCGGCGGCGGGTGTCCTCGTAGTGCGAGTTGCCGGCATCGATGATGATGTCGCCGGCCTCCAGCAGCGGCTCGAGCTGTTCGATCACGGAGTCCACCGGCTTGCCGGCCTTGACCATGATCAGCACGCGGCGCGGCTTCTCCAGCGAGTCGACGAGTTCCTGCAGCGTTTCGGTGCGGACGAAGTCGCCGTCCTGGCCGTGCTTTTCGAGGAGCGCGTCGGTTTTCTCCACGGAACGGTTGTGCAGGGCAACGGTGAAGCCGTTACGGGCCAGGTTCCGGGCCAGGTTGGCCCCCATCACCGCAAGGCCGGTGACACCGATGTGTGCTGACATCAAAACTCCAATTCATTCTGTGCATCGAGTGCAGTTCGTCCCGCAGTTGCTGCGGAACACGCTTCTTGGGATCAGTGGCTGTCAATAAACCATATGTATTTCCGCTGACTGCAGGAAAGCAGCGCCCACGTGGCGGAATACGGCGCGTCACAAACAGTCTATGATTTTCGGCGGCCACTGCGCCTGTAGCCCCGGGATTGCGGCCTGCGCCACTATGCTTACGACTATGTCGACCAGCCTGCATCACCGCGCCATCGAGCATCTGGGAGCCCGCATCGTCGCTGGCGAGCTCCCCGCCGGCCATGTCATGCTGGCCGAGCACCTCGAGGATGAGCTGAAGGTCTCCCGCTCGGTGGTCCGCGAGGCGGTGCGCGTGCTGCAGTCCCTGGGGCTGGTCGAGACCATCAAACGTGTCGGCATCCGGGTGCTCCCCGCCAGCCGCTGGAATCCCTTCGATCCGCTCGTGATCCGCTGGCGCCTGGCCGGCGAGGGCCGCGGCGCCCAGCTGCGCTCCCTGGCCGAGCTGCGCACCGCGGTGGAGCCGGTGGCCGCCGAACTGGCGGCCGGCAACGCCCCGGATGAACTCCGCAGCCGGCTGGTGGAAATCTCCCACGCCATGCGGGAGGCGGGCGTGGCCGGCGACGTGCCTCGGTTCCTCGAGCTGGACATCCAGTTCCATTCCCTGCTGTTGACCGGTTCCGGCAACGAAATGTTCGCCAACATGGTGGGCCAGGTGGCCGAGACACTGACCGGCCGCACCGTCCACGGTCTGATGCCGGACCATCCGAGGGCCTCCGCGCTGCAGTGGCACGTGGACGTGGCGGAGGCGATTGCGGCCGGCGACGGCGTGGCCGCCCGCGAGGCCTCCAACAAGATCATGCGCGAGACAATCGCGGACATGGAACCCAGCTGGAAGGACCAGCCCCGCGTCTTCGTCCCGGTCCAGCCCCGCTAGTCCGCCCGCACGGCAGCGGCACGGCTTCCGATAGACAGCCGCGGGGCCCGGATTAGTCCCGTCGATGGTCAAATTCAACCGCTAGGCGTTTCACATTTGGACGCATTCACGGTATATTTCTAACAAGCCTTCCACCGCGGCATCCCCCAATAGTCGCGGTGGAAGGCTTTTCCATTGCCCGCAGGCTTTTCCATTGCCCGGAGGCTTTTCCATTGCCCGCAGGCTTTTCCATTGCGCGGAAGCTTTTGCCGCGGGTGAGCGCTGGTCAGGCGGCGTCCGCCACCGCGTCCCGGAGCCGCCAGCCTCCGCCGAGGCCGTCCCGGATGATTTCCATCGTAGTTAGGGCCGATCCGCTGTTCCGGCCCAGCCTGGCCTGGACCTGCCACACCTCGACATCGACCCGGCTCAGTCCCTTCGGCATCCGGCGCTCGGCCTCCCACCAGCTCACGCGCTCAAACCACCGCACGGGTTCCGCGCCAACCACCCATTCGCGGCCACCGCGGACCACGGCCCGCGGATGTCCGTCAGGGCCGGTTTTTACGATCACATGTTCCATGCCGGTGACGGTACGGACAGGCACCGACATTTTGGTGCAGTCCGGACTTGGATGGCCGACAGCGCATGGGCAGCGGGGCCGCGCTCCACTACCAGGCGTTTGCGGATTCGAACTCCGTCTGGTGCTGCTCCTTGCAGTAAGGGACCCGGGAATCCGGAACAGGAATCCCGCATAGCCGGCATTTTGTAGCCCAAAACCTGGCAAAAAAAGAACGTAAACCTAACAAGTCGCCCCCCAAATAAGTAAGATAACAATATCACTTAGCTTATTATCGGTTCGGAATCCCCCACTCCCTGCTGGGCCGGGGCGCCCCCTGCCGACCCCCGCGGCGAGCAGTGGCCCTCGGGGCCAGCAGCGTAGCGCCCGCGCGTTGCCAACCGATTTGTGAGCACACAGATAGTTCCGGCTACTTTTGGGCGCGGGAATAGTGCAGGACACAGCACATGGAGAGCAAAAAACCCCGCCGCGGCGGGCGTTTAGGCCTGCCGCGACGGGGTTTTCCTTGGTGGGTCCTACCGGGATCGAACCGATGACATCCACGGTGTAAACGTGGCGCTCTACCAGCTGAGCTAAAGACCCAAGATGCTGTTTCCGCACTTCAGTGCGTCCACCAACGAACAATGACTCTACCCGAAACGGCGCCGGAAACGCCAATCGCCGGCCGGACCGGAACGCCTCACAGTGAGGGGAGCTCCGCGGCGAGCCAGGTCAGCGATTCGCTGACGCCTGCCTCCAGCTTGATGGTGGCCAGGTCATCGCCGCGGGTCTGCCCACGATTGATGATCACCACCGCCTTGCCTTGCTTGGCGGCGTGCCGGACGAACCGCAGTCCGCTCATCACGGTCAGGGAGGAACCGGCCACCAGCAGGGCCGCGGCGTCGTCCACCATGGCGTAGGAGCGCTCAACCCGGTCCTTGGGCACGTTCTCGCCAAAGTAGACAAAGTCGGGTTTCAGTGTGCCGCCGCAGGCCGGGCAGTTGGCGACGACGAAACCCGCGATCAGCTCCGAATCTTCCACGGTAGCGTCGGCGTCGGGGGCCATTTCCACGACACCGGCGGCGAGTGCTTCCGTCAGGAAGTCAGGGTTGAGTTCCTCCAGCACGCCGGCCAGCAACGAGCGGCTGTAGCGGCGATGGCAGGCCAGGCAGACCACCCGGTCGAAGCGGCCATGCAGGTCCACCACGTTGACGCTCCCGGCGTCCTCGTGCAGCCGGTCCACGTTCTGGGTGATCAGGCCGGTGAGGAGCCCGCGGTGCTCGAGTCGGGCGGCGGCCGCATGGCCGTCGTTAGGATCGGCGCGGCGCAGATGGGACCAGCCGATGTGGTTCCGCGCCCAGTAGCGACGGCGGTTCTCGGGGTCGCCAATGAATTCCTGGTAGGTCATCGGCGCCCGCGGAGCCGCCCCGGGGCCCCGGTAATCCGGGATGCCCGAATCCGTGCTGAGCCCGGCGCCGGTGAGCAACGCGAAGCGCTCCCCCGCGAGGACGCCGTGGATTTCCCGCAGGACCTCGAGTTCGCTCCGCGCCGGTTCGGCGGCAACGACCGGCGGCAGGCTGGCAAAGCCAGTCATGCCGACGCCGGGTCGCCGCTGCCGCATCGCGCCTGTCCCCGTCAGTTCCCTGCGAGCCCCGCCAGGGCGGCGCGGTACTCGGTGAAATCCCGGGCCTGGCCGCGGGGGTTCACCACGACGTAGCGGACCATACCGCGGGCGTCGATGATGAAGGTGCCGCGCTTGGCCATGCCGCTGTCGGGGTCAAAGACGCCATAGCGCTCGGCCACGGCACCGTGCGGCCAGAAGTCCGCCAGGAGGTCGAAGGAGTAACCCTCCTTTTCCGCGTAGGCGCGCTGCGCGAACTTGCTGTCCACCGAAACCCCCAGCACGGCGGCGTCGGCGTCCTCGAAGAGCGCAAGGTTGTCCCGGATTTCGCAAAGTTCGCCCGTACAAATGCCGGAGAACGCGAACGGGAAGAACACGAGGACCACATTGCGTCCGCGCAGTTCCGACAGCCGGACCGGCTCGCCGAACTGGTTGACCAGCTCAAAGTCGGGGGCGGGCTGGCCGACCGCCGGCACGGCGGTTGCCAGCGCCACTCCTGCGCCGGGTTGGGTCACTTGTTTTTCCGCGTGACCAGCCGGGTGGCGCTCCACTCCTTGGAGACGCCAGCGGACGTGGTGTAGTGCAGGCCTGCGGTGGGCGCGGCATCCTGGATGTCGGCCGGCGAGACGTAGCCCACCCGGCCGTTCTTCGGGGTGAGCACCCAGACCACGCCGCCCTCGGTCAGGGTGGTGCGCGAGCCGACCAGGGTGTCAACGAGGTCCCCGTCGTCGGACCGCCACCAGAGGATCACGGCGTCGACCACCTCATGGTCGTCCTCGTCGAAGAGTTCCGAGCCGGTGAGGTCCTCGATGTCGTCGCGCAAGTCGAAGTCGACGTCGTCGTCATAACCGAATTCTTGAATCAGATCTCCATTTTTGAAACCCAATTTTTCCGCCACATTTACCGAAGTGGCGGCGTCGGCCTCGCTCACGTGTTGCTCCTATGCTGTTTGTACTTCTTGGTGTACTGCTTGGTGGACCCAATGGTGCTAGTGATTTCCATTACTACAAGCCAACACCCTTTGGGCCTTTGCTTCAAGCTGCTAACGCCGCGATCCGCCATATTCTGCGTCACACCGGCCGTTCCGCGGGCCCCGGAGGGGGTCCACGTCACAGAACCAGTATGCCCGTGAAATACGGCGGTGGCCCCATAGGACAGCTACGCATCCGCGGACTGACACGGCTAGAGTGGCTGATGACGACTTTGCCTGCGCGGACAACCGACCGCTAATACAGGCAGGCATGGTTGTGATTGGACCTAGCCCGGCGTACAGGACCGGGCTGCTGTTACCGATATGTCGCACACGTCGCGTTCACGCCAGGCAGTTACCCTGCCGGAGCTGAGGGTGCCGATGAATGCGCTCAAAGAGAGGTTGGACGTGGCTGCAGGAGAAGATACCTCCCATATCCTCAGCGGGTTGACTAACCAGCTGCCTGATCGTGATCCGGAAGAGACCGCCGAATGGCTGGAGTCCCTGGACACCCTGATTCAGGAACAGGGCACCGAGCGTGCCCAATACATCATGCGGAGCCTGCTCCAGCGGGCCGGCGCGCAGAGCGTGGGCGTGCCGATGGTGACCACCACCGACTACGTCAACACCATCCCGGTGGACCAGGAAGCGCCGTTCCCCGGCGATGAAGAGATCGAACGTAAGTACCGCGCCTGGTTGCGCTGGAACGCCGCCGTCATGGTGCACCGCTCCCAGCGTCCCGAGATCGGCGTCGGTGGCCACATTTCCACCTACGCCGGTGCGGCGACCCTCTACGAGGTCGGCTTCAACCACTTCTTCCGCGGCAAGGACCACCCCGGCGGCGGCGACCAGGTCTTCTTCCAGGGCCACGCCTCCCCCGGCATGTACGCCCGCGCTTTCATGGAAGGCCGGCTGACCGAGGAGGACCTGGACGGCTTCCGCCAGGAGAAGTCCAAGGAGGGCCACGCCCTCTCCAGCTACCCGCACCCGCGCCTCATGCCGGAGTTCTGGGAGTTCCCCACCGTGTCCATGGGCATCGGCCCGATGAACGCCATCTACCAGGCGCAGTCGAACCGCTACCTGCACAACCGCGGCATCAAGGACACCTCGGACCAGCAGGTCTGGGCGTTCCTGGGCGACGGCGAAATGGACGAGCCGGAGTCCCGCGGCCTGCTGCAGCTCGCCGCGAACGACAAGCTGGACAACCTCAACTTCGTCATCAACTGCAACCTGCAGCGCCTCGACGGCCCGGTCCGCGGCAACGGCAAGATCATGCAGGAGCTCGAGGCGTTCTTCCGCGGCGCCGGTTGGAACGTCATCAAGGTCGTCTGGGGCCGCGAGTGGGACAACCTGCTCGCCAAGGACGAAGACGGCTCGCTCGTGAAGATCATGAATGAGACGGTCGACGGCGACTACCAGACGTACAAGGCCGAATCCGGCGGGTTCGTCCGCGAGCACTTCTTCGGCAAGACCCCGCAGACCAAGGACATGGTCGCGGACATGACGGACCAGGAGATCTGGAACCTCAAGCGCGGCGGCCACGACTACAACAAGGTCTACGCCGCGTACAAGGCCGCCACCGAGTTCAAGGGCAAGCCGACGGTCATCCTGGCCCACACGGTCAAGGGCTACGGCCTGGGCACCCACTTCGAGGGCCGCAACGCGACCCACCAGATGAAGAAGCTCACGCTGGCGGACCTGAAGGCCTTCCGCGACCACCTGCGCATTCCGGTCACGGACGAGCAGCTCGAGGCCGACCCGTACCAGCCGCCGTACTACCACCCCGGCGCCGACGCCCCGGAGATCCAGTACCTGATGGAACGCCGCCGCGCCCTCGGCGGGTTCGTCCCCGAGCGCCGCTCCAAGCACACCGACGTCACCCTGCCGGGCGACAAGGCGTACGAGGTCGCCAACCGCGGTTCCGGCAAGCAGCAGGCCGCCACCACCATGGCGTTCGTCCGGCTGCTCAAGGACCTGATGCGGGACAAGGACTTCGGCTCCCGGATCGTGCCGATCATCCCCGATGAGGCACGCACCTTCGGCATGGACGCGTTCTTCCCGACGGCGAAGATCTACAACCCGAACGGCCAGAACTACCTGTCCGTGGACCGCGACCTCGTCCTGGCCTACAAGGAATCCATTGCCGGCCAGATCGTGCACGCCGGCATCAACGAGGCCGGTTCGGTCGCCGCCTTCACCGCGGCGGGCACGTCCTACGCCACGCACGGCGAACCGCTGATCCCGATCTATGTTTTCTACTCGATGTTCGGTTTCCAGCGCACCGGCGACTCCTTCTGGGCCGCCGCCGACCAGATGACCCGCGGGTTCATCATCGGCGCGACCGCCGGACGGACCACGCTGACCGGCGAGGGCCTGCAGCACGCCGACGGCCACTCCCCGATCCTGGCCTCGACCAACCCGGCCGTCGTCACCTACGACCCGGCCTACGGTTACGAGATCGGCGTCATCATGCGTGATGGCCTGAACCGGATGTATGGTCCGGGCCCGGCGGACAACGACCCGGCCCGGAACCTGATGTACTACATCACGGTTTACAACGAGCCGATCGTCCAGCCGCCGGCACCCGCCGAGCTCGACGTCGAGGGCATCATCAAGGGCATCTACCTGCTGGCACCGGCCAAGATCGACGGCCCGCGCACCCAGATCCTGGCCTCCGGTGTGTCCGTCCCCTGGGCCCTCGAAGCCCAGCGGCTCCTCGCCGAGGACTGGGGCGTCTCCGCCGATGTCTGGTCCGTGACCTCCTGGACCGAACTGCGCCGCGACGCCATGGCCGCCGAGGAAGACGCCTTCCTCAACCCGGGCCAGCCGGCCCGCGTCCCGTTCGTCACCGAACAGCTCGCCGGCGCCACCGGCCCGATCGTGGCGGTCTCGGACTACATGAAGGCCGTTCCGGACCAGATCCGCCAGTTCATCCCGAACGAGTTCGCCTCGCTCGGCGCTGACGGCTTCGGCTTCTCGGACACCCGCGCCGCCGCTCGCCGCTTCTTCAAGAACGACATCCACTCGATCGTGGTCCGTTCCCTGCAGATGCTGGCCCGCCGCGGCGAGGTCGACGCCCAGGCCCCGGCCCAGGCAATCGAGAAGTACCGCCTGCTCAACGTCAACGCCGGCACCACCGGCAACGCGGGCGGCGACTCTTAGTCACCAAAGCGAACGCACGACGGCGGTTCCCACCTTCGGGTGGGGGCCGCCGTCGGGCGTTTAAGCCTGTGACGCAGCCCAAAGGGACTTGTAGCCTTTGCACAAATGGAGCTTGGACGGCGGGCACCGTATGCTCGATGCATGGCAGAGCCCACCACCACTCCCGCAAAACGCAAGCCGTCCGTGCGGGCGCTCACCCCGGAGAAGGCCGAGACGCTGAAGAAGCTCCGGGCCAGCGTGGGCCAGCTGTCCACCACGACCCTGCGGCAGCTGGAGAAATCACTGCCCTGGTACAGCCGGCTGAACTCCGATGAGCGCTCCGCCCTGGGCATGGTCGCGCAGAACGGCATTGCCGCTTTTGTCACCTGGTTCGAGCGGCCCAGCTCTCCGTCCTGGATCCTCTCCGATGTCTTTGGCACCGCCCCCACCGAGCTGACCCGCTCGATCAGCCTGCAGAAGGCGCTGCAGCTGATCCGGATCGTCGTGGAGGTGGTCGAGGAGCAGGTGCCGATCATCGCCCCGGAAGCCGACCAGGCCGGCCTGCGCGAGGCCGTGCTGCGCTACTCCCGCGAGGTGGCCTTCGCCGCGGCCGACGTCTACGCCCGCGCCGCCGAGACCCGCGGTTCCTGGGACACCCGGCTGGAGGCGCTGATTGTCGACGCGATCCTGCGCGGCGAAAACACCGACGCGCTGCGCTCCCGGATCGCCGCCTTGGGCTGGAAAGCCCAGGAACGCTTCACCGTGATGGTGGGGAATTCCCCGTCGGAACCCAGCGCCAGCTACGTCAGCGAACTCCGCCGCACGGCCGGGCGCTTCGCCGAGGACGCCCTCGTCGGGATCCAGGGCGACCGGCTGATCCTGATCCTGGGCGGCGTGCAGGACCGCGAAACGGCCTGCCAGAAACTCAGCGAGCTCTTCGCCCCGGGGCCGGTGGTCTACGGCGCCGAGGCCGGATCCCTGCTGGAGGCCAGCAGCTCCGCTCAGTCCGCCTTCGCCGGCCTGACCGCAGCCAAGGCGTGGCCCTCCGCGCCGCGTCCCGTGGCTGCCGATGACCTCCTGCCCGAGCGCGTGATCTCCGGTGACGACGCGGCCCGGCGTTCCCTGGTCAAGAACATTTACCGGCCGCTGGTCGCGGCGTCCAACGGCCTCGTGGAGACCCTCGGGACCTACCTCGAACTCGGCCACTCGCTTGAAGCGACCGCCCGCGAGCTTTTCGTCCACGCCAACACCGTGCGCTACCGGCTCAAGCGTGTCTGCGACGTCACGGGCTGGGATCCGTTGATCCCCCGGGAGGCTTTTGTGCTCCAGGCGGCGCTCGTGGTGGGCCGGCTCTCGGCCCCGCCCAGGCCCTCCGCGGAACGCCAGCCGTCGCGCAACAACTCCTGACCCGTTGTAGACTTCCTACAATCTGACCCAGTGAGCTTGGTGCATGAGAGTACCGATGAATCACGCGGCAATTTGGAAAGCTGGATACGTGCTTGCAATCGTTTGCCCTGGACAGGGCTCCCAGACCCCTGGTTTTCTGGCCCCCTGGCTGGAACTGCCTCCCGTCGCAGGCCATTTGGCCTCCCTTAGCGAAATAGCAGGTATCGACCTCACCGCCCACGGAACCACTTCCGATGAGGAGACCATCAAGGACACCGCCGTCGCGCAGCCCCTGATCGTCGCCGCCGGACTCGTGGCCGCCAAGTCGCTCTTCGACGTCGAACTGGGCACCCTCCCGGTCATCCTCGCCGGACACTCGGTCGGCGAAATCACCGCCTCCGCCCTGGCCGGTGTCCTGACCGAGACCGAAGCGATGACCTTTGTCCGCGAACGCGCCAACGGCATGGCCGCGGCCGCCGCGGCCACCCCCACCGGCATGAGCGCAGTCGTGGGCGGGGACCCCGCCGAAGTCCTGGCCGCGATCGAGGCCTGCGGCCTCACCCCGGCCAACGTCAACGGCGCCGGCCAGACCGTCGCGGCCGGCACCCTGGAGCAGCTGAAGGCCCTCGCCGACAATCCCCCGGCCAAGGCCCGAGTGATCCCGCTGAAAGTCGCCGGCGCGTTCCACACCTCGCACATGTCCCCCGCGGTCGCCGCGCTGCAGGCCCTCCGGCCCTCGCTGCACCCGCGGAACCCGCAGGTCCCGCTACTGTCCAACTTCGACGGCGCGGAGGTCACCGACGGCGGTGCCGCCGTCGACAGCCTGATTGCCCAGGTCTCCCGCCCGGTCCGCTGGGATCTCTGCATGGAGACCCTCGTGAAGCGCGGCGTGACCGGAGTGATCGAACTGGCCCCGGCCGGGACGCTGGCCGGCCTGGCCAAGCGCGGCATGCCCGGCGTGAAGACCGTCACCGTCAAGACCCCGGATGACCTTTCCGCCGCCTTGGCCCTATTCGCAGAACTGGAGGGAGGGGAATGAGCGCTCCTACTCTGAAGCAGGCTCCCCTGCAGGAAAACACCCGGGTGATGGGCGTCGGCGCGTACCGGCCCAGCGTCATCGTCACCAACGAGGACGTTTGCCAGTGGATCGACTCCTCGGACGAGTGGATCCGGCAGCGCACCGGCATCATCACCCGCCACCGGGCCCCCGCCGACGTCAGCGTGATCGACATGGCCGAGGGCGCGTCCCGCGAGGCCCTGCAAAAGGCCGGCATTGAGGCCTCCGAGCTCGGCGCGGTAATTGTCTCCACCGTCACCCACCCGTATGCGACGCCCTCGGCCGCCGCAAGCCTGGCCGACCGCCTCGGCGCCACCCCGGCACCGGCGTTCGACATCTCCGCCGCCTGCGCCGGCTACTGCTACGGCATCGCCCAGGCCGACGCCCTGGTCCGCTCCGGCGCGGCCAAGTACGTGCTCGTGGTCGGTGCGGAGAAACTCTCCGACGTCATCGACAACACCGAGCGCACCATCTCCTTCCTGCTCGGCGACGGCGCCGGCGCGGTCGTCATCGGCCCCTCCGACACCCCGGGCATCGGCCCCTCGGTATGGGGTTCGGACGGCAGCAAGTGGGACGCCATCGGCATGACCCACTCGATGCTGGACATCCGCGACTTCGCCGCCGCCGGCAAGCGCGACGCCGCCCTCAGCGAGGGCGAGGCCGCCGTCACCGAGGCGGCCCTGTGGCCCACGCTGCGGCAGGACGGCCAGACGGTGTTCCGTTGGGCGGTCTGGGAAATGGCCAAGGTGGCCCAGCAGGCCCTCGACGCCGCCGGGATCAAGGCCGAGGACCTCGCGGCCTTCATCCCGCACCAGGCCAACATGCGGATCATCGATGAGATGGCCAAGAAGCTCAAGCTTCCGGAGACCGTCAAGGTCGCCCGGGATATCGCCGAAGCAGGCAACACCTCGGCAGCCTCCATCCCCCTCGCCACCCACCGCTTGCTTCAGGAAAACCCTGAACTGAGCGGCGGACTGGCCCTGCAGATCGGGTTCGGAGCCGGACTTGTCTTCGGCGCCCAGGTGATTGTGCTTCCGTAGGCGGCCACCGCACTTCCCTAGCTGAACGCATTCCTCAACAGCACGGATTCCCAACCAAGCCGAACCCTCGGTTTGAATCATTTCGCCCGACGTTCCCGGAACAACCACCGGAAGCCGACGGCAACAACAAGAAAAGGAGCCATCAATGGCTAACAACGAAGAGATCCTGGCCGGCCTGGCTGAAATCGTCAACGAAGAGACCGGCCTGGCCCCCGAGGCTGTCGAGCTGGACAAGTCCTTCACCGAGGACCTGGACATCGACTCCATCTCCATGATGACCATCGTGGTCAACGCCGAGGAAAAGTTCGGCGTGCGCATCCCGGACGAAGAGGTCAAGAACCTCAAGACCGTCGGCGACGCCGTCAGCTTCATCGCCAACGCCCAGGCCTAATTTCGCCTGCGCCTTGGCTCCGGCCGGCAACGACCGGACCTGTGGCCGGCAACGGCCGGACCTGTGGCCGGTCCGGGACGCTTCGACAGCGTCCCGGACCGGAACACCACAGTTCAATCCCTGATTTCTGCATGACCACCGAGTTTTCCCTACGCAGGCCCCGGCCGCCTTCACCAGGTTCCGGATACGGCAGGCGCACCGACAGAGAGTGATCCCATGGCACGCAAAGTAGTCATTACCGGTCTGGGTGCCACCACACCCATTGGCGGCGATGTCCCCACGATGTGGAAGAACGCGCTGAAGGGCGTCTCCGGCGCGCACACGCTTGAGGACGACTGGGTGGCCAAGTACGAGCTGCCCGTGCACTTCGCTGCTCGGGCCTCCACCCCCGCCACCGAGGTCCTGAGCCGCGTCGAGGCCAAGCGCATGGACCCGTCCACGCAGTTCGCCGTTGTCGCCTCCCGCGAGGCATGGGCCGACGCCGGCATCACCGACATCGACCATGACCGCCTGGCCGTCGCCTTCGCCACCGGCATCGGCGGCGTCTGGACCCTCCTGGACGCCTGGGACACGCTGCGCGAAAAGGGGCCCCGCCGTGTCCTCCCCATGACCGTGCCCATGCTGATGCCCAACGGCCCCGCCGCGGCCGTCAGCCTGGACCTCGGCGCCCGTGCCGGCGCCCACACCCCCGTCTCCGCCTGCGCGTCCGGAACCGAAGCCGTGCACATGGGCCTGGACCTGATCCGCTCCGGCAAGGCCGACGTCGTCGTCTGCGGCGGCGCCGAAGCCGCCATCCACCCGATGCCGATCGCCGCGTTCGCCTCGATGCAGGCGCTGTCCCGCCGCAACGACGATCCCGAGCATGCCTCGCGCCCCTACGACCGCGACCGCGACGGCTTCGTGATGGGCGAAGGCGCCGGCGCTCTGGTGCTCGAGGCCGAGGAGCACGCCCTCGCCCGCGGCGCCCGAATCTACGCCGAACTCGCCGGCACCTCGGTAACCGCCGACGCGTACCACATCACGGCCCCGGACCCGGAGGGCCTCGGCGCCACCCGCGCCCTGAAGGCGGCCATGTTCGACGGCCGCATCCAGGCCGAGGACGTGGTGCACGTCAATGCGCACGCCACCTCCACCCCGGTCGGCGACAAGCCCGAGTACACCGCCCTCAAGGCCGCCCTCGGCAGCCACGTGGATAACGTGGCCGTCTCCGCCACCAAGTCGCAGATGGGCCACCTGCTGGGTGCCTCCGGTGCGGTGGAGGCCGTACTGACCGTCATGGCCGTATACGACCGCAAGGCGCCCGTGACGATCAACCTCGAGAACCAGGATCCGGAGATCCCGCTCGACATCGTCACCTCCGAGCGCGCCCTGCCCGGCGGCAGCATCGTGGCACTGAGCAACTCGTTCGGCTTCGGCGGCCACAACGCCGTCATCGCCGTCCGCAGCGTCTAACCCGCCGGGGCCCGCTCAACTGGGCCTCCACGCCGAAATGACAGATGGCGGCAATGTTCCTAGTGAACATTGCCGCCATCTGTCATTTGGCGTTGCTATGGAGTGTGGTGCGGTACGTCCAGGGTCGTGGGAAGAGCCCCAGAGTGGCTAGCCGACCTGGTGGAGCCAGCGTACGGGGGCGCCTTCGGCGGCGTGCCGGAAGGGTTCGAGTTCCTCGTCCCAGGCCTCGCCGAGGGCCAGCGAGAGCTCATGGTAGACCGCGGAAGGGTCGCCGGCGCCGGATTCGTAGGCGTAGCGGATGCGGTCCTCGGAGACCATGATGTTGCCGTGCACGTCCGTGACGGCGTGGAAGATGCCGAGTTCCGGGGTGTGCGACCAGCGTCCCCCGTCGACGCCCTGGCTGGGTTCCTCGGTGACCTCGTAGCGCAGGTGAGCCCAGCCGCGCAGCGCAGACGCCAACTGAGCCCCCGTGCCCGGTGTTCCGGTCCACGACAGCTCGGCCCGGAACATTCCGGGCGCAGCGGGCTGGGCAGTCCACTCAAGGTCCGTGCGCTTGTCCACGACAGACCCAATGGCCCACTCAACGTGGGGGCACAGGGCGGTCGGGGCCGAGTGTACGAACAGGACACCGCGGGTTAGTGCAACAGACATTCCATCCTCCATAGCTATAGGTACGTCTTCCCCAACGACCTCTGCCTGGATGCCTGTCTGCTGCGTGGATCCGCGTGCGGGGCTCTCGCCCCTGCCAGACTATTCAGTTTCTTCGAAACAACAATACGCAAAAAATATGTCCGGATCTCAGGTGGTAAATCGATGCTTAAGCGGTTCAAGCACCACTTGAAAGTTGCCGGGCGTGAGTCTCATTGTGCCGTACCCCGCCTAATTACGCCAGTGCAATTCGGCGCGTCGCTCCCGGCGAGTCGTTCCGGCTTTGCTAATGGTCCACAGGTGCCGTTGACACGCCCCGGAGGGGGCCCCGGGAGCCCTGATGGCCCAGGTCGCGGCGCCGTGCCGGACGGCGGCCGGTCAAGCCCGCGGATGCGCCTGCTGGTAGCTTCTCCGGAGCCGGTCCACGGAGACGTGGGTGTAGATCTGGGTGGTTGCCAGGCTGCTGTGCCCCAGGATTTCCTGCACCGCGCGGAGGTCCGCCCCGCCGTCGAGCAGGTGGGTTGCCGCCGAGTGCCGCAGTGCGTGCGGACCCGTGGCCGAGGTGTCCCCCAGCCCGTCCAGCAGCCCCTTGACGACGCTGCGGACCTGCCGCTGGTCCACCCGCTTTCCGCGCGCCCCGAGGAAGAGCGCCGGGCCGGAGCCGTCCGCCGCCAGGGCCGGGCGTCCACGGCGCAGCCAGTCGTCGACGGCGACCGCGGCCGGGAGGCCGTAGGGAACCGTCCGCTCCTTGTTGCCCTTGCCGAGCACCCGCAGGGTCCGGCGGTCCGGGTCGAGATCGTCGATGTCCAGGCCGGCCAGCTCGCCGACGCGGACGCCCGTGGCGTAGAGCAGCTCCAGCATGGCGCGGTTGCGCAGGGCCAGCGGCTCCCCTTCCGCGGCGGCCGACTCGGCTCCGGCCACCAGCCGCTGCACCTGCCCCTGCTGCAGCACGCCGGGCAGGGACTTCTCCCGTTTCGGGGCCTTCAGCCGCAGGGCGGGGTCGGCGGCGATGAGCTCCTCGCGGACGGCCCACGCGGTGAAGGCCCGCGCGGTGGCCGCGCGCCGGGCCAGCGTGGCCCGTGACATCCCGGCTTCGCTCTGGGTGCCAAGCCAGCGCCGCAGTGTGCCGAGTTCCAGGTGTGCCAGATCCTCCGCGCCCTCCGAGACCGCATGCGCCAACAGGCTTCCGACGTCGGAAAGGTAGGCGCGGACGGTGTGGGCGGAGCGGCCCCGCTCAGCCTCCAGATACCGGCCGAAGCCGTGGGCGGCCGCAGCGAGCGCTGGGGGAAGTTGCTGTGTTGACACCCTCCCACTCTCCCAGCAACTTGGCCGGCGCCAGCGCAGCCCGGCGGCGCGCCGCCAACGCCCGCGTGCTTGCTCCGCACCATGCTGGAAGTCGCGGCGCGGGGCGGCATGGCGTTTTGCCCCCGGGCGGTGATGCGCCACCGAGCTGGTACATCGCGTCAGCCCGCCTTGGCGGAGCGCTTCCAGCCGCCCCGGTGGGATTCGGCCAGGCCCAGCAGTCCGAGCCGCCCAAGACCAGCCCTGACCGATTCCGGGCTCAGCCCGGCGACCACGGAAAGCTTCTCAACCGTGCTGGTGATCCGCAGCGGAAGGGCGTCCAGGAGAATGAGGTCCTCAAGGGTCAGCCCGTCGTGGGCCTCGGCCCGGCCCGCCTTGACCTCCGGCAGCGCCTCGCCGCTCGGCGAGGCCAGTTCCGCGATCTCGGCCGCGTCCGTGACGCACACTGCGCCGCCTTCGCGCAGCAACCGGTGGCAGCCGGCCGAGTTGGCACTGTGCACCGAGCCCGGCACCGCGCCGACCGCCCTGCCCAGGGTCTCGGCATGGTGGGCGGTGTTGAGCGCCCCGGATCTCCACCGGGCTTCGACCACCACCGTGACGGCGGCCAGCGCGGCGATGAGCCTGTTGCGTTGCAGGAAGCGGTACCGTGTGGGGGCAGAACCCGGCGGGACCTCGGCCAGCACGGCGCCCTGGTTGGCCACCGCACGGAGCAGATCCTCATTGCCCGCGGGGTAGAACCGGTCCACTCCCCCTGCCATGACGGCGATAGTTGGCAGGCCCGCGGCGGCCCCGGCCAGGGCGGCCCGATGGGCGTGGGCGTCAATCCCGTAGGCTCCGCCGGAGATGATCGTGAAGCCCCGCTGGGCCAGCCCATAAGCGAGGTCACCCGTTACTGCAGAGCCGTAGGCTGTGCTGTCGCGGGAGCCCACCAGCGCAATGGCTTTGTGAACTCGCGGCAACTCCTGTTCCACGCCCCGCCACCAGAGGCAGAGCGGCTCCTGCAGCCCCAGGTCCGCGAGCTGGCCGGGCCACGAGTTGTCCGCCGGGATAATCAGGCGGCCGCCGAGGCGTTGCATGGTCGCCAGGTCGCGCTCCGGCGCCAGGTCGGGTACCCGTGGTGCCCAGCGCTTCAGTGCCATGCCCAGGCCGGTCCAGCCGCCGCCGGCGCCGTTCTGCTCCAGCACCTGGGACAGTTCCTGCTCCAGCCTCGGGCCAGCCGGCAGTTGCCCGGTGGCGATCCGCAGCGCATCCTCCGCCCCGGCAACCCGGACGAGCGCCAGGCCGGCGGCGTCCTGGGGTTCCAGAAGCCTGGACAGCGCCGCCCGGGCGGTCCTTTCGTTCTGTGTCATGGTGCTGCTCTCTCTCCTCTTCCGGTGCTGCTGAGATGCTGATAGCGGGGCGTGGCGGGATGGGACAGCTCGGCGCCGTCACGCGGCAGCCGATGCGGATTGCCGAAGATTCAGCGCTTGACCGATGTCATCCGCGTCCGGCCCGTCGCGGCCGGAGAGATCCGCAAGGGTCCACGCCAGACGCAGCACCCGGTCATAGCCGCGGGCCGTCAGGGCGCCGCGTTCCAGCGCATGGTCGAGGATCCGCGTTGTCGGTCCCGAGAGCCGCAGGGGGCCGCGGAGC
Organism: Arthrobacter sp. 05L428; assembly: GCF_056397665.1. Lineage (NCBI taxonomy): Bacteria > Bacillati > Actinomycetota > Actinomycetes > Micrococcales > Micrococcaceae > Arthrobacter > Arthrobacter sp. 05L428. Next base: position 956,297 of record NZ_JBFTNW010000001.1, on the reverse strand, counting down.
ACCCGTCCGGGAACCTGCGAGTTCGTTTCCAGTCCGAGCGGCCGGAGCCGGTCCAGCTGGCGCTCCCGGGCGGCGCGCACCCTGGCGGCGATGTCGGCCGTGGCCTCTTCGGCCCGGGGCTGGCCGAAGTCTGCGAGTGCGACGCGCTCGACCTCCAGCTGGATGTCGACCCGGTCCAGCAGCGGCCCCGACATCCGAGCGAGATAACGGCGCCGCATCATCGGGGTGCAGGTGCAGTCCACGCCCTTTCCGGAGGCTTTGCCGCAGGGACAGGGGTTGGCGGCGAGGACCAGCTGGAACCGGGCCGGGTAGGCAGCGGTGCCCGCCGAGCGGTGGATGACCAGTTCGCCGCTTTCGAGTGGCTGCCGGAGTGCGTCGAGGACCCGGCGCTCGTATTCGGGGGCTTCATCGAGAAACAACACGCCACGGTGAGCCCTCGACGCCGCGCCGGGCCGAGGCAATCCGGATCCTCCGCCGATAATGGCAGCCGCGGTGGCGGTGTGGTGCGGATTCTCGTAGGGCGGCCGCCGCAGCAGCGTGACGGAAGCCGAGGTGAGCGAACTGAGGGAATGAATGGCCGTCACCTCCATGGCTTCCCGGTCACCGAGATCAGGGAGCAACCCGGGCAGGCGCTCTGCCAGCATGGTCTTGCCTGCCCCGGGCGGGCCGGTGAACAGCACGTGATGGGCTCCGGCGGCGGCCACTTCCAGGGCCCGGCGACCGTCAGACTGGCCGGAGACGTCGCACATATCCGGCGCCAGGCCGGCCGGGGCCGTCCCGTCGACGTCGTCGGCATCCGCGGTGTCCGGCTCGAAGTCCAGGGCAAGGTCCTGCGGGTCCGCGCCGAAATCGAACGCCAGCCTGGCCAGGGTACGGTAGCCGCGGACCCTGGCGCCGGGCACCAGTTCTGCTTCGGCGGCGTTGGCTTGGGCCACCACAACGTCGGGATACCCCGCCTGAACAGCCGCCATCACGGCCGGCAGAATGCCGCGGACCGGACGCAGCCGCCCGTCCAGGCCAAGTTCGGCGATGAAGACATGGCGTCCGGTGGAGCGCACGTCGTTGGCGGCCAGCAGCACCGCCATGGCGATGGAGAGGTCGAATCCGGAGCCGCGCTTGGGCAGCGACGCCGGAATGAGGTTCGCGGTGATCTTACGGCGGCTGAGCGGTATTCCGGAGTTCTGCGCCGCAGACCGAATCCGTTCCTTGGCCTCATTCAGCGAGGCATCCGGCAGGCCGAGGATCACGAACGCGGGCAGGGTCTGGCCGATGTCGGCCTCGACCTCGACGATGTAGCCGTTCAGGCCGACCAGCGCCACCGAATAGGTCCGTCCCAGCGCCATCTACCCCACCCCTCTGAGGTGTTCGATGGCCGGGGAACCGGTCCCGTCGTCGACCACGGCGATGACGTCTACGCGGCGCAGCGGCATCCGCAGCTCATGGTCCCGGCACCAGGCCGAGGCCAGCCGGTGCAGCCGGGCGAGCTTGTCCACGCCCACGGCTTCGAACGGGTGCCCGTAGGCGAGGGATCTTCGGGTCTTGACCTCGGCGATGACCAGGGCGTCGCCGTCGAGCGCGACGATATCGATTTCACCCTCGGGGCAACGCCAGTTGCGGTCAACAATCCGCATCCCCTGGGCTTCGATAAAGCCGGCGGCGAGTTCCTCGCCGCGCCGGCCCAGCATGTCCTTAGCTCTCATGCCTCCAGCGTGGATCGCAGGGCGGCCAGCACGCGGACAAAAATTCGGCTATGTGGGTAACTTCAGGTCACGCGAGGCAGGAATCAGTTGCCCAGGCCCTCGACCTTGGGCAGGGCGAGCTCCTCGCTGCGCGGGAGTTCCTCGACGTTGACGTCTTTGAAAGTGATGACGCGGACGCTCTTGACGAACCGGGCGGAGCGGTAGACATCCCACACCCAGGCGTCCTGCAGGGTCAGGTCGAAGTAGACCTCGCCGTCGGCGCTGCGCGCTTGCAGGTCCACGTGGTTGGCCAGGTAGAAACGCCGTTCGGTCTCGACCACATAGCTGAACAGCCCGACGACGTCGCGGTATTCGCGGTAGAGCTGTAGCTCCATGTCGGTCTCATAGTTTTCAAGGTCCTCGGCACTCATGGTTCCATCTTGCACCATCGGGCGCCGGGCGCGCGCCACCGCTCAGTCGCCGAGCAGTTGCCAGCTCACCCGGTGGTACGGCGTGGGGCCGGCGGCGCGGAGGGCCTCCTTGTGCGCAGCGGTGCCGTAGCCCTTGTTCTCGTTCCAGCCGAACGCCGGGTACTCGGTGTGCAGGACAGCCATCTGCCGGTCACGTTCGACCTTGGCCAGCACGGATGCGGCGGCCACGCTGAGGCACTGCATGTCGGCCTTGACCAGGGTGTGGACCGGCGCGTCACAGCCCGGCTCCTCGGGGCCCTCGTCGAACAGCGAGGCCTGCGCCACGGGTGAGAGCCAGTTGTGGCTGCCGTCCAGGAGCACCACGTCCGGTGTCACACCGGCGGCCAGCACCGCGAACCAGGCACGGTTGCCGGCGAGCCGGAGCGCGCCGATGATCCCCAGCGCGTCGATTTCCGCCGCGCTGGCGTGCCCCACGGCCGAGGCGACGCTCCAGCTGCGCACCAGCGGTTCGAGCCGTTCCCGGTCCGCGACCTTGAGCAGCTTACTGTCCCGCACGTCGGCGAGCAGCTTCTGCTTATGCAGGTCCACGACGGCGATTCCGACGCTGACGGGTCCGGCCAGGGCACCACGTCCCACCTCGTCGATCCCGGCGAGCAGCCGCGCGCCGGAGCCACGGAAGCGGCGCTCGTAGTCGAGGGTTGGAGCTTCGGACACTGCTGTCCCTACTTCTTCACCGGAGCCGGGACGCCGCGGAACACGTCCGGATAGTTGTCCAGCGACGTGATCCGGTTCAACGGCCACGCGATCACGGCCGCCTTGCCTTCGATGTCGGCCACGTCGATGAAGCCGCCGTTGCTTTCCATGTGGGCGCGCGAGTCGGCGGAGTGGTTCCGGTTGTCGCCCATGACCCAGACCTTGCCGGCAGGGACGACGACGTCGAAGTCGCGCACCTGCGGGACCTCGGCGCTGTTGACGTATTTCTCGTTCAGGGGAGCCCCGTTGACGGTGAGCCGGCCGCTGCCGTCGCAGCAGACGACGTGGTCGCCCGGCAGGCCGATGACGCGCTTGACCAGGTGCTGCTCGGAGTTGTCGGGGAGCAGGCCCACAAACGTCAGCGCATCCTGGACACCGGTCAACGGACCGGCCGGCTTCACGGCGCTCGGGACAAGCCATCCCTTGGTGTCCCGGAACACCACGACGTCCCCGCGCTCCAAGGCGATCGGCTCCGGCACCAGCAAGTTGACGAAGATCCGGTCGTTGACGTCCAGCGTGTTCATCATGGACTCGGACGGAATATAGAAAGCCCGGAACAGGAAGGTCTTGATCAGGAAAGACAGTACGACGGCGATCACCACCACCGTGGCGATCTCCTTAAGCCAGAGAAGCATCGGGTTGCGGCCCTGGCGGGCTTTAGCCTTTCGGGCACGCGCCGACGACGGTCCGGCATGTGAGGGACCGGCCAATGGGGCGCCCTCGGCCCGCTCGGGCTGCGCGGGCTGTGGGGGCGCCGAGTGCACCGGTTCAGCGTGCACCGATTCAGCGGGCACCGGCCGAGTGTCCGGCGCGTGTTCGGGCCTCGGCGCGGCGGGCAGCCGCGTCGTCGGGTGTTCGGCGCCGGGGATGGGCGAGGAGGTCACTCGGGGCTCGTCGTGCCCCCGCGGATCAGGAGTCCGGGGTCCGGTCTCGGGCATCTACTGTCCGTTCTTCATCGTCGTGGCGGCCTCGTTGGGCCGCGGAATTGCTGCAAATCTATCAAGCGGCCAGATGATCTGTACCGGGCGGCCGATCACGCGCTCCAGGGGGACCATACCGCCTCCCGGCGCGCCCAGCAGGCTGCGCGAATCGGCCGATTTCGAACGGTGGTCTCCCATCAGCCAGAGCCTGCCGTCCGGGACAATCACGTCGAACTTCAACTTACTCGGGGCGTCGCCTTCATACAGATAGCGTTCCTCAAGTTGCTGGCCGTTAACTGTGAGCCGGCCGTCCGCGCCGCAGCACACCACGCGGTCGCCAGGTAGCCCGATGACGCGCTTGACATAGGTGGTGTCGCTGCCGGTCAGGCCCAGCCAGTGGCCAGCGCCGGTCAGGACGTCAGCCGCAGGTCCTTTGCCGCTGCTGAGCGGGGCAAAAGAGCCGCGGCCGTCGAAGACCACGACGTCGCCGCGGCGGACCGGGTCGAACGCGAAGTCGGTGCGGGACACCAGGATCCTGTCACCGTCGCGGAGCAGCGGCTCCATCGACGCGGAGGGGATGAAGTAGACATCCAGCCACAGTGACCGGACCAGGCCGCTGATTGCCACGGCCAGCACCAGGCCCAGAAGCGCAAAACGCCAGCCCAGTTTCCTGGGCCGGCGTCTTGTCTGTTCCATGATCCGTGTCCTCTAACGCTTTTCTAATTGAACGGCGCAGTGGGGACGGTTCCGGCAAACACCGGAGCCCTCCGTGGACCCGCTGGAAAGTCCGAAGGACTTACTTGGCGGTCTGGAAGTCGCGCTTTTCCTTGATCTTCGCAGCCTTACCGCGCAGTGCACGCATGTAGTAAAGCTTGGCGCGGCGCACGTCACCCTTGGAGACGAGCTCGATCTTGTCGATGATCGGGGAGTGTACCGGGAAGGTACGCTCCACGCCGACGCCGAAGGAGACCTTACGGACGGTGAAGGTTTCGCGGACGCCGTCGCCCTGGCGGCCCAGGACGAAGCCCTGGAAGACCTGGACACGGGAGTTCTTGCCTTCGATGATGTTCACGTGCACCTTGATGGTGTCACCTGCGCGGAACTCGGGAACATCGTTGCGCAGCGAGGCTGCATCTACGGAATCGAGGATATGCATTGATCCACTCCTGGTGAACGCCACAGGTCATTCACGTTGGGTCACGGCGGCCAAGCCCGGGTGCTGTGCGCACCGGAAATTCCCGCCGAAAGTTTTGTCGTTCCGGCTCCGTCAGGAATTGACGGGGCCGGGGTGCCGCGCTGTTGGTGACGCTCCCCCTGTGGCAGGTTCGCACCCAGCAGGCACAAGGACTAATTTTGCCACATTCCGGCACGTTTTGGTGAATTGGCGGAGCGAATGGGCTTCGCGAATCGGCTCAGCTCAGGCGTCGGGGCGGCGCCGGAGCCGGCCGTCCACGACGTCGTAGCCCAGTTCCCCGAACGCGGTGCGGTCCGCGCGCGGCAGCTTGCCGGCGTCGAACGCGTCGAGCAGGTCCGGCCGGCGTTCGGCGGTGCGCCGGTACTGTTCGTGACGCCGCCACTGCGCGATCTTGCCGTGGTTGCCGCTCAGCAGCACGGGCGGAACCTCGCGGTCCCGCCAGCTGGAGGGCTTGGTGTACACGGGGTACTCGAGCAGGCCGTCGGAGTGGGATTCCTCCACGAGCGATTCGGGGTTTCCGACGACGCCGGGCAGCAGCCGCCCCACGGCTTCGACCATGGCCAGCACGGCCACCTCCCCGCCGTTCAGCACGTAGTCACCGAGGCTCATGGGCCGGACGGTGAAGTGTTCCGCAGCCCACTCCAGGACCCGTTCGTCGATACCCTCGTAGCGTCCGCAGGCAAAGACGAGCTGCTCTTCTTCCGCGAGTTCGTGGGCAATCGCCTGGCTGAAGCGCTCCCCCGCCGGCGACGGGACGATCAGTACGGGCTTCCGGACGGCCTCCGCCCCAGGCGCTTTCGGGCCGGCCTCGGCAATGGCGGTCAGGGCCTGGGCCCACGGTTCGGGCTTCATCACCATGCCGGCCCCGCCGCCATACGGGGTGTCGTCCACGGTGCGGTGCCGGTCCGTGGTGAAGTCGCGGAGGTCGTGGACGTTGAGGTCCAGCAGCCCGTCCTGGCGGGCCTTTCCGATCAGCGAGAGTTCCAGCGGTGCCAGGTATTCGGGGAAGATGCTGACGACGTCGATCCGCATCTTAGGCGTTGTCCCCCGCGCCACGTTCGGCGTCGCTGGCTCCCTCGGCGTCGGCGTCTGTTTCGGTGCCGCCGTCGTCGGGGGTCCCGCCGGCCTCGGTGTTGACCTCGAAAAGGCCGGCTGGCGGGGTGACGAGGACGTACTTGTCCGCGACGTTAACCTCAGGCACGATCTGCTCCACGAACGGGATCAGGATTTCCTTGCCGTCCCGGTCAGTCACCACGAGCAGGTCCTGGACCGGCATGGTGTGCAGACCGGAGACCTTTCCGACCACCTGGTCGCCGACGCGGACGTCCAGGCCCACCAGCTCGTGCTCGTACCAGCCCTCGTCGTCGTCCTCGTCCAGTTCTTCGGTCTCGACGTAGAGCTTGGCTCCGCGGAGGGCTTCCGCCTCGTTGCGGGTCTCCACCTCCTCGAACGCCAGCAGCAGGATGTCCTTGTTCCAGCGGGCGCTCTCAACGGTCAGCGGCCCGGCCGACGCCGGTTCCACCACGAACTGGGTGCCGGGAACAAAGCGGTCACCGGGGGCGTCCGTCAGCACCTGGACGGTCACTTCGCCGCGGATGCCATGGGGCTTGCCGATTCGTGCCACCTGAAGCTGCATCTGTTCCTCTGTTCGGGTTCTCGTAAAGTCTGGGATTTGTTGGTGCATTTGCTGCGCAAAACAGTCCGGCCCCTCCACCATAAGCTGGTGAAGGGGCCGGACTAAAGACAAATAATGCTGGTCGCGCTACCGGCGGCGGTCGGTGTCGACGACGTCGACCCTGACCGGCTCGCCGTCGGCCAGCGCCGCCACCACAGTGCGCAAAGCGCGTGCGGTGCGGCCCTGGCGTCCGATCACCCGTCCCAGATCGTCCTGATGAACGCGCACCTCGAGGGTGTCCCCGCGGCGGTTGTTCTTCGCACTGACCTTGACGTCCTCGGGGCTGTCAACAATCCCGCGGACCAGGTGTTCGAGCGCTTCTGCCAGCAATTTACTCAGCCTCGGTGGTCTCTGCTTCGGCGTCGGCGGGAGCCTCGGCTGCGTCGTCCTTCTTAGCCTTCTTGGTGATAGCTTCCGGGATGATCACGGAACCCTTTTCCGGGGTAACGAAGGCTTCCTTGGGAGCCTTGGTCTTCAAGGTGCCCTCCTGGCCCGGGAGACCCTTGAACTTCTGCCAGTCACCGGTGATCTTCAGGATCGCGGCAACCTGCTCGGACGGCTGTGCGCCGACGCCGAGCCAGTACTGGGCACGGTCCGTGTCGACCTCGATGTACGAGGGCTCTTCGGTCGGGTGGTACTTGCCGATCTCTTCGATGGCACGGCCATCACGCTTGGAGCGTGCGTCCATGACGACGATGCGGTAGTACGGTGCGCGCATCTTGCCGAAGCGCTTAAGGCGAATCTTTACGGCCACTTTTGTGGTCACTCCTGTTTCTGAAACGGGGTCGAGCCCGGCGTTCTGCACCCGTGGGGCGGGCCGTACTAGGGGGTTCTAAAAGGACAAGATCCGGACGCGGAGAGAGGGGCCACGCAGATCGAGTACCTGTTCATTGTGCCAGATCACCGCGCGGATTTCGACTTGACACCCTAGGGCTGCGTGTCCGGGCACTTTTTCGAGCCGTCAGCTTGGGGCGTCAGGAGGTCCAGACGTAGAGCCCGGCCTTGGTGGCAGGGTCGACGCCGGCAGCGAGTTCGGCGAGCTGGCGGACATAGCGGGCGGCCTGGTCGGCACCGAAGGGCATGTCCTCCTCCGCGGCCCAGCCTTCGGCGACGTCCGCTAGGACATCACCCTCGCCCTCGGTCTCGTAGCTGAGCAACTCGGCCAGGGCGCGGACCATGGCGGCCGGCACGCCCAGCAGGGAGTCGCTGGCCACGTCCACCATGGCCAGCTCATAGTCGGCCCCGGCGGCATGCACGGCAGTCCCGGCCAGGTCACCCAGGCGTTCGACTTCGAAGTCGCTGATGTCCGGAATCCGGACCGCGCCGGGGGCGACCGCGGCGCCGCCGTCGAGGGCCGCGGCGCGCTTGAGGGCGGCGTCATGGGTGGCGACGAAGATTTCAGTAAATCCCAAGGAAGTGCTCCTCATGAGGGTTGGCGGCGCTGGCCGCGTTTTTGGCGTCGCTTTCAGCCTATCCGCTCCAGCCCGGCCGCGCCCGGACCGGCCGCGCCCGGACCGGACATGCTCTGCCCCGGCCGCAAGCAAGGGACATAATCCCACTATGTCCATTCCCCGAAGCGCACGCGGGACATGTCCGCGGACCCAAGCATCAGGAGGTGGACATGCCCAACGCGGGCCTCGAAGGTTGGACATGTCCAGTCCTGGCGCTGCAGGTTGGGCATGTCCGGATGATCACCGGACGGCGACGCGGATGCTGTTGCGCCACGGATCCTCGAAGCGCAGCTCGGCTCCGGTGTGGTGCGACTGGACGCCCGCGGTCTTGAGGCGGTCGGCGAGGGCGCCGACGTCGTCGCCGGACGGTACTTCAACCAGCACTTCGCCGAGGCCGAGGGTGTCGCGGCGGGGGCCGGCGCCGCGGCTGTTCCAGACGTTCATGGCCATGTGGTGGTGGTAGCCGCCGGCTGAGACGAAGAGCGCCTGGCCGTGCCAGCCCGCGGTCTTCTCAAAGCCGAGGGTGCCGACGTAGAAGTCGTGCGCGGACTGGACGTCGCCGACCTGCAGGTGGACGTGCCCGACGCCGGCGTCGGCCTCGCGCTGCCCGGCGAGCGACGCCTCGGTGAGGTGCTGCTCGAGGTAGCGCTGCGGCGGCAGGGCCAGGCTGTCCATCACGACGTTCTTGCCGTCCCAGGACCAGGCTTCGCGGGGGCGGTCCCAGTAGAGCTCGATACCGTTGCCCTCCGGGTCATTGAAGTAGAAGGCCTCGCTGACAAGGTGGTCGGCGCTGCCGGTGAAGGATTGCGGCTCATACTGCGCGGCGGACGCGACGGTGGCGGCCAGCGAGGGCTGGTCCTCAAAGAGAAGGGCGGTGTGGAAGAGGCCGGCTTCGCCGCGGGAGGGCAGGTTCAGCCCGGGTGCCGGTGCCAGGTGGACCAGCGGCTTGAGCTTGCGTCCGAGGTAGAGCCCGCCGTCCTGCTCGGCAACGATGTCGAGGCCGAGGGCGCGCTGGTAGTAGTCCGTCATCAGCTTCATGTCGCCGACCTTGAGCATCACGGTGCCCATGGTGAGTTCGGCAGGAAGGAGATCCTGGGTGCTGGCTTCTACGGTCATTGAAACGCTCCGGTGGTTCTGTGGCCCCCGACCTTCGGCGACCCTCGTAGAGTTAAATTACTTGAAGCTTCAATTTATTCCTAATGGCCGGGGATGCTCCCCTGTACCAGTTCGCCGCGGAGCACGATGCCCCTGAGCTCGCGCAGGGTGCCGAGATTCCCGCGCGGATCCTCGGCGCAGACCAGGACGTCGGCACTGGCACCTTCTGTGATCGCGTCGGCTCCGAGCCAGTCGCGGGCGGCCCAGGCCCCTGCGTCGAGGGCGGCGCCGGCGGGGAGCCCGGCGCCGTGCAGGGCCTCAAGTTCGTCGACGATGCGCCCGTGCTTGATCACACTCCCCGCGTCCGTCCCGGCGTAGATGGCGACCCCGGCCTCATACGCCTCGAGGATCCGTTCGGCGCGGCGTTCCCAGAGCCCCAGCATGTGCGCCGCGTAGCGGGGGAACTTTGCCTTGGCCTGGGCCGCGATGTCCGGGAAAGTGGCGATGTTGATCAGGGTGGGGACAATCGGGACACCCTGTTCGACGAAGCGCGGCAAGTGCCGGGGAAGCAGCCCGGTTCCGTGTTCGATGCAGTCGATGCCGGCGTCGAGCATGTCATCGAGGGTGTCCTCCGCGAAGCAGTGCGCCGTGACGCGGGCGCCTTCGTCGTGGGCGGCCCGGACCGCGTCCCTGACGCTCCGGGCCGGGAAACTCGCAGCGAGGTCGCCGGCGTCGCGGTCGATCCAGTCCCCCACCAGCTTGACCCAGCCGTCCCCCGCGCGGGCCTGCTTGCGTACGGCCTCCACGAGGTCCTCGGGTTCCACCTCGACGGCGAAGCCCCGCAGGTACCGCCGCGTCCTGGCGATGTGCCGCCCGGCGCGGAGGATGCGTGGCAGCTCGCGCCGTTGCTGGATCCAGCGGGTGTCATGAACGGCGCCGGCGTCGCGGACCAGCAGGGTACCGGCGTCGCGATCGGTCAGGGCCTGCCGCTCGGCAACTTCCTCGGGGACATCCCCGCCGGGTCCGAGCCCGATGTGGCAGTGCGCATCGACCAGCCCGGGGATCACCCAACCGTCCAGGACCAGGTCCGGCGCGGCCGCGGGGCGCCGGAAGGTCAGGCGGCCGTCCACGGCCCACAGCCCGCGCCGCTCTTGGTCGGCTCCGGTGAGGACCGGGCCGCTGAACTCGATGATGCCGCTCATGGCCTAAAGCCTAATCCGCATCGCGATCCGCGGGCCTAGCCCGCCCAGCCCCCCAGCCCCTCGACGGCTTCCCGTCGGCCTGTGGTAGCTTCGTCTACGACCACACGGGTGCCCTTGCAGGGGCTGAGATCGGGCTGACGCAGCCTGCGACCGTTGAACCTGTCCGGGTAATGCCGGCGAAGGAAGTGAGTATCTCTTTGAGCGCAACAAATCCACAGCAGAGCCCTGCCCAGAATGGGAACAGCGCCGCAGCAGCTACCGTGACGCAGTCCCTGAAGTCGCATGCCCTCGCGTACGTCGAGGACGGCGGGATCCGCGTCCCGGTAACCGAAATCGCCCTGGCACCGTCCCCTGGCGGCGTCGGGAATCCTCCGTTCCGGGTCTACCGCACCGCGGGCCCGGGCAGCGACCCGGTGGTGGGACTCGCCGCTTTCCGCCGTGACTGGATCGCCGGGCGCGCGGACACGGAGCCGTACAGCGGCCGGGAACGCACTCTGCTCGACGACGGCAAGTCCGCGGTCAGGCGCGGCGCCGCCTCGGCTGAATGGCGGGGCGCACCGCCCGAGCCGCGTCGCGCCGTCGAAGGCCGAACGGTTACCCAGATGCATTATGCGCGGCACGGCATCGTGACACCGGAGATGCGTTTCGTCGCGCTGCGGGAGAACTGCGACGTCGAGCTTGTCCGCGGCGAAGTCGCCGCCGGCCGGGCCATCATCCCAAGCAACATCAACCACCCGGAGTCCGAGCCGATGATCATCGGGAAGGCGTTCCTGGTGAAGATCAACGCGAACATCGGCAACTCCGCGGTAAGCAGTTCCATCGCCGAGGAGGTCGACAAGCTCCAATGGGCCACGCAATGGGGGGCGGACACGGTGATGGACCTTTCGACCGGGGACGACATCCATACGACCCGCGAATGGATCATCCGCAACTCGCCCGTCCCCATCGGCACCGTCCCGATCTATCAGGCACTGGAGAAGGTGAACGGCGAAGCAAACGCCCTGACCTGGGAGATCTTCCGTGACACGGTGATCGAACAGTGCGAGCAGGGCGTCGACTACATGACGATCCACGCCGGGTTGCTGCTGCGGTACGTCCCGTTGACCGCCAACCGGGTCACCGGCATCGTGTCCCGCGGAGGTTCCATCATGGCTGGGTGGTGCCTCGCACACCACCAGGAGAACTTTCTCTACACGCATTTCGACGAGTTGTGCGAAATTTTCGCCCGCTACGACGTCGCCTTCTCACTCGGCGACGGCCTGCGGCCGGGGTCGACGGCGGACGCCAACGACGCTGCCCAGTTCGCCGAACTGGACACCCTGGCGGAGCTCACGCAACGGGCCTGGGACTTCGATGTCCAGGTCATGGTGGAGGGCCCGGGACACGTGCCGTTCCACCTCGTCCGGGAAAACGTGGAGCGCCAGCAGGAACTCTGCAAGGGCGCGCCCTTCTACACGCTGGGGCCGCTGGTCACGGATATCGCACCGGGCTATGACCACATCACCTCGGCGATCGGCGCCACCGAGATCGCCCGCTACGGGACCGCCATGCTGTGCTACGTCACGCCGAAGGAGCACCTCGGCCTGCCCAACAAGGACGACGTGAAGACCGGCGTGATCACCTACAAGATCGCCGCCCACGCCGCCGATCTTGCCAAGGGCCACCCCGGAGCGCACGAACGCGACGATGCCCTATCCAAGGCCCGGTTTGAATTCCGTTGGCGGGACCAGTTCGCGCTGTCCCTGGACCCGGTGACGGCTGAGGCATTCCACGACGAGACTTTGCCGGCGGAGCCGGCTAAGACAGCCCATTTCTGTTCGATGTGCGGGCCGAAGTTCTGCTCCATGCGGATCAGCCAGGACATCCGGGACGAGTACGGTTCGGCGGATTCCCGGGCAGCCTTGGCACAGCTGGCGGACGGAATGCGGAGGAAAAGCGACGAATTTCTGGCGGCCGGAGGCAAGGTCTACCTGCCCGAGCCCACCGTGGGCGCACAGTCAGCGGTACAGGCCTAGGCACAGGCACAGCCCTAGGCCGCGGCCGGGCGCCTGCCCTGCGGGGTAGGCGTCCGGCCGGCCACTCCTACGAGGCGTGGGCGTGCCGGCTGCGGTTGACGTCGGCGATGAACGTGCGGATGGCGCGGTCGCCCTCTTTTGAGTCCTGCGGCCGGTGCCCTCCGGGTGCGGTGCGGTGCAGGGCGCCCGTCTCCCTCAGGTAGCCGGCGATTTCCTCGTAGAGCGGCTCCCAGCCACCGGTAAGGACCAGGGTGGGCACGCCGGGAACGATGTGCAGCGGCGCTTCCCACGGCGGTGCCTGCAGCCGCAGCCGGCGCGCCGCCCGGAGGGCCTCCGGCGTCATGGCTCCCGGGGCGCCGGCGGCGAAGGCACGGCGGACGAATTCCCGCTGGAAGTCGTCGTCGCTGAGGCTGTGCCGGACGTCGAAGAGCGGCTGCATGAGCGCCCGGTGCGCAGCGCTGGCCGGGAGCTCCGCGGTCAAGGACAGGCAGGCCGGCTCCACCAGGGTCAGCGACTGCACCAGGTCGGGGCGTTCGACGGCCGCCATCATCGCCGCGATCGCACCCTGCGAATGGGCCACCACGTGGCCGCCGGCAGCGCCGCGGCCGTCGTCGGCCAGGGCCCGCAGCACAATTGCGGCGTCGGCGGCGAAGTCCGTCTCCTGCGGCTCGGCGACGGCGTCAAAGCCGTGCCGCCGCAGGAACAAGGCGTCGTAGCTCAGCGCCATGCCGTGCTGCTTCGGCCACGCCGCGGCGCCAAAACTGCCGGCCCCGTGGACGAAAACTACGCGCTGCTTGAACATGCCCTAAGCCTATGGCACCGGTCCGTCATCGAAGCCGACGACATCCTGCACGCCGACATCCTGGCCACCGAGGTACTGCCAGCGCCAAGGCGGCTTCCGCTACTTGCTGCCGCCGAGGAACTTGTCGAAACCCTTGGGCAGGTTCAGCTGGGACGGGTCGAATTCCCCGCCCTGCTGGCCGAAGGCCGCACCGGTGGGCACAGCCTTGGGGCCAGCGGCGCGCCGTGCCTCCGCGTCCTTGAGCTCCTGCGCGGCCTTGGCCGGGTTGCCGGAGCGGGCTTTCTTCTTCGGTGCGTTCTTGGCCCCCTTGCGGGCTCCGCCGCCGCCCATGCCGGGCATCCCCGGCATCCCGGGCATCCCTCCGCCGGCGGCCATCTTCTTCATCATCTTCTGTGCCTGCGCGAAGCGTTCCAGCAGGCCGTTGACCTCGGAGACGTGCACGCCGGAACCGCGGGCGATGCGGGCGCGGCGGGAGCCGTTGATGATCTTCGGGGCCACCCGCTCGTGCGGGGTCATGGACCGGACAATAGCCTCGACCCGGTCAATCTCACGCTCGTCGAACTGCTCCAGCTGCTGCCGGATGTTCTGCGCGCCCGGCATCATCATGAGCATTTTCTTCATCGAGCCCATGTTGCGGATCTGCTGCATCTGGGCGAGGAAGTCCTCGAGGGTGAAGTCTTCCTGGTCGGCGAACTTCTTCGCCATCCGGGCCGCTTCGTCCTTGTCCCAGGACTTCTCGGCCTGTTCGATCAGGGTGAGCACGTCGCCCATGTCGAGGATGCGCGAGGCCATCCGGTCCGGGTGGAAGAGCTCGAAGTCGTCCAGGCCTTCGCCGGTGGACGCAAACATGACCGGCTTCCCGGTGACCGACGCGACGGACAGCGCGGCACCGCCGCGGGCGTCGCCGTCGAGCTTGGAGAGCACGATGCCGGTGAAGTTGACGCCTTCATCGAAGGCCATTGCCGTGTTGACGGCGTCCTGGCCGATCATCGAGTCGATCACGAAGAGGACTTCGTTGGGGACGATGGCCCGGCGGATCTGGCGGGCCTGTTCCATCATTTCGGCGTCGACGCCAAGCCGGCCGGCGGTGTCCACGATCACGACGTCGTGCAGCGTGCGCTTGGCTTCCTCGACGCCGGCACGGGCGACGGCGACCGGGTCACCGGCAGGGTGGTCCAGCTCGGAGGAGGTGGCCCCCGGGTGCGGGGCAAAGACGGGAACGCCGGCCCGCTGGCCGACAACCTGCAGCTGCGTCACGGCATTGGGGCGCTGCAGGTCGCAGGCGACCAGCATGGGGCTGTGGCCCTGCGCCTTGAGGAACTTGGAAAGCTTGCCGGCGAGGGTGGTCTTACCGGCACCCTGGAGGCCGGCGAGCATGATGATGGTCGGCCCGGTCTTGGCCAGCCGGATCCGGCGGGTCTCGCCGCCGAGGATCTCGACGAGTTCCTCGTTGACGATCTTCACGATCTGCTGGCTCGGGTTCAGCGCACCGGAGACCTCGACGCCGAGGGCCCGCTCGCGCACGCGGGCGGTGAACTCCCTGACCACCGGGACGGCAACGTCGGCGTCCAGCAGGGCACGCCGGATCTCGCGGACCGTGGCGTCAACGTCTGCCTCGGTGAGGCGGCCCTTGCCACGGAGGTTCTTGAAGGTTGCTGTCAACCGGTCAGAGAGTGAATTGAACACGCGCCGTGCACTTCTTTCAGTGGATCTACAGCTGGCGGCCAGTGCGGCACGCCAGAGTCGTGACTGTTTCGCCGGAACGAACTGCCTCGACAACGGGACTCGACTATCTAGGGTACCAAGACCCGCCTTCAAGATGGCATGCTGGCTTAGGTGACCAGTCAACCAACAGTAAAAACCCTGCTCATCCTCGGCGCCTCGGGCGACCTTACCGGCAGGCTGCTGCTGCCGGGACTGGCCCGGCTGGTGGCGAGGGGCCACGCATCCGGCCTCACCCTGGTGGGCGCGGGCTCGGACGACTGGACTTCGGAACAGTGGCTGGAACGCCTTGAGACCTCCTTCGCCGACGCCAACTCCCAGGCCGACTCCAGCGGCAAGCGGGAGCTGAAACGGATCCGCGAAAGCACCAGCTACCACCAGCTGGACGTCACCGCCGAAGGGCAGCTGGCCAGCCTCTTGGCCACGCTGGAAGGACCGGTGGCTGTCTATTTCGCCCTGCCGCCGAAGATCAGCCAGCTGGCCTGCGAAGCCCTGACCCCGGAGCAGGTCCCCGCCGGGACCCGGCTGGTGATGGAGAAGCCGTTCGGGTCCAGCGAAGAATCGGCACGGGACCTGAACAAGACCCTGGCCGCACTGGTCCCGGAGGACCACATCCACCGGGTGGATCACTTTCTGGGCAAGGCCACGGTACTGAACATCCTGGGCCTGCGCTTTGCGAACACCTTCCTGGAGCCGGTGTGGAACCGGGACTGCGTCGAGAAGGTGGAGATCATCTTCGATGAGGACCTCGCGCTGGAAGGCCGGGCCCGCTACTACGACGGCGCCGGCGCACTGCGCGACATGATCCAGAGCCACCTGCTGCAAATCATGGCCCTGATGGCAATAGAACCGCCCGCTTCGGTGGACGAGCGGGACCTGCGCGACGCCGTCGCCACGCTCCTGCGGGCCAGCAGCATCAAGGCGCCGTACGCCAAGAACACCCGCCGCGCCCGGTACACGGCAGGCTCCATCGACGGCCGGAAGGTCCCGGACTACGCCAAGGAAGAGGGCGTGGACGCGTCCCGCAACACCGAGACCCTTGCCGAGGTGCAGGTGGACATCGACAACTGGCGCTGGCAGGGCGTGCCGTTCATCCTCCGCTCAGGCAAGGCGCTGGGCGCCATGCGCAAGGAAGCCGTGGTCACGTTCCGGCCGGTGCCGCACCTGCCCAAGGGCTTCACCGGGGTGGACTCCCCCAACCAGCTGCGCATCGGCTTCGGCCCGGACACGCTGCAGTTCGACGTCGACGTGAACGGCCCCGGCAACGTGCTCAGCCTGGACCGGGCCACCCTGAAGGCGGAACTCAGCGCCTCCGAGCTGCTCCCCTACGGTGAAGTGCTTGAAGGGGTGCTCACCGGCGACCCGCTGCTGTCCGTGCGCGGTGACACCGCGGAAGACTGCTGGCGTATCCTCGAACCCGTGCTCAAGGCCTGGGCCCGTGACAGCGTCCCGCTGGAGGAATATGCCGCCGGCACGCCCGGTCCGGAGGGCTGGCCGGCGTAAGGCAGGCGGCGCCCGACGTCGGGCGCTCCCGCAGGCGCTAGCGGCCCCAACGCACGCAACAAAAAATGCGGGCCGGGCACCTTTCCAGGTGCCCGGCCCGCCGTCGCAACCCCCGATCGCGGTCCGCTCGCGCGGCAGCGGCTGGAGGGCTGCAGCCTAGATGGCTGCCGCGCCGCGTTCACCGGTTCGGACGCGGACCGCCTCGAACACGTCCATCGTCCAGACCTTCCCGTCGCCGGCCCGGCCGGTGTTCGAGCTGGCGATGATGACGTCCAGGATGTCGTCCGCCTGTTCGTCAGTGGCCAGGACCTCGACCCGGATCTTGGGCAGCAGGTCCACGTTGTACTCGGCGCCGCGGTACACCTCGGTGTAGCCGCGCTGCCGGCCGTAGCCGCTGGCCGCGCTGACCGTGAGGCCCTGCACGCCGTAGGCCTCCAGGCCTTCCCTGATGGTGTCGAGCTTTTCCGGACGGACGATTGCGGTAATCAGTTTCATGCTTCCACGCTTTCCTTGCCAGCTGCTGACTTCTTGCCGTTCGACTTGACGTCCACGGCCTCGGCTGCCGGTACTTCAGCACTGTCGCCCAGCGACTTGCCGGTGATCAGTTCGTGCAGCGGCTGGAAGCTTCCGCCGTGGCCTCCGACGCCGAACTCGTAGGCAGTCTCGGCGTGCAGGCTCAGGTCCACACCCACGACTTCCTGCTCCTGGGACACCCGGAAGCCCATCAACTTGTGGATCGGGAAGGCGATGATGAAGGTCATGATTGCGGTGAAGGCTACGGCGAGCAGCGCTGCGAGAACCTGCGCCACGAGCTGCGTCGTGCCGCCGCCGTAGAACAGACCCGCGGTGCCCTGGGCCGGGGTGGCCAGGAAGCCGATCGCCACGGTGCCGACGACACCCGAAACAAGGTGCACGCCGACGACGTCGAGCGAGTCGTCGTAGCCGAACTTGAACTTCAGGCCGACGGCGAGGGCCGAGGCCACACCGGCGACGACGCCCAGGGCGATCGCGCCGAGCGGGGAGACGTTGGCGCAGGCCGGCGTGATCGCGACCAGGCCGGCCACCACACCGGAAGCGGCGCCCAGGGAGGTCGGGTGGCCGTCGCGGAAGCGTTCGACAGCGAGCCAGCCGAGCATTGCGGCGGCCGGAGCAGCGAGGGTGTTGATCCAGATCAGGCCGGCCTGCTCAACCGTGGCGGCGGCACCGGCGTTGAAGCCGAACCAGCCGAACCAAAGGATTGCGGCGCCCAGCATGACGAACGGGACATTGTGGGGGCGGTGGTTCGGGTCCTTGCCGAAGCCCTTGCGGTTGCCAATGATCAGAACCAGAATGAGCCCGGCGACGCCGGCGTTGATGTGCACCACGGTTCCGCCGGCGAAGTCGATCACCGGGGCAAACGTCTGGCCGAACCAGCCGTCCTTGGAGAAGAGGCCCCCGCCCCAGACCATGAAGGCCAGCGGCGCGTAGACGAGGGTGGCCCAGATGGGCGTGAAGATGACCCATGCGGAGAACTTGGCCCGGTCAGCGACCGCGCCGGAGATCAGTGCCACCGTGATGATGGCGAAGGTCGCCGCGTAGCCCACCTTGAGCAGGTCCGCCGGCTCCGTGAAGTTGTGCAACCCGAAGTGGCTGAAAGGGTTAGCGAAGATCTGGAAGAAGTTGTCGGTGTTGCTCGTAGCCATCGAAGCGCCCCACAGGACCCACATGATGCCAACGGTTCCAATGGCAACGAAGCTCATCATCATCATGTTCAAAGCCGACTTGGCGCGTGTCATGCCGCCATAGAAGAATGCCAGGCCCGGGGTCATGAACAGCACGAGGGCTGATGCGACCAGGAGCCAAACGAGACCTGCGGTGAGTTCCATGGTCTGCGTCCTCTCTTGCTCTTAGGTGCGGACTTGTCCGCCAGTCCAACGCATTTTTGCGTTCTAAGAAAAGTTTGCAGTTGCCGTGTTTCACCGGCTGAGGATTTACATTGCCGGGTTGTTACAAGAACCTCCCGGAAGTAAATGGTGCGTCTCGCGCTTGTTACGGTTATGTTTCACGCGTTCCATCACGCCCCTGCCTGCCCTTGGGCATCAGAAGCAGCACCGAAAGCAGCACCATGAGCAAAGCGTCCCGTTCCGCCAACGGAATCCGGCCCCCTGCCGGACTCCGCCGCCCCGGCGGCCCCCGCCTGCCCCGGGACATCAAGGTGATGCTGGTTGCCGCCTTCCTCATCGCGCTGGGCTTTGGCCTCGTCGCGCCGGTGCTCCCCCAGTTCGCCACCACTTTCGACGTCGGCGCCACAGCGGCGGCCGTGATTGTCAGTATCTTCGCGTTCATGCGGCTCGTCTTCGCTCCGGCCGGCGGGGCGCTGATCGTGCGGCTGGGCGAACGGCCGGTGTACGTGGCCGGGCTGCTGATCGTGGCCGCGTCCACGGCGGCCTGCGCCTTCGCCCAGGACTACTGGCAACTGCTGGTCTTCCGCGGTCTGGGCGGCGTGGGATCGGTGATGTTCACGGTGGCGTCGATGGCCCTCGTGGTGCGGCTGGCGCCGCCGGAAAGCCGGGGGCGCGTCTCGGGTGCCTACGCCTCGGCCTTCCTGATCGGCAACGTGTGCGGGCCGATCGTCGGCGGGCTGCTGGCCAGCTTCGGACTTCGGGTGCCGTTCCTGGCCTACGCGGCCGCGCTGGTGCTCGCCGCCGCCGTTGTGCAGACCCAGCTCAGCCATGTCCCGGCAGGTTCCCGTGAGGCGGGTGCGGCGGCCCCGGCAATGCTGCTCCGGGAGGCGCTGAGGGACAGCGCCTACCGGGCCGGGCTGGCCTCCAGCTTCGCCAACGGCTGGGCCACCTTCGGCGTCCGGATGGCCACGGTGCCGCTTTTCGCCGTCGCGGCGCTCGGAGCGGGGTCCTCGTCCGCGGGCTGGGCACTGGCCGTGTTCGCCGCCGGCAACGCCGCGGCGCTGACCTTTTCCGGGCGGCTCGCGGACAACCTGGGCCGGAAGCCGATGATGCTCGCCGGGCTCGTCGTCACCGGCCTCGCCACCGCCGCCATCGGCTTCACTCACGAGCTTCCTTGGTTCCTGCTGGCCTCGACCGTCGCCGGCATCGGGTCCGGCCTGCTCGGGCCCGCGCAGCAGGCGGCGATTGCCGACGTCGTGGGCAACGAGCGCTCCGGCGGCCGGGTGCTTGCCGTGTTCCAGATGACCGCGGACAGCGGCGCGATCGTGGGGCCCGTGATCGCGGGGCTGCTGGCGGACCGGCTGGGCTACGGCTGGGCGTTCGGCGTGACCGGCGGGGTGCTGCTCGCGGCGGCCGCGGGCTGGCTGCTGGCCCGGGAGACCTTCCAGCGCACCCCCGCCCGGGGCTAGCCGAGATGCCCCGGACCGACCACCCGGCACTCGATGCGGAACCAGTCTCCCGCAGACGCCGCCCTTCCCGAAAAATCACACGCCTCCTCGCGACAATTGCGGTCCTTGCCGCCGTCGCGCTCGTTGCCGGCATGCCCACCGTGTCGTCGAACCCCAGTGCGACATCGGAACCCAATGCGACGTCGGAAAAGGCCGAACCCACGCCCCGGGACAGCCCTAGGCAGCCTGCCCAGAAGGACAAGAGCGCAGACGCCACCTTCTATAAGCAGATCCCGCCCCCGCCGGGCTCCCCCTTGATGAAAGTGGCTCCGCTGACGCTGGCGGTAACGGACGTGCCGGTCGGAACGAGCCTGAACAAGGGCACCGTCGGAATTTCCCTGGAAGCGACCGACCTCGCGGATCCCGCTTTGGGCGCGGAGAATGCCTCGATGGTGAAGCTCCTCAAAGGCTCGGACGGCACCGTCCTGCGGTTTGGGGGTAACTCCGTTGACCGTCGATTCTTCTGGACGTCCTCAGGCGAAGCACTGCCAAAGAACTACAAAGGAGACAAAGCCCACCCGGCCAAGGTAGTCACGCCGGCCGACCTGCAGCGGGTGGCGGCTCTCCTGAATGCGACCAATGCCAGGATCAGCCTCACGGTGGACCTGGGACACTACAACCCCCGGCGGGCAGCGGACATGATCAAGAACGCGTCCCGGATCTTCGGCCCGCGGCTGCTGAGCTTTACCGTCGGGAACGAACCGAACGGGTTTGCCGCCACGAAACTGCGGCCGGCCAGCTACGGCGTCGAGGAGTACGTCGCTCAGCTCAAAGCCTATGCAAAAGCCATACATGCGGTCGCCCCCGGCGTCACCATTTCAGGGCCCGGCGTCTACGACCAGAAATGGTGGAAGCCCTTTGTCGACGCCAAGCTGCCGCAGAAGAAAGTCCTGTCTTTCCACAACTACCGGCTCTCCAGCTGCAAGGACACGAAGTCTCCGGACTTCCCCACAATCTCCAACCTTCTGGGACGGCTCAACCGCCAGCGCGCCGCAACTTACCAGGAGAGTGCCCTTAAGGTGGCCAAAGCCGCCCGAGTAGAGACCTGGCTCGCGGAGACCGGCATGTCAGCCTGCCCAGGGTCCAACCAGACCACCAAGACGCATGCGGCGGCGCTGTGGGCCGCGGACTACGCGCTCAATGCCGCCCGCCTGGGCGTCACCCGGCTGGGCTTCCACAGTTCCCTGTCGACCTGCAAGGGTGGGCCTCCCATGTCCGTATTGTGCAGCGGCGGGCCCTACCTCAAGCCCAACGGCCAGATGGTCCCTCGAGCGAACTACTTCGGGATGGCGATGGTCGCTGACCTGGCGCCAGGGAAGTTCCTGCAACTCGAGAGCAAGGGCGGAGGCTTGACCAACAGTTATGCACTGCGCAACGCGGACGGAAGCACCACTGTGGTCATCGTCAACGAAAACGACCCCGCGAAGTACGGCCAGACCGAAGTTTCGCTGAAGCTGCCCGGCCGTGCCCGACGCGGAACCATGACACAGCTCAGCGGGCCCCGCTTGAACGCGCAGGACAGCACGGTGATCGACGGGGCCAAGGATTCGCCGGTCCCGGCCGCCAAGCGTCTGACGGTGCCGGGCTTCGCCTACGGCTCGGCTACGCAGAAGTTAATGCTGACGGCCGGCACCGTCACGGTGCTGAACTTCAGCTACTGACCGGACGCTACGGATTAACCCAAACTAGCTCGCACGAGTTGTCGTTTTGAGCGCTGAAAACGACAACAAGTGCGAGCTAGTTGGACTGCTGAGTTGCTAGTTCAGCAGCGCGTCCACGAAGCTTTCGGCGTCGAAGGGCGCCAGGTCGTCCGCGCCCTCGCCGAGGCCGATCAGTTTGACCGGCACCCCGAGCGACTTCTGGATCGCGACGACGATGCCGCCCTTGGCGGTGCCGTCCAGCTTGGTCAGCACGATGCCGGTGATGTTCACGACCTCGGCGAAGACGCGGGCCTGGTTCAGTCCGTTCTGGCCGGTGGTCGCGTCCAGGACCAGGAGCACCTCGTCCACCTCGGCGAGCTTTTCGATCACGCGCTTGACCTTGCCGAGCTCGTCCATCAGGCCGACCTTGTTCTGCAGCCGGCCCGCGGTGTCGATCATGACGACGTCGACTTCCTGGTCGATGCCGGCCTTGACCGCCTCGTAGGCGACGGACGCCGGGTCCGCGCCGTCGATGTCGGACTTGACCGTGGGGACGCCGACGCGCTGGCCCCAGGTGGCGAGCTGCTCAGCCGCGGCGGCACGGAAGGTGTCGGCGGCACCAAGCAGCACGTCCTTGTCCTCGGCAACAAGCACGCGGGCGAGCTTGCCGACCGTGGTGGTCTTACCCACGCCGTTGACGCCGACCACCATCATCACGGCGGGCTTATCCGCGTGCCGCTCGACGTTCAGGCTGCGGTCCATCGTGGGGTCCACGAGCTTGATGAGTTCCTCGCGCAGCAGGGCCTTGACCTGCTCGGGCGAACGGGTACCGAGCACCTTGACACGTTCGCGGAGGGCGTCCACGAGCTGCATCGTCGGTTCCGTACCGAGGTCCGCCAGCAGCAGGGTCTCCTCGACCTCGTCCCAGACGTTTTCGTCGATTTTGTCCGCGGAGAGCAGGGCGAGCAGGCCCTTGCCGAGGATGTTGTTGGACTTGACCAGGCGTTCGCGCAGTCGGGTCAGGCGGCCTGCCACCGGCAGCGGGGTCTCGACCGGAACGGTCTCGAGGCCCGCGACGTTGTCCGGCACCTCGACGGTTTCGAGGCCTTCGAGGTCGACGGCGTCCGGCGCCGTGGCCCCGCGGGGCGGAGCGGGACGGTCCTCCAGCAGCGTGCCGCCGCCGGTACCCTGCACGGGGTCGTTCGCGTCGCGCTGCGACGGGTAGTTGGTGATGTTCTTCCGGGTCTTCATGAGCACCGGAATCAGCGCACCGAGGACCACCAGGGCAACGAGGATGGGCAGGATGATGGGGAGGATGTCGTTCACTCCCCTAGCTTCTCACAAACCCCAAACGCCCCGGTTGCAGCCCCGGCTCCGTCCGGAGCAGGCCTTCAGGCGCCCGGACCTCAGACCTCGGCCCCCAGCCGCTGGCTGATCACGGTGGAGACGCCGTCGCCGCGCATCGTGACGCCGTAGAGTGCGTCCGCGACCTCCATGGTGCGTTTCTGGTGCGTGATGACGATCAGCTGGCTGGACTCGCGCAGTTCCTCGAAGATGGTGATCAGGCGGCCCAGGTTGGTGTCGTCCAGGGCGGCCTCCACCTCGTCCATGACGTAGAACGGCGAGGGCCGGGCCTTGAAGATCGCCACCAGCAAAGCCACCGCCGTCAGCGACCGTTCTCCGCCGGACAGCAGGGAAAGCCGCTTGATCTTCTTGCCGGCGGGGCGCGCCTCCACCTCGATGCCGGTGGTGAGCATGTCCGAGGGGTCGGTCAGCACCAGCCGGCCTTCGCCGCCCGGGAATAGCCGGGCGAAGACGCGGACGAACTGCGCCGCGGTGTCCTCGAAGGCCTCGGCGAAGACCTTCTGCACGCGTTCGTCGACTTCCTTGATGATGTCCAGCAGGTCCTTGCGGCTGGACTTGAGGTCCTCCAGCTGCGTGCTCAGGAACTGGTGGCGCTCCTCGAGGGCCGCGAACTCCTCCAGCGCGAGCGGGTTGACCCGGCCCAGGGCGGAGAGGTCGCGTTCGGCCTTGCGGAGCCGCTTTTCCTGCTCCTCGCGGACGAAGGGTTTGCCGTCGACGATCTCGTGTCCGTCCTCGTCCACGGGGGCGCGGAGGGCCGCCCACTTGTCCGCCGACTCGCCGGCCGGCAGCGGTACGGGCTGGTCGGGGCCGAAGTCGGCGACCAGCTGGTCCGCGGTCAGTCCGAGTTCCTCGACGCTGCGCAGCTCAAGGGCTTCGATCCGCAGGCGCTGCTGCGCGCGGGCCAGTTCGTCCCGGTGCACAGAGTCGGTCAGCTCAGCCAGTTCACGGGCGAGGGCGTCGTTGCCGGCGCGGACCGCGGACAGTTCACGCTCCATTTGCTCGCGGCGCTCCTCGGCGCGGTCGCGTTCGCGGCGGGCCAGTTCCACCGACACGTCGATGAAACCGATCACCTGCCCGACGGCGGCGGCCACGGCTGCGGCGCGGCCGGCCTGGAGCCGGCGGCGGCGGGCCCGTTCGGCGGCCTCCTCGCGGGCGCGGCGTTCGGTGGCGGCGGCCCGTTCCAGCGACGCGGCCCGGTTGCGGAGGGCGGTCAGTTGCTCCTCCGCGCTGCGCAGCGTGAGGCGGGCCTCCATTTCAGCCGCGCGGGCCGCGGACGCCGCGAGGGCGAGGGCATCGCGGTGTTCCGGCGAGGGCTCGTCCTCGGCGGGGGCCTCCTGGGCCGCGGCCAGCCGGGCGGCGACAGCCTCCAGCGACTCCTGCTCCGCCTGGATGTTCGCCTCCGCCCGGGCCAGCGACGCGGCGAGGCGTTCACTTTCCCCGACGGCGCTGCGCAGCACCGAGTTCAGGTGGCCCAGCCGTTCGGCCACGGCGGCGAGCCGGGCGTCCGAGTCGTGCAGCTTTTCAAGGGCGGCGTCGGCGCGGTCCTGGGCGGCGGCCCGGCGGGATTCGGCGGCGGCCAGGGCGAAGCGGTTGCGTTCCAGCCCGGCCGCCACGCCGGCGAGCCGGGCGGCGGCGTCGTCGACGGCGGCCTGGACCTCCAGCAGCGACGGCGCCGTGGCGGAGCCGCCGCTGACGCTCAGAGCAGTGAACACGTCCCCGGTGCGGGTCACCGCAGTCAGTTCCGGCCGGGCGGCTATGAGCCGGGCCGCGGCGTCGAGGTCCTCGACGACAGCGGTGCCTTCGAGCAACTGCCCCAGCGGCAGGCCGGTGCCGCCGTTCTTGTCGCCGGCCGGGCTGACGAGTCCTGCGGCCCAGCGGGCGCCCGCGGGCAGTTCTCCCTCCGGGGCTTTCGCGGCTGTCCCGGATCCGTCGGCGAGCAGCAGTGCGGCGCGGCCGGCGTCGTCGTCTTTCAGCAGCTGCACGGCCGCGGCGGCCGCGGCGGCGTCGCGGACAACGACGGCGTCGGAGCAGCTGCCCAGCGCGGCGGCGATGGCGGCCTCGTAGCCGGTCTCCACGCTCAGCATGCCCGCGAGCGGACCCAGCACGCCGGGCAGCCCCGCGGCAACCACATGTTCGGAGCCGTCCTTGCGGTTCAGGCCAAGCTGCAGGGCGTCCCGGCGGGCCACAAGGGCGTCGCGTTCCCGCTCGCCTTCGCGTTCGGCGGCCTTGAGGGCGTCGATTTCGGCTACGACGGCGTCGAGGGCGTCGCTTGCGGCTTCGTATTCGGCGTCGAGGGTTTCCTCGCCGTCCTCGACGCCGGCCACCTGGGATTCGAGGGCGGTGAACTCGCTTTGGGCGAGGCGGCGCCGTTCCTCACCGGACTTCTGCGATTCCCTCAGCCGGCCGAGTTCGGCCTGGGCGGATTCGACCCGGGACCTCGCAGCACCCACCTGGCCGGCGAGCCGGGCAAGGCCCTCGCGGCGGTCGGCGGCGGCCCGGAGCAGGGTGGCGAGGCGTTTGTCCTCCGCCGCGGCTGCGCTTTCGGCGTCCTGCTTGGCGGCGGTGGCGGCGTCGAGGGCGGTTCGCTGCTCGACAATCTGCTCTTCAAGCCCGGCCTGTTCCGCGCGGACCCGGGCTGCCTGCTTGTCGAGTTGCTCGGGGTCGCGGCCGGTGTCCGGGGCCGCATCGGAGGTCCCGAGCAAGCGGCGGCGTTCCTCGGCGAGCGATCCGAGGGAGCGCAGCCGTTCGCGTCCGGAGGAGAGCTGGTACCAGTTGTCCCGGGCGGCGTTGAGCTTTGGCGTGGCCTCTGCGGCGAGCTGCTCCAAGCCGGCCTGGCGCTGGCGGCCGCTTTCGAGTTCCCGTTCGACGACGCCGCGGCGGGCCTTCAGCGCGCTCTCATCCGCGACGTCCTGGGCCAGCACCGACTGCAGCTGGACCAGGTCGTCGGCCAGGAGCCGGGAGCGGGCGTCGCGGACCTCGAACTGGACGGTCTGGGCGCGGCGGGCCACCTCGGCCTGCTTGCCCAGCGGGGTGAGCTGGCGCCGGATTTCCCCGGTGAGGTCGCTGAGCCGGGCGAGGTTGGCCTGCATGGCTTCGAGTTTGCGGACCGTCTTTTCCTTGCGGCGGCGGTGCTTGAGGATGCCGGCGGCCTCCTCGATGAAGCCGCGCCGGTCCTCCGGGGTGGCGTGCAGGACCTTGTCCAGCTGCCCCTGCCCGACGATGACGTGCATCTCACGGCCCAGGCCGGAGTCGGAGAGCAGTTCCTGGATGTCCAGCAGCCGGCAGCTTGCGCCGTTGATCGCATATTCCGAGCCGCCGGTGCGGAACAGCGTGCGGGAGATCGTGACTTCGCTGTAGTCGATCGGCAGCGCGCCGTCGCTGTTGTCGATGGTCAGCGAGACGTGGGCGCGGCCCAGCGGCGGCCGGCCGGAGGTTCCGGCGAAAATGACGTCTTCCATCTTGCCGCCGCGGAGCGTCTTGGCCCCTTGTTCGCCCATCACCCAGGACAGTGCGTCGACCACGTTGGACTTGCCCGAGCCGTTGGGTCCGACCACGGCGGTGACGCCGGGTTCGAATTCGAACGTCGTCGCGGAGGCGAACGACTTGAATCCGCGGACGGTCAGGCTTTTGAGATGCAAGGTGTTTCGGGTCTCCTGTATGGCGGACGCGGGGGTGTTTCCTGCCCTAAATCTACTGGCACCACAACGAATTCAGCGGATTTACGCTGCCTTCCGGGTTACCAGCGTCCGTTCCGCGGCCGCGGCTGGCAGACCGGGCAGGTGTAGGAGGAGCGGTTCATGAACTGTTCGCGCTTCATCAGGCTCACGATGCCCGCCTCCGCGCAGCGCCGGCATTCCTGGCCCTCGCGGCCGTAGGCGTTCAGGGACCGCTCGAAGTAGCCGGAGGCGCCGTTGACGTTGACGTAGAGCGAATCGAAGCTGGTTCCGCCGGCGGCGAGGGCGTCCGTCATGACCTGCCGGGCCGCGTCGAGCACCCGCAGCGCCTCGGACCGGCGGAGGGTATCCGTGGGCCGGGCGTAGTGCAGTTTGGCCAGCCAGAGCGCCTCGTCCGCGTAGATGTTGCCGATCCCGGAAACCAGCGCCTGGTCCAGGAGCGCCCGCTTGAGGCCGGTCTTGCGTGCCCGGATCCGCCGGTAGAAGACGTCGAAGGAAAAGTGCGGGTCCAGCGGGTCCCGGGCAATGTGCGAGGCTTCCTCGGCGATCAGCGGCAACGGCGTCTCCGCGAGGCCGCCGGGACCGCCGTCGGGCGTGGGGATCAGCGCGGTGAGGAACAGCCCGCCGAAGATGCGCTGGTCCACGAAGCGCAGCTGTTCGGGCATGCCTGCTGCGGGACTGAGCCTCAGCCGGATCTTCAGGTGCTTCTCGTCCGCGACGGCGGCGTCCTGCATCAGGAGCTGCCCGGACATGCCCAGGTGGGCCATCAGCGCGACGGCGGGGGCAGGCCCTGCAGCCGCGCCTTCGCTGCCCGGGGCCGCACTGCCGGCACCCGCGGGGGTGTCCGCCAGCGGCAGCCACAGGAACTTTCCGCGACGGACGACGTCGAGTACCCGGGCACCTTCAAGGTTTCCGGCAAAGTCCTCGACGCCAAGCGCGTGCCGGCGGATGGAGCGCGGATCCAGCACCTCCACGGAAGTGATGGTCCGGCCGCGCACCCAGTTCACCAGGCCGCGCCGGACCACCTCGACCTCGGGCAGTTCAGGCAAGGGTGGCGCCTAGCTGCCGGTCTGGGTCTTGAACGGCGCGGCGTCGGCCGGTGCCTCGGCCGGCGCGTCCGAGGCCTCGGCCTGAGCGGCGTCCGCGGTCCGGGCGGGAGCGGGGGCGGAGAGCCGGCGCCAGGCGTCGGCGGCTGCTTCCTGTTCGGCTTCCTTCTTGGAATTTCCCGAGCCGGTGCCGTAGTCGTTGCCACCGATCCGCAGCACGGCCTCGAAGGACCGCGCATGGTCCGGGCCGGAGCCCTCCACGGCATAGTTGATCGTGCCTAGCTGCCGGCTGGCCGCGAGCTCCTGGATGCTGGTCTTCCAGTCCGTGCCGGCGCCCAGCGCGGCAGCGTCCTGGAGCAGCGGGCCGACCAGCCGCATGACGAGCTGGCGCGCGGTCTCCAGGTCGTTGGACAGGTAGGTGGCGCCGATCAGCGCCTCCATGGTGTCCGCCAGGATGGAGGCCTTGTTCTTGCCCTCGGTGAGCTTCTCGCCCTGGCCCAGGTAGATGTACTCCCCCAGCCCGATGCTGCGGCCGATGCCGGCCAGCGCCCGGGTGCTGACGACGGCGGAACGGCGCTTGGCCAGGTCACCTTCGGGCAGCTCGGGGTTGTCGCGGTACAGCGCATCGGTGACGGAGAAGCCCAGGATGGAGTCGCCGAGGAACTCGAGCCGTTCGTTGGTGGGGATCCCGCCGTTTTCGTAGGCGTAGGAACGGTGTGTCAGAGCAAGACGAAGCGTCCCGGCGTCAATAGAGACACCGAGACGCTTCAGAAGCTCTTCAGTTGAAGACATCTTAGTCAGCCTGTTGGCGGATTAGACGTCTGCGACCTTGCGGCCCTTGTACTCAAGGAACAGCGCGGTGCCAGCCGAGTCGGTAACGACCTTTGCCTGGTGCGGCAGGCTGTAAACAACCTGTCCGTTTTCCACGGTCTTCACCAGGTGGGGGGCAGTTGCCTTCCACTGGGAGCGGCGGGCGCGGGTATTCGAGCGAGACATTTTCCGCTTCGGGACAGCCACGGCTAACTCATTTCTCTCTAGTCCAACACTTACAAATCAGTTTTGCCGGTCAGGCTTAGCCAGATCAGCTAGGGCAGCCCAGCGAGGATCTACGACCTCGTGGTGGTGCCCCGGCTCGTCTTCCAGGCGAACTCCGCATTCGGAGCAAAGGCCCTGGCAGTCTTCCCGGCACACCGGCTGGAACGGCAGCATAGTGACAACTGCGTCCCGCAACACCGGCTCAAGATCGATCAGATCGTGCTCGACTCGACGTTGCTCTTGTTCGTCTTCTTCGTCCGGGAATTCAGCATCCCCGTAGAAGAAAAGTTCTTGCACATTGACCTCAAGGTCATACGCAAGGGGATCCAGGCATCGACCGCATTCGCCGGTTACTTCGACGTTTGCGGTGCCCGATACCAGAATTCCTTCGTGTACGGCCTCCAAGCGCAGATCCAACTCGACGTCCGAGCCTTCCTGCACACCAATGAGCGCCACACCAAGGTCACTTGGTGCGGGTACATGTTCCGTCAGTGTCCGCATGCTTCCCGGACTGCGTCCGAGGTCCTTGACGTCGAACGCCAGGGGCGAACTAGCATCTCGCTTAATGAGAACTCCTGTTGAACATATGACCGACGTACCATCTTAGCCTGATCTTCCGGACGGACTCAAACCGGGCGGCAGCGCGCGGAACAGCTCCGCACACGAGGCCCGGTCAGGGCCGCGCAACCGGCAGCAGGCCGCCGACTACCGATCAAGCTTACCCTCTGCGGGGCGGATCCTGGACCGGCTCGCCGGACCTCAGCCGTTTCAGCACGGACTTCGGCACGAAGTCCGCGACGTCGCCGCCGAGGGTGAAGACTTCCTTGATCAGCGTGGAGGACAGGTGCAGGTAGTGGCCCTCGGCCGGAATGAACACGGTCTCCACGCCGGTCAGCTGCCGGTTCATGGTGGCCATCGGCAGTTCGTAGTCGAAGTCCGAGGAGGAGCGCAGGCCCTTCACGATCGCATTGGCTCCCCGCTGCCGGCAGTACTCGGCTAGCAGCCCCTCCCCCACGGGTTCCACCACGATCCCGCGCAGCGAGGCCAGGGTTTCCCGGGCCATGTCGAGCCGCTCCTCGAGCCCGAAACGGTATTTCTTGGCGTAGTTGGTGGATACGGCCACGATGACCTCGTCGAAGAGGCTGGCCGCCCGGGCTATGACTTCCAGGTGGCCGTTGTGAATAGGGTCAAAGGAGCCAGGGCATACGGCGCGTCTCATGCTCCGAACCTACCGCATGGGCCTTGCGGGCCGGGATAGCATGGCGGAATGTCAGCATCTAAGAGTTCCACCGCCGAGCCCACGCCTGAACCGTTCACTGTTGCCGGCGGGGTCGTCCTCGTGACCGGAGCCGCCATGGGCATGGGGCGGCTCTACGCCCTTCGCGCCGCCCGGGAGGGGGCCGGCGTCGTCATTCTCTGGGACGTCGACGCCGACGGACTGGCCAGCACCGCCGCCGAGGTCACGGCGCTTGGCGCGCGCGCCGTCGTCCGCCGGGTTGACCTGGCCAGCCGGGAGGCGATCGCGGAGGCCGCCGCGGAGACGCAGTCCGAAGGCCCGCTGACGCTGTTGGTCAACAACGCCGGGATCGTGCGAGGCGCCCTGTTCTGGGACCACGAACCGGCCCGCGACATCGCCCTGACCATGGACATCAATGCCCTCGCCCCGATGTATGTCACCCACGCCTTCCTCCCGGCCATGATGGCCGACGCCGGCCGGCCGCGCCGGATCCTGAACATCGCCTCCGCCGCGGGCACCGTGTCCAACCCGCGGATGAGCGTCTATGCCGCCTCCAAGTGGGCGGTCATCGGCTGGAGCGACTCGCTGCGGCTGGAGCTCGAACAGCAGGGCTACGGCCACCTCAAGGTGACCACGTTCTGCCCCAGCTACATCTCCACCGGCATGTTCGCCGGCGCCCGCGGCCCGCTCTTCACCCCGCTGATGACCCCGGACGACGCCGTCAACCGCGCCTGGCGCGCCACCGTGGCCGGCCAGCCACAGCTGATCGCCCCGGCGACGGCGCAGCTCGGCAAGGTGCTGCGCGGGGTGCTGCCGGTCCGGGCCTGGGACTTCGTCGGCGGGAAGATCTTCGGCATTTACACCACCATGGACAAGTTCACCGGCCGCACGGCCAGTGCCTCCAACGGCGCCGGCGACGGTGCCGGTGAAAACCCCAGCCAGGCGGGAACCCGGTGAGCGCGCAGCCGCTGGCCCCCTGGCAGCGTGCGGCGACCGGCGCCAACCTGCTCTCCCCCGGCGGGGACCTGGGCGTCACCATCTTCGAGGAAATGACCACGCTGGCGCTCAGGACCGGTGCCATCAACCTCGGCCAGGGTTTCCCGGATGAGGACGGCCCGGCGGAGATCAAGGACGCGGCCCAGGCCGCGATCGCCGCGGGGGCCAACCAGTACGCCCCCGGCAAGGGCATCCTTGAGCTGCGCGAGGCCATCTCCCTGCACCAGGAACGGTTCTACGGGCTCACCCCGGATCCGCAGACGGAAATCATCGTCACCACCGGCGCCACGGAAGCCATCGCCGCAGCCCTCCTTGCCCTGGTCGGGCCCGGCGACGAGGTCATCACCTTTGAACCGTTCTATGACTCCTACGGCGCCATCATCGGGCTCTCCGGCGCCACCCACGTCACCGCCCCGCTGCTGGCTCCCGATTTCATGCCCGACCTCGACGCCCTGGCCGCGGCCTTCAGCGACCGCACCAAGGTGGTGCTGGTCAACAACCCGCACAACCCCACCGGCGCGGTCTTCCCGCGCGACGTGCTGGAACGGGTCGTCGAGCTCGCCATCAAGCACGACGCCGTCATCATCACCGACGAGGTCTACGAGCACCTCACCTTCGACGTCGCGCACCTGCCGATCGCCACGCTGCCCGGCGCGGCCGACCGCACCCTGACCATTTCGTCCGCCGGAAAGACGTTCTCCTTCACCGGCTGGAAGATCGGCTGGCTCAGCGGCCCGGAACACCTTGTTGCCGCGGCCCGGACGGTCAAGCAGTTCCTGAGCTACAGTTCCGGCACCCCGTTCCAGAGCGCCATTGCGGTCGGCCTGGGCCTGCCGGATGAGTTCTACGCCGGCATCGCCGACACCCTGCGGCTCAAGCGGGACATCCTCAGCGAAGGCCTGCGTGCGGCGGGGCTGGAGGTCTTCACCCCGCAGGGCACCTATTTCGTGAACGTGGACACCGCCCCGCTGGGGATTTCCGATTCGGTGGACCTCGCCCGCCGGCTGCCGGAACTGGTGGGCGTTGCCGCCATCCCGGTCCCGGTCTTCTGCCACGCCGAGGGAGCCGAGCGGACCCGGAGCCTGCTCCGCTTCGCGTTCTGCAAGAAGACCTATGTGCTGGAGGAAGCGGCCGAGCGGCTCTCCACGCTCCGGGACAGGCTGTGAGCACAGAGGGCACCCCTGCGGCCACGCGGTTCCTGCGGACCACCGGCCAGCACGCTGTGATCGAGGCCGACGAATTCACCGAGGGCGGGTTCGTGCTGAGCATCGGCGGGGCCGAACAGTCCCACGTCAACCTGGCCGACCCCGGCGACATTTTCTACGAGTACCTGCGCCGGATCGGCCACGTGGTGGACCTCGCGGCGCCGTGGGGCGAACCCATCACCGCCCTCCATCTGGGCGCCGGGGCGCTGACGCTGGCGCGCTATGTCCAGGCGACCCGTCCAGGTTCCGTGCAGTACGCCGTGGAGCTGGAGCGGGAATTGCTGGACTTCGTGCTGCAGCAGCTGCCAATGCCCGACGGGACCGAACTGCACACCGTCATCGGCGACGCCCGCGAATCCCTGGCGACGCTGCCCGCGGAACTGCGCTTCGACGTCGTGATCCTGGACATCTTCTCCGGTCCGGAGGCACCCGAACACATCGCCTGCACCGGGTTCTACCGGGAAGCCGCCGCCAGGCTGAGCCCGCGGGGCGTACTGATCGTCAATGTCGGCGACGAGCCGGGTCTGACACTGGTCCGCAGCCAAGTCGCGGCGCTGCGCCGGGCGATGGCCGATGTGTCCGCGTTCGCAGAGACCGGCATGTTCGCCGGCCGGCACCCTGGGAATATCATCCTGACCGGCACCCAGGGACCGTGGCCCGAGGTCTGGACCGCGGCGCTGACGGCCCGCGGCCCGCACCCGGCCAAGGTGCTCTCCGGCGTCGAGCTGGACGTCCTCTCGGACTAGCCCACGGCCCGGGGCAGCGGTACGGAACTCAGCTGAACGCGATCTTCCGCAGCAGGACCCGAAGTTGATCCCGTTCCGGACCGTCGAGCGATGCCAGGGACGCATCTTCAGCCACCCGGACGGCCGCCGCCGCACGTTGATGCAGCTCCGCGCCGGCTGCCGTCGCGCGGATGACCTTGGACCGCCGGTCGCGTGGGTCGGGCGCGCGGAAGACGAGCCCGCGCTGTTCCAGGGCGTCAACCAGGGAGACAATCTGGCTCGGGTCCAAGCGCAGGAAATCGGCGAGCTCGCGCTGCGACGGCTCGGTGTCGCTGCAGGCCATCGCCAGGACCGAGTAGGACCGCACCTTCAGATCCAGCGAGGCGAGCATGGCATTTGCGTGCGCGCTGCCCAGGGCTCGCGCCCGCGCTGCCAGGAATTCAATTTCGTCCACCAGATCGCTGGCGAGAAAGCGGTCGGGGACGGCCGGAATCGCGGCGCCTTCAAACAAATCCTCGCCGTGCTGGGTTGATTCGGCCACAGATCCTCGCAGCTTCTGGTTGGCGCCTCGGAACGGTTGACAGCGTCAACGATACCGCCGCTGGCCCGCACCCTGGAAAATAGTTGAGAAAATTATCATTGACTTTGTCAATTATATGGGTTGTCATTTATGTAGCTTCGGGGCCGGCCGCCGGGTGGTCTGCCCGGCAAGTGTCCCGACCGCCTAATAACTCACCCCAAGGAAGTGGACTGTTATGAAGAGACTCACATTTGCCGCCGTCGGAGTTGCCGCGGCGTTGCTGCTCACCGGTTGCGGCGCCGGGTCGCCGTCCGGGTCGGCCTCGAACTCCTCGGCCGCCGGTGGTGATGGTGTCCGCAACATCAGTGTGGGTGTGATCTCGATTGCGCCGTCTGCCGCTGTGCAGCTGGGCATCGACGAGGGGATCTTTGCCAAGCACAAGCTCAAGGTCGAGTTGCAGAGCGGGCAGGGCGGGGCGGCAATGCTCCCCGCCGTCTCCACCGGAACCATGAACTTCTCCGTGGGAAACCCGCTGTCCGTGCTCCTGGCCAAGAACAAGGGCCTGGACATGAAGATCGTCTCCGGGTACTCAAACTCGCTCCCCACCGGGGATGACATCAACGGCGTCGTCGCCAAGGCGGGCTCGGGCATCACCTCGGCCAAGGACCTGGTCGGCAAGAAGGTCGCAGTCAACACCCTCAATGCGCAGGGAGACCTGACCATCAAGGAGGTCGTGTCCAAGCAGGGCGGCGACCCGAACGCGGTCCAGTTCCTCGAACTGCCCTTCCAGGACATGGGTGCCCAGCTCGCCAAGGGGAACGCCGACGCCGTCTGGGTTCCTGAACCGTTCCTCTCCAAGCTGCTGGCGGAAGGCAACAAGCTGGTGACGTACAACAACCAGGCGGCGCTGCCGGGTCTTCCCACCATGGTCACCTTCACCAGCGGCGGCTATGCCCAGCAGAATCCGCAGGTGGTTGCCGACTTCAAGGCGGCCATGACGGAGACCCTGGCCCTGGCGCAGAGCAACCCGGACAAGGTCCGGGCACTGCTGCCTGCGTTCATGAAGATGCCGGAGGCCGTGGCCAAGAAGCTGCGGCTGGAGGAATTCAACGGCAAGCTCGATGAACCCACTCTGGGCAAACTGGGCGAGCTGATGGCCAAGTACGGAATTGTGCCCTCGACGCCGGATGTCTCGGGCACGATCCTGAAATAGCGGCACTCGCCACACCGGACGAGGACGACGGCGGAAGGTTCCGCCGTCGTCCTCAGACAGTCTGCGGGACTACTCCGCCGCTTCCGCTGCCCCCGCCTCCGCGGGCTCCACGCCGGGCTCGGCGAACCAGAGCCGGGTTTCGCCGTACTTCTTCTCCGCGAACCGCTCCAGGCCGTCCGGCCAGGTCGGTTCCGGGGTGCGGGCGGAGCGTTCCACCACGACGACGGCGCCCTCGGCCAGGTGCGGTAGCAGCTTGGCCAGGACGGCGGCCAGGGCGACCTCGTCCAGCGGGTAGGGCGGGTCCAGGAACACCAGGTCCCAGCGGGTCCCCTCGGCGGCCCGGTCCAGGAACGATTCCACTTTGGAGCGGTGCACGGCAACGACCTTGCGCCGCGCCACGGTGTTGACCAGGTCCGCGTTGCGCTGGCAGACCTCGCTGGCCTTGCCGTCGAATTCCACCAGGTCCACGGTCAGGGCGCCGCGGCTGGCGCTTTCCACGCCGAGTGAACCGGAACCCGCGTAGAGGTCCAGCACCCGCGCGTCCGCGATGACCTCGAAGGCGTCCAGCCGGGAGAAGAGGGCCTCCTTCACCCGGTCCGTGGTGGGGCGGGTCAGGGATCCGGGGACGCTCACCAGCGGCGTGCCGCCGGCGGCTCCGGCGATGATCCGGCTCATGGTTTAGCTGCGCCCGACGGTTTAGCCGTGCCTGGTGTTCTAGCCGCGTTCAAGGAACGCCTCCTTTTCAGGGTTGAGGTAGTCGTCGATGGCCGCGGCGAGGCCGGCGTGGCGGGCCAGGTCCGGGTCAGCGCCCACGATCGCCTGGGCGTCCTGCCGGGCCCGGGCGATCACGTCCTCGTGTTCCAGCACCCGCAGCAGCTTCAACGTCGAGCGGCCGCCGGACTGGGAGGCGCCGAGGATGTCGCCTTCGCGGCGGAGCTTCAGGTCCTCCTGCGAGAGTTCGAAGCCGTCGGTGGTCGCCGCCACGGCATCCAGCCGGCGCCGGCTGGGATGTCCCGGTTCCAGGGTGGTGACCAGCAGGCAGGTGCCCGGCAGCCCGCCGCGGCCCACCCGGCCGCGCAGTTGGTGCAGCTGCGAAATGCCGAACCGGTCGGCATCCAGGATCACCATGAGCGTGGCGTTGTGCACGTCCACGCCGACTTCGATCACCGTGGTGGAGACCAACAGCTTGGTCTGGTTGGCCGTGAACGAGGCCATGGTCTCCGACTTCAGCACGGGGTCCTGCCGGCCGTGCAGGGGCGCCACGGGCACGCCGGCCAGTGACTGTTCGTCCCGCAGCTGTTCGATGACGCCGGTCACCGAGGCGAGCTCCCGGGCGCCGGTCTCCGCCAGGTCGGCGTCGGTGGGTTCGGCCTCGCCCGGGGTGAAGTCGCCGTCGTCGTCGGTGCCGATCTTGGGGCAGACGACGTAGACCTGGTGGCCGGCGTCGATCTCTTCGCGCGCGCGGGACCAGATCCGGGTGGCCCAGGCCGGGTGCTCGGCAAGGCCCACCACGTGGGTGGAGATCGGGGCGCGGCCTGCCGGCAGTTCGTCCAGCACCGAGGTCTCCAGGTCGCCGAACACCGTCATCGCCACGGTGCGCGGGATGGGGGTGGCGGTCATGACCAGCAGGTGGGGCGGCTTGCTGGCCTTGGACCGGAGCGCGTCGCGCTGTTCGACGCCGAAGCGGTGCTGTTCGTCCACCACGATCAGTCCGAGGTCGTAGAAGGAGACGTTTTCACTGAGCAGGGCGTGGGTGCCGATCACGATCCCGGCGGTCCCGGAGGCGGCGTCCAGCATGGCCTGTTTCCGTGCTGCGGTGGGCATGGAGCCGGTCAACAGG
The DNA here is from genome assembly GCF_056397665.1 of Arthrobacter sp. 05L428. NCBI lineage: Bacteria > Bacillati > Actinomycetota > Actinomycetes > Micrococcales > Micrococcaceae > Arthrobacter > Arthrobacter sp. 05L428. Next base: position 919,967 of record NZ_JBFTNW010000001.1, on the reverse strand, counting down.
GTGACCTGGACGGAATCCGGACCCAGGCCGCCCAGCAGCCCGTCCCGGGAGAGCGGTCCGAGCGTGCGCCGGATGGAGTCGAAGTGCTGCGCCGCGAGCACCTCGGTGGGGGCCAGCAGCGCGGCCTGTCCCCCGGCGTCGACCACCTGCAGCATGGCGCGCAGGGCCACGATCGTCTTGCCCGAGCCCACCTCGCCCTGCAGCAGTCGGTTCATCGGCGAGTCCAGTGCCAGTTCCTCGGAGAGGGTCTTGCCGACGGCGGCCTGGCCAGCGGTCAGGGTGAAGGGCAGTTGCCGGTCGAACGCCGCCAGCAGGCCGTCGGCGGCGGGACGGCGCGCCGTTGCCTCCTCCGCTGCGAGCTGGGCGCGGCGCCGGGCCAGGGCGGACTGCAGCACCAAGGCTTCCTGGTAGCGGAAACGGTCCCGGGCACGCTGCCAGTCCGCGGGGGTCTGCGGGGCATGGATCAGCCGGTAGGCGTCCGCGACGGGCAGGAACTTCTCCCGGGACGCGATCTCGTCGGGAAGCGGGTCCTCGAGGCTGTCCAGCTCGAGCGTGTCCAGCAGTGTGGAGATGACCTTCTGGATGGACCAGCTGGTCAGCTTGGCGGTGGCCGGGTACACGGGGATGGGCATCGCGGCGAGCTTTTCCGGGTCCATCCCGGGCGTGTCCGGATCCTCGTCGAGGAGCAGGAAGTCGGGGTTGGTGAGGCCGAGCGATCCGCCGTAGCGGGTGACCTTGCCGGAGAACATGGCGCGCCGGCCCGGCTGGAGCTCGGCCTTGGCCCGGAAGCCGTTGAAGAAGCTCACCTTGAGGGTGCCGGGAAGGCCGGTAGCCGGGGAACCGGCGTCGTCGGTAATCACGACGTCGGTCAGCGAACCCCGGCGGGCGCGCATGGGCCGGGTGCTGTTGGAGATGACCCGCGCAATCAGGGTCACCTCCTCGTCCAGCGGGACCTCGCTGATCGGGGTCAGCTCGCCGCGGCTCAGGTAGCGGCGCGGGAAGTAGTTCAGCAGGCCGCCGACGGTGGTGATGCCGAGGTGTTTTTCGATGACGGCCGCGGACCGTTTACCGATCCGGCGTTCCAGGCCCAGTTCAAGTTCAGCGTTCATGTCCGTCGAGGTCCGTGGTGCGGGGGCCGGCGTCGGGAACTGCTTCCAAGGGAAGGTCATCCGGGTTACGCGGCAGGGCCAGCTCACTGACGTTGATGTCCGAGGGTTCGCCGAGCGAGCGGATCAGGGCGACGGCGGGCGCGGGGTCGGGCACGTGGACGTGGACCCGCCACCGGTAGGCGCCTTCTTCGTTGGCTTCGCCGCCCACCTGGCTCATGATCACGGACTCGCCCATCTCGTCGAGCCGCTGCCGCATGGTGGCCGCGTCAAGCGGCGAGAGCGTGATGGTGCACATAACTTCCACGCCGTCGTCCCGCGGCATGTCCACGTGGATGTGCGGGGCCTGGACGTCATAGCCGTGCAGCCCGTCGAGCAGCTGGTCCTGCAGCTCCTCGCCGAGCACGGCGGAGCGAAGGCAGTCCAGGATCAGGAGCATCCCGACACCGCCGGCGTCCACCACGTGGGCGGTATGCAGGGCCTCGAGCTGGTCCTCCGTGTGCACCACGGCGGCCAGGGCGGCCTCGACGGCGGCGTCGAGCGCCAGGCCCAGGGTGTGGTTGCTGTCGTCTCCGTCGTGCTCGGCGTCGACGGCGGCAGCAGCGCGGGCTGCCGCTTCCATGACGGAGAGCATGGTGCCGGGCACCGGGTCGCTCAGCGCGGACCAGGCCCGGATCTGGGCCCGGTTCAGGGCGGTGGCGAGCAGGGGTGAACTGAGCCGGGGGTGCCCGGCCAGCGGTTCCGCGGCGGCGCACAGGAAGACGGCGAAGAGCGTGCCGGAGTTGCCGCGCGCCTGCTCCATGGCGGCCTGGCCGGCTTTGGCCAGGACGGCCCCGACGTCGTTCTGGGCCGGGTTGGGCGGGCCCACCACGTGCAGCGCCGCGTCGGCGTCCAGCTGCGGCAGGGCGGCGGTGTCGGTGGCGACATCCTGTAGCGCCCGGGCGGCGGCGCGGACCGTGAGGTAGAGGTTGGTGCCGGTGTCGCCGTCGGCTACCGGAAAGATGTTGATGGCGTTCAGGCGGTCGCTGTGGTTTCCAAGCGTTGTTTCCGCCTTGCCCAACCACCGCTTCATCGCTTGCGCGTTGGCGGCAATCTTAGTCTGCAAAGTGATCCCATCCCACAGTGTCAGCGGGCCTGCCCGCTATGGTGACGCCTGTGCTGTCCGTTGGTGCAGAGGCCTCTACCGAGCCTATCGCAGTGAAACCGTGAGGCAGCTGAACGCCGGCCGGGAAGGCTGCGAGCAGGCCGTGGTCCTCGCCGCCGGCAAGGACCCAGTCCATCGGCTCCGCGCCCAGCAGGGAGGCGGCCGGCTGCAGCGGCACGCCGAGCTCCTTGAGGGCCACTGGGTCCAGGTCCAGCACGGTGTGGCTGGCCGCGGCCATCCGCGCGCCGTCCCGGACCAGGCCGTCGGAAATATCCATCAGGGCGGTGGCGCCGGCCTCCCGGGCCAGCGGCCCTGCCGCGAGCGGCGGGCGGGGGCGGCACTGGGTGTCCATCAGGGTGCGCTGTTCCGAGTTCAGGCCGTCCACGGGGGTACCGGATTCCAGCAACGCCAGGCCGGCCGCAGCGTATCCGGCGGTGCCTGCGAGCGCCAGGGTGTCCCCTGGACGGGCGCCGGAGCGCAGTACCGGGGCCTGGCCGTCCAGCGTGCCGAGGATGGCTACGCTGACGGCGAGTTCGCGTCCGCGGCCGAGGTCCCCGCCGGCCACGGCGCAGTCCGGGGCGCCCAGCTCGCGAATCCCGGAGCTCATCCCGTCCGCGAAGTCCTCCACCCAGGACACAAGGGTGTCCGGGGGCATGGTCAGGCTGACCACCATCGAGGTGGCCCGGGCGCCCATGGCGTTGATGTCACTGAGGTTCTGGGCCGCGGCCTTCCAGCCGACGTCATAGCCGGTGGTCCGGTAGCCGTTGTTCCATTCCAACCGGAAATCCTGGTCCACCACCTGCGTGTCGATGCTCACCACCGTGCGGCCGTCCGGCGCCGCCACGATCGCGGCGTCGTCGCCCGGCCCCAGCAGGAGGGCACTGCTGTCCCCGCCGTGGAGCCGCGGAAAGATCCGGGCAAGGAGTTCGGACTCGGAGAGTTCACCCACGGTCAGGGACTCCGGATTTTGGGGCACGGGCTGCAGCGTTTCAGGCACAGCCCTACGCTACCGCGCAGGGGTGACAACGGCGGCGGGACGGCTGGAACCTGCGGGCCACGCGGCGGTTGCGTGCATGTTTCGTGGTTGGAAAGCCCCATGCCAAACTCATAGGCATGCCTCGCCCGATGCCCACGTTGCCGCCCGCCCTGGTGCAGGCCCTTGGCTTTGCTATTGGGGCGGTCATTCTGTGGCTGATCATCTCGGTCCAGCTCTTCGTCAATGTTGATCCGCTCAGTGTCCACCGCACGGACGCCGTCATCGTCCTCGGCGGAGCCAGTGCAGAGCGGCTGCCGGCGGCACAGAAGTTCCAGCGGCAACTGGGCATCCCCGTGCTGGTGCTTTCCCACACGGACACCCCCGGCAACAAAGCGGCCGACGAGCTGTGCAACACGGCACTATTTCCCAACCCGGACCTCATCTGTTTCCGGCCCGGCGACTACGACACCCGGGGCGAGGCTGAGGCCATCGGCAAGCTCGTGTCCCTCAACGGCTGGAAGTCCATCACGGTGGTGACGTCCAGCTACCACCTCGCCAGGGCGGGCCGCCTGATGGAGCAGTGCACGACGGCGGACGTGCAGATGGTTGCCTCGCATCCGGACTTCTCGCCCGGACAGTGGTTGCGGCGCTTTGTTATCGAAACCGGCGGACTGCTGGATGTGTCGCTCCGGCCGGAATGCCCGCCGGACGCGCGGTGATGTAAGAATTGGGGATGCCCTATGGACGCCGTCCGTCGGAGCCTGACAGACGGAGCGAGGAAAATTGACGTTGGAGCGTGACGCCGAGCAGACTCCGCTTCTGGTTGCCGCGCCCAGGCACCTCCGCCGCCGGCGCTTTCGCGAGGACGTACCCGACCCGCTGCTTGTTCCGGATGCGGTGCCGTTCGAGCGGGTCACCAGGCCTGCCGCACTCGACAAGCCCGGCGCTCGCCCGAGTGCTGCGCGCAAGACCGACTACCAGCGCAAAAGGCTCGTCGCACTGGTCGCCGTCATAGCTGTCTGCATGGCCGTGCCCGCCCTGGTTGCTGCCCTGCTGCTCGCCGGCTAACACGTCGATAGTCGGAAGCTGCGGCTCCGCCCCCAGGCGTCGATTCAACGAATAGCGCGCATTCACGTAGCATCATTGCCGACGTCAACACGTAACTTTGGGGGAATTTTCCATGCTCAAGATCATGCCGATCTTCGGAACCAGGCCCGAAGCCATTAAAATGGCCCCCATCGTAGCTGAGCTGCAAGAATCCCCGCTCTTTGACTGCATTGTCACCGTCACCGGTCAGCACCGCGAGATGCTGGACCAGGTCAACGAGCTTTTCGGCATTGTGCCGGACCATGACCTGGATATCCTGCAGCAGCGCCAATCCCTGTCCGCCATCATGACGCGCACCATCGACGGCCTGGACAGACTGTTCACGGCGGACAAGCCGGACGCCGTGATCGTGCAGGGCGACACCACGACGTCGACGGCCGGCGCGATCGCCGCTTTCTACCACGGCATCCCCGTCGTCCACGTCGAAGCCGGGCTCCGCAGCGGCGACCTCTTCTCCCCGTTCCCGGAAGAGGCCAACCGGAAGATCACCAGCCAGATCGCCAGCCTGCACCTCGCACCCACCAACTTCAGCAGGGCCAATCTCCTCGCCGAGGGCATAAAACCTGAGGACATTGTTGTCACCGGCAACACGGTCATTGACGCCCTGTTGACCACGGTCGGAAAGAAGATTCTCTTCACCGACCCGCAGTTGGAAAATCTCGCAGCGAGTGGACGAAAGGTCCTCCTGGTCACGACGCATCGACGGGAGAACCAAGGGGACGCCATGCGCGGCGTGGGCCGGGCGTTGGCGCGAATCGCCGACGCCGAACCAGACCTCGTGATAGTCCTGCCGGTACACAAAAATCCGGTGGTGCGTGAGGCCATACTTCCGGCCCTTGAGGGGAAGCCGAACGTGGTTGTTACCGAACCTTTGGCCTATGGCGAGTTCACTCGGCTGCTTTCCCACGCGCACGTCGTCCTAACCGACTCAGGTGGCGTCCAGGAGGAGGCCCCCAGCCTAGGCAAGCCGGTGCTGGTGATGCGGGACAACACTGAACGTCCCGAGGCCGTCGACGCCGGGACTGTGGCCCTCATCGGTACGGACGAGGAACGGATATTCAAAGAGGTCGACCGTCTGCTGCATGACCAGGACCACTATGCGTCTATGGCGAACGCGGTCAACCCGTACGGCGACGGCATGGCGGCGGAGCGGACCGTGGCCGCGCTGGCGGCTATGCTGCACCTAGGAACGCGCCTCGACGAATTCGGCCGTTAAGGTCGGACCCATTGTCAGCTTGGCCATTGTCCGCTCGGGGCCAAGCGATCCGGCATACAAGAGTCGCGCCAGTGGGCCATGCTCCTCCGGAAACTCTCTAGCCGGCAGTGAATCGTAGGTCGACGCGCCTAGTGATTCCGGACCTGTTCTCAATGTATAGGCGACCATCCGAATGGGCCGACATCGTTACATTTCCGTCCATCCCGGACTTACCTGTGAGTGCCTTGTTTGTGGTGAGTGTCATCTTAGCTGCAGCTAGCGAGGCGACAGAAACCAATACCGGGTCCCCTGCAGCCCGAAACCAGAAGAGGCCACGCGGAGAATATGGCATCGCGCTCCGCATACATATCTGCACCAAACCCTGCTTATCATCGCCGGGGGGACTTATGACGGCGACACCATCGTCCTCAATTATCGTTATGAGTACATCGTTGATGGTGCATTGGACGCCGCTGTTTTCGACGACTTCCCCCTGCGTCCCGTTTGTAGCCCCGCAAGTTTCCAGGGTGTGACCGACACCCGAGCCAATGGAATATGGAATGCGGTACATGTTCGCGTGAGTACTAGTGATTCGGTTTGGCCCCACGATGTTGCCACTGCCCGCTGTGATCGCGACAACCGCGTGCGTGGCATTTGCGGCACTGCCGCAGTCTATGAGCGTGTTCGTGTGCACAAACATTCCAGTAGCGGAGTCCAAGTGAATTGACCGCGTACCGCAACCGAGAACCATGTTGTCTGTGATGCTGCCGTCCACCCATCCACCCGCGTGGACGGCCATGCCCGACAGGTTGTAAAACTTGCAGTTCCGCACACGGATGTTGCGGTGAGCCGCATTCATGTGAGTCCCCACCCCGTCTTGGATGTTTGTGAATGTGCAGTCCTCAACAAGGATGTCCGCGCACAAGGTCCCGTCGTAGCTGCCGAAGTGAGGGAAACCGGCGGGGCCGGAATAATCTACGTTGATGGCTTCCCGGCCGAGAAATCCGCCCGGATCTAGGTGTGAGAAAGTGCAGTCCCGCACTGTAGCGTTCTTGACCGCATTGAGTTCCATAAAGTGGGACCGGTAGTTATTCAGAAACCGCATTCCCTCGATGAGGATATTCTCAGCGTGGCCGAGGGCCATGGCATTGGTATTTTTCTTCAGGCCCGCACGAGGCTGGTTATCTATGGTGCCGCCGCTGAAATGTATGTTTCCGTCGCCAGCATACCCTTTTGCGTAAGTGGTGTTTCCGAGTTCGCCATTGGTAAACACCAACTCCGATGTTTCGTTGGCGTTTAGAATCACGGCATCCGGGTGCATCACGACGTGCGTATTGGAGTAAACGCGGATACAAGACTTGACAAGGTACGTTCCCGCGGGGATATAGATCCGCCGATGGCCACCTGCGAATGCTACCTTCATGGCCGGCGCATCATCCGTCGTGCCGTCTCCCTTAGCGCCGTGATCGCGTACGTTGACGTCCACAATCGGGCCGACATTCGTGACCAGGCTCGCCCCGCCGAGTCCCAGTCCCATTCCCCCGATAATGAGAGCTTGCCTCCGCGTCGCCGACATGACTAGACCCTCCATCCGGGCGCTTCGTGCCCTAGAGCGAGTCTGCGCCCAGGACCTTGGAAAAACCTGCGACCGCCTGACTACTGCTCTATCGGCTACCTGCGGCATCAGACCCGTAGAATCGCGCGTGCTTCAACAGCGATTCCTCACCGGTCGGGCACAATCAGATCCCTGAACCGTGACCTCAAGAACCCAGCATCCGTCGTGGTTCAACAAAAAGAATTTAAGCCGGTTCCTAGTACGGTCCAGCTGCAGCTAAACTTGGTCGGGGCTCTTGTACGGAGTTTCCTCAACTCCGGGACGGAAGATAATGACAGTTCAGACGGTAATTCTCGCTGCTGGGATGGGCACTCGCCTTGCTAGGCCCCACCCGAAGTCGCTGACCAGATTGAAAAGTGGCCGCACGATCTTGCACCAGCAGGTCGACAATTTGCAAAATGCATTCGGTAAGAAATTGCGACTCACAGTTGTGGTCGGCTACAAGCTGGAGCAGATCCTAGAGCACATTCCCAACGCCTCTTTCGTGTATAACGAAAACTATGACCAAACGAACACATCCAAGAGTCTCCTGAAAGCCCTCCGAAACTCGGCAAAGGGTGGCGTGCTTTGGATGAACGGCGATGTCGTCTTCGACCCGCTATTACTTGAACGACTTCGGTGCCAGGTTGAGCAGGACGTGTCGTTTGTCGCTGTTGACGTTGCTCATGTGTCCGAGGAGGAAGTAAAATACAGTCTCGACGAAAAGGGGTACATAGCCCAGCTCTCCAAATCCGTAGCCCGAGAAATGGCGCGGGGTGAGGCAATAGGAATCAACTATGTGTCGTCGAAGGACAAAAAGAAACTCATCAAGCGTCTTCGTGAAGTCGACGAACAAGACTATTTTGAAAGCGCCATAGAGCTCACCATCGATAACGACAAACTGAAGTGGTCAGCCATTGACATCAGCGATTTCTACGCAGTTGAAGTCGACTCGCCGGAAGATCTACTACGTGCCAACGAAAGCATCGCCACCTCACGCCATGACAGCACGGAAGATGCAAGTCTAGGACGATTCTGACCTGAAGCGTATGTTCAGCCAGTCGCCAGTAGGAGAATCTTCCGGACGCTTCCCGGGCCCTCTCCGATCTCCGCAATCTCAACACGGTGACCCAGTTCGAACGAAAAGATTGAGTTGCGAACTGCGAGCGTCACGAACAATGCGTATGCGCCTGGCGGTACAACCGCCAGGTCTATGCCTGCGTATTTCTTAGTCGCGAAGTATGCCTTGGAGTAGTCTCCGAAAGCCGAGTCGATCCCTTGATTTAACGATTCCCGGTTACCCTGACCCATTTCGAACGTATAGGTGCCAGACCCCGAAAACAGTGTCAGATTGAAGGTTCCCTCCCGGTATTCTCCCATTTCAAGTCCTGGTACGAGCAAAGAGCCTTCGAGAAAAATGAGTGATGCATCTACGCGAACGAACCGAACTTCAAATTTCCCACTATCGTGGACCTCGCCCACTGCAGGCCTCTTCGTGAGGTGAGCAATGCCATCGCGAGCGGAAATATGGTAGTAGAACGGGCCACTAAAGTGTCCGACTGAGTGATTGCTCGATATTTTCACCGGAGTCGTGGTAGCCAACCCTCCCGTCTTAACATGCAGTTCGAGCTTGTACACTCCACAGCTGAGACTTTCGAGATCCAGCCCCTGGCCATGCGGAGTTCCATAGCCGGCTCCCGTATAGTCGCAAAAGTAGCGCTGGAAGTACTTATTGCTTTTACCATCGTCCAGGAGACTACCCAAGGGGTAAGAAACCGATGTCGAGCCTGACGACAGATTCAGACTTATGTCCTTGTCCGTATAACCCCGCTGCGGCGATCCCAACACCAAAGCGTCGCCCGTGATGAATAGCTTTGACCCCGAGACACGGAGCTCGTGAGCCGTGACGACCCACTGTAGTTTGGATTTCAGCTCGTTCTGGTATTGCTCGGCAGCAGCGGGCGTCCCGAGTGACCGGGTGCCGTTAACCGTCGACAGGAACCTTGGTGCGAGTCCCTCACCCAGCCCGTAAACGAGCGACAGAATTGTAGGCGTATTATAGGCACCAAGGGTTTTGTGCTCTCTGACGAGGTCGGAGTCAGTCATTATGAGATTGAAGTTTGAGAATCGGCGCCATGATTCGAGGTAAGGCTCAATCTCGGAGTCGTGAAACTGGTCCGACTCCGAGCTTAGTATGTATATATTTTTTTCATAGTCGTCCACGCTGAGGAGCGCGTTCGGCAAGACGCTGTCGAGCTGTTCTATTTCGGCGGGAGACCCGTCCAAGGTCATATGCTCATAGCAACGCGGGAATTCTGCCTTTGTAAACGAACCGATGTGCATTTGAGGGCCGGAAGCTATGATGTTTTTGAAGTCGTATGTCAAACCATAGTAAAGCGCTGCCGACCCGCCCTTAGAGTACCCCAAGAGGGTGCATTGATCTTTCGTTAACTCGAGCGAGAGCAACGTTTCCTCGATAAGAGCGATGACAGCTTTTTCAATATCAAACACCATGTTTTGGCAGAGATAGTAGGCATTATCGCCTTCGAAAACATCATTTATCCACAGGATATCCATACGGCAGCCGTTGACGACAGATCCGTCAAAATTATATTTTCCGATCGGGCAGAATCCGGAGAATACAACTAGTAGATGGCGGCGGTCTTGTTTTCCTGGGCGAGTCTTGTACGGCACTGAAACGCCGTTGAAAGCGAAAAGCTTTTCTCTGGTAATTCCACTCAATTGCTAAAAACCTTTCTGCAAGGCGGATCGGGCAGCAAACAACTCACCATACGTATGCTCCCGCTTTACAAGCTAGACTCCGCACCTAAGCCGGCGAATCCGCCGTGGCGCGCATTAGATCCACAGTGCCGACATTGGTCGGAAGACCCAAAGCTTTGATGCAGAAGCTTCGACGTACAGCTGCTCGAGCAGTCGCACTGTGGTTCCCGCCGAGAAGAGCCGCATAACCTGAGTGGGCGATGTCGTAGTAGCGTACTGCGTCTTCGTATCTGCCGCACTGCTCCAGATTTACCCCTGCGGAGTATGCCACTCTGCTCTGAAAATCAGCGCCACTACGCGATGGAACAACCGCCACCAGCGCAACCAACTCCATGTAGCAGTCCGCAGCCTCGTCGGGCCTCCTAAGATGCTCGAGACTGCGCGCCAACCAAAAAAGCACATTCTCCCGGGGTACTGTCCCCGTGTAGGAGGCAATCTTGGTCCGTAGGGACTGCAGGGTCGGCAGTGCACGCTCAAAACTGAAGTTGAGGCACCAGTTCAAGGCTTCCCGATAGCTCAGCTCGAACAATCCATTGTGGTCTAGCACCCGCGAATCGGCGTATCGGCTCGCTAGATCATTGTAGTGCTTGGCTGCGTCGTAATGATCGCCGGCTGCCTCCAAATTTCCAGCCATCCGACGTTCTATCCAGAGCAAAGTGCTAGCTTCGTCCGATGGGATATGTGCCAGCAAACTACGAAAAAGACCCCGAGCGGAATGGAATTCGTCGACGGCCTCAAAAGCATCCGCCATCTTCATCAAGTAAGTTTGCAGGCTGGCGTAGTGTGCAGGCGTAGTCTCCGCGATAGCCGAAAGGTAGGTCTTCAGTCCCTCATCATCGAGCGCTCGACCGCCTTGGTTGGCAAGAGCGCACAGCAGGTTAAGTCTGTCGCTGATCAGGCCTGAGGAGGTGGAGGGGTTCGTTTGCTCCAATGCTTCACGCGCTGCGGCGAAACTACCTGCGCCAAGTAGTCGGTCAGCGAGATTGGCTGCCTCCAGTGGACTCGGGGCTTGGGTCAGCGCCACGGCTCGCCCTGGATCGAAGTCACCGCCAATCATGAGGCTGGCCGCAAGGGAGTAGGCGGCCGCCTCACGCAGGAGATGCCGTTGTTCGTTGGTTGGGCTGAATCGGAGGAATGCCTCAATCAATCGGAACCTCTTGAGCGCCTGCCTTAGACCTCCACCCTCGAAAAGCAGTACCGCCGCCTTTAGCTTTGCCTCAATAATCGCACTTGAATGCGCGCCCAGGTATGGTTCGATCTCAACGATCAAGTTCTCCAGGCGCTTCCCCGCCTCTAGAGGATTGCTGGAGCAGTGCGATGTGCCTACGACAGTTCGCAGCAAGTCGGCCATGGTGTCGGGGAACGGCAGACGTTGACCGGCAGCCACCTTGACGAAGTCCCGAAAGATTCGGAGAGCCTGCTGTTCTCGTCCAAGACCTGCCGCAGAAACGATGAGGATTCTCTTAGCCCGCAACCAAGTAGCTCGCGGACCAGACGTCCCATCGCCGAGGTCCAGAATCAGATTCTCGGCAGTCCGATGATCCTTCAGAGCCAAGGCCAAATTGGCCAGCGACAAAGACCCAGCTAACTGGTTACTCCAGCTGGCGTTCTTTCCGATCTCTTCGAACGTGTCTAGGAACAATTTGGCTTCTGCTAGTCGCCCTTGAGCGACAAGGTAGTCGGTTACGGCTATCGAGCAAACGCCTGCAATGCAGGACTCAGGGAGAGCAGCTGAATCTGCTTCGGCGCGCAGGGAGCTCAAGGCTTCCTCTGAAGTGGCAAGGAGCCCCCGCGCTTGACTGGCGCGTAAGGATTCTGCAGCAAGAGCAACGCGTGCCACCGGCAGGGCCAGGGAACCTGACGCGGAAATGTCCACGTTAAAATCTGAAGAGGAAAGAAATTCCGACGGATCCCCCTGCAGGAGGCATAGAATACGACGGAAATACTCGGCATTTGCGCCGCCCTTTGATGAATTCTGGACCAAGCTCAGCAACGATGAGTATTCCGCCTCGTGCAACATGGCAGTCGCGAGATCAAACTCCAATCTTACGGCCGTCCGGCTGAGATCTGCGTTATCGGCACTAGCCGACAACGCACTTAGTTGTTGAAGCGAAGAATGGCCCGCGAGCATCATCAGTTCAGCAAGCATCAGCTCCGCTTCGGCCTTGAGTTCGGTGGCGCCGACTCTGTACCGATTCAGCGAGTCGACTAAGTTGCGGGAAGCCTCCAGTGCGAGTTCGAGTTGCCCTTCGCCAGCTAGATGACGGATAAATAGGATTTGCTGACCAACGGAGTCGTCCATGGCAGGGGGGTCGCTTAGTCCATCATTACGCATAGTCGGCACCCCGGGCTGCGCTGTCACGAGACTTCCCCAAAATTGATTGGAATCTTTCACTTCGGAACTCTCACTTCTTTGATCGCCGGGAGTTGATAATTCCAGGGCCTACCAAGACTCTCAATCGCGTCGGTAACGCGTTTACTCGAATCGCTGTCCCAGAACCGGAAAGTTGCCCGCGTCCGTTCTTCATATGTTGGACTTCTTATGAACGCGTTCTTAGCCATGATCAAAAGTTCGGCAACGACGTCATCTGGCGCGGTTACGCGAGGGCCAAACCCGTCCAACTGGTAATCGAAGTAACCTTTTCGGTAAACATGTCCGCCCTTGAATATATCGTCCCCATCGAACTGAAAGTGAACAACATTGGAGCCGGCAAACGCAGCGTCGAAGACTAGTGACGAGAAGTCAGAAATTACCACAGCGGATTCAGCCAATTCATCCTGGATTCTGACGTCCGAGTAGTTTACACATGAGACAAACGCAGGAAGCTCGAGCAGGCCAATTATTGCCGCGAGATTTGGATGTCCCAAGAACTTGACGGCTAACCCGTTATCTCGCGCCAACTTCGCTAGGTCAGGGCTTCGCAGCAGCGCCAACCAATTCAATCCATATTCTGTTGACTCAAAGTAGGCGGATTTTTCTGACGGCGATGACAAACGTGACAGCGCTTCGGTCATGTACTGCCTCCAGGTCGGCGCGATCAGAATCGTCCGGCGTTGGCCTACCGGGAAAGAATTCGCCATTCTTCGCAGCCGATCGTGTCGAGGGAATCCAGTCAGTTTAACCTCATCGGCAGACCACTTATATGGGGTTTGGTCACCGACTATCGACCTGTGCTCGGCGTTCGTCGCCGTAATCATGAGGGAGAGTCGCTTGCCATTTATCCATCTAGAGAGATCGTCCTTCGTGACTCCGTGCTGGAGAAAAACAATCTTCGCGTCCCCCCGGCCGAACCGATCGGGATCAATGGGGTACTGAATACTTCGGTCAGCATGTGACGAAATTTTGTATGCGGCGTTTAGGACAAGTAAAACCGCTTCTTCGCTTCCGTACGCAACGAGGCGGAAACCCTCGTCCCTAAGCCTATTCCAATCCGGGCTGTCGGCAGCAAGCAGGAACCATGCGTTGATATCGGGCCGTTCATGCATCAGGTAGCGGTACAGGTGTTCAGCGTTGTCGTCAGCACGGTCGATCCTGTCCATCAGGACCCATGCGTCTCGATACAGGCTGCTGGACGGCTCTGACGCTGCCTTTGCGATTAGAGATTGGTCCAGGATGATAGGATCCCGGCCCGGCAATTTCCGCGCCTTGCGAACGGCGAGACGCCGGGCCACGCCCAAAGCGGCTCCGGGGACGGACGCCTGGCTGAGCATCGCGTGGAGCCTCAGTTTGCTCATCGCCTGCCCCGCTCTTGTCGTTAGCTCTTCCAGGTGTGGCCGCGCCGGCGCGCTGCTAGGACTTCTGTTTACTTTCGCTGAGCCGTTAGGCCGAGCGGTCAGTTCCGACTTGAGGCTGCTTTTCGCCAAGAAATTTCCCCGCTGTGGGACATTCCACTTGGCAGTGAGGCGCGCTCGTTCTCCGTTTAGATAAACGACGGCCCGTCCCAAGGGCAAGGTGAAAACGCGTTCCTGGACTAGGACTCTTCCGAAGAGTGCATGGTCTATGGTCTTCACGGCAATGGGCACCACAGTGCGACCATCCACTCGAAATTCCTCCAGAGGCTGTCCGCCACCAAACATATAGCTGAATTTCGTAGTCTTGCGACTCGAGTTGTCTCCCCAATTGATTACTACCGGGGTCGGCTCCATTGGCGTCTTATAGTGATGCAGCAAGATGTTGTGGAAGACCCAGCCTTGACTCACTGCGGCAAAATTCTCGATCGTCTCAACATCAATGAGCGACATAATCTGGTCGAGATTCGTGTGGATAAGGCGCTGGAGCTCCTTAGTGATGGTCCCGGTACCGCTGTGCATGGCCTTGTCTGCGATGTACATCCAGACCAAATCGTATAAAACCATGGATTGGGCCCAAGCAGGAACATTCCCTAGATTCTTTTGGACACCTTGGAGGAGCCCCAGATATCCGAGACGAGGGACCTCGTCATAGGCGCGGGGATCGCTCCATGTCCCTTGTACCAGCGACGTCCCGTTGGATCGTTTTCGGTAGAAGTATCGGGCGGTTGCAACAATTCCTACGATCGGCTTGGGCACCAGCGAAAGGTACAGGCCGATGAAATTTGCGTCTTCAAACTTGGGTCGTATTTCCTCATCGAATCGAAGCCCGTGTTTTTCAATTACGCTTCTCTTGAGAAAGACAGTCCCGCCAGACAGATGGACGTGGTTGGGATCTTCGTCTAAGTCGACCAACCGATTCCCATGTCTGAATTTCCAGTCAAGGGGATGCGTATTGGTTGTCCGAATAGTCCCGTCCGCATGTTCGACAAGTCTTGACGTCAACATTTCCGACAAGGAATTACTGTCACTTTCCAGGAAGTGCGATACTTCAGCAAAGTATTCAGGATGGAGGATGTCGTCGGGATCGCAAAAGGTGATCCAGGAGTTTTTGGCGTGGCTTAGACCCACATTACGCGCTGAACCCGGGCCCCCATTTGACTTGGCGAATACGCGGATAACATCCGGGTACCTGGACCTCCAGGATTCGGCAATGCTTCGAGAAGCATCTGACGATCCGTCGTCAACAACAATGATATCCAAATCCTGGATTGGATACGATTGAAGCCGTATAGACCTAAAAAATGCATCCACGTAATTTTCAACGTTGTAGAGCGCCACAATGAGTGAAAATATACCTTTTGCCATGGTGTCCTTCGAATGGATTACTTTTATCGTACGGTTCAACTCAGCTTCTCTTCCCCTGATCCGAACCGGCAGCCCCTAGGTCGGTCCAGCCGGACGGGGAGCCCGTCGAGATAGGCGTCAGGAACTGCGTCCGCCCTTTCGATGCGATTCCCGACGGATACCACTCAGCAATTAGTTTCAAAATCCGCTCCCCCGCAAATCCGTCATCCCGGGCGGCGAAGCTAAGCCTCAGCTGTCGCTCGGGTTGTCCGAAGGCTCCTGAGCTTTCAACTCCCGGATCGTGAGCCAGCTGAACGAGCAGACTCTTCATGTTTTGGTGGAGAGGCCGAGGCGCGACTTGGTCCAGCCCCATGTATAAGCCGCGGACTTTCTCACGGTAATCGGCCAGATCAGGGGCAAGGAGGTGAATCGGCTTACCTGTGAGGCTGTAATCGAACATGAGAGATGAGTAGTCGGTGACAAGGCAATCGGAGGCAACCATGAGCTCGTTGATTTCAGGATAATCAGTCACGTCGATCGCATTCGAACCAAACTCGTCCTTTCTCTCCGCAACGATGTTGTGATGCGATCTGATAAGGAAAACTACTGAGTGTCCCAAGCTTCTCCGTGCAAGCTCCAAGTCAAGATAACTGACCGTGGTGTTCCCGTCGCTAGCATTGCGGGCGTTGTCGCGCCAGGTCGGTGCGTAAAGCACCGCCTGCTGATCAAATTTGAGGCCGATCCTGTCGCGGATTTGGTCCCGTTTCTGGGACAGATGTGCGACCAGGGAATCATTGCGGGGGTAACCTTCCGAAGCGATTCTGCCGTCGTAACCAAAAGCGGAGGGGAAGACTCGCACTGCGTGTTCGTTCTGTGCCAGGAGCAGGTCCCATTGCTTCGCTTCGCGTGACATGAGACGCCGATAGCTGGGACTGATGGAGTGCTGCGGAGCGTCGAGTCCGATCTTCTTCAGAGGCGTTCCGTGCCACGTTTGGACGTAACGTTGCCCAGGTCTCTTCCGGAAAAAGTGGGGGAAGTTGTGGTTATTGACCAGTACCGAGGCAGTCTCCAAAGCGTGGAACCAGCGCGGTGAGCCGATGACCACTGGAATTGCGTAGGCAGGAACCGGTACGGAGTGGTCAATGATGGACCAATAGATCTTTCCCTCGAAAGCCGAGTCGTGAAGTGCATCCGAAATGCCCCGGGGGCTATCCGTGCAACTCTTTCCCCCGAAGCTCTCGAAGAACATGGCCTTCTCCAGACCGTGACCGCCGGCGGAATATCGTTTCCGGAGGATCTGCTGTCCGTACCGGCTGCGGTCCTCCGGCGCTATCGGCGGACCGATCCTAACCGCAAAATGGCCGGACTCAGTGCGGTATGCCCGGACAGCGGCGTGGCGCGTCAGGCTTTCACTGGGAAGTGCGCCCGCTGCCTCCAACGTGATCGGGATAGGCGAGCCATGGTCTCCGGCACCGCCTGCGCTCTTTACCGAGCGGAGACTATAAAAACCGGATGGCGGCGCCGGAGTAGAGTCACCCCAAAAGTCCCGGGCTAACGGAAAGACAACTGTGGCCGTGCCCTTCCGGTGGTCCACGTCCGATTCAAGATGCGTCAAAGTAAATTTTGTGGTCGCAAGACACACATCGGGGATGCTCTCCGCTTCCCGACGATTCGTTGGTGGAATCGCGAGCTCAACGAAGATCTTTTCCTGCTCGGCGTCGAGCCTAAAGCTGCTGACCCGCAACTTGGAATGAATCTCGGGCTCGTCCGCGGGGACGTCGACGATGATTGACCCCGCAAAGGATCCCTGGGTTACCAACAGACGCAATTTCAACGGTCGCCCGGCAGATGGCACTCCCACACTGAAGCCACAATCTGCATGGCTGGCGGTCGGGTCAGGGGCGGCAAAGTCTATTTGCTCGCAGCTCCACGGCCTGACTGCGTTCAGCTGAGTTTCCTGGCCGTCCCCATGAACCATGGAAACCGAAAGTTCTCTCGGAAACTCGCGGTGATTCAGCCCTTCGATAAAAGCGAACCCCTCGATAGCAAGGCCATCGTCGGCGCTCCGCCGTACGCGGCTGACGCTGCCCCGGATTTTCAGGTGATCTGGAGCTACTCCGAGTAAGTCATGACCGATCTTGGTGTGTAGCTGCTTCAGGACTTCTGGTCCGGCGAAATAGCCGGCCTCTTCTGCAAGAACGGGATAGATACTCCCGTGATCAACACGATCCAAGACGAGCGTCTCGACGTCTCGTCGATTGTTCGCAACCGCGCAGAGGATCAGTAGTCGTGGGTAAACCTCAAGCTCCCGAATTTGATATGGGGCGCACTGATTAGAGAGCCAGACGACACATGCACGTAGCAGTGACCAGTACTCTTCGTCCTTTCGCGGGACCATTTCAAAGTATTGAAGAAGATCTACACCGAGAGCCCGTAGAAACCATTGCCGTTGGACCGACTCCGGAGCGTGCTGGTTAAGGAGTTCCGTAACATCCTGAATTACTTGCACCCTGTCACGGAGGTCCTCAAGGCGTTGCTTTCCCTGTGTGATGGACGATCCATCCGCTCTAATACGCCACCGGTATACCTCCTCAGGCAACACGTCAAAGGAGGAAGCGCAAACGTACGCCCGCGCCGTCGTCTCCTGATCCTCGTAGAGGAGGTTTTCTGGGATCGGCTCTACTTTGGCGCGCCAGAACTCCAAGCGATATGTCTTGTTCCACAGAAATACGTCATGGATTATCTCGGGCATCTCGTGCAAGGAGATACCGATCCGCCGCTCCGCGTGCAGTGTGTCCGACATTGCCACCCTGAGGCGCCGGCCACCCTGGAGGCGCGTGTGGCCACCGACAACGAAATCAGAACCGCTGGCAGCAAGATTTCCTACCATGGTTTGGTAGGCACCTTGAGGAACGAAATCGTCGGCATCGGCAAAAGCCAGAAATTGGCCGGCCGCGTGTTTTACCGCAAAGTTGCGGGCCTTCCCGTTTCCCCCGTGCTGGAGCTCAAGGATGCGGACGCGTCGGTCGAACTGAGCATAGCGTCGGGCGATCGAGAGCGTCTCATCCGTCGAGCCGTCGTCGACTAGCAAAATCTCTAGATAGGGATAGCTTTGCGTAACGATGCTGTCCAGCAATGTAGGTAGGTATTCGGCCACGTTGTACATGGGCACGACAACGCTCAAAAGACCGTGGTTCTTGCTCCCGGAGCGACGGTTCATGAGCCGAAGGATCCGCGCTCTAACGGCCGGGTGGGACCGGGACGCGGTCTTCCGTAGCAGGTCTTTGAGGTTGTATGACTTGAATCTTTGGGCCATGGACAGATCCGATTTCACGTCAGCTCCAACTTGCTGAACCGCCATCGCGCCAGAAGCCGCGGGTATCAATAATCTTTTTGCCGGCAAGGCTCGCGCGATCAATCTCGCGGAATTTATCATGGTCCACCAGCAACACAACCACGTCGGCCGCTTCAATCGCAGCCTCAGCCTCCACGAGTCTGATGTTTTGGAGCGTCGTCAAGGCAGAGGGAATGCCATCCGAGTGCGGTGCTGCGACGAGGATCCTTGCTCCCGGGGCGGACTCCCCCAGCCGTCGAACAATGTCCAGCGCTGGAGACTCTCGCGTGTCATCAATGTTGGCCTTGAACGCTAATCCCAACGCCGCAATTGTTGGGCTGGATATACCCGATACGGCGTCCATTACCTGTGCAATGACATGGCCAGGTTTTGAGTCATTGACCTCACGTGCGGTGCGGATGAGCCTCGAGTTCGCCCTATCGGCGGCGACTATGAACCAGGGGTCTACTGCTATGCAGTGACCACCGACACCGGGTCCAGGGTTGAGGATGTCCACCCGCGGGTGGTGATTCGCGAGCTCAATGAGGTCCCACACATTAATGCCCAGATTGTCACTAATAACGGACAGCTCGTTGGCGAACGCGATGTTCACATCGCGGTAGGCGTTCTCGACCAGCTTGGCCATCTCTGCCGTTGCAGCGTCACTCAAATGAATCTTGCCCTGGCAAAATACGCTGTACAGTGCGGCTGCGGCCGAGGCGGCCTCGTCAGTCAGCCCTCCGACTATCCGGTCGTTGGTGACCAACTCGATCATGATCCGACCCGGCAGGACGCGTTCCGGGC
The DNA here is from genome assembly GCF_056397665.1 of Arthrobacter sp. 05L428. Taxonomy (NCBI): domain Bacteria; kingdom Bacillati; phylum Actinomycetota; class Actinomycetes; order Micrococcales; family Micrococcaceae; genus Arthrobacter; species Arthrobacter sp. 05L428. The sequence continues at coordinate 900,790 of NZ_JBFTNW010000001.1, read as the reverse complement.
AGTGGGCGAACATCACTGCCGGACGACCGGCCGCACCATCAAGGCTCAGATCCGGGCGCAGGTCCAACACGAAGTCGGCGAGCATGGCAGTAGTTCCGGGAGGCGATGTGGACTCCAGAATGATCAACTCACCGCCGCGCAGCATCGGGGCAATGCCCTGAGCCGCAGCCCGGACAAACCGCAGGTCCGCTGACTTGTCGTCCGCGAACGGCGTGGGAACTGCCACTATGTAGGCGTCAGCGGCGGGTGTCGTGGTTTGGGCGACCAGCGATCCTTGGCTGACAGCTCCGGCCACATGGATTCCGAGATCCGGCTCGACGAACGGGACCTTACCCGCGTTGACTGCGTCAACGACACGGGAGTTGAGGTCAACGCCAGTAACGGAGAGGCCGTTCGCGGCAAGGATGGCTGCCGTGGGAAGGCCGATGTAGCCCAAGCCAATCACGGCAACGTTCTTGATCGTGGAAACGGTGTCGCCAGGCTTAAATGTGGATGTGGTCATGTGGTTCCCCAAAAAATCGTAGGCTTCCGGAGGCCATCAACTGGGCGTCGCTGACTTGCCAGGTGTGTTGTGAGCCCCCGCGGACTTGGAGGTAGTTAAACCGGTCCGACGAATAGGTGGTCATGCCCTGCTGCTGGGCCGTTTGAAGAAATGCAGTGTCTTCACCGAGTGACAACGGGGCAAAGGGGTTGTCTAAGAAAACCCGCCGAGGCGCCATGATCGTGGGCCCCATGACAAAGTCTGTGTAACGGTGCTCCTTGTCAGCAAAACGGACGATGTTGGCCTGGGACTGCTGGAGGTGCACATAGTGCGCCTGCTTGCCAACGATGTCCGCGCCGGAGAAGTTGAGCGCGAAAAGCTGATCGCTGAGATACTCCGGCCCGTAGCTGTCGTCATCATCCATTTTCGTGAGCACCTCGCCGCCAGCGGCGGCCGCACAAAGGTTGAGGCACTCCCCCAGCGACACGTCACGAGGAGCGCTCAGGACGACAGCGTTCTGTAGACCAAAGGTCTCCCTCAGCTCTGAGAGCCGCTTCTCTGGAATCTCAAAACCGTGGGTCAGCATCACGAGTTCGGTCTGAACTCCCCGTTGTTCGGCCAGAGTTCGGAAGACGTGCTCAATTTGCTGGGGCCGTATGGTGGGGACGAGAGCCGAAATGCTGGGCCGGGATGGCGTCTTGGCGCGCATCGGCAGGACGTGGCCCAGGATGTGCTCGGCTCGGTGGGAATAGGTATGCGCCTGCCATATCTTGCGCTGTGCCAAATGCACCGTGCGGTCATTAAGTTCAGGATTGTTCACCAGTGCCCTGGTGAGCTCGGCAGCGTGCTCACGGTCCACGGCGACAGGTACTTCCCGTTCGCTAAAGAACTTTCCTATGGCCTGGCTCGGGGCAGTAATGACTGGTGTGCCGGCTGCACTGATCTCAAAGATCCTGCGGGCGCACATACTGTCCGAGTCCACGACGGAGTTGACGTTGAGGAAGACCTTGTAGGCCTTGTAAGCGTTGAGCATCTGGACGTAGCTCAGCGTTCCCACGACGCGGGTGCTCAGTGGCGCGGGAAATTGGTAGCGAACATCTCCGCCCAAGCGTCGCGAAAAAATCTCAAGTCCTAGCGGCATCCTGGCTGAGGCATCCATGGCGCCGCCAAGGAGGTAGTCCATTTGCTGTTGGCGTTCAGGGTACTTGTGCGAAAAGTACATGCCGGCGAAGGCAACGTCTCTGCTGTGCCACCCACGGCGCGGCCTCACCGGATTGTGTACCGTCGGCTGGGCGGCGAATGAGAGCACGTCGATCCGGTCATGACCCAGGTCCGCTTTGTACTGTTCCACGCGGCCGGAGTCCGACGTGAAGACGTGATCGAACAACTTTGCTGCTGGGAGGAAATCCTCGTAGTGCGGCGGATCTTCTTTGTTCCAGAAGACTGTGGGAATCCCTTGCTCCTTGCACCATTGAAGCAATTCCCTGAACGTCGTGGCGGGACCGTGGGGGCCGGCGATTTTTCCACGCCATAGACCGTTGTTGCCCGTCCAGGCTGACTCGACGAACAGGAAGTCAATAGTGAGTTCGCTAAGGTCCTGACGCCATGAATTGGGATGGACGGAGTGAGTCGACCATTCGTATCCGAAGGCAAGCATGGAAAAGTCGTCCAATATCACGGCGGCCTTGATGTCCCCGCGCCTTGGGTCCAGCCCGGGGGGTGCGGCCTCGGCAAACGACAGCCTGCGCCTACTCCCCCGACCGGTCCAGCCCCCTTCTACACCCTCAACGTTCCGAGGAGCAGCGAAACCGCGCTCGACCAATTGGCGTTTGCGCCAGGTAACCACCTGCTGCATGCCACCCTTACGGAAGTGCCAAACAGCGCTTCGTAGATCCTGCGTGACGCCCACTAGCCGCGGACCCTACGTGAGGTTCGTTCGCGGACCTCGGTTGCTACCAGAACGGCCTTGGCGTCGTCCAAGATTTTCGAGGCAGAGTTGTTATTTCCCTTTGAGAGGTGCCTAGTGAAGTCCTGGTAAGCCTTGATGGCCGCCGCTGGTTCCCCATCCATGATGAGATCCCCCTTATCAAGCCAGATAACGCGAGTGCACATATCGCTGATGGTCTCGAGGCTGTGGCTTACTAGGAAGACGCAGCCAGCCTGAGCCCGGAGTTCGTCCATACGGAGCTTGCTGCGGTCCGCAAACTGCGCGTCCCCAGTATTGAGGGCTTCGTCCACCAAGAGGATCTCGGGGTCCACAGCGGCGGCAATGGCAAAGCGAAGGCGCGATGCCATGCCCGAGGAATAGGACTTCATCGGCAGGTGAATGGACTTCTCGAGACCGGAAAGCTCCACGATGCTGTCAAACTTGTCATCCGCTTCGGCCCGGCTCATTCCCATGGCTAAGCAACCAAGAATGACGTTCTGGTCACCGGAAAGGTCTTGTACCAACGCTGCGTTGACACCGAGCATAATTGGAGTGCTTGAGGCGTACACACCGCCCGACGTCGGCTTCGATTGACCGCTGATGATCTTCATGAGCGTGCTCTTACCGGAGCCGTTTCGGCCAATAATGCCCACCGATTCACCACGCTCAACCACTAGGGACATCTCGTTCAGCGCATGAACGGTAACCAGACTGGACTTAGGCACAGCACTGCGCAGGAAGCGCGACCTAAATCCCTCCCGCGGCCGCTCCACGGACTCGCTTGACGCAACCCGATAGCGCATTTGCACGCTGTCGACGACGACGCAAGGATGGCCGTCGATGTAGATGGCCTGATCATCCGCGTCCATACGATTCCTCACCTTTCCAGAAATACACGAGGCCAACAGCCAGGGCGCCAAGAGCCCAAACGGCAAGAATTGCCCACGACTGCCATTGCGGAACCCTGGCGTAGAGCACACAGTCGCGAATGATGTCGATCACGTTGAAAAGCGGGTTGAGCTTGATGAGGCCCAATATCTGCGGGTGCGTGACAAAACGGTCGTAGGTGTAGAAGATCGCCGACAGGTACATCCAAGCCCTCAGGGCAAACGGAATGAGATGCGTGATGTCGTTGATCCGGGAGATCATGCGCGCGAGTATCAGCCCGACGCCTAGATTGAAGAGGGCCTGCAACAGGACTGCTGGAATGACCAGCAGCCAGAGCCATGTGATCTCCTCAGCCGGCGGAAGAACCACAGTGATCAGCAGCATAGCCAGGAACAAGGGCACCGCTGACAGCAATTCCCGAACATTCGCGCCGATCGGCAGGGCTGCCCTGGGAAAGTTGAACGCTTGTACTACTGACTTGTTGTTGCGGATGGACCGGGCGCCTGAAGTGATGGCTCCAGAGCTGAATTGAAAGGTGAAAATACCAATGACCAGGTACCCGACGAAATTCTTGATGCCGCCGCTGGTGTGCAACAAGAGTCCGAAGATCAAGTAGTACGTCAGCCCGTTGAAAATCGGGTTCAGCAGCAGCCAGGCGCTTCCGAGGCGGTCGCGCCGCGTGCCACTTTGAACCCGGGCCCGCGCATCGTAAAAGATGAACTGCCGGAAGTCCCACAGCTGTACGAGGTAGTCGAGGAACCCGGGCCGGGAACCGACGCGGGTAAGCCTGCGCATGTCCACGGACAGTGGCTGGACGGCCGTCTGGTCCTGCGCCGCTTCGGTATCGGTGGACACTACGTCGTTCTCCTCATTTTTCACTTAGCAGCCCACTGTAGGCTGCCGCCAGAGCTCGCGCGTTCGCTGCCCAAGTCCTGGTTCCAAGCACTTCTAGCCGTCCGGCACGCCCCATACTGCCACCGCGCGTTGGATCCGCCAGGAGGGACTCCAACGCCGCTGACAAGGCCGGCGCATCGCCAGCCTGAACCAGCGAGCCGCTGACGCCTTCCTGCACAATCTCCGCCAGCGCGGGCAGCCTGCTGGCCACCACCGGGCGGGCACACGCCAATGCCTCCACCGGTTTCAGGGGCGTCACGGACCGGGTCACTTCCAGATCCTTGCGTGGCACCACAAAGATGTCCAAAGCCTGGTGATAGCGCACCGCCTGATCGCGCGGTACCCGCCCGGTGAAGATGATGCGGTCGCCAAAGCCTGACTCGCGAGCTTGAACCTCGAGCGCGGGGCGGGAGACACCGTCTCCCACAATCAGCAGCTTGAGGTGCGGAAATTGAGGAGCCAGCAATACAAAGGCCTCAATAAGGCCGTCGAGGCCTTCATAGGCTACCAAACTGCTGACTGTACCGATGTACTGCCCGCTCTCGTTGAGCCCTAGCTCACGGCGGGCGCTGCCGGCATCGAGCGGCTCCTTAAGGAAGTCACCACCGACAGCGTTTGGCGCAATCAGCACCTTTGCTTCCGGGATTCCGGCGGCCACAATGTTGGCCTTCATGGCACCACCCAAGGTCACCACGAGGTCGGCATCCCGCATGACCTCGGCCTCCCGTTCCTGGAACAGCCGGTAGCGTTCGCTTTCCTTGGCCGCCGGGCCACGCGTCGAAGCCCAGGTGTCGGCAAGTTGCCCGCGCACCTCATACACCCAGGGAATGCCCACGGCCCGGGCCACGGCGCGGACCACTAGGGCGTTGACGTAGTGCGTGGTGGTATGCAGCACGCTGGGCTTGAATTCCAGCACGATGTCCAGCAGCTCTTCGGCCTGTTGCTGCAGCCGCGCATCCACGGTTGCTGCCAGCTTTGCCGGAAGCAACCGCCGGTATCGGACACCGTCCACCACATCGAACGGCTTCGCGAATATCTTGCCGACCTGGACCGGGTACCCCAGCCTGGTCACGGCCAGCACGTCCCAGCCCGCAGCCTGCTGAGCGGCAAGGATGGAGTGTGACCGCTGCGCGTACCCGCTGGCTGTGTGCGGCAGGGAGTTGGTTAGCAGGTGCAGCGCGCGGCCCGGGACGGGACTGTACTCCACGCCGTCGAGTACCGGTGCCGCGCCGTTGAGGACGCTCAGCTCGGCTGCCAGCCGGGACCGCTGACCACGGCGTGCCCGACCGTCACCCGCCAGGACCTCGACGGCGTCGCTGACTGCGCCGTCGTACCAGAAGCGGCGGGCACGGGAACCGTCCAGACCCGGCGCGCCTTCCGCGCGGCCGAGGAAAGCATCGGCCACGGCAGGCAGCTGGGCGGCGAGGGCGACGTCGGCGAGCCGGCGGGCGCGCTCCCCCGTCGCTGCGGTTGCTGCGGCGAGGGACAGCCGCCGCTCAACGTCGGCGCCGGCTCCGCTCAACAGGGCGGCGAGGAGGACCGGAATAGAGACGGAATCCCGAGGAGCGAGACGGGTGACCGCCGCGGAGAGCGGGGCCACCAGACGCGCCGACAGGCGCCTGCTCAGCTGCAACAGCAGTAGCAGTGGATCGTCGGTCAGGTGGCTGCTGGCCACCCCTGCGGCCAGTCGGAAATTGCGGTAGAGCTGGGTCATCGGGAAGAGACCGTCTCCCGGTTGAGCAGTTTCTCGATCAGTCCCATGTACCGGTCCGCCAGCATGGAATAGTCGGCGTGTTCCTTGACCCATTGCCGGCTGGTGTCGTCCCGCACCAGCCGGGAACGGTCTGCCGCCAACTCGCGCCACAGTTCGGCCACTGCCTCCGGACCGCTGGCCACAATGTCGCCCGCCTCTGCATCTGCGACAATTCGCGCGGCTTCGCCAATCACGATTGCCGTGACGTGGCGGCCAAGGGACAAGACCTCGTAGGTCTTAGACGGCACGGTCGTTTCGAACGACTTCCAGTCATCCCTGAGCGAGACGATGCAGGTATCGGCCGCGGCATAGCGCGCCATCACGGCCGGCCCGTGCAGGGACGGGTGGAAGGTCACCGGCGCGTTCAGCTCGCTGGCCAGCTTCTGGAGCGCCGGCTTTCGTGTCCCGTCACCCACCAGGTGCAGGTGCATGGAGTCCCCCACCAGCGCACTGGCACGGATCACCACCTCCAGCCGCTGACTCGCGCCATGGTTGCCTAGGTACAGGGCCTCAAAGGTCTCGCGTTCCGGCTCCGGTGGGGACAGCACCGGGATGGTGTCCACATGCAACCCGTTGCTGACCGTTGCGACGTTTTTGATGCCGCGTCCGCGCAGCGTTTCGGCGAATCCCTCGGTGACAGTTACTACAAGGTCGGCACGGTGCTGGATGAAATCAACGGCCACCTCAACCAGGCTCTTGACCCGGCCCTTCACCATGCGGGAGTCGCGGGCGAGGTCCGGCCACGCGTCGCGCATTTCGACGATCAGGGGAGCCCGGCGGAGGCGGGCCAGGAGATACCCGGCGGCGAGGATAGGCAGGCTCGGCGCGGTGGCGATGACGACGTCGGGCCGCGGCGTGAAAAGTCCCACCGGAACAGACATGGCGGCGGAGAAGCAGTGATCGATGAACCGTGTCAGCTGGGAATTTCCGTGCGGCAGGTAGGGGACGCGCCGGATCTGCTCAGAGAACTGGCCCTTTTGCCGCCGGAACGCACGGCCTGCCACCTTGGCAGGAAGATCGCGCCGTCCAGCCGGGGCGTGGGCAACCGGCGTGATCACGTCGATATCCCAGCCGGTGGCGCAGAATTCCTTCAGCAGGGCCGTCCAGCGGCGCTGGGGCGGGCTGCTCTCCGGCCAATAGGAATGCACCAACAGGCTGACGCGAAGCGGCCGGTTCGCTCTCTCAGGAGTTTCGGACGGGTTCGGGCGGACTTCCTGAGCCACCTTAACGTGCGCCCTTCGAGGTCGCCCGGCCCCTCGCGCCCAAGGCGCGGAAGTATGCAAGGCCAGCCGCCAGCAGGACCAGGACGGTTATAAGCTGCACGCCGAAAGGGCTGCCGGTCGCCGCGGTCACTGCTGCCTGGATCACCGGGGAGGACTGGATCACCGGGTCCGCCTTTTCAGGCTCCGGTGCCGGCGTCTTGGAAGGTGCGGCCGACGCCGGCGCGGCTGAAGCGCTGGCCGACGGAGTCGCCGTCGTCGTTGGCGTGCTTTCCCCGACGGTTGGTGCCGGGTCCGCTGGCGGAACAACCGGAGCCTCCGGAACGGGCACTTGAACCGCCGGTGCCGGAGGCGGGATGATCGGTGCTGCCGGTGCCGGGCCGGCGGGCGGACGTACCGGCGCCGCCGGGGCGGGCGCCTGCGACGACGGCGCGGGGACTGGCGCCGGGGCCGGAGCCGGGGCGGGATCCGGCGCGGGGGCAGGATCCGGTGCCGGAGCGGGCTCGGACGGCGCCGGATCCACGATCACGATGGGATCGGGGGCAGGTGTGCCATCACCTTCCGCGTAGGCGGGGGCGGAACCCAGGCTGAGGAAAAGCGCCGCGGCGGCGCCGAAAGCCGCAGTCTTCAGAGTGGTCCGGTAACCACCGCAGCGTGAAGTGTTCAAGTGTTCCCCCAAAGCAAAATCCTGTTCGGTACGTCGTAAGTTCAGCGCCGTACTTTACGTCGGGGCCGCATTTCTGAGTCGGCACCGAGAGCATCCTACCGGTTTCCCGGCAATTCCCTGAACAATAGCGCGTCGTTAGGAACCCGAGCCGATGGACTTGACGAAACTGCCTAGGGTGTCCCCGCGCAGGGCGGCGGCGACCTTGGCGATGGCGGCATCGTCCCGCAACACGATGGATTGGCCGTCCGCAGAGGTCCCGATTCCCGAGGTCGGCAGGGTGAAACTGGCCACGTCTGCAGTCCGGACAGCGCGCAGCCCCACCGCCAGGGAGGCCACCGCAGCCGCGTCGAGAGACTTGTCCACGCTGACGTACGGCGAGACGGTATCCACCAGGCTGCTGATCCTGACCGGATTGGTCAGCGTCTCCGCCGTGAGGAACTTTGACATGAGTGCCTTCAGGAATAGCTGCTGGTTCTTGACGCGCTGGTAATCGCCGTCGCTGAAGGCTTTGCGCTCCCGAACGAACGCCAGGGCCTGTTCGCCGCTGAGTTGCTGCTTTCCGGCGGCAAACGAGAACTCTTTGGTATTGAAAGCCGTTGGCACGTTGACGTTGACGCCGCCCAGGGCATCAGTCATTGCCTTGAACCCTTCAAAATCGACCACAGCGACGTGGTCGAGTCGGGTATCGAACATGCCTTCCAGAGTCTGGACGACCAGGGGAATGCCGCCCAGTGCCATGGCGGCGTTCATCTTTGCCTCGCCGTGTCCGGGAATCTGCACCCAGGTGTCGCGCATGATGGACATCATGTAGATGTTCTTGCGGTCCGCGGGGATATGCACCCACATCATGGTGTCCGAGCGCTGGTCCGAGGGACCGCCGGCTTCTGCGTCGCCGAGAGTTGCGGCGCGGCTGTCGCTGCCGAGCAGCAGCAAGTTTACGGCGTCGGTCTTGGTCTCGGCCGGGCGCGCAGATTCAGCCGGAAAGGCCTGCTCGATTTTTTGCGACTTGGAGTTGAAGCTGTTCGCCAGATTGTAGGCGTAAACCCCGGCACCAACGGCTACGACGAGAAAGAACGCCACGACGCCCAACAGTACGTTGCGCGCAGTTTTCTTCTTTTTGGTCTTCGTCCGGGACCCCTGGGCGTCCTCGTAGGGAACCTGGTCTTCAGTTTCAACGGGCATGAATGCGTCCCCAACTCTTGTAACAGCGAACAGAAATTGCTCGGCCCATTGTGCCACGGACTCGTGAATGTTCCGGTCTCAATGGGCGCTCGGGCCGGGATAGGCTGGATGGATGCAGCAGCTCCGCCCGCACGGTTCCCTTCGTCCGCTTCGCCTTCTGGCAACCGCCGCCGCAGCCGGGCTCGTGCTCAGCGCCTGCTCCCCCGTCGTCGACGTCACGCCTGCCAAGGACGCAGCGAACGCCGCCTGCGCACCCATGATGCTGGCGCTGCCGGACAGCCTTGGCGATGCGAAACTGCGGAAGACCAACAGCCAGGCGACGGCGGCGTGGGGCGACCCGTCCCTCGTGGTCCTGCGCTGCGGCGTCAACGTCCCCGGCCCCACCACCGACCGCTGCGTCAGCGTCAACGGAGTCGACTGGGTGATCAAGGAAGGCAACCCGGTGTGGACGCTGACCACGTTCGGGCGCGAACCCGCCACGGAAATCCTGATGGACCCCAACAAGATCAGCTCGGCCACCGTGCTGGCGGAGCTCGCCGCCCCGGCCGCGAAGATCAAGGCAAGCCGGAAATGCGTGGGCCAAGAGGACCTGCAGAACCTGCCGACCGGAAAGTAGCGACCCAGGCGCTGGGCCCACGCCGGCAGGGTTCCCTGGCCGAAGCGGAGCGAGATCAGGGCGCCAGTGGGGATTAGCGCAGGCCGGTCTTGCGGTGCAGGGCCAGATAGATCAGCTCGTCGATCAGCTCCGCATAGCCCAGCCCCGAGGCCTTCCACATCTGCGGATACATGCTCTTCGGCGTGAAGCCGGGCATGGTGTTGATCTCGTTGATGATCAGTTCGCCCTCGGGCGTGTAGAAGAAGTCCACCCGGCTCAGGCCTTCGGCGCCGACGGCGTCGAAAGCGACCGCCGCGAGCTCGCGGACCCGGGCGATGGCCTCGTCGGGGAGGTCGGCCGGGCAGCTGAGCGCGGCGGCGTCGTCCTCCACGTACTTGGCGTTGAAGTCGTAGAAGTCGTGGCCGCCACCGGCAACCGAGATTTCGCCCGGCATGGATGTACGGGGCGCATCGGTCCCGCGACCTTCCAGCACGGCGCATTCAATCTCGCGGCCGACGATGCCGGCCTCGATCACCAGTTTGGGATCGTGTTCCCGGGCAGCCTCAATCGCGGCGTCCAGTTGATCGAGCGAATCCACCTTGGAGATGCCCATCGAGGAGCCGGCCCGCGCGGGCTTGACGAAGACCGGGAACCCGAGCTGGTCCACGCGCTTGCGCACCAGCTCAGGGTCGGTGAGCCACTGCCGGTCCGTCACCGTGATGTAGGGACCCACACGCAGTCCGGCGGATTCGAAAACCACCTTCATGTAGTGCTTGTCCATCCCCACCGCCGAAGCCAGGACGCCGGCGCCCACGTAACGGGTGTCGGAGAGCTCCAGGAGACCCTGGATGGTGCCGTCCTCGCCAAACGGCCCGTGCAGTAGCGGAAAGACCACGTCCACCGAGCCAAGCTCCTGCGGGACCTGGTTCGGGGAGGCCACAATCAGCTGGTGTTCTCCGCTGATCTCGGCCAGCGTCACGGTCTGGTCCGACGGCGCCACTTCCGGCAGTGAGGAGGCGGAGAGCGACCAATCCTTGGTGTCTCCCGAGGCCAATACCCACTGGCCGGTCTTGGCAATCCCGATTGGGATCACCTCGTACTTGGTCTGGTCAATCGCGCCGAGGACACCGGCCGCCGTGACGCAGCTGACCGCGTGCTCGCTGGAGCGGCCGCCGAACAGCACCGCCACCCGGGGCCTGGACCGGGCGGACCGGGATTCTGGAGTCAAGTTCATTTCCGACACTCTTAGTAATCGCCTTCGGATTTCAGGTCCCGGGACAGCAGCAACGGTCCCAGTTCGTCTACGGACAGTTTTCCGGCCAGCACCGCGACGACGGCGGCGGTGATGGGCATCTCGACGCCCAGCTTGCCGGCCAGTTCGTGCACGGCCTGCGCCGATTTGATGCCTTCGGCGGTCTGCGTCATTTCGGCCGTGACCTGCTCCAGGCTCAGGCCGGTGCCCAGCAGCCGTCCGGCCGTGTGGTTCCGCGACAGCGCGGACGAACAGGTGGCGACGAGGTCGCCCAGGCCCGCAAGACCCGCCATGGTCCGGGCTTCGCCGCCGAGGGCCAGCGTCAGCCGGGACGTCTCGGCGAGGCCGCGGGTGATCACAGAAGCCTTGGTGTTGTCGCCCATCTGCTTGCCTTCGCAGATGCCGACGGCCAGGGCAATGATGTTCTTCACGATGCCGCCGATTTCGACGCCCACCACATCCGCCGTCGTATACGGGCGGAAATAGGGTGCCGTGCAGCTGCGGGCCATCCAGCCCGCCGCCGCAGCGTCCGAGCAGGCCACGACGGACGCCGTCGGCTCCTCCCGGGCAATCTCCATGGCCAGGTTGGGACCGGAAACCACGGCGACGCGTTCTGCGGGGATGGCCAGCTCCTCGCAGATCACCTCGCTCATCCGGGCATCCGAGTGCAGCTCCAGGCCCTTCATCAGCGAAACCACCAGCGCGCCGGGTCCGATCAGGTCCTTCCATTCGCGCAGCTGGAGGCGCAGGGTCTGGGCAGGGACGGCCAGGACCACAAGGTCGGCGCCGGCGAGGACCTCGGCCACGTCGGTGGAGGCGGTGATGCTGGCGGGCAGGGCGATGCCTTTGAGGTACTGCTCGTTGCGGTGCTCGCTGTTGATCTGGTCCACGACGGCGGCGCGGCGGCCCCAGAGGCGGATGCCGCGCTCGACGCCGGAGGCGGTGGCCGCGTCGGCGAGGATCTTCGCGAAGGTCGTCCCCCAAGATCCGGCCCCGAGCACGGCAACACACGTGGCGGAGTCAGTGGCCTCCGTGGCGGGGAGCTCCACCGTCATTTGGCACCGTCCGTGGCGCTGCCGCTGTCCGGGGTGGTTTCCGAGGCCGCGCCGGGCTTCCCACCGCGTTCGATGAAGCGCCCATGGGTGGACTGGTTGTGCGCCGAAGGGTCCCAGCGCACCAGCGGCGGCTGTCCGCCGCGCAGGGTTGCCAGCAGTTCGGTGATGGCGTCCATGATCACGTTGGTTGCCTCGGTCAACGTCGCTTTGTCCAGGGGCCGTCCGGCGAAGGCACTCAGGTCCACCGGGTCACCCACCAGCACGCGCGAGGTCTTCCGGGGAAACACGTGGAAGCGCTTGGCATAGCGCGGAAAGACTTCATGCGCTCCCCAATGGGCCATCGGGACCACCGGGATGCCGCTTTCCAGCGCCATCCGGGCAGCACCGGTGTGGCCCTTCATTGGCCACAGCTCCGGATCGCGCGTCAGCGTGCCCTCGGGGTAGATGATGATGGCGCCGCCCTCGTCCACGACTTCCTTGGCGACCTGCAGCGAACGGTTGGCACCCGCCGTCGACCGCTCCACCGGCACCTGCTTGGTGTTGCGCAGCACCGAACCCAGTACCGGGACCTTGAACAGGCTGCCCTTGGCCAGGAAGTGCGGCATCCGGTTCTGGTTATAGAGCATGTGCCCGATCACCAGCGGATCGATCTCGGTGCAGTGGTTGGGCGCGGCAATGAAACCGCCGGCGGGAAGTTTCTCCAGCCCCTCCCACTTCTTGTTCATCAGCAGATTCATGACGGGCCGGACAATTCCGGCCACGATGACAAAGGTGATGTGGCTCTTGGCCGTTTCCTTCACGTGGTCCCCGCTACCGGGCCGACGTGATGTCGAAATCGGCGCCCAGGCCCGCGAGCTTCTCGGTGAAACGCTCGTAGCCGCGGTTGATGATGTCGATGCCGGTGACCCGCGAGGTGCCGGTGGCGGCCAGGGCCGCGATGAGGTGGCTGAAGCCGCCGCGCAGGTCGGGCACGTCGATGTCGGCGCCCTTGAGCTGCGTGGGGCCGGAGATGACGGCGGAATGCAGGAAGTTGCGCTGGCCGAACCGGCACGGGACACTGCCAAGGCATTCGCGGTGGACCTGGATGCTGGCGCCCATCCGGATCAGGGCGTCGGTGAAGCCGAAGCGGTTCTCGTACACGGTCTCGTGCACGATCGAGACGCCCTCGGCCTGGGTGAGTGCCACCACCAGGGGCTGCTGCCAGTCGGTCATGAAGCCGGGGTGCACATCGGTTTCCAGCACCAGCGGGTTGAGCTTTCCGCCGGGGTGGTAGAAGCGGATGCCGTCCTCGCCGATGTCCATGCCGCCGCCCACCTTGCGGTAGGTGTTCAAGAACGTCATCATGTCGCGCTGGGTGGCGCCTTCGACGAAGATGTCGCCGCGGGTCACCAGGGCGGCGGAGGCCCAGGACGCGGACTCGTTGCGGTCGGAGAGGGCCCGGTGGTTGTAGCCGCCCAGATCCTGCACGCCCTCGATCCGGATGGTGCGGTCGGTCTGGACGCTGATGATGGCGCCCATCTTCTGCAGCACGGCGATGAGGTCCACAATTTCGGGTTCGGTGGCCGCACCCGAGAGTTCGGTGATGCCCTCGGCCCGGGTTGCGCTGAGCAAGACCTGTTCAGTGGCCCCAACCGACGGGTAGGGCAGCGCGATCTTGGCGCCCTTGAGGCCGTTCGGGGCGGAGATGTGGATGCCGCCCGGGCGCTTCTCCACGACGGCGCCGAACTGGCGCAGCACGTTGAGGTGGTAGTCGATCGGACGGTCGCCGATCTTGCAGCCGCCAAGGTCCGGGATGAAGGCCTCGCCGATGGCGTGGATCAGGGGTCCGCAGAGCAGGATCGGGATGCGCGAGTCGCCGGCGTGCGCGTCGATGGCCGTGTGCGAGGCCGTCTTGGCGTTGGTCGGGTCCAACGTCAGGTCCCCGGTGACCGGGTCCTTGTCCACCGTGACGCCGTGGAGCTGGAGCAGGCTGGTGACAACCTCAACGTCCTTAATTTCGGGGACGTTGCGCAACACGGACGGCTCATTGCCCAGCAGGGCAGCAACCATCGCCTTGGGGACAAGATTCTTGGCCCCCCGAACGGTGACGCGGCCGGTCAGCGGGACGCCTCCGCGGATTGTCAGAACACTACTCATTTACCAGTTTCCTCACGACTACTCGCCCCCAAATCCTTACAAAGGCTCCAGCTAAGCATAGGAGCTAGCGTTACCGATCTGAAATACGGCGCGGTTCAGGGCGGCTTGATCCACTCGTCCGCGGCTGACTGCCCTTCGCTCAGTTCGCCGTCGTTCCGGCATTGAGACGCGCTACTGCCGTCGACAACGCTGTGGCGAAACCGCACCACGCGGCATAGGGGGCAAGAGCCACTCCCGCGCGGCGGTCCAGACGGTATGTCCGCCGCACCAGATCGACGCTGCTCGCCGTCAGGACGGCGCACTCCGCCGCTGCCAACCATGGCCGGCGGGCGCGCCAGAATAGCCAGCTCCACGACGCATTGAGGACGAGATTGGCTGCCAAAGCGGAGCGGTATGCAGTTAGTTCCTGTTGCCTCGTGGCGCTGCCGGCGCCATCGGCCCCGTCGCTGCTATCCAGCGCGACGGCGGAGCTCACGGCGAGGTCCGCATAGAGTGCTGTCCACACGACCGGAAACGCGATGGCGGGCGGCTGCCAATCAGGTTTGCGGAGCCTCCTGTACCAGGCACCATCGGGGTCAGTCGCCACTCCACCGGCTGCCGCCGTCGCGGCCGTCGCAGCCGCCGTCCACACCACGGTCATGAGTTTCATAGCTACTCCTTCTTGCTCCGGGTCGCTCTCTGCGGGATGACCTCTCCGGGGCAAGGTCTCCCCCGGGCACGGTCTTCCCGTATGGCCGATGATACGTCCCTCGCAGGGACCGCTGGCTCGGCCACCCGCCACTCTGCACTAAAAGTGTCAGAGGTGGCCGATAGCGTGTTTTTATGGACGGCAAGCAAGGGCCCGACGTGGCTCTGACGGACAGCGTAACGGTCGCGGACCTTGCGCGGATCCTGGCCGGAATCCCCGCCCCGGCCAGCGCCGCGGCCCTCATCGACGAAACACGCGAGCTGGAGGACCTGAAGTCAGCCCTGGCCGCCCGGCAGGCCCGGGACGCCGTCGCCTTCGACCTGTCCCAGCGCCGCGAACAATCCCTGGCCGGCGTTCCGGCCGACCAACTCGGCACCGGCGTCGGCGCGCAGCTCGCCCTCGCCCGCCGCGAATCCCCCGCCAAAGGCGGGAGACTCCTCGGCCCGGCCAAAGCACTCGTCACTGAAATGCCGCACACCCTCACCGCCCTGGAAACCGGCCAGCTCAACGAATGGCGCGCCACCCTCCTGGCCCGCGAAACCGCCGTCCTGTCCCCCGCCGACCGGGCCGCCGTCGACGAAGAACTCGCCCCCGACGCCGAGACCTTCACCGGCGCCGGGGACCGCGCCATCATCGCCGCGGCCCGCGCCGCCGCGTACCGGCGGGACCCGCGCTCCATCACCCAGCGCGCCGGCCACGCCGAAACCGAACGCCACGTCAGCCTCCGCCCGGCCCCCGACACCATGTGCTACCTCACCGCCCTGCTGCCCGTCGCGGAGGGCGTGGCCGTGCACGCCGCCCTCACCCGGCACGCAGACGCTGCCCGGACCGCCGGGGATCCCCGTTCCCGGGGCCAGCTGATGGCCGACGCCCTGGTCGAACGCACCACCGGCAAAGCCGGCGGGATCAGCGGCATCGACATCCAGCTCATCATGACCGACCGCACCCTCTTCCAGGCCGACAGCGAACCCGCCAGCCTCCCCGGCTACGGCATCGTCCCCGCCGGGTGGGCCCGGAACCTGCTCAGAGACGCGGGCACCGGCACTGCGGACGCGGCCGGCGGCTCTAGCGACGAACGCGCCTTCGCCCTCTGGGTCCGCCGGCTCTACACCGCGCCGGCCACCGGCGAACTCGTGGCCATGGACTCCCGCGCCCGGATCTTCCCGCCAGGGCTGCGCCGGTTAATCCAGGCCCGGGACGACACCTGCCGGACCCCGTACTGCGACGCACCGATCCGCCACCTGGACCACATCATCCCCTGGCACACCGGCGGCGTAACCACAGCAGCCAACGGCGCCGGGCTCTGCGAAGCCTGCAACCACACCAAAGAAGCCCACGGCTGGAACGCACAACCACGCCCCGGACCCCGGCACACCCTCCAACTCACCACCCCCACCGGCCACAGCTACCACTCCACCGCCCCGCCGCTGCCGGGAACCGGCGTCCCCTGCCGGCCGCAACCGCGCTCCGGCGAGGACAGGGACACCATCGACCCTCCAAAGCCTCCGCTACAGGACAGAAAGCTCAGGCACCGGGCCAAGGCCATCATGGTCGTCCGCCTTGCGACGCGACAGGCTGCATGAAGTCGCCGCCCGGCCACGGCGTTGTCTGGTCATTTGCGTCCGTGGTTGGTCGAAGGCCACCTTGTCCACGGCAGGGGATGCTGGGCTATCGTGGGGCCATGCCAAGCCAACTAGCCACCATTGCAATCGACGCCGTCCGGCCAAAGGTGGTGGCCGACTTCTGGTGCGCCGTCCTCGACTGGCATGTTGTCGAAGACGATAGCGACATCATCAGCATCGCGCCCCGGGACAAGTCCCGGCTTTCCATCGATGTGATCGCAGTGCCCGAGAGCAAGACGGTCAAGAACCGGCTGCACTTCGACCTGCGGGCTGACGGTGTATCCACCGCTGAGGAGCTGGAACGCCTGCTCGCCCTCGGGGCGCGGCGCACGGACGTGGGCCAGGGCCCGGACGTGAGCTGGGTGGTACTGGCTGATCCCGAGGGCAACGAGTTCTGCCTGCTGTCCAGGACAGTCCAGGACGTCGAAGACTGAGGAATCGTGAGTGAGCCCTGGGCCGCTTACAGCAACGCAAAAGTGCCGCCGTCGGGTCTCACAACCCGACGGCGGCACTCGTATAACTGCAGCAACCGCCCCTAGGACAGCTTGGCTGGCAGCGTCGTGGGCTTGAACGCCGGCCTCGTGGCCTCGTAGGCCGTGATGTCTTCCTCGTGCTGCAGGGTCAGGCCGATGTCGTCCAGTCCCTCGAGCAGGCGCCACCGGGTGTAGTCGTCGATTTCGAACGGCGCGACCACGTTGCCGCATTCGACCGTTTTGGAGACCAGGTCGACCCTGACCGCGGTGCCGGGAGCGTTTTCCAGCACCTTCCAGATCAGTTCGATGTCGTCCTGCGCCAGTTCGGCGGCCAGTAATCCCTGCTTGCCCGAGTTGCCGCGGAAGATGTCCGCGAAGCGGGAGGACAGCACGGCCTTGAAGCCATAGTCCTTCAGCGCCCAGACGGCGTGCTCGCGTGAGGAGCCCGTGCCGAAGTCCGGTCCGGCGACCAGAACGGAGCCGGCGCTGAACGGTTCCTGGTTCAGGATGAACGCCGGGTCCTTGCGCCAGGCCGAGAACAGTGCGTCCTCGAACCCTGTCCGGGTGATGCGCTTGAGGTAGACGGCGGGGATGATCTGGTCAGTGTCGACGTTGCTCTGGCGCAGCGGGACACCGATTCCGGTGTGGGTGGTGAACTTTTCCATGGCGGATCCTTCGTGGCTGTGTGGATCGGTGCAGTCGGGGTGGGCGCTACACCGAGGCGGAACGGCGGCCAGCGGATGCGGACACAGGGTCCAGGTCCGACGGCGAGCTCAGCGTGCCGCGGACCGCCGTCGCCGCTGCCACGACGGGCGAGACGAGGTGGGTGCGTCCGCCCTTGCCCTGGCGTCCTTCGAAGTTGCGGTTGGATGTGGAGGCGCAACGCTCCCCCACCTCCAGCTGGTCCGGGTTCATGCCCAGGCACATTGAGCAGCCGGCAAAGCGCCACTCCGCACCGAAGTCGGTGAAGACTTTGTCCAGTCCCTCGGCCTCTGCCTCGAGCCGGACGCGGGCGGAACCGGGCACCACCAGCATCCGGATGTCCGGGTCCTTGGTCCGGCCGCGGATGATGTCCGCCGCCGCCCGGAGGTCCTCCATCCGGGAGTTGGTGCAGGAGCCTAGGAATACGGTATCGACCCGGATGTCCTTCATTGGCGTGCCGGCTTCAAGGCCCATGTACTGCAGCGCGCGTTCCGCGGCGGCCTTGGCGTTCTCGTCGCCGAAGTCAGCGGGCGAGGGCACCTTGGCGGACAGGGAAACACCCTGGCCCGGGTTGGTCCCCCACGTCACGAACGGTTCCAGCGTGTCGGCGTCGAGGTCCACCTCGGCGTCGAACGTCGCGTCGTCGTCGGTCCGCAGCGTGTTCCAGTATTCGACGGCGGCGTCCCAGTCCGCGCCCTGGGGCGCGTGCGGGCGGCCGTGCATGTAGTCGTAGGTGGTCTGGTCCGGGGCGACCAGTCCGGCGCGGGCGCCGGCCTCGATGGACATGTTGCAGATGGTCATCCGGGCTTCCATCGACAATGCCCGGATCGCGGAACCACGGTATTCCAGTACGTAGCCCTGCCCGCCGCCGGTGCCGATCTTGGCGATGACGGCCAGGATGATGTCCTTGGCGCTCACACCGGGGCGCAGCGTGCCCTCAACGTTAATTGCCATTGTCTTGAAGGGCTTGAGCGAGAGCGTCTGGGTGGCCATGACGTGCTCCACCTCGGAGGTGCCGATGCCCATGGCGAGCGCCCCGAAAGCCCCATGGGTTGACGTGTGCGAGTCGCCGCAGACCACGGTCATGCCGGGCTGGGTGAGGCCCAGCTGCGGGCCGACCACGTGCACGATCCCCTGCTCGGCGTCACCCAGGGAGTGCAGGCGGACGCCGAACTCCTTGCAGTTGTTCCGCAGGGTCTCGATTTGGGTCCGGCTGGTGAGGTCCGCGATTGGCTTGTCGATGGCCAGCGTGGGAGTGTTGTGGTCCTCGGTGGCGATGGTGAGGTCCGGCCGGCGCAGCTTGCGGCCGGCGAGCCGCAGGCCCTCGAAAGCCTGCGGGGACGTCACCTCATGCACGAGGTGGAGGTCAATGAAGAGGAGATCCGGCTGGGCGTTGGCGCCTTCGCCGTCCCCCTTGCGCACCACGTGTGCGTCCCAGACTTTCTCGGCCAATGTCTTTGCCACGGCCTGCTCCCTTCACTGCTGTTTTGCCGCGTGACTGTCTCTGTCGCTTCGCGACGGTCCCGTTCCGGCTGGTTGTTGATCTCCACTGAATCAGCACTGCCGTCAAATATGCCAGCGCAATGATTTGCATCTCAGATATTGAGACGGCAATATCATTACATGGACAATTCTAGTGGCGTCGGCGTCATCGATAAAGCGGCCCATGTACTCGACGCGCTCGAGGCCGGCCCCACCACCCTGGCGCAGCTCGTTGCGGCCACCGGGCTCGCGCGGCCTACGGTGCACCGCCTCGCGCTGGCGCTCGTCCACCACCGCCTGGTGAGCCGCGACATCCAGGGCCGCTTCGTGCTCGGCAGCCGGCTGGTCGAACTCGCCTCCGCAGCCGGCGAAGACCGGCTGATCGCTTCCGCCGGTCCGGTGCTGATGCAGCTGCGCGACGCCACCGGCGAGAGCGCCCAGATCTTCCGCCGCCAGGGCGACTGGCGCGTCTGCGTCGCCTCCGCCGAGCGGCCCATTGGCCTCAGGGACACCATCCCGGTCGGCACCCAGCTCTCCATGAAGGCAGGCTCCGCCGCCCAGGTACTGCTGGCCTGGGAAGACCACGACCGCCTGCTCGAAGGCCTCCAGGCCGCCCGCTTCACGCCCACCGTCCTGGCCGGAGTACGACGCCGGGGCTGGGCGCAGAGCCTCGGCGAACGCGAGCCGGGGGTCGCCTCAGTTTCGGCGCCGGTCCGGGGCCCGTCCGGACGGGTGATCGCCGCCGTCTCTATTTCCGGCCCGATCGAACGCCTGACCCGCCAGCCCGGCCGCCTGCACGCCGAGGTGGTCTGCAACGCCGCCCGGGTCCTGACCGAGGCGCTGCGCAAGACCAACGACTGACGCCCCCTGCGCGGGGGAACGCTGGACATCGCAGTTAGGCTGTGGCCATGAACAGCTATGCGGTCTTCCTCCGCGGCGTCAACGTGGGCGGGATCAATATCAAGATGGCCGAGCTCAAAGAGGCCCTCAAGTCACGTCCGTTTTCGGCCGTGAAAACACTTTTGGCCAGCGGCAACGTGGTGCTGGCCAGTGAGCTTCCGGCGGCCGGCGTGAAAGCCGAGTTCGAGGCCTGCCTCCGGGAGACTTTCGGCTACGACGCCTGGGTGGTGGTGCTGGAAGCCTCCCGGGTTGCCGAACTCGTCGACGCCTGCCCCTACCCGGCGGACGACACCGCGACGCACAGCTATGTCACCCTCTCCTCTGATACCGGGATACTTTCCGAGCTGTTCGATGCCGGCAGCGCCCTCGAGGGGGTGGAGCTGACGCGGCTGGGGCCCGAGGCCGTGGCGTGGCTGGCTCCCGCCGGCGGCACCCTCGACAGCCCCTTCAGCAGGCTCTCCGCCAAGGCCAAGTACAAGGCCAGCACCACGACGCGCAACCTGCGGACCCTGGTCAAGGTCCGCGACGCCGCTGAACTCCTGGCGACTGGCTGAGCGGCTGACTGTCTGAGCGGCGTCAGCCTGCCGCGGATTTCAAGGCGGCGTTGAAGGACTTGAGCCTGCTGATCTCCAGTTCCACCGGATCCACCACCAGTTCCTCCGCGACGGCGGCGACCGCGGTCTGGAGCCGCTTCCTGGCGGCCGCCGCACGGGCGCGCGCCGCGGCGCCGGCAATGAATCTTGCCGCGAGGGCCAGCACGATGCCCAGCAGCACTCCCCCGGCCACCATGATGGTGGGGACGGGCCAGCCCTCGATTCGCGGAATCTCCGGCACGGGCAGCTGGAAGTAGCCCAGCGCGGCCAGCACCCCCAGCCAGCCCAGGCCGCCGAGCGCAACGAGCAGGCCCAGCCACTGGACCACGTTGAAGGCGGTCCACCACCAGGAACTGCGCCCGGCTTTAAGATCAGTGCCGGCGATCGCCTGGTCCAGAGCGTCCGGTAGCTGCTCTCTCCCCTCGCGGGCGGCACCGCGGATGACCGCGCGCCAGGGCCCCGGCGCGCCGTCGGACGCGGCGTCGGCAAACTCCCGCACAGCGGCGTCGGTGCGGGCCCGCTCCGGGGCCCCGGCCGGCGGCAGCGAGGTACGATTCAGCTCCGGGCGCGCCTGGGTCCGTCGCAGGTTCAGCCGCCGCAGCGGATCGGGCCGGAACCGGACCAGCCAGCGCGTCACCGGCCAACCGGTGCGGCGCGCGGCTTCCTGCCGGTAGGACCGTGCCACGGCGTCTACCACCAGCGGCACGTTTGCGGCGACGGCCAACTCCCCGGCCAGCCGCTCCCGGGTGGACCCCTTGACGCCCGCAGCCTCGCCCGCACCCGAAGCCTCGGCAAGCCGCGCGGAGGCCCTGTCGACATCCGCGGCGAGCCTTTGCGAGAGCGCCAGCCGCTGCATGACCACCTGGCGGATGGCGGCCCGGACCTTGTCCACGCCGGTGCCGACAACGGCCGAGGCGCCCAGCACCTGGACTTTGCCCAGGCCGTCCCGCGCCAGGATGCCCTTCAGGGATTCCAGCACCGGCCGGACCTCATGTTCGGGCAGGCGGTCCACCTGGTTGAGCACCACGAGTGTGACGGCCGCGTGCGAGGCCAGCGGGGCCAGGAAGTCATTGTGCACCGCGGCGTCGGCGTACTTTTGCGGATCCAGCACCCACACCAGGACGTCCACGAGGCCCACCATGCGCTGCACGATCTCCCGGTTTTCGGCGCGGGTCGAGTCGAAGTCCGGCAAGTCCAGCAGAATCAGCCCGGTGGTCTCGTCGGCGAATCCGGGGACCGCCGCGGCGTGGTGCCGGGTACGGACGTCCAGCCAGTCGAGCAGTCCGTCGCTGCCCTCGGCACCCCAGATGCCGGCCAACGGCTCGGAGGTGGTGGGGCGCCGTGCCGCTGCGGTCGCGATTTCCTCGCCGCTGACAGCGTTGAAGAGCGATGATTTGCCGCTGCCGGTCGCGCCGAAGAAGCCCACCACGGTGTGGTCAGCCGAGAGCGAGCGGCGGGAACTCGCCCGTTCCAGGACCCCGAGCACCTCGGCCAGCGTCTCCTCGGGCAGGGCGCCCGCGGCGAGCTCCCGGGCCTCATTGAGGGCTTCCAGCCGGCGGTGCAGCTGCGAGGCCTGCTTGGCGGCGGTGTGGCGGTTCATGCCGAGGCCGCCAGCCGGCCGAGCGCAGCGGCCTGCTCCGCGAGGATCGCCGAAGGCACTCCGTCGGGCACCTCCAGCCGTGCCAGGAAGCGCTGCTGCTCTGCCTGCAACAGCCGCCGGCAGCGCACCTGCAGGTCCTCGCGCGCCGTCTTAGCCAGCCGGCGTACGGCATCCTCGCCGAAGACGGCTTCAAGCACGCGCTGGCCCACGACGGCGGTTCCGCCGGCCACACCGATCTCCAGGCCGGTCAGGCCCGCGGTCATCGAGAAGACCACGATCATCAGTGCCGCGCCGAGACCGTTGATGCCAAAGGAGAGCCAGCGTGCCTGGCTCCGTTTGCCTTGGCCTTCGGTCCGGATCAGCTCCATCAGGCGGCCTTGCCAGGCCCGGATCTCGGCGGCCACGGCGTCGGCGAAGCCCTCGCTGGTGCCGGAGAGGTCGTCGGTGCCCAGAAGTTGGCGGCCGGCCGGGTCGGAGCGCCAGCGCTGGTCGGCGTCTTCGGCGGCGTTGGCGGCCTCGTCAAGGATGACAGCCTGCAGGCCTGTTTCGATCGCAGTTTCCACCCGCACGGCCGGGGTGGGTTCGCCCCGGAAGAAGGCGCCCATCCGGTCCCGCAGCCGGCCTATGTTCTGCTCCATGACGCGGAAGAACTCGCCGGTGCCCACAAAGTCCTGCCAGCGGGCAAGGACTTCACCGCGCAGCAGGGCGCCGTCGCGGGTTGCGTCGAGGATCCGGCCGACGGCGTCCTCGTACGCGCTGCTGGCGTCCGTGGCCAGCAGCCCGGCAGCGCGGTGCTGGGCGGCCACAGCGTCCGCGACGGCCTCGACCCGGCCGCCCAGCGCCTTGACCGTGCCGTTGAGCGTCCGGCGGGCAATCGCCGCGCGGCCGGCCGCGTCGGCGGCAAGTTCCTGGAGCCAGCTGCGCAGCGGCGCGACGGCGTCGACGGGCAGCATCCCCATGGCGTCCAGCGCCACCTCGGGCACGACGAAGAGCCGCGCGGAACCCAGGCCTTCGCGGCTGAGCATGGCCTGGAGATCCGCGCTGACCTCCTCCTCTGCCGCCGCCGGCACGCGGTCAAGAACGATGGCCACCATGATTTCGCGAGAGGCGGCGTCCAGCAGCAGGCGCCAAGGGACGGCGTCGGCGTAGCGGTTGGCAGTGGTGACGAACACCCACAGGTCGGCGGCCGCGAGGAGCTGGCCGGCGAGCCGGCGGTTGTCATCCGAGATGGAGTCGACGTCGGGGGCATCCAGCAGAGCGATGCCTTGCGGGACGGCCGGGTCCGCGGCGAGCACCAGGGAGGTGACGGCGGCGGCGTCCGGGGTGGGGCCCGCCTGATGTGCGGGCAGCGGCGCGGCGACCACCGTTCCGCGGATTCGGCTCAGGCTCGGCAGCACGCGCTGGTCCTCGAACCATTCGGCGTCGCCGGGGTGGTGCAACAAAATGGGCTGGCGGGTGGTCGGGCGGATCGCCCCTGCCCGGGTCACCGGGTGGCCCACCAGGCCGTTAACCAGCGTGGACTTGCCCGCGCCGGTTGAACCGCCGACGACGGCGAGCAACGGCGCATCCAGGCTGCGGTAGCGGGGCAGGATGTAGTCATCCAGCTGGGCCAGGACTTGGAGGATGTCGAGCCGCGCGGTATCGGCCCCGGGCAGCGCCAGGGGCAACGACACCGTGGACAGTTCCCGCCGGACCGCCTCGAGCAGCTCGACGGCGGCGCCCTGGCGTGCGGCGGGGGTCTGCGGTCCGGGGAGGCCGGTGCTTTCGTTGGAGCTCACTGCATCATCATGCCAGTTGGGCCGGGCGGGGCAGGGCCGCCGGCGTCCAGGAGGTTGGTCGCGGCAACGAAAAACGGCCCCGGGCTGATGCCCGGGACCGTTTCAATGGTGACCCCAGCGGGATTCGAACCCGCGTTACCGCCGTGAGAGGGCAGCGTACTAGGCCGCTATACGATGGGGCCAGGTACTTCCAAACAGCATCTCTGCCATTCAAGCCAAGTCAGTATTTCATAAACTCGGCGCGTGTTCCAAATCGGCCAAGCCGCTTCGGAACCCCTGATTCACCGCGGGAATCCGCGGATTATTCAGAGCTGGGATACCAGGACTCGAACCTAGAATGACGGTACCAGAAACCGTAGTGTTGCCAATTACACCATATCCCAATGGAACTTTCGGGCCGGTTCCGCAGGTCCAAACCCGCGCTCCCAGCGCCTCAGCACGAGTAATTACTTTACCCGAGAGTTTTCCCTTGCACAAATCGGTGGCGCCGCCTCGGCCCGCACCGCCGCCAGCACCCCCTCCCGACCCTTCCAAGCCTCGCTTTTTGGGATTCATCCGCAAAACCCTTGCCAATCCGGCTCCGCCAAGTTTACGCTCGGTAAGTTACCAACGAGTAACAAACCCCTCCCCCACTCAATTGCGGGCAGAATAACGGCCAATTTTGGATGTTAGCTGCATCACAGTTGCGGGGGGCCGGCAGCAGAGCCGTTGCCGGCGAGATCGTCGAGAGGAACAACCCGTGTCACAGAGTCGTGCCGCTACCGTCCCAACCCGCACCCGGGCGCAACAGATCGCCATCGCCATCCTGGCCCTCCTGCTGATCGCGCTACTGGGGTTCTACACCCTGGTAACCGGACGCATCACGGACGGATCCGCGAGGCTCAATGACGGGGCCGGACTGGCCTCTGCCGGGGCACAACAGTTGAAGGATGGCGCAGGCAAACTTGCCACCGGCGCCGGACAGGCCGACGTTGGCGCCGGCAAACTCTCGGACGGCGCCGCGAAGATCCCAGGTCGGGATCGCGGACAAGCTCGCCCCCGGCGCGGAGAAGCTGCAGGCCGGAGCCCAAAGCCTCGCCACCGGGGCCGTCAAGATCCAGACGGACGTCAACAACAAACTGGCACCCGGCGTCTACAAGGTGGACGACGGCGCGCAGAAGCTTGCCGCCGGGGCGGTGCAGCTCTCCGCCGCCCTGACTCCCACCGCTTCCGGCACGGCGCCGAACAACCTCGCCGACGGCGCCACCCAGCTCGACGCCGGGGCGGCCAAACTGGCCGACGGGACAGGCCGCCTCGCTGCCGGCGCCACTCAGTTGAAAGCCGGGACCGACCAGCTGAAGGCCGGTACCAACCAGCTGAAGGGCTACCGCGGAGCGAACAACAATCCTGAAGCCGGCACCGGAACCGCCGCGCTGGCCCAGGCGCTTGAGCTGCTGCAGGCGGCCGCCAACGACCCGGTCCAGGGGCTCGTGCCGCTGGCTGTGGTCAAGGACAAGATTGCGAAGATCCTCGCCGGCGCCCAGCGGCTGGATGCCGGCGCGTCCCAGCTCCAAGGCGGCGCGGGCCAGCTCCAGTCCGGCGCCGGCCAGCTGGAGGCCGGGAGCGCCCAGTTGAACACCGGCGCGGGCCAGCTCCACGCCGGAACCGGGAAGCTGACGGCCGGATTCGCCACCCTGGCCGGCAAACTCAACAGCCGCGATCCCAACAGCCCCGGCGTCGTCCTGGGCACCGAACTGCTGGCCGCCGGCACAGCCAAGATCCGGGTCGGCATGGACGGCGTTCCGGGCGATCCCGAACACCCCGGCCTGCTCAAGGCCACCGCCAGGATGACCGATGGAACCTCCCGGCTGGCGGACGGCACGCAGGCGCTGCACACCGGAATTGCCGGGGACCCCGCGGATCCGGCCAACCCCGGCCTGCTGAAGGGCTCCACGGCCCTCGCCAGCGGAGCATCGCAGCTCTCCGAGGGCAGCACCAAGCTGGCCTCGGGCTCCACCCAGCTGTCCACCGGCGCCGGCAAGCTCGCCGACGGGAACGCCCGGCTGGCGGCAGGCACCGGAACGCTGTACTCCAGCGCAGCTGCGGTGTCGCCGTCGAACATGATCAAGGCTGACGTGGCAGTGGCCCTGGGTCTCGTGGCGCTCCTCGGACTGGGCGCCGTGGGCGCCTACCTGGCGCTGCGGAACCGGCGACTGGCACAGGAACGGCGTCTCGCGCAGGAAGCGGCTTAGCCCGTCACGCAGACGGCCCCGCCGGAGGATTGGGTCCTCCGGCGGGGCCGTTTCGTTGTGGCGACAGGCGCCGGCAAGCTCACGCCAGCAGCTCCAGCAGCGAACCGATCTCGCGCCCGGAGAAGCCTGCGGCGGGCTCCCCGCCGCGGTTCAGCCACACGCCCAGCAGGCCCGCCGCCGTCGAGCCTTCCGCGTCGAGAAGCCGGTTGTCGCCGACGTACAGCGTTTCGCCGGCCCCGGTTCCGAGCCGGCGCACTCCTTCGAGGTAGATCGCGGGATCCGGCTTGGGCACGCCGACCGTGTCCGTGCCCACGAGGACGCCGATGCGCCCCAGCCCGGCGGCGTCAAGCTTCACCCGCTGGTAGTCGTGCACATTGTTGCTCACCGCCCCGTACGGAACGCCGGCGGCGTCGAGCGCGTCCAGCAGCGGCGCCACGTCGTCAAAGGCACGGATGTAGCTGTGCTGGCGGCTGGCGTAGGAGCTCACCCAGTGGTGGGCCTGCTCGCCCTCCTCGAGTTCGACGCCGAAGTGCCCCAGCGCGGCCCGGCCGCGCAGCAGCCGTTGTTCGTTGAAGCTCAGTTCGCCGGCCAGGTAGCGGTCGTAGAAATGGGTCGTCTCCCGCGTGAAGATGCGCCCGAACCGCTCCCAGCCGGCCTCATCGAGACCGGGAAGGAGGTGTTCGCTGACATCCCGCAGGGCGGTCGTCATCGCGAACTCGAGGTCCACGAGGGTGTCGTCGATGTCGAACAGCACCCCGCGGATGCCGTCCAGACCGGCGGCGAGGATCCCGCTCCCGGACCCGGACCCGCCGTTCATCAGCCGCGGAACGCGCGCAGGCGGGCCAGGGACGAATCCTTGCCCAGGATGACCATGGACTCGAACAGCGGCGGCGAGATCCTGCGCCCGGAGATGGCCGTGCGGACCGGGCCGAACGCCAGGCGCGGTTTCACGCCCAGGCCTTCCACCAGGGCCTCCTTGAGGGCGGCCTGGATGTTGTCCGCGGTCCAGTCGGCCACGGGTTCCAGCGCTGCCAGGGCCGCGTCGAGCACCTCGGTCAGGTTCTCCGGGAGGCCCTTGCGGGCGTCGTCGGCGACGTCGATCGCGTCGTCGGCCTTGAACAGGAAGGCCAGCATCTCAGGCGCTTCGCCGAGCAGCGAGATGCGCTCCTGGATCAGCGGCGCTGCTTCCGCGAGGATCTCCTCCTCACGGGCGCTCAGCTGCTCCCCGACCAGGCCGGCGGACTGCAGGTAGGGAACCAGGCGGCCGCGGAAGTCCTCCGGGTCCAGCATGCGGATGTGCGTGCCGTTAATCGCTTCGGCCTTCTTGATGTCGAAGCGGGCCGGGTTGGCCAGCACGTCATTGACGTCGAAGTTTTCGATCAGCTGTTCAACGGTGAAGATGTCCTCGTCCGCGGAGAGGCTCCACCCCAGCAGGGACAGGTAGTTCAGCAGGCCTTCGGGAATGAAGCCGCGGTCCCGGAGCAGGAAGAGGTTGGACTGTGGGTCGCGCTTGGAGAGCTTCTTGTTGCCCTCCCCCATGACGTACGGCAGGTGCCCGAAGACCGGCAGGTAGCTGGCGACGCCGATCTCCATGAGCGCGCGGATCAGGACGACCTGGCGGGGCGTGGAGGAGAGCAGGTCCTCGCCGCGCAGCACGTGCGTGATACCCATCAGGGCGTCGTCGACCGGGTTGACCAGGGTGTAGAGCGGCGAGCCGTCGGCACGGACGATCACGTAGTCGGGGATGCTGCCGGCCTTGAAGGTGATATCGCCACGGACCATGTCGGTGAAGGTGACGTCCTCGTCGGGCATCCGCACGCGCAGCACGGGCTTGCGCCCCTCGGCCTTGAACGCAGCGAGCTGTTCCTCGGATAGGTTCCGGTCGAAGTTGTCGTAGCCCAGCTTGGGGTCGCGGCCGGCGGCGCGGTGGCGGGCTTCGACTTCCTCCGGGGACGAGTAGCACTCGTAGGCGTAGCCGGCCTCCAGGAGCTTGGCCACGACGTCCTTGTAGAGGTCCAGGCGCTGGGACTGGCGGTACGGCTCGTGCGGGCCGCCCACTTCCACGCCCTCTTCCCAGCTGATGCCGAGCCACTTGAGCGCCTCGAGCAGCTGCTGGTAGCTCTCCTCCGAGTCGCGTGCCGCGTCCGTGTCCTCGATGCGGAACACGAAGGTGCCCTTGGTGTGCTTCGCGTGGGCCCAGTTGAAGAGGGCCGTGCGGATCAAGCCGACGTGCGGGGTGCCGGTCGGCGACGGGCAGAACCGGACGCGGACCGGGGTTTCGGCGGTGACTTCACGGGTCATTTCCGTGGTGGCGGTGCTGGAGGCGGCGTCGGGCGCAGAAGGAGTAGTCATAGTGGTACCAACTTTACCGCGTGCCCGCCGTCGGATTCCGCTGCGGAAACGGACAGCCGCACCGTGGGTCCACGGTGCGGCTGTCCGAAATCGGCGCGGTTTGTTCCGCGCTGGGCGGTTAGCGGCGGACCACCGGGTTGGAGAGGCGGCCGATGCCCTCGATCTCCACCTCGAACCGGTCTCCTGCCTTGACCAGGCCGACGCCGGCCGGGGTGCCGGTCATGATGACGTCGCCGGGGAGCAGGGTGAAGGCCTGCGAGACGATGGAAACGAGTTCGCGGACGCCGCGGATCATCTGGCTGGTGCTGCCGTCCTGGCGGAGCTCGCCGTTAAGCCGGCCCTGGATCTGCAGGTCCTCGGTGTCCAGTTCGGTCTCGATCCACGGGCCCAGCGGCGCCGAGGTGTCGAAGCCTTTCGCCCGTGCCCACTGCAGATCGGTCTTCTGGACGTCCCGGGCGGTGAGGTCGTTGCCGCAGGTGTAGCCGAAGACGACGTCGTCGACGCGCTCCTCCGGGACGTCCTTGCAGATCCGGCCGATCACGACGCACAGCTCGGCTTCGAAGGAGACCTCCTCGGAGAACTCCGGCAGGATGATCGGATCGTTGGGGCCGATCACCGAGGTGTTGGGCTTGAGGAAGAGCAGCGGCTGCGCCGGCACCTCGTTGCCGAGCTCGCGGGCGTGTTCCACAAAGTTGCGCCCGACGCCGATGACCTTGCTGCGCGGGATGATCGGGGCGAGGAGGCGGACGTCCTCCAGCTTGTGCTTGACGGCGGTCCGCTCCACACCGTGGAAGAAGGGGTCGCCATTGATGACAGTGACTTCCTCACTGCCGGGCTGGCCCTCAACAATGCCGTACATGGGATCAGAATCGACTACAAACCGGGCGATACGCATGGTTCCTAGCGTACCGTCTCAGGCGGCAAGGCCCGGGCTGCTCGTTTCAGGAGGGGCCATGTGAGCGCAGGTAATCGAGTTGTGCGGCGACGGACAGTTCCGCCGCGGGCCGGACAGCCGGGTCGACGGCGGCGTAGACGGCGTCGGCCACTTCTTCGACGCCCGCCTCCGCTCCGAGCCCGGCGAGGGCGGCGCGGATCTGGGCCAAGCGGTCCTGCCGGTGGTCCCGGTAGGCGCGAACGATGCTGTCCAGCGCCGGAAGCATGGGGCCGTGGGCGGGCAGGACGGTGGCCGGACCCAGGCTTTCCAGCCGGTCCAAGGACTCGAGGTAGTCCCCCAGCTTGCCGTCGGGGTAATCCAGGACGGTGGTGCCGACGCCTAAGATCGTGTCCCCGGTGAGGACGGCGCCGTGGGCTCCGTCCTGGGGCAGGTGGAAGCAAACCGAGTCGGAGGTGTGGCCAGGGGTCGCCAGCACACGGATTTCCACCCCGGCGGCATGCAGCACCTCGCCCTCCCGAAGCGGCTCTCCCCCGTGGCAGTGTGCGGGGTCTGCGGCGCGGACGGGGGCTCCGGTGAGTTCGGCGAAGCGTGCCGCGGCCGCGGTGTGGTCGGCGTGGCGGTGCGTAATGAGGATCAGTTCGACGGCGCCGTACTGGGTCAGTTCGCGCAGGTGGTCTTCGTCGAGGGGTCCCGGATCCACCACCACGACGCCGGCCGAGCCGGGTGCCGCCACCACGTAGGAGTTGGTGCCGTGCAGGCTCATCGGGCCCGGGTTCGGGGCAAGGCGGAACCGCGTCAGCTCGGTGCTGCGGACCAGGGCGCGGGCATCATCGGGAATCACTCTTCCATCTTCCCACCGGGGACGCTCAAAGGAGCAGCAGGACGACAATGACGGCGGGCAGAAGGGCCTCGGCGAGGGCGCTGGCCCAGAGCCGGCGCTCGGACAGGACCAGAATGATGCCCAGCAGGACGTGGCCGACGGCGGTGAATAACAGGAGGGTTCGGCCAGCCGCCGGCTCCGCACCGGTCAGCATGAGCGCACCGATAATCGCGCCCACGCCCCAGATCATGTTGTAGAAGCCGAGGTTGAAGGTCCACATCCGCACCGCCGCGACGTCTTCCGGTTCGATCAGGAAGAGCCGGTAGAACCGCTGGTCACGGAAGAAAAACGACTCCAGGATGCCGACGGCGATCAGGACGATCCCGAAAACGATGCCCAGAACCTGTATCAGCCCAGTCATGGCTCCAGTGTGGCGCTGCGGCCGGCAGGAAAACAGGGACTTCCGGACCTTAAGGGTGTGTTGGCTGGCGGCCGCAAACTGCGGCGGCCCGCACCCGAAGGTGCGGACCGCCGTCGTACTTGTTGCTGCGGGCTACGCCAGGCGGGTCAGCCAGCCGTGCGTGTCCTCCACGGTCCCGGTCTGGATGCCGAGCAGCTGCTGGCGGATGGCCATGGTGGTCTCGCCGGCCTTGGCGTCCTCGGAGCCGATGAACTCGGTGTCGTCCTTGAGCACGCCGATCGGGGTGATGACGGCTGCGGTGCCGCAGGCGAAGACCTCGGTGATCTCGCCGGAGGCGACGCCGTCGCGCCACTCATCCAGGGTGATCTTGCGCTCGGTGACCTCGCGGCCCATGTCCCGGGCGACCTGCATCACGGAGGAGCGGGTGACGCCCTCCAGGATGGTCCCGGACAGCGCGGGGGTCACCAGCGAGCCGTCCTTCATCACGAAGAAGACGTTCATTCCGCCGAGTTCCTCGACGGCGTTGTCGTTGAACTGGTCCAGGAACAGGACCTGCTTGCAGCCGTGCGCCTCGGCTTCCTGCTGCGCAATGAGGGAGGCCGCATAGTTTCCGCCGCACTTGGCGGCGCCGGTGCCGCCGCGGCCGGCACGGGCGTATTCGCGGGAGATCCAGATGGAAACCGGCTTCAGTTCGCCGCCGAAGTAGTTGCCGGCCGGAGAGGCGATGACGCGGAACGACACTTCGCGGGCAGCCCGGACGCCCAGGAAGGCCTCGGTAGCGATCATGAAGGGGCGCAGGTAGAGGGCCTCGCCGTCGCCGGAAGGAACCCATTCCCGGTCCACGGACACGATCTCGCGGATGGCGGTAAGGAAGTATTCCTCCGGCAGCTCCGGGAGGGCGAGCCGGCGCGCAGATTTGTTCAGGCGCGCGGCGTTGGCTTCGGGCCGGAACGTCCAGATGGAGCCGTCGGCGTGGCGGTAGGCCTTGAGCCCTTCGAAGATCTCCTGGCCGTAGTGAAGGACCGCTGCGGAAGGATCAAGCATGATGGGACCGTAGGGTTCGATCCGCGGATCGTGCCAGCCGCCTTTGCCCTCGGCGTCGACGCTGTAGTCGACGATCGCGGTGTGGTCGGTGAAATGGTCGCCGAATCCCGGGTTGGCCAGGATGGCTGCACGTTCTTCAGCGGACTTCGGGGTTGCCGAGAGCCGCTGGCTGAATTCGACGCCATGGGCAGTCTGGGTCATGGTTCCTCCACGGTCGGCTGCCTGGTGTATGAACGTGGTTCATCCTCGGACCACGGCAGCATTTTGGTGATTCGCAACAAGCTTACGCCCGGGTGTCAGAGGGCGGCGGCGATCGCGTCGCCGATGGCGGCGGTGCTCCGGTAACTGCCGTCCCGGCTTTCGACGTCGGCGGCCACGGCCGCCTCGATCTTCCGTGCCGCAGTTGCGTAGCCCAGGTGGTCCAGCAACAGCGCTGCGGACAGGATGGCCGCGCTGGGGTCGGCCTTCTGCTGGCCGGCAATGTCCGGCGCCGATCCGTGGACCGGCTCGAACATGGACGGCGCGGTGCGGTCCATGTTGATGTTGCCCGAGGCTGCGAGGCCAATGCCGCCGGTGATAGCGGCGGCAAGGTCGGTGAGGATGTCACCGAAGAGGTTGTCCGTGACGATGACGTCGAAGCGCGCCGGGTCGGTGACCATGAAGATCGTGGCAGCATCCACGTGCAGGTAGTCGTGGCTGACCTCGGGGAATTCCTGCGCCACTGCTTCCACGGTCCGCTTCCAGAGGTGCCCGGCGAAGACCAGGACGTTGTGCTTGTGCACCAGGGTCAGCTTCTTGCGCGGGCGCTCGTTGGCGCGGCGGAAGGCATCCCGGACCACACGCTCCACACCGTGGGCGGTGTTCAGCGAGACCTCGGTGGCCACCTCGTACGGGGTGCCTGCCCGCAGCGTCCCGCCGTTGCCGACGTACGGCCCCTCGGTGCCTTCACGGACCACGATGAAGTCGATGTTGCCCGGGTTCGCGAGCGGGCTGCCGACGCCGGCGTACAGCCGGGAGGGGCGCAGATTCACGAAGTGGTCCAGGCTGAAGCGCAGCTTGAGCAGCAGTTCGCGTTCGATGATCCCGGAGGGGATCCGGGTGTCGCCGGGGGCGGCTCCCACCGCGCCAAAGAGAATGGCGTCCCGGGTACGGAGGTCGGCGAGGGTTTCTGCCGGCAGCGTCTCCCCCGTCTCCAGCCAGTGCTGGGCGCCGAGCTTGTAGTGGGTCTGCTTCAGGTCGATGCCTTCGGCGGCGGCGGCCTTCTCCAGGACCTTTAGCGCCTCGGCCGTAACTTCCGGGCCGATGCCGTCGCCGGGGATGACTGCGAGATCAATCGTGGATGCGCTCATGTTTTCAGGGTAGCCAAGGCATCCACATGCTGGTCAAATTGTCTCAATATTCGGAAGGGTGGCGGGGGATCCTCAGCCGGCCGCAACCGGGGACGCGACCACGGTCACGTTCTTTCCCCAGAGGTCCCCGGTATAGCAGGAAATCAGCACCAGTCGATTGGGGACGACGGACCAGATGGGGCTGTCCTTCAGGCCCGACTTGAGGTAGGTGGTCACGGAATCCACCTTGTAGGTGATGACGCCGGTGGCCGTCTGTACAGTCAGTTTGTCGCCGGGTGCGGCCATGGTGCTCAGGTGGTTGAAGGGCGCGTCGACGCCCTGCCAGCTGTGGCCGACGACGTAGGTGGTGTTTGTCGACCCGACACCTGGCACACCGAAGGGGGTGAGCCAGTAGCCGTCCATGGTTTCGGGAGGAACGATGCTCTGGCTTGCAGCTTCACTCTGGCTTGGCTGCAGGGGATGAATCACCACGTCCATCCGCGCTGCGGGATAGGAAATGCGCTGCGGGGCGGCCGCAGCCGGGCCCGGCACCGGCGGGGCGGTGCGTCGGACGGCCGCCTTGGGGGCTGCTTTTTGTGGAGCAGAGGAGGTGGGACCAGGGGCGGACGGAACCGGGCTTTGCGCTGCTGCGGTGGCCGTAGGAATGGGTCCCGCTGCGGGCCCGGCGGCGCCGCTACCTCCGGCATTGAGACCGAAGGCCGCGTAGACGAGCCACGCCGCCAGCAGCCCAACGATGCAGGCGACCAGCACCAGTTTGTCCCGGCCCCCCAGCAGCAGTCCACGCGGTGCCGTCTCGACGGAATGATCGGCATTACGGCGAAGGGCCATGAGAGCTCCTGGTGCAGTGCTTGCTCGAGGGCAATAGCTGTGCGGGCCGGCTGCACAACGGCAACCGGCCCGCATCTTTCCTAGCAGTTGGCGTTACCGCTCCGGACCATGCCCCGGAGCAGGGCCGTTGCGGCCCCCGCTGTCAGGAGTCCGGTCAGCACGGCGAGCCAAAGCGGAATTCCGGCACTGGGAGTGCCGGCCACCGCCGTCTGGACGTTGAAGCCCATGTTGACCACGGGAGCACCCTGGGCCGCGCCGGTCGGCGGTGCCACAGGCTTCGCTGCGGGCGGCGCTGCGGGCTTCACAGCCGGCGGGTTCTTGGGCTCGTGTGCCGGCGGATCCTCACACTCGTCCTTGTCCCACTTGCCCGGCCAGTCGCAGTCATCGCCGTGGTGATGACCCTTGTCGCCCTTGTCCCACTTGTTCGGCCAGTCGGCGCGGTCTCCCCTGTCTCCATGGTCGCCCTTGTCACCGCGGTCGCCCTTGTCCCACTTGTTCGGCCAGTCGGCGCGGTCGGCCGTGTCGCCATGGTCGCCCCTATCCCACCTGCCCGGCCAGCCGGCGTGGTTTCCCTTGTCGCCACGGTCACCCGGCTCGCACTTATCGTCCTTGCCGGGCCAGTTTGCGTGGTCGCCGTGGTCGCCCTTGTCGCCCTTGTCACCGTGGTCGCCGTGCTCGCCATGGTCGCCATGGTCGCCCTTGTCGCCCGGCTTGTGCGAGCCGTCCGGCTTGTCACCCGGCTTGTGCGAGCCGTCCGGCTTGTCACCCGGCTTGTCGCCCGGCTTGTGCGAGCCGTCCGGCTTGTCACCCGGCTGGTGCGAATTGTCTGGCGTTCCGCCGTTTGCCGGCGGGTTGGTCACCGGAACGGTCGGAGTCTCTGGAGTCCCGCCGTTGGCCGGCGGATCGGCCACTGGCGGGATCGTCACGGGCCCCGGCAGGGGGTCCGGCTTCTCCGAGTTGTCCGGCGTACCCGAGGCCACGGGCGGGATGGTCACCGGACCCGGCAGCGCATCCGGCGCCCCCGCGTTGTCCGGTGCCCCCGCGATGTCCGGTGCGCCCGGGTTGTCGGGCTGGCCGGCGCCAGGCGCCTGGCCAGGGCCGCCCGTGCCGGGCGAGGATGTCACTTCCCCGCTCCCGGTGTCACCGCCGCCGACAGCAGCGGCGTTGGCCGTGCCCGCTGAACCCAGCAGTGCCAGACCTAAGATCCCCATTGTTGCGATAGTTCGTCTCATTTTTGGTTGCTCCATCACGAGTCGACTTTCGATCTGACGGCACCCAGCGGAGCAACATCGGCGACCGGGTGTGCGAGTCCCCGGTCTGGAACATTGAGGGTGAGTGATGAGTTACTCCCCCAAGGGCTTCATCAGACCGCTAACGCCGTAACCGTATGCCGGGGCAACTCGGAGAGTCCCGAGTAATCTCTGCCCGCTTTCACTCCCGGAGCACCCGTTACGAAAGGGAAACTACTTGGGCGCAAAAAAGCGAGGTGACAGTTCACCGCGGTGTTCCGGGCGAACACTGCCGTGAACTGTCACCTCGCGGGGTGGTGCGGGGGATCAGTTGGGGCTACGCCTCTGCGGGCTCCTCGTACTTGGGAAACACCGGGGCCGGGGCAGGCAACGGCGTCCCGGCCTCGATCGGGGTCTCCAGCGCAGCGAAGTCGCGGGCTTCCCCTTCGGACTGGCCCAGGCTGTCAAGGATGGCCGCGGCCGCCGTCGGCATGACCGGCTGGGCGAGGATGGCGACGATCCGCAACACTTCGAGGGTGACGTACAGAACGGTGTTCATGCGTTCGACGTCGGTCTTCCGCAGCACCCACGGAGCCTGCTCGGCGAAGTAGGCGTTGGTGTCGCCGAGCACGTTCCAGATGGCTTCGAGCGCGCGGCTGAATTCCTGCTTCTCGAACGCTGCGCGGGCGATGCCCAGCAGGCCCATGGCCTGGCCCAGCAGTGCGGCGTCCTCTGCGCTGAAGCCGGCCGGGACCGGGACGCGGCCCTCGCAGTTCTTCGCCACCATGGACAGGGAACGCTGCGCCAGGTTGCCGAAGTTGTTCGCCAGGTCCGAGTTCATCCGACCGACAATCGCGTCGTGGCTGTAGTTGCCGTCAGCGCCGAACGGCACCTCGCGGAGCAGGAAGAAGCGGACCTGGTCCAGTCCGTACTGCGCCACCCAGTCAGCGGGCGCCACCACGTTGCCCAGCGACTTGGACATCTTGATGCCCTGGTTGTGCAGGTGGCCATGGATCATCACACGCTTGGGCAGTTCCAGCCCGGCGGACATCAGGAATGCCGGCCAGTACACGGCGTGGAACCGGGAGATGTCCTTGCCGATCACGTGGACGTCGGCGGGCCAGTACTTCCGGAAGCTCTCCGAGTCCGTGTCCGGGAAGCCGACGCCGGTCAGGTAATTGGTCAGCGCGTCGACCCAGACGTACATGACGTGGTCCGGGTTGCCCGGCACCGGCACACCCCATTTGAAGGACGTCCGGCTGATCGAGAGGTCCTCGAGGCCGCCCTTGACGAAACTGATGACCTCGTTGAAGCGGCTGTGCGGGGCGCCGAAGTCCGGGTGGTCCGCGTAGAGGGCCAGCAGCCTGTCCTGATAGGCCGAGAGCTTGAAGAAGTAGCTCTCCTCCTCGGTCCAGGTCACCTCGGTGCCGGTTTCGGAGGCGTAGCGGAGGCCGTCTTCACGGACCTCGGTCTCGTCCTCGACGAAGTAGCGCTCGTCGCGGACCGAGTACCAGCCGGCGTACTTGGAGAGGTAGATGTCTCCGTTGGCTTCCATCCGCTGCCAGAGCGCCTTGGCCGCCTCGTAGTGGTCCGGGTCCGTGGTGCGGATGAAGCGGCTGAGCGAGATGCCCAGGTCATCGCTCATCTGGCGGAACGCGGCCGAGTTGCGGTCGGCGAGCTCCTTGACCGGGATGCCTTCCTTTTCCGCCGTCTGCTGCATCTTCAGGCCGTGCTCGTCGGTGCCGGTCATAAAGAACACGTCATAGCCGTCCAGCCGCTTGAACCGCGCCATCGCGTCCGTGGCGATGACCTCGTAGGCGTGGCCGATGTGCGGCACGCCGTTGGGGTAGCTGATGGCCGTGGTGATGTAGAACGGGGTTTTTTCGGAAGGCGTCACGTTATTAACCTAGATCAGTTCGGTCAGGGTATCGCTCTGGCGGACAAGTTCGTGGTCGTGTGAAGCAACCAGGACGGCGATGCCGTCCGACGTCGTGTCCTTGAGGATGCTGATGATGCGGTTGGCCGAGGTGCGGTCCAGGCTCGCGGTGGGCTCGTCGACCACCAGCACGCGGGTGCCGAGGATCAGGGCCCGGGCGATCGCGACGCGCTGGCGTTCGCCGCCGGAGAGCTGGGCGGGACGGTGGCGCATGCGCCGGCCCAGGCCGACGAGGTCCAGGAGGTCCTTGGCCATGTCGCGGCGCTGTTCCACCTCGCCGTCGGGGACGGCCGGCAGCAGCACGTTCTCCAGCGCGCTCATGCCGTCTATCAGCGCGCCGCCCTGGTCGACGTACCCGATCAACGCCCGGCGGCGGTCGGCGATTTCGTCGTCGCCCATGGTTTCGAGCGAGTCGCCTTCCCAGAACACCCGGCCCGACGTCGGCAGGGTCAGGCCCGCGCCGACGGTCAGGATGCTGGTCTTGCCCGAGCCGGAGCGGCCGGCGACACAGTGCATTTCGCCGGCGTGCAGCGTCATGTTGAAGTCGTCGACGACGTTGACCGCCTCCGCGCCGCCCTTGCCGCCGCCGTAGTGGATGGTGATGTTGCTCAGTTCCAGCGGCGTGGCGTGGTCCGCGGCCTTCACGATCGTGTTGGCGCGGGTCTGGTGGCCGCCGTTCCCGGTGCTCTCCGGCATCCGGTTCCGGGCCGCCCTGGTCAGGTTCAGCTCGTTAGTCATTGGACCACTTTCGTTGCAATCGGAATCCAGCAAAGTACAGCCACGAGTCCGGCGATTCCGGCCCAGAGTGCGGCATAGGGGGCGAGGAGCAAGCCAATGCCCAGGGCGCCAAGGACACCCAGCGGCACGGCGATGGCTCCCACCATGGCATTTTCGAAGAAGCGGACCTGGCCCAGCATGTCCGGGTTCCAGCCCATCGCCTGCAGGATGCCGAGGTACTGGCGCTTGGCTCCCAGTTCGAAGCGTCCGGTGACCATGGTCAGCAGCAGGCCCACGGCGACTCCGGACACGCCCAGGATGATGCTCGGCATCGCGATACTGGCCGCGGCCAGTCCGCTGAGGGCGCTGGCGCCCGCGGCACGCGGAATGTCGATCAGCAGCGCGGCAAGTCCGCCCACCGCGGCACCGAAGACGCCGACGGCGACGGCGAGGGAGCCGGTGTTGAACTTGTTGGTGCTCAGCTGCCTGCTGGCGAAGGTCAGCGGCGAATCGACGGGGATGAGCCGTTCATCGTGCTGCGGTTCCTGGTCGATGACCTCCCGGTGCCGCAGCTGCTGCGCCGCGAAGTAGGCGGCGCCGCAGTAGAGGACCAGGACCGAAGCGGAGACGACCGCGGTGGCAGGGTTCCAGCTGAGCAGGCTCAGGGCGATCCCGGCGACGGCCAGCAGTGCCGCGCCGACGCCGAACTCGGCGAGCACCCAGGACCGGATCTTGCGTTGCGTCCAGCCCATGGCCCGGAGCGTTCCGGCCTCGCGGCGGCGCTTGCGGACATAGCTGACGGTGGAGGCGCCGGTGAGCAGGGCGGCCCCGCACAGGGTCAGGAAGAGCAGGGTGAGGTTGGTGCCGGTCAGCGAGCCGGAGACCGCGTCGGCGGCGTCCTGGCGAACCCAGGACTGCTGCACGGTGCCCAGCGGCGACTCCTTGCCGGCGTCGTCCTTGGAGTAGCCGGGCACGAAGATGCTGGCGTCCTCGCGGGCCGAGCCTGCAACCACGGTCGCCTGCAGGCCCATGTCGCGGATCTCGCTGGCAAGCTTCTCGACCTCGGGCTGGGCCTGCTTCCAGCTGCCGTCGACCTTGGCACGGACGCGCACGGCGTCGATCACGGAGGCGTTCTTCTCGTAGCCGCGGGCCGCGGCCAGGCCGTAGTAGTCGGTGATGGCGCCGGCCGACTGGCTGACCAGGCCGGTACCGCTGAGTGAAGGCTTGAGGGCGGTCTTTTCGACGTCCTTGCCGTCGGCGTCCTTGGTCAGGGTGAACGGGGTCGGGTCATAGCCGCCGAGCGGAAGCCGGTTGACGTCGCCGGCCGCTTCCTGGACCTTGGCTGGATCGAAGGTGCCGTAGACCATGGCCAGCGGGGTGGCGGGCTTCTTCCCGGTCGCAAGGTTTTCGCGGTAGGAGCGCTCGTCGACCGGGGTGCGCTGCGTCTGGTCCACCGGGGCGTCGTTGGCGCCCTTCTCCGGCAGCCGGTTGACGGTGACCCAGTCGCCCGGGACCGCGGACTTGTCGACGGCGCCGTTGCCGGCCGTCTTTCCGTCCTTGTACTTGGGCGCGGCGGCGAAGTCGGTGCTCCAGGTCGCGGGGTTGTAGAGGCCCTGGCCGAAGCTGCCGGTGTCGCCGAGCAGCTTGGAGAGGTCCTTGGATCCGGGCCACTCCAGGGCGAACGGGGACTTGGAGACGAAGGGAAGGTAGTCCTTGTCCAGTGAGCGGGTCACGGTGCCGACGTCCTTGGTGACGTTGCCGGCGTCGTCGATTTCCTCGATCTTGACGGAGTACTTGAGGTCAAGGGAGGTGCCGGACCGGACGATCAGCGGAATCGCCTGCGAATCGTCGGTCAGCTGACCGGCGCGCTTGGCCTGCTGGTACTGCGTCATCAGCGGGGCCCAGTACTTCAGCTTGACGCCAAGGAAGTCGGGGCCCTCCTTGAGCTGTTCCATGCTGATGCCGCTGGTGAAGAGGCTTTCGAAGTGGCGGCCGATCGCGCCGGCATTGCGGGCGTCGGCCGGGGGCGCCTTCTCCAGCGGCGCGAGGAAGTCGCCGGAGCCGCCCAGGAGCGCGCGCTCCGAGACCGGATCGACGGCGACGACGGACTCGGTCACCTGCGGGGCCAGCGGCAGCGAAACCGAGAGGTTGAACAGGTTGTGCTCCGAGCCGCCGGCCGGGGCGGGGAACTTGATTCCGGTCTCGCCTTCCGGGCCCGCGATCCGGACGTTCTTGCCTCCGGCCACTTCCTCTTCGATGAGCTTGGCCCTGCCGAGGGAGCCCTCGGCGGTCGTCTTGAACAGGGTCTGATCGGACGTGCCGTCCGACTTCACGGCACTGGCGGTGAGGCGGTATTTCTTGGCCGTGTCGCTCAGGACAGACTCGGCGGCGGGCCACTTGGACGGATCGGTGGCGCTGGGGTCACCGGCGGTGCCGGCCAGTCCGGCGTTGTAGCCGAGGTAGTCGGTAGCGTCGAGGCGCGGGGTTTCGAGGTTCTGCGAGACCCGGGAAACGAGGCTGATCGGAGCCGCGACCGAGGTGCCGGAAAGCTTGCGGATGGAGTCCAGCTGTTCGAAGCTGATGCCGCCCTGGCCGGTGGCGATTTCGGGCTGCATGAGCCCGCCGTTGTCGTCGGCCTTGGCCTGGACGAGGACGTCGTAGAGCCCCCGGGAGTTCTGGTCAACGGTGCGGTTCAGCGCGGCCTGCGACTGGCCCTGCACCAGCACGGACAGGCACATGGCCACGATCAAAATGGACGCGGTCAGCAAAAGCACTCTGCTTCTGATGAACCTCTGGACGGCGTTCATTGGGCTCCTGAAAGCTGGATTGCGTGCGCACACCGCTGTTCATTCCGCGCGGAAATGAAGGCGTCCCCGGCCGGGTGTGCAAAAGTAAAGGCCGGTCTGCCGGCCAAATCCGAAAATCGGACCTAGCCATTGTACGCAGACCGGCCGCTCATTCGTGGCCGCCTGCGACGGTGTTGCCGCCGCAGGCGCCCACGCTGGGGACCTAGTCCTCGAGGTCGACCTCGCGGACCATATCGGCGCCGATTCCGGCCTTGATCGCTTCCAGCACCTGCTGCGGCACGGAGCTGTCGATGGTCAGGAGCGCAAGCACCTGGCCGCCCTCCGCCTGCCGCGCCACCTGCATGCCGGCGATGTTGATGTTGTTCATGCCGAGGATGTGTCCGATCGTGCCGATCACGCCCGGACGGTCCGAATAAGCCACCACCACGAGGTGTTCGCTGATCGGGATTTCGACCTCGAAACCGTTGATTCCGACGAGCTTCTGGATCTGCTTGGGCCCGGTCAGCGTGCCGGCCACCGAGATCTGGCTGCCGTCGCTCAGGGCCCCCCGCAGGGTCAGGACGTTGCGGTAGGACTCCGTGTCCGGGGTGGTGATGAGCCGGACGTTGATCCCCCGCTGCTCGGCGATCACGGGCGCGTTGACGTACGAGACCTGTTCGGTCACGACGTCGGCGAAGATGCCCTTGAGGGCCGCGAGTTCGAGGACCTTGACGTCCAGCGAGGAGATTTCGCCGGCCACCTCCACGTCGAACTGGGTCAGCGAAGCGTGGGTCATTGCGGTGAAGATCCGGCCCAGCTTCTCGATCAGCGGGATCCCGGGGCGCACGTCCGGGGCAATGACGCCGCCGGCTACGTTCACGGCGTCTGGCACCAATTCGCCGGCGAGGGCCTGGCGGACGGACTTGGCAACGGAGACCCCTGCCTTTTCCTGGGCCTCGTCGGTGGACGCGCCCAGGTGCGGGGTCACCACGACGTTGTCGAGCTTGAAGAATGGCAGGTCGGTGCTGGGCTCCTTGACGAACACGTCGACGCCGGCGCCGGCGATCTCGCCGGACTCCAGTGCCGCGTACAGGGCTTCCTCATCCACCAGGCCGCCGCGGGCGACGTTGACGACGTACGCGCTGCTCTTCATCTTCTTGAAGGCCTCCGCGCCGAGCATGCCGACGGTCTCGGGCGTCTTGGGCATGTGGATGGTGATGAAGTCCGACTGGGCCAGGAGCTCGTCCAGGGTCACCAGCTGCACGCCGAGCTGGGCGGCGCGGGCGGAGGTGATGTAGGGGTCGTACGCGAGGATCTTCGTGTCGAAGCCCTTCAGGCGGGCCGCGACGAGGGCGCCGATCCGGCCGAGGCCGATGATGCCGATCTTCTTCTCGAAGAGCTCCGTGCCGGTGTACTTGGAGCGCTTCCACTCGCCGTCCTTGAGCGCGGCGGAGGCCTGCGGGATGTGGCGGGCGAGGCTGAGGATGTGGCCGACGGTGAGTTCGGCGGCAGAGACGATGTTCGACGTCGGGGCGTTGACCACCATGACGCCGGCCTGGGTGGCGGCCTTGATGTCGACGTTGTCCAGGCCCACGCCGGCGCGGGCGATCACCTTGAGGTTCTTCGCGGCGGCGATGGCCTCGGCGTCCACTTGGGTGGCGGAGCGGATCAGGATCGCGTCGACGTCGGCGATCGCGGAGAGCAGCTGGGAACGGTCGGCTCCGTCGGTCTGGCGGATTTCAAAGTCCGGGCCGAGGGCCTCGACTGTGGCGGGCGAAAGTTCCTCAGCGAGGAGTACGACAGGTTTGGTGCTTGTCACCGGTGACCTCTTTAGCTCTCTTGTATTCAGGTGGGGATTTTGGTGAAACGTCGGTGGTGCAGATGTTGCGGGTGGTGCTGAACGCAGGGGAGCCGGACCCCGGTGCGGGTGTCCGGCTCCCCTGCCGGCCAGTTGCCTTAGCGGGCCACTGATCCTTCGGTGTAGTCGTCTTCGTTCTTGATCCAGGAGAACAGCTTGCGCAGTTCGCGGCCGGTGGCCTCGATCGGGTGGTCTTCACCCTTCTTGCGCAGGGCCTTGAACTCGGGGGCTCCGGCGTCCTGGTCGTCGATGAAGCGCTTGGCGAAGGTGCCGTCCTGGATGTCCTTGAGGACGGCCTTCATGTTTTCCTTCACCTCGGGGGTGATAACGCGCGGGCCGGAAACGTAGTCGCCGTATTCCGCCGTGTCAGAGACGCTCCAGCGCTGCTTGGCGATACCGCCCTCGACCATCAGGTCGACGATCAGCTTGAGCTCGTGCAGCACCTCGAAGTAGGCAACCTCGGGCTTGTAGCCGGCCTCGGTGAGGGTCTCGAAGCCGTACATGATCAGCTGCGAGGCGCCGCCGCAGAGCACAGCCTGCTCGCCGAAGAGATCGGTTTCGGTCTCTTCGGTGAAGGTGGTCTCGATGACGCCGGCGCGGGTGCCGCCGATCGCTTTGGCGTAGGACAGGGCCAGTTCCTTGGCCTTGCCGGACGCGTTCTGCTCGACGGCGATCAGGTCCGGCACGCCGCGGCCTGCTTCGAACTCGCGGCGCACGATGTGGCCCGGTCCCTTGGGTGCGACGAGGGCGACGTCGACGTCGGCCGGCGGCTTGATGTAGCCGTAGCGGATGTTGAAGCCGTGTCCGAAGAACAGGGCGTCGCCGGCCTGCAGGTTCGGGGCGATGTCCTCGGCGTAGACGTGGCGCTGGACCTGGTCCGGGGTGAGGATCATGATGAGGTCTGCTTCGGCGACGGCGTCGGCGACGTTGAGAACGCGCAGGCCCTCGGCCTCGGCCTTGGCGCGGGACTTGGAGTCTTCCTTCAGGCCGACGCGGACGTCAACACCGGAATCGCGCAGGCTGAGGGCGTGGGCGTGGCCCTGGGAGCCGTAACCGATAACGGCGACGGTGCGGCCCTGGATGATCGACAGGTCGGCGTCGTCGTCGTAGAACATTTCAGTCACTGGGGTGTCTCCTTTGAATGGATTCTTTGGTGTTGTCTGTGGAAATTCAGGGTATTGCTGTGTTGCTGCAGGCTTGGCACGGCCGCTTAGGCGGAGCGCAGGGCCCGGTCGCTCATGGAACGGGACCCTCGGCCGACGGCCAGGGTGCCGGACTGCACGATTTCGCGGACGCCGAAGGGCTCCAGCACCGAAAGCAGTGCGGTGAGCTTGTCGGGGTGGCCCGTCGCCTCAATGACCACCGACTCTGTGGAGACGTCGACCACTGAGGCACGGAACAAGTCGGCTGCCTGGGTTACCTGCAGCCGGGTTGCGGCATCCGCACGTACCTTGACCAGGATGTGGTCGCGCTGTACGGAAGATTCGGGGGTGAGCTCGACGATCTTAATCACGTTGATCAGCTTGTTCAGCTGCTTGGTGACCTGTTCGATCAGCTCGCCGTCGGCGTCGACGACGACCGTCATCCGGGAGATGCCCGGAACCTCGGTCGGGCCGACGGCCAGGGAGTTGATGTTGAAGGCGCGCCGGGCGAAGAGGCTGGCGACGCGGGTCAGCACACCGGGTTTGTCTTCGACCAGAACGGAGAGTGTGTGGCGGGTCATGTTCAGTCCTCTTCTTCCCAGTCCGGGGTCATGTTGCGGGCAACCTGGATCTGGTCGTTGCTGACTCCGGCGGGAACCATCGGCCACACCATGGAGTTAGGGCTGACGACGAAGTCGATCACGACCGGGCGGTCATTGATTGCCAGTGCCTTCTGGATGGTGGCGTCGATGTCCTCGTCCCGTTCGCAGCGGAAGGAGGCGCAGCCGTAGGCGTCCGCCAGCTTGACGAAGTCCGGGATCCGGACGGTGTCATGGCCGGTGTTCAGGTCGGTGTTGGAGTAGCGGCCCTCGTAAAAGAGGGTCTGCCACTGGCGCACCATGCCCAGCGAGGAGTTGTTGATGACCGCCACCTTGATCGGGATCTTGTTGATGGCGCAGGTGGCGAGTTCCTGGTTGGTCATCTGGAAGCAGCCGTCGCCGTCGATCGCCCAGACCACGCGTTCCGGCTCCCCCACCTTGGCGCCCATCGCGGCCGGCACGGCGTAACCCATGGTGCCGGCGCCGCCGGAGTTCAGCCAGGCGTGCGGGCGTTCGTACTTGATGAA
The DNA here is from genome assembly GCF_056397665.1 of Arthrobacter sp. 05L428. Classification (NCBI taxonomy): domain Bacteria; kingdom Bacillati; phylum Actinomycetota; class Actinomycetes; order Micrococcales; family Micrococcaceae; genus Arthrobacter; species Arthrobacter sp. 05L428. Next base: position 856,168 of record NZ_JBFTNW010000001.1, on the reverse strand, counting down.
CTGCGAGGCCCACATCTGGTGCTGGCCGACGCCGGCGACATAGACGCCCTCGGGGCCGGTGAGGGCACCGATCCGCTCGATCACGCGCTGCGGTGCGCTGAGGCCGTCCTCGGGTTCGGTCCAGCCGAGCGGGTAGGTCTCCTTGAGGTTGTTCAGGAAGGCCCACCAGTTGCCGAGGTCCGGGGTGCCGGAGGCTTCGAACTGGAGGCGCAGGGCATCACTGAGCTCCGGGATGATCTCCTTGACTGAGCCCACGATCGGCACGTCGGCGGTGCGGTTCTTGGAGATCTCCGCCGGGTCGATGTCCGCGTGGATGACCTTGGCGTTCGGGGCGAAGGACTTCAGGATGCCGGTGACCCGGTCATCGAAGCGCGCACCGAGCGTGATCAGCAGATCGGATTGCTGCAGCGCGGTCACGGCGGACACCGTGCCGTGCATGCCTGGCATGCCGACGTGCTGCGGGTGTGAGTCCGGGAAGACGCCTCTGGCCATCAGCGTCGTAACCACGGGGGCGCCGGAGAGTTCGGCGAGTTCCCGCAGTTCCGCGGATGCGTGGGCCTTGACCACGCCGCCGCCGACGTACAGCACCGGCTTTTTGGCGGCCGCGATCAGCCTGGCGGCTTCACGGACCTGCTTGCTGTGACCGCGGACCACCGGCCGGTAGCCGGGCAGGTCGATCTTGGGCGGCCAGGAGAAGGTCATCTGGCCCTGCTGGGCGTCCTTGGCCACGTCCACGAGGACGGGGCCGGGACGGCCGGTCGAGGCGAGGTGGAACGCCTCGGCCATCACGTGCGGGATGTCGTTGGGGTCGGTCACCAGGAAGGAGTGCTTGGTGATCGGCATGGTGATGCCGACGATGTCCGCCTCCTGGAAGGCATCGGTGCCGATGACTCCGCTGGAGACCTGCCCGGTGATGGCCACCATCGGCACGGAGTCCATGTGGGCGTCCATGATGGCGGTAACGAGGTTGGTGGCACCGGGGCCCGAGGTGGCGATGCAGACGCCAACCCGCCCGGTGACCATGGCATAGCCTTGCGCGGCGTGGCCGGCTCCCTGTTCGTGACGGACCAGAATGTGGTTCATTTTGGAGGCCATCAAGGGGTCATAGGTGGGCAGGATCGCGCCACCGGGCAAACCGAAAATGTCCTGGACGCCGAGTTCTTCGAGCGAGCGGACGATTGCTTGCGAGCCGGTCATCACCGTCGGGGGTACGACGTTGTTCGGCCCAAGGACGGGAGAGGCAGCAGCATGCTCGACGCCGGCGTCTGCCGGGCGTTCGATGCGTTCCGGAGCCTTGTGGGCTCCAGCGGACTTTGTGGCCATCAGCGAGGGGCTGATCGGCGATCCTTTGCTCATCGGACTCTTCCTTTGGTGGATCTACTGTGATCGTGGAACTACGGGTAATAAAAAAACCCCTCAGCCTAGGCGGCTCTTCGAGGGGTTTGCGCGTGACGGTTCGTTACCAGTCGGGCTATGGAGCCACGCGCTTGGTAAGTACGACGGAGACGCCTGAAGTGACGCCAGCGGTAACGATCTCGATCATGAGTTCAGTTTTCCCTCTGAGCAAGACAGGTGTCAACGAGCCAAGCCCCTGTCTCACGATGTGGACTCCATTGTCCACTTTTTGAACGCCTCTCCCAAGTAGCTCGCATTAGTTGTCGTTATGGGGCCCCATAACGACAACTAATGCGAGCCAGTTGGGCAGGTATTACCCGCAGTAGGCGCCCGTGGAGGCGCTGTGGACGAGCTTGGCGTACTTGGCAAGCACGCCCTTGGTGAACTTGGCCGGCAGCGGCTCCCAGCCCACCTTGCGCGCTTCGAGCTCGGCGTCGTCCACCAGGAGGTCGAACGTCCGGGCCCCGATGTCCACTCGGATCCGGTCGCCGTCCTTGACGAAGGCGATGGGGCCGCCGTCGACCGCTTCCGGTGCGACGTGGCCGATGCACAGGCCCGTGGTTCCGCCGGAGAAGCGGCCGTCCGTGAGCAGCAGGACATCCTTGCCGAGGCCTGCGCCCTTGATCGCGCCCGTGATGGCGAGCATCTCGCGCATGCCCGGGCCGCCCTTGGGGCCCTCGTAGCGGATCACGACGACGTCGCCGGCCTTGATCTGGCCCTTGTCCAGTGCGTCCAGGGCGCCCTGTTCGCGCTCGAAAACGCGGGCGGTGCCTTCGAAGACGTCGGCGTCGAAGCCGGCGCTCTTCACGACGGCGCCTTCCGGAGCCATCGAACCGTGCAGGATGGTGATGCCGCCGGTCTTGTGGATCGGGTTGTCCATGGCGCGGAGCACCTTGCCGTCCGGGTCCGGCGGGTTGATCGAGGCGAGGTTCTCGGCGACGGTCTTGCCGGTCACGGTGAGGCAGTCGCCGTGCAGCAGGCCGGCGTCGAGCAGGGCCTTCATGATGACCGGGACGCCGCCGATCTTGTCGACGTCGGTCATCACGTAGCGGCCAAAGGGCTTGAGGTCGCCCAGGTGCGGGATCCGGTCGCCGATCCGGTTGAAGTCCTCGAGGCTCAGCTCGACCTCGGCCTCGCGGGCGATGGCCAGCAGGTGCAGCACCGCGTTTGTGGAGCCGCCGAAGGCCATGGTCACGGCGATCGCGTTCTCGAACGCCTTCTTGGTCATGATGTCGCGGGCGGTGATGCCAAGGCGCAACAGGTTGACGACGGCCTCGCCGGACTTGTGCGCGAAGACATCGCGGCGGCGGTCGGCCGAGGGCGGGGCGGCGGAACCCGGAAGGGACATGCCCAGGGCCTCGCCGATGCAGGCCATGGTGTTGGCGGTGTACATGCCGCCACAGGCGCCTTCGCCCGGGCAGATGGCCCTTTCGATGCGGTCGAGGTCCTCGCGGCTCATCTTGCCCGCGGCGCAGGCGCCCACAGCCTCGAAGGCGTCAATCAGCGTGACTTCCTTCTCGGAGCCGTCTTCGAGCTTGACCCAGCCGGGCATGATCGAGCCGGCGTACAGGAAGACGCTGGACAGGTCCAGGCGGGCGGCCGCCATCAGCATGCCCGGCAGGGACTTGTCGCAGCCGGCCAGCAGTACCGAGCCGTCGATCCGTTCGGCCTGCATGACGGTCTCGACCGAGTCCGCAATGACTTCGCGGGACACCAAGGAGAAGTGCATGCCCTCGTGGCCCATGGAGATGCCGTCGGAGACGGAGATGGTGCCGAACTGCATCGGGAACCCGCCGCCGGCGAAGACGCCTTCCTTGGCGCCCTGGGCGAGCCGGTTCAGCGAAAGGTTGCAGGGAGTGATTTCGTTCCACGAACTCGCCACGCCCACCTGGGGCTTTGCGAAGTCGTCGTCGCCCATGCCGACCGCCCGGAACATGCCGCGCGCGGGCGCGGCGTGGATTCCGTCGGTAACGACCCGGCTGCGGGGCTTGATGTCCGGCTTGGTCTCTGTCGCTGTTTGGGTGTCCTCACTCATGGCTCAAAGTCTAGGGCTCCGCCGTCGGCAGCAACGAGCCGGACTGGCTCATTAAGTGTAAAACCGGGAATATTTCGCCCAAATAGTGGACGGTTGTCTCACCCCTTGGACTCCGCGGCTCGTTCGGCTCAAATGCTGTGAGCCGCGTCACGCAGCTCGGGGGCTTCGGCGACCGCCTGGGCCTCCGCCTTCAGCAGCATGAGTACCTGCTGGATAGTGGTCCGGGCGGCGGCCTCGGGACGAGCCAGGGCCACGATGCTTCGGCTGGCCTTGACGCCGCGGAGCGGGCGGAGCACAAAGCCTCGCCCCTGGTTCTTCAGGGCGGTGTAGCGCGGCAGGAGGCTCAGCCCGTGCCCGGCACTGACCAGCGCCTCCAGCACCCGCAGGTCCGGGAAGAGCTGCGCCCGCAGGGCCGGGGAATCGGCCTGCATCTCGATTTGCCGCAGGACGGTATCAAAGGGGAAACCGTCGGGCACGCCCATCCAGGGGAACCCGACGACGTCCTCGGCGCTGAGCGTCGCCTTGCCGGCCAGTTCGTGGTCCGCCGGCACCGCCACGTCCAGCGGTTCCTCTATCAGGGGGATCACCTGGAGGCCCTGGCGGGCGAAGACCTCGGGTCCGTCCACGCTGTGGGCCAGGACAATGTCGTAGTCCGCGGCCAGCGCGGCGAAGCCGGCGACGCCGGGGTCCTCGAAATGCGCCTCGAAGCGCAGTCCGTCGATCTCCTTCACGCGGTGCAACAGTCCCGGCAGGAACATTTCCGCGGCACTCGGAAAGAACGCCGCCTTGATGTGCGTCTGCCAGCCGAGGCGGTAGGTGTCGATGGTTGCCTCGGCGCGGGCCATGGCCGTGGAGACCTCCGCAGCGGCGCCGGCCATGGCCAGCCCTGCCTCAGTCAGCCGCACTCCCCTGCCGGACTTCTCCACAAGCACTACACCGAGTTCGTCCTGCAGGGTCTTGAGCTGTTGTGAGACTGCGGAAGGCGTTACCCGCATGGCCTCGGCGGTGGCCCCCACGGTGCCGCGGTCCGCCAGCTCGCGAAGAATCCGCAGTCGCTTGAAGTCCATGATGCGAGGCTACACGGGGCCGGTCCGGAACGCTGGACAGCCGCGTCGGGCCGGACGTAACGTCAAACAGCGGCAACCTTGCCGCCTGGACAGAAGGATTCGGCTATGGATTGGATTATCTGGCTCATCGTCATCGTGGTGATTGTCGGCGTCGTGTGGTGGCAGCTGAACCGCAACAATGCCCGCAGTGGCGCTGGAACCCCGACGTCCACCGGGTCCGGAGCCTCGTCGAGGGCTGCCGAGGACCGGGCAAGCCACGACGGCGCCCTGTCCGGCGGGCCCGCCGCCGCGTCGGCCGCCGCGGCCGCGACCACAGGGATGCCTTCCGCCGCCGGATTTGGCAACGCCGAGCCGCAGCCGCCAACCACCGCCGACGACGACGCGGCGGGTGCGCAGGCGGGGAGCACCACAGCCGAGGGAGCTCCCAAGGAGGACGCGCCCGCCGAGGGCGGCACCGCAGCGGGCAGCTCCGAGTGGGAGACCCAGTGGTCGGAGACGCCGCCGGCCGAGACACATGCCGCCACGCACCACGACCTTCCGCACGGGGGCCACGGCGAACACCTGGCCCACGGCGCCCACGCCGAAGCGCCGGAAGCACACACCCCCGTGCACCACGCCGAATACACCGAGCCACACGCCCCCACCCTCCCCGGCGCGGAGTCCGCCGCGGCCGAGGCTGCGGAACTGGAGACGGCGCAGGCAGCATCATCGGCCGCACTCACCGAAGGCTCAGCCAGCCACACCGCGGCGCCCTCCGGGCATCTGGCCGTTGAGCAGCCGTACGGCGAGGGATCTGCCGCGCCGGCCGCGGATGGAAGCGGCCCGGAGGGCTTCACCGTCAAGGGCAACGCCTCCTCGATGATCTACCACGACGAGACCAGCCCCTCCTACGAGGAGACCCGGGCAGAAGTCTGGTTCCTTTCCGCCGCCCATGCGGAAGCAGCGGGCTTCCGGCCGCCCCGCCGCTCCCGGCTGTAGCAATGCAGCGGCGGTCGCCGCGGCGAGCGGCGCGGGCAGCGGCGGTGGCGGTACTGGCTGCGTCCCTGGCCGCGGCCGGCTGCACCGGCAGTCCACCCGCTCCCCCGCCGCCCGCCAGCAGCCCGCCCGCCAGCAGCGAGCCGGCTGCCAGCAGCCCACCCGCCAGCAGCGAGCCGGCTGCGGGCGTCCTGAGAGTTGCCGGCCGCATCGACGCCGGGCTGACGCTGCCCTGGTCTGTGGTCTTCCTGCCGGACGGCACTGCCCTTATCTCGGAACGGGACAGCGCGCTGCTAAAGTCCGTGCCGCCAGGCGGCGGTCCCGCAGCGACGGTCGGCAAAGTGCCCGGCGTCAACCCCGGCGGCGAGGGCGGACTGCTGGGGCTGGCCCTTTCTCCTCAGCTTGCGGCCGGCCGGTATCTATACGCGTATTTCACGGCCGGGCCGGACAACCGGATCGCCCGCTTCCGGCTCGCTGGGAACGGCCTCCCGGATCTGGGCGCCCCCGAAACCATCTTCACCGGAATTCCCAAGGCCTCCACACACAACGGAGGCCGCATCCGGTTCGGCCCCGACGGGTACCTCTACGTCGGAACCGGCGACTCCCAGCGCCGCGACCAACCCCAGGACCGCAACGCCCTCGGCGGCAAGATCCTGCGCCTCACCCCGGACGGGAGACCCGCTCCCGGCAACCCCTTCGGCTCGAACCCCGTCTACAGCCTCGGGCACCGGAACGTCCAAGGGCTCGACTGGGACAGCGCGGGCCGGCTGTGGGCGAGCGAATTCGGTCCGGACAGAGACGACGAACTGAACCTGATCGTCCCCGGCGGCAACTACGGCTGGCCCGAGGTGACGGGAGCCCCGCACCGCGAAGGGTTCCTTGACGCCAAAGTGGTGTGGCCCTCGACGGCGGACTCCTCGCCCAGCGGGCTCGAAATCGTTGGCGACACGGCCTACCTCGGCGCCCTGCGTGGCCAGCGGCTTTGGGCGGTACCGCTGCGCGGCGAATTTGCCGGCGATCCTGTGGCCTATTTCACAGGCAAATATGGTCGGATCCGCGACGTTTCGCTCGCCCCGGACGGACGCCTCTGGGCGCTCAGCAACGGCCAAAACCCTGATTTTGTGCTGGTTTTGGGGCTGTCCAACTAGCCGGGGAGCCCCGTCGGCCGCTCGATTTCACACTGCACTAAAACTCGTGTAGAGTTTCATGTCGTTGCGGAGAACACCGCGGGAAATAAAAAGCCCGGGGCGAACGAAAACAACAGCTGCACCTCTAGCTCAACTGGCAGAGCAATTGACTCTTAATCAATGGGTTCCGGGTTCGAGTCCCGGGGGGTGCACAAGCCAAAACCCCGTCTTTTCGGTCTGACCGGAAAGACGGGGTTTTTTGTTTTGCATGGATCGGCGGCCCTGGATCCAGGGCCGCCGGGAGCGTACCCACATGCGACGCCGGCGGCGACCCGGTCAGGCGTTGCTGTCAGGCGTTGCTGTCAGGCATCGCGGTACTTCACCGACGCGAGTCCGCCGCCCACTGCGGCTGCCGTCCAGGCAAGCACAACAAGGCCGCCCTGGACCGGGGTTAGCCGCTCGGGCGAGGTCCGGATGGCGACCATGTCGCCCCCGGCGGACGCGGGCAGGAACAGGCCGACGTCCTGGAAGGCGTCCCCCAGGCCCGACAAGATGGCAACGATTACCGGAAGAATCATGAGGATGCCCAGCGTGGCGACAAGGCCGCCGGCGCTGTTGCGCAGCATGGCACCAATGCCAAGGCCCAGGACGGCGATCAGAGCCAGGAAGACGGCGGCGTTGAGAATGCTCCGGACCACACCGTCGGCGGTAAGTGCGTAGTCCAGACCCTGCGGCTGCAGTATCGGCTGGGCCACAGCGTACGAGATGAGAGCTCCGAGGATGCCGGTGGCGAAGGCGGTTGCGGCGATGACGAGCGTTTTCGACAGCACGGCGGTCATCCGGCGTGGCACGGCGGTGAGCGTCGTGGTGATCATGCCGGTGCTGTATTCGGAGCCGATCTGGATGACGGCCAAGGAGGCGATCAGGAACTGGGCGACCATGATCCCGGTTGCGGGGACTTCGCGGGCAAATATGCTGAATTCCTTCAGGATGCCCTCCCGCTCAGCTCCAGCGGGCCCGCCGTAGACGGCGAACGAGGCAGCCATGTCTGCCACGGAGAAGGCTTTGAGCATGCCGACCCCGACCATGCCGAGCAGCGCGACGGCGAGGATGACGTAGCTGGAACGCAGCGAGGTCAGCTTGATCCACTCGGCGTGCACGGCCCGGAGGAAGGTGAGCCTGGTCCCGCTGTCCCGGCGAGGGACGGCAGTGGCACCGTTGCTCGAGGTTACTGTGGTGCTCATCGGTTTCCCTCTCCGGCCCCGGCCAATGCGGCGGAGCGGTATTCGACGTCGTCGCGGGTCAGTTCCATGAAGGCCTCTTCGAGCGTCGCCCGGACCGGGGTCAACTCGTGAATCAGTGCATCGCATTCCCGCGCTATCCAGGCGATCTTCCGCGGTTCGGCACCGGAGACTTCCAGGAGGCCCGGTTCAAGTTCGCGAAAGAGGATCCCGCTGGCTGCCAGCCCCGCCTGCAACCGGGTTGATTGGTCGCTGCGCACCAGCGCCCTGTCCTGCCCCTGGGCAAGGATCTCGGCTACGGGCGCGTCCGCGATGATCCGGCCCCGTCCGATGACGATCAGGTGGTCGGCAGTCTGCGCCATCTCGCTCATCAGGTGCGAGGAAAGGAAGACCGTCCGGCCCTCGGCGGCGAGGCCTTTGGCCAGGTTGCGGACCCACTGGACGCCTTCCGGATCGAGTCCGTTGACAGGCTCGTCGAAGATGACCGTCCGGGGATCCCCCAGCAGTGCGGCAGCAATGCCGAGGCGCTGGCCCATGCCGAGCGAGAACCCTTTGACGCGCTTGCGGGCCGTCTCCGAGATCCCGGTCATCGCCATGATTTCCTCGACGCGGCTGCGGCTTATGCCGTGTGTGGCTGCCAGAACGGACAGGTGTTTGAAAGCGCTGCGGGCCGGGTGAACAGACTTGGCATCCAGGAGGGCACCGACTTCGTGCAGCGGCGCCGCGTGCCCGGCATACGGCCGTCCGTTCACCAGCACCCGCCCCGCGGTGGGCCGGTCCAGTCCCAGGATCATGCGCATGGTGGTGGTCTTGCCGGCCCCGTTCGGGCCCAGGAAGCCGGTCACCTGCCCTGGCCGGACGGTGAACGTGACGCCGTCAACGGCGGTGCGCTTCCCGTAGGTCTTGGTAAGGCCGAATGCCTCGATCATGGTCCAGCTTTCTTCTCGGCGAGTCTGGCGGCTGACGTTCCGTTCGGAGCCAGCACACAACTCACCGCCCCCGCTACCAGTAAACATGCGGGGGTGCCGCCTGCGCGGGATTCAGGCGCCGTTTTCTGCATTTCTTCTGCCGCGGGTTCTTGCGGCACGCGGGGGTTTACGGGACGCGGGCGCTGTACCCCGAGTACCGGGCCAGGCTGGTGTAGCCGGCCTTCGAGCCCACAACGCGCACACTCATGACGTCGTAGCGGTCGGCCCAGATGATCCGGTAGTAGCGGCCGGTGGCACCGGAGATTGCCGCGCCGGACCGGTACCACTGGTAGCGGAAAGCAGTGCCGGCGGTCCAAGTGCCGGTGTTGGCGGTCAGCGTGTACCCGTAGCGGGCGGAACCGGAGATCCATGGCCGCGTGGAAACAAGTGTTCCCGCCGCGATGGCACTGGTCGTGGCGGAATCCTTCACGATGGTGGTGTACCCCGCCTTGATCCCGCCGACCCGCAGCCGCATGATTTTCCCCTGATCGGCGCCCCCGAGGGTGTACTTGGGCCCGGTGGCCCGGCTGATGGGAAGACCGGAGCGGTACCACTGGTACTTCAGGAACGTGCCGGCAGTCCAGGTGCCCGGTACCGCTGTGAGCGTGTAGCCCACCTTGCGGGTGCCGCTGATCATTGGTGTCGGGCCGGTAAGGGTACCGCGCGCCACGGCAGCCGGCGAAGGCGAGTCAAGGGTAGCCGATCTCTGGTCGGGCCACGATGCCGTCACCCGGACCTTCAGGGTCTGGCCAAGGTCGCCGGCTCCGAGGGTGTAATGGGTCCCGGTAGCCCCGCTGACCGCTACGCCGGACCGGACCCATTGGTACTGGCGTGCCACGTCGGCCGGCCAGTCCTGGGGGCCGGCCGCCAGCGTCGAGCCGACCCTGGCCGTCCCCGAGAGGGAGGGCTGCGGGACCACTGCGACGGGACTGGTGGTGGCCGCACTCGGGTTGTAGCCGTCGGCGGAGCCGGTCACCGTGACGCTCAACAGGGCGCCTGCGTCCGTGGTCGCGGCCGGGTAGGTCACGGCCGTGGCGCCGGGGATCGCGACGCCGTCGCGCCTCCACTGGTAGCTCAGTGAGGCTCCTTCGGGCGACCACGTTCCCGCCGAAACCGTAAGCGCGTGTCCGACGACGGCGTCCCCGTCGATCCGCGGCACGCCGGCCGTGATGTAGGGGACGGCACTTGGCAGTACGGAGCCGACGGCGGCGGCCGCGTCCACTAGACCGTTGCCGCAGCCTCCTGTGCTGCAGGTGCCCGGCAGCGGCCTGGCCGTCTCCTTGAGGATTGTCTCGACCTGGGCCGGGGTGAGGGCCGGGTCCGCGGACAGCATGAGGGCCGCGACGCCGGCAACGTGTGGGGCGGCCATCGACGTGCCCTGCATGTAGCCGTACGTTTCGGAGCCCTGCACGGTGGTGCCATTGTTCCAGGTCGAGAGGATGGTGTTGGCCCGGCCGGTGGAGCTGTCGCCGCCGGGGGCGCTGACGTCGACCTCGGGACCGTAGTTGGAGTAGTAGGCCTTGTTGCCTTCACGTCCGGTCGCGCCGACGGTGATGATGTTGTTGCAGTTGGCCGGGGTGGAGCCGGAGGCGGGTGAATTCTCGTTGCCGGCGGCGGCGACGACGGTGACGCCCTGCGCGGCGGCGTAGTCGAGTGCGGACTGGAAGTAGCTGCCGCACTGGCCGGATCCGCCCAGGGACATGTTGATGACCCTGGCGGGGTTCGCGTTGGCCGGGACTCCCGTAACGGTTCCCCCGGCGGCCCAGACGACGGCGTCGGCGATGTCGCTAAGGTAGCCGCCACAGGTGCCGAGGGCCCGGACCGGGAGGATCTTGGCGGAGTAGGCGACGCCGGCGATGCCGATGCCGTTGTTGGCCGCCGCGCCGATCGTCCCGGCGACGTGGGTTCCGTGCCAGGACGACGATGAGCCGTTGCAGGAGTCCCCTGCGTCGCTGGCATCGCCGTCGCGGCCGTCCCCGTCGTTCGACTTAGTGCTGTCGGAGATGAAGTCGTAGCCCGGGAGGACGCTCGTCAGGTCGCTGTGGGGCGTGATGCCGGTATCGATGACGGCCACAACGGCGCCCAGGCCGGAAGTGGTGTCCCAGGCCGCGGGCACGCGCATCCCTGCAGTGTCTTCGGACAGGTCCCATTGCTGCGGGTACAGCGGATCGTTCGGGGTTGATGCCGGGCGGACGAAGGTGTCTGGCTCGGCGTATTCGACGTTGGACTGGACGCGCAGGGAGGCAAGGACTTTGTCGCTCCCCCGAGGGGTCAGCGCGCCGTCGGCCTGGACGACGGCCGCCCCGCGTGCCGTGGCGTGCAGCTCCTTGACGGAGACGCCCGAGCTCCTGGCCGCCTGGCCGTAAGCCTTGGCCCGGGCGTGGGCCGTACCGGCGGTTCCGGTCTTGAACTTCACGACGAAGCGGCCGCTGGCCCCCGCGGGGGGCGCCGAGGCAGTCGAGGGGGAAGCGACCGGGCGTGAATCGATGGCTGGATCCGTAGCCGCTGCGGCCGGGAAGGCGAAGAGGGTGCCAAGCAGGACAGCGCCCGTGCCCAGTGATGCGACGGCCGTGGAAAGACGCCTTGTGGTCATGCGGGTCCTCAGGGCATGGCCGGCGTCGGCCGGCGGACGGGCGAGAGCGGGAAACGTACGCGCTCAACCAGCCCCGGGTCTCCGAAAGAACTTTAACCCAGAAGCATCGGGTCTCGCCGCAAATTGCGGGAGCCCTTGGTCTTTCCTGCGCGTTTCCTGCCGGTGCAGACAGCAACGTCCTAACCTGTGAGCGGGGCGCGCGACGCTGTCCGGGGCCTTCTTAGGGAGCCCGGTCCCCGCGGCGCCTGAGCCCCAAAACTGCCCAGGCTGACAGGAGCAGGCCTCCGGCCGCCAGCAGGAACGCCCCCGCGCGCAGTTCAGGACCGCGGCCCTGTGAAACCTGCGCAACGACCGCGGGGGCCTCCGAAACGGCGGATTGCGGCGACGACGGCGTTCCCTCCGCCGCAGAGGGCGTAGCAGTGGCCCCGGCCGGGACCGAGGCCGCGCCCGATCCCTGGACCGGGGCCTTGGAGGGCGCCGCCCGGACGGCGGTTTTCGCGGAGGGGGCCGGTGCCGGGCTGGAGGGTGCGGCGGACGATGGTGCCGGAGCGGCCGGAGCGGCCGGCGGTGCCGACGGTGCTGCCGGAGCCGTAGCCGGGGGCTTGACGGTGCTCGACGGCGTCGGGGTGGGGGTGGCCGAGGGCTCGCATCGGCCCAGGGGGATCAACACGACCGGACCGCAGGGTTCGGCGTCGGCCGGGGCGGCGATAGCGAGGGTAGTGGAGGCAACCAAGGCAAGGACGGCCAGGGCCGTGACAGCCCAAGAGGCACTCTTACGCGTTCGCATCCTAGACATCCTACGTTCCACGGATCGGCGCCTCGGGATTTCCGGACAGCTCGCGCCCTTACGGCGCTGGCCCGGGCCTAGCGCCGACCGGCTGCCGCCAGCTGGAAATGGATGGGCAACGCGAGCTGGATCGGTTCAGTGCCCAGCGGCTCGTCGAGCAGCTCGTTGATCGAGGTCTGCCCTTCCAGCTCAGGCGGTGGCACCGTTTCCATAGGAAAACCTTATGCGAGCCTCCACCCGGGGAGGGGTCAGGACACGGGGTGGGCTGGATCAGGGAACAGCCCTATGCAGCCCCGCGTCAAACGCGGGACTCACGTTGCGACGGGACCGGCTGCCGGCGAACAGCGGCTAGGATTTCGCCGGCGCCTCTTCGTGAGGGTCGCAGCCCTCACAGAAAACAGTTGTGGCGTATTCGCCGCAGCACTGGCAGTGATGTTCCAGGGACCTGGCTTCGAGGACGTACCTTGTCATGACCTCATGCTCGCCCAGCAGGGCTGGCTTGAACCCAGTAGTAGCTACTTGTTTCCCGCGCCGGGCTATCGGGGTCCGGAGCAAGCGCCGGCAGTGCCCTAACTTGTCGGCGCCAGTGGGCGACCGCGGCCTAGTTGGCTTCGGCGGACACAGTAGGCTCCACCGCTGTGACGATCGCCTTCGCTTCCGTCGTGGACATGCGGTTGGCCAGTTCCCGGACCACGGACTGCAGCTCGTGCCGCAGGGAGTCGGGATCGATCGAAGCGGCGGCGAGCACCGAGCGCTCCATGTCCGCGGCCGCAACGACGGCTTCGCGGCCGCGGTCCGTCAGGGTGACGACGTGGCTGCGGCGGTCCGAGGCGCTGCGCTCCCTGGAGATGTGACCGTGGGCTTCAAGCCGGCTCAGGGTTTTGCCCATGGTCTGGGCTTGGACGCGGACCAATTGCGCCAATTGCGCTTGGGTCATGGGTCCTTGAGCGGAGAGCACTTCCATCGCAATGACCCCGGCATGGGTCAGGCCAATGGCCCCCAGCTTCTCGTTCCAGGAGTGTTCTACAAGGCGTGCTGCCGTGGACAATAGGCGGCCCGTGGGCCAGCGATCCATATCAGGCATACCAAAGAGTATAGCGATTGTGCGATTCGTGGGCCGCGCCCGGGCTCACTAGGCTGGAATTCCCTAAAATTGTCAAGGAGATAAACATGCCTGAACGACTCGTTCCCGGAGACGACGCGCCGGACTTCCAGCTGTTGGACTCGGCCGGACGCGAGGTCGGCCTGCAGGACTTCCGCGGCCGGAACACGGTGGTCTACTTCTATCCGGCGGCTGCCACGCCGGGCTGCACCAAGCAGGCCTGCGACTTCCGAGACTCACTGGCGGCCCTGCAGGGTGCGGGCTATGACGTCGTCGGCATCTCCCCCGATCCGGTCGCGAAGCTCGCGGGCTTCGCGGCGGCCGAAGGACTCAGCTTCCCGCTGCTCTCCGATCCGGACCACGCGGTGGCCGAGGCGTACGCGGCATGGGGTGAGAAGAAAAACTACGGCCGCACCTATGAGGGCCTGATCCGTTCCACCGTGGTGGTCGGTCCGGACGGCAAAGTCACCCTGGCGCAGTACAACGTGCGCGCTACCGGCCACGTCGCCAAGCTGCTCCGCGACCTGAAGCTGGACGCCTAGCTGCCCTGCCCCGCAGTTCGGCCCCGGCGCCGGGCTGCGGGGCAAAACTGTAGACTGGTGCCTGGCATCCGCCGTCGAGGGTCTTTCGGGCCCGCGAACGAAGGCGCCGCGCGCGAGTGGTGAAATTGGCAGACACGCAGGATTTAGGTTCCTGTGCCTTCGGGCGTGGGGGTTCAAGTCCCCCCTTGCGCACAATGCAAAACCCCGGTCTTCGGACCGGGGTTTTGCTGTTTAACTCTGGAACTAAACCGGGGACCGCCCCTCCCGCACCCGCCAAAAAGCCCGGAATCCCGGCGAAGCCGCCCGCCCGCCCCGCCGCCCTGAACCGGTTCCGAAAAAGAATTTCGATTCCCACCCATCTCTTTCCGCCAAGCCCGCGAATACCCATTGAGACACCAACCAAGGGTCGGTGCCCGACAGTCGGAGAAAGGCCACAGCGGCAAAAACGTCGCTGCAGGCAATGAAATCGGCACAACAAAGGAGAATCGAAATGCAGACCATCAAGCGCACGACTTTCGCCGTTGCAGGTATCGCTGCTGCAGCCATGCTCAGCCTCACTGCCTGCGGCGGTTCCAGCACGGGATCCAGCTCCTCGGCTCCCGCTTCCACGCCGTCGGAGTCCGCCATGTCTTCCAGCATGGCCCCGTCACCGTCCATGAGCTCCTCCGCCGCAGCGATGGACCCGGCAGCGGACCTCGTCGGCTCCGGTTGCGCCGCCTACGCCTCGCAGGTTCCCGACGGTAAGGGTTCCGTCGCCGGCATGGCGCTGGACCCGGTGGCCGTAGCCGCCTCCAACAACCCGATTCTGACCACCCTGACGGCCGCCGTCTCGGGCAAGCTCAACCCCAAGGTCAACCTGGTGGACACCCTGAACGGCAGCGAATTCACTGTCTTCGCTCCGACGGATGACGCGTTCAAAAAGATCGACGCCGCCACCATCAACAAGCTCAAGACGGACGATGCCCTGCTGAGCAAGATCCTCACCTACCACGTAGTTCCCGGCAAGATCAGCCCGTCTGAAATCGTGGGCACCCACAAGACCGTCCAGGGCGGTTCCGTGACCGTCACCGGCAGCAAGGACGCTCTCAAGGTCGACGGCGCCAACGTGGTCTGCGGTGGCGTCAAGACCGCCAACGCCACGGTCTACATGGTCGACTCGGTCCTGATGCCCAAGTAGGCATCACCAAGACCTCCTGACCCGGATCCAGCCTGACTCCCTGGATCCACCTGGAGAAACGAAGGCCCGCACCGGACGGTGCGGGCCTTCGCCTGTTCCCTCCGGGCGGGTCAACTAGACTGGGGCTGTTCCGCAGCCGGCGGCCAACAAGTTCCCAGAGGTGATTCCTTCAGTGCCCAGCAGTACCGCGCCCATCAGTACCGGCCCCCGCAGGGCGTTGCGCCGCATCGCGGCCGGCTTCGGCGCGGTCCTGCTCCTGCTGCCGCTGGCCTCGTGCACCGGAGCGCCCGGCCCCGCACCCTCGCCCACCTCCGCCAGCGCGTCCGACGCCGGGCCCACCGCCACTTTCACCTTTGGCACCGCCTCGCGCCCGCTCGGCCTGGATCCGGCCCTGGTGTCCGACGTCGACTCCTACCGCATCACCCGCCAGATCCTCGAGGGCCTGATCGGCGTCGACCAGACCAGCGGCAAGCCAACACCCCTGCTGGCTACCGAATGGACGACCAGCGACGACGGCCGCGCCTACACCTTCAAGCTCCGCGAGAACGTGAAGTTCCAGGACGGCACGGCCTTTAATGCGGCGGCCGTGTGCACAAATTTCAAGCGCTGGTTCAACTTCCCCGCCGCCCTCCGCAAGCAGGCACCCGGCAGCACCTTCAAGGGTGTGTTTATGGCGCACGCGGACCAGGCGTCGCTGTCCATCTACAAGGGCTGCACCGCGCTGGCGGCAAACAGCGTCCGGATCGATCTCACCCAGCCCTTCACCGGGTTCCTCCAGGCGCTCACCCTGCCCGCCTTCGCGATCTCCTCGCCGCACGCCCTGGCCGCACAGTCGGCCGACGTGCTGAACCAAAAGCGCGAAGGCCAGCCGGTGTCCGCCTACGCCCTGCACCCTGTAGGCACCGGCCCCTACGTCTTCGACTCCTGGGACAACAACACCGTCACCCTGAACAGCAACAGGCGCTACTGGGGCGACAAGGGCCAGATCGGGACCATCAACTTCGTCACCTACGACCACCCGCAGGCCCGGCTTCAGGCCCTGCTTGACGGGAAAATCGATGCCTACGATTCCGTGACCGTGGGCAACTTCGACCAGCTGGTCAAGCGCGGCAAACAGATCATCCAGCGCGATCCCTTCTCCGTCATGTACCTGGGCATGAACCAGGAAGTCCCGGTGCTGCGGAAGCTCAAGGTCCGCCAGGCGATCGAGATGGCCCTGGACAAGGACACCTTGATCCGGAAGTTCTTCATTGACAACACCGCCGCGGCCTCGCAATTCGTCCCGCCGAAGCTGAGCGGCTTCAACAACAACGCACCCTCCCTGGGCTACGACCAGAACAAGGCCAAGGAGCTCCTCGCCGAGTCCGGCTACAAGGGTGAGGAACTGAAGTTCTACTACCCGCTCAACGTCACCCGGCCCTACCTGCCGACCCCGGAAAAGGTCTACGCGGAGATCAGCCGCCAGCTCACCGCCGTCGGGCTCAACATCAAACCCGTTCCGGTCGAATGGTCCGACGGCTACCTCCAGAAGGTGACCTCCCCCGGCGACCACGCACTGCATCTGCTCGGCTGGAACGGGTCCTACGCGGATCCCGATAACTTCGTGGGCCCGCTTTTTGGTGAAAATACCGGTGAGTTCGGCTACCAGGACCCCCAGGTGTTCTCGAAAATCTCCCGCGCCCGGGGCCTGCCGGACGGCAAGGACCGGACAGAGCAGTACCAGACCATCAATGCGCAGATTGCCGCGACCGTGCCCGCCGTGCCGATTGCGTTCCCAATCTCGGCACTGGCTCTGTCAGACCGGGTGCTGAAGTACCCAGCGTCGCCGGTCCTGAACGAAGTTTTCACGAACGTCGAACTAAAGCCTTGACGGGACGGCCCAATTTCAGTTAGTGGGCCGTGCGGGGATATTCTGTGACAGCCAGAGCCGCTGCTATCGGAGACTGATTGTGACTTTCATTTCCAAGACCCAACATGCCGACGTCGTCCTGATTGGCGGCGGCATCATGAGCGCCACGCTGGGCGCCTTCCTGAAGCAGCTTGAGCCGAACTGGACCATTTCGCTCTTCGAGCGCCTGGACCAGCCGGGGCTTGAAAGCTCCGATCCGTGGAACAACGCCGGCACCGGCCACGCCGCCCTGTGTGAGCTTAACTACTCCCCCGCAGCCAAAGACGGCTCGGTGGACACAGCGAAGGCCCTGCACATCAACGAGCAGTTCCAGCTTTCCCGCCAGTTCTGGTCCCACCTGGTCACCAACAACCTGATCGGTTCCCCCAAGGGCTTCATCAACACCGTGCCGCACATGAGCTTCGTGGTCGGCGACGCCAACGTCAAGTTCCTGCGCACCCGCTACGAGGCGCTCAAGCCGAACCCCCTGTTCCGCTCGATGGAGTACTCCGAGGACCACGCCCAGATCGCCAAGTGGGCACCGTTGATCGTCAAGGGCCGCGATCCGAAGCAGCACATCGCCGCCACCCGCGCCGCCGAAGGCACCGACGTCGACTTCGGCGCCCTGACCCGCGAACTGACCGGCTACCTCGCCAACAACGGTGTGGAAACCAACTACGGCCACGACGTCACCGGCATCAAGCGTGCCTCCGACGGCGGCTGGGACCTTGCACTCAAGCACCCGCGCTCCGGCGAGCACGGCTCGATCCACGCGAACTTCGTCTTTGTCGGCGCCGGCGGCGGTGCGCTGCACCTGTTGCAGGCCTCCGGCATCCCGGAAAGCAAGGGCTTCGGCGGCTTCCCGGTCTCGGGCCAGTTCTTCCGCTGCACGGACGAGACCCTCGCCGGCCAGCACAGCGCCAAGGTTTACGGCCAGGCCTCCGTCGGCGCCCCGCCCATGTCCGTCCCGCACTTGGACACCCGGTTCGTCAACGGCAAGCGCTCACTGCTGTTCGGCCCGTACGCCGGTTTCTCCACGAACTTCCTGAAGAACGGCTCCTACATGGACCTGCCGCTGTCCATCCGGCCCTCCAACATCATTCCGATGCTTGCCGTGGCCAAGGACAACATGGATCTCACCGCATACCTGGTTAAGGAAGTCGCCAAGCGGCACGGAGCCAAGGTCGAGGCCCTGCGGGAGTACTACCCGGAGGCCAAGGACGGCGACTGGGAGCTCATCACCGCCGGCCAGCGGGTGCAGATCATCAAGAAGGATCCGAAGAAGGGCGGCGTGCTGCAGTTCGGCACCGAGGTCATCGCCGGCCGCGACGGCACCATCGGCGCCCTGCTTGGCGCCTCCCCGGGTGCCTCCACGGCCGTGCCGATCATGATCGAGCTGCTCCAGAAGTCCTTCCCCAAGAACTTCAAGGGCTGGCAGTCCAAGCTCAAGGAGATGATGCCGGGCTACGGCATCAAGCTCAACGAGAACCCGGACCTCGCCGCCAAGCTCGAGGCCGAGACGGCCGCGGCACTCCAGCTGGAGCCGATCAGCGCCACCCGCTGAAACTCTTCCGGGTTGCGGCACGTTCAATCCCTGTGACGTCACGCTGTGACGTACCTCCGTCGACCCATCAGGAGACCATGAGATGTTCCGGCTGGCCAAGCTTTCGCTAGGAAACCGGGCGCTGATCGCGCTGATCACCGTCTTCGCGTCGGTCTTCGGCGTAATCACGATGACCTCGCTCAAGCAGGAGCTCATCCCGTCCATCGAGTTCCCGCAGATCACGGTCATCACCTCGATGCCCGGGGCCTCTCCGGAAGTCGTAGACAAGCAGGTCAGCGGGCCGCTGGAGACGGCGCTCAACGGCGTCGAGGGGCTGGAGTCGACGTCGTCGACGTCGCGCAACGGCGTTTCGCAGATCACCCTGGCGTTCACCTACGGCTCCAACCTGGACCGTGCCCGGAACCAGATCGACCGCGCCATCTCCAACGCGAAGCAGGCGCTGCCGAAGGACGTCCAGCCGCAGGCGATCGCCGGCAGCATCAGCGACTTCCCGATCGTCTATCTTGCGGTCTCCTCGGACAAGCCGTTGAGCGAACTCAACGCGGACCTGGCCCGCCTGAGTGTGCCGCGGCTGCAGAAGCTCGACGGCGTGCGCGGCGCCGAAGTAACCGGCGGGGCCACCCAGCACATCAAGATCCTGCCGCGGCCGGCGGCCATGGCCGCCTCCGGCACCACCATCGCGTCCATCTCCGAGGCGCTGAAGAACAACGGCAGCCTGGTTCCGGCCGGCAGTATCGAGGAGCAGGGCAAGACGCTCTCGCTGCAGATCGGCAGCCCGGTGGATTCCCTTGACGCGATCAAGGCCCTGCCGCTGGGGGGCGCCCGCGACGCCGCGACAATCGGCAGCGTGGCGGACGTCAGCATCACCGAGGACGCCCGCACCTCGATCACCCGCACCAACGGCAAGGAAACGCTGGCCGTCTCGGTCACCAAGAAGCCCGAGGGCGACACGGTGGGCATCTCCCACGCGGTCAAGGACGCCATCCCGCAGCTTGAGGCCGAACTGGGGTCCAACGCCAAGTTCACCCCGGTGTTCGACCAGGCGCCGTTCATCGAGAAGTCCATCAAGGACCTCACCACGGAGGGCCTGCTGGGTCTGGGCTTCGCCGTCGCCGTCATCTTGCTGTTCCTGCTCTCGGTGCGCTCCACGCTGGTCACGGCCGTGTCCATCCCGCTGTCCCTGCTGATCACCTTCATCGGGCTCTCCGCGACCGGCTACTCGCTGAACATCCTGACCCTCGGCGCGCTGACGATCGCGATCGGCCGCGTGGTGGACGACTCGATCGTGGTGATCGAGAACATCAAGCGCCACCTCAGTTATGGCGAGCAGAAAATCACCGCCATCCTGACCTCCATCCGCGAGGTCGCCGGCGCAATCACCGCGTCCACGCTTACCACGGTGGCGGTCTTCCTGCCGATCGCGTTCGTCGCCGGACTCGCCGGTGAGCTGTTCCGGCCCTTCGCCCTCACCGTCACGATTGCTTTGGTCTCCTCGCTGCTGGTCTCGCTGACCATCGTTCCGGTGCTGGCTTACTGGTTCCTGCGGACCCCGGCGGACAAGGCCGGCGCCTACGTTTCCGAAGCCTCAGCCCGCGAGACCGCCGCGAAGGCCCACGAGGCCGAGCAGCGCAGCTTCCTGCAGCGCGGCTACCTCCCGATCCTGACCAAGACCCAACGGCACCCCGTCATCACCCTGGTGGCGGCCGTTTTGGTCCTCGGCGGCACCGCAGCGATGTCGCCGCTGCTCGCAACCGACCTGCTGGGCCGTTCCGGCGAAAACAGCATGACCGTGCGGCAGGCCCTTCCGGCCGGCACCAGCCTGGCGGAGGGCAGCGCCGCGGCCGTCAAGGTCGAGAAGACCCTGCGCGGCATCGACGGAATCAAGGACGTCCAGGTCACCACCGGCAACGCCCAGTCCGGCTTCTCAGCCTTGCAGTCCACGGGGGCGGCGAATTCCAGCTTCACCGTCGTGACCGAGGAGAAAGCCAACCAGGGCAAGCTGCAGGACACTGTCCGCAAGGAGCTCGCCAAGATCTCCGACGCTGGCAAGATCACGGTGGGTTCGCAGCAGGGCGGATTCGGCACGACGTCGACTGTCGACATCACGCTCAAGGCCGCCAGTTCCGCCGACCTCAAGACCGCCAGCGACGCCATGGTCAAGGCAATGGACGGGGTTCCCGGCTCGTCCGAGGTCAGCACCAACCTGGCCGCGAGCCAGCCCGTGGTCCAGGTCAAGGTGGACCGCGCCAAGGCCGTTGCGGCGGGCCTGAACGAACAGCAGGTCGCCGGCGTCCTGGCCGCCACGATCAGTCCGGTCCCGGCCGGCACCGTCCGCATCGGCACAAACGACTTCCCGGTCCGGATCGGCGAAGGCACCCGTTTCACCAGCATCGGCGCCGTGCGCGACCTCCCGCTGCCGACGGCGCGGGGCCCGGTCCCGCTGTCCTCGATCGCTTCCGTGGAACAGGTGGAGGTTCCGGTCTCGATTACGGCCAGCAACGGCCAGCGGACCGCTCGCGTCTCCGTCACGCCGTCGGGCGGAAACCTGGGTGCGGTAAGCACCGAGGTGCAGGACCGGCTCAAGTCGGTCCAGCTGCCGCCGGGCGTCACGGCAGAGATCGGCGGCGCCACCACGCAGCAGGCCGAGTCCTTCGGCCAACTGGGGCTGGCACTGCTGGCCGCCATCGCGATCGTTTACGTGATCATGGTCGCCGCGTTCAAATCCCTCGTGCAGCCGCTGATCCTGCTGGTCTCCATCCCGTTCGCAGCCACCGGCGCCATCGCGCTGCTGCTGGTGACGGGCGTCCCGCTGGGGCTGCCTTCGCTGATCGGCATGCTGATGCTGGTGGGAATTGTGGTGACCAACGCGATTGTGCTGATCGACCTGATCAACCAGTACCGCCAGCCGCGCAACGGCGAGCCCGGCATGAGCGTGGCGGACGCGATCACGCACGGCGCACGCCAGCGCCTCCGGCCGATCCTGATGACCGCGCTGGCCACCGTGTTCGCGCTGACCCCGATGGCTCTGGGACTGACCGGCGGCGGGGGCTTCATCTCGCAGCCGCTGGCCATCGTGGTGATCGGCGGCCTCATTTCCTCCACCGCCCTGACGCTGGTCCTGGTGCCCGTGCTGTACCGCTTGGTGGAGGGCCGGCGCGAACGGAAGGCGCTGCAGAAGGCCAACGGCGGCAAGGCCACCCACGGGCGCCGGGCCCAGCCCGCGCCGTCGGACGCCGCGGACGCCGTCGACCGGCTCGATGAGCAGGACGAGGCGGACGAGCCGAACGAGGCCGACGAACCGGACGAGGCACCGGCGCTCCGCAACTAAACTCCGCCCCCGCCCCTCCCCTCCCCAACTAGCTCGCAATAGTTGTCGTTTTGCCCGCTCAAAACGACAACTACTGCGAGCTAGTTGGGTTCGTGCGGCCCGGGCCTGTGGATAACCGCCTGGGCGCCGCCGGAATTTGCCAGCATGGGGCCATGAAGACGCCGCAGCCCCTGCCGGACCCGGTTGCCCGTGCGCCCTTCACCTTCCAGGAGGCGCTCGACGCCGGGGTCAGCTACCGCCGGCTCCGGCACCGCGGGCTAGCATCGCCGAGCCGTGGCATCCGGATTCCTTGCGCCGCGGAAACGCCGCCCGACCTGGAGCCGCTGGTACGGCCCTTCACCCGGATTACGGAATTCACGGCCGCCTCGCACGCCACGGCATTCCGGCTCTGGGAGATGCCTGGATTCCTACCGGGGGCGGATGATCCGGGCATCCACCTGTCGCGGCCTGACTCCATGGCCATCCCCCGGCGGACTGGCGTGATCGGCCACGTCGGTCAGTTCTTCCCCGATGAGATCGTGAGTATCGGCGGACTCCTCGTGACGACGCGGGTCCGTACCTGGCTCGATGTGTCCCGGTTGATGGGGGTGGACGAACTCACCGTGGTGGCCGACCATCTGATCCGTGTGCCGCGGGCTGACCTGGAGGGCCGCAGTGACCCCCACGCCAGCATCGCGGACCTGGCCGAGATGCTGGACCGGCACAAGGGCACTCCCGGAATCCGGAAGGCCCGGCTCGCCTTGGAGCAGGCCCGGGTCGGCGCGGACTCGGCTCCAGAGACCCGGCTGCGGCTTGCACTGACGCGGGCCGGTCTGCCCGAACCCGAGGTGAACCCGCGCACGGAGTTGCTCAACGGCGTCGTGCGTCAACCCGATCTGGCGTATCCGGAATTTCTGGTGGCGGTGGAATACGAAGGCGACGGGCACTCCGAGGCCTGGCAGGTGATCCGGGACATCACCCGCGAGGAAGACTTCAGCCGGGGCGGCTGGACGCTGGTCCGGTTGTCCAAACGCCACATGGCCAACGACGCCCGCTCTGCGGTGTCGAAGGTCCGCGCCGCGCTCCTGGACCGGGGCTGGAGGCCGCGTTGACCTTCCCAACTGGCTGGCAGTTGTTGTCGTTTTGGGCCCTCAAAACGACAACAACTGCGAGCTAGTTGGGGGCGGAAGCCGATTCGGCGGTGTGTGCGGGGGCGGGGTCCGGGTCGGAGAATGCCAGCTTGGGTACCAGCATCAGGGCTGCGGCCGCAGCCAGTCCGGTGACCCCGCAGATGGTCCACACCGTGAGGTAGCCCGCCAGCGGCGCCGCGGTCTGCCCGGCGGCGGCAGAACCAGCGTCGGCCAGGACGTGGTTGAGTAGGGCAATGCCGAACACCGCCGACGCGAAGGCCCCGCCGATGGTCTTGGTCGTGTTGGTCAGGCCCGTGGCCATCGCCGTCCGGTTCAGCGGCGCCGCAGCGGCCGCCGCCGAGGGCAGCGCCGCCACGAGCGCCCCGGAGCCGACGCCGGCCACCGCCATGTTGACCAGGGCCTCGGCCAGGCTGCCGTGGAAGGGCAGGAAGAGCAGGTAGCCCAGCCCCACCAAGGTCGCCGCGCCCACCAGGGTCCAGCGCGGGGTCAGCCGGCGCGTCACCACGGGGTACAGCAAAGCCCCCACCAGCAACGCCAGCACGTACACGCCGATGATGATCGAGACCTGGCCGGCGCGCAGCCCCAGCCCGTAGCCGTGTAGTGCAGGATCGGTCCGGGCGAAGGTGGAAAGCGGGGCCTGGGCGCCCAGCACGGATACCCCGAACAGCCCCGCGGTCAGCTGCACCGGCCACATGGACTTGGACCGCAGCATCCGGATGTCCACCAGCGGATCCCCGCGGCCCAGCTCGACGCGGGTGAACGGAACGAAGA
Source organism: Arthrobacter sp. 05L428 (assembly GCF_056397665.1). Taxonomy (NCBI): domain Bacteria; kingdom Bacillati; phylum Actinomycetota; class Actinomycetes; order Micrococcales; family Micrococcaceae; genus Arthrobacter; species Arthrobacter sp. 05L428. The sequence continues at coordinate 832,478 of NZ_JBFTNW010000001.1, read as the reverse complement.
CCAGCAGGCCGGCCGCGACCAGCGCCCAGGCCCACCAGGCCCCGGGGCCGCCCAGCCGCATGAAGGTCAGTCCGGACGTGATCAGCAGGAGCCCGACGGCGAGCAACGCGAAGCCGCGGGTATCCACCCGGCCGCCGCTGCGCTCGGTGGATTCCGGCACCCCGAAGCGGATCGCGAACCAGCACGCCGTCACTGCCAGGGCAGGAAGCATCAGCACCAACTGCAGTTGCCCTGCGAAGGCTTCCACGAGGGCACCGGCCGCGAGGGCACCGGCGATGACGCCGAATTCCAGCGCGCCGACAAGGGCCCCGGCCGCGCGGCGGGTGCGGGCGGCGCCGTCGGGCAGCCCGTGCACCCGGCTGAAGACGAGGGCGATTTCCAGCGGCAGCCAGACCACATAGAAGCCCTGCAGCGACCACGCCGCGAGGAACGTCCAGAAATCCGGCGCCAGCGCCACGCCCCAAGAAGCGGCGGCGGTGAGCACGGTGGAGACGAGCAGGATCCTGCGATGTCCGTACAGGTCTCCCAGTTTCGCGAGCACCGGCACGGCCAGGGCACTGACCGTCAGCTGGGCGGCCTCGAACCAGTTGACGTCGGCGTCGTGGATCCCCAGGTGCCGGGCTATGTCGGTGAGGATGGGGGTGTAGTAGCCCTGCAGGATCCCGCTGGTGAGTTCCACCAGGCACAAAAAAGCGACAACGCGGCGCATGGCGCGACCTTCCGGGCGGGCTGGGCATCTGGCGGCCAGCCGATTGATTGCATCCTAGAGCCGGGCCCCGCGCGCTCCCCGCAGGACGTGGAATATCCCGGCGTGGCGGACGTTAAAGAGGGTGATAGATGCAAATGCATGTAAATCGGTTATAGTAGAAACAGCTCCCGGAAGTCTCCGGTCACGGAAAGGCACATCATGCAGATCGGCGTATTCAGCGTCAGCGATATCACCACCGACCCCACCACGGGGCGCACCCCCACGGAACACGAGCGCATCAAGGCCTCGGTTGCGATCGCCAAGAAGGTCGAAGAAATCGGCATGGATGTCTACGCCATCGGCGAGCACCACAACCGGCCGTTCTTCTCCTCCTCCCCCACCACCACGCTCGCCTACATCGCGGCGCAGACCGAGCGGATCATCCTCTCCACGGCCACCACGCTGATCACCACCAATGACCCGGTGAAGATCGCCGAGGACTTCGCGATGCTCCAGCACCTCGCCGACGGCCGGGTGGACCTGGTCCTGGGCCGCGGCAACACCGCCCCGGTCTACCCCTGGTTCGGCAAGAACATCCAGGACGGGATCGAACTCGCGATCGAGAACTACTCCCTGCTGCGCCGGCTCTGGGATGAGGACACGGTCAACTGGTCCGGCAAGCACCGCACCCCGCTGCAGAACTTCACGTCCACGCCGCGCCCGCTCGATGGCGTTGCTCCCTTCGTCTGGCACGGCTCCATCCGCACGCCGCAGATCGCTGAGGTGGCGGCGTACTACGGCGACGGCTTCTTTGCCAACAACATCTTCTGGCCCAAGGAGCACTACCAGCAGCTGATCGGCCTCTACCGCGAACGCTACGAGCACTACGGCCACGGCAAGGCGGACCAGGCGATTGTGGGCCTCGGCGGCCAGTTCTTCATGCGGAAGAACTCGCAGGACGCCGTGAAGGAGTTCCGCCCGTACTTCGACAACGCCCCCGTCTACGGCCACGGCCCCTCGCTCGAAGACTTCACCTCGCAGACCCCGCTGACGGTCGGCAGCCCACAGGAAGTCATCGAGAAGACCCTGACCTTCCGCGAGTACTTCGGCGACTACCAACGCCAGCTGTTCCTGATCGACCACGCCGGCCTGCCGTTGAAGACCGTCCTGGAGCAACTGGACCTGTTCGGCGAGGAAGTCCTGCCGGTGCTCCGCAAGGAATACGCCGAGAAGACTCCGGCCCACGTTCCCGAGCCGCCCACCCACGCCGGTCGCGTGGCCGCCTCGCTGGCGGTCCGTGAGGCCGCCCCGCAGGACGCCTGATGTCCACGAAGGCTGCGCCGGCGGAAGCTGGCCGGGCGGGGGTACCGGCGGAACCGGGCACCAGCCCGGCCTCCCCGGTGCGGCTCGCCGCGCAGACCTGGGAGTCGCTGTTCCGGGCCCAGGTCGCGGTGATGCGCCGGCTGCAGGCAGGACCTGCCTTCAAGTCCCTGGCCCTCAACGAGTACGACGTGCTGTTCACGCTCTCACGCTGCCCGTCCGGCTGGCTCCGCCAGAATGAGCTCAACGACCATGTGCTGCTGAGCCAGTCGAGCCTGAGCCGGCTGGTGGAGCGGCTGGAAAAGCGCGGCCTCGTGGAGCGCAGGCCCGCCCCCGACGACGGCCGCGGCGTCCTTATCCGGCTCACCGAAGCCGGGCGGGAACTGCAAAAGACGATCGGGCGGGAGCATGTCCGCGACATCGCCTCCCTGGTGGGCCCGGCGCTCACCGCCGAGGAACAGCGCGAGCTGCTGCGCCTGACGGAGAAGCTGCGGGCCTCGGTGGCGTCGCGCTAGCTGTCCTGCTCCGCCGTCGGCCCCTGGGCGAGCCCAGCGGAACGGCTGCTAGCGGATGGCGAGCAGCGCCGCCGGGTCCTCAACCGGCAGCTCGCCGGTGACGGTGGCGGTGACCTTCAGTTCCTTCAGCAGGAGGCTGCCGCCCACCGTGGACAGGAAGGCCGTGTCCGAGGAGTCCCGGCCGGCCGTAATCCGGAGCATGCTCTCCCGCGGCGCCAGGCCGGTCGGATCGATGACGTGCCAGGCGCCGTTGACGTGGGCTTCGGCCACGGCATGGAAATCCATCGGGCTCAGCCCCGGAGCATAGACCGCGGCCAGCCGCGCCGGGACGTTCTTGGACCGCAGCAGCGAGATGGCCAGGTGGGCAAAGTCCCGGCAAACACCGCGCCGGTGCAGCAGGGTCTCGACGGCGCCGTCCGTCCCGCGCGAGGACCCGCTGACATAGCGCAGTTCGCTGAAGACCCAGTTCCGCACGGCGTGCAGGAGCTCCCCGCCGTCGAGGCCGCCAAACTCGGCGTACGCCGTCGGGAGGAGCCGGTCGGATTCGGCGTAGCGGCTGGGCCGGACGTAGCGGATGAGCTCCATCAGCCCGGGTTCCTCCGGAACGGCGGATCCGGTGACGGTGGCGCCGTACTCCACCAGCACCTCGGTGGGTTCGGCGAACTCCATGTAGTGGAAGCGACCGCCGTGGTGGTCCGAGAGCTCGGTCAGGGGCACGTCTTCGCCTCCGGCCGTCACGGACAGCGACTCCTCGAATCCGCTGTAGCCGGGGTTGCGGGCTACAGCGACCGCCATCGCGACCTTGGTATCGGCCACGGTCTTGAAGGCCAGGCGTGCGGACACGATGCGTTCCATGAATCTCCGGAGGGTGCGAGCGAAGCCGCTGGATTGTCAGCGGGAGGGCAATGTCCCCGGGCCGCCATGGTGCCGGCGGGGGGACTAGTTTTTGATCTTCAGCGACATTAGCATCCGCTGGACATTGGCGAATTCCGAGCCCTCGTTGACGTATTTGTCCGCCTCGCCCAGAGTGTCAAAGGACTGGGCCGGGGCGACTTTCTGGTCCGGAGCGAACGCCTTGAGCTCAATCAGGTCGCCGAAGGAGTAATCGCCCTTGCCTTCGGGGCCGCGCACGACGTTCCGCAGGGCGCAGGCTTTGCCACCCGCCCCGCCGACCACGTTGGTGATGCCGTACGAGCCGAAGTACTTGTAGCCCTGGATCACGCGGAACACCACATGCGGGTCGATGGTTCCTTCCCCGCCGAGGTGCGGCAGTTCCACCGGAACGCTGCTGACCACCACGTACGGCTTGGCCGTGCCCGGCTTGCAGACGGCCGCCGCCTGCGGCCGGAGTCCGGTCTGCAGCGTGGCCAGGTACCGGCCGTCCGCGTCCTTGACCTCGATCTTGAGCGCCCCCGGCAGTGAGCCCTGCGCCGGGGTGACGGACTGGGCAATCCACTCCTGCGGCAGGTCGAAACTCACGTTCTTGCCGGGATCGGAGTACGTTTTCCAGGCCGCCGCCGTGGCACCAGCGGAGGCGGTTGCGGAACCAGAGGCGCCCGCGGAGGCCGAGCCGCCTGACGCGGCGGCCGGGGACGACGCACCGGCGGAGGAAGCCGCCGTCGAGCCGGCACCCGGACTCCCTGCCGTCCAGGCCGGCGTGCCCTTGCCTTCGCTGCTGCAACCGGCGAGCGCCCCGGCGGTGAGCGCCAGCGCGGCGGCTAGCCGGAGTCCGCGGGTAAGAACCGTGCCAGTCATGCTGCCAGCGTAGCCGGGCACCCGCGCGGTTCAGAGCCTCCGGAGCAGCGTTTCGTAGAAGCGGACGCCGTGGCACAGGGTCTCGAGCGAGATTTTTTCGTCGACGGCGTGGATCGAGCCGCGGTCCGCGGCGTCCATCGCGAAGGGCGCGAACCGGTACACGGAGTCGCAGATCCGGGTGAAACGGCGCGAGTCCGTGCCACCCATCATGATGTACGGCGTGATGATCGCCTCCGGGAAGGTCTCTGAGATACAGTCCTCCAGCAGCTGCCACTGCGGACCGGTGGAGGCGGACACCGGCGTGGGCTCGTTGCCCTCCACCACCCGCAGTTCCACCATCGGATCCCGGATGACTTTCCGCAGCCGCTCCACGGTTGCGGCCACGGTATCTCCCACGGCCACCCGGATGTTGGCGTTCGCCTTGGCCGTGGCGGCGAGCACGTTGGCGCCCGCGCTACCTTCCAGGGTGGTGATGGCCACGGTGGTCCGGGTCATCGCGTTGGTTTCGTTCCCCAGCCGGCCGAAGAGCCACGTCATTGGGACCCTGAGCAGGGACAGGTTCGCGAAAGCTACCCGCAGCGGGGCCGGGGCGTGCGGTCCGAAGCGCCGGAGCATCTCCGCGGTCACCTCCGGGAGTCGCTGCGGGAAGGGATTTTGCTCGATCCTGGTGATCGCCCGCGCCAGCCGCGCCGTCGCTCCCATCCGGGGCGGCGTCGAGGCGTGCCCCCCCGGATCCCGAGTCAGCAGCTCCACGTCCAGGATCCCCTTTTCGGCCACGCCGACGACGGCGGCCGGCCGGCTCACGCCGGGGAACGCCCCGCCCGCCACGGCTCCGCCCTCGTCCAGCACAAGCCAGGGCCGCACCCCACGGCCGGCCAGCAGCTCCACGGCCGCTGCGGCACTGTCTCCGGCAGTCTCCTCGTTGTTGCCGAAGGAGAAGTAGACGTCGTGCGCCGGGGCAAAACCCTCGCCCAGCAGGGCCTCCGCGGCCTCCAGGATGGCGACCAGCTGTCCCTTATCGTCCAGCGTGCCGCGGCCCCAGAGATGGGTTGCGTCGCTGTGGCCGGAGAACGGCGGATGGGTCCACGCCTGTTCGTCCCCCGCCGGCACGACGTCGTAGTGGGCCATCAGCACCGTAGGGCGGCTGCCGGGATCCTCCGAGGTACCGGGCCAGCGGAACAGCAGGGCCGCCCCGTTGACGCGTTCCACCTCGAGGGCTGCGTGGACCGAGGGGTAGAGCCGGGGCAGGGCCGCCAAGAAGGCCTCGAACTCTTCGGCGTCCACCTCTGCCGGAACCCGGGAGGAGACGGTGCGGAACCGGACGAGTTCGGCCAGCGAGGCGGCGGCGCGGTTGGCGGACCCGGCGGGGGCGGAGTTGTGCATGCGCGAAGTCTACGGTCCCCCAGCGGCGCTCCGAGGGCACGGCCCGCCGCGTTTCCGGCGGCGAAACAAGGCTAGGCTGGGGGGATGGCTGAACAGCATTTTGATGGAGCGGACGTTGACGGCCCGGACGGCGTCTCGCGAATGTCCGCCGTCGACATCGCGGACTGGCGGCTTCGGACCTTTGCGCTCTACGCCGCCGTGCGTAAGATCGCCGCGGATAACCCGGCCGAAGCCCACTCCTACTGGCGGCAGGAGCGCGACCGGATGTTCGGCACGCACCCCGCCTCGCCGCTGACCGACGACGCCAAGGCGAACTTCGGCGGCCTGAAGACCGCGGACTACGATCCGATCTATCGCTTCCACGTCCCCATCACGAAAGAAGGCGCCGGACGGGAGATGAACGTCGAAACCGGTACCGACGGCCTCGTTCGTTTTGTCCGGCTGGGTACCTTCGACCTGCCGGAGATGGGCCAGCTCGCCGTCTGGAAGCTCAACGGCTACGGCGGCGGCATCTTCGTGCCGTTCCGCGACGCCACCGCCGGCCAGCCCGGCGGCAGCTACGGCGCGGGCCGCTACCTGCTTGACACCATCAAGGGCGCCTTCCACGGCGTGACGGGCTCGGGGCCGGACGCCGAGTTCGTGCTGGACTTCAACTTCGCCTACAACCCGTCCTGCGCCTACAACGAGGCGTGGGCCTGCCCGCTGGCCGGGCCGTCGAACCGCCTCGCCGTGGACATCCCGGTCGGCGAGCTGTACTAGACGGATGGAGTCGCAGCTACAACAAGCGCAGCCCTCCCGGCAGTACCCGCCGGACACCACCGCGGCCTCCCCAACTTCGTCCCCCTCGGCTTCACCGCGCCGCCGCCACCGGGGCGTGCTCCGCTATCCGGTGGTCCGCCAGCTGCTGCGCTTCACCGGCGTCGGCGTCGTTTGCACCGTGTCTTCGCTGGCGCTGTATGCCTTCCTGCGGCCGTGGATCGGGCCCCAGCCGGCCAACGCGGCCGCGTTGATCCTCACGTCACTGATGAACACCGCGCTGAACCGGCGGCTGACGTTCAAGATCACCGAGCGCCACCGGATGAAGCGCGACCATCTCAACGGGCTGATCGTAATCGCCGTCGCCCTGCTGATCACGGGCGGCAGCCTCGGCATCCTGCACTGGATCAACCCGGACGCCACCGTGGCCGACGAGCTCTGGACCACCACCCTGTCCGGCTTCCTGGCCACGGCCGTAAGGTTCACGATGCTGCGGCACTGGATCTTCCGCCGCGCCCGGCACCGCTAGCATCCAGCGGGCCGCCTAGCCGAGGGCGCGGATGCTGCCGACGGCGGTGCGCACCGCGGCTGCTGCTTCCCGCAGCTCGGGGGCGGTAATGGACGAATCGAAGCTGAAGCGCACGGCGGTCTGGGCCACTTCGGCGCTGATTCCCATCGCCAGCAACACGGGCGACGGCTCGTCGGAGCCCGCGGCGCAGGCCGAACCGCTGGAGCAGACCACACCCTGCCGCTCGAGTTCCAGCAGCACAGACTCGCCGCTGGTTCCCGGGAAGCAGAACGAGGCCACCGAGGGCAGCCGCTCGACCGGATGGCCGGTCAGCACGGCGCCAGGCACTCCGGCCAGGACGCCGCCGATGAAGTCATCACGCAGGGCAGCAACCCGGGAGGAGGCTTCCTGCTGCGAGGTCCCGGCCAGGCTCAGCGCCGTTGCGAGGGCCACCGCGCCGGCAACGTTCTCGGTGCCCGAGCGGCGGCCGCGTTCCTGGCCGCCACCGTGGACCAGCGGTTCCAGCCGGGTCCGGCCGCGCACGAACAAAGCTCCGCAGCCCTTCGGGGCGCCCAGCTTGTGGCCGGAAATGCTCAGGGCATCGACGCCCAGGCCACGAGTGTCGAGCGGCAGCCAGCCCGCGGCCTGCACGGCGTCGCTGTGGAACGGGATGCCGCGACCGCGGGCCAGTGCCGCCAGCCGGGCTACGGGCTGGATGGTCCCGACCTCGTTGTTGGCGTACATGACGCTGGCCAGCGCGGTTTCCGGCCGGAGCACGGCCGCGAACGCTTCCTCGGTCACCTGCCCGTAGCGGTCTACCGGGACCACGTCGACCGCGAAGCCGTGGACACGTTCGAGGTACCTGGCGGATTCCTCCACCGCGGGATGTTCGACGGCGCTGATCGCCACCCGGTCCAGGTGCGGGTCCGCAGCGCGGCGGGCCAGGGCGATGCCCTTGACGGCGAGGTTGTCCGCTTCCGTGCCGCCGGAGGTGAAGACGACCTCGCCGGTCCGGCAGCCCAGGGCCTTGGCCGTCGTTTCCCGGGCTCCCGCGAGCGCCGCGGCGGCGGCGTCGCCGAGCGAATGGTGGCTTGAGGGGTTGCCGAACTCGCCGCTGAGGTACGGCCACATGGCCGCGAGCACCTCGCGGCGGACCGGCGTGGTGGCGGCGGCGTCCAGGAAGATCACGGCATTCCTCAGTCGAGCGCCGGCCCGGCGGCCTGGGCCATAGCCCCGGCGGCAGGTTCCAATTCGATGTCGAGGCCCAGGTCCAGGGCGGCGACGCTGTGGGTGAGCGCACCGATCGAGATGACGTCCACCCCGGTGGCGGCGATGCCGGCCACGGTCGCGAGGCTGACGTTGCCGCTGGCCTCGACCCGTGCCCGCCCCGCGACGAGTTCGACGCCGTCGGCGAGTTCGATCAGTGAGAAGTTGTCCAGCATGATGGTGTCCACGCCGGCGGCAAGCACGGGCTCAATCTGCTCCATGCTGTCCACCTCCACCTCGAAATGCGTGGTGTGCCCCAGCCGCGCCTTGGCGTCGCGCAGCACCGCGGTGAGCTTTGCCGGGTCACCACCGGTGAGCACCGCCAGGTGGTTGTCCTTGGCCAGGACCGCGTCCGAGAGGCTGAAGCGGTGGTTTGCTCCGCCGCCGCAGCGCACCGCGTAGCGCTCCAGCACGCGAAGCCCCGGCGTCGTCTTCCGGGTGTCGGTGATCCGCGCGCGGGTGCCGGCAACCAACGCGACGAACTCCGCGGTCCGGGTGGCGATCGCGCTCATCCGCTGCACCAGGTTCAGCGCCACCCGTTCGGCCAGCAGCACGCCGCGGGCGTTGCCGGTCACCCTGGCCAGCGCCGCGCCGGCCTCGAAGGCATCGCCGTCGGCCACGAGCAGTTCGACGACGGCGGCCGGGTCCGCCAGCTTCATCGCCGCGGCGAACACCTCCCCGCCGCTGAGCACCCCCGGCACCCGGGCTGCCAGCACCGCAGTGGCGCGGGCGTCGGCGGGGATGAGGGTCTGCGAGGTGATGTCGCCGTACGGGGAGTCCTCCTGCAGGGCGGCGCGCAGCACGGCCTCCACGGCGGCCGCGGGGAGGGTGCCGGCGAGGGCAGTCACCGGGAGGGCGCCCGGTCGGGCTGTGGCGGGTGCTGTCATGACGAAATCCTTTGTTTCGGGCGGGATGCGGCGGCATACCGGTGGCCGTGGGTTAGGGCGGCCGGGGCGGAACGGGCCGGGGCTGCGAGCATTGCGGTGACGACGGCGTCGCCGTCACGGGAGGCGGGGTCTGCGTCCGCCCGGAAGTGGGCGCCCACCGAGCCGGTCCTGGCCCGCGCGGCTTCCACCAGCAGGCGTGCGGCCAGCAGCAGATTCCGATCCTCGTGCACGGACTGATCCAGGCCCGCGTCCGTCACCCTCTCGGGCCGGACCACGCCAGCCCAGGCGGCAAGCTGCGCAGCCGCAGCATCGAGGTCGGCCCCCGTACGCAGCACCCCGGCAGCCGCAGTCATCAACCGCCCCAAAGCCTGCCGCGAAAACAACCCCGGACCAGGCCCAGACTCCACAAGTCCCTCGGGCAAGCCGGCCGGGCGATACTCCCGGGCGGCACCCGGGGCCGGCTGCCCACCGTCGTTCGACGGTGTTCCGGAAGCGTGCGTCAAGGCGAGGCCGCCCGCGGCCGAGACAGCACGCGGAGGAACGGCGTCGTACGACGCCCAAGCTGACGCACAGCCATGTCCCGCACCAAGGAAGTCCTCCACGGCCCGTCGCCCGAACACCAGCCCTTCGAGCAGCGAATTGCTGGCAAGCCGGTTGGCGCCCTGGGCCCCCGTGCGCGCGACCTCCCCTGCAGCGTAGAGCCCCGGTACCGAGGTGCGCCCGCGCAGGTCGGTGGCGACCCCGCCCATCCAGTAGTGCGCCGCCGGGGACACGGGCAGCGGTTCGGCGGTCCAGTCGTACCCGGCGGCGCGTGTCGCTGCCGTGATGGAGGGGAACCGCCGGGCCAGGAAGCCCGGCCCGCGGCTGGCTTCAATTCCCCGGGCATCCAGGTAGACCGGGCTGTCCGCCGGGAGCCCGGCGGCCGCAAGGTGCAGCGCGATACTGCGGGAGACGACGTCGCGCGGGGCCAGCTCCGCGTCCGGGTGGTAGTCGGGCATGAAGCGGTAGCCGGCGGCATCCAGCAGCACGGCACCCTCGCCGCGCACCGCCTCCGAGATCAGCAGCGCGGGCGGCCCGCCCGGCACCTCGGCTGCGGCCAGCGTGGTCGGGTGGAACTGGAAGAACTCCAGATCGCGGACCTCGGCCCCCGCGCGCCAGGCCAGGGCGAGGCCGTCGGCGGTGGCGACGGATGGGTTGCTGGTGCGGGCGAACAGCCGCCCGGCGCCGCCGGTGGCGAGCAGCACGGCGTCGGCGTCGAGTCGCTTCGGCTCCGCGCCGGCCAGGTAGGCGACACCGGTGACGGCGCCCGGATTTGCTCCTGACGGACCGCCGCCCTCGGTGAGGAGCTCGGTCACCAAGGCGCCGGTTTCGACCCGGACTCCACCCTGGACGGCGCGCTCGAGCACAGCGGCCACGAGCGCACGCGCGATGCGGGCCCCGGTCGCATCGCCGCCGGCGTGAAGGATGCGGGCGGCCGAATGCGCAGCCTCGAGCCCCAGCGCCGGGCCGCCGTCGGCACGGACGTCGAAGTCCACACCGAAGCGGCGCAGCCCGGCGATGTCCCGGACGGCCTCCGTGCACAGGATCCGCACCGCCTCGGGATTGTTCAGCCCGGCCCCGGCGGCGAGGGTATCGGCGATATGCGCCGCCACGGAGTCACCCGGTGCGGCCTCCCCCGGCGCCAGCACGGCGGACACGCCGCCCTGGGCGTAAAAGGTGTTGCTCTCCTCGAGCGCGCCCTTGGTCAGGAGCACCACCTCAGGGGCGGACGCTCCCGAGGCGAGCAGCGCCGCGTACAGCCCGGCGATCCCGCTGCCGACGACGATGAGCCGCCTGGTCACGGCCGGGCCGCCAGCATGCGTTCGAGCGCCACGCTGGCCGGAGCCGCGACGTCGTCCGCCACCGTGATGCGGTTGACCACCTCGCCGCGGACCAGGGACTCCAGCACCCAGGCCAGGTAGCCCGGGTGGATGCGGTACATGGTGGAGCAGGGGCAGATCACCGGGTCCAGGCAGAAAATGGTGTGCTGCGGGTTTTCGGCGGCCAGCCGGTTGACCAGGTTGATCTCGGTGCCGACCGCGAAGACGGTGGGCTCGGTGGCGGCGGCAATGGCCTTGCGGATGAAGTCGGTGGATCCGGCAGCATCGGCAGCGTCGACCACCTCCATGGGGCACTCCGGGTGCACAATGACCTGCACGCCCGGGAACTCGGCGCGCGCCTTCTCGACCTGGGCCACGTTGAAGCGCTTGTGGACGGAGCAGAAGCCGTGCCAGAGGATCACGCGGGAATCCTGCAGGGACTGTTCGTCGTTGCCGCCGAGCTCCTTGCGCGGATTCCACATCGGCATCTGCTCCAGCGGCACACCCATGGCCTTGGCGGTGTTGCGGCCCAGGTGCTGGTCCGGGAAGAAAAGCACGCGCTGGCCCCGCTCGAACGCCCACTCCAGCACGGTGGCGGCGTTCGAGGAAGTGCAGACAATGCCGCCGTGCTCGCCGCAGAAGCCCTTGAGCGCTGCCGAGGAGTTCATGTAGGTGACCGGGATGACGGGCACCCGGCCGTCGGCGTCGGGGTCGGTGCCGAACAGCTCCTCCAGCTGTTCCCAGCACTCGGTGACCGAGTCGATGTCCGCCATGTCCGCCATCGAGCAGCCCGCGGCGAGGTTGGGCAGGATCACGGCCTGCTCCGGCCGGGACAGGATGTCCGCGGTTTCGGCCATGAAGTGCACACCGCAGAAAATGATCGCCTCGGCGTCGGGCCGGGTCAGAGCCGCATTGGCGAGCTGGAAGGAGTCGCCCACGAAGTCGGCGTATTCCACCACCTCGTCGCGCTGGTAGAAGTGCCCCAGGATGACGGCCCGGTCCCCAAGCGCTGCCTTGGCGGCCCTGATGCGGGCGTCCAGTTCGGCGTCGCCGGCCAGGCGGTACTCCTCCGGGAGCTGGCCCTGGCGGGGGGTGGACGGCGGGGCCACGTCGGCCACAGAAGCTCCGGGGCCGTAGGCGGGCACACCGGCAAGGGCCTCGGCGAGGTCGTAGTCCCAGGGACCCCGGGCGAGCGCGGGGCTGCAGGTGGACCCCGCGGTGCTGCCTTCAGCCTGTTCGCGCGTGATCAGCTGGATCGCCGTGTTGACGCTGCTCATGGTGTGCTCCTGTTGTCTGGATCGAGGCCTGGGCGGCCGGTAAAGCGGTAGAGGCGGGGCGGGCGGTGCTTGCCGCCTTGGAGGTATTCGTCGGTTTCTTCGATTTCGGGGGCGGCTTTGATCTGGCGGCGGAAGTTGGCCGGATCCAGCTCGCGGTCCAGGACTGCCTCGTAGACTTCCCGGACCTGGGCGAGGGTGAAGTACTCGCCCAGCAGGTGGTAGGCGATGGAGCCGTAGGCCATCTTGTTCCGCAGCCGCCAGAGCGCGTACTCGATGATGGTGTTGTGGTCGAACGCCAGTTCGCCGAGCCGGTCGGCCCGGAACCAGCGGACGTTTTCGGATTCGTCCGCGAGCGCGGCCTCGGTGGGCTGGACCAGGGCCCAGTAGACGATCGAGACCACCCGCTGGGTGGGCGAGCGGTGCAGGCCGCCAAAGGCGTAGAGCTGCTCGAGGTAGCTTGGCGCCAGTCCGGTGGTTTCGCGGAGGTTCCGGGAGGCGGCGTCCTGCAGCGACTCAGCATGCGTCAGCGGCCCGCCCGGCAGCGCCCACAGCCCCTTGAATGGCTCCCTGATCCGGCGCACCAGCGGGATCCACAGCGTGGGGCGGCCCGAGCGCTCACTCGGGCGCAAGGCGAAGATTACCGTGGAGATGGCCAGCGACGGCGGCGCGAGCTGGCGCTCCGAGACGTTGGCTGGAGAGGTGTAGACGGTGATCAACCCCCGCATTCCGGGGTCCGGACCGGTCCCGTGGAGACTGCCCGGACGGTTCCGGCCCTACCGCCGGAATAGTTATAGTCAAAGTGACTAGAACTAATTCTACGACGACGCCGGTCCGGCGCAAAATGTTGCGGTCCCCGGGCTGGCGGAGCGGCTACTCCCGCTGCGCGGCGGCTTCCAGCAGCGGCAGGGTCCGGCCCTCGAAGTGGGTGTTGAGCACGATCACCGAGGAGGAACGGAGCACGGTCCGGGTGGCGATCATCGCGTCCAGCACCCGCTGCAGGTCCGGGTTGGAGCGGGCCGCAATCCGGGCCATCAGGTCCGAGCTGCCGGACACGGTGTGGATCTCGATCAGCTCCGGAATGCGCGCCAGGGCCTCCACGACGGCGTCATGGCCCAGGTCCTGGTTGATGGTCAGGGAGCAGAAGGCGACCACCGGATAGCCGAAGCGGGCGGGATCCGGTTGCGGCACCCAGGAGCCGATGACGCCGCTGTCCTGCATCCGGTCCAGCCGCGACTGCACGGTGGCCCGGGCGACCTTCAGCACCCGGGACGCCTCCAGCACGGAGGCCCGAGGGGCGTCCGTGAAGAATCGGACAATCTTGGCGTCCAGCGGGTCCACGTTCACGTCAGTTTCCTTGCCTGCAGGGATTCAACCGCACAAATCGTCGTGATTCGGTGCGGTTATTCAACAAACTGCAACCATGCTCTCACGCCGCCCGCGCGCGAGGGCACCCCGGGGACGGTAAATTCGAATGGTCCCAAAAGGACGCATCCACCACCGTAAGAAGGTTCGCCAGCATGACAACGAAGTCCACCGCGGAGCGCCCGGCCGTGAAGCTCGGCCACAGCATGAAGCCCCGCCAGCTCACCATGATGGGACTCGGCAGCGCCATCGGCGCCGGCTTGTTCCTCGGATCGGGGGCCGGAATCCAGGCCGCCGGCCCGGCCGTCCTGATCTCCTACCTGGTCGCGGGCACCCTGATCATCATCGTGATGTGGGCCCTCGGCGAGATGGCCGCCGCAAACCCGAACAGCGGCGCGTTCTCCGTCTACGCCGAGAAAGCCATGGGAAAGACTGCCGGCGCCACCGTGGGCTGGCTCTGGTGGCTGCAGCTCGTCGTCGTCATCGCAGCCGAGGCGCTCGGTGCGGCCGGGCTGCTCTTCACGATCTGGCCTGTTGTTCCGGTGTGGGGACTCGCCCTGATCTTCATGGCCGTCTTCACGGCCATCAACCTCGCCGGGGTGAAGAACTTCGGCGAGTTCGAATTCTGGTTCGCGATCCTCAAGGTCGCCGCCATCGTGCTGTTCCTGGCCATCGGCGCCGCGCTGCTGTTCGGCTGGCTGCCGGAGGTTCCCAGCCCGGGATTGAGCAACATCACCTCCAACTTCGCCCCGGCGGGCCTGGGCGGAATCGCGGCGGCCTTGTTCGTGGTCATCTTCGCCTTCGGCGGCACGGAAATCGTCAGCGTCGCCGCGGCAGAGACGGAGAACCCCGAACGCAGCGTGGGCCACGCGATCCGCACCGTCGTCTGGCGCATCCTGGTGTTCTACATCGGCTCCGTGTTCGTCATCGCCGCCGTGCTGCCTTCGACGTCGGCAGCACTGAAGTCGCCGTTCGCGGGCGTCCTGGATCTGGCCCGCATCCCCGGCGCCGGCGCGGCAATCACCCTGGTCGCCGTCGTCGCCCTGCTCTCGGCCCTCAACGCGAACCTTTACGGCGCCTCCCGGATGGCCTACTCGCTGTCCGTGCGCGGCGAAGCTCCCGCCTTCCTTTCGCGGCTCAACACGGCCCGGGTCCCGGTCATCGCCGTCAGCATCTCGGTGGCCTTCGGCTTCCTGGCGGCCGTGCTCGAACTGCTGTTCCCGGAAAAGATCCTCCCGGCGCTCTTCCAGCTGGTGGGCTCGACCTGCCTCGTGGTGTGGGGCTCGGCCCTGGTATCCCAGCTGATCCTGCGGCGCCGGGCGGACCGTGCGGGCACCGTCCTTCCGCTGCGCATGAAGGGCTTCCCGGGGCTCACGGTGTTCGGCCTGGTTCTCCTGGCCCTGATCTTCGCCGTCGGCTTCAGCAGCCCGGAGAGCAGCAAACAGCTCTTCAGCACCATGGCGCTGATCGCCGGCATCGCCGCCGCCTGCTGGATCGGCGCCCGGCTCGGCCGTGCACGCCGCGCCGACTGAGGCTCCCCGCTGCAGCCTTTCGGGACTAAATTTGGGGGTGCATGTCGAGAAGTCTTGACCGGCTCCGCTCACTAAGTGGAAGACCACGACAGGCGTGGCCCCAAAATAGGAGATCATCATGCCGAAGTATCTGCTCCTCAAGCATTACCGCGGCGGCCCCGTGCCGCACCGTCCAGTGCCCCCGATGGACCAGTGGGCCCCGGCGGACGTAGAGGCACATATGGCTTTCCTCAGGCGGGTCAGCGAGGTGCTTGAGGAGAACGGCGAGTACGTCGATGCGCAGGCGCTCACCCCTGAGCGCACCTGGGTTCGCTACGGAGGCCCGGGCGCCGCACCCGTCACCACAGATGGCCCGCTTCCTGAGACCAGCGATCTGGTTGCCGGGTGGTACATGATCGACGTCGAGTCACGCGAACGGGCAGTCGAACTCGCAGCCTTCGTCTCCTCCGAGCCGGGCCCGGGCGGCGAGCCCCTCTACGAGTGGATCGACATCCGTGAAGTCATGTCCGGGGCACCCTCTCACGACTAACCGGGCGTGATCATCGATCCGATGCGAACACTGGACGAGGGCGCCCTGCGTGCCCTCGTCCGGCGGGTGCTCGCAGGTCTGGTCCGGCGGGGCGAGGACTTCGACGAAGCTGAGGATGCGGTCCAGGAGGCGCTGCTCGAAGCGCTGCGGGTCTGGCCGGAACACCCACCGCGCGAACCGCATGCCTGGCTGACCACTGTCGCCATCCGCCGGCTTGTCGACGCCCGACGCAGCCAGGCAGCCCGTCACAGACGAGAAGAGGCCACTCGCGACGAGCCGCAGTCCCCTCTGACAGACGAGGGCGATGACACGCTCTTTCTACTTTTCTGCTGCTGCCACCGTAGCCTTGCACCTGCCTCCCAAGTGGCTCTGACCCTCCGCGCTGTCTGCGGCCTCACTACCCGCGAGATCGCCGACGCCTTCTTCGTTCCGGAAGCGACAATGGCGCAACGGATCAGCCGCGCCAAGCGCTCCCTGCAGGGGCGCCGCCTAGACCAGCCCGGCGACCTCAGCGTCGTACTGCATGTGCTCTACCTGGTCTACACGCGCGGCCACGCTGGCCGCCTCGACCTGGCACAGGAAGCCATCCGACTCGCTCGCCAGCTCACCCTCGTGACTGAAGAACCGGAGGCGCGCGGGTTGCTGGCCCTCATGCTCCTCAACCACGCTCGGCTCCCGGCACGGTTCGATCCCGAGGGCCGGATTGTCACCCTCGACCGGCAGGACCGCGGCCTGTGGGACGGACGAGAGATCGCGGAGGGCGTTCGCGTCCTGCAATCAGCGCTGGCCGCTCAGCGCTTCGGCAGATACCAGATCGAGGCTGCGATCGCAGCACTTCATGACGATGCCGCGACCGCCGAAGAGACCGATTGGCCGCAAATTCTTGCCTGGTACGACGACCTCGTCGCGCTCACCGACGACCCGGCGCGTCATAACCCGGCCGCAGCACTCGGGCGCGCGGTCGCAGTCGGCCACGTTCACGGCGCCTCTGCAGGGCTGCAAGAGACCTACCTGCTACGGGACGTGATCGGCGAGCGGCACCGCTGGCATGCAGTCCTGGGCTATCTGCACGAGTTGGGCGGCTGTTTCTCCGCCGCTGCTGCCGCCTACGCCGAAGCTGCCCGCCGTGCGACGAACGTCGCCGAACGCGACCACCTTGTCCGGCAGGCCTCCCGCGCACGGACCAGGGCCGAGTAAATACACTGTACAAACTGCCAAGCGGGATGAGGCCGGGAACGGCAGCTTTTGACAGAATGGTCAGTGTTACCTGAGCTGATTGCCTAGAGCTTGGCCCGTGACTAGGGTCACAGGCATGGACACACTCCCCCTCGCGGTCGCCGGCGACGACGCCGGTCCGCTCACCCCCGGCCAGCTGCGCGAGCTCTACTCGCTGATGGTCGCGGTCCGGCACCTCGACACCTCCGCGATCGCCTGGCAGCGGCAGGGCATCATCCCGGGCTACGCCCCGGAGCTCGGCCAGGAGGCTGCCCAGGTGGGCAGCGGCTACGCCGTCGACACCAGCCGCGACTTCGTCTTCCCCACCTACCGCGAGATGGGCGTCGCCCGGACCATGGGCGTGGACATGGTGGGCTACATGTCCACCCACAAGGCGACCTGGCACGGCGGCCTCTACGACCCGATGGCGTCCCGGCTCGCCCCGATCCAGGCCGTCGTCGCCGGATCCGTGCTGCACGCCGTCGGCTGGGCCCACGGCCAGACCCTGGACCAAAAAGACGGCGTGGCGCTGACGTACTTCGGCGACGGAGCCTCCTCGCAGGGCGACGTCCACGAGGCGATGAACTTCGCCGCCGTGATGAAGGCACCCGTGGTCTTTTTCGTGCAGAACAACGGCTGGGCCATCTCGGTCCCGACCGACCGCCAGGTGGCCGGCGGCTCCGTCGCCGCCCGCGCGGCCGGCTACGGCATGCCGGCGCTGCAGATCGACGGCAACGACGTCGTCGCCGTCGTCGAGGCGACCCGCCGCGCCTTCGCGCACGCCCGCTCCGGCAACGGCCCCGTGCTGATCGAGGCGATGACCTACCGTCGCGGGCCGCACTCGACCTCCGATGACCCGGGCCGCTACCGCTCCCTTGACGAGGAGCGCGACGGCGCCGGCGAGGATCCGCTGGAGCGGCTCAAGCAGCGGCTGCTGGCGGACGGATCCGCCGACGCGGCGTTCTTCGCCGAGGCGCTGGCCGCCGCCAAGGCCGAAGAGGAGCAGATCCGCACCGGCATCCAGGCCCTTGGCCCGCGCCCCGGAACCGAAATGTTTGACCTGGTCTTCCAGGAAACCACCCCTGCCTTGCAGGCCCAGGCCGCCAACTGGCGCGAGGAGTCCGAACATGTCTAACTCGATTCTCGAAAACAGTGCCGCTGCAAGCACGAGCGCAGATGCCCCCGCTTCCACCACGGTGATGTCCATGCAGCAGGCGCTCAACCGCGCCCTCGACGAGGTGCTCGCGGAGAACCCCAAGGCTGTGATCTTCGGCGAGGACTGCGGCCGGCTCGGCGGCGTCTTCCGGATCACCGACGGACTGCAGGCCAAGCACGGCGCGCAGCGGGTCTTCGACACCCCGCTGGCGGAGTCCGGCATCCTCGGCATGTCCGTGGGCCTGGCGATGGCCGGCTTCCACCCCATCCCCGAGGTCCAGTTCGACGGCTTCGCCTACCCGGCCATCAACCAGATCGTCTGCCAGATCGCCCGGATGAACTACCGCAGCCGCGGCACCATGCCGATGCCGATCACCCTGCGGGTGCCCAGCTTCGGCGGCATCCGGGCCCCCGAACACCACGGCGAAAGCCTCGAGGCGCTCTTCGCCCACGTGCCCGGGCTCAAGGTGGTTTCGCCGTCGAACCCGCACGAGGCCTACCACCTGCTCAAGTACGCCGCCACGCGGCCGGATCCGGTGATCTTCATGGAGCCGAAGTCCCGCTACTGGCAGAAGGGCGAGGTCGATCCCGGCAACGCCGATCCCTCCGGCGGCGCGCCCGAAGGCGCCAAGGTCATGCGCGAGGGCAGGCACCTGACGCTCGTGGCCTGGGGCGCCATGGTGGCCCGCTGCCTGCAGGTGGCCGAACTCGCCGCCGAGGACGGAATCGACGTCGAGGTCCTGGATCTGCGCTGGCTCAAGCCGATCGACGCCGCGGCGCTGGCCGCCTCCGTGCGCAAGACGCGCCGCGCCGTCGTCGTCCACGAAGCGCCGCTGACCTCCGGGCTGGGCGCCGAGGTGGCGCAGCTGATTACGCAAAGCTGCTTCGACACCCTTAAGGCACCGGTGGAGCGCGTGACCGGCTTCGACGTCCCGTACCCCTCCGGCGACCTCGAAGATGAATACATCCCGAACATTGACCGGATCCTCTTCGGCATCCAGCGAGTATTGGAGTACAAACGTGGCTGAAATTTCCTTCCCACTGCCGGATCTTGGCGAGGGCCTGATCGAGGCAACCGTGCTGGAATGGCTGGTCTCGCCGGGCGAGCAGGTGGAGCGGAACCAGCCGCTGGTGGAGGTCGAAACCACCAAGTCGGCCGTCGAATTGCCCAGCCCGCAGGCAGGTAAGGTAGTGCGTATCTACGGCGGGCCCGGCGACAAGATCAATGTCGGCGAGCCCCTGATCGTGTTCGAGGTGCCGGACAACACCGCCGGCATCGTGGGCACGGTCCCGAAGGAAGAGGCACCGAAGCGCCGGGTTCGCCTGAGCGCCGTACTTGATGAGGACTGACACCATGAGCGGCAGGCACACCGGCGAGCAGCATTCCCACACGGTCGAAGGCACCGACCCCCAGCTTTACGTCGGGGTGCACGATCCGAAGGACGACGCCGGGCTGCGTCCGGTCCTGCTGCTGCACGGCTTCTCCTCCTCCTCCAAGCTCAACTGGGAGGACACCGGCTGGATCACCGCCCTCACCGACGCCGGCCGCCGCGTCATCACCGTGGACCTGCCCGGCCACGGCCGCAGCGGCGCCCCGGAGGACCGGGATTCCTACTCCCCCAGCAAGATCCGCGCGGATCTGCTCCAGATTGCGTTCGACGCCGGCGCACGTCCGCTGCGCGACGGCGATCCGGCCAGCGGCCTGGACGTGATCGGCTACTCGCTGGGGTCCCGGCTGGCCTGGGAATTCGGCGCCACCCAGCACGAACTGGTCCACCGGCTGGTGCTCGGCGGGCCCAACGTGGCGGACCCGTTGGCGGACTTCGACCTGGTCGCCGCGCAGCGCTACCTGGCGGACGGAACGCCGATCGCGGACGCGTCCACCGCCGGGCTGCTGAAGATGGCGCAACTGCTGCCCAGCAACAACATCTTTGCCCTGCTGTCCCTGATCGAGGCGATCAAGGACGAGCCGTTCGACCCCGCCGAGGCGGTCCCGCAAATGCCGGTGCTGCTGGTGGCCGGGGAGAAGGACGAACGGGCCGCGTCCATGCCCGAGCTCGCCGCTCTCGGCGCCAAGGCCGGGGCGATGGTGGAACAGCTCATCCTGCCGGCGCGGAACCACACGAACGCCGTGACCAGCCGGGCCTTCAAGCAGGGTGCCATCAGCTTCCTGGGCGTCTAAGCACTCGCTTAAACAGCAACGCGGGGTCACTTACGGCCCATCCGGGGGTTCCGGATGGGCCGTAAGTGACCCCGCGTTGTTTTTGGCTGCCTAGTGGTGGCGGCTGACGCCCAGCGGACGGCCGCGGGTTTCCTTGGCCAGGATGACGCCGACGGCGGAGATGACGCAGAGGATCATGATGTAGATGCCGATGGAGCCGGTCCAGTGCGTGCCCTGCAGCAGGGCCTCGGCGATGGTCGCCGCGAAGGCGCCGCCCAGGATGGCGCCGAAGGCGTAGCCGATGGAGATGCCCGAGTAGCGTACGTTCGCCGGGAACATCTCGGCGTACATCGCGGACATCGGGCCGTAAGACAAGCCCAGGCCGATGGTCAGGACGAACAGCGCCGTGCCGTAGAGAACGATGTCCTTGGTGTCGATCAGGGCGAACATCGGGATCATCCAGGCGAAGACGATCCCGTAGCCGATCAGGAAGGTCTTGACGCGGCCAATCTTGTCCGAGAGCCAGCCGCCGACCAGGGTGAAGATGAGCCAGCCGAAGGACGCCAGTGTGGTGGCCAGCAGGATCTGCGGGGTGGGCATCTTCAGCGTCTTGGTGGCGTAGGAGATGAAGAAGGCGATCAGCAGGTAGCCGGCAGCGTTGTTGCCGATGAAGATCATCGTCGAGTAGAGGACAGCCTTCTTGTGCTTGCGGATCAGCTCGCCCAGGGGCGCCCTGCTTTCTTCCTTGCGCTCCTGCATTTCCTTGAAGACCGGGCTCTCAGCCACGGCGCGCCGGATGAGGTAACCGACCACGATCAGGACGATCGAGAGCAGGAACGGCACCCGCCAGCCCCAGCTGCCGAAGTCTTCCTTGGACATCGACGTGTTGAGGAAGTAGAGCAGGCCGGTGGCGAGGATCATGCCCACCGGGACGCCGATCTGCGGGTAGGCGCCGAACAGGCCGCGCTTGCTCATCGGTGCGTGCTCGACGGCCATCAGGGCAGCGCCGCCCCATTCACCGCCGGCGGAGAAGCCCTGGATGATGCGGAGCAGGATCAGGAGGATCGGGGCCCAGACGCCGATCTGCGCGTAGGTCGGCAGCATGCCGATCAGTGCCGTCGCGGCGCCCATCATGACCAGGGTGAAGACAAGCATGGCCTTGCGGCCCAGGCGGTCGCCGAGGTGGCCGGCAACGATGGCGCCCAGCGGGCGGAACAGGAAGCTGATGCCGATCAGGGCGAAGGACAGGATCTGCGCCAGGCCCGGGTTGGAGGCATTCAGCGGCGCGAGGAAGAGCGGGGACAGCAGCGTTGCTGTCAGTTGGGCGAAGATGAAGAAGTCGTACCACTCGATCGTGGTACCGACCAGCGTCCCGGCGAGGACCTTGCGTTCCTCATGCTTGCTGCTGGGGCCCGTCTCTGAATCGACGGTTGAAGTTGCGGTCATTGGAACTCCGTTGCTGGGGGCAGAGATGCTGCCCGGGTGGGTGCAAGTGAAAAACTAAATGCCTATAGAATTACTGATCGAACGGTCAGTTAGTAACTGTGATACTACTATGAAATGTGTGATCAGGCACACATTTCCGCCAAAAAGCTTCGCCGCCCCGGAAAGTGACGGGGAAACCCGCTGGCAGAACTCCCGGTCGGCGTCGGCCGGCGACTCCCGGCCGCGGGCCCGGGAAGGCGCTTGTTAGCCCTCACCGCGTGTTCTATAATCGAACAAGCAGTTCACATATAGAACGCTACTTCACTGTGAGCCGGAACACAAGACTCCCCCGCCCGCCTCTAGGATGGACTCCATGACCCCGAACGCCGGCAGCACCCAGGCCCCGCCGTCCCAGACGCTGTCCCGGGGCATCCGGGCCCTGGAGATCCTGGCCGACGCCCCGGAGCCGCTCACCATCGCCGAGCTCGCCGACGCCATGGGTGTCCACCGTTCGGTCGCCTACCGCATCCTGCGCACCCTCGAGGACCACTCGCTGCTGGTCCGGGACGACGCGGGCAGGGTCCAGCCCGGCCCCGGCCTGGCCGTCCTCGCCCGCGGCGTCGCCCGCAATCTCCAGACCGCCGCGCTGCCTGAGCTGACCCAACTGGCCAACGCCCTGACCATGAGCGCCTTCGTGGCCGTCTGGGACCGCGAGGACTGCGTCACCCTCGTCACCGTCGATCCGCGCCACACGGGGGCGGCCGTGGTCCAGCACCCGGGCTCCCGGCACCCGGTCAGTGCCGGAGCGCCCGGCATCGCAATCCAGTCGGCGCTTTCGGAGCAGGAATGGCACCGCCTCGCCCCGGGCATCCCCTACCGGTCGGAGGCGGCCGAGGCGCGCCGCCGCGGCTTCGCGGCCAGCCATGACGAGGTCATCCCCGGCGTCTCCTCGCTGGCCGTGCCGGTCAGGGTTCCCGGCGGGCGCCCGGCCGCCCTGGCGGTGGTCTACATCCGCGCCGCACAGGACCCGGATGAGGTTGCGGCCACCCTGTCGGCGAGCGCCGCGCGGATCGAGGCGCAGCTGGCCTGAGGCCCCGGCCCGGGTTCTCTCTTGACAAGGCGGTCCAGTTCGGGCAGTTTTGTATCGTATACGATTTCATACTCAATGAGGAGATGCGATGGAGCAGCTTTCGCAGGACGCCCTGGCCGCCACCGGCAAGGTCATCGCGGTGCACATCAACTACCCGAGCCGCGCCGCCCAGCGCGGCCGCACCCCGGAGCAGCCCTCCTACTTCCTGAAGCCGTCCTCCTCGCTGAGCCTCTCCGGCGGCACCGTCGAACGCCCCGCCGGCTGCGAACTCCTGGCCTTTGAGGGCGAGGTGGCGCTGGTGATCGGCAGCCGGGCCCGCCGCGTTTCCCCGGACGAGGCCTGGCGCCACGTCGGCTTCGTCACGGCCTCCAACGACCTCGGCGTCTACGACCTGCGCTATGCGGACAAGGGCTCCAACCTGCGTTCCAAGGGCGGGGACGGTTTCACCCCCGTGGGCCCGGGCCTCCTCCCGGCCGCCGAGGTCGACCCGGCAGGCCTCCGCATCCGCACCTGGCTCAACGGCGAACTGGTGCAGGAGGACACCACCGGCACGCTGCTGTTCCCCTTCGCCCGGCTCGTCGCGGACCTCTCCCAGCTCCTCACCCTGGAGCCGGGCGACATCATCCTGACCGGGACGCCCGCCGGCGCCTCCGTGGCCCAACCGGGCGACGTGATGGAGGTCGAGGTGGACGCCCCGGCGTCGGGGCTCACCACCGGCCGGCTGACGACGACGGCGGTCCAGGGCACCGTGCCGCTCGCCGACTACGGCGCGCAGCCGCGCAGCGACGAGGCCCAGCGCGCCGAGGCGTACGGCACGCCGGCAGCCGCCGCCGCCGAACCTACGGCAGCGGCGGAACCGGCCGCGCCGAAGAATGCGCTGACCCCCGAGCTGAAGGCGAAGCTCGAGTCCGTCGCCACCGCCACCTTGAGCTCCCAGCTGCGCAAGCGCGGCCTGAACAACGTCAGCATCGACGGCCTGCATTCGACCCGGCCGGACCGCACCGTAGTCGGGGTGGCCCGGACCCTGCGCTACGTGCCCAACCGCGAGGACCTCTTCAAGACCCACGGCGGCGGCTTCAACGCCCAGAAACGCGCCATCGACTCGCTCCGGGAAGGCGAGATCCTCGTTATGGAGGCCCGCGGCGAAAAGGGCACCGGGACGGTCGGGGACATCCTGGCCCTGCGCGCCCAGGTCAACGGTGCCGTGGCCGTCATCACCGACGGCGGCGTCCGCGACGTCACCGCCGTCGGCGCCCTGGAGATGCCCACGTTCTTCGCGAACGCGCACCCCGCAGTCCTGGGCCGGCGCCATATCCCGTGGGACGTGGACCTCACCATTTCCTGCGGCGGCGCCACGGTTCAGCCCGGGGACATCATCGTGGGCGACGCGGACGGCATCCTTGTGATCCCGCCGGCACTCGCCGAGGAAGTGGCCGACGACGCCCTGGTCCAGGAGTCTGAAGAGACGTTCATCGCCGAGATGGTCGCCGCCGGGCACAGCGTGGACGGCCTGTACCCGATGAACGCCCAGTGGCAGGAAAAGTACAAGGCGTGGGCCGCGGACCGCGGGCAGTCCCGGCCATGACCAGCACCGTGAGCACGGCCGGCCCGGCTGGCGCCACCTCGAGCAAGTCGGAGCAGGCGTACGCGGCGGTCAAGGCCAGCATCCTCAGCGGCGAATACTCCCCCGGCTACCGGCTCGTGCTGGCCAAGATCGCCGAGGAGCTGGGCTTCAGCGTCGTCCCGGTCCGCGAAGCCATCCGCCGGCTCGAGGCGGAAAACCTCGTGGTGTTCGAACGCAACGTCGGCGCCACCGTGGCCGGCATCGATCCCACCGAATACCTCTACACAATGCAGACCCTGGGGATCGTCGAAGGCGCCGCGACGGCGTTGTCCGCGCCGCTGATCTCCGCCGCGGACATCGCCCGGGCCCGCGCGGTGAACGAACTAATGCGCGAGTGCCTGGAAAACTTCGACCCGGTCCGTTTCACCAGCCTGAACCGCGACTTCCACAGCGTCCTGTTCGAGCACTGCCCCAACCCGCACATCCTCGACCTGGTGCACCGCGGCTGGAACCGGCTGCAGGCGCTGCGTTCCTCCACCTTCAGCTACGTGCCCGGCCGGGCCCGGCAGTCGGTCGAGGAACACGAGTCACTGCTGCGGCTGCTGGAGGCGGGCGCCCCGGCGGACGACGTCGAACGCGCGGCCCGCGCGCACCGCGCCGCCACCCTCGATGCCTACCTCGCCCACCGGGCTCCGTCCCCCTGACCCCAGCGGGCCGGCCCCGGCCGCCCCTCCCCCGAACGATAAGGAAAAAACAATGAAGTTCCGTTCCGATCCCCAGCAGCACCTCAAAGGCTCCCTCGCCGCGATGTTCACCCCGTTCACGGCGTCCGGCGATGTCGACCACGACAGCCTGCGGAACATGGTCCAGTGGCAGATCGCCAGCGGATCCTCCGGCATCACGATCGGCGGGTCCACAGGCGAGCCCAGCGCCCAGTCCGTCGAGGAACGCGCCACCGCCATCCGCGCCACCGCCGAGGCGATCGGCGACCGCGTGCCGTTCATGGCCGGCACCGGCACCGCAAAACTGCAGGAGACGCTGGAGCTGACCCAGGCCGCCGTCGACGCCGGCGCGGACGCGTCGATGATCATCACGCCCTACTACTCCCGGCCCACGCAGGAGGCCCTCTACCGCTGGTACGCCACGATCGCCACCGAGTTCCCGCAGATGCCGTTCGT
Source organism: Arthrobacter sp. 05L428 (assembly GCF_056397665.1). Taxonomy (NCBI): domain Bacteria; kingdom Bacillati; phylum Actinomycetota; class Actinomycetes; order Micrococcales; family Micrococcaceae; genus Arthrobacter; species Arthrobacter sp. 05L428. The sequence continues at coordinate 807,053 of NZ_JBFTNW010000001.1, read as the reverse complement.
GATCTACAACGTGCCGTCCCGCACCGCGGTGGACATGGCCCCCGAAACCGTGGCGCGGCTGTTCCGTGACTTCGACAACATCGTCGGGATCAAGGAGACCACGAAGGACTTCGAGCACTTCTCCCGTGTCATGCACCTGGCCGGCAAGGACCTGCTGGTCTGGTCCGGCATCGAACTGCTGTGCCTGCCGCTGATGGCGATCGGCGGCGTCGGTTTCATCTCGGCGCTGGCAAACATCGCCCCGAAGGCCTCCGCGGACATGTACAAGGCCTGGGTCGAGGGTGACTTCGAGACCGCCCGGAAGATCCACTACGGCGTCCACCCGCTCGTGGACCTGTTGTTCGTCGAGACCAACCCGGCGCCCAGCAAGTGGCTGATGGCCGAGGCGGGGCTGATCTCCTCCGACTACGTCCGCCCGCCGCTGATCACGCCCACCGACGCCGGGCTGAAGAAAATCACCGAACTGATGGAGGCCGGCCGGGACTACCTCACCCCGGTGGACGGCTTCCGGATCACCAAATAACACCTCCCCACCACTTCAACGCCGAAGCAAAGGATTGACCCATGGCTGAGCACTACATCCCGGACGATTTGCCCACCCGCATCCAGCACTACATCAACGGCGAGTTCGTCGACTCCGTCAGCGGCAAGACCTTCGATGTCCTGGACCCGGTGTCGAACGAAACCTACGCCACCGCGGCCGCCGGGCAAAAGGAGGACGTCGACCTCGCCGTCGCCGCCGCCCGCACGGCCTTCACCCAGGGTCCCTGGCCCCGGATGAAGCCGCGCGAACGCGCCCGCGTCCTGAACAAGGTCGCCGACGCCGTCGAGGCCCAGGAGACCCGGCTGGCGCAGCTGGAGACCTTCGACACCGGCCTGCCGATCACCCAGGCCAAGGGCCAGGCGCTGCGGGCCGCAGAGAACTTCCGCTTCTTCGCCGACCTGATCGTGGCCCAGTTCGACGACGCCATGAAGGTCCCCGGCGCGCAGATCAACTACGTCAACCGCAAGCCGATCGGCGTCGCCGGCCTGATCACGCCGTGGAACACGCCGTTCATGCTCGAGTCCTGGAAGCTCGCACCGGCGCTGGCCACCGGCAACTGCGTGGTGCTCAAGCCGGCCGAATTCACACCGCTCTCCGCCTCCCTCTGGGCAAAGATCTTCAAGGACGCAGGCCTGCCCGACGGCGTCTTCAACCTGGTCAACGGCCTCGGCGAAGAAGCCGGCGACGCCCTGGTCAAGCACCCGGACGTGCCGCTGATTTCCTTTACCGGCGAAACCACCACCGGCAAGACGATCTTCCGCAACGCCGCGGAGAACCTCAAGGGCCTGTCGATGGAACTCGGCGGCAAGAGCCCGGCGATCATCTTCGACGACGCCGACCTCGACGCCGCGATCGACTCCACCCTCTTCGGCGTCTTCTCGCTCAACGGCGAGCGCTGCACGGCCGGCTCCCGGATCCTGGTCCAGCGCGGCATCTACGAGGAGTTCTGCGAGAAGTACGCCGCCCGCGCGAAGAACATCGTGGTCGGTGACCCGCACGACCCGAAAACCGAGGTCGGCGCGCTGGTGCACCCGGAGCACTACGAGAAGGTCGCCCGGTACGTGGAAATCGGCAAGTCCGAGGGCCGGCTGCTGGCCGGCGGCGGGCGTCCGGAGGGACTTCCGACCGGCAACTACATTGCCCCGACGGTGTTCGCCGACGTCGCCGCGGACGCCAGGATCTTCCAGGAGGAGATCTTCGGCCCGGTCGTGGCAATCACCCCGTTCGAGGACGACGCCGAGGCGCTGGCCCTGGCGAACAACACGAAGTACGGGCTGGCCGGCTACGTCTGGACCAACGACCTGACCCGGGCGCACAACTTCTCGCAGAACCTGGAGGCCGGCATGGTCTGGCTCAACAGCCACAACGTCCGGGACCTGCGCACCCCCTTCGGCGGCGTCAAGGCCTCCGGCCTGGGCCACGAGGGCGGCTACCGCTCCATCGATTTCTACACCGACCAGCAGGCCGTCCACATCACCCTGGGCAGCGTCCACACCCCGAAGTTTGGTGCCACGGCCCGCTGACGGCCCACCGCCCGTCTGCCACCCGCCACCGCACCCGCCAGCTCAAAGAGGAGTCACATCATGGCCAACGACATCATCACCCCCACGGTCCCCGCGCCGGACATTGTCCGCTGCGCCTACATGGACCTCGTGGTCACCGACCTGGAAAAATCCCGGGCGTTCTACGTGGACCTGCTGGGCCTGCACGTCACCTATGAGGACGAGGACGCGATCTACCTGCGTTCCTTCGAGGAGTTCATCCACCACAACCTGGTGCTGCGCAAGGGCCCCGTGGCCGCAGCCGCCGCATTCGCCTACCGGGTCCGCACCCCCGAAGATGTGGACAAGGCCGAGGCCTACTTTGCCGAAATGGGCTGCCGCACGGAACGCCGCAAGGACGGCTTCGCCCGCGGGATCGGCGACGCGGTCCGGGTGGAGGACCCGCTGGGCTTCCCCTATGAGTTCTTCTACGAGGTGGAGCACGTGGAACGCCTCACCCAGCGCTACGACCTCTACAGCGCCGGCGAACTGGTCCGGCTGGACCACTTCAACCAGGTCACCCCCGACGTCCCGCGCGGCCGGAAGTACCTGGAGGACCTGGGCTTCCGGGTCTCCGAGGACATCAAGGACTCCGACGGCGTCACCTACGCGGCCTGGATGCACCGCAAGCAGACCGTGCACGACACCGCCCTCACCGGCGGCGACGGGCCGCGGATGCACCACATCGCCTTCTCCACCCACGAGAAGCACAACATCATCCAGATCTGCGACAAGATGGGCGCGCTGCGGATCTCGGACCGGATCGAGCGTGGACCCGGGCGGCACGGCGTGTCCAACGCCTTCTACCTCTACATCCTGGACCCCGACGGCCACCGCGTGGAGATCTACACCCAGGACTACTACACCGGCGATCCGGACAACCCCACGGTGACCTGGGACGTGCACGACAACCAGCGCCGCGACTGGTGGGGCAACCCCGTGGTCCCGAGCTGGTACACCGAGGCCTCCCTGGTCCTGGACCTCGACGGCAAGCCGCAGCCGCTCGTGATCCGCACCGACAGCAGCGAAATGGCCGTCACCGTCGGCGCCGACGGTTTCGCCTACACCCGTGAACCAGGCGAGGAGCGCGGCTTCAAACTCGGCTCCCAGCTCTAGATCACCTAACTGACTCGCAGTCGTTGTCGTTTCAGCCCGCAAAACGACAACAACTGCGAGTCAGCTGGGGTTATGCGGCCGCCCGGTTTCGGCGCTGGAGGACGACGGCGGCTGCCGCGCCGAGCAGGAACAGCGCCGCCGCGGCGCAGACCGGAACGAGGAACGCGGCCGAATAGCCGGAGTTCTGTGCCAGCTGGCCGGCGATGGACGAGCCCAGCGCTGTCCCGGCGACAATGCCGCTGGCCAGCGCCGTCATCACCGTGCCAAGTTTCCCCTCCGGGGCCACGACGCCGCCGATCGCGAACACGGTGACCATCAGCGGACCCACCGGCAGGCCCAGGACCAGCAGCACCAGGATCATCGGCAGCGCCGTCGAGGGCAGGAGCAACAGGGCCGCGAGCCCGGTCATCAGCGCCGCGCAGGCCAGCCAGCGGGCGTTGACGCTGAAACGCCGCGGCCAGTACGCCACGGAGAGCGCCGCGGCGGCGGAGCTCAGGCCCATCACCGCGTAGAGCAGTCCGGCCAGCTCGGACGTGGCGAAGCTCGCCGAGAAGGAACTGAGGGAGGTCTGGGTCGAGCCGAAGAAGGTGCCCATGCAGACCATGGCCAGGACCGGCAGCCCGACGGCGGCGAAGGTTGCCGCGCGCTGCCCGGTGGTGAGGGCTCTCCGTTGTTGTCGTGCGGCGGCCGAGGCCGCGCGGCTCCGGGCCGGGGTGCGCGGCACCGCGCGGTGCGTCGGGTGCACGGCGAACGCGGGAACCAGGGTGAGGGTGAGCGCGGCGGCCAGCGCGAGCGGCAACCAGGGGCTGAGGAGGCTGGCGAGGATGCCCACCAGCGCCGGGCCCAGCACAAAGGTCAGCTCGTCGGCCGTGCTCTCATAGGACAGGGCCGTGTCCAGGTCTTCCGCGTGTCCGCCGCCGCGGGAGCTCAGCGCCATCCAGCGGACCCGTGCCAGCGGGCCGACCTGCGGGCAGCTGGCGCCCGCCACGAAAGCCGCGGCAAGCACCGGCACGGCGGCGGCCAGCTCCCGGCCGCCCGGGACCAGGTATGCGGCGAGGATCAGGGCGGTCACGGCGACCGCGTTGAAGACGGCGGAGAAGAGCAGGACGGGGCGCTGGCCCAGCCGGTCGGCGAGGGCGCCCAGCACCGGGGCCCCGAGTGCCGAGCCGATGCCGACGGCGCCGGCCGCGGCGCCGCCCACGGCATAGGAGTCGGTGACTGCAGTGACGAGGGTGAGGGCGCCGACGGTCAGCATGGCCAGCGGGAGACGGGCGAAAAGCCCAAGCGGGATGAAACTCCGGCCGGCGAGCAGGGGCAGCCGGGCAAAGCGGCCGCCGCTGCGGGCTGCCGCGGGCGCACCGGAAAGGGACGTCGTGGAAGACGGTGAAGGGTTCATGATTCCGGGTTCGTTCGATAGTGCGCATCGTCCCTCCTCCCGATGCGCGCGACCCGGTAACCCTCCGATTATACCCGAGCCGGCGGGCCTCAGGCCGGGGTGTCGTCGGAGATGTGCAGGGTGGATCCGTTCCGGCCCTTGACCACCTGGAGCTGGGTGGTGATCCGCTGCTTCATTTCCGCGACGTGGCTCACGAGGCCCACGACCCGGCCGCCGTCGCGGAGCCCTTCGAGCGCGTCCATGACCTGTTCGAGGGACTGTTCGTCGAGGCTGCCGAAGCCCTCGTCCACGAAGAGGGTCTCAATGTCCACCCCGCCGGATTCCATTTGCACCACGTCCGCGAGGCCGAGGGCCAGGGCGAGCGACGCCATAAAGGACTCGCCCCCGGAGAGCGTGGCGGTGTCGCGGCGCTGGCCGGTCCACTGGTCCACGACTTCGAGGCCCAGCCCGGATTTTTGCCCGCGGGCTGCCTTGGCGTCGGTGTGTTGCAGGGTGTAGCGGCCGTCGCTCATGCCGATCAGCCGCTCCGAGGCCGCAGCCGCCACCTGTTCCAACCTGGCCGCGAGCACGTAGCTGTTCAGGCTCATCCGGTAGTTGTTGTCTCCGCCGCCGCGGGCCGCCTCGGCGACGGCGGTCCACAGCGCTGCCCGTTCCCGGGGCTCCCGGCCGGCAGCCGCGTGCTCTGCATACTCGGCGGAGATCCGGCCCAGGGTCTGCACCGACTTCCCGGCGAGCCCGGAGGCCAGTACAGCCTCCCGGGCCTTGCGTTCCGCCGACGCACACTCGGCCCGGAGCTGATCGAGAACGGCGCCGTCCACGGGGCCGTCCGCGGCCAGCTCCCGGGCGGCCAAGGCGAGTTCCTCACCGGCAAAGAGTTCCGTAAGCCGGGCGGCTTCGTCCTGCCCGGCACGGACGGCGGCTTCCAACCCGGCCGCATCCGGTGCCGGCAGGAGCACCGATCGGGCCGCGTCCGCCGACTCGAAGCCGGCGTCCGGGAGGGCCCGCTCAAGCTGGGCACGCGCATCGGTGGTCCGCGCGCGGGCCTGTTCAAGGCTGCCGGCGGCCGCGTCGGCGCGTTCGAGCAGGGCCGTCGTTTCGCGAACGGAGACGAGGCGCTTGCCGAGGCTCGCGTGCCCGGCGCGCAGGCCCGCCAAGGCGGCCTCAAGGCCCTCGACCTGTCCGAGGACCTCGCTGATGGTGGATTCGGTCTGGGCGATCCCGGAAGCGGCCGCCGTCCGGGCCTGTTCCGCGGCCAGGATCTCCTCGTCCAGCTCCGAACGCCGGGCCCGGTTGGCCGCCAGCTCTGCGGCGGCGCGGGTGGCTTCGGCCGACCGCTCTTTCGCCAGTGTGGCCTCTCTGCGGGCCACGTCAGGCTCGGTGTCGCCGCCCTGGGCTGCCAGCACGGCGAGGTCCTGCTGGGCTTCGCCGAGTTCACGCTCCAGCGCCGACAGCACAGCCTCGGCCGCCTCGGCGTCCTCCTGCGCGGTCTTTTCAGCCTCGGCGATGGCCAGCGCGGACGCCGCGGCCGGAGCGGGGGCGGGGTGCTCGGCGCTGCCGCAGACCGGGCACGGCTGGTCCGGGAGCAGCTGGGCCGCGAGTTCCGCGGCGGCATTGGCGAGCCGCTCCTCCCGGAGGTCCAGCCAGCGCTGCCGGCGGTCCTGGTGGCTGTCGCGGGCCACGCGGTGGCGGTCGGTGATCCGTGCGCAGTTCTCCGCGGCGGAAGCGTGGCGGGCCACGATGGCGACCAGCTCTTCCGCGGCGGCGGCTTCCTTGGTGCGCAACTGGACTTCGGCGGCAAGTTCTTCGAGCGGAGCCAGAGCGGCAAGGAGTTCGGCGGTTTCGGCGCGCAGGGCGTCGAGGGTTGCGGCGCCGGATCGGCTGGCCGTGTGCAGTCCGTCCAGGGTGAGCTGCAGTTCGGCGCGGCGGCCGATCAGGACGGCAAGACGGTCCTCGTCCGGCAGCCGTTCCTCCAGGACGGCACGGAGGGAGCGCAGCCGGCCGAGCTCGCTCCGCAGCACTGATCCTTCGAGAAGCGGCTCGCCGGCCGGTCCGTCGGAACCCGGAGGCGCGGCAGGCAGCGCGGCCAGCTCCGGGTCGGTGAGCGCCGCGGCCCGCAGTTCCGCAGCCGCGCCGGCGGCGGCCGCGGCCGCGCGTTCCTCGGCCATCTCGGCACTGTCTACCGCCTGCAGCTGGCCGCCAAGCACTTCGGCTTTCCGGTGCTGTTCCAGTAATGCGGTCTTCTTCCGCAGCTCCGGGACTGCCGCTTCGGCGGCGGCGCGGCGGCGCTCGGCCGCCGCAAGTTTTGCCTGCCGCGCGGCGCGCGCCGCCGTGCCCTCGAGAAGGGCGGCCAACTCGGCGCCGACCCGCTCGGACTCGACCGCGGCGGCCTGGCGTTCCCCGGCGGCCGAGCCGGCGCTGGCCTCAAGCCAGGCCAGCAGCTGGTCGGCGTCGTCGCGGCGGGGTGCCCCGTCCAGCTCGACGCCCAGGCCCGCGGTTTCCGCTTCGGCCTGGGCCAGCAGCAGTTCGAGCTTGTTGTTGAGGCTTTCCACTTCGGTGCGGGCCGCGGCGGCGCGCCGCCCCAGTTCCTGTTCCACCGCTTCGAAGCGCTGGGTGCCGAAGAGGCTTTGGAGCAGCACCAGCCGGTCGGAGGCCTTGGAGCGCAGGAAGGCAGCGAAGTCGCCCTGGGGCAGCATCACCACCCGGGTGAACTGCTCCCGGTCCATGCCCAGCAGTGCGGTGATTTCCGCACCTGCCTCGTCGTTGCGGCCGGACTTTTCCAGCCACTCGCCGTCGATCCGTTCCCGCAGCAGGGTGTTGGCCTTCTGCTCGGTGAACCCGTTCTTGCCCCGGGCGCTGGGCTTGTTCCAGGCGGGCGTCCGGGAAACTTCGAAGTGCCTGCCCTGGGCCGAGAACTCGCAGGTGACGCGCGGCTCGGCGGCGGGGTCCGCGTGGTCGCTGCGCAGCCGCTTGCCCTCCTGCCGGGCGCCGGGCACGGAGCCGTAGAGGGCAAAGCAGATGGCGTCCAGGACGCTGGTCTTTCCCGCGCCGGTGGCGCCGTTGAGCAGGAAGAGACCGTGCGTGCTGAGCCGGTCGAAGTCGATGTGCTCCGTGCCGGCGAAGGGGCCGAACGCGGAAATTTCCAGGCGGTGGATCCTCACCGGGAAACCCCTTCCAGTCGGACGGCTTCGAGGGCTTCGGCCAGGACTCCGGACTCGGCCTCGTCGGCGGCGCGGCCGCGGACATGTTCCAGGAACCCGCAGCAGATCGAGAGGTCGTCCCCGGCCTGGGCCAGCCGGCTGCTGTAGCTGGTCTTGGCCGAGGCTTCGGCGCCCTCGGGGTCGAAGCCCAGGACGAGGGTGTCGGGAAAACGCGCCCGCAGCCGTTCCATGGCCTGGTTCGGGCGCTGCGCGTCGGTCAGCGTGATCTGGCAGTAGGCGCCTTCGGCCCAGGCGAACGCCTCGTCGGTGAGCAGCTCGTCCAGTTTGCCGCGCAACGTGGCGAGGCGGCGGGGCGCTTCCCACAGGACTTCCGTGACGGCGGTGACGCCGGTGGCGTCGACGTCGATCAGCCAGCCGCCCTTCTGGTGCTTCGCTTCGGAGAACGAGTAGGCCAGCGGTGAGCCCGAATAGCGGACCGCGGACGAGAGTGACTGCCGGCCGTGCAGGTGGCCCAGCGCGGTGTAGCTGAAGCCGTCGAAGAGGTCCAGCGGCACCGCGCCGACCCCGCCGATGCTCAGGTCCCGTTCACTGTCGGAGCTGATGCCGCCGCTGGCGAAGGTGTGGGCGAGCACCACCGAATGGACGGTCCGGGTCTTGGACCGGGCCGCGATGTCGGCGCGGACCAGCCCGGTGGCGGCGCGGGTCACCTCGAAGTGGCTGGCGGTCTCGACGCCCAGTTGCGCGGCGACCAGCCGCGGCTCCAGCCAGGGGATGCCGTAGATCGCCAGCACCGCCCCGTTGTCCTCGTCCGCGCCGGCGCCATTCGCCCCGGCGTCGTTCGAGAGCGGGAGCAGCAGCGGGGTGTCCAGCTCGGCAAGCCGGGTGCGCAGGTGCACTCCCCCGCGTTCGAGCAGGCGGGAGGCAAAGCCGAGCCGGATGGCCGAGTCGTGGTTGCCGCTGGTCAAAACCACCTTCGCCCCGGCGCCGCTGAGCCGCACCAGTGCGTCGTCGAGCAGGCCCACGACGTCGACGCCGGGCAGCGCACGGTCGTACACATCACCCGCGATGAGGACGACGTCGACCGACTCTTCGCGGACGACGCCGACGAGTTGGTCGATAAAGGCGCGCTGGGCGTCAAGCATCCCGACGCCGTGGAACGACCGGCCCAGGTGCCAGTCCGAGGTGTGCAATAACCGCATGCCACTACGCTATCGGCTGCCACCGACACTATTGCGCACCGGCCCGGCGCCAGGGGTGACAGACGTTACAGGGTGCGCTTGTCGAAGAAGTCGCGGGCCTCATCCGCGGACGTCGCGGAAGTCGCCGGCGCTGCCGGTACGGCGTCCCCCGCGTCGGCCGCGTTGTTGGGCTCGCCGGGCTCGTCAAGACTGTCGTCGTCGACGTCGGCATACCCGCTGGTCCGCTCCGGGCCGCCGGAAACCGCGCCGGCCCGCACCGAGGTGCTCGCGAACCCCCGGAACACCAGCCCGGCAACCGCGGCGCCGACCAGCGGGGCCACCCAGAAGAGCCACAGCTGGCCCAGGGCGTCCGGGCTGCTGAAGAGCGCGGAAGCCGTGGCACGCGCCGGGTTGAAAGGGGCGTTCCCGATGCTCTGGCCCAGCTGCAGCAGCACGGCCATGCTCAGGCCGACGGCGAAAGGCGCAGCGGCCTTTGCCGGGTTGCGTCCCGCGGTGGTGCCGAGATAGACCGCCACCAGCAGGGCGGCACCGAGCACCTCGAGCAGCAGTACACCGGCCATCGGAGCCTGGATGACCGAGCGGCTGTCAAAACCCGCCGCGACCGTGTCGAAGGCCGTCTGCGTGCCGTTGAGTTTGGGAACCGTGCGCAGCACGCCGAACAGCGTCAGCGCCCCGAGCACGGCGCCCACCAGCTGCGCGCCAAGGTAGGCCGCGGCGTCGAGCGGCCTGATCCGGCCGGCGATCGCGTTACCCACCGTGACCGCGGGGTTGAAATGGCCGCCGGACAGGTAGCCGAAGGCCAGCATGGCCGCCGTGAGGGCCAGACCCGCCGCCAGCGAGGCGGACATCGGGTTGTACTGAGGAACGGCGAACAGCGGCACGCCCAGGCCCACCACCACGACGAACAGGGTCCCCAGTGCCTCGGCGGACAGCCGGGCGATGAGGCCCGGCTGTCGGTCATCGGGTACGAGGGCCGGCTGGGCGACGTCCGGCTCGGAGGCGTGCACTGGCTTGGTCATGGCGCGGAAATCCTTTGGCTGGGGGTCATGGTCTGCTTGGAGTCTGCCAGCGGGGGCTGGGTGTTCGCTGGAGCCCCGCCGTGCCGGGCGGCGGCTACGTCCCGAGCGCAATCGCCGCCACCGTACTCGCGGCGAGCGCCAGGACAGCCGCCGTCGCGCTGATCATCAGCGCCGCCGGGGCCGCGTCGGTGGAGCTGCGCAGCTGCCGGGAGCGCACCCGGACGCAGACAAAGAGGACCACCGTGGACCCGAGCGCCGCTGCGGCACACAGGCCGAGGGAGTCGAAGCGGCCGGCGGCCTGGTCCCCCGGGCCGGACAGCGCCCAGGTGCGCCAGATGAACAAATCCGCGACGACGAGGGCCAGCAGCGTCCGGCCCCAGGCCAAAGTCGTGCGTTCCGGCTGCAGCCCGGGGCCCTGCGGCGGTACGGTCACCGTGCGATCAAGATCAGGATGGCGATAGTGAGCGCGGCGACGGCGACGCCGACGGTCATGACCAGCATCAGCCCGGAGTAGGGCAACTCCCGGTTGTTGCGCATCGCGGCTTCCATGCGGCCCCAGCGGTGGTAGGCCAGCGCGGCCAGTCCGGCGCCGAGGACCGCCAGCACGACGCAGATGGCGATGCGCACCGGCCCCGGGGCGATGTTGGGCGCCAGCTGATCGATGGCGAGCGCGCCGGCGATCAGGGCCAGCGAGGTCCGGACCCAGGCCAGGAAGGTCCGCTCGTTGGCCAGCGTAAACCTGTAGTCGGGCGTGCTGCCGGTCTTCCGCCACGCTGGTTCGCGCATCACTCTCCCTTGTCCGTCCTTTGTCCGGGGCCGCGGCCATGACGAACCTGGCACCACCAGCACCCTACCCGGCTCAGCCGGGCGCCGCGTTCCCGTGCGGGCCGGGCACCGGGGTAAATTTGGAGGTATGAGCATTGAGCCCGGCAGCACCCCGGCGGCCGCCCCGGCGCCGACCCATGAGTCCCGCATCCACGGCTGCCTGCTGGGCGGCGCGCTCGGGGATTCGCTGGGCTACGCCGTCGAATTCGCGAAAATCGACGAGATCCGCGCCACCTACGGCCCGGAAGGACTGCGGGACTTCACCGGGCTCGACGGCGTCAGCCACTTCTCCGACGACACCCAGATGACTCTGTACACGGTGGACGGCCTGCTGGAGGCACTCGAGTGGGCCAACTCGGGCGTGGCGGCGGACACGAATGCCTGCCTCTGGCTTGCCTACCTGCGCTGGCTCGGCAGCCAGGGCGAGGCACTCCCGGACTCCGCCCCCTTCCAGCCGCCGCGCTGGATAGACAGCCACGCTGTGCTCCGGCACCGCCGCGACCCGGGCAATGCCTGCCTCAGCGGCCTCGCCACCGGGGAAATGGGAACCGTGTACCGGCCGGTCAACCCGGAGTCCAAGGGTTGCGGCACGGTGATGCGCTCGGCGCCGTTCGGACTCATCCCCTACGTCCCGGCGGACGCGGTCTACAAGATGAGTGCGGACGCGGCGTCGCTGACCCACGGGCACCCCGCGGCCCGGCAGAGCGCCGGCGTGTTCAGCCTGCTGATCCATGCGCTGGTCAGCGGCAAGGACCTGCATGAGGCGGCTGGCGCCGCGCTCTCGCAGCTCCAGGACGGCCCGCTGCCGAAGGGTGAGGAGCCCGATCCGGCCCTGGTCGACCGCTTGACGGCGTCCCTGCGCCTGGCCGCGGCGGCAGCGCCCGGGGCCGGAAGCGGAGGTTCCGGGGGCCTGCTCGGCGCGGAGGAACTGGTGCGGGAACTGGGCGAAGGCTGGGTTGCCGAGGAGGCACTCGCCGTCGGCGTGTATGCCGTGCTGGCCACCGCACCGGCGACGACGTCGGCGGCCGCCAGCCCCGAGGAGCACTTCCGGGCAGCGATCGCTGTGGCGGTGAACCACAGCGGCGACAGCGATTCGACCGCCTCGATCGCCGGGAACATCCTGGGCGCGCACTACGGCGAAGAATGCCTGCCGGCGGACTGGCTGGCGGCCCTCGAGGCCCCCGACGTCATTCGGGGCATGGCCGCACGGCTGGCGGCGGTTACGGGCGCCTGAGCGAAATGTTGTTGCAGGCTTCGCAGACATCCTCGGGGATGAGTCCGCGGCGCTGCAGCAGCCCGAAGATCGCACAGCCGAGGCAGAAGCCGGCGAAGGCCTCCAGCGAGGCGGCGGCGATCAGGGCCACGAGCAGGACCCAGGCCACCGGCGCCAGGCCCGCGGCGAAAAGGATGGCAGCCGCCGTGGACAGGGCCGCTCCGATGCCTTGGGCGAAGCGCTTCGGTGGCCCGGGAACCAGCCGCTTCTTCCCCAGCAGCGGAGTCAGGACCTTCACCGAGAGCACGCCGAAGGGCGAAATCCGCGGCCCGAACAGCACCCGCAGCCAGAAACCGGCGGCGATGACCGCCAGCCCCCAGCCGGAGCCGGTCAGGAGCGTCACGAGGGACAGCAGCACCACGAGCGCCGCGGTAATCCGCGCGGAGTACTCGTTCACCGGATTGGGGAAGGCAAAGACCTTGGCCCAGTCGATTCCGCCGTGCCGGTCAGCGGCGGGAGCCTCTGCTGCGCGGGCGGGTGAAGAGATCAGTTTGCTCATCGTTCAAGGCTAGGAGCGGACCGATCCCGGGCGAAATGATTGTTGCGCCGTATGACCTAGCGCCTACGTCAGGGAGTGAACGTGGCCGCCCACCATCTGCAGGAACTCCCCCTCCGAGAGGACCTCGATCCGCTGGCCGCGGTCATGCAGTTCCAGGACCCGGCGCGCCTTGCCGGTCAGCCGGCCCGAACGCAGGTCGGCCGCGACGAAGCCGTCCCCCACCACCAGCACCGTGGTGCGGGCGGTGACGCGGCTCTCGGGCCGGGCCCCCAGTTCGGCGGAGCGCAGTTTTGCCTCAGGCCGCGGAATCGCGAGTTCTCCGGTGAACACCACGGTCTGTCCGAACAGCGGGTGGTCCGGTTCGGCCCCGGCGTTGGGCACGGGGTTGGCGCCCTCGTCCGGCCAAGCGGGACGGAACGGCCGGGTGGCCGGAGCCGCGCCCTGTCCGGCGGCGAGCGCCTCGAGGGCGGACCTGGTGGCCTTGGAGAGCGGGTCGCGCCGCGGATCGAAGGCAGGCTGGCGGGACACGGCCAGCCCCAGCGAGAGGTACAGTTCCGCGATGCTGGCGGCGCCGTTGCGGGCCGCGATGTCGATCAGGATGCCGGCGCAGGCCCGGGCGTCCTCGGCGGCGTCGTGGTGGTTGAGCAACGGCACGCCGGCCTCCTCGGCGGCGTACGGCAGCGAGTTCGACACCAGCGAGTAGCAGCGCCGGGACAGCATCACGGTGCAGACGTAGTCGTAGGCGGGGCCGGGCAGCCCGGAGACCTCCAGCCCGGAACGGATCACGCCCAGGTCGAAGGCGGCGTTGTGGGCGGCCAGCACGTCGTCGCCGATGAAGGCACCGATCTCGGGGAACAGTTCACCGAAGCGCGGCAGGCCGGCGACCTGCTCGGGCCGGATGCCGTGGATGCGGACGTTGTGGTGGTCGAAGGCGTCGTGGTTCGCGGGCGGCCGCATCAGCCAGGAGGCCTCTTCGACGACGACGCCGCCGCGCACCTTGCTCAGGCCGACGGCGCACGGCGAACCGCGGAAGCCGTTCGCAGTCTCGAAGTCGATCGCTGTAAAGTCCAAACCCACGCTCCAACTTTAGCGCCGGAACCGGCTGCACCCGGTCAAGTACCCTAGATAGGTGAACCCTTACACCCTGCACGACTTCGCCGTGACCACCTTCGGAGGCGCCGGACCGGTCCAGCCGCACCTGGCCTCGTTCCTGCCCGACTGGCTTAACCCCCAGGTTTTCCTGGCCGACCCTGCCCTCGCGCCGTGGGTCGTGGTCCTGGTCTGCGGCATCATCTTCGCCGAAACCGGGCTGCTGATCGGCTTCTTCCTGCCCGGTGACTCGATGTTGTTCACCGCCGGGCTGCTCGTCGCGACGGACACCATCAAGTTCAACATCTGGGCGTTTGCCGCGCTGATCGTCGTTGCCGCGATCATCGGCAACCAGGCCGGCTACCTGATCGGTTCCAAGGCCGGTCCGGCCATCTTCAACAAGCCAGATTCCAAGCTGTTCAAGCGCGAGAACGTCGAGAGCGCCCACGCATTCTTCGAGAAGCACGGCGGCAAGGCGCTCATCCTGGCCCGTTTCGTCCCCATCATCCGGACCTTTGTCCCGGTGATCGTCGGCGTGGCCCAGATGAGCAAGCGCAAGTTCTTCATCTACAACGTGATCGGCGCCGTGCTGTGGGGCGGCGGCGTGACCCTGCTGGGCTACCTGCTGGGCGACAAGGTGCCGTGGGTCCGGGACAACCTGGACATCATCTTCATCGCGATCGTGCTGCTCTCGGTCATCCCGATCGGCATTGAAGTGATCCGTGGCCTCATCGCCAAGCGCCAGGCCGAAAAGTACGGCACCGGGCTGGTCGAGGAATTCATCGAGGAGCACGAACCCGAGGAAGAGCGCAAGACCCCGTAGCCCCCGGTTCTCCCCGGCCGCTGCGCTCCCCCGCCGCGGCCCAAAAGGATGGCGCCCCACAGTGTGGGGCGCCATCCTTTTACGTTGTCCAGCGCAGACGCTATCCAGCGCAGAGACGCTACCGGCCGGCCAGGGCCTCCACGATCGCCGGCAGCAGCGCCCGGAACGCATGGCCGCGGTGGCTGATCGCGTTTTTCTCCGCCGGGCTGAGTTCGGCGCAGCTGCGGTCCAGGCCGCTTGGCTGGAGCACCGGATCGTAGCCGAAGCCGCCCGCCCCGCGCGGTTCCCGCAGCAGCGTGCCTTCCAGCTGGCCGTACTCCACCACTTCGCGCGCTTCCTCGCCGGCCAGGCCAGGCACGGCGAGTGCCGCCGCGCAGACAAAGGCCGCGCCGCGGTATTCGTCAGGCACGTCGGAAAGCTGGTCCAGCAGCAGCTGCAGGTTCGCGGCGTCGTCCCCGTGCCGGCCTGCCCAGCGGGCGGAGAAGATGCCCGGGGCGCCGCCCAGGACGTCGACCGCCAGGCCTGAGTCATCGGCGATCGCGACGAGGCCCGTGGCCTCCGCCACCGCCCGGGCCTTGAGCAGCGAATTCTCCGCGAAGGTCACGCCGGTCTCGACGACGTCGGGGGCACCGACGGCGCCCGCGTCCACCACCTGCGTGTCGACGTCGAGTCCGGGCAGCTGGCCGCGCAGCAGTTCGCGCAGTTCCCGCAGTTTGCCCTGGTTGTGGGTCGCGAGTACCAGGACCGGCGGGTTCGGCTGGTTGCCTGACGGGGCGCCGCTCACGGGGCCTCGGCCAGGGTTTCGCGCTGGATGGCGGCGAGCTGCTCCGTGCCGAGCAGGGCCAGGTCCAGCAGCTTGTTGAGCTCGTCGCGGTCGAATGGCGCGCCCTCGGCGGTGCCTTGGACCTCGACGAACTTGCCCGATCCCGTGACCACGACGTTCATGTCGGTCTCGGCGCGGACATCCTCCACGTACGGCAGGTCCAGCATCGGCACGCCGTCGATGATGCCCACCGAGACGGCCGCGATGGTGTCCACCAGCGGCTGGGCGTTGCGGGCGATCAGCTTGTTCTCGCGTGCATAGCGGATGGCTTCGGCGAGGGCGACGTATGCGCCGGTGATGGCGGCCGTGCGGGTGCCGCCGTCCGCCTGCAGGACATCGCAGTCCAGCACGATGGTGTTTTCGCCGAGGGCCTTGGTGTCGATGATGGAGCGCAGCGAGCGGCCGATCAGGCGGGAAATCTCGTGCGTGCGGCCGCCGATCTTGCCCTTGACGGACTCGCGGGCGGAGCGGGTGTTGGTGGCCCGCGGCAGCATGGCGTATTCGGCGGTGACCCAGCCGCGGCCCTCGCCCTTGAGCCAGCGCGGCACGCCCTCGGTCAGCGACGCCGTGCAGAGCACCCGGGTGTTGCCGAACTCGATCAGGGCGGAACCTTCGGCCTGCTTGGACCAGCCACGGGTGATGCTGATCGGGCGGAGCTGGTCGGGCGTGCGGCCATCGGCGCGGATGACGGGGGCAGTAAGGGCTTCGGAAGTCATGCCTTCCAGCATATCGACTTGGCGGTGCGCGCCGCCCACGGCGTCAGTTCAGACGGTGTAGTGCACGCCCGCGACGGCGACGGCCACGTGCTGGCCGAAGACCTCCTTGGCCTCCGCCATCACCTTTGTCGGGGAGGTCCAGACCGGGATGTGGGTCAGCAGTAGCCTGCGCGCCCCGGCAGCCACGGCCGCTTCGCCGGCTCGCTTGCCGGTCAGGTGCACATCCTTGATGCCGTCGTCGCGGCCTTCCTCGAACGCTGCCTCACAGAGGAACAGGTCCGCGTCCCGGGCCGCGTCCTCGAGGCCGCCGCAGGAGTCGGTGTCCCCCGAGTAGCCCAGCACCCGGGTAACCGGGGTGCCGTCCTTGTCCGGTTCGGTGACCTCCACCCGCAGGGCGTAGGCCTCCTCGACCGGGTGGTTCACCGCGAACGGGGTCACGGTGAACGGGCCCATGGTCACGGGCTTGCGCTCGGACCAGTTGCTGAAGTCGAACTCCTCGTGCATGCCCGGGTCCAGATCCAGGCCGTAGGCCGTGGCCATCCGGTCCGCAGTGGCGGCGGGCCCCCAGACGGGGATCCGGCCGCGTCCCCAGCCGCCCGGCTTCCAGCGAACCGCGACGTGCAGCCCGCACAGGTCCATGCAGTGGTCCGGGTGCAGGTGCGTCAGGAAGATCCCGTCGATGTCCTCAAGGTCGGTGTACCGCTGGATGGCGCCAAGTGCTCCGCTGCCCAGGTCCAGCACAATCTTCCAGCTCCGCTCGCCGTCGTGCGCGGTCAGCAGGTAGCACGACGCCGGCGAGCCGGGTCCGGGAAAGGACCCGGTGCAGCCCACGATGGTCAGCTTCACAGGCCGGACCTCCGGAGGCCGGTCAGCGGCGGCGCGTCGGAGGCGACAAAATCGGTGGAGACGAAGTTGGAGATCCGCGGCCGGCCGGCGCCGGCCTGCGCGGCGGCGATCATTTCCGGGGTGATCCGGGCGAGGCTGCCGGTGGGGTACTGCGCGGCCACGTGGTCCACGTGGCGGACGCTGAGGACCTCGGGGCCGAGGAAACGGCGGGCGAGGTGCTCGAACTGCGCGGCGTCGCCGGTGGCGATGAAGTTGTACTCCGGGGCGGTCGTGCCGGTGCGCTCGAGGCCGCGCGAAGCGAGCGCACGGTACACGTCTTTGGCGGTTTCTTCCGCGCTGGAGACGAGCGTGACGTCCTCACCGAGGACGAAGGAGATCACACCGGTAAGCAGCGGGTAGTGGGTGCAGCCCAGCACCACGGTGTCCACGCCTGCCGCCGTGAGCGGGGCCAGGTATTCGCGGGCGACGGCGAGCAGTTCCGGCCCGGTGGTGATGCCGGCCTCCACGTAGGAGACGAAGGCCGGGCAGGCCACCGAGGTGATGTCCAGGTCCGGTGCTGCCGCAAAGGTGTCCTCGTAGGCGCGGGAGCCCACCGTGGCCGAGGTGCCGATCACGCCGATCCGGCCGTTGCGGGTGGCCGCGACCGCACGACGGACGGCCGGCTGGATCACTTCGATCACCGGGATCCCGTAGCGGGCGGTGTACCGTTCTCGCGCGTCGCGGAGCACGGCGGCGGACGCCGAGTTGCAGGCGATGGTGAGCAGCTTGACGCCGGAATCGACCAGTTCGTCCATCACGCCGAGCGCATTGGCGCGGACCTCGGCGATGGGCAGCGGACCGTACGGCCCGTGGGCGGTGTCACCGACGTACAGGATGGATTCGTTGGGCAGCTGGTCGATGATGGACCGTGCCACCGTGAGGCCGCCGACGCCGGAATCGAAGACGCCGATCGGGCGCTCCCCCGGCCGGGCATCCCCGGTGCTGCCCGCTGCGGTCTCCGCCGCAGCTTCCGCTGCCGGATCCGTGCTCGATGCTGAAGTCATGATTATTCGAGGATAGGGCTTTGCCATAGGCGCGGCCATCACATTGTGTCGAGCGACTCGTGTCTAATGGGTCACACGGGCCTAGGCTTCGAGCGAGGCCAGCATCGCCTGGACCAGGGACTCCTGCAGCCAGGTAGTGAAGTTGTAGACCAGGGCCAGGTAGCTTTCGACGTCCTCAGCCTGCGACCAGTCCTGCATCCGGTGGACGTGCTCGGCGTCAGCGTCGTCCCGGATGTCGAGCCGCTCGGCGAGCACCAGCCGGACGTCGTTGAGCGCGGTGGACCAGTGCCGGGCGTCCGCGGGCGTCAGCACCAGCTCGTCCTTGTCCAGGCCAAGGGCTGCAGCCTTCAACGCGCCGATCTTGCTCTCCCGCAGCGAACGCTCGGTGTACCGGCGGAACTCCAGGGAGGCCTTGTCATCGTCCTTCATGACATTGGGCAGCAGCCGGCGCAGGGCGCGGTCCGACGGCTCGCGGGCTTCTGTGTCCAGCCCGACGAGCGCCGCCAGCGGATCCTGGTTGGCCCGTTCCTCCGGCTCCAGCATGGAAACGACGTCGTCGAAAAGACTGCGCAGCAGGTCCCGCTCGGCCGGCTCCAGGTAGCCCGTGATGCCCTTGAGTCCGTACTTGAACGCCTTAGCCACGTTTTCCCTTGCCCTTGCCTGATCCGTTGCCGCCGTGGCCGCTGCTGGCCTTCTCCACGGTGGCCCACAGGCCGTAGCCGTGCATCGCCACCGCGTGCTGCTCGACCTGCTCCTTGCTGCCGTGCGCCACGATGGAGCGGCCCTTTTTATGGACCTCCAGCATGAGTTTGTTGGCCTTCGCCTCGGAATAGCCGAAGTAGCTGCGGAAGACGTAGCTCACGTAGCTCATCAGGTTTACCGGATCATTCCAGATCACGAGGTTCCAAGGGATGTCCGGGGCGGTCAGGACGTCGGTCGACGACGCCGTTCCGGTCTGGGTGCTCTCCTGGGTGTCAGGGCCGAGCGCAACACTGAGGGTCATCTGTCCATTCTATGGGGAGGCTGGGCCCACACCGGCGAGGGCCCCGCGGCGAAGCGAAGCGAGACGTGGGAGCCGGTGGCTGGGCCCACACCGGCGAGGGCCCCGCGGCGAAGCGAAGCGAGACGTGGGAGCCGGTGGGTGGGCCCACACCGGCGAGGGCCCCGCGGCGAAGCGAAGCGAGACGTGGGAGCCGGTGGGGACTAGAGTGAATTTGTGAGCACCTCAGCTGGCTGGGACCATCCCCGCACGTCCCTGTACACCGACCACTACGAGCTGACCATGCTGCAGGCCGCCCTGCATTCCGGCGCCGCCCACCGCAAGTCGGTGTTCGAAGCCTTCGCGCGGCGACTGCCGGACGGCCGGCGCTACGGGATCGTGGCGGGCACCGGCCGGCTGCTGGAGGGGATCGCGGACTTCCGCTTCGGCGACGCCGAGATCGACTTCCTGCGCCGGACCAAGGTGGTCAACGAGGAAACCCTGGAGTACCTGGCCAATTTCTCCTTCTCGGGCGACATCTGGGGCTACGCCGAGGGCGAAGCATATTTCCCCAACTCCCCCATTCTGATCGTCGAATCCACCTTCGCCGAGGCCTGCATCCTCGAAACGTACATCCTCTCGATCCTCAACCACGACAGCGCCATCGCGTCCGCGGCCTCCCGCATGATCACGGCCGCTGGCACCCGGCCCTGCGTCGAAATGGGCTCCCGCCGGACGCAGGAGGAATCCGCCGTCGCGGCCGCACGCGCCGCCGTGATCGCCGGCTTCGACAGCACCTCAAACCTCGAGGCCGGCCGGCGCTACGGGATCAAGACGGTGGGCACCGCCGCCCACTCCTTCACCCTGCTGCACGACACCGAGCGCGAGGCTTTTGAGGCGCAGATCGCCTCGATGGGTGCCGGCACCGCGCTGCTCGTGGACACCTACGACGTCGAAGCGGCCGTCCGGACCGCCGTCGAACTGGCCGGCGACAAGCTGGGCGCGGTCCGGCTGGATTCCGGCGACCTCGTGGCGCAGGCGCAGTGGGTCCGGCAGCTGCTCGACCAGCTGGGCAACGAGAACACCCGGATCATCGTCACCTCGGACCTCGACGAATTCGCCATTGCCGCACTCCAGTCCGCCCCGGTGGACTCCTACGGCGTCGGCACCTCGCTGGTGACCGGCTCCGGCGCTCCGACGGCGAGCATGGTCTACAAGCTGGTCAGCCGCACCGACGACTCCGGCGCGTTCGTTCCGGTAGCCAAGGCGGCCAAGAACAAGACCAGCAAGGGCGGGCGCAAATACGCGCTGCGCAGGCTCAACGAGCGCGGCACCGCCAGCCAGGAAATCGTCGGCATCGGGCACCACCCGGACGACGACGGCAACGACCGGCAGCTGTTGCAGCAGTTCATCAAGAACGGCGAGCTGCTGCCCGGCTGGACCGGGCCCGAGGGCGTCGTTCGGGCGCGGCAGCGCCACGCCGACAGCATGAAGGAGCTCCCGGCCGTGGTCAACCGGCTCCAGCGCGGCGAAGCAGCCATCCCCACCATCTACGAGGAGGACTGAATGTCACGTGCCTTGATCATCGTTGACGTGCAGAACGATTTCTGCGAGGGCGGGGCGCTCCCGGTCGAGGGCGGAGCGGCCCTGGCGGCCGAGATCAGCGAATACGTCGACGCCCACCACGGGCAGTTCGACCACGTCGTGGCCACCCAGGACTGGCACATCGAGCCGGGCGCGCACTTCTCGGAGCAGCCCGACTTTGTCGACAGCTGGCCGCCGCACTGTGTCGCGGGCACCCGCGGCGCGGAGCTGCACCCGGACCTGGACACCGAATACATCCAGGCCTACTTCCGCAAGGGACAGTTCACCGCGGCCTACTCGGGCTTCGAGGGGCTGCTGGCCCCGGACGACGCCGTCCCCACCGGCGACCGTGCGCCCGGTTCGCTGCCGATGGGCGGCGCCGTCGACGCCGGTGCCGCAGCCGGCAGTGATCTCGCCGCTGGCGAGGATGCCATCGGCCTGGACGACTGGCTGCAGAGCCACGACGTCGAGGAAGTGGTGGTCGTGGGCATCGCCACCGACCACTGTGTGAAGGCCACCGCCCTGGACGCCGTCCAGGCCGGCTACTCCGTCACCGTGCCGCGCGGGCTCACGGTGGGGATCGCCGAGGATCTCGACGACGCCTTCGCCGAGATGGAGTTCGGCGGCGTCGACATCGCCTGAGCTCGTCGCCGCCTCGAGCCGCACAGTAGACTCGAAATCCTTGCCAGTAACGTCGGACCCGTAAATTCCCGGAGTACACCATGAAGAAGACCCTGACCGTCCTGATCGCTGCCGGTACCCTGCTCGGTGCAGCCGCCTGCACTGCCACCCCGCAGATGACCAGTGAGGAAACCTGCGCCCGCATCAAGACCATCACCTCGTCGCCGACGTCCAGTTCGGACAAGTTCGGTATGACGCGGCTGGCCAACCAGATCCGGCCCATCGAGGCGAAGGCCTCCGAGGAGCTGCAGGCCCCGCTGCAGTCGATCCTGGACTACCTGGATGAGGCCGCGAAGAAGGACACCGACTCGGCCAAGCTTGAGGAGCTGAAGGCCGAGTACACCGCGGCCGGCCAGAAATTCTCCCAGACCTGCGGCGCCGCCCAGTAAGGCAGGGCCAGCGGCATTAAAAGGGACCGGTTACCCCGGTCCCTTTTTTGTGGCGTGTTTTGCCCTGCGGGCCGGCGCGGCCGCAGCTTCCGGCGGCTACTTCCGGCCGATGAACCAGTCCTGAAGCTTCCGCAGCCGCGTCTGCAGCTGCTCTTCGTTGGCCTGGGCGACGGCCGGGCCGCCGCACACGGTCCGGAGCTTGGTGTGGATGACGCCGTGCGGGGTTCCGGTCCGGGCGGACCAGGCCGCGACGTTCTTGGCCAGCTCGGTGCGCAGGTCCATCAGCATTCGGTGGTCCGGCACGGCCGGCACGGCCTCGGCGGCGGCTTGGGGTGCCCGCTTGTTCTTGCGGTTGAGCTGTTCGTGCTGGCGCTGGCGCAGCAGGGTACCGACCTGTTCGGCGTCGAGCAGGCCGGGAATGCCGAGGAAGTCCAGCTCGTCCTCCGAGCCCACCTCGCCGCCGGTCCCGAACTCGCCGCCGTCGAACAGCACGCGGTCGAAGGAGGCCTGCGAGTCGAGCGCCTCGAACTTGCCCTTCATCAGGGTGTCGGAGGCTTTCTCCTCGCGGTTCGCCTCGTCCATCAGCGAGTCCTCGGGATTGAACAGCCCGTCGGCGTCTTCCTTCTCCGGCCGGTCCAGGGCATGGTCGCGCTCGGCTTCCATGGAGTTCGCCAGCGCCATCAGCTGCGGCACGGAGGGCAGGAACACCGACGCCGTCTCGCCGCGCTTGCGGGCACGCACGAAGCGGCCCACGGCCTGGGCGAAGAACAATGGGGTCGACGTAGAGGTCGCGTAGACGCCGACGGAAAGCCGCGGGACGTCCACGCCTTCGGAGACCATACGGACCGCAACCATCCAACGCTTGTCGCCGGCGGAGAACTCCTCGATCTTGCTGGAGGCCTTCGCGTCGTCGGAGAGGATGACGGTGGGTGATTCGCCGGTGATTTTCTTCAACTGGCCGGCGTAGGCCCGCGCGTCGTCGTGGTCGGTGGCAATCACCAGGCCGCCGGCGTCGGGCACGGTGCGCCGCACCTCGCTGAGGCGCTTGTCCGCCCCGGCCAGCACGGCCGGGATCCATTCGCCGGCCGGGTTCAATGCCGTCCGCCAGGCCTGGGACGTGATGTCTTTGGTGACCGCGGCTTCGCCCAGGGAGGCGGCCATCTCGTCCCCGGCGCTGGTCCGCCAGCGCATCTGGCCGGAGTAGGCCATGAACATCACCGGGCGGACCACATGGTCGCGGAGGGCCTTGCCGTAGCCGTAGGTGTAGTCGGCCTTGGAGCGGCGGATGCCGTCGCGGTCCTCGGCGTACTCGACAAACGGGATCGGCGAGGTGTCCGAACGGAACGGGGTACCCGTCAGGGACAGGCGCCGGGCCGCGGGATCGAAGGCCTCGCGCAGGCCGTCACCCCAGGACAGCGCTTCGCCGCCGTGGTGGATTTCGTCGAGGATCACCAGCGTGCGCGCCGCCTCGGTCTTGGCCCGGTGCAGCATCGGCTTGCTGGCCACCTGGGCGTAGGTGACCGCGACGCCGATGAAGCCGCGGCCGTGCTGGCCGTCAGCGTTCTTGAAGTTCGGGTCGATCGCGATGCCGACCTTCGCGGCAGCGTCGGCCCACTGGCGCTTGAGGTGGTCTGTCGGGGCCACAATCGTCACCCGGTTCACCACGCCGGCCTCGATCAGCATCGAGGCCACGCGCAAAGCGAACGTGGTCTTGCCGGCTCCGGGGGTGGCGACCGCCAGGAAGTCCTTGGGGTGGCCGCCGAAGTAGCTGTCCAGTGCTTCCTGCTGCCAGGCGCGCAGCTTCGGGGCGGTACCCCACGCGGCCCGCTCGGGATACGCGGGCGGCAGCACGGGTCCGCCAAAGAGTGTCTCTGTCACTTAGGAGTCCTCCCCTCCGCGCACGTCAGCCGGTTCCGGAGAAACCCAATTAAGCACAAAAACACCAATCTTTTTCGGATGAACCGGACAGCAGGAACGCGGCGGATCCCGCAGCGCGGGGCGGCAGCGCCGGCACGGCGCCGGCAGCCCCAACGGACCCAGCCCGCTGCGGGTGGCCTAATTCGATGGCCCTATTTCCCGGAGTCTCCGCCGTCGCCGCCCGGGCGGAGGCCCTCGTAGACCTCTTTGCACTCCGGGCAGACCGGGAACTTCTTCGGATCCCGGCCCGGCGTCCACACCTTGCCGCAAAGGGCTATGACGGGTTCGCCCGACAGCGCGGATTCCATGATCTTTTCCTTGCGCACGTAGTGCGAGAAGCGCTCCCGGTCGCCCGGCTCCACTTCCTGGCGCAGTTCCTCGCGCTCAATCGTAGCCGTCGACGTCCCGGCTCCGGAGAGCTCACGCATCGGGTCGTTTTCGAGGGGATCCGTCATGCTGGTCATGACATCCATCTTAGCCGCTGGTACGGACGGAATCTCGACGGCGGATTCCGGCGTGGGACGGATTGCCGTCGTTACAGGCCCTGCCAGCGCGGCTTGCCGTCGAAGCTGTGCCGGTAGTAATCGGCGAGTCGGAGCGAGGAGGCCGCCGCCTCGTCCAGGAGGACGGAGACGTGGGGATGCAACTGCAGGACCGACGCCGGGCAGATGGCGGCCACCGGTCCCTCGGCGAAGTCGCGGACGGCCTGTGCCTTCTGCGCGCCGGTGGCGAGGAGGATCACATGCCGGGCGTCCAGGATGGTCCCGAGGCCCTGGGTGAGGACGTGGTGCGGCACCTCAGCCAGGCTCCCGAAAAAGCGGGCGTTGTCCCGCCGCGTCTGCTCGACCAGGGTTTTGATCCGGGTCCGGGACGCGAGCGAGGACCCCGGTTCGTTAAAGCCGATGTGGCCGTCCGTGCCCACCCCGAGGAGCTGGAGGTCCACTCCCCCGGCGGCCCTGATCGCGTCCTCGTACGTCCGGCAGGCCGCGGGAATGTCGCCGGCCTCCCCCTCGGGTCCGCGGACGTTGTCCGGGCTGATGTTCACGCGGCCGGTGAATTCGCGCCGGATGACTTCGCGGTAGGACTCGGGGTGCCCCGCCGGGAGCCCGACGTACTCGTCCAGGATGAAGGCCCGGGCACGGCTGAAGTCGAGGCCGCCGCGCTCATGCCGCTGTGCGAGCTCCTCGTACACCGGCAGCGGCGACGATCCGGTGGCCAGGCCCAGGACGGCGTCGGGCTTGCGCCGCAGCAGGGCCTCGATCGCGTCGGCGGCGAGCGCGGCAATCGGCCTGCTGCCGGCAAGGATCACGACTTCCATGACGGCAGGCTATCCCACTCCGGCCCGCACGGGCCCGGGCCGTCAGACCCGGTCAGCGGTTGACGGCCAGCTGCGCCAGCAGTTCCGGGGTGCGCGAATCAAACCATTTGCCGCCCAGCCGCACCCCGGCGATGAACAGCGCGAAGCCCAGCACCGGGCCGAGGAGCAGGCAGATCCAGCCCGGCACGGCGCTGCCGCCCGCGAGCTGCAGCGCCACCAGCGCCAGCTCCGGGCTCACCAGCAGCAGCAGCACCGCCATGCCGCCGAACTGCACGGCAAGGGTCTGTGCCACGTTGCCCGGCGGCTTCTTGAACGGGCTGTCGCCGGGCAGCGGCACGGGCACGGTGTAGCGCGCCGAGACCACGGAGGACAGACCCAGCCCGGTGAACAGCACCCCCAGGGCCAGGCCCAGGATGCCGGGCAACAGCGACCAGTCGCCGGTGAAGAACATCGGCAGGACGCTGAAGGCCAACACGACGGGCAAAGCGAAGACCAGGCACGCCACGGCCCTTCCGAGTCTGTCGTGCAGGCCGCGCACGCCGGCCGAGACGTGCAGGGCAAAGGCCGTGCTGTCGTAGGAGACATCCGAGGCGATGGACCAGGCGAGCAGGAAGGCGGTCAGCGGACCGACGAACAGCAGGATCCCGTAGAACCCTGTCTGGCTGGCCTGGAAGAAAAGCAGCACCGGCAGCAGCGGCACCACCACCAGGGCGCCGGCGTAGCGTGGATCGCGCAGCCAGTAGCTCAGCGAGCGCGCAACAATGGCCCCCGTGGGGGTGGCCGGAACCAGGGCGAACAGCCCCAGCCCTGATGCTTTCTTTTTGGCGGTCCCGGCGTAGGGCGGTGTGACGAGCGCGCGCTGCAGCAGGAACTTCCAGCACAAGGCAAGGGCCGCCAGGGTGGCGGCGGCGATGAGCAGCTTGAGCGCGGCCGGACCAAAGTGGCCGGCGGCAAGCTCTCCACCGAGGGCCCAGGCTGCCCCGGCGGGCGTCCATTCGAGGACCCGCGCCAGCTCAGTCACAAACTCGGCGTTGCCGGCGATTCCGCGGGCGACGCCGGCCACAATTGGCCCCATCAACACCAACGGGATCAGGAACGCCACCGCGCTGACGTCCTTGAAGCGCCGGGAACTGGCCAGGCTCACCGTGCCGGCAGTGACCACCTTGGAGAGCACGACGCACGTGAGCACGCCGAGGACCGCGCCGGCCAGGGCACCGGCCGCGGCCAGGAAGCCACGGGACCAGGTGCCCACGGTGGCCAGCGCCACGAGCGTCGTCGCCGCCCCCGGAATGCCGATCAGCCCGGCCAGCGCCAGTCCTGCCAGCAGTTGCGGCATCGGCACGGCAAAGGTCGTGAACCTGGCCGGGTCCAGCGTCATGTCCGCGGCGGACGCCACAATCGGAATGACCGCCCAGCCCAGGACCGCGGCGGCGCCGCCCAGCACCACCACCGTCTGCGCCGTCGCGACGTCGGCCTGGCGCAGGAGCAACAGCCCGGCGACGCCGAGCCCCACAATGCCCAGGGCGTACAGCGCCCCGATGCCCAGGCCCACCAACTGCCAGGGGCTGCGCCGGAGGCTGTTGCGCAGCAGGGTGAGCTTGAGCCTCAGAAGGTGCGCAACCATTCCAGCCCTTCCGTATGGCTGCGGCCGCCCACCAGCTGGACAAAGCGGTCCTCAAGCGACTCGCCCGCGCGCACCTCGTCCACGCTGCCGGCGGCCAGCACCCGGCCGGCGGCCACGACGGCGACGTGGTCGCACATCCGCTGCACGAGGTCCATGACGTGGCTGGAAACGATCACCGTGCCCCCGGACGCGACGTAGCGGTCCAGGATGTCACGGATGTTGGCGGCGGAGACCGGGTCCACCGATTCGAACGGCTCGTCCAGCACCAGCAGCCGGGGCGCGTGGATCAGCGCCGAGGCGAGGGCGATCTTCTTGGTCATGCCGGCGGAGTAGTCCACCACCAGCGTGCCGGCGTCCTGGCTGAGGTCCAGTGCGGCGAGCAGCTCCGCCACCCGCGACGCCACCACCTCCCGGTCCATGCCGCGCAACAGGCCCGCGTAGGTCACCAGCTGCTCGCCGGTCAGCCGGTCGAAGAGCCGGACCCCGTCCGGCAGCACCCCCATCAGCTTCTTGGCCTCCAGCGGGTGCTGCCAGACATCTACCCCGTGGACCAGTGCGGTGCCGAAATCCGGCCGCAGCAGCCCGGTGGCCATCGACAGCGTTGTGGTCTTGCCGGCGCCGTTGGGGCCGACGATCCCGTAAAAGGAGCCGGCCGGGACGTCGAGGCTGATGCCGTCGACGGCGATCTTGGTGCCGAAGCGTTTGGCCAGCCCGCGCAGGGCCAGCGCCGGGACGTGCGGTTGTTCGAAAGTCATGACGTTAGACTAACCGCCGCGGCCGCCTAAAACGTGTGCCGCGGGATGGCCCGTTCGTACTGCGGCGGCCAAGCCAGCTCGTGGCCCAGTTCGAAGGCGGCACGCAGCCACCAGTGCGGGTCCCGCAGCGCGGCACGGGCGATGAACACGCCATCGGCCTGCCCCGTGGCGACGGCGTGCTCGGCCTGTCCTGCCGAGGTCAGCAGCCCCACAGTCCCGGTCCGGACACCGGCTTCGCGCCGGATCCGGGCGCTGAATCCGGTCTGGTAGCCGGGGCCGACCGGGATCGACTGGTGCGCCACGGCCCCACCGCTGGAGACGTCCACGAGGTCCACCCCGTGTTCGCCGGCTGCGCGGGCCAACCGCACCGAGGCTTCGGCGTCGACGCCGCCGTCGGCCCAGTCGGAGGCGGAGATCCGCAGCAGCAGCGGCATCGAGTCCGGGATGACGTCCCGGACGGCGTCGATCACTGCCAGGGTCAACCGATTGCGCCCGGTCTCGTCCCCGCCCCAGCTGTCGGTCCGGTCGTTGACCAGCGGGCTCTGGAACTGGTGCAGCAGGTAGCCGTGGGCGCCGTGGATCTCGATCGTGTCGAAGCCGGCGCCGACAGCCCGGACGGCGGCGGCGGTGAAGTCGGCGATCACGCCGTCGATCTCTTGCTCTGTCATGGCCGACGGCGGGGCGTAGCCGTCGAAGGCGCCGGTGCCCGGGCCCAGGGTGTTCCAGCCGCCTTCGGAGGCGGGCACGGTGCCGGATTTGCCGGAGAACGGCCAGTAGGAGGAGGCCTTGCGCCCGGCGTGCGCCAGCTGGGTCCCGATCTTGGCGTTCGCGGACCCGTGGCGGTGCACGAAGGAGACGATCCGCTCCCATGCCTCGGCCTGGGCGTCGTTGTAGAGCCCGACGTCCCGGGGGCTGATCCGCCCGGCCGCGTTAACGGCGGCCGCCTCGGTCAGGATGAGGGCGGCTCCGCCGGTGGCGAAGGAGCCGAGGTGCATCAGGTGCCAGTCGTTGGGCACGCCCTCACCGGTGTCGGGTTCGCAGCTGTACTGGCACATCGGCGAGACCCAGCCGCGGTGCTCCAGCCGCAGCGAGCGCAGCTCCAGCGGGGTAAACAGCGCGGAGCCCACTAGAACAGCACCCGCGCGAGGTTCTGCCGGGCCTTGGCGACGCGGTCATCGGATGTTCCCACCACGTCGAAAAGCTCCAGCAGGCGCACCCGGGCGGTTTCCCGTTCAGGGCCGAAGTTCCGGCCGATGAACGTCACGATCCGGCCCAGGCCGTCCTCGACGTGGCCGCCGGCAATGTCCAGGTCGGCGACGGCGAGCTGGGCCTCCAGGCTGTCCGGCTCCTGGGCGGCACGGCCGCGGAGTGCGTCCGTTTCCGCGGCGGACAGTGCCTGCAGGCGGCCCATTAGCTCGACCTGCGCCAGGCCGGCCTTGGCCTCAGCGTCGGCGGGCATCTCGGTCAGCGCCTGCCGGTAAGCCGCGGCAGCGCCGGCGTAGTCGCCGGCCTCGATGGCGTCGAACGCCTTCTGGTGCAGCGGCGGCAGCGGCGGAGCCTCGGGCTCGGCGGCCCCGGGTCCGCCGGCTCCGATCCGGCCGGTCACGCCGTTGGCCCCCGCAACCTTGAGGAGTTCGTCAAAGAGGCTGCGCACCTGCTGCTCCTCGGCGCCGCCCTGGAACAGCGGCACGGGCTGGCCCTTGACCAGCGCGACGGCGGTCGGAACAGCCTGCACCTGGAACGCCTGCGCGAGCTGCGGGAAGGCTTCAATGTCGGCGGCGCCGAGGACCAGCCGGCCCTCGTAGCTTTCGACGATCTGCTCCAGCACATCCACGAGCTGCGCGGACCCGGGCGAGTAGCTGGCCCACAGCGCAATCACCACCGGAACCTGGGCGGACAGGTCCACGAGCTCCTGGAAGTTGGCCTCGGTGACGTCCACGCGCAGCGGCGTACCGGTGGAACCGCCCCCGGGTTCACCGGGGGCCGTGCCGGCAGCCCCCGGGGCCGGCGGCCGGCCCGCCCCGGCGCCCGCCGGCGGCGCGGGGCGCTGCTTCAGCGAGGAGAGGTCGACGGCGCCCCGCAGATTGAGCGGGTTGGCTGCAGCTGGAGGGACCGGGCGGGAAGCTGGCGAAGTCATAGCTCCACTCTATCCACTACGCCCCACGCAGCAACGACCGGGCCGCGATTGCGGCCCGGTCGTTGCGGTGTGGCTCCGGCCGGGGTGCCGGCCGGACAGTGGCTACTTGATTTTTGCCCCGACCAGGCCGCGGGTGGCGGCAACCAGTTTCATCGGATCCTTGGAGCCGGTCGGCGGGACGTAGACGGCCACGGCTTCGGCGAAGCTCAGGACCATACCCGTGCTCGTCTCCTTGCCTCCGGCCAGGGCCGCGGCGTCGTTACCGATCGTCAGCTTGTCGCCGGAGTTCTTCGGCGTCCCGTCGAAGGCGAAGTCCAGACGGCCCAGGACCAGGGCGCCGCCGTCGGCAGTGCGGAACACCACGGTGTCCTCAGGAACAACCTTGTGGCTGAAGCTGAACTTGCCGTTCGTGCCCGACTTCACCACGTCCTTCTGGTACGCCAGGGTGTCGGCAATGTACGGCGAGGACTGCCCCTCGGTGAGCTTGTCCTTGAAGCTGGAGTCAGCCTTGGTCAGCCGGTCGGCCAGCCCGGACAGCGCCTCCTGGCCGCTGTACAGCAGCCCGGACTTGTCCGAGGCCGCCAGGGTTTCGGTGCCCCCGCGGTTGATACCCGGGAAGGTGGTGCCCGGCTGCAGCGGGGTAGCCCCGACCAGCTTGTAGTTCTCCCGCGGGGAGGCCTGCACGAGGGTCAGCAGCTGCGGGACCACGTTGCCGTCGCCCTGCGTCACCGCCATGACGGACCTCGGCCAGTCGCGCTTGTTGCTGACCACTGTGGTGAGGAGCTTCGTGGCGCGCACCGGCATCCGGGGCTCGTAGCTCCCCACCTTGGAACGGATCTTGTAGTTCTGCTTGCGCACCTCAAGCTCGGTCGCCCCTACCCGGGGCGTGAGCTTGGCGGCGTCCTTGGCCGCGTCGCCGGCGTCGACGGCGCTGGCGACCTGCTCAAGGATGCGCCGGAACTGCGCGTCCAGCAGGACCGGAGCATCGGCATCCTGGCCTGCAGCCGTGGGCGAGGAACTGCTCGGCGAGGGCGAGGGACCCTGGCTGGCCTGCGCCGCGACGCCCGTGCCCGCTACCGCGGCGGCGGTCAGCAACGCTACCGCAACGCCGGAGCGGCGGCGGAAGGCTGACGGGGCAACAACGCGTTCAACACTGCTGTCGCGGGCCGGGGCGGCGCCCGGGGCACCGCCGGCGTCCGTGGCGGCGACCTTTGCCTTGGCCTTGGCCCGCGCGCGCTGTGCAAACAAGCTGCCCTTCGGAGTGCCCCCGCCGGAGCCGCCGGCTGCACCGCCGTCGCCGGCGTTGCCCTTGTTGTCCCGCGCCGGCTTGATCAGTAGCAAGGCAGCGCCGGCCAGGATCAGCAGGCCGCCCAGGACCATGAACGGAACGGCCCAGGGAGTGGACGTGTCGTTCGGGAACGTCATCGAAATCGACGAGGGGGCGGGCTTGGAGCCGTCGGAGGCGAGCAGCAGCGCCCAGTCCCCGTCCGCCGGCGCCGTCCAGGAGTAGTCCAGCTCGCCATTGGCGTTCTCCGTCGTGACCCACAGGTCGGAGCCTGCCGGGGACGGCGCCTTGGCGTCGCCGTCGGCGTGGTCAAGCTTCAGCGACTTGCCGTCGTCCGAGACACCGGAAACGGTGTTGTGGGCGGTCTTCCCAACCCACGCATCGACGTCGTCCGGCCGGCCAGCGGCGAGGATGAAGTTGCCCTCCCCCTTGACGTGGATCTTCACCGTGCCGCCGTGCAGGGTTCGCAGTTTCTCGTCGAAGACGGTCAACGGGGCGGCGGTGCCGCCCGTGGGTGCGGTGGCGGTGACGGTCTCGGCCGGAGCCCAAACCGTCTTCTGGCCGATTCCGGCCAGCAGTGTCAGGAGGCCGAGCAGCACAAGTGCGACTGCAGTCTTGAAACGCAAAATATTACCTATCATCAGCGGACACGTAGCTTTAAGAGTAACCGTTTTGTTACCTGAGAGTCAGATCGGGGTCTTTGTCAAGCCCCTCAGCGGCCTCATGAGGCGCTGCTGGCCCGCCAGTTCGCAAGGCTGCTGATAGTGTTTGCGGTGATCATCACACCCGGCCCGCAACCGCGGTTTTGCAGGGAATTTTCGGAGAAAAAGGGCCTTCAACGCAGTGACTGAACCCACGGATGTGTCCCCCGCAGGACACCCCGCAAGCCAGGAATCCGCCAGCCAGCCACACGGCCCGCACGAGCCGGCCCCGCAGCCCTCGACGCCGCGCGCGGCCGCGGCGGGCTTCCTGATTTCGATGGCGCGCCGCCTGCGGCAGCCGCTGCCCGGTGCCCAGCCGCGCCTGCGTTTCGAGATGCCGCCCGAACACGACGAGGAAGCCGCACCCGCCCCGGACAACGAGAGCACCGCAAAGTTCGGCGCTCCCGGTCCGCGGATGTCGTCCCAGCACCCGCTGTACGTCGGCTTCATGGGGACGGTCGGCGTGGGCGCGGCCCTGCTGGTTTACTGGATCGGCTCCAACACCACCCAGCTGCTGCTCTGGATCGTCACCGCACTGTTCATTGCGCTCGGCCTGGATCCCGTGGTGCGCTGGCTGGAAAGCAAAAAGGTGCCGCGGCCGGCCGGAATCCTGGTCTCCGTCGCCGTGCTGGCGCTGGCCGTCACCGGTTTCTTCGCCACGTTGATCCCCACAATCGTCCAGCAGGTGACGCAGGTCGTCCAGGAAGCGCCGCACTGGATCCAGGACTTCATCGACTCCGACTTCTTCCGCACGGTGGACAGCCAGTTCGGCGTGCGCGACCGGATCAGCCAGGAACTCGAGAAGTTCGTCAACAACCCGGAGGCCATGAGCGGCATCTTCGGCGGCGTCGTCGGGTTCGGCTCCACCGTGGCGAACGGCCTGTTCGGCGCCCTGATCGTCCTGGTCCTCAGCCTCTACTTCCTCTCGGCCATGCCGGCCATGAAGAAGTGGGGCTACCGGCTCGCCCCGCGGTCCCGCCGCGCGCGCGTCGAGGCGCTGTCCGAGGAGATCACCGGATCGGTCGGCAACTACGTGATCGGCCAGGTCTGCGTGGCGCTGCTGAACGCCACCTTCGCCTTCATCGTGATGTCGATTGTGGGGGTGCCGTTCGCCCTGCTGCTCGCGTTCGTTGTGGCCCTGCTCGCCTTCATCCCCCTGGTCGGCGGCATGATCGCCGGCGTCCTGGTCACCCTGATCGCCCTCACCGCGGGCTGGCAGACGGCCGTCGTCTTCGCGATCTGCTACTTCGCCTACCTGCAGTTCGAGGCGTACTTCATCTCGCCGCGCATCATGCAGAAGGCAGTCGCAGTCCCCGGCGCGGTCGCCGTGATCTCGGTGATCGCCGGCGGCAGCGTCCTAGGCGTGCTTGGCGCCCTGATCGCCATCCCCACGGCCGCGGCGATCATGCTGCTGGTTAAGGAAATCTTCATCGTCCGCCAGGACAAGCACTAGCGTTTACCGGCTCAGGCGTGGGCGGTGGCCACCGGCCCTGCCCACTCCTCGGGCAGGGCACTGCTGCCGCCCGGGAGCACCTCGGCCACGATCTCGTTGAGCACCCGGCCGGCGTACTTCTCCCCCACCCACAGGTGCTTCGCGCCGTCGACGCCCACGACGTCGGCGTGCGGCACCAGGCTGAAACGCTCGGCGGCGGCCACCGGCTGCAGGTAGTCGTCGTGCTCCGGAACCAGGACCTTCAGTGGCTTGCCGGAGGCGGCCCACTCCTTGAGATGGACGTCCGTGGCGCGGTGCAGCGGGGGCGAGAGCAGGATGGCGCCCTCGATTGCGGAGGCCACAGGTTCGGTGGCGCCGTACATCAGTGCGAGTTCGGTGCCAAAGGACCAGCCGACCAGCCAGCGGTTGGGCAGCCCGCGCTCGACGGCGAAGCGCACCGCCGCCTCCACGTCGAGCCGTTCGCCGATGCCTTCCTCAAAGGAACCCTGGCTGGTTCCGCGCGGTGAAGAGGTCCCGCGGGTGTTGAACCGCAGCACCGCGATGCCGGCGAGGGCCGGGAGGCGGTAGGACGCCTTCCGGTAGACGTGCGAGTCCATGAAGCCGCCGTGGGTCGGCAACGGGTGCAGCGTAATCAGGGTTGCCTTGATCTCCCCCGACTCGGGAAGCGCCAGTTCGCCAACCAGCCGGTGTCCGTCCGCGGTGCGAAGTTCCACGTTTTCGCGGTGCGCCGGCAGCACGGTCGATGCACGGATTGCGGTGGGCGCGGTGGGCTGGCTGAACACATAGGACGCCGGGTCGAAAGTCATGCCCTCCAGCTTAGCGAAACCGGGCACGGTTGGCCGTTTCAGTTGGCCCCCTGCGAAGCTGCTCAGCGGTACCGGTAGCTGCGCGAGGTCCAGCAGTTCGAGTGCCAGTGCCGGCGCTCGGCCAGGCCGGCGGCCGCGCCAAAGATGTGGTCCTCGGACCAGACGACGAGGTGCGCGGTGCCCGGCGGCACGGCGGTGAAGCATCCGGGGCAGATGTAGGTCTTTCCGGCCCGACTGGCGGAGATCGAGCGGACTATCCATTCGCCGTCGGGGGCGCTCTCCCGCCTTGCGATCCCGGTCCGGGCGCGCTCCAGGTCCAGTTCCGGCGCGGGTCCGGCGGCGTGCTTGCCGGCGCCCTTCCCTGCGCCCTTCCCTGCGCCCTTCCCTGCGCCCTTCCCTGCGCCCTTCCCTGCGCCCTTCCCTGCGCCCTTCCCTCCGGGGGTGTGGCCCGACGCGGCTCGGCGGGGTCGGTTGGAACGGGGCATGACTCCATTCTGCCCCAGCCCGGCCGCTCCCCCGCCACCAGGAGGCCGCCACGGCTCCCGGGAGCACCGCATCAGGCGGTAGTGTTGACCGGGTGCGTTTAGTCATAGCCCGTTGCTCCGTTGATTATGTCGGCCGGCTCAAAGCCCATCTTCCGCTCGCCACCCGGCTCCTGTTGGTCAAAGCCGACGGTTCGGTCCTGGTCCACTCGGACGGCGGATCCTACAAGCCGCTGAACTGGATGAGTCCTCCGGCCAGCCTGCGCGTCTCCACGCCGGACGAGGTCGACGTCGAAGTCGGCGTCGTCGAGCAGTGGACGGTGCAGTCCGCGAAGACCGATGACCGGCTCATCATCAACATCCACGAACAGCTGCATGACACCTCCCATGAGCTGGGCCAGGACCCCGGACTGATCAAGGACGGGGTCGAGGCGGACCTGCAGCGGCTGCTCGCGGAGCAGATCGAGACCCTCGGCGCCGGCTTCTCACTGATCCGCCGCGAATACTTCACCGCGATCGGCCCGGTGGATATCCTGGCCCGCGACGCCAACGGCGCCACGGTGGCGATCGAACTCAAGCGCCGCGGCGACATCGACGGGGTCGAGCAGCTCACCCGCTACCTTGAGCTGCTGAACCGCGATCCGCTGCTGGCGCCGGTGCGCGGCATCTTTGCCGCCCAGCAGATCAAGCCGCAGGCCAAGGTGCTGGCGAACGACCGCGGCATCGACTGCGTCACCCTGGACTACGACGCCATGCGCGGCGTCGACGACAGCGAGTCCCGCCTCTTCTAGGGCCCTCCCGGCTGACCCGCCCTAGACTCTGAGCATGAACCTCACCCCGGCCGGCCGCCACCTGCTCTACGGCACGCTGGTCAGCGATGGTGCCGTGCAGCACGACGCCGTCCTGGCCGTGGCGGGCGGGCGGATCGCGTACGCCGGCCCCGCCGCCGGATTCAGCCCCGGGACCGCCGGGTTCGGTGACGCGCCGGCCCCGGAGCTGCCGCCCGGCGCCCTCATCCTTCCGGGACTGGTGGACCTGCACTGCCACGGCGCGTACGGCGGCGACTTCCCCGGCGGCGCGGAGGCCCCGGCGCGGCGTGCCATCGACTTCCTGCACCGTTCCGGGACCACCACCCTGCTCGCCAGCCTCGTGACCGCCTCCCGGGAGTCGCTGCTGCACGGAATCGCCCTGCTCGCCGGACTGAGCGAGGAGGGCCTGCTGGCCGGAATCCATCTGGAGGGCCCCTTCCTCGCCGCGGCACGGTGCGGTGCGCAGGACCCGGACTTCCTGCGCGATCCCGATCCGGGACTCCTCGCCGAGCTGGTAGCCGCCGCACGCGGCACCCTCGCCACGATGAGCTTCGCCCCCGAGCTTTCCGGAGCGGACGGACTCGTCCCGATGCTGGCCGGGCACGGCGTGGTCCCCTCGCTGGGCCATACCGACTGCGACGACGCCACCGCCGCGGCGTCGCTCCGCTCGGCCGCGGCGGCACTGCGCACCTCGTCGTCCGTGCGCGGCACGCGGCCCACGGTGACCCACCTGTTCAACGGCATGCCGCCCCTGCATCACCGGGCACCGGGCCCTGTCTCCGCGTGCCTGCGCAGCGCCGCATCCGGCGAGGCCGTGCTTGAACTGATCGCCGACGGCACGCACCTGGACCCGGCCATGGTCGCCACGGTGTTCCAACTGGCCGGCGCCGCCAACATCGCGCTGGTGACCGATTCGATGGCCGCCGCCGGCCTGCCCGACGGCGCTTATAGCCTGGGCCGCTCCGCCGTCACCGTCTCGGCCGGCGTCGCCCGCCTCGACCCCGGCGGCGCCCTCGCCGGCGGCACCGCCACGCTGCTCGACGTCGTCCGCCGCACCGTCGCCGCCGGTGTGCCGCTGCCCGACGCCGTCCGCTCGGCCACGGCGGTCCCCGCCGCGGTCCTCGGGCTCGGCGCCGAACTGGGCTCCCTGCGCGGCGGGCTTCGGGCCGACGCCGTCGTCGTCAATTCCGGACTCGGCCTTTACCGCGTAATGCGCTGCGGGGAATGGCTGGCACCGCTTTCCTAATGTGTCTTTCGGCGCAGCGGCGGTTCCGAACGCTTTCTGCGGCCGGGATCTCGTTCATGAACCTTTTACATAAAATTTCTGGAATTATGCGCCGGGCCCGTTGACCTGACGCAGGCGGCATGAAATTCTTGTACCAGTCTTTGTGTAGGTGTTTTTCATGCTCGCAAGACATGTTGCGAGCGTGAAGCTCCTGCCGCCAAGGCCCGGTCAATCCGGGCGGAAGCCAAGGTTCTTCTCGCAGAGTGACCAAGCCCGGTGCAAGGTGCGCCGGACTTCTTCAAGATCCACAATGAGGAGAATTAAATGGCACAGGGAACCGTCAAGTGGTTTAACGCTGAAAAGGGCTTCGGCTTCATCACCCCGGATGACTCCGATGGCGATGTCTTCGTTCACTACTCCGAGATCCAGACCGGCGGATTCAAGACCCTCGACGAGAACCAGCGCGTTCAGTTCGAGATCGGCCAGGGCGCCAAGGGCCCCCAGGCTACCGGCGTCACGCTGGTCTAATCTCTCCGGCAATACTGCTTCCGGCAGTACCGCTGCACGAATGATCCCCGGCATTATTGCCGGGGATCATTTCTTTGCGTTTGACCCCTCCGGCGGCAGCATTGTTTGCGGGGATTCCCCTAAACGGCAGGCGGATAATGGCACCGGCTCCGAATTAGCGCACCAGCGTGCGGAGCAGACGCGCACTCTGGCGGACTGAAAGGTCGGGAAGGTAAGCGCGGCTCAAAGCGCGCCCCATCGCCGGCAGCTGCAACGGATCCTGGTAGTACAGGTAGAGCGTGCGGTAATCCGGTTTGAACCGCGATTTGAACGTGGCCAGGGAACGGAATCCGTAAGCCGGTTCCAGCGCACGGCCCACCACGTCCAGAATTCCGGCGAGCCCCTCGCTGTCGCGCGGCCCTCCGTCGCCGTCTCCCCGCGCCTCCTCCCTGGCGAGCGGGGAGCCGGAGAGCGAGATCACTTCCACCGAGTCCCGCAGCTCCAGCACGGCAGAGGCGATCAGGAACTCCATCACGCCGGGGAAGGCGTCACCGCGGCGGCGCATGACGTCCAGCGTCCAGCTCACCACCCGTCCGCCGTCGTAAACCGGCAGCCAGCTGGTGACCCCGTGCACGCGGTCCTCGGCGTCCACGGCAACGCAGCACAGCACTTCTTCGTCTTCGAGCTCGTCGAGGCTGCCCAGCGTGAATCCCATCTCCGGGACCGACTTGCCGGCCGCCCACTCTTCTGAGACCTCGCTCAACTGGGCACGCAGCGAAGGGGAGAATTCCCGATAACGGCCCCAGACCGCACGGACGCCGGTCTTGGCCGCCCGGTTCAGCGCCGTCCGGACGTTTTGCCATTCCTTGCCTTTGAACTCCAGTTCGCGGACCGCCAGTCGGGTCTCCAGCGCCACCGCAACCCTGCGGAAGCCGCGGCCCTGAAGCAGGGGCCACAGCTCGTCCGTGCAGGAATAGAAGCACGGGATCAGCGCGTGCTCGGTGCAGTAGGACAGGAACAGCGCGGCAGTTTCCTCGCGGTGCGATGCCGGGCCGAAAGGTCCCGCCACCGTCAGCGCGACGTTGCCGTGCTGCTGGTAGGCCACTCCCCCGCGGCCCTCGGGTGCAAACCAGTACGTGTTGGGTGCCCAGAGCGCCATCCAGGACAGTGAGTCGCCGCCTTGCCGGATGAGGCCGCGGGCCCTTTCCCGGTCCTCGGCCCCCGCATCCGTGCCGTGGTGGCGGCGCAGCAGCACCAGCCAGACCCCGGCCAGCGCCACGACCCAGAAGATGATGCCGGAGGAGGCGAACAGGAAAGCCTCGGCCGCGTTGCGGTTCTGGAACACGCGGTTGTAGATGCCGGGAATGGGCAGCGGCAGGTACTGCCGGGCGAGCTCCGCGGCGAGTCCCAGCCAGCCGCCGTCGCGCTCCAACCCGCCCGAGGCAACCCATGCGGCGCCATAGCCCCCGGCGAGCACCAGGAAGGTCCCCGCCACCGTCAGCGCGAGGATGCGGCGGGCGCGCCGCGTGGTTTCCACCCGGAACAGGCGCCGGTTGGCGAACAGAAGCAGCACCAGGCCCAGCGGCACTGCCACGAGTGGCAGGACGTGGACAAAGCCGGAACCCATTACGGCCGTGTGCGGCCGGCCGGGATAGTGCGGAATCCGGGCAAACAGGGCCAGGTAAACGGCTGCCAGGGCGGTAACACCCAGCTGCACCAGGATCGCGATCCGCAGTGCGAGCCGGCGCCCGTGCCGCATGCCGTCGGCGCAAATCAGCAACAGCACCACCGGCACCACGGCCAGGGCCAGGCCGAGGGGTCCGGCGTACCCCTCCCGCCCGGCGCTGAGGCAGGTGATGTCGACGCCGCCTCCGCAGTTCTGCTCCAGCTGGTTCAGCGTGGGCAGCGGATTCAGCACCACATCCCGCAGCAGGGCCAGCGGCCCGGTGGGGCTTCGCACAGCGGCCGTGATGATGGGCCCCACGGCGAAGATCGCCACCGTCAGCGCCAGGAGGTTGCGGGTCTCCCGGCCGGTGGAGCGGTGGCGGTGGAGCGTCCCCTTGTCTCCCTGGATCCACCAGCCGGCCATGAGTCCGGACAGGGCGCCGGACAGGCCCACCACCGTTTCCGCGTGCCCCACATACAGCACGAGCAACAGCGACCCGGAGACGACGGCGGTCCGCAGCCGCCGCTGCCACAGCGCCGGCAGGAGGGCGCCGGCCGCGAGCGCGACGGCAAGGATAGCCGCGTACGGGCCGATCAGCCGGTCCCCGGCCATCGGGCCGAGCCAGCCGTCGCCCGCAAAGAGAGCGAGCTGGGTGACGAGCAGGAACAGCGTCACGGCGGCGAACTGCCCGGCAAAGAAGAAGACGGCTGTGCGCAGGGTTCCGAGCTGCCGTTCGGCGACGCCCAGCAGCCCCAGAACCATCAGCGATGCCGCGAGGTAGGCCAGGGGGTTGGTCGCGAAGAACAGCGAGCTGAACATGGTCCACCACAGTCCGCCCTGCAACCCGGGGGCACTTACCGAGGCCGCCTCAAGCAGTGCTTCCGGCGGGCCGGTGAGGAAACTGCCGGTAGCTGCGCCGACTCCGAGGAACGCCGCCAGAAAGGCCAGCGAGAAGGGAATCCCCTGCAGGTAACGCCCGATCCGACGAATGGCGTTCCTCACTTCTTGATCCCCCATCGCGGGGCCAGGAAATCGAGGCCGGCGGACAGTCCCTTGGCAGCGACCGTCCAGGAATGGCCCGTGCGTGGAATCACCTGCTCGTCGACAGAGAACCCGGCCGAGCGGGCGGCACCAGCCAGCACGCCCATGTACTCGATGAACTCGGGATCCCGCTCGCCGGCTCCGAAGTAGAGGGCGTTGCCGTCAAAGCGGCGCTGCTGCATGAGGTGCAGCGGCGTCTGCCGTTCGAAGGCCGCGGTGTCGCCGCCGAACGACGCCTCGATGGTCTTATGCCGCTCCTTGGCGAGGGCGGGCTCCTGCTCGCTCGAAAACGCCAGTGCCGCGCTGTAAACGTCAGGGTGCCGGGTCGCCATTTGGACGGCGCAGGTGGCGCCGAAGGAGAACCCTCCGGCCGCCCACTTCCGCGGATCCGGGTCCACATCGAATGTCGCGCGGATCCAGCCGGGCACATCCTCGGCAAGGAAGGTGTCCGCCTGCGCGATCTGGCTGTCCATGCAGAGGACGTTGCCGTTGGGGGTGCCGTTGGGATCGACCACGACGACCACGGGGGCCACTCCGTGGTGGGCTGACGCGAAGCGGTCCATCCGGCTCCGCAGGGCGCCGCCGGTGACCCAGTCGGCAGGGCTTCCGGGCTGGCCGGAGAAGAGCACCAGCACGGGAAGTGCCGGGCGCGGTGAGGCCTGGTAGGCGGGCGGCAGATAAACGTAGGCATCCCGGCTGCGGAAGCCGGACACGGTGCCCGGGATAGAGGCCTTGCGGACCAGGCCGCCCGCGGGAAGGGTTGCCCGCGGTGTCCACCCGGCCAGGCCGACGGTGGCGGGCTCCCCGGCCTGGCGCTGGAGTCCGGCTTCCAGAGCCGGGATCCGTGCGACGGCGGTCCCGGTGAGGTCGCTCACGGTGTGGTTCAGCCCGAAGTAGGCGTTGATCTGGATCGCCGAAAGCGCGAGCACACCGGCAAAGGCGGCCGCGGCGGCCGTCACGGCCACCCTGCGGCGGCGGGCCGGACGTGGACGGGACCGCCACACGGTCCAGCCACGGTGAAGCGCCAGCAGCAGCGCGGTGACGGCCGGGACGGACCAGGCGAGGACCTCGGGCGGGAGCACGTCCGGAAAGAGAGCGAAGGGGTAAACGAGGAGCCAGTGAACGCCGAGCACCAGCGCGAGGGAAAGTAGGAGGGCAGCAGGCGGCACGGCCCAAGCCTGGCGACCGGGCGCGCGCTTCCAGCCGCTGTGCGGCCGGATCAGGTACAGCATCCCAACAACCCCGGCGGCGCACGCGGCCCATAGGACCGGGCCGTCGTCGATCCGGATGCCCTCGGCGAAACCCACCGGGACTAGCGCCAGGTGCCGACGCCGATGACCGGACCGGCCTCAAGCCACGAGGAGAGGCCGGTGTAGGCATCGAATCTCATCGCGAGCAGCACGTCGCGGCCCTCGTAGCGCAGTTCGACGATCACGGTTTCCGGCTGCACCTTGACGAGTTCGACTTCGGTGGGCTCGCGGCGCCCCAGCAGCTCAAGGGAGCTGCGGCGGAAGGTATGTTTCGGCCGCACGCTCAGCGAGGCAAGCCGGAACCATTCCAGGTCGTTGTCCTGATAACGACAAACCCCCATCTGCCAGCCGTTTCCAGCAATGCAGATAGAGGCGTCCACCGTGCCCAGGGCGCGCCGCAGATTGAAGCGGCGCACCCCGGAAAGGCACAGTGCAAAGACCAGCAACGCAAACACGGTTGCCAGGACGATGAACGGAAAACCAGTAACGTTCATCAAGGTCGGGCTAGCGGATCCCCGCAGTAGCCGCGTCGCCCATTTGGGCGTTGTCAGCAACAATGACGACCCTGTTGTTGTCGACGGAGAAGAACCCGCCGTCGACAACTACAGCAATGCGGTCACCGGACACCGGCTCAATCGCCAGTTCACCTTCGGCCAGAATCGCCAGCAGGGGCGAGTGGCCGGGCAGGATTCCGATTTCACCATCGCTGGTGCGGGCCTTGACCATCTTGGCCGCTCCGGACCACACGAAGTGGTCCGCTGCGACAATCTCAACCTCAAGCTCAGCCATATTACTTGGTCTGTTCCTGGATCTTGGCCCACTGGCGCTCGACGTCGTCCAGGCCGCCGACGTTGAAGAACGCCTGCTCTGCGATGTGGTCGAGGTCGCCGTCGCAGATCGCCGTGAAGCCTTCAACGGTGTCCTTGATG
Source organism: Arthrobacter sp. 05L428 (assembly GCF_056397665.1). NCBI lineage: Bacteria > Bacillati > Actinomycetota > Actinomycetes > Micrococcales > Micrococcaceae > Arthrobacter > Arthrobacter sp. 05L428. The sequence continues at coordinate 765,605 of NZ_JBFTNW010000001.1, read as the reverse complement.
GACACGGTGGAGCCTTCGACGCCGGTGAACTGCTTCGCCGTGTAGGTGTTCTGCGAGAGGAACTGCTGGATACGGCGTGCACGCGACACGACGATCTTGTCCTCTTCGGAGAGCTCATCGACGCCGAGGATGGCGATGATGTCCTGGAGTTCCTTGTTCTTCTGCAGGATCTGCTTGACCCGGACGGCCGTGTTGTAGTGGTCGTGTCCGATGTACTGCGGATCCAGGATGCGCGAGGTCGACGTCAGCGGGTCAACGGCCGGGTACAGACCACGGGAAGCGATTTCACGGGAAAGTTCCGTGGTCGCGTCGAGGTGTGCGAAGGTCGTGGCCGGCGCCGGGTCGGTGTAGTCATCTGCGGGAACGTAGATGGCCTGCATCGAGGTGATGGAGTGGCCCTTGGTGGACGTGATGCGCTCCTGGAGCAGGCCCATTTCGTCAGCCAGGTTGGGCTGGTAGCCCACGGCCGAAGGCATGCGGCCGAGGAGGGTGGAAACCTCGGAACCTGCCTGGGTGAAGCGGAAGATGTTGTCGATGAAGAGCAGCACGTCCTGGTTCTGCACATCGCGGAAGTACTCCGCCATGGTCAGCGCGGACAGGGCCACGCGCAGACGCGTTCCCGGCGGCTCATCCATCTGGCCGAAGACAAGCGCGGTGTCCTTGAGGACGCCGGCCTCTTCCATTTCGACCCAGAGGTCGTTGCCTTCACGGGTACGCTCGCCAACACCGGCGAACACCGAGGTGCCACCGAAGTTGCGGGCAACACGGGTGATCATTTCCTGGATCAGCACGGTCTTGCCGACGCCGGCACCGCCGAACAGGCCAATCTTGCCACCCTTGATGTACGGGGTGAGAAGGTCGATCACCTTGATGCCGGTTTCCAGCATCTCGGTGGAGCCCTCGAGGGTCGCGAAGGCGGGTGCCTTGCGGTGGATCGGCCAGCGTTCGCTGATCTGCAGCTCGGACTCGGTCACGTCCAGGGGCTGGCCCAGCACGTTGAAGATGTGGCCCTTGACGCCGTCGCCGACGGGGACGGAGATCGGGGCACCGGTGTCAACCACGTTGGTGCCGCGGACCAGGCCGTCGGTTGCCTGCAGGGAGATGGCGCGGATGAGGTTGTCGCCGAGGTGCAGCGCAACTTCGAAGGTGATGGTCTTGGTCTCACCGTTGAGAGTAATCTCCGTGGTGAGTGCGTTGTAAATCGAGGGGATTGCGTCAGCCGGGAATTCGACGTCGACAACCGGGCCAATAACACGTGCAATACGGCCGGTGGCACCGGACGTTGCGGCTACGTGTTCGGTAGCAGTGGCAGTCATCTCTCTCACTTCACTCAGTAGATGGCGTGGGCGGTTAAGTTTGTTCTTTGGTGCAGGTAAAGCTGGGTCCGGACCGGGCGGGCTAGGACGCGTTCAACGCGTCGGCGCCTGCCACGATTTCGGAAAGCTCCTGCGTAATCTCAGCCTGGCGGGCAGTGTTGCGCAGACGCGTGTACTTCTTGATGAGGTCCGTGGCGTTGTCGCCGGCGGATTTCATCGCCCGCTGGCGGGCTGCGAGCTCGGAAGCTGCTGCCTGCAACATTGCGGCGAAGATACGAGACTCGATGTAGCGCGGCAGCAGGGCATCGAGAACCTGCTCAGCCTCCGGCTCGAATTCGTAAAGCGGCAGGAGCTCCGACTCGGAGGCGGCCTGCTCTTCGACGACCTCGAGCGGGAGCAGGCGGATAACCGTCGGCTCCTGCGTCACCATGGACTTGAAGCGGGTGTAAACGACGTGGATCTCGTCGACGCCGCCCTCTTCGTAGGCCGTAGCGAAGTCTGCCAGCAATGCTTCGCCGACTTCCCGCGCCGTCTCGAACTGCGGTGCGTCCGTGTTGCCGGTCCACACCCGCTCGTAGGGGCGGTTACGGAAGTCGAAGTATGCCTGTGCCTTGCGGCCCATGACGTACGTCTTGACTTCCTTGCCTTCCTCGTGGAGCAACTCGGTGAGGCCTTCGGCCTGCTTGAGCACGGTTGCCGAGTAGGACCCTGCAAGGCCGCGGTCGGAGGTGATGACCAGGACGGCGGCGCGGCGGATCTGCTCCGGCTCGGTAACCAGCGGGTGGTCGATTTCGCTCTGGCTTGCGACAGCAGAAACGGCACGCGTGATCGCGTTTGCGTAAGGCAGTGAAGCCGCTACGCGTGCGCGGGCCTTGCCGATGCGCGAGGTAGCGATCAGTTCCATCGCCTTGAAGATCTTGCGCATCGACGTCGTCGAGCTGATCTTCTGGCGGTAGACCCGGATCTGGGCTCCCATACTTATCCTTTCCTAAGATCCCGGTGGCCGGGACTGCCGGAACCCGCTGGGGTTCCGGCAGTCCCTGCCAGCGAAACTAGCGCTTCTGCTTGACGATTTTTTCCTGGTCGACCTTGTCCTCGTCGATCGGGGCGTACTCCTCGTGCCCTGCACCGACCAGGAGGCTGTCGCCCTCGCCGAAGAAGCCCTTCTTGAAGTCCACGATCGCGGTCTTCAGCGCCTCTGCCGTGTCATCGTCCATGACGTTGGTCTGGGCCAGCGTCGTCAGGATGGAGGACTTGTGCTTGAGGTGCTCCAGGAACTCGGTCTCGAAGCGGTTGATGTCTTCAACCGGAACGTCGTCGAGGTAGCCGTTGGTGCCGGCCCAGATGGAGACAACCTGGTCCTCGACCGGGAACGGCGAGTACTGGCCCTGCTTGAGCAGTTCCATCAGGCGGGCGCCGCGGGTCAGCTGCTGGCGGGAAGCCGCGTCGAGGTCCGACGCGAACATCGCAAATGCCTGCATGTCGCGGTACTGGGCGAGTTCCAGCTTCAAGGTACCGGAGACCTTCTTCATGGACTTCACCTGTGCGGCGCCACCCACGCGGGACACGGAGACACCCACGTCGACGGCGGGACGCTGGTTGGCGTTGAAGAGGTCCGACTGCAGGAAGATCTGGCCGTCGGTGATGGAGATGACGTTGGTCGGGATGTAGGCGGACACGTCGTTCGCCTTCGTCTCGATCAGCGGCAGCCCGGTCATCGAACCTGCGCCCAGCTCGTCGGAAAGCTTGGCACAACGCTCAAGCAGACGGGAGTGCAAGTAGAAGACGTCGCCCGGGTAGGCTTCGCGTCCCGGCGGGCGGCGCAGCAGCAGCGACACCGCACGGTAGGCCTCAGCCTGCTTGGAGAGGTCGTCGAACACGATGAGGACGTGCTTGCCACCGTACATCCAGTGCTGGCCGATGGCCGAGCCGGCGTACGGTGCCAGGTACTTGAATCCGGCGGGGTCGGACGCGGGGGAAGCCACGATGGTCGTGTACTCCAGTGCGCCGTTGTCCTCGAGCGTCTGGCGGACAGCCGCGATCGTGGACGCCTTCTGGCCGATGGCCACGTAGATGCAGCGCACCTGCTTGGTGACATCGCCGGAAGCCCAGTTGGCCTTCTGGTTGATGATCGTATCGATGGCGATGGCCGACTTGCCGGTCTGGCGGTCGCCAATGATCAGCTGACGCTGGCCGCGGCCGATCGGGATCATGGCGTCGATAGCCTTCAGACCGGTCTGCATCGGCTCGTGGACCGACTTGCGCTGGGTCACGCCGGGCGCCTGGAGTTCCAGGGCACGGGTGGTTTCGGCCTTGATCTCGCCAAGGTCGTCGATGGGCTGGCCCAGGGGGTCAACCACGCGGCCGAGGAAGGCGTCGCCAACCGGAACGGACAAAACCTGTCCGGTGCGGTGGACTTCCTGGCCCTCTTCGATGCCGGTGAAGTCACCGAGGACGATGACACCGATCTCGCGGACGTCGAGGTTCTGGGCCAGGCCCAGCGTGCCGTCTTCGAAGCGAAGCAGCTCGTTCGCCATGACCGAGGGAAGGCCCTCAACACGGGCGATGCCGTCACCTGCGGTCGTTACACGGCCAACCTCTACGCGCTCTGCGTTTCCGGGTTCGTAGGACGCCGCGAACTCGTTCAACGCAATACGGACGTCGTCGGCGTTGATGGTCAATTCGGCCATCTGCAGTCCCTGCTCTCCTGTTTTCGTGATCATCGTTGCTCACGATGACCGGGGTTTCTTGTCGGTAAGTTGTGCTTGTCCGGCTAACTAAGCAATCTGACGCTGGAGCTGGCCCAGACGGGCGAGAACCGAAGCGTCAACCACTTCGTCGCCGATCTGGATCCGCAGGCCACCAATCAGTGCCGGGTCAACGTTCATGTTGATCTTGAGCTCACGGCCGTACAGGGCGTTGAGCCCTGCCTGCAGACGGCTGGTCTGGGTCTCCGTCAGCGGACGGGTGACGCTGACGGTAGCAATCCAGCGCTGCTGGCGCTTGGCCGCAAGCTCGGCAAAACGGCTGACGAGCTTGGTGACCTTGAGGCCGCGGGGCTGCGAAACTGCCTGTCCGATGAGGACTTTCGCTTCCACGCTGGCGCGGGGCACGAGCTTTTCGGCGAGGGCAACCTTGGCAGCCTGGCTCGCCTGCGGCTCGGACAGAGCACGCTGCACCTCGTGGCTGGAATCGACGGCCTGGTTGAAGGAGAACAGATCGTTCTCCAGCGCTTCCAGTCCGCCAATGCCCGAGGCAGAGACGGCCGACTTGTTTTCAGCAACGGCAATTACCACCGAAGCGGCAAGAGTCTCGAGTGCATCGCCGATGTCACGAGCCGACGCCCAGCGTGAGCTGGCCAGCCCGCTTGCGATCTCCACAGCATCAGCGGAGACTTTGCCGCTGAAGAGCTGCTTGACCAGCGCCGACTTTTCGTCACCGCTGCGGGACGGGTCAGTCAGGGCACGGCGCAAGCCAGCCGAGCTGTCCACCGTTCCCAGGATTCCGAAGAGTTCCGTAGCCAACTGCAGCGACGCGTTGGGAAGCTTGGCTTCCAACGCGACGAGTGCCGCGGTCAGCGATTCGCTCGATACACCTGCCATTACTTAGCTGCACCTGCGTTCTGGTTCTCCAGATCTGCCAGGAAACGGTCAACCACACGGGCCGAACGCGCGTCATCGCTGAGCGCCTCGCCGACGATGCGGCCTGCCAGCGTGGTAGCCAGCGTGCCGACCTCGGCGCGGAGCGACACAACGGCCGCCTGGCGCTCGGACTCGATCTGCGCGTGTGCCTGGGCGGTGATGCGGGCAGACTCAGCAGCTGCCTTCTCCTTCAGATCCGCCAGGATCTGGGCGCCTTCGGCGCGGGCTTCCTCGCGGATGCGGTTGGCCTCGGTGCGGGCGTCGGTGAGCTGCTGCTTGTACTCTTCGAGTGCTGCAGAAGCCTCTGCCTGCGCCTTTTCGGCCTTGGCGATGCCGCCTTCAATGGCCTCGGCGCGCTCTGCGAAATTCTTCTCGAACATCGGGACGACGTACTTAGTCACGATGAACAGGAGGACAGCAAAGCCCACGAGGACGACAAACATTTCCCAGATATTGGGAACGAGGGGGTTGGTTTCGCCCTCGGTGGCGGCTGAGATGATCAGCTGCTTCATATTTCACCCGTCCTTATCTACTCGGTTCTGGATGTTCGCTGGGTTCTGAAGGTTTACTTGAGAACGAATGCGAAGACCAGGCCGAGGATGGCGAGGGCTTCAGTCAGCGCAAGGCCGAGGAATGCGATCGGCTGCAGGACGCGCTGTGCTTCCGGCTGACGTGCCACACCGTTGATGTAAGCAGCGAACACGAGACCCACACCGATACCACCGCCGATGGCGGAGAGGCCGTAGCCGATGAGGTTGAGGGAGCCGTTGATGGAGCCTTCCATTTTTCTTCCTTTCAAGATGCCACCCGTGTGGCAGGTTGTTTGGGTTGCTTCATCCCCGCGAGGGGAAGTTTGTGGGTGCCTTAGTGGCTGTCGGCGTGCAGTGCGCCTTCGATGTAGATCGCGGTCAGCAGCGTGAAGACGTACGCCTGCAGCGCCATGATCAGCGCCTCCAGCATGTACATCGCAATCGAGCCGGCCAGGACAAGTACGGAGGCGCCCTTCAGCAGGACGTTCTCCTGCATGACGAGGAACTCGATGCCGGAACCGGCGATCATCACGATCAGGTGGCCGGCCAGCATGGTGGCGAACAGACGGAGGCTGTGCGTGACAGGCCGGACCAGGAAGTTGGAGATGATCTCGATCGGGATAACGATCGGAAGGATGTAGATGGGTACGCCGCTCGGCACGGTGGCCAGCTTGAAGTACTTCAGGCCGTTCTTCTTGACGCCGATGGCGATCCAGGTGATGTACACGATCGCTGCCAGCACGTAGGCGCCGCCGACGTGCGAGAAGCTCGGCAGCTGGATCACGGGGATCGCGCCGTAGATGTTGTTCACGAGGATGAAGAAGAAGAGGCTGAAGAGCAGCGGGACGTACTTCATGAAGTCTTTGCCGCCGATGATGTCCTTGGCGATGCCGTTGCGGACGAAGCCGTAGGCTGCCTCGCCTGCGAACTGCAGCTTGCCGGGAACGAGCTGCTGCTTACGCGCAGCAATCACAAAGAATGTGGCGATAATGACGACCGAGAGGATCACCAGCAGCATCTGCTTGGAGAATCCTTCGGCTTGACCCCAGGGCAGGATAGCCGGCAGGTGCAATTGTTCAATTCCAGGAGGAGTGAACTCTCCTGAATCTTGGGCCGGGAGCGCAAGCGCGATCAACGCGTTTCCTCTCTGCAGTGTCCATCATTGGGCGTTGGGCGGGGAGCGGCCGCATTTCTGTCAGCCATTCCCCCTGTGAAATTTTTTGGCATTACTGTTCCGCGTCCTTCGACGGGCCACCTGCAGCGCCGTCTCCGCCAGCCGAATTCCGGTGACTGGTGAGACCGTGCATATGAGAAAGATAGAACCCTCCCGCAGCTCCAAGCAGGGCGCCTGCGAGCACAATCCAGCGGGTTCCCCACAGATTATCCAGACCCCACCCTATCAAACTCCAGACGATGATTCCGCCAACAATGTAGCTAAAGACGGCTATTCCGGCGTTGTATCCGCCGTCGTTGCCGTCCTGCGAGACACCGGGGGCGCCACCTGTGGTTTTGGGGGTCCGGGCCGGGTTTTTGGGAAGGTTCTTACCTTCGTTGTTGCCTGCATCATCGCGGCTGGGCATGGGTGCCGCCTTCCTGCGGGTCAGGGTCGTTGTAGATTTGCAGCCGTGCCTTGCCGAACCCGATGATCTCCGCCGCCTGCCAGGCGACCACGCAGACGACGGCGCCGATCAGGAACCAGCGTTCGTGCAGCCAGGCCGGCGCTCCGAGGACAAAGAGCACCACGGCGAAGCCGACCACTTTCACGAAGTAGGTGGCAACGAACATGCCGATGGCTCCGGACGGGTTGTTGCGGCCGACAAAATGTCCGATCGCCAGGCTGATCGCGAAGAACGCCATCACCAGCGCGCCGCCGAAGAGGCTGGACAAGGCACCGTAGCCGCCGTTGAAGGCGAAGGCCAGGACCGCGGTCAGCAGCAGGGCCGCCCCCGCCGCCGCCGAACTGAGGGCCAGCAGCTTCAGCCACAGCGACCTGGTGGGACCGGAGCCGCCAACGGAGCCGCTGCCGGACGTGCGTCCGGACTCGGCGTTGGAGCTCATGGGATCCCAATCGTCGCAGGGGGTAAGGGCAGGAACGCGGCGACAAGCCGCCCCTGAATTCTACACGAGATAGAACAGGGCTAGGCCACCGGGATGCGGGTGACCTTGGGACGGTGCCGGAACCGACGGATCAGGTCCGGCGAGACCAGATACAGTCCGAGCACCAGCAGGCTGCCGGCCACACAGAGGGCGACGACGGGCAGCGGGGCCGTGGCGGCGACGAAACCGAGGACGATGACGGCGATGGTGCAGACCGTGACCACGGCTGCCGCCTGCAGGTGGGAGAAGCCGACGTCGGTGAGCCGCTGGTAAACGTGCTCGCGGTGGGACGCGTACCAGCGCTCCCCCGCCTTGATCCGGCGCAGCAGGGTATAGCCGGTGTCCGCGGCATAGACCAGGATCGGCGAGAGGACGTATTCGACGTAGACGCCGCTCAGGAAGCCCGCCACGGCGAGGGCCGCGATCGAGGCACCGAGGAGATAGCTGCCGACGTCGCCCAGGAACACCGAACCACGGCCGAGGTTCCAGGGCAGGAAGCCAAGGAAGGCCATCGCGAGCACCGTGCCCCCGGCGGTTAGCCAGGGCTGTCCGGCCAGCATGCCGGCCAGCGCGTAGGCGCCGCCAGCGGTGACGCCGTGCAGGCCGGAGATCCCGTTGATCCCGTCCATGAAGTTCGCGATGTTGACGTAGGCCGCGATTGCCACGACAGCCAGCGGCAGCCACCAGAACGACTGCGACGTCAGGACGATCAGCGCAGCGGAGCCGGCGGCACCGATTCCCAGCTGGGCGGCGGCGCGTGCCCCGATGGACAGACCGCGCAGATCCTCGATCCAGCCCACGGCGGCACTGGCCGCAATGATCCCCAGCACCACCGCGAAAACCGAACGGTCCACGGTGACGAGGTTTAGGAGCACCGCGGCGAGGTAGCCGACGGCGGTGGCCAGGGCGGCAGCCATCCCCATCCCCCGGATGGTCGCTTTATGGTGGGAGGAGCGGGCGGAGGGAATGTCGACGACGCCCATCCGGACCAGCCACGGTTTCACCGCGAAGGGAAGCAGCAGGCTGGCCAGCAGCGTGATTCCGGCCAGGATGGCGAGCGGCATCATGACGCGACCCGGATCGAGCCCGCTTCATCGGCCTCGTCGTCCGGGATGTCGGCGATGTTAATGCCCTGTTCGGCCTCGCAGCGGGCCAGCCAGACGTTCAGGTCCAGTTTGGCCGGATCCTGCTCGGTGGCCTTGGTGTGCGAAATCTTCGGGTGCAGGGGACGCTGGTCCAGTTCGCCGGTGCCGACGAGCTCTTCATGCAGCTTTTCTCCCGGCCTCAGGCCGGTGTAGATGATGTCGACCTTTTTGCCGGACATGGCGATCATCCGCTGGGCGACGTCGAGGATCTTCACGGGCTCGCCCATGTCCAGGATCATGACGTCGCCGCCCGAGCCGATCGCACCGGCCTGGATCACCAGCTGGCAGGCTTCGGGAATCGTCATGAAGAACCGCGTGACCTCGGGATCGGTGACGGTGACCGGGCCCCCGACGCGGATCTGCTCGGTGAAGAGCGGGAGCATTGAGCCGCGGCTGCCCATCACATTGCCGAAGCGGACGGATACGAACTTGCTGCCGGTCTGGCCGGCCATCCAGGCGGTCAGTTTCTCCGCGACGCGCTTGGAGTGGCCCAGGGCGGTGGTGGGGTTGGCTGCCTTGTCGGTGGAGATGTTCACAAAGTGTGAGACGCCGGCGTGCCGGGCGGCGCGCAGCACGTTCAGGGTGCCGCAGACGTTCGTCTTCCAGGCCTCGACGGGGTACTGCTGCAGCAGCGGTGCGTGCTTCAGGGCGGCGGCGTGGAACACGACCTCGGGCCGGCGGTCTTCGAAGATGTCCTGCAGGGCTTCGCCGTCGCGGATGTTGGCCAGCACCGTGTCGCGGCCGGCCAGCAGCCCCCGGCCGGTGATGGAGATCTGTGTCTGCTGCAGCCCGGTCTCGTCGTGGTCGAGCATGATGAGTTCCGCGGGGGCGAACTGGACAATCTGGCGGCAGAGTTCCGAGCCGATTGAGCCGCCCGCGCCGGTCACCAGCACCCGCTTGCCCTTGATATACCCGGCGATTTCGTCGACTTTGATGTCCACCGGCCGGCGGCCGATCAGGTCTTCGACCGCCACGTCGCGGAAGTCCGAGAACCCGTCGGGCGCCCCGCCGCCGAGCATGTCGCGCAGCGGAGGCAACACCAGCACACGGATATTCATGCCGGCCACAGCGTCCGAGATACGGCGCACGACGGCGGCCTCGACATTGGCGAACGCCAGGACCAGCACCCTTGCGCGGGTCCTGCGGATGATCGCCGGGAGGTCCTCTCCCCTGCCAAGGACCTGGACTCCGGAGAGCCGCAGGTGCTTCTTGGCCGGGTCGTCATCGATCAGGCCGACCGGGAAGTACGGGGAATCCGGGTCCTGCAGCATCCGGGTCAGCAGCGAGTTGCCCAGGAACCCCGCGCCGTAGATCAGGGTGTTCTGCGCCTCGTCGCCGGGCCGGGTCTTGCCCTCGACGTAGAGCCGCTTGGCGTAGCGTGCCGCGCCCATGAAGAGGCAGGCGAAGGGGAAGGCGATCAGGCCTACGCTGCGGCCGATGTTGATGGCCCCGTACAGCACCAGCAGCGTCACGGTGATCGAGGCGGCCACAATCACGGTGACGAAGACCAGTGCCCGCGCCTCCTGGAAACTGCCGAAGGGGTACCGGCCCCGGTAGAGGGCCAGCGCGTAGCCAGCGACGATCTGCGCGATGACGGCGAGGGCAGCGATGAAGAAGGCGCCCAGGAACTGTTCCGCCCGGATACCCATCTCGTAGCGCAGCAGCAGCGCCAGGACGACCGCCACGATCCAGGACATGGAGTCGAGGAACAGCTGGATCCAGATCCAGAGGGCGGGCTTCTCTTCCCGTGCTGCGGCAGATCCGCGCGCTTCAGATTTCGTACTCAACAGAGATTGCAACCGACTTCCACTACCACGGCGGCCATGCGCCTGTTTCAAAAAATACCCCGCCGCAAAACTGTCGGACAGCGGCGGAGCCTAAAACGATACTAATCTCTTTCGGCTCCGCTACCTGAGTCAGCGGCCCCAGCCGGCAAAAGCGGCGGCATCGGTTTCCAGCTGCGGTCCGCGAGGATGGCGCGCGATTCGCGCCATCCTCGCCAGAGCGCGCCGGTCCCCTTCAGGGTCCGCTCGACGAGCACCAGGCGGGCAATTTCCTTCAGGAAGGTCAGTGCCGTGCCGGCCCCAAAACCGAGCCGGCTGAACTTCCCGTAGGCCCGGAGGTACTGCGCGACGTGCCCGCGGTTGCGCATCACGTAGCGTCGGCTGAGGTCACTGGAGTCATTGAGGTGGCGCAGGCCCAGGTCCACCTGGCGCTGCGCGCGGACCTTCTTGATGACGAAGGCGTTGACGTAGACCACCGGTGTCTGCTGCGCGGCGAGCCAGCCGTAGACCAGGTCATCCCAGGTGATGAAGAAGCGTGGATCGGGCAGCCCGATGGTCCGCGCCACCGAGGCCTTGATCAGCATGCCTTCGAAGTTTCCGACGTTGGTGCGGAAGACCTCGGAATGCTTGAAGACGTCGCGCGAGACGGGGAGGAAGACGCCGAGCGCCTCGACGAAGTGGTGCTGCCAGAAGAAGGGTTTGCCGTTGGCGTCGTAGCGGCGGCCGATCAGGCAGGAATACTCCGGGGTGAACTTCTCCAGCGCCTCCACCGCTCCGGGGAGGACCTCGACGTCGTCGTCCATCAGCCAGAGCCACCCGGCACCGGCTTCCAGCGCCAGCTCGACGCCGCGGGAGAAGCCGCCCGCGCCGCCGACGTTTTCCGGCAGCCGTTCGTACTCAATCCGCGGACCGCCGGCGGCCCTGGCCCGGGAGACGACCTCGGCTGTGTGGTCGCTGCTGGCATTGTCCACCACGATGATCCGCGCCGGCGGGGTGCTGAGGCGGGCGAAGGAATCGAGCAGGTTCTGCAGGAAGTCGGCACGGTTGTAAGTGACGACGACGGCGTACAGGTTCTCCACGGCAGCCTAGCTGTTGGTGGACATCAGTTGCGCGGGAGAGCCGAAGCCCTTGCCGCGGAACCCGGTGGAATAGGCGCCGAACCAGTGCGCCAGGCCCTTCAGGTCCCCGGTCTTCAGGAAGTAGTACGGGAAGCCGACCATGTCAGCTCCGAACCAGCGCAGGTTCCGGTACTTGCGGGTCAGGTAGCCCCGGTTGCGGAAATAGCAGTAGCGCTTGAACTCGCCTTCCGGGATGACGGGGGTGATGAACCCGCCGAAGACGGGCTTCATCTCGGTCCAGGTGGCGGGGTGCTGCACGGCAACGGTGGCCAGCGTGCCGTACTTCAAGCCGGCCTTCTTCACCCGGGAGAGGAAGTCGACCTCGTCGCCGCGGATGAAGAACTTCACGTCCGGAATGCCGATCTTGTAGAAGACCTCGGTGCGGATCAGGGCCCCGTTGAAGAAGTGCACCATGTCCGGCAGGTAGCCCATCGGCGCCAGTTTGGCGCGGTCATTGGTCAGCAGGCCGTTGATCCGGAAGTTGAAGGACAGCCGGTTCGGGTCTGCGGTGGCGGCGACGAGCGGGCTGACGATGTCGAGCTGGTGTTCCTCGGCCGTCTTCAGCAGCCCGGCGAGGCAGTTGCCGTCCTCGGGGTGGCCGTCGTCATCCATCATCCAGATCCACTCGGCGCCGCTGGCCATGGCGGCCAGGATCGCGTAGGCAAAGCCGCCGGCTCCGCCGAGGTTTGCCTCGGAGCGCAGGTAGTTGATGTTCGCTCCCCCGGCGGCGACGACCTCGGTGGCCGGAACGGTGCCGGAGTCCACGAGCGCGATCGAGTGGATCGGCGCAGTCTGCGCGGCAAGGCCTTTGAGTAGGAGGGCAAGTTCCTCGTGCCGGTCGAAGGTTACGGCCGCGACGGCGACTTTGGGCTGCATGTCAGTTCCTCGGAGGGTCGTCGGAGGCGGTGGGGACAGTGTGGCCGGGTGTCTCCCCGGTCGCGGCGTCAGCCGGCACGGCGGCCGGCCCCGCTTCGGCATCCGGCTCCGCTTCGGCGGCCGGCTGTTCGCCGGCCCCGAGCACGCCCGGGACAACTTCACGCAGGCGCTCAAGGCTGATGGCGCCCTGGCGGACCACGCGCAGCGGCAGGGCCGTGGCGTCAATGATCGTGGACGGCTCGGCCCCGTTGCCTTCGACCGGCCGGTGCCCGCCTTCGAGGTAGACCTCCACCGACTCCGCGAGCTGCGCCTCGGCGTCGGCGGCGCTCTGTGCGGCGGCCTGGCCGGTGCGGTTGGCGGAGGAGACCGCCAGCGGTCCGGTGAGGGTAAGCAGGTCCTGGGCGACGTCGTCGTCCGGGAGGCGGAGGGCCACTGTGCCCTTGGTTTCGCCAAGGTCCCAGTCGAGCGAGGGCTGTGCGTGCAGGATCAGGGTCAGCCCCCCGGGCCAGAACGCCTCGGCCAGGCGGCGGGCCTCGGCCGGCACATCGGTGGCCAGGCCGTCCAGGGCGTTCAGCCTGGGGATCAGTACGGGCGGCGGCATTTGCCGGCTCCGGCCTTTGGCCGCGAGCAACAGCGTCACGGCCTGCGGCGAGAACGCGTCGGCGCCGATGCCGTACACGGTGTCGGTGGGGAGGACCACGCACTTGTGTTCCCGGATGGCCCGCTGGGCGTGTTCAAGTCCTGCGGCGCGTTGCTCCGCGTCCGCGCAATCGTAGCTAGTCGTCACTGGCCTATCCTTTCATCACTGACGGCCTCGGGTTTGCGGACGGCGCTGGTGGCGCGTTCGCGTCCGTTGAGGTCCAGGTGCGTCGTCACTCCGGACCAGTGTCCGGAACGCTCCAGCATCGCGGCGATCCAGCCGGCCTGGACCTCGGCGTGCTCCATGACGAAGTAGCCACCTGGCACGAGAAGCCGGGCCGCGGAGGCCGCCGCCGCCGTCGGGACTTCCATGCCGTCCGCTCCCCCGCCATAGAGCGCCTCGGGCGGGTCATGCAGCGCCACCTCGGGCTCGTTGGGGACCGCTTCGGCCGGGATGTAGGGCGGGTTGGACACGACGACGTCGAAGCTGCCGTTGTGTTCGGGCAACGCGTCCCGCAGGTCGCCGCGCACCAGGTGGACGCCCAGCGGCAGCAGGTTCTTGGCCGCCCAGGCGTGCGCAAACTCGCTGAACTCCACGGCGTGGACCTCGGCGTCGGGAACCTCATGCGCGATCGAGCCGGCAATCGCCCCCGACCCGGTTCCGAGGTCGACGACCTTGGGCCGCCCGTGCAGCCGTTCCGTGTCTTCGGACCGGGCCGCCAGCCAGTCGATTACCAGCTGAACGACGGATTCCGTTTCCGGACGCGGGATGAATACGCCGGGCCCGACGGCCAGTTCGAGGTAGCGGAAGTGCGCCACGCCGGTGATGTGCTGCAACGGGATACGCTGCGCGCGCTCGGCCACCAGCTCGGCGTAGCCTGCCGGCGCCGGCGTGTCACCGAGGACCATGGCGCGGAGCCGGCCCGGGCCGACGCCAAGCAGGTGGCCGGCAAGGAGTTCGGCGTCGACCTTCGGGCTCGGCACGCCGGCGGCGGCCAGCACGGCCGTGGCCTCGCGGACGGCGTCGGCGAGGCTCAGCGCAGCATCAGAAGTCATCAGGCTCAGGTGTCATCGGGGCGGACGATCCGTACTAATCGCCGATGGCGTCGAGGCGGGCCTGTTCGTCCATCTCGATGGCGGACTGGATCACCGGCTCCAGGTCGCCGTTCATGACCTGGTCCAGGTTGTACGCCTTGTAGCCGGTGCGGTGGTCGGCGATCCGGTTTTCCGGGTAGTTGTAGGTCCGGATGCGCTCGGAGCGGTCCATGGTGCGGATCTGCGACTTGCGCTGGGCCGAGTTCTCGGCGTCGATCTGCTCCTGCTGGTGGGCCAGGATGCGGGCGCGCAGCACGCGCATGCCGGCTTCACGGTTCTGCAGCTGGGACTTCTCGTTCTGCATCGCCACCACGATCCCGGTGGGAAGGTGGGTGATGCGCACGGCCGAGTCGGTGGTGTTGACCGACTGGCCGCCGGGGCCGGAGGAACGGTAGACGTCGATCTTGAGATCGTTCTGGTTGATTTCGAGCTCTTCGGGCTCGTCCACTTCGGGGAGCACCAGGACGCCGGCGGCAGAAGTGTGGATACGCCCCTGCGACTCGGTCACCGGCACGCGCTGCACCCGGTGCACGCCGCCTTCGAACTTCAGCCGCGCGAACACGCCCTCGGCAGGATCGTTGGAGTTGCCCTTGACGGCCATCTGGACGTCCTTGTAGCCGCCCAGGTCCGATTCGGTGGCGGAGATAATCTCGGTTTTCCAGCCACGGGATTCCGCGTAACGGCTGTACATGCGCAGCAGGTCCGCGGCGAACAGGGCAGCCTCGTCGCCGCCTTCGCCGCCCTTGACCTCAAGGATCACGTTGCGGGCGTCGTCCGGGTCGCGCGGGATGAGCAGGCGGCGCAGCTTGGCCGCGGCCGTCTCCAGGGCAGCCTCAAGCTCGGGCACCTCCGCGGCGAACTCCGGATCCTCGCCGGCCATTTCCTTCGCGGCCGACAGGTCATCGCTGATGCTTTCCCAGCGGTGGTAGGCCTCCACAATGCCGTTCAACTGCGCCGACCGCCGCCCCAGCTTCCGGGCCAGCTTCTGGTCAGCATAAACAGCAGGATCCCCAAGCTGGGCCTGGATAGCAGCATGCTCATCCAACAGCCCCTGTACGGACTCAAACATTTCAAAACCTCTTTCGACTTGGAACCAAGTCTAGTTACGACAACAAAACTGGACCGCGGCTGGCGACTTAACGACGAAGCCGCACGGATTTTTCCGCCCCGGGAGTGGCTTCGGGCCTGCCGGAGCCGGGTGGCGTGCGATCGTAGATCGAACGCCACCCGGCGGAGGGGCGGGGGCGGAAAATCCGTGCGGCGTTAGCGCGCGGGACCGCCAGAATCTAGCGGTTAATGCAGCTACTTGTCGTTATCGGACTTCGCACCAAGCGTCGTCTTCTGCACCTGCATGAGGAACTCGACGTTGCTCTGGGTCTCCCGGATCTTGTTGGTCAGCAGCTCAAGGCTCTGCTGCGTTTCGAGTCCGGAGAGGACACGGCGCAGCTTCCACATGATCTTGACTTCCTCGGGGGACAGCAGGTTCTCTTCGCGGCGGGTACCGGACGCGTTGACGTCCACGGCCGGGAAGATGCGCTTGTCCGCGAGCTGGCGGGACAGGCGCAGTTCCATGTTGCCCGTGCCCTTGAACTCTTCGAAGATGACCTCGTCCATCTTGGACCCGGTCTCGACGAGCGCGGTGGCCAGGATGGTGAGCGAGCCGCCGTTTTCGATGTTGCGGGCTGCACCGAAGAAGCGCTTCGGCGGGTACAGCGCGGCGGAGTCGACACCGCCGGACAGGATGCGGCCGGAGGCGGGCGCGGCCAGGTTGTAGGCGCGGCCCAGTCGGGTCATAGAGTCCAGCAGGACCACAACGTCCATGCCCATTTCCACGAGGCGCTTGGCACGCTCGATGGAAAGTTCGGCCACGGTCGTGTGGTCATCGGCGGGGCGGTCGAAGGTGGAGGCAATGACCTCACCCTTGACCGTGCGCTGCATGTCGGTGACTTCTTCGGGGCGTTCGTCAACGAGCACCATCATGAGGTGGACCTCAGGATTGTTGGTGGTGATGGCGTTGGCGATGGACTGCAGGATGAGCGTCTTGCCGGCCTTCGGCGGCGAGACGATCAGGCCACGCTGGCCCTTGCCGATCGGGGCGACCAGGTCGATGACGCGGGGGCCGATCTTCTTGGGGTCCGTCTCGAGGCGCAGGCGCTCGGAGGGGTACAGCGGGACGAGCTTGGCGAATTCGACGCGGTCCTTAAGTTCCTCGGGGGTCTTGCCGTTGACCGAGGTGACGCGGACCAGCGCGTTGAACTTCTGGCGGGCCGACTGCTGGTTGCTGCGGTCTTCGCCTTCACGCGGGGCGCGGATGGCGCCGACGACGGCGTCGCCCTTGCGCAGGTTGTACTTCTTGACCTGGGCGAGCGAGACGTAGACGTCGTTCGGACCCGGCAAGTAGCCGGAGGTGCGGATGAACGCGTAGTTCTCCAGCACATCCAGGATGCCGGCGACGGGCAGCAGGACGTCGTCTTCGGTGACCTCGACGTCGTCGACGTCGGGTCCCTGGGAACGGCCGCGGCGGCGTTCGTTGCGGTCGCGGAAACGGTCGTTGCGCGGGTTGTTGTCGCGGTTGTCCTGGCCGCCGGAGCGGTCGTTGCGATCGTTGCGATCGTTGCGGTCACGACGGTTACGGCGGTTGCGGCGGCTGCCGCCGTCGGAATCGTCGTTGTCGCGAGTGTTGTCGCGGGTGTTGTCGCGGGTGCCGGACGTGTTGTCGCGGGTGTTGTCCTCACGGTTGCCACGGCCGCGGGTGTTGTCGCGGCGCTGGCCGTCGTCGCTGCCCTGTTCGGCCTGGCGTTCCTGGCGCTGTTCGACCGAGGCCTGCTCGGCCGGGGCTTCCACGGCTGCTGCCGGCTGGGCTTCGCCCTGGCCGGTGGCCTGGGCTGCTGCCTCGCCGCGGCGGCGGTTGCGGGTCCGCGGCTGGCGGGTGCGGTCGCTGCCTTCAGTGCCCTGCTCTGCCGGGGCGGACGGTGCCTGCACCGGGGCAGCGGCGGACTGCGCCTCTACCGCGGCGGCGGGTGCCTCAGCAGCAGGGGTGGTGATGACGCCGTCGCTGCCTGCGCGGCGGCTGCGGCCCCGGGTCCGGGCCCGCGGGTTTTCCTGGGCCGGAGCCTCGGCTCCGTCAGTTGCGGGAGCCACGGCCGGGGCAGAGGCGTGGGCAACAGAGCCGTTGTCGCTCGCCTTTTCGGCGGCGCGTTCGGGTGCCTTGCTGACCGGGGTACCGGCACGGTGGGCGGAAATGGCGGTCACCAGATCACCCTTGCGCATCCGGGAGCCGCCGGAGATCCCCAGCTGGCTGGCCAGGGCCTGGAGCTGGGCGAGCTTCAGGCCGGCGAGGCCGCTGCTCTTGGCGGGTGCTGCCGTTGCGGCAGCAGAAGATGATGTTTCCACAGCTGAAGACAGCTCAGTGGTTTCGGTCACGAAGGATCCTTCCCCCTCGACGGCGTCCAGGCTAGGAGCTGGACGCGGTGATTTGATCTGGGCTGCAGTTCAGATCTGCAGCCGGGATTTCGGCCTTGCCGGTTGGATTTCGGCCGGCAGGGCCGGTTACTGCTACACCAAGACACGCCCCGAAATTGAGGAACGGCCGGCTGACACTTCAGGGGTACAGAGGAATTCTGCAGCTTCCTGCGTCAGACCGAAAGCAGGTGGCACCGGAAAATATTGCGCAGTGAAAGATGAGAGAGGGCAACTTGGCCAACATCGCGGTCTTATAAAAAGCTTGCGTGATTACCGCCGGTGCACTTCCACTTTAGCACCCTCAGTGTCTACAGCCAGCTTCATCACACGCCAGGCGACCTCCGGCGTGTTGTCCGCGGTGAAAGCTCCGATGAACTCGACGACGTCGGCCGCTTCCTCTTCCCCCGCGGCCAGGACCAGCACGGTGGGTCCCGCGCCGGAGACGACGGCGGCATGGCCGGCGCGCCGCAGCGCAGCGATCAGTTCCGCGCTGGGCCGCATGGCCTGCGCCCGATAGCTCTGGTGCAGGTAGTCCTCGGTGCCGGGCAGCAGGAATTCAGGCTTCTGCGTCAGCGCGTGGATCAGGAGGGCGGCGCGGCCCGAGTTCATCGCGGCGGCGTGGTGCCCCACGGAGGCCGGAAGCAGCGCCCGGGCGGCCTCGGTGGAGAGCTCGAAGTCCGGCACCGCGACGACCGGGACAATGCCGGCGTCGACCGTCGCGCAGGTGCTGCTGTACTGGTCACTGTCCTGCCAGGACAGCGCCAGTCCGCCGAAAATGGCGGGTGCGACGTTGTCCGGATGGCCCTCCAGCCGGCTGGTGAATTGCAGGATCCAATCCTTGCCGCGCCGCGAGGCCGCCGGGACGAGGGCGTTCGCGGCGCTGGCGGCGGCAACCACGGCGGCGGCCGAGGATCCGAGGCCGCGGCCGTGCGGGTTGACGTTGTCCGCGGTGATCCGCAACCCCTCGTGGCGGAAGCCCAGCAGGTGCAGCGCTTCCGTGAGGGCCTTGGCCACCAGATGGCTCGCATCGCGGGGCAGGGTATCCGCGCCCTCGCCGCTGAGCTCGAATTCAAGCTCGCCGCTCTCGAGGGTCTCCACCGTCAGCGTGTCGTGCAGCGACAGGGCCAGGCCCAGGCTGTCGTAGCCCGGGCCGAGATTGGCGCTGGTGGCCGGGACCCGGACGGTGACTACTTGCCCGGCCGGAACCGCCGGAATGTCGGCGGGAGATTCGGCCGGGACAGTGAGGGTGGTTTCCAAGGCTATTTTTCTTCCAGTCCCAGTTCGGCGGCCACCGTAACGACGTCGTTGGCGACCTTGACCGGCTGCACGTCGCTGCCGTCCTCGGTGCGCAAGGCCCACTGCGGGTCCTTGAGGCCGTGGCCGGTGACCGTGATGACGATGGTCTTGCCCTCCGGAACCTCGCCCGCGGCGTGCTTCTTGATCAGGCCGGCGACGCCGGCGGCGGAGCCGGGTTCGACGAACACGCCCTCGCGGGCGGAGAGCCAGCGGTGCGCGGAGAGGATTTCCTCGTCGGTGACGGCCTCGATCACACCGCCGGATTCGTCCCGGGCGGCGACGGCGGTGTCCCAGGACGCGGGGTTGCCGATCCGGATGGCGGTGGCGATGGTGTCCGGCTCCGTGATGGGGTGGCCGGCGACGAATGGGGCGGCACCGGCGGCCTGGAAGCCCCACATCACCGGCGTCTTCGTGGCGACTGCGGTTAGGGTGCCGGCGGTGGCGGAGTCGTAGGGCGCTGCGTACTCCTTGTAGCCCTTCCAGTAGGCGCTGATGTTGCCGGCGTTGCCGACCGGGAGCACGTGGATGTCCGGGGCGTCGCCGAGCGCGTCGACGACCTCGAAGGCGCCGGTCTTCTGGCCCTCGATCCGGGCCGGGTTGACCGAGTTGACCAGGAACACGGGGTAGGACTCCCCCAGCTTGCGGGCGATGTCCAGGCAGTCGTCAAAGTTGCCGTCCACCTGCAGCAGGGTGGCGCCGTGCGCGATCGCCTGGCTGAGCTTGCCCATCGAGATCTTGCCCTCGGGCACCAGCACGGCGCACTGCAGTCCGGCCGACGTCGCGTAGGCCGCGGCCGAGGCGGAGGTGTTGCCGGTGGAGGCGCAGACTACGGCCTTGGCACCGGAGGCGACCGCCGCCGTCATGGCCATGGTCATCCCGCGGTCCTTGAAGGATCCGGTCGGGTTCATGCCCTCGACCTTGAGGTAGACGGTGCAGCCGGTGAGCTCGGAGAGCTTCTGCGCGTGCACCAGCGGGGTGCCGCCCTCACCCAGGGTGATGACCTTGGTGGCCTCGGTGACGGGCAGGCGTTCGGCGTATTCGCGGATGACTCCGCGCCATTGGTGAGCCACTTAGACCCCTTCTACCCGCAGTACGGATGTGACGGAATTGATGACGTCCAGGCCCTTGACGGCCTCGACGGTTGCTGCCAGTGCGGCTTCGCTCGCACGGTGCGTGACGATCCGCAGCTCCGCCGACTCCGATTTGGAGGCCGAGTCGCGGTGGATGGTCTGACGCATGATTTCGATGGACACGCCGTGTTCGGCGAAGAGCTGCGCGATCCGGGCCAGGACACCGGGCTGGTCCGCCACGTCGAGGCCGATGTAGTAGCTGGTGATGGCCGCGTCGATCGGCAGCGCGGGGACGTGGCCGGTGGTGGTTTCGGTGCGTCCCGGACCGCCCAGGACGATCCGGCGGGCCGCCGAGACGAGGTCTCCCAGCACGGCCGACGCCGTCGGGGTGCCGCCGGCGCCCTGGCCGTAGAACATCAGCTCGCCGGCGTTCTCCGCCTCGATGAAGACGGCGTTGAACGCGCCGTGCACGGCCGCCAGCGGGTGCTCGCGCGGCAGCAGCGTGGGGTGGACCCGGACGGACACGCCCTCCTTGCCCTCGGGATCGGTGAGCTTCTCTGCGATCGCCAGCAGCTTGATCACGAAGCCGGCGTCCTTGGCCGCGGCGATGTCCGCGGCCGTGACGGAGCTGATGCCCTCGCAGTAGACGTCCTCGAGCGCGAACCGCGTGTGGAAGGAGAGCGAGGCGAGTATCGCGGCCTTCGAGGCGGCGTCAAGGCCCTCGACGTCGGCGGTGGGGTCCGCTTCGGCGTACCCCAGCCGCTGGGCCTCGGCGAGGGCGTCGGCGAACTGCGCGCCCGTGGTGTCCATCTGGTCCAGAATGAAGTTGGTGGTGCCGTTGACGATGCCCAGCACCCGGGTGATCCGGTCGCCGGAGAGGCTGTCCCGGATCGGGCGCAGGATCGGGATGGCCCCGGCGACGGCGGCCTCGTAGGAGAGCTGAACGCCGGCCTTGTCCGCCTCCTCGTAGAGGGTCGGGCCATCCTGGGCGAGCAGGGCCTTGTTGCCGGTCACGACGGACGCGCCGTGCCGGATCGCGGTAAGGATCAGGCTCCGTGCCGGCTCGATCCCGCCCATCAGTTCGATTACCAGGTCGGCGTCCTTGACCAGCGCGTCGGCGTCGGTGGTGAAGAGCTGGTGGGGCAGTTCGACGTCGCGCCGGGCGTCGAGGTTGCGCACGGCGATGCCGCTCAGTTCGAGGCGGGCCCCGGTGCGGGACGCCAGCGTGTCGGCGTCGTCAATGAGAATCCGCGCAACCTGGGCCCCGACGTTGCCACAGCCCAGCAGGGCCACTTTCAGGGTTCGCAATTCCGTCATTCAGACTCCCATGTCGCGGTTCAGCAGATCTTGTTCGGTTTCGCCGCGGACAATGAGCCGGACTGATCCATCGCGTACCGCGACAACGCCCGGCCGGGCCAGATAGTTGTAGTTGCTTGACAGGGCCCAGCAGTAGGCGCCGGTCCCCGGTACAGCGAGCAGATCACCGGCTGCCACGTCCTCGGGCAGATATACATCTCTAACAACTATGTCGCCGCTCTCGCAATGTTTGCCCACCACTCGGGACAGCTGCGGGTCCGCGTCGGAGCTGCGGGACGCCAGAACCGCCGAATAATCCGCGTCGTAGAGCACCGGGCGGGCGTTGTCGCTCATGCCGCCGTCGACCGACACATAGCGGCGCGGGTACGTAACGTTTTCTGCGCCGTTTTCCGGCGCATCCACCCGGACGGTCTTCAGGGTGCCCACCTCGTAGAGCGTGAAGGTGCTGGTGCCCACGATCGCCCGTCCGGGCTCGATCGAGATCCGCGGTGCGGCGATGCCGAGCTCTGCCACCTTGGCGCGGACGACGGCGGCCATCGCCCGGGCGATTTCCGCCGGCGGCCGCGGCGTGTCCACCGGGGTGTAGGCGATGCCGTAGCCGCCGCCCAGGTCCAGCTCCGGCAGCACGATCGAATACTTGGACTGCATCGCGGCGAGGAAGTCGAGCAACTTTTCCGCGGCCAGGGCGAAGCCGTCCGGTTCGAAGATCTGCGAGCCGATGTGGCAGTGCAGGCCCAGCAGTTCGATGCTGTCATGCCCGGCGGCGGCCGCAACTGCTTCCTCCGCGGCGGACAGCCCGGCCTGGTCGGTCGAGTCCCCGGCCATCGAGAGTCCGAACTTCTGGTCTTCATGCGCGGTGGCGATGAATTCGTGGGTGTGCGCGTGCACGCCCGGCGTCAGCCGCAGCATGACTTTCGCCGTTTCGCCGCGGTTCGCCGCGATCGCCGCGACCCGTTCCAGTTCGGCGAGGCTGTCGATGACGATCCGGCCCAGCTTCATGTCGAGGGCGCGGTGGATCTCGCCGTCGGACTTGTTGTTGCCGTGCAGCGCGACGGCGGCGCCGGGGATGCCGGCGCGGGCCGCCACGGCGAGCTCACCGCCGGAGGCGGTGTCCAGCCGGAGCCCTTCCTCCTCGACCCAGCGGACGACGGCGGTGCACAGGAACGACTTGCCGGCATAGTAGACGTCCACTCCCCCGCAGATGTCCGCGAAGGCCTCGTTGAAGGCATCCTGGAAAGCCCGGGCGCGGGCCCGGAAGTCAGTCTCGCTCATCACGAACAGCGGCGTGCCGAACTGCCGCTGGAGTTCGCTGACGGTGACGCCGTCAATGGCCAGTTCGCCACCCTCGTTGCGCTCAACACCGGCGGCCCACATCGGCTTGTGCAAGGCGTTGAGGTTCTCCGGGACGGCCAGCCAGTCCGGGGCCAGCGGGGAAGCTGAAACGCTGTTGTTCTGGTTCGCGGTCATGGCGTTCACATCCGTTCCGGCGCCGAGACGCCCAGCAGTTCCAGTCCGTTGGCGAGCACCTGGCTGGTGGCATCGTTGAGCCACAGCCGGGTGCGGTTCAAATCGGTGATGGCTTCCTCGCCCAGCGGCGCGATACGGCAGGCGTCGTACCAGCGGTGGTAGGCCCCGGCGATGACTTCGAGGTGGCGGGCGACGCGGTGCGGTTCGCGCAGCTCGGCCGCCTTGGCCACGATCGAGGGGTAGCTGCCGAGGTGCGAGAGCAGCTCGTTTTCCGTCGCATGGTCCAGCAGGGACGCGTCGAAGGCGTCTTCGCCCTCCACCCGGCGCTCGACACCGGCGGCTACGGCGTTGCGCGCGGCGCCACGGGAGCGGGCGTGGGCGTACTGGACGTAGAAGACCGGGTTCTCGTTGCTGTGCTTCTTGAGCAGTTCCGGGTCCAGGGTCAGCGGAGAATCGGCCGGGAAGCGCGCCAGGGAGTATCGGACGGCGTCCTTGCCCAGCCAGGAGATCAGGTCCTTGAGCTCGATGATGTTGCCGGCCCGCTTGGACAGCTTGGCGCCGTTGACGGAGACGAGCTGGCCGATCAGCACCTCGATGTTGACCTCGGGATCGTCGCCGGCCGCGGCCGCGATCGCCTTGAGCCGGTTGATGTAGCCGTGGTGGTCAGCGCCGAGCAGGTAGATCTTCTCGGTGAAGCCGCGGTCCTTCTTGGACAGGTAGTACGCCGCGTCGGCGGCGAAGTACGTCGGCTCGCCGTTCGCGCGGATCATCACCCGGTCCTTGTCGTCGCCGAAGTCCGTAGTGCGCAGCCAGACCGCGCCGCCGTCGTCGTAGACGTGGCCTTGTTCCCGCAGGCGGGCGACGGCGTCCGCGATGGCGCCGGCGTCGTGCAGCTCCTGCTCGGAGAAGAAGACGTCGAACTCGACGCCGAACTCCGCGAGGGTCTGCTGGATGTCGTGCAGCTGCGCCTTGTAGGCGGCGCCGCGGATCACCGGCAGCGCGGCGACGTCGGTGAGTTCGCGGATGTCCGGGTGCTGCGTCAGGACCTCGTGGCCGAGGTCGGCGATGTACTCGCCCGGGTAGCCGCCCTCCGGAACGCCGCGCCCGTGCAGCCGGGACAGCACCGAGTGCGCGAAAACGTCCATCTGCGAGCCGGCGTCGTTGATGTAGTACTCCGCGGTGACATCCGCTCCGGAGGCCCGCAGGACGCGGGCGATCGAGTCGCCCAGGGCGGCCCAGCGGGTGTGGCCGATGTGCAGCGGGCCGGTGGGGTTGGCCGAGACGAACTCCATGTTGACCGTGCGGCCCGCGAGCGCCGTATTCGTGCCGTACGCGGGGCCCGCCTCGACAATGGCCTTGGCGAGGGCACCGGCGGCGGCAGCGTCGACGGTGATGTTCAGGAACCCCGGTCCGGCGATGTCGACGGCGGAGACTCCCTCGATTGACGCCAGCCGGGCGCTCAGCAGCCCGGCGAGCTGGCGCGGGTTGGTGCCGGCCGTCTTTGCCAGCTGAAGGGCGATGTTGGTGGCCCAGTCGCCGTGGTCCCTGTTCTTGGGCCGCTCCACGCGCACCGAGTCCGGAATGTCGGCGGCGGCAAGGGCGATTTCACCGGCGGTGACGGCGTCCTTCAGGCAGGCGGATATGGCGAGGGAGAGTTCTTCTGGGGTCACAGTTCCAGCCTACCGGTGGCCCGCGGTCCCGCGGAATTTTGCGGCCGTCATCTTGGCCTGCCGGGTTCCCGGGCAGGTTGCCGGCTTTCCCGGCCCGGCGATTTTCCATTGGAGCCCACCTTCCTGCTAAGCTCTAGGACGTCCCGCCGGAAACGGCAGGATCCCTGATTGCCCTCGTAGCTCAGGGGATAGAGCGTCTGCCTCCGGAGCAGAAGGTCGTTGGTTCGATTCCAATCGAGGGCACAGACAAAACCCCGCCGTTTCAGCGAAACGGCGGGGTTTTTGCGTTCATCGGCAAAGCTCAGGACAGCCCGCTGGAAAATTCCTCGGCCGTCATCGGGGTGGAGAACATCGGGTAGTCGTACGCGATCGCGTTGTCGTGTTCCTCAACGGATGTTGCAGCGACGCAGTCGCTCAGCGTCACGACCTGGTACCCGTTCTCGTAGCCGCTGCGCATGGTTGATTCGACGCAGCAGTTAGTCAGGAAACCGCCCAGGGCGATGGTGGTGATGCCCTTGCTGCGCAGGATGAAGTCCAGGTTGGTGCTGGCAAAGGTGTCCAGGCCCCGCTTGCCTTCAATCACGATGTCGCCCTCTGCCGGCGCCAACTCGTCAATGATGGCCGCGCCCCAGGTTCCCTTCACGAAGACGCCGCCGTCCACGACCCCCTTGAGGATCCCGTACGGATGCTTGCCGAGTTCGTTATAGCCCTCGGCAAACGTGATGGGAGCATGCATGACAGTGACGCCGGCCGTGCGGGCTGCCTCTACAGCCCGGGCCGTGTTGGCGAGCATGTCCGTCTTTTCCATGACCGGCCGGACGGCGTCATGCAGCCCGCCGCCGTCGGAGGTGAAGTCGTTCTGGTACTCGATGAGCACAAGGGCGGTGGTGTTCGGATCAAACTTCAAGGCATCCTCCTGATCGGCGGTGGAACGCCGGCGGCGCTGCCGGCGGTCGAGGTCACAGTATCCGCCGGCCCCGCGCAGGACAAGGGCAGTTGGTCCGGCTTTAGCCGCGGGTCAGGCGCCGGCTCGGCTTTGTCCGGCGTCGAAGTCCAGGGCGGCTTCGTCCGGAGTGGACAAGGTGAGCACGGCTTCCTCCACCGTTTCGTGGTCCTCCAGTTCGCGCTCTATCCGGCGCAGCGCCACCGCCACTTCGTGTTCCGGGTGGTCGCCCTGCAGGTCCACTGCCGCGACCAGGTAGAGCCGGCGCGGGCCGACAAATTCCAGGTGCAGGTACGTGAGCCGGGCGATGTCCCGGTGCTCCAGCACCCGGCGGGCCATGGACTGTTCGATGTCCGGGGTAACGCCCTGGCCCACCAGGAAACGACGGTTGCGGTCGATCAGCACGACGGCGACGACGGCCAGCAGCACACCGACGATGATCGAACCGATCGCGTCCGGCAGCGGCGAGCCCGTGACCTGGTGCAAGAACACGCCGGCAAAGGCCACGACCAGGCCGACGAGTGCTGCGGCGTCCTCGGCGAAGACGGCCCGCAGGGTGGGATCGGAGCTGATCAGGACCTGCTCGAGGGTGTGCCGTTCCAGTTCGTGCGCCGCCTTCCGGGTCTGCCGGAACGCCTGGATGAAGGAGATTCCCTCGAAGACGAAAGCGACGGCCAGGACCACGTAGGCCACTGCGAAGTCGGCTGCCGGCTCCGGCGCAATGATCTGCTGGATGCCGTGCATGATGGACACCACGGCACCCGCAGTGAACAGCCCGAACGCCGCAAACATCGACCAGACGTAGGCTTCCCGTCCGTAACCCATGGGGTGGCTCTTGTCCCGCGGCCTGGCCGAGCGCCGTTCCGCGAAGAACAGGAACACCTGGTTTCCGGTATCCGCCCAGGAGTGGGCCGCCTCGGCGGTCATGGAGGCCGATCCGGTGAGTACGGCGGCCACCGACTTCGCCGCAGCCACAAGGATATTGGCCACGAAGGCGATGATGACCGTCAGCAGGGTCGAGCCGGGTTTCTTTTTCTTCTCCGTTTGCGCCATTGGCCTACCGTATCCAACGGGCAGCCGGACGCGGACCATCCAGCGGACCCCGGAGGGGAAGATCGCCGCGTCCGGCCCTGCCAAATGTCGGTGGCCCCTCGTAGGCTGTTCGCATCGGCAGAAGCAAAGGGGTCTCACATGTACTGCTCCATCATCCCTCCCTACATGTTGCGTCGGCTGGCAGCGCAGCATCATGAACCACGGCTGCTGATCGCAGCCCGTGCCGCCAAAGAAGCCCTGCAGCACGTCAAGAGCTTCCAGGCATCCCGCGCGGCGCCGGTGCCCGCGGCACCCCCGGGACTGCGGCAGCTCACGCCCGGGCCGCCGCAGCGGACCGTATACGACGCGAAAGCCTCGGAGAACCTGCCCGGTGTTCTGGTGCGCAAGGAAGGCGAACCCGTCACCGGCGACCCGGCGGCGGACGAGGCATATGACGGCCTGGGCCACACGCACCGGCTCTACGCCGAGGCATTCGGCCGCAACTCGATTGACGGCAACGGCCTGCCGCTGGATGCCACGGTGCACTTCGGCCAGCGCTACGACAACGCGTTTTGGGACGGCAAGCAGATGGTCTTCGGCGACGGCGACGGCCAGGTCTTCAACCGCTTCACGGCCTCCTTGAGCGTGATCGGCCACGAGCTGGCGCACGGCGTCACCCAGTACACCGCCGGGCTCGCCTACCGGAACCAGGCGGGAGCCCTCAACGAATCGCTCTCGGACGTCTTCGGCGCCCTCGTGGAGCAGTACGTGAAGCAGCAGTCCGCAACCGAGGCGAGCTGGCTGATCGGCGAAGGCCTCTTCACCGACCAAGTGCAGGGAACGGCGCTGCGCTCCATGAAGGCCCCGGGCACCGCCTACGACGACGATGTGCTGGGCAAGGATCCGCAACCGGACTCGATGGACTCCTATGTCCACACCAGCGCGGACAACGGCGGAGTGCACCTGAACTCGGGCATCCCCAACCGGGCCTTCTACCTGGTCGCGACGGCCCTGGGCGGTAATGCGTGGGAAACTCCCGGACGCATCTGGTACGACACCCTGACCGGAGGCTCCCTGCCCGCGGCCGCGACCTTCGGGGCTTTCGCGAAGGCCACCGCGGCATCCGCGAAGGAGCTGTACGGTGCCGAGTCGGCGGAGCATGACGCCGTCCGGCGGGCATGGGAAACTGTCAAAGTGAGGCTGTAACCAGCGCCTGCCTAAGGATCACCCAGTGGAGTCAAGCCAGTGAAGATAACCGTCCAGCGCAGCGGTGGCGTTGCCGGGATGGAGCGCGTCTGGAGTGTGCAGGCGGTGACGCCGGATGACCGGGACCAGTGGCAGCCCTTGATCGAGGCCTGCCCCTGGGACGACCTGCCCGGCCCGGCAGCAGCCGAGTCCGGCGGAATTCCCCAGCCGGACCGCTTCGTCTACCGGATCCGGGCCGGCCAGCGCCGCGCCACCCTGCCGGAGCGGGACCTCGTCGGACCCTGGCGGACCCTGGTGGACAGCATGCGCGCCGCCGCGGAGTCGCTGGCTCAGCCGGAACCGGCGTCGGGCGGTGCCGAGACCCGGGACCGCCCGGACGGGCAGCCCGGTTAGACCGCCGCCAGGTGCCCGCGGAACGTCCGCCGGTAGGACTGCGGGCTGGTGTCCAGCACCTTGGCGAAGTGGTGCCGCAGCAGCACCGAGTGGCCGAACCCGGCCTCCCGGGCGATCTCGTCGATGTTCAGATCCGTGGTCTCGAGCAGCTCCTGCGCCCGCAGCACCCGCTGCGAATTCAGCCAAGCCGCGGGGGTCGCGCCGGTCTCGGCCCGGAACCGCCGCGCAAAGGTCCGCGGCGACATGTGCACGCGGGCGGCCAGCTCGTTGACGGAGTGCTCCTCGTCCAGGTTCCGGACCATCCACCGCAGCAACTCCTCCATCGGCTGCGAGCCGCACCTGGGCATGGGCCGGTCGATGAACTGGGCCTGGCCGCCGTCGCGGTGGGGCGGAACCACCATGTCCCGGGCGATACTCGCGGCCACGTTGGCGCCCAGCTCCACCCGGACCAGGTGCAGGCTGGCATCGATGCCGGCGGCCGTGCCGGCGCTCGTGATGATCCGCCCGTCCTCTACATAGAGCACGTTTTCATCAACCAGCGCGGCTGGGTAACGGCTGGCGAGCTCCTGCGAGTAGTGCCAGTGCGTGGTGCAGCGGCGCCCGTCCAGCAGCCCTGCCCGGGCCAGGGCGAAGGCGCCGGAGCAGATCGACATGACCCAGGCTCCCCGCGCGTGCGCCGCCCGCAGCGCCTCCAGCACGGACTCGGGGACATCGGAGTCCTTGCCGAACGGGGTCATGATGACCAGGTCCGCGTCCGCGGCGGCCTCCAGCCCGAGCGGCACGTGCATCGACAGGCCTGACTTCATGGGAACGTCGCCGGGCTCCGGAGTGCAGACCCGGAAGTCGAAGGCCGGCACGCCGGTGCCGCGGTCCGATCTGTCGACGCCGAACACCTCGAATGCGGTGCCGAACTCGAAGACCGAGAAGTTGGGAACCACGATCATCGCCACTGAATTGATCATGTCTCCAGTGTGGCAGAAATTATAGCCTTTTGGGCATTTCTGCCACTTTTTTTGCATCCCCCACCGGAGAACCATGGAGGTATGGAACTCATCGGAATCGCCCTCATCGTCCTGATCCTCGCCGCCGTCGCAGCCACCCTCCGGGCTCTCCGCAAAGACGGTCTGGGCCACAACCCGCCCGTCCGTTCGGAAGAGTACTGGATGGCCCACGACCTCCCCAGCACCAGCTACACGCTGCGGTTCTTCTAGCCCGCTCCCCCGCCAACCGCTGCCCGGCCCCGCCCAGGGACCGGGCAAACCTATGTCCGGCTGCTGGGCCAGTAGACTGTTTTCAGCCATGACACTGCATATTTCCTACCCCGCCGAGCTGCCGGTCTCCGAGCGCCGCGAGGACCTGATGGCCGCCATCGCCGCAAACCAGGTGACCATCATCGCCGGCGAGACCGGTTCCGGTAAGACCACCCAGATCCCCAAGATGTGCCTCGAGCTTGGCCTGGGCGAAAACGGCCTGATCGGCCACACCCAGCCGCGCCGGCTCGCCGCCCGCACGGTCGCGGAGCGCATCGCCGAGGAACTCGGCGTCGAGATCGGCCAGGAAGTCGGCTTCCAGGTCCGTTTCACCGGCGAGGTCAGCCGCTCCACCAAGGTGAAGCTGATGACCGACGGCATCCTGCTGGCCGAGATCCAGCGCGACAAACTGCTGCGCAAGTACAACGCGATCATCATCGACGAGGCGCATGAACGCAGCCTCAACATCGACTTCATCCTCGGCTACCTCAAGCGGATCCTCCCCCAGCGCCCGGACCTGAAGATCATCATCACCTCGGCCACCATCGATCCGGAGCGCTTCGCCAAGCACTTCGGCAGCGAGGAGGAGCCCTCCCCCATCATCGAGGTGTCCGGCCGCACCTTCCCGGTGGAAATCCGCTACCGGCCGCTCTCCCAGCCCGCCGGCGGCCCCGGCGCAGCTGGCGATGATGCGGACAATTCCTCCGACGACGAGCTCGAAGAGGACCGCGACCCGCTGGACGCGGTGTGCGACGCCGTCGACGAACTCGCCCTCGAGGCCCCGGGCGACATCCTGATCTTCTTCTCCGGGGAACGCGAAATCCGCGACGCCGCCGAGGCGCTCAACGCGCGCATCCAGGCGAACCGGCGGCTGGCCGGCACCGAGGTCCTTCCCCTCTTCGCCCGGTTGAGCCTGCAGGAGCAGCACAAGGTGTTCCACCCCGGCAGCAAGCGCCGGATCGTGCTGGCCACCAACGTTGCCGAAACCTCGCTCACAGTGCCCGGCATCAAGTACGTCATCGACACCGGCACCGCACGCATCTCGCGCTACTCGCACCGCACCAAGGTCCAGCGCCTGCCGATCGAGCGGGTCTCGCAGGCCTCTGCCAACCAGCGCTCCGGCCGCTGCGGCCGTGTCTCCGACGGCATCGCCATCCGGCTGTACTCGGAGGAGGACTTCGAATCCCGGCCGCTGTTCACCGACCCGGAGATCCTGCGCACCAACCTTGCCGCCGTCATCCTGCAGATGACGGCCATGGGTGTGGCCCGCGGGCCGAAGGATGTGGAGAACTTCCCGTTTGTGGAGCCGCCGGACTCCCGAGCCATCAACGACGGCGTCACCCTGCTCCGCGAGCTCGGCGCCCTGAGCGCCGCACGGCAGCCGGAAGCAGCGGACGACGCCGGGACCCGGGCCGGTCGCCGGCCCGCCGGCGGCCGCGGCGGCGGTCTCACCGCCGTCGGGCAGCAGCTTGCCCAGCTGCCGGTGGACCCACGGCTGGGGCGGATGATCGTCGAGTCCGGCAAGCGCGGCTGCGTCCGCGAGGTCATGATCCTGGCCGCGGCGCTGACCATCCAGGATCCGCGCGAGCGCCCAACGGACAAGCAGCAGCTTGCCGCGGAGAAGCACGCGCGGTTCCGGGACGAAAACTCGGACTTCACCGGCTTCCTGAACCTCTGGAACTACCTCCAGGAGAAGCAGCAGGAACTCTCTTCGACCGCGTTCCGCCGGCTGTGCCGCAACGAGTTCATCAACTATTTGCGCGTCCGCGAATGGCAGGATCTTTTCGCCCAGCTGCGCCAGCTCGCCCGGCCGCTGGGCATCAGCCTGGACAACAAGCGGCTTACCGACCCGGTGGGCAACCACGAGGGCATCCACATCAGCCTGCTGTCCGGGCTGCTGAGCCACATCGGCATCCTCGACGAACGCAAGCGCGAGTACGCGGGCGCCCGCGGCAGCCGCTTTGCGATCTTCCCCGGCTCGGCGCTGTTCAAGAAGTCCCCCACGTTTGTGATGGCCGCCGAGCTGGTCGAAACCAGCAGGCTCTGGGCGCGGGTGGCCGCAAAGTTCGATCCGCTCTGGGCCGAACAGGTGGCGCCGGACCTGGTGAAGCGCAGCTACAGCGAACCGCACTGGTCCAAGAAGATGGGCTCGGTGATGGCGCACGAGAAAGTCACCCTCTATGGTGTGCCGATCATCCCCAACCGGCGGGTCAACTACGGGCGGGTGGATCCGGAGCTCTCCCGCGAGCTGTTCATCCGCCACGCCCTGGTGGAGGGCGACTGGCAGACGCACCACAAGTTCTTCCACCGCAACCGTGCCCTGCTCCAGGAAGTCGAAGAGCTCGAGGCACGGATGCGGCGCCGCGACATCCTGGTCGACGACGAGACCCTGTTCGAGTTCTACGACGCGCGGATCGGTAAGGGCGTGGTTTCCGAACGCCATTTCGACAAGTGGTGGAAGGAAGCCCGCCAGCAGGACCCCACGCTGCTGGACTTCGACCAGTCGCTGCTGATCAGCGAGGACGCCGACGCGCTCGACGATTCGGCGTACCCGAAGACCTGGCTGCACAAGGGCTTCGAACTGCCGCTGAGCTACGAGTTCCATCCGGTGGCGCCCGGCTCCACGCCGAACCCGTCCGACGGCGTCACCGCCGAGGTCCCCGTATTGTTCCTGAACCAGCTGGACGACGCCGCGTTCCGCTGGCTGATTCCCGGCCAGCGGGTGGAACTGGTTACGGCCCTGATCAAGTCCCTGCCCAAGCAGGTGCGGAAGAACTTCGTTCCCGCACCGGACGTCGCCCGCCAGGCCGTGGCGGCGCTAGAGGCCGATTTCGATCCCGCGGCGGATGAGCTGGAGCCCTCACTCGAACTCGTACTGCGCCGGCTCCGCGGCCAGGTCATCCCGCCGGGGTCGTGGAACTGGGACGCCGTCCCGGCGCACCTGCGGGTCAGCTTCCGCGTGGTCGACTCCCGCGGCAAGGTCCTCGACGAGGGCAAAGACCTCGCGGTGCTCCAGGAAAAGCTGGCACCGGCCACCCGGCGCGCGATCGCCGAGTCCCTCGGGGCCACGCCGGCCACGACGGCGCCCAAGGCGACAACGGCAGGCACCGCCGGCGGCGGGGCGAACGGCAGATCCTCCGGGGCTCCTGCCGCACAGACGCAGCTCGTCCCGGCTCCGGCCGGCTTCAGGGAGCTGTCCGGCCTGAAGGAGTGGACCTTCGGCACCGTGCAGCGCCAGGTCCAGGGCACCGTGAAGGGCCACACCGTCACCGGCTACCCCGCACTGGTCGACGAGGGCGCCTCCGTGGCCCTGCGGCTCTTCCAGACCTCCGGCGAGCAGGAACAGGCCATGCGCGGCGGGATCATCCGGCTGCTCGCCCTGAAAGTCCCGCCGCCGGACCGCTATGTCCTGGAGCACCTGAACAACACCGAGAAGCTGACGTTCAGCCAAAACCCGCACGGCTCCGTTTCGGCCCTGATCGCGGATTGCGCCCTGGCCGCGATCGACAAGCTCACCCCGGCCGCGCTGCCGTGGGATGAGGCGGCGTTCAAGGCGTTGTATGAGCAGGTCCGGGCGGAACTGATCGACACGGTCTTCACGGTGACCGCCGTCGTCGAGCGGATCCTCGCCAGCACACGGCGCATCGAGAAGCAGCTCAAAGGAACCACCAGCCTGGCCCTGATCAGCGCCCTCAACGACGTCAAGGCCCAGCTGGAGCAGCTTGTCTTCCCCGGTTTTGTGGCACGCACGGGCTACGCCCAGCTGAGCCAGCTGCCCCGCTACCTCGCGGCCATCGAGAAGCGCCTCGAAAAGCTTCCCGGGAACGTCCAGCGCGACGCGCAGCACATGGCGGTCATCCAGGCCCTCGAGGACGACTACGACGACGCCGTCTCCGCGTTGCTGCCCGGCCGGCGGATCGGCACGGAGTTAACCCAGGTCCGCTGGATGATCGAGGAACTGCGGGTGAGCCTTTTCGCCGTCGAACTCGGCACCGCCTATTCGGTGTCCGAAAAGCGGATCCGGACAGTGCTGAACAAAGCGCTGGCGCCGGCGTAGAGCCCCTGGGGAGTGCTGCGCCGGCGCCAGTTCCTGGAAGTTAGGCCTCCGGGACGTGCTCCGCGTGGCCGGCCTTCCGCAGGCCCTCGCGCAGCGTCTCCGCGTTGGCGTCCAGCCGGGCCGGGTCCGGGTGCTGGTCGACCGAACCGAAATCAAAGTCCGCCATCGAGTTGGACGGCCAGACGTGCACGTGCAGGTGGTTGATTTCGTAGCCGGCCACGATCAGGCCCGCCCGGGCGGCGTCGAACACGTCCACCTGGACCGCACCGATCTTGCGGGCAACTTCCATGACGCGGCCCAGCACCTCCGGTGAGGCGTCCGTCCAGCGGTCCACCTCTTCAGTGGGAACCACGAGCGTGTGCCCGTCGGCCAGCGGGCCCACGGTCAGGAATGCGACAACGTCGGGCTCGCGCCAGACGAAGCGGCCCGGGATCTCGCCGTTGATGATCTTGGTGAACAGGGTGCTCATACGTCAGCCTTTTCCGCCGGGGACCCCAGGGTGCTGGTGTCCAGAACAAATCGGTACTTTACGTCGCCGGCCACCATGCGGTCATAGGCCTCGTTCAGCTGGTCCGCACGGACCACCTCGACGTCGGACACCACGCCGTGCTCGGCGCAGAAATCCAGCATCTCCTGGGTCTCGGCGATCCCACCGATCAGCGAGCCGGCATAGGCGATCCGGCGCCGGATCAGCGCACCGGGGTTGACCGGCGGCATAGCTTCCGAGGGCAGGCCCAGCTGGAAGAGCGCCCCGTCCACGCGAAGGGTGCGGAAGTACGGGTTGAGGTCGTGCGGCGCGGCGACGGTGTCGATGATGACGTCGATGCTGCGGTCCGCTGACTCCATGGCCTCCAGGTCCGTGGACAGGACGACGTGGTCGGCACCCAGCTCGCGGGCCGCCGTGAACTTCTGCTCCGACGTCGTGAAAACCGTCACCTCCGCGCCCATGGCCTTGGCGATCTTGACCGCCATGTGGCCGAGGCCGCCGAGCCCGACAACGCCGACGACGTCGCCCTCCTCCACCTCGAAGTGGTTCAGTGGGGAGTAGGTGGTGATGCCGGCGCAGAGCAGGGGCGCCGCGGCGGCCGGATCCATGCCCTCCGGGACCCGCAGGACATAGTTGCGGTCCACGACGATCGCGGTGGAGTAGCCGCCCTGGGTGATGGCGTTGCCGTTGCGGGCATCCTTGGCGCCGTAGGTTCCGGTCATGCCGTTTTCACAGTACTGTTCGAGGCCGTCGAGGCAGCTGTCGCATTCGCGGCAGGAATCGACCATGCAACCGACGCCCACGCGCTCACCAACGGTGAAATCGTCGACGGCGGAGCCCACCCGGGTGACCCGGCCGACGATTTCGTGTCCCGGAATCAGGGGGTAGGTCTGGGTTCCCCATTCGCCGCGGGTGGCGTGCACGTCCGAGTGGCAGAGGCCGCAGAACTCGATGGCGATCTCGACGTCGTCCTCCTTGGGGGCGCGCCGGGCCACGGTCAGCGGAACGAGTCCGCTGTCGCTGGCCGTGGCGCCGTAGGCGGCGGCGAGCGTGGGACGGTCGGTGCCGGCGTCGCTGGCATCGTTGAGGTCGGGAAGCGGTTTGGCGAGGGGCGGCGGTACGGGGCGTCCTGGAGTCATGGTCCGACGCTACCCCCGGGAGTGGATGCGGTGCCACTTTGGGGGTGGAGCGGGACCTGCTGGGGCGCGGCTATTCCGCGTGGAAGTCGATCGTTTTCGTGGTGGTGTTGCCGTCTCCCGGCGTCCCAAAGACGCGCGTCATGCGCGGCACGGTCTCCAGGCCGCCGTGGCGTGGCACGGCATGCTCAGACCACTTCACGAAGACTTCGATAGGGCGCCCGGCTGCCTCCGCTTCGGCCCAGTCAATGGCTGACAGGACGTTTGGAGCATCGCGGACATCCCAGTCGTCGACCATCCACGAGTAGCCTTCGACCGCCGGCCGGGTCCAAATGCGCACCCGGTACTCCGCGGGTCGGTCGTATTCGCCGATGGCCGCGTCCGGGCCGATTGGTTGAATGTCCATCGGCAGATCCTATGCCTGCGGGGGTAAGTCGGCTGGTTCTGGCTTTCAGCACCGGGTTCCGCCGACGGGCCTGACTTCCTTTCGGCGCCGGGGCGGAGGACTGGTTCATGACCCTTCTGGCCCGGCGGCCCTGCCCTGGGCTTTGCTGCGGCCGCCTTAATTGTCATAGCTGCGCGATAGCGTGTTTTTATGGACGGCAAGCAAGGGCCCGACGTGGCTCCGACGGACAGCGTAACGGTCGCGGACCTTGCGCGGATCCTGGCCGGGATCCCCGCCCCGGCCAGCGCCGCGGCCCTCATCGACGAAACACGCGAGCTGGAGGACCTGAAGTCAGCCCTGGCCGCCCGGCAGGCCCGGGACGCCGTCGCCTTCGACCTGTCCCAGCGCCGCGAACAATCCCTGGCCGGCGTTCCCGCCGACCAACTCGGCACCGGCGTCGGCGCGCAGCTCGCCCTCGCCCGCCGCGAATCCCCCGCCAAAGGCGGGAGACTCCTCGGCCTGGCCAAAGCCCTCGTCACCGAAATGCCGCACACCCTCGCCGCCCTGGAAACCGGCCAGCTCAACGAATGGCGCGCCACCCTGCTGGCCCGCGAAACCGCCGTCCTGTCCCCCGCCGACCGGGCCGCCGTCGACGAGGAACTCGCCCCCGACGCCGGGACCTTCACCGGCGCGGGCGACCGCGCCATCATCGCCGCGGCCAGGGCCGCCGCGTACCGGCGGGACCCGCGCTCCATCACCCAGCGCCGGCCACGCCGAAACCGAACGCCACGTCAGCCTCCGCCCGGCCCCCGACACCATGTGCTACCTCACCGCTCTGCTGCCCGTCGGCCAAGGCGTGGCCGTGCACGCCGCCCTCACCCGGCACGCAGACGCTGCCCGCGCCGCCGGGGATCCCCGTTCCCGGGGCCAGCTGATGGCCGACGCCCTGGTCGAACGCACCACCGGGAAAGCCGGCGGGATCAGCGGCATCGACATCCAGCTCATCATGACCGACCGCACCCTCTTCCAGGCCGACAGCGAACCCGCCCGCCTCCCCGGCTACGGCATCGTCCCCGCCGGGTGGGCCCGACGTCTACTCAAAGACTTCGGTGGCGCAGCCGCGGGCGGCTCTAGCGACGAACGCGCCTTCGCCCTCTGGCTCCGCAGGCTCTACACCGCGCCGACCACCGGCGAACTCGTGGCCATGGACTCCCGCGCGAGGCTCTTCCCGCCCGGGCTGCGCCGCTTAATCCAGGCCCGGGACGACACCTGCCGGACCCCCTACTGCGACGCCCCCATCCGACACCTGGACCACATCATCCCCTGGCACACCGGCGGCGCCACCACAGCAGCCAACGGCGCCGGGCTCTGCGAGGCCTGCAACCACACCAAAGAAACCCCCGGCTGGAACGCACAACCCCGCCCCGGACCCCGGCACACCCTCCAACTCACCACACCCACCGGCCACAGCTACCACTCCACCGCCCCGCCGCTGCCGGGAACCGGCGTCCCCTGCCGGCCGCAACCGCGCTCCGGAGAGGACAGAGAAACCAACGACCCTCCAAAGCCTCCGCTCCAGAACAGAAAGCTCAGGCACCGGGCCAAACTGGGGCGCCGGGCGAAGGTCATGGTGGGCGCGCGCCCGGCAGCGCAGCCGGCGGAGTCAGCCGCCTAGCTGAGTCAGCCGCCGTGCGCCGGGCTGGCTTGAGACACATCGCCCTCAGGAGCAGCGCCGGTCACTACGTCGTTTGATGGATTGGTCGACCACTCCGAGAACGATCCCGGGTACAGGGCCGCGCGGAAGCCCGCGATCTCCAGCGCCGCGATCTCGTGGGCCGCGGTCACCCCGGAGCCGCAGTACACGGCGGTCGGCAGACCCGCCTGCACGCCCAAGCCGGTGAAACGTTCGCGAAGCGTGGCTGCCGGGAGGAACCTGCCGTCCGCCGCCAGGTTCCGGGTGGTGGGTGCACTCACGGCGCCGGGAATGTGTCCGGCGCGGGGGTCCACGGGTTCTATCTCGCCCCGGTACCGCTCCCCGGCCCGGGCATCCAGCAAGAGGCCGCTGCCGGACCATGCGGCTGCCTCAGCCGCGCCGATCACCGGCATGGCCCCGTCGGAGAGCACGACGTCACCCGCCTCCACATCGGGTTCGCCGTTCTCGACGTCGAATCCCTCCGCGCGCCAGGCGGCCAGGCCGCCGTCGAGCAGGCAGACCGTCGGGAAGCCTGCGTTGCGCAGCATCCACCAGAGCCTGGCCGCCGCAAGGTTGCCGGTGTCGTCATAGGCCACCACCAAGTCACCGTCCCGGACGCCCCAGCCGCGCGCGGACTCCTGGAACTGCTCCAGCGGCGGCAAGGGATGGCGTCCCCGGCTGGGATCGGCCGGGCCGGCAAGCTCGGCGGCGAGGTCCACGAAGACCGCGCCGGGCAGGTGCGCCTGCAGATAATGCTCCCGGCCGTGCGGGTCGCCAAGCGCCCAGCGGACGTCCAGCAGCACCGTCCGCGCGTCGGAGTCCATCCGTTCCTTGAGTTGGGCCACAGTCATCAAGGTGTCCATCCGCCCACTCTAACGCTGGACCGGCACCGCCGCGGGTAGGCTGGTGCGGTGACAAGAGTGCGCCAGCAGGACCGGGTTTGGGCCGACGAAGCCATCCGCCGGATCAATGCCGAGAACAACAGATCAGCCGACACCCACCTCTATTCGGTACCCCTGCCGGAGCACTGGGGCGTCCAGCTGTACCTGAAAGACGAATCCACCCACCGCACAGGAAGCCTCAAGCACAGGCTCGCCCGTTCGCTGTTCCTCTTCGGCCTGGTCAACGGCTGGATCCGCCAAGGGACCACCATCGTGGAAGCCTCCAGCGGCAGCACGGCCGTCTCAGAGGCCTACTTTGCGCAGCTGCTGGGGTTGCCGTTCATCGCCGTCATGACCCGGACCACCAGCCGCGAGAAGATCGCGCTGATCGAACAGTTCGGCGGCTCGTGCCACTTGGTGGACCACGCCTCCGAGGTCTACGCGGCGGCCGAGGACCTGGCCCGCAGCACCGGCGGCCACTACATGGACCAGTTCACTTACGCAGAGCGCGCCACCGACTGGCGGGGCAACAACAACATCGCCGAGTCGATCTTCGGCCAGCTGGCGCTCGAAGAGCACCCGGTCCCCCGCTGGATCGTCGTGGGCGCCGGCACCGGCGGGACCAGCGCGACGATCGGCCGCTACCTGCGCTACCAACGGCACGATACCGGCCTCGCCGTCGTCGACCCGGAGAATTCCGCGTTCTTCCCCGGCTGGATTGCCAGCCGGGACGACGGCGCTACAGCTGGTGCGACCGGCCTGCCGTCCCGGATCGAGGGCATCGGCCGGCCCCGGCTGGAGCCGAGCTTCGTGCCGGCCGTGATCGACCACATGATCCAAGTGCCGGATGCCGCCTCGGTGGCGGCCATGCGCCACCTGCGCGATTACGCCGGGCTGCACGCAGGCCCGTCCACCGGCACGAACCTCTGGGGCGTGTGGCAGCTCATCGCCGAGATGATCGCCGAGGGGCGCCGCGGCAGCGTGGTGTCATTGATGTGCGACGCCGGCGACCGCTACTCCGGCAACTACTACAGCCCGGAGTGGCTGCAGGAACAGGGCCTGGATCCGGCACCGCACGAGGCCACCCTCCGCGAGTTCTTCGCCAGCGGAACCTGGCCCGCCTAACCGGTAGCGGAACCTACACCTCCACCGAATCGCCGCTGGAGAGATGCCGGTATTCGGTGCCGTACCTGGCGCCGATCCTCGTGACGTGCCCTTCCACCAGACCGCGTCCCGTGTCGTTCAGCAGGGCGTCGTGGATCGGGAAAGCCCGCGGCGCGCGCACGCCGATCACGAAGTCCACCACTTCACCCACCTTGTTCCACGGGGCGTGGATCGGCACCAGCAGGGTCTGCACGTCGACGCCGTCCGGGATCGCGAAGGAATCGCCCGGGTGGTAGACGTTGGAGTCGACCAAATAACCGACATTGGCGACCACCGGGATCTGCGGATGGATGAGGGCATGCTGGCCGCCGAAGCTCCGGATGGCAAAACCGGCCGTCTCGAAGTCTTCCCCCGCTGCAACAGTGTTGATTCGTTCCGCAGCCGCGGGCGCTTTGCCGCGCAATTGGGCCGCAACGCCGTCGGGAGCGAAGAGCTGCAGCTCCGTGTCCTCCAGCAGGGCGTCGGTGACTGCGTCGACGTCGACGTGGTCCGCGTGCTCATGGGTGATCAGGACCGCGTCCGCGCCGGCGAGGGCCTGCTCAGCCTCGGAAAAAGTCCCCGGATCCAGCACCAGCACGCGGCCTTCCTTTTCGAGACGGACGCAGGCGTGGGTGAATTTCGTCAGCTTCATCCGGCCAGCCTATGGTGCCTTGCGAAGCGGTGTCCACGTGGCCCGGCTGGTAATCTGGGAGCCTGCCACTACCCGCAGCAAGACCCCCAGCGAAGCGAGTTCCCCCATGTCCCAGGGCGCCACAACCGGCGGCAGCCAGGCACCGGCCGAGGCCGGAGCCGCCGCCGGCAGCAAGGAACAGCCGTTGGGCAAGGAACCGGGCAAAGAGCAACGCGTCACTAAGCAGCGGCTGGCCGTCAGCGCCGCGCTGGACGAGCTGGCCGACTTCGTCAGCACCCAGGAGCTGCACCGCATCCTGCAGGAGCGGGGCACCTCGGTGTCGCTCGCCACCTCTTATCGGATCCTGCAGTCCCTCGCCGACGACGGCCTGGTAGACGTGCTGCGGAACGCCGACGGCGAGGCTGTTTACCGGCGCTGCGCGGTCACCGGACACCACCACCACCTGCTGTGCCGCAATTGCGGCAAGGCCGTCGAAGTGGAAGCACCCGCCGTCGAGGCCTGGGCGGCGCGGATCGCGAGCGAGCACGGCTTCACCGCCGTCGAGCACACGGTGGAAATCTTCGGGCTGTGCCCCGACTGCACGGCCCTGCAGGCCGGCCGCTAGAAAAAGCCGGTTGGCCCTGTCACCTGGGTTCCCAGCCGAGGGTCAGCCTCCCGGACGGCAATCCCATTACTCATGTTGTCTCCGGCACCATCCGGCCGTTGTTACCGCGCCGGTCCCGGATGCCGCCGATCACCCGGCACACCACGTAGATCAGGAAGGACAGCGTGGTGACGTAGGGGCTGATCGGGAGCCGCCCGCCGAGCGCCAGCAGTATCCCGCCCACCGTTGCCGTCACCGCGAAGACCACGCTAAGGAGCACCACGAGCCGCGGCGACGAGGTCACCCTCAGTGCGGCGGCGGCCGGAGTGATCAGCAGCGCCAGTACCAGCAGCGCGCCGACGATCTGGATGGACAGGGCCACGCTCACGCCCAGCAGCAGCATGAAGCCCAGCGCCAGCCCGCGCACCGGGACACCCCGCGCGGCGGCCACCCGGGGGTCCACGCTCGCGAAGGTCAGCGGCCGCCAGATGGCGATCAGCGCCAGCATAACGACGACGGCGGCAACCGCCAGGACCTGCAGCTGCACGGTGCCTACGGACACGATCTGGCCGGTGAGCAGGCCGAACTTGTTCGCGGCCCGGCCCTCGTAGAGCGAGAGGAAAAGAATGCCCAGGCCCAGGCCGAACGGCATGAGCACCCCGATGGTGGAGTTCTTGTCCCTGGCCCGGACCCCCATCAGGCCCAGCAGCAGCGCCGCCACCACCGATCCGGCGAGCGAGCCGAACACCACGTCGGCGCCGACCAACAGGGCGAAGGCCGCGCCGGCGAAGGAGAGCTCGGAGATGCCGTGCACCGCGAAGGCGAGGTCACGCTTCATCACAAAGGTGCCCACCAGGCCGCCGAGCAGGCCCAGCACCGCGCCGGCCCAGATGGAGTTCTGCACCAGCACCAGTAGTTCGCCGTAGTTCTCGAAGTTGAAGATCGCATGGAGCACGCTGTCCAGATCCATCTAGCCCACCTCCCCTGCGATCGAGTGGGCGTCTTCGTGGTGGTGCGTCGTCGCGTCCGGCAGGCCCACCACGATCAGCCGGCCGTTGGCGCGGATTACTTCCACATGGCTGCCGTACAGATCCGACAGCACCTCCGTGGTCATGACTTCCTCGGGCGTGCCCACCCGGAAACGGCCGCCGGCCAGGTAGAGCACACGGTCCACGTAGTCCATGATCGGGTTGATCTCGTGGGTCACAAAGATCACCGCGCTGTCCTGCTCGTGGCACTGCTTATTGATCAGCGCGCTGACCGCCTGCTGATGATGCAGGTCCAGCGAAAGCAGCGGTTCATCGCACAGCAGCACCCTGGGCTCCGTGGCGAGGGCCTGGGCCACGCGCAGCCGCTGCTGCTCACCGCCGGAGAGCTTTCCCACCGGGACCTTGGCGTAATCCTGCGCACCTACCTCGGCAAGCAGCCCGTCGATCCTGCGGTTCACCTTGGCCCCGCCGAGGCGGATCCCCCAGCGGTGACCGTCGACGCCGAGCCCCACCAAGTCCCGGGCACGCAGCGGGGTGTCCGGGTCGAACGATTCCTGCTGCGGGACGTAGCCGATCCGCCGGCTGCCCCGGGCAATGGGCCGGCCGTCCAGCACGGCGGTCCCGGAGCTCAGTTCCTGCAGGCCGAGCAGGACCTTGAGGAAGGTCGTCTTGCCGCTGCCGTTGGGGCCGAGGACGGCAAAGAATTCCCCGGGGCTGATATCCAGGTCCAGGTTCTCCCACAAGGTCCGGTTGCCGAACGTGAGGGAGGCTCCGCGCAGGCTCACTACGGGTGTCAACTGGGTATTCCTCGATTTCTGCTTAGGCCAGGTGCCCACGCCGTTGCGATTATCTTAGGCCGGGCTAGCCCCGGGCAAGGGCCTTGGCCAGGTTGTCCACGTTGCCGGACATCCACTGCAGGTACCCTTTGCCCTCGGGCAGGGTCTCGCTGAAGTCCACCACGGGAACACCCGCGGCGACGGCGGCGTCCTTGAGCGCGCGGGTCTGCGGTCCCTCCGTCTGCGGGTTGTAGGCCAGCAGCCGGATCCCGCCGGACTTCACGACGTCGATGGCGGAGCGGAGCACGGCGGGTGGAACATCCGAGCCGGCTTCGATGGCGGCGCTGTATTCGGCCGGCGTCCGGTTCTGCAGGCCCGCGGCTTCCAACAGGTAGAGCGGCACGGGTTCCGTGACGGCGACGCCGCCGCGGGCCGCCGAGGCCTTGAGCGCCGACAGCCGGGTTTCCAGTCCGCCGAGCTCCTTCTTCAGGACCGCGGCGTTGTTCCGGAAGTCTCCGGCCGAGGAAGGCTCGAGGGCGCCCAGCTTCTCCGCCAGCGCGTCGGCCAGCCGGCTCATCGCGGCGGGGCTGTACCAGACGTGTTCGTTGAACGCGGTTGAGCTCCCGGAGTCCAGCCCCGAGACCTTGACGGCGTTGAGCAGGTCCTTCCCGTCCAGCCCGGTGTCCCCGGCCAGCTTGTCCAGGAAATCGTCGTAGCCGCCACCGTTCTCCACCACCAGTTCGGCCTTGGAGACGGCCAGTTTGTCCTGCGTGGTGGCCTCGTAGGAGTGCGGATCCTGGCTGGTCCGGCTGATGATCGAGGTGACCCGCACCTTGTCGCCGCCGACGCTGCGGACGATGTCGCCGTACACGCTGGTGGAGGCCACCACCTCAACGACGCCATCGCCCGCACCGGGCCGGTCGCCGGCCGAGGTCGGACCGCAGGCCGTCAGCAGGAGGGTGCTGAGGCCGGCAAGGAGAAGAGCGGCGGCAGAACGGCGCACGGAAATACCTCGGATCTGTTATTGAGAAGCATTAGCAATACAACGAGTCTAACCCTAAATGGGAATCATTCCTATTTAGGGTTAGACCCGTGTTGCCTGCCTCCGCTAGTCCTGTCCGAGCCTGCGGTAGCCGGTTGCCTGCGTGGCGTCCCGGATCTCCCCCACCAGCTGCTCGATCACGTCCTCCAGGAACAGCACGCCCTGGGTGTGCCCATCAGGACCAATCACACGGGCAAGGTGTGAACCGGTGCGCTGCATGACGGACATCGCCTTCTCAATCTCGTCTTCCATAGCCAGGTTGGCCAGGGAGCGGATGCGGCTTTCCGCGATCGGGTGCTGGTAGCCGGCCTCCGGGATCGACAGCACGTCCTTGATGTGGAGGTAGCCGGAGAGCATGCCCTCGTCGTCGAGCATCGGGAAGCGGGAAAAACCGGTGCGGCTGACCGCCTTCTCGAACTCCTCCGGCGTCGTGGCGGCTTTGAGCATCACGAGTTTGTCCAACGGAACCATGACCTGGGACGCAGTATGTTCAGAGAACTCCAGCGCACCCGTGATCAGTCCCGCGTCGTCGTCCACCAGGCCGTGCCGGGTGGACTCCTGCACGATCGACTGGACTTCCTCAAGCGTGAAGGAGGAGGTCACCTCGTCCTTCGGCTCGATCCGCATCAGCTTCAGGATGTGGTTCGCGGACCAGTTGAGGGCCACGATCGCCGGCTTGACCGCCCGGGCAATGAAGATCAGCGGCGGGGCCAGCAGCAGGGCCGCCTTGTCCGCCACCGAGACGGAGATGTTCTTCGGCACCATCTCGCCGAAAGTCACGTGCAGGAAGGTGACCGCCAGCAGCGCGATGGCGAAGGCCACGACGTCGGCCATCTCCATTGGGACACCGAGCGCCTCCAGCGGAACGGCCATGAGGTGGTGGATGGCCGGCTCGGCCACCTGCAGGATCAGTAGCGAGCAGACCGTGATCCCGAGCTGGGCGCAGGCCAGCATGAGCGAGACGTTTTCCATGGCCCGCAGCGTGGTCTGGGCCCGCTTGGACCCGGACTCGGCGAGGGGCTCGATTTGGCTGCGGCGGGCGGACATGACGGCGAATTCCGCCGCGACGAAGAACGCGTTGCCCAGCAGCAGTATCGCGAGCCAGAGTATTCCCAGCCAGTCGCTCATGCGGCACCGGCCTTTCCGGCAGCGTCAATGCGCCCGTTGTTGCCACTGTGCGGCTCGTGCTCCGGCGGCGCGGGCTTGAAGCAGATGCGGTCGATCCGGCGTCCGTCCATACGGGTGACGCTGAGCTTTCCGCCGCCGACGTCGACGGTGTCGCCCACGGCCGCGATGCGTCCGAGCTGGCTCATGACGTAGCCGCCAACCGTCTCGTAGGCCGCCTCATCCGGCACGGTGAGGCCCGGGATCTGTTCGGAGAGTTCGTCCGGGCGCAACAGGCCCGGGAAGTACCAGTCCCCCGAAGCGCTCTGCAGCAGCCCGGGGCGGACCTTGTCATGTTCGTCGGCCACTTCCCCGACGATTTCTTCCACGAGGTCTTCCAGGGTGGCGATCCCGGCAGTTCCGCCGTACTCGTCCAGCACCACGGCGAGCTGCAAATTGCCTTCGCGCAGTTCGGCGAGCAGTCCGTCCAGGTGGATGGTTTCCGGCACGCGGAGCACCTCGGTCATGATCGCTCC
Source organism: Arthrobacter sp. 05L428 (assembly GCF_056397665.1). NCBI lineage: Bacteria > Bacillati > Actinomycetota > Actinomycetes > Micrococcales > Micrococcaceae > Arthrobacter > Arthrobacter sp. 05L428. The sequence goes on along the minus strand of NZ_JBFTNW010000001.1, from coordinate 720,794 downwards.
GGCTTCAAGGTTGGCGCGCCGGTCCACCGGAACGGCGATGGCCTTCTTGACGTGCACCACCCCGCGGATGTCGTCCGAGGACTCGCCGATCACGGGAAAGCGGGAGTAGCCGGTGCGTTTGGCTGCCTCCACAATGTCCGAGACCGGCTGATGTCCGTCAATGGTCTCCACCCGGATCCGGGGCGTCATCACGTCCGCGGCCGTCCGCCCGGAAAACTTCAGGGTGCGGGAGATGAAGTTGGCGGTCCGTTCGTCCAGGGTTCCCATCGCGGCCGAGCGGCGCACCAGCGAGGCGAGCTCGGCCGGGGTGCGGGCGCCAGAGATTTCCTCTTTGGCCTCGAGGCCGAAAACATTCAGTACCTTGTTGGAGAAGCCGTTGAGCACGACGATGGCGGGCTTGAAGATTGCGGTGAAGACCAGCTGCGGCCGCGCGAGGGCCTTGCCGACCGGGAAGGAGAGTGCGATCGCCATGTTCTTCGGGACCAGTTCGCCGATCAGCATCGACAGCAGGGTCGCCAGAGCCATTGCGAGGACCAGCGAGACCGACGTGGCGGCCGCTTCGGGCAGCCCGAGCGCGGCCAGCGGGCCCTCCAGCAACTTGCCCACCGAGGGTTCCATCACGTAGCCGGTGAGCAGGGTGGTCAGGGTGATGCCGAGCTGGCAGCTGGAGAGCTGCGTGGACAGGGATTTCAGGCACTTCAGCAGCGGCGCGGCGGCGGCGTCGCCGTTGTCCACGGCGCGCTGCACGGTGGCCTGGTCGAGGGCAACCAGGGAGAATTCAACGGCGACGAAAAAGCCGGTGCCGAGGATGAGGAGCAGTCCAGCTCCGAGCAGTAGCCACTCCATTTAGCGGCCCGCTTCGGAGCGGAGAAGAGCTGGCCGGGGGAAACGTCCCGGCGGAGGATGGTCAGCCGCGGCCGACCCTGTTTCCTGTAGGGCACTCTGTCCGTGGAACGATGCGTTCCGTGCAGCGGAAGAGTGATGGGCGCGTGAACGGGGTTTGCCGGCTCTGCGGGTGGACTGGGCGGGAACGGATTCCGTTCCGCGCTGACAGCCCCCAGGCCGGCACCTAGATTTACTGTCCATAAGAATTTCAGTCTACAGGTTTCGGTTCACCAGCTCTGCGGCACCGGGCGGCCTTCCTCGTAGCCCGCCGCGGACTGGATGCCGGCTACGGCCCGCTCCCGGAACGCCGCGAGATCGGCGGCACCGGCGTAGCTCATCGAACTGCGCAGCCCCGCGGTGATCATGTCGAGCAGGTCCTCCACCCCGGGGCGGGCGGAGTCGAGGTACATCCGGGAGGTGGAGATGCCTTCCTCGAACAGGGCTTTCCGGTCCTTTTCGAAGGCGCCCTCGCGCTGGTTGCGGTTCTGCACCGCCCGCGCCGAGGCCATCCCGAAGCTCTCCTTGAACTGGCGGCCGTTGGCGTCCAGTTGCAGGTCCCCCGGGCTCTCGTGCGTCCCGGCGAACCAGGAGCCGATCATGACCTGGCTCGCGCCGGCCGCGAGGGCCAGCGCCACGTCGCGGGGGTAACGGACTCCGCCGTCGGCCCAGACCCTGCCGCCGGCGTCGCGTGCCGCGGCCGAGCACTCCAGCACGGCGGAGAACTGCGGACGGCCGACCGCCGTCATCATCCGGGTGGTGCACATGGCGCCCGGTCCAACACCGACCTTGACGATGTCCGCGCCGGCCTGGATCAGCTCGCGGGTGGCCCCGGCGGTGACCACATTGCCGGCCACGACCGGCACTCCGGGGTCCAGGCTGCGGACCGCGGCCAGGGCGTCGAACATCTTCTGCTGGTGGCCGTGGGCGGTGTCCAGCACCAGCACGTTCACTCCGGCCGCGAGCAGTTCTGACGCCCGGCCGGCGACGTCGCCGTTAATGCCGACGGCGGCGGCCACCTTGAGCGCACCCCCGTCGTCGAGGGAGGGCCGGTACAGGGTGGAGCGCAGGGCGCCCTTGCGGGTCAGGACGCCGGCCAGCACACCGTCCTGCTGGACGGGCGCGAAGTCGGTACCGGCGGCGTCCATGGCGTCGAAGGCGCGGCGCAGGGAGAGCGCCATGGCGCCGGAATCAGCTGCGCCGTCGGCGTCGAACTCCGCGGCGTCGAGCACGAGCGGCTGGTGGCGCATCACGGAGGCAAGGGAAGCGAAACGGTCCTGGCCCTCGAAGTCCGCGGCCCGGACGACGCCGGCGACGGCGCCGGCGTCGTCCACAACCACCACCGCGCCGTGCGGACGCTTGCCCATCAGGTGCAGGGCATCGATCACGGTGTTCGAGGCGCGCAGGCTGACCGGCGTCTCAAAGACCGCGTGCCGGGCCTTGACCCAGGCCGTGACGCTCCGAAGCACGTCCAGCGGCACGTCCTGCGGAAGGACCGCCAGGCCACCGCGGCGTGCCATCGTCTCGGCCATCCGTTTCCCGGTCACGGCGGTCATGTTCGCGACGACCAGCGGGATGGTGGAACCGGTCCCGTCGTCCGCCGACAGATCCACGTCCAGCCGCGAGGTGACGTCGGAGCGGGATGGCACCAGGAAGATGTCCGAATAGGTCAGGTCGGTGGTCGGCTCACTCAAAAAACGCACGGCTGCTCCTTCATAGAGGGTCTCGGTTGTGATTCTAGAGGCACTCGGGCGGCGGGGCAGTTCCGGCCCGGGGGCGGTCCGCCGGGCCGGATCGGACGGCGTTGCGGCTCGTGGATGATTTGAGTCACCCTTATTGGCGGTTTGGCCGGAATCGTCACTAGACTGGCAAAGGTCTGGGTTCACTGGACGCGGAGAACTGGTTCGATTGACGTGCTGCGGCACCGTGGAAACCAGCGGGAATCAAACTCATGGAAGAGGCGTATTTCAAGTGCCAGAGCAGCCTAGCCACCGTCTACCCGAGGAATTTGGCGGAAACGAGTGGCTCGTTGACGAACTGTACGAGCGGTACCAGCAGGACAAGAACACGGTAGACGCCAAGTGGTGGCCGCTTTTCGAGTCCTTCGATGCCAGCGACGGTTCCTCGACCAACGGCGCCTCGGCAACGGCCGCCGCGCACCCTTCCACCCGTGAGCTTCCGGTCGTAGCACCGTCCGCTGCGTCTGCTCCTGCTGCCCCGGCACCGGCAGCCCCTGCTGCCCCGGCCGCCGCCCCGGCCCCTGCCGCTGCGCCCGCTCCCGCCGCAGCCGCATCCCAGAAGGCGCCGGCCACCGTCGCCCGCGACGGTTCGAAGACCGCCGAGCCCGGCGCCGGCACCCCCATCCCGGCCCAGCTGCCCAAGAACGTCAAGGCCCCCACCGCGCCGGAAGAAGACGTCGTCTCCGTGCTGCGCGGCCCGGCGAAAGCCATCGCGGCCAACATGGTCACCAGCCTGGAGGTCCCCACCGCGACGAGCGTCCGGGCCATCCCCGCCAAGCTGCTGATCGACAACCGCGTGGTCATCAACTCCAACCTCGCCCGCGCCCGCGGCGGCAAGGTCTCCTTCACGCACCTGATCGGCTACGCCGTCATCCGGGCGCTGGCCCAGTTCCCCTCGATGAACGTCTACTACGACGTCGTCGACGGCAAGCCCGTGGCCGTGCAGCCCGCGCACGTGAACTTTGGCATCGCCATCGACATGCCCAAGCCGGACGGCACCCGCCTGCTCATGGTGCCCAACATCAAGAAGGCTGAGACCCTCAACTTCTCCGAGTTCTGGCACACCTACGAGGACCTGATCAAGCGCGCCCGCAACGGCAAGCTGACCGCGGACGACCACTCGGGCACCACGGTCTCGCTGACCAACCCCGGCGGCATCGGTACCGTGCACTCGGTCCCCCGCCTCTCCAAGGGCCAGGCCGCCATCATCGGCGTCGGCGCCCTTGACTACCCGGCCGAGTTCCAGGGCGCCAGCGAGAAGATCATTGCGCACAACGCCATCAGCAAGGTCCTCACCCTGACCTCCACCTATGACCACCGCGTCATCCAGGGTGCCGGCAGCGGCGAGTTCCTCAAGCTCGTGCACCAGCTCCTGCTCGGCGCGCAGAACTTCTACGACGAGATTTTCGAATCCCTGCGCATCCCGTACGAGCCCGTGCGCTGGAGCCCGGACCTGCAGGTGGACCCGGCGGACGAGATCAACAAGGTCGCCCGGATCCAGCAGCTCATCCACTCCTACCGCGTCCGCGGCCACCTCATGGCGGACACCGATCCGCTCGAGTACGTGCAGCGCAAGCACCCGGACCTCGACGTCCTGACTTACGGCCTGACGCTGTGGGACCTGGACCGTGAATGGCCCACCGGCGGCTTCGGCGGCAAGCCGATGCTGAAGTTCCGCGACATCCTCGGTGTGCTCCGCGACGCGTACTGCCGCACCACGGGCATCGAGTACATGCACATCCAGGATCCCGAAGAGCGCAAGTGGTTCCAGGACCAGCTGGAGCACCCCTACTCCAAGCCGAGCCGTGACGAACAGCTCCGGATCGTCTCCAAGCTCAACGCGGCGGAGGCTTTCGAGACCTTCCTCCAGACGAAGTTCGTCGGCCAGAAGCGCTTCTCGCTCGAGGGCGGCGAGTCGCTGATCCCGCTGCTGGACGCCATCATCTCTGACGCCGCCGACGACGAACTCGACGAAGTAGCCATCGGCATGGCCCACCGCGGCCGCCTCAACGTGCTCACCAACATCGCCGGCAAGACCTACGCCCAGGTCTTCCGCGAATTCGAGGGCACCCAGGATCCGCGCTCCGTGCAGGGCTCGGGCGATGTGAAGTACCACCTCGGCACCGAGGGCACCTTCACCTCGGACAACGGCAAGGAGACCAAGGTCTACCTCGCCGCCAACCCCTCGCACCTCGAGGCCGTGGACTCCGTCCTCGAAGGCATCGTCCGCGCCAAGCAGGACCGCCTGGACGCGGGCGAGGCCTTCCCCGTGCTGCCGATCATGGTCCACGGTGACGCCGCCTTCGCCGGCCAGGGCGTTGTGGCGGAAACGCTCAACCTCTCCCAGCTGCGCGGCTACCGCACCGGCGGCACCATCCACGTAGTGGTCAACAACCAGGTCGGCTTCACCACGGCGCCGTCCTCGTCGCGTTCCTCCACCTACTCCACGGACGTCGCCAAGATGATCCAGGCGCCGGTGTTCCACGTGAACGGCGACGACCCGGAGGCAGTAGTCCGCATCGGCCAGCTCGCCTACGAGTTCCGCCAGCGGTTCCACAAGGACGTTGTCATCGACATGGTCTGCTACCGCCGCCGCGGCCACAACGAGGGCGACGACCCCTCGATGACGCAGCCGCTGATGTACAACCTGATCGAGGCCAAGCGTTCGGTCCGCAAGCTCTACACCGAGTCGCTGATCGGCCGCGGCGACATCACCGAGGAAGAAGCCGAGCAGCTGCTCCGCGACTACCAGGAACGCCTCGAGCGCGTCTTCGCCGAGACCCACGCCGCGCAGACGTCCCCGATCCCGATCATCACCGCAGATTCCGCCGCGGTGTCCGATCTGGAACGGCCCTCCGCCCAGCAGTCCGACTCGGGCATCAGCGCCCCGGAATCCACCGCGATCTCCACCGAGATGCTGGCCCGGATCGGCAAGGCGCACGTCCAATTCCCCGAGGGCTTCACGGTGCACGCCAAGCTCAAGCAGCTGCTCGAGAAGCGTGAGCAGATGTCCCGCGAAGGCGGCATCGACTGGGGCTTCGGCGAACTCGCGGCCTTCGGCTCGCTCAGCATGGAGGGCGTCCCGGTCCGACTCGCCGGCCAGGACTCGCGCCGCGGCACCTTCGTGCAGCGCCACGCCGTCTTCCACGACCGCGCCAACGGCGACGAGTGGATGCCGCTGGCCCACCTCTCCGACGACCAGGCCAAGCTCTGGATCTACGACTCGCTCCTGTCCGAATACGCGGCCATGGGCTTCGAATACGGCTACTCCGTCGAGCGCCCGGACGCGCTGGTGCTCTGGGAAGCGCAGTTCGGTGACTTCGTCAACGGCGCGCAGACCATCATCGATGAGTTCATCTCCTCGGCCGAGCAGAAGTGGGGCCAGCGCTCGTCGCTGGTGCTCATGCTGCCGCACGGCTACGAGGGCCAGGGCCCGGACCACTCCTCGGCACGGATCGAACGCTTCCTGCAGCTCTGCGCTGAGGAGAACATGATCGTGGCCAACCCCACGACGCCGGCCTCGCACTTCCACCTGCTCCGCCGCCAGGCGTACAGCAGGCCGCGCAAGCCGCTGATCATTTTCACCCCGAAGCAGCTCCTGCGCCTCAAGGCTGCCGCGTCCTCGGTGGAAGACTTCACCACGGGCACCTTCCGCCCGGTCATCCCCGAGCACGAGCAGCTGCAGGCCGACGCCGTCGAACGCGTCCTGCTGGTCTCCGGCCGCCTCTACTACGACCTGCTGTCCACCCGGCAGAAGACCGGCGACACGACGACTGCGATCATCCGGGTCGAGCAGCTCTACCCGCTGCCCGCAGCGGAAATCGCCGCCGAGCTGGCCAAGTACCCGAACGCCGACGTTGTCTGGGCCCAGGACGAGCCCGCCAACCAGGGACCGTGGCCGTTCATCGGCCTGAACCTGCCGGATGCGCTGGACCGGCGCGTGCGCCTCGTCTCCCGGCCGGCCTCGGCTTCGACCGCGGCAGGTTCGATGAAGCGCCACGCAGCCGAGCAGGATGCCCTGCTCAAGCAGGCATTCGCACGTAAGTAAGACCAGGCTGCCCGGCCGGAGGTGGAACACCACGACTCCGGCCGGGCAGCTTCGTTTAAGGCTTTGAACCGGCATTGGGAATGAAGAGGTAGTCGTGGAAGATCGGAAGCTGCGGATCGCAGCCGTTGGAGATGAGTTGCTGGCCGGCCTGGGTGACCCCCGGGCACTGGGCTGGCTGGGACGGGTGCTCGCCCGCACTCCCCACGACGGGCTCAGCCTGGAAAGCTACTCGCTGCCGTGCCCGCAGGAAGGCACCGAAGGGTTGGCTGAGCGCTGGCTCGAGGAAGCCGGCCGCCGGTTCGGCCCGCAGCACGAGAACCGCCTGGTGATCGGCTTGTCCGGGCGGGACATCGAGTTCGGCCTCTCCACGGCCCGCAGCCGGCTCAACCTCGCCAATATCCTTGACTCCGCTTCGCAGAACAAGATCGAGGTCTTCGTCGTCGGGCCGCCGCCGACCCTGGACCCCGCCCAGAACCGCCGACTGGGCGAGCTCAACACCGCCTTCGCCGATGTCACCACGCGCCGCAAGCACCTGTACGTGGACACCTTCTCGCCGCTGCTGAACCACGAGCAGTGGCGCCAGGACCTCGCGGCCAACGGCGGAACGCCGGGCCAGGCCGGTTACGGACTGATGGCCTGGCTCGTGCTGCACCGCGGCTGGTTCCAGTGGCTGGGGATCGACGCGCCGGAGTAGGCCGCCGTCCGTCCGGTCCCGCCCGGCGGACCACGGTAGATTCTGCCGCGATATATCTTGACCCCTCAGGGGGCGCGATATATCGTGTTTCCATAGTCGCGATATATCGCAAGCACCGAGGCTCGCCTGATCGCACCCGCCCGCATCCGGAGGAAGCATGGAACAGAATTCGTGGACCGTTACGGGTCCCCAGACGATCGACGTCGACGGCGTCCGCTCGCTCAAGCTCGGCATTGTCCGCGGCCGCTTCGACGTCGTCACCCACGACGAGGACGTGGCCCGGATCGAGGTCTCCGAGGTCGACGGCGATCCGCTGGCGATCAGCCTCACCGAGGGCCGCCTGGAGGTGCGCCACCAGCTCCACGGCCCGCAGGGCTGGTTCAAGAACCTGATGGGCACGGTCAACAACAACTCCAGCAACAGCGTGGTCATCAGCATTGCCCTGCCGGCCGGCGTGGACGTCGAGGCCGGCACTGTCAGCGGCGACGGCATGGTCTCCGGCCTCACCGGGCACACCCGGCTGAACACCGTCTCCGGCTCGGTGCTGGCCGACGGCACCGCGGGCGAACTGGCCGTCAGCACCGTCAGCGGCGAGGTGATCGCCCGCAACCACCACGGCGTCCTGACCGCCAAGAGCGTCTCCGGCGAAGTCACCGCCTCTGGCGAATTCAGCAACATCCGCGCCAACACCGTCAGCGGGGACCTGAGCTTCGACCTGCACGGCTTCACCCAGGACTTCGGCGCCAACTCGGTCTCCGGCGATGTCACCATCCGGCTGCCGCACGACGTCGGCGTGGACATCATCGCGAAGTCGGCCAGCGGCGCGGTGGTGATCGACGACCAGCGGTACGCCCAGCCCGGCGGATCCGTGCAGACCATCGCCGGTCCCGATGCCAAGCTCATGCTGGTCCGGACCAACTCGGTATCGGGGAAGACCTCGATCTTCCACCGCCAGCCCAGCACGGACACCGAAGCGGGGCTGTGATGCCGCCCGTCTTCGCCCACGGCGCGCTGCGGCTGTACCTGCTGGCCCTGCTGGAGTCCGGCCCCAAGCACGGCTACGAGCTGATCAAGGCACTCAGCGACCGCTTCGGCGGCACGTACTCCCCCAGCGCCGGGACCATCTATCCGCGGCTCGCCAAGCTGGAGGAGGAGGGGCTCGTCGCCACGCACACCGAGGGCCGGCGCACCAACTACAGCATCACCCCGGCCGGCTTGGTGGAACTCAACAGGCGGCGGGAGGAGCTGGCCGACGTGGAGGACGACATTTCCGCCTCCGTCCGGCGACTGGCCGACAAGCTGCGGCAGGACATCCGGGTGAACATGCAGGGGCTGCGCGCGGACCTTGCCGCCACGGCCGAGGCGGCCCGCTCCACGGCCCGCAGTGCCGCCTCCCCAGCCGGGGCGCGCTACTCCAAGGAAAGCGACCGCAGGCTGCGGGAGGCCGAAATGCTGGTGCAGTCCTTCCGGGACGATATGCGGGTCGAGCTGCGCCGCCACGCCGGAGCCCGGCCGGTCACCCCAGTCACCCTTGAAACCGTCAAGACGGTCCTGGACCAGGCCCGGATCTCCATCCGGAACTCACTGGAGGGCTGAGCCGCACGACGGCGGCCGCCCGGTTCGCGGCGGGTCCGCCAATGTGGGAGACTTGAGGGCAGCTCTTTTGAGTACCAAGATTAAGGAGGCCAGCTATGAGCAAACGTGCACGTAAACGTCGTGACCGTAAGCGTGGCGGCGCGAACCACGGTAAGCGCCCCAACGCCTAAGCCAAGGCTTGGATATCAAGCTTTAAGCGAAAGACCCCGGAAACCTCACGGTTCCCGGGGTCTTTCGCTGTTTCTTGGTCCTTCGCGGGGCCCGGCGGCGCTCAGGCCTCCGCGTCGGCCTCAACCGCGCGGATCGAGTGGATCCGGTCGAGGATGGAATTCTTGAGATTCTCGGGCGCGGCCTCCGTGCAGGAGCGCTTTACCATCACGCGGATGACGCACTCGAGGTCATACTGCTCGTGGCACTCGGGGCACTCGTCGAGGTGGTCCTTGATCTCGGCGATGTCGTCGTGTGTCAGGGCCCCGTCGAGGTACTCGTAGATGCGCTGCATCCGGGTGTCATCGCAGTCGCCCAGTCCCTGGCAGTCGCTCATTTCCTGTTCTCCTGATTGTTGCTTTCGGCCGCTGCGGCGGGATCGCCCGCGGCTTTGAATCCCCGCTCGGCCGCGTAGTCGGCCAGCATGTCCCGCAGCATTCTCCGGCCGCGGTGCAGCCGGGACATGACGGTCCCGATCGGGGTGTTCATGATGTCTGAAATTTCCTTGTACGCGAAGCCCTCGACGTCGGCGAAGTAGACGGCGAGCCGGAACTCCTCCGGGATCGACTGCAGGGCCCGTTTTACGTCCGAGTCCGGCAGATGGTCCAGCGCTTCAGCCTCCGCCGAGCGCAGGCCGGTCGAGGTGTGCGACTCGGCGCGGGCCAACTGCCAGTCCTCGATGGTGTCCGAGTTCGACTGCAGCGGTTCACGCTGGCGCTTGCGGTACAGGTTGATGTACGTGTTGGTGAGGATCCGGTACAGCCATGCCTTGAGGTTCGTTCCGGGCTTGTACTGGTGGAAGGCGGAAAACGCCTTCGTGTACGCCTCCTGGACGAGGTCCTCGGCGTCGGCGGGATTCCGCGCCATCCGCATGGCCGCGGAGTAAAGCTGGTCGACGTACTGCATCGCGTCGCGCTCGAAGCGGATGCGGCGCTCGTCGGTGGTCTCGGCAGTCGTGTCCAGCGGCTGGCCGGTGCCGTCCGCCGCTACGGTTTCCACGGCTGTTCGTTCCGCGATGGCCTCGTCCGCGGCTGTCGCCTGCGCCGTACTACTGGCGGCGGCTGCCTTGGTGGGCTTGGCGTCGTCGTTTCCGGCAACCTCGTGCATGGCCGCAACGGCCGGATCCATGGTGCTCATTGCGTTCAAGTCTACTGTCACCTTCCGGCGGGTGCTCAAAGCCCCCGTCAGGGCCGCGGCCCACGGGTCCGCGGCGGCTTCATCCAGCAGCCCGGATTCTTTAACCAGAACCAAACCTCCGCCTTCCTGCACTGGCCGGATGACCGGCCGTGCCCATAGTTATTGCGCTGGTTTTCCCGCCCCCATTTCGGCTGGAATCTGTCATGCACAACCCCGCACAACGGGCAAATATTCCGCAAAAGTGCAAGACTAGAACCGGTTCTCCCGCACAGCGTCCGCGGTTCGTCCATCCAGGAGGAAATTCATGTCCTTTGTCCGCTTTCTCGCCCGCCCCATGCTCGCCTCCAGTTTCGTGCTCGCAGGCATGGACAAGCTAAAGAATGCGGATGACACTGCGACACAGCTGTCTCCCCTGCTGCGCCGCGCGGCTGAGTCCCTCCCCTTCCAGGCCGACGAGAAAGTCCTGGCCCGCGTGATCGGCGGCACCCAGGTGGGTGCCGGCGTGTGCCTGGCCCTCGGCAAGGCCTCCCGCCTGGCCGCCACCGTGCTCGCTGTGATCTCGGCGCTCAATGGCTACGTTGAATGGCGCAGCGCGGACATCTCGTCCAAGGAAGGCCGCGACGCCCGGCGCAAGCAGCTGCTGAAGAACGTCTCACTGACCGGCGGGGTGCTGCTGGCTTCCGTGGACACCGCGGGCAAGCCGAGCCTGGCCTGGCGTGCAGAGCACCTCGCCGCCGACGCCCGGAAGACCACCGCACACCTCGCCGCGGACGCCCGGAAGACCACCGGCAAGAAGCTGAAGAAGGCTGACAAGGCGGCCCGCAAGGCCGTCGACCACGCTGTCGGGGCCTAAGACGGCAATGACTGGCACCACCCCCACCGCTGCAGCCCCTTCCCTTCCGGCCGGCGGCGGTCCGCATTGGCGTGCGCCCTTCGCCGAGCGTCCCGTCGACGCCACCCTCACCGTTCCCGGCTCCAAGTCCCTGACTAACCGGTACCTGATCTTGGCCGCCCTCGCGGACGGGCCGTCCAAGCTCCGTGCTCCGCTGCACTCCCGGGACTCGGCCCTGATGATCGAGGCCCTCCGGCAGCTGGGGGCCACCATCACCGAAGTGCCCGGCGACGGCGCCTACGGCCCGGACCTGGACATCACCCCCATCGCCCCGGATGCCGCTGCCGCGGACACCTCAATCGACTGCGGCCTGGCCGGCACGGTGATGCGCTTCGTGCCTCCGGTCGCCGCGCTGCACCGCGGCCGCTCAGCATTCGACGGCGATCCCCACGCCCGAAACCGGCCGATGGGCACCATCATCGAGGCACTGACCGGTCTCGGCGTCGCCGTTAGCGCCCCCGACGGCGGACCGGCGTCGTCGTTGCCGTTTTCCGTCCAGGGAACGGGAGAAGTCCGCGGCGGCCACCTCGTCATCGACGCCAGCGCCTCGTCGCAGTTCGTTTCCGCCCTGCTGCTCGCGGGAGCCCGCTTTACCGAGGGACTCCACCTCGAACACGTGGGAAAGCCCGTACCGAGCCTGGACCACATCAACATGACGGTCGCCGTGCTGCGCGGCGTGGGCGTGGCGGTCGATGACTCGGTGCCGAACCACTGGGTTATTTCCCCCGGCCCGATCCGCGCCTTCGACCAGCGGATCGAACAGGACCTCTCCAATGCCGGGCCGTTTCTCGCCGCGGCCCTCGCCACCCGCGGAACCGTGCGGATCCCCAACTGGCCGGCCGGGACCACCCAGGTCGGCGATCTCTGGCGCGGCATCCTGGCCACCATGGGCGCCACCGTGACGCTGGAGCACGGCACCCTGACCGTGAGCGGCGGCCCGGAGATCAAGGGCGGCGACTTTGACGAAACCAGCGAACTCGCCCCGACCGTGGCAGCCCTCTGTGCCCTGGCCACCGGCCCCTCCCGGCTGAGCGGCATCGCCCACCTCCGGGGCCACGAAACCGACCGGCTTGCCGCCCTCGTCGCGGAAATCAACCGCCTTGGCGGGGACGCCGAAGAGACCCCCGACGGACTCATCATTAGGCCGGCGAAGCTGCACGGCGGCGTCGTGCACAGCTACGCGGACCACCGCATGGCCACCGCGGGCGCAATCCTCGGTCTCGCCGTCCCGGACGTGGAGGTCGAGGACATCGCCACCACGGCCAAGACCATGCCCGGCTTCCCGCAGCTGTGGGGGGCCATGCTCAGCCAGGCAAGCACCGCAGACAAGGACGCCGCCGGTGGCACGCAGCACTGACTCCTGGGACGAATCCGACGTCCGGATCCGCCCCAACAAAAAGGGCTCCCGCCCCCGCACCAAGGACCGGCCCAGCTACGACGACGCCGTCACCGGCCGGATCGTCACCGTGGACCGCGGACGCTACACCGCCGTCGTCGGCGAGGGCACCGCCGACGAACGCAAGATCATCGCGGCGCGGGCCAGGGAGCTGCGCCGCAACCCCGTAGTTGCCGGGGACTTCGTCTCGCTCGTCGGGGACGTCAGCGGCGAACCCGACACCCTGGCCCGGCTGGTCAAGATCCAGGACCGCAGGACGCTGTTGCGCCGCAGCGCGGACGACACGGACCCGATCGAACGCGCCGTCGTCGCCAACGCCGACCAGCTCGTCGTTGTCGTGGCCGCAGCCAACCCGGAACCCCGCACCGGCTTCATCGACCGCGCTCTGGTGGCCGCCTACGACGCCGGCATCGAACCGCTGCTGCTCGTCACCAAGGCCGACGTCAAGGACCCCGCCGAGCTGCTGGCCAACTACCAGCACCTGGATTTCCCGGTGATCATCTCCAAAACCGCGGATTCGGCCGCCTCCGGCATCGACGCCCGCTCCGATGACGGCCTGTCCGCCCGGCTGGACAAGGCCGCCGTGTCGCAGCTGCGGGACTACCTCGACGGGAAGGTCACCGTCATGCTGGGCCACTCCGGCGTCGGCAAATCCACCATGGTGAACGCACTCACCGGCGCCGAACGGGCCACCGGCGGCGTCAACGCGGTCACCGGCCGCGGCCGCCACACCTCCTCCTCCGCGCTGGCGCTGAAGGTCAGCGATGCGCCTGCGGGCAGCTGGATCATCGACACCCCGGGCATCCGCTCCTTCGGCCTGGCCCATGTGGACCCGGACAGGATCCTGCGTTCCTTCCCGGACCTGGCGCCCGGCACCGATGACTGCGAGCGGGGCTGCAAGCACGACGCCACCGCCGTCAATTGCGGCGTGGACGCCTGGGTGCAGGGCGGCCACGCGGGCCCGTCCGGCCCGGCCCGGCTCGCGTCGCTGCGCCGGCTGCTGGGCACCGATCCGCGGCTGGAAGCGCAGGACACCAAGGAACTCGGCAGCGTCTCATAGCCGCGTCTACTTGGCGGCAGCGACGTGGCCTCCCGGTCCGCGGCGCGTTTTGACGGTAGTTTGGAAGCATGAGCCAACCAGCTTCGAGCTACAACGATGACCTGCGCCTTGCCCATGTACTGGCAGATTCCGTAGATTCCCAGACCATGAGCCGCTTCAAGGCGCTCGACCTTCGGATCGAGACGAAGCCGGACCTGACCCCCGTCACCGACGCGGACAAGTCCGCCGAGGAAGCCATCCGCGGGCAGCTGTCCCGCTCCCGCCCGCGCGACGCCGTCCTGGGCGAGGAGTTCGGCAGCTCCGGCCACGGTTCGCGCCGCTGGATCATCGACCCGATCGACGGCACCAAGAATTTCGTCCGCGGCGTCCCGGTCTGGGCCACCCTGATCGCCCTCGTCGACGAAGGCGAACCCGTGGTGGGCGTCGTCAGCGCCCCCGCACTGGGCAAGCGCTGGTGGGCCGCAAAGGGCGCCGGCGCCTACATGGGCCGCTCACTGGCCGCCGCGACCCGGCTGCGGGTCTCCAACGTCTCCCGGCTCGCCGATGCGTCACTGTCCTATTCGAGCCTCGGCGGCTGGAAGCAGCGCGGCAACCTCGACGAGTTCCTCGGACTCACCGAGGAGGTCTGGCGTACCCGCGCCTACGGCGATTTCTGGTCCTACTGCCTCGTGGCCGAAGGCGCCGTCGACATCGCCTGCGAGCCCGAACTCAACCTCTACGACATGGCGGCGCTGGTCCCGATCGTGACGGAGGCCGGCGGCCGCTTCACCTCGCTCGAGGGAGAGGACGGCCCCTTCGGCGGCAACGCGCTGGCGACCAACTCGATCCTGCACTCCGAAGTCCTCAAGCGCCTCAACCCGGGCCTCGACGACCTGCTCTAGCCGGCCACGCCCGAGGCAGCCCGTAACACTACGCTTCATATTCCGCCCTCCCTTTTCCGTGCGACCGGCCATGTCCTAGGCTCGAAGCAGGTCACGAGTGCCAGCGCAAAACCCCGGTTTGCTGGCCGGCAACCCTCCATTCGCGGCGGGGTGCCCCGGGTGACGACCTGGCCGGTCCGGAGCGGACCCGGCAAGCGCGGATCCCCTGTGTGCGGGGTCCTTTTCGAGCGAGGTCCCATGACGACTGCCACCATCCCCACCCACACCACCAGCGCCGGCGGCCCGGAGTTCACCGACGCACGCTTCGACGCCGCCCGCCGGCCACTGTCCGCGGTTTCCGGCGCCGAAATCCTGGCCCCCCTGATCCAGGGCGGCCAGGTCCGGTACGCCAACCTGGACTACGGAGCCTCCGCCCCGGCGCTGTCCGTGGTGTCCGCCTACCTGAACGAGATCCTGCCGTACTACGCCAGCGTGCACCGCGGCGCCGGCTACGCCTCCCAACTGAGTACCTCGGTGTACGAAAACGCCCGGAACATCGTCCGCGGGTTCGTCGGCGGCCGTCCGGATGACTCCGTGATCTTCACCCGGAACACCACCGACGCACTGAACCTGCTGGCCGGCTGCCTGCCCGTCGACGACGGCCGACACACCGGCGAGGTGCTTTACCTCGACATCGAGCACCACGCCAACCTGCTGCCCTGGCAAAACGTCCCGCACCGCAGCGTCGTCGCGGCGCCCACCCTGGCCGGCACCGTGGAGCGGCTCCGGGCGGAACTCGCCCTCGGCGGAGTAAGCCTGCTCGCCGTGACCGGCGCGTCCAACGTCACCGGCGAAATCCTGCCGATCCGTGAGCTGGCCGCGCTGGCGCACGAATTCGGCGCCCGGATCGCCGTCGATGCGGCCCAGTTGGCCCCGCACCGCCGCATCAACATCGCCGCGGACGACGTCGACTACCTCGCCTTCTCCGGCCACAAGCTCTACGCCCCGTTCGGCGCCGGCGTGCTGGTGGGCCGGCCGGACTGGCTGGACGCCGGCACCCCGCACTTGGCTGGCGGCGGCGCAGTACGGGACGCACGACTCGACGCCGTCAGCTGGACCACCGGGCCGGCCCGCCACGAGGGCGGCTCCCCCAATGTCCTGGGCGCGGCCGCGCTGGCCCGCGCCAGCCAGGTTATCGAGGCGCTGGACGAGCAGCAGTGGCACGCCCACGAGGACGCCATCCGTTCCTTCCTGGTCGAGGGGCTGGAGCGGATCGACGGCGTAACGGTCCACCACATCTTCGAGGACACCGGCCGGGAAGGCGGCCCCGGGACGATCGGCGTGGTCAACTTCTCGGTCGCCGGTTACGACGCAGGCCTGGTCGCCGCATACCTGTCCGCGGAGCACGGCATAGGCCTGCGCGACGGCCGGTTCTGCGCCCACCCGCTGCTAAAACGGCTCGGCCTGCCCGCCGGTTCGCTCCGGGCCAGCTTCGGCCTCGGCTCACGGCTCAACGACGCGCAGCGGCTGCTCGCCGGGCTCCAGGAGCTGCGGCGGAACGGCCTGGGCTGGGACTACGTCGTGGACGCCGGACGCTGGGTGCCGGCCAACGACACGCGCAGCTATCCGCACTGGGCGCCGAACACGCCTGGCACCGCTGGCGCAGCCCCCTGCTCCGTCGACTGACCGGCAGCGCAGCCCGGGCCGCGTGCGGTAAATTCGACAGGTACGCACCAGAGCTGCCGAAGGAGATCGCACGTGGCACGCGGCGGCCCCAAACTGCACCACCCCGGACTGCAGGGTGGCCCAAAACTGCAGCACCAGCGGCGGCGGGAGCTCGGGCAGAGCTTCCAGGACGGCGGCGAGCACTACGACCGGGTCCGGCCCGGCTATCCGGCGGATTCGGCCGATTGGCTGATCCCGGCCGGGGCCCACGACGCCGCCGACCTGGGCGCCGGGACCGGTAAGTTCACGGCGCTCCTGGTCCAACGGGGGCTCAGGACCGTGGCCGTCGATCCGTCCCCGGACATGCTCGACCAGCTGCGCCGCGCCCTCCCGGAAGTCGCCGCCGTCGAGGGTACCGCCGAACACACCGGGCTGGCTTCGGGGGCCTTCGACCTGGTCACGGTGGCCCAGGCCTGGCACTGGTGCGATCCCCTGCTGGCCAGTACCGAGGCGGCTCGGATCCTGCGGCCGCACGGCGTTCTCGGCCTGATCTGGAACCAGCTCGACACCTCGGTCCCCTGGGTGCACAGGCTGTCCCGGATCATGCATGCGGGGGACGTCCACAAGCCCCACTTCACGCCGCCGCTGGGACCGGAATTCATCGGGCTGGAGAGTCATCTCACCCGCTGGGAGGATCCAGTAACCACGCAGGACGTCATGGAACTGACCAAATCCCGCAGCTACTACCTGCGGGCAGGCGAGAGCACCAGGGCCAAGGTGCTCGCTAACCTCGACTGGTACCTGCACGAGCACCTAGGACACACTGCCGGGCAGCTCCTGCCGCTTCCCTACCTGACGCAAAGCTGGCGTGCCGTCAAAGCCTGAGGTTCCCGCATTGCACTGACCACGCCGCGGCGCCTATTATTTCGGTGTGCCTAACTTATATTTGTAGGCACTCAGGAACTTCTTGGGAGCCCGCAGTGCTGGACGTAGCCGGACACGAACCCCTGCCCGCGGGGAAACCGCCTGCCCGCAGGATCAGGGGTAGCCGCCGGGCTTTGCTGGGCCTGCTCGGCCCGGCGTTCGTGGCTGCCATCGCCTATGTGGACCCCGGCAACGTCGCCGCCAACCTGACGGCCGGGGCACAGTACGGTTATCTGCTCGTCTGGGTCCTCGTCGCCGCCAACGTCATGGCGGTGCTGGTCCAGTACCAGTCCGCCAAGCTCGGCATCGTCACCGGCAAGAGCCTCCCGGAGATCCTCGGCGAGCGGCTCCGGCCGGCCTGGCGCCGCGCCTTCTGGGTCCAGGCCGAGATTGTGGCCGCAGCCACCGACCTCGCCGAGGTGGTGGGCGGCGCGGTGGCCTCGTACCTGCTCTTCGGCCTTCCGCTCCCCCTCGGCGCCGTCATTGTGGGCGGCATTTCGATGGCCCTGCTCGCCGTGCAGAGCCGCAACCAGCAGCGCCCCTTCGAGTTCGTCATCATGTTCCTGCTGGGCATCATCACCGTCGGGTTCCTGGCCGGACTGTTCATCAGCCCGCCGGATCCGGGCGGGTTCGTGGCCGGGCTTGTGCCTGGCTTCCAGGGCCCGGACACGGTGCTGCTGGCCGCGAGCATGCTCGGTGCCACGGTGATGCCGCACGCCATCTACGTCCACTCGGCGCTCTCCCGGGACCGGCACCGCCCGGATCCGCATCTGCATGTCCCGCCGCACGCCATTGCCCGGCTGATCAAAGCCACGCGCTGGGACGTCGTCGCGGCGCTGGCCGTCGCCGGCATCGTCAACATCGGAATGCTGCTGCTGGCCGCGTCCACGCTGGGCGGTGAAGACGGCACGGACACGATCGAGGGTGCCCACGCCGCCATCACAGCCAACCTCGGCCCGGTGGTCGGCGTGGTCTTCGCCGTCGGCCTGCTTGCCTCCGGCCTGGCCTCCACCTCGGTGGGCTGCTACGCCGGCGGAACCATCATGCAGGGCCTGCTCAAGATCCGCATTCCGCTGATGACGCGACGGGTGCTGACCCTGGTCCCCGCCGTCGTCCTGCTGGCCGTCGGCTTCGACCCCACCTGGGGGCTGGTGCTCAGCCAGGTTGTGCTCAGCTTCGGGATTCCGTTCGTGCTGGTCCCGCTCGTGGTGCTGACCAGCAGCAAGCCGCTGATGGGCCGGTTCGCGGACGGCATGACCCTGCGGGTGGCCGCCGTCGTCAGCGTGATCCTGGTAGTGGCGCTGAACCTGGTCCTGCTGTGGCTCACCTTCACCGGTGCCGCCGGACGGTAGGCTTGGGGCTGTGAAGACCAGTCCGCCCTCCTCCTCCATTGAGGACTACGTCAAGGTCATCTACTCCTTCACGGAGTGGCAGGACAAACCCATCACCTCCACCCAGCTGGCCCAGCGGCTGGGCGTCGCGAATTCCTCGGTCTCCGAGATGGTCCGCAAGCTCAAGGACCAGGGCCTGGTGGACCACAAGCCCTACAGCGCCGTAACCCTGACCGAGGACGGCGTGCGGCTGGCCCTCTCCATGGTCCGGCGGCACCGGCTGATCGAGACCTTCCTGGTCCAGGAGCTCGGCTACCGCTGGGACGAGGTCCACGACGAGGCCGAGCTGCTTGAACACGCCGTCTCGGACACCTTCATCGAGCGGATGTCCGCCAAGCTCGGCAACCCGGTCCGCGACCCGCACGGCGACCCCATTCCGGCCGAGGACGGCTCGGTCCTGATGCCGCCGGCCTACCGGATGAGCGAGCTCGACGACGGCCACACCGGCCGGATCACCCGGATCAGCGACGAAAACCCCGAGCTGCTGCGCTACCTCGCCGCCGAACAGATCGACCTGGACTCCGACGTCGAAGTCCTGGGCCGGAAGCCCTTCGGCGGCCCGCTCGTGGTCCGCATCGGCGCCCGCGGCGAGCTGCGCGAAATCGACCTCGCCGACGAGGTGGCCTCCGCGCTCTGGGTGCACAGCGACGCGGCCCATTCCGGCTGCAGCGTCGAGGGGCGCTGAATGGAAGCGTTGGATGCGGAGCGCCGCCCGGCAACGGTCGCGACGGTTCCCGGCTGGCGGGCATGGGCGGCAGTCGCCGTCGGCGGCCTGATCGGAACCGAGCTGCGCTACGGCGCGGGGCTGGTCTTCCCCGAGGCGGCAGGCGCCGTGCCGTGGACCACGCTTGCGATCAACGTCCTGGGGAGCTTTGTCCTGGCCGCCCTGACCACCATCTGGATTGCCCGGCCGCGGACAGCTTTCTGGCTCCGGGCGGGCCTCGGCCCGGGGCTCCTTGGCTCCTTCACCACCTTTTCCGCGCTGGCCCTCGCCGTCGACCAGCAGATTCGCGGCGGCTTCCACGCCGTGTGGCTCGCCTACCTCGGCTTGTCGCTGGTCCTGGGGCTCGGCGCGGCGGCGGTCGGCTGGAAATCGGGCAAAGCGCTGGCCGACCTGAGCGGCAGGGCACAGTGACCGCCGCCCTGCTGGTGGGGGTCTTCGGAGTGGCCGGCGCCCTGGCCAGGTTCGCCGTCGACTCCTGGTTCGCCCACCGGCCTGGACCCCACCCGCACTGGCCCTGGGCCACCCTGGCCGTCAACGTGGCCGGATCCTTCATCATCGGGCTGTCCCTCGGGATGACGCCGCACCTTGGGCTCGGCCCCGAGTGGCAGACGGCGGTCGCCAGCGGCCTGGCCGGAGGCCTGACCACGTTCAGTTCCTGGACCACGGCCACCATCCGGCTGGTCAGCGAAGCGCGCTACCGGGCCGCCGCCCTGAACGTGGCCGCGAACCTGGCGGCGGGGCTGGCGGCGGCCGCCGTCGGCATCGCGCTGGCCGGCTAAGCCGGCTGGGTAGGGGCGTCCCCTCCCCCACTGTCCGCGGGTTCCCTCGGCGGGTTCCTGATCCCGACGGCGGACGCCGCAGCGCCCGCGACGAATAGCGCGGCGGTGACCGCCGCCGTGCCGTGCAGGCCCGACGTCGTGATCACCGGTCCGGTGATGAGCCCGGCAAAGGCGATGGTCACCAGGCCCGCGATGCGGGCGACGGCGTTGTTGACGGCCGAGCCGATCCCTGCTTCTTCAGGATCCACGGCACCCAGGATCGCGGAGGTCAGCGGCGCCACTGTCACGGCCAAACCGAGTCCGAAGACCACCAGCCCGGGAAAGACCTGTCCGAAGTAATCCAGCGGCAGGCCGATCCCCAGCATCATCAAAAAGCCCGCCGCGCACAGCAGCGGCCCGGCCGTCATGAACCAGCGCGGACCGAAGCGGCCGGAGAGAGCCCCGATCTTTGCGGAGAGCAGGAGCAGGATCAAGGTGGAGGGCAGCAGGGCGATGCCGGCTGCGGTGGCCCCCAGAGCGGCGACCTGCTGCAGGAAAAGCCCCAGGACGAAGAACCCAAGGTTCAACGCCCCGTAGATCACCGTGGTGGCGACGTTGCCCCAGCCGAAGTTGCGGATGGCGAAAAGCCGCAGCGGCATCATCGGCGCCGGGGTCCGCCGCTCGTGGAGCAGGAACCCGGCCAGGCCGGCAATCCCAAGGACCAGCGGCAGCCAGACCTGCGGGGCGCCCCAGCCGAGGCTCCCGCGTTCGATAAAGGCGTACACGACGCCGCCCAGGCCGATGATCGCCAGGACGGTACCCGTGACGTCGATCGTGCTGCCGGGCGCGCGTCCCAGATCCAGTTCGCGCAGCTTGCGCAGGGCCGGCCACACGGCAACCGCCGGGACGATGTTGAGGAAGAAAATGACCCGCCAGGTGAACACATCCACGGAGATGCCGCCAAGCACCGGGGCCGCCACGATGGCCCCGGAGGTCCACGCGGACCACTTGCCGATCGCGGCGGACTGGGCCGGGCCACTGAACACCGTCACGATCAGGGCCAGCGAGCTGGGCACCAGCAGTGCTCCGGCGACGCCCTGCAGGCCGCGCGCCACAATCAGCGACTCCCCGCTCCAGGCGAGGCCGCAAAGCACGGAGGTGGCGGTGAAGCCGGCGAGGCCCCATTGCAGCACCCGGACCCGGCCGAACTGGTCCGAGAGGGAGCCGGCGACCAGGATCAGCGCCCCCAGCGTTAGCAGGTAGGCGTCCACCACCCATTGCTGGACCACCAGGCCGCCGCCGAGTTCACGGCTGATCGCCGGGAGTGCAAGGTTGACCACCGAACCGTCGAGGAAGGCGATGAAGGACGCGACGATCGCCACGTACAGCACGCGCCTCTCAAGGCTGGACAGGGCTGTGGCGGGGGTGCCGGACATGGCTGCTGCCTTCCTCACTGCCTGCCGGACGGCGGGCACCGGGTTTGGGATGAGCCTAGCACCGGCGGCCGGCTGACTGCCGGTGTGCCCGGATCCCGTAAAGTTAAAGGATGGTTACGAGACGCGAAGCTGCCCAGGCCCTTGATATTCCGCTGGAAATGGCACACCGTCACGGCATTCCGTCCCGCCTGTCCGAGGCCGAACTCGGCGCCCTGCTGGACAGCCCGCCGGCCTGGCTCCTCCAGTCGAGGGCCAACCGGACGGGCAAACGCCCGGTCTGGGTCCAGCTGACCTGTGCCGTGTGCGGCTTCTCCGAAACGGCCCGGCCCAAAAAGTGGTGGCCGGAGTTCAGCTTTGTCTGCTGCGCCCACCATGCCCCGCACGAGCGGCCCGCCCTGGAGGCCGGGCTGGTCCGCAGCGAATATGAGGGCGTCGGCAGCCGCTTCATCGGCATCGTGGACGTCGCGGTGCCCGAGGCGTAGCCTTAAAAGCACGGGCTCATCCCGGGCCCCCCGCCTTTAGGGAGCGCGCAAATGCCTGACAAGTCGCCGCACCGGCACCTTACGAAGAAGCCGGTCAAAACCATCAAGGAAAAACGGGCCGAGAAGAAGGCCAAGCACATCGTGGACGAGCACACCGATCCGGTGGCGCACATCAAGAAGCGCTAACCCGCCGTCCAGCACAACAAAGTCGAGCACAACAAAAAGGCCGGAAGCTGATGCTTCCGGCCTTTTGCTACGGGGTGGAGCTCCGTTGCCGGCGCTCCCTATGTGGAGATGGGGGGAATTGAACCCCCGTCCGATGTCGTGTTGTCAGGGCTTCTCCGGGCGCAGTTTGCGTCGGATTTTCTCGGCCCCAGCCATGCTGCAAACAGCTGGCTGATCCGGGCCCAGTCATCAAAGAGTCCCGTTCACCCCGATGACGGAGGTAAACAGCAGTGGCTATCTAAATGACGCCAGGATCCGGGGCAATAGCAACCTCGGGCTGACGGACTGTCTTACTGCTTAGGCAGCGAGAGCGAAGTCAGTGCGTTTTGATTCGGCACTTATTGGTTTGCAGACAGCGTTTACGAGATAATTCTGCATCCTCGGCCCGCTTCACCTGTCGCGACTAACATCGTCGAAACCGATCATCCCCGTATTTTTTTATCAAACCGGTCAGGTGCCCGCCGATCCGCCTTCGCGGGTTCAGCCGGTTCCTTCCCGGACTACCAATCATAACGCAAGGCCCGCCGGATTCATTCCCGCGGGTTTGGTGCACCTTGCCTAGCGCCTGTTCCGCTCGCGCATCACGCGCAGGGCCTCACGCTTGTCCTGCTGCTCGCGCAGCGTCTGGCGCTTGTCGTATTCCTTCTTGCCCCGGGCGACGCCGATCTCCACCTTCGCGCGGCCGTCCACGAAGTACAGCTGCAGCGGCACGATTGTGAAGCCGGATTCGCGGATCTTGTGCGAGATCTTGGTCAGCTCGTCGCGGTGCAGCAGCAGTTTGCGACGCCGGCGCGCGGCATGATTGGTCCAGCTCCCCTGGTGGTACTCGGGGATGTGGATGCCCTCCATCCACAACTCGTCGTTGTAGAAGGTGCAGAAGCCGTCAACCATGGAGGCATGGCCCTCGCGGAGGGACTTCACTTCGGTGCCCATGAGCGCGATACCGGCCTCATAGGTATCCATGATGTGGTAGTCGTGCCGGGCCTTGCGGTTGGTGGCCACTACCTTCCGGCCACTTTCTTTAGGCACGGTAAAACTCCTTAGTCGATGGATCGGGTCAGTTCCAGTTTAGAGCAGGCCCATCGGGTCGACTGCCTGGCCGTTGACCCAGGTCTCGAAGTGCGAGTGGCAGCCGGTGGAGTTGCCGGTGGTCCCGGAGTATGCGATCAGCTGACCCTGGCTCACCTGCTGGCCGTCAGAGACCACCACAGAGGTGTTGTGGTAGAAGATCGTGGTCAGCGAGTTGCCCTGCACAACGCCGTGCGAGATTTTCACGTGGTTGCCGCCGCCGTCGTTCCCCCACCCCGCCGAGAAGACCGTGCCGGCCGCCGGGGCGTAGACCGGGGTGCCGCAAGCGGCGCCGAAGTCGATGCCTGTGTGCATGTAGCCGCCCTGGCCGTAGAAGTCGATGGTGCCCGGCGGCGTCGCGCGCCAGCCGAAACCCGAGGTGATCGGGACGCCGTTGAACGGGCTGCGCAGGCCGAAGGCCGACACCGGTCCCGGCGGGGCCGGGACGTAAGGCGCCGGCCGCGGCGCAACCTGGCCCTGGGCCCGGGCCGCCGCGGCGGCCGCAGCGGCGCGGGCCGCCGCGATCCGGCGCTGTTCAGCTTCCCAAGCCTCGCGCAGCTTCCGGTCGCGTTCGACGATTTCGGCCGCGACGGCGTCCTGCCGGGCTTTGACCTGCGCGAGCTGGCCCTGGATGGCGGGCTTGGCTGCCTGCAGCTGTTTGTTCAGCCGGGTGGTGTCGGAGATCAGCTTGTCCACCGTGGCCTTTTTGGCCGCCGCCTCGTCGCGTGCCGCCTGCTCCCGGACCAGCGCCGCGTCAGCCTTGGCCTTGAGGTCCGCGATTTCGGCTTCCACCGCCTGCAGTCGCGCCTGGGAGTTGACGTTCGTGGCGTTCTGCTGGGTCAACTTGTCCATCGCGGTGTTCTGGCTGCGCAGCGCCTGGTCCGCCAGGTCGATGGTGTCGGTCAGGCTGCCGTTGTTCGAGCCAAAGAAGAGCGAGAGGTTGGACGGCACGCCGCCGGACTTGTAAGCCTGGGTGGCAATCTGCCCGATCAGCTTGCGGGTGTCGGTGATCTTCTTCTGGTCATTCGCCAGCTGCTGGGTGATTTTGGCTTTGTTCTGCTGGGCCAGGTCCACGCGGGCAGCGAGGGCTTCAACCTCCTTGACCGCACCGGCCACACGGCCCTGGGCGTCAAGCAACGCCTGCTGGGCACCGGGAAGCTGGCCCTGGTAGAGCACCAGGTCGCCTGCCGCTTTGGCGATGCGTGCGTCCACGAACTCCAACGAATGCTGGACCCGCTCGGCCTCAGCCCTGAGCGCAGCCTGCTGGTCTTCGAGGGTGTCGGCGAACGCCACCGGGGTCGAAGCGCCCAGGTTGGCCGCGAGGACGAGCACCACGGCGGCGCTGATCAGGCGGCCGCGGCGGAGGGTACGGCGGGCCGGATCGGTGCGTCGGACCATCGGTTTCATGAGCATTCCTCTTCGTTGCGCAAAGCTAGACCCTCAGGTAGCGGCGGAGGGTCAGGAGAGATGAGGTGCCGGCCAGCAGCACACCAAGGCCGATCAGGGCCGGCGCCAGGAGCAGCGTCTGGGCCGGGGAAATGAAGGCAGTGTCCGGATACTGTTTGGACAGGACCCCGCCGAGGAAGAAGTGGGCGACGGCCCACAGCGTGCCGGAGGCGAGGGCCGCGCCAATCACGGCCGCGATCACGCCCTCCAGGATGAAGGGCAGCTGGATCACCATCTTCGACGCGCCCACGAGGCGCATGATCCCGGTTTCCCGGCGGCGGCTGAAGGCGGAGAGCCGGATGGTGGTGGCAATCAGCAGGATGGCGCAGACAATCATCACACCGGCCACGCTGACCGCCACCAGGGAGGCGGCGTTCATCGCGGAGAAGAGCCGTTCCAGCAGCTGCCGCTGGTCGATGACGGACTCCACACCGGCCTGCGAGGAGAAGTTCTCGCTGATGACCTCATACTTTTCCGGATCCTTCAGGTTGATCCGGAAGGAGGCCGGGAGCTGGTCCGGGGTGACCGAGTCAACGATCGGCGAGTTGGAGAACTGCTCCTTGAAGTGCTTGTAGGCCTCGTCCTTCGATTCAAACTGGAAATCGTTGACGTACTGGGCCACGGACGGGGACTGCAGCAGCTGGCGCAGGTTGGCCTGCTGCTCCGGCGTCGCCGGGCCGGAGGCGCAGCCTGGCGCCGTCGAACCGTCGCTGCAGAGGAAGACGGCGACCTGGACCTTGTCGTACCAGTACCCCTTCATCTGGTTGATCTGAAGCTGCAGCATGCCGGCGGCACCCACGAAAGTCAGGGATACGAAGGTCACCAGGATGACGGAGACCACCATGGACAGGTTCCGGCGCAGGCCGCTGCCGATCTCGGCCAGGATAAAAGCGAGTCTCACAGCTTGCCCTCCCGTGCGTGCTGGGCCTCGCCGTTGGCGGCGCCGACGTCGGACGGCTCGCGGCCGCTCGCGTCCCGCAGCCGGCGGGATTGTCCCACTACCGGGATCATCGAGGTGTACAGGGCCCGGGCCTCGTCACGGATCACGACCCCGTTGCGCAGTTCCACTACGCGTTTGCGCATCTCGTTGACGATGTCGTCGTCGTGGGTGGCCATCACCACGGTGGTGCCGTTCTGGTTGATCTTGTCGAGGACGCCCATGATGCCCATGGAGGTCGTCGGGTCGAGGTTGCCGGTGGGCTCGTCCGCCAGCAGGATGCCGGGACGGTTGACGACGGCGCGGGCGATCGCCACGCGCTGCTGCTCACCGCCGGACAGTTCGTGGGGCAACCGGTTTTCCTTGCCTTCGAGGCCGACGGTCTTGAGGACTTCGGGGACGGTTTCGCGGATGACGCTGCGGCTCCGGCCGATGACCTGCATGGCGAAGGCAACGTTGGCGAACACGGTTTTTTGGGGCAGCAGGCGGAAGTCCTGGAAGACGACGCCGATCCCCCGGCGCAGCCGCGGCACCCGCCAGCTGGAAATCTTCGCCACGTTCTGGCCTGCGACGTAGACGGCCCCTGAGGAGGCGCGGTCCTCTTTCAGCACCAGGCGCAGGAAGGTCGATTTGCCGGAGCCGGAGGCACCCACGAGGAAGGCGAACTCGCCACGGTCGATCTCAAGGTTGATCGAATCCAGCGCCGGTCGCGCGTTCTGGTCGTAGACCTTGGTGACATTTTCGAAACGGATCATGGCCCTAATACCCTGCAGGAGCCGGGCATCTTTCAGACCAGTTCTGCTGCCGGGGCGCGGGCTTTCTTTTGGGGGAAGTAGGGCACCGGCCCCTCGACTATACGCACGGGTAACAGCACAGGGGCCGGAGCACGGGGGCGTGTCGCGGGATTTGGGCCCGGCGGGCCGGTTATGGCACGGGCCGCCGGGGCGCCTTGCTAGTCTTCGGCGTTGCGGTTGTCGGTCCGCCAGCGGATGCCGGCGTCGATGAAGTCGTCGATCTCGCCGTCGAACACCGCCGAGGTGTTGCCCACCTCGTGCTCGGTGCGGAGGTCCTTGACCATCTGGTACGGGTTGAGCACGTAGGAGCGCATCTGGTCGCCCCAGGAGGCCTTTACGTCGCCGGCGAATGCCTTCTTCTCGGCGTTTTCCTGCTCCTTCTTGAGCAGCAGCAGGCGGGACTGCAGCACCCGCAGCGCCGCCGCGCGGTTCTGCAGCTGCGACTTCTCGTTTTGCATGGACACCACGGTGCCGGTGGGGATGTGGGTCAGGCGGACGGCGGAGTCCGTGGTGTTGACCGACTGGCCGCCCGGGCCGGAGGAGCGGAAGACGTCGACGCGGATCTCGTTGTCCGGGATGTCGATGGAGTCGGTCTGCTCGATCAGCGGGATGACTTCGACGGCGGCAAAGGACGTCTGGCGCCGGCCCTGGTTGTCGAAGGGGCTGATCCGGACCAGCCGGTGGGTGCCCGCCTCGACGCTCAGCGTGCCGTAGGCGTAGGGCGCCTTGACCTCGAAGGTGGCGGACTTCAGCCCGGCTTCTTCGGCGTAAGAGGTGTCCATGATGGTGGTCGGGTAGCCGTGGCGCTCGGCCCAGCGCAGGTACATCCGCAGCAGCATCTCGGCGAAGTCCGCGGCGTCCACGCCGCCGGCACCCGCGCGGATGGTGACCACGGCTTCGCGTTCGTCGAACTCGCCGGAGAGCAGCGTGACCACCTCAAGGTCCTTGAGGGCCTTGCGGATCGATTCGAGTTCCGCGGCGGCCTCCCCCATCGAGGCGGCGTCGTCCTCGTCCTGGCCCAGTTCCACGAGGACTTCCAGGTCGTCGATCCGGGCGGCCAGCTTGTTCAGCCGCTCCAGTTCGGACTGCTTGTGCGAGAGCTTGGAGGTGATGACCTGCGCGGCCGCGGGGTCGTCCCAAAGGTTCGGCTCGCCGGCGCGCTCGCTCAGTTCGTCGATGTCTTCCTTCAGCGCATCGACGTTCGAAACGTTCTCGATCGAGGCGTAGGTGGCGCGCAGCGCGCGGATTTCTGCGGGAAAATCAATGTTTGCCATGGTTTTTCAAGCCTACGCTATCCGCCGCGGACGCCCCGGCCCGGTGGTCGCGCCCGGGAGCCTCGCCCGGGCCCGGGGCTTGCGTGCGGTCAGCGCGTCAGCCGGGACCGCGCCGTCGACGTCGCCTCGATCCGGATGCCGTCCGGGACCAGGAAGTTCACGATGGGCGGGTGGACGGCGGCGCTGAGGACCACGACGGCGGTGGACCCGTCGGGACTGCCCGTCGCGGGGCCGACGGCCAGGCCGCTGAACCTGGCGAAGGCGCCGTTGCGGTTCAGGTAGTCGGCGGCGGTGCTGCGCACCCGGCTGCCGCTGAGGACTGCGGTGGGGCTTCCGGAGGAGCTTTGCAGCTGCCCCAGGGTGAAGCTGTCCGCGGCCGCCACGGAGGCCCCGTCCGCCAGCGACAGCAGTTTCTTGTGTTCGATGTAAACGTTGGACGCAGCCGCGACCACAGTGGTGACCAGCAGGGCAAGCAGTACATAGCCGATGATCAACACCATCAACTGGCCGTCCTCACCGTCCTGGCGTCCCGCCGACCCGACGGCCGGGTGGGTGGTCACCGGAACCGCCCAACGATCTGCGTGGCGGAGGCACTGAGCCGGCCGGCGTCGAGCCTCAGGGTGTCGCTGAACGGCACGAACGGCAGCGGCACCGCGAGTCGCACGGTGACGGTGACGGCGGATCCGGCAGCGGTGCAGTCGGCGGGAACGCAGCTGGTTTCCAGGCTCGCGTTTTCCGCCGGCTGCCCGTAGTCGGCGAGCGCCAGCTGCACGGCTTGTTCCGCGGCGGCCCGGCCGCTCGCGGCGTCGGGCTGGGCAACGTAGACCTTGGCTGCTTGGTCCGCTGCGCCGACCACCGCGAAGGAGCCGCCCTGGAGCTGGCCGATCGTGATGATGAAGTAGACCACCGGCACCATCAACAAGAGGGACAGGAAGGTGAATTCGATGACGGCGCTCCCCCGCTCGGCATCGTCGCTAGGGCTGGATGGCGGCATGGCCTTTCACCTCCAGTAGTTCGCGGGGGCCGATCAAGCCGATGACAGGAAGCGGTGCGCGGACAGTTACCTCCAGTGTGCGGATGCCGGCGTAGGTGGTCTCCGCGGTGCTGACGTCCCGGGCGAACTCCGGCGTGAGCGCCACCCCGATCAGTTGCGTGGTGCGTTCCTTGGCGTCGGCGGCGCCGCGGTCCGCCAGGGTGCCGTACCGGGCGCCCGAAGCCGCGGCATCGATCAGGGTATTCCGGACGTGCAGGACGAGGGCTAGCTGGATGATGCCCAAGAAGAACAGCGTGAGCAGTCCGCCGACCAGGACGAAGTCGACAACGGCTGAGCCGCGTTCCCGGCCGGCGGGACCGGCGGCGTCCTGGATGGCGGGACCGACACACTGGTCGGCGGGGCCGACACACTGGTCGGCGGGGCCGCGGCCGCCGGCTGCATACACCGCCTACTGCCCGACTTTTTGCATGGCCTGGTTGAAGAGCCCCTCCAGCGCGGGGCCTGCGAGCGCCAGCAGTGCGGCGACCAGCACGGCCGACATCAGGGTGATCATTACCCAGCCTGGGACATCCCCGCGCTCCCCGAGATCCCGGCTACCGTGCGCCCGCCCGCTCTGCCGGCCGGGGTGTTTGCCTGGCTGTTTGCTCGGCTGGATTCCTGGCTGTCTTCCTGCGGCCGCGGAAAGCCACAGCAGTATGGCCGCCGTGTGAGCCAGTAACAACGTGCGGATACCAATACTCTTCACCGTTTCCCCTTTGTGTTTTGAATGTCGCAGTCGAGCTGCGCTGCTTGCCCCTGTTCTGATGCGGTTACTGCCCTACTGCTTACTGCGTACGACCCCTCCACGTCTTGCTCAGAGGTCTTGCTCAGAGTCCCAGGCTGATGGCCGCCAGCCCCGGGAAGACGGCGAACACCACGGTCAGTGGCAACACGCCGAAGACGAGCGGAACCATCATGCCGATCTCCTTCCGGCCGGCGGACTCCATCAGTTCGCGCTTGGCGGTGTCGCGCACGTCCTGGGCCTGGGCGCGCAGGACTTCCGCCAGGGGTGTCCCGCGTTCCACCGCGACGATCAGGCCGTCCACGAACCGGACCAGCGGGCCCAGCTCGGTTCGTGACGAGAACTCCTGCAGGGCATCCGCCAATGGCTTCCCGGCCCGGGTATCGGCCAGGACCCGGGAGAACTCCTTTGACAGCTCGCCCTGCGTTCGGCGGCCTACCCGGTCCAGGGCGCCGGTGGCGCTCTCGCCAGCACTGACCGCCAGGGCCATAAGTTCGGCCACGCTGGGGAACTCCGCCATCATCCGGGCCTCGCGCTTCTTGACCTGCGCCCCCAGCACATAGTCGCGGAAGAGGAACCCGGCCAGGCCGGCGCCGACGACGATCAGCACGGCGAAGAGCGGATTGAAACGACCCATTGCTCCTCCCAGCAGCACGATTCCCGCCGCCCCCACGAAGCCGCCGGCGGCCCAGAGCAACTGCTCCGCGCGGAAATCCACCGACGATTTGCTGCTGCCGGCCCGGGCGAGCCTACGGTTGAGCGCCGATGAACCCGGGTTCAGCCTGCCCAGCGCTCGGACCCCGTCCCGGATCACCGGGCGCAGGATCCGTTCGAGCGGGCCAAACGGCGTGACGTTGCCGGCAGCCGTGCGCAGCAGTCGGGATTCAAGGTTGTGGGATCTCAGCTGCGGCCCGATGCGCTCCGCGAAGGTCATGGGCCGCATGAACGGAAGCCGCACCAGGAACAGCCAGAGGCCTGCACCCAGTACTGCGCCGCAGACCACCGCGCTCGCCATCATCCCGTTCACCGGAGTACCCGCTCGTCCTGCGGGAGGGCACCGATTCGCAGCATGACGGTGTAGGAGAACAACGAGACCAGCAGGCCGCCGACCAGAACCACTGTGCCGACGGGCGAGTTGTAGGCGGCCACGGCCTCGGGCCGGCCCGCCATCAGCACGAGGACAATCCATGGAGCGGCCACGGCGAGGCGGGCGGCGTTCACCGTCCAGGATTGCCGGGCTTCCAGCTCGCTGCGGGTCCGGGCGGTTTCCCGCAGGAATTCGGCGAGCGTGCCCAGCAGGCGTCCGAGGTCCGATCCGCCTACCTCCCGCGTCAGCCGCAGTGCCTCAACGATCCGGTCAGCAACGGGATCAGCAAGTCTCTCCTTCAGCCGGTCCAGGGCGGGATCGAACTGGCCGCCGGACCGGTAATCCGCGCCGAAGTCGCGGAACAACTGCCGCAGCTCGGACGGCCCCTTCTCGCCCAGTTGAATAAGTGCCTCCGGCAACGACAAGCCCGCCCGGATGGCCGAGCGCAGGTGGTCGACGACGTCGGGCCACAGCTCGCGGAGGAGGGCCGTGCGTTTGCGGGCGCGCCATTTGACGATGCCCAGCGGGAGCCAGGTCCCGAACAGCCCGAAGCAGCCGGAAATCGGCCATGACCTAGTGCCCGCAAAGAACACAAGAGTCACGAAAGCACCGACGCCGAGACACGTCGCGAGCAGGCCCAGCCGGCTGACCTTTTCAATGCCGGCGGACCGCAGGAGGTCCTCCAGCCGGCTGACCCGGGGCCGGCGCCTGGCTGCGTGGGGGCGTTCCCAGGCGGACCACCAGACCAGCAGCAGTCCGGCTCCCCCGAGCACCCCCAGCAGCGGCGCCATCAGCGCGGCTCCAGCAGCGCCGCGACGTCGAACCCGGAGCGGGCGAACTTCTCGGCAGCCGGCATGGAATTCGCCTGCGGTTGGAGCTTCCCGTCGAGCATGTCGAACACCATCGACGACTCGATGATGCCGTTCTCCACCCTGCGACCCAGTGAAAGGATTTCCGTGACTTGGCGCCGGCCGCCCGGTTGACGGCTGCAGTGGACCACCAGGTCGATGCAGGACGCCACGGTCGGGACGACGAAGGCGCTCGAGATATTGTCCCCCGCCAGCAACGGCAGCGTGCAGATCTTGGTCACCGCATCATGGGCCGAATTTGCGTGGATCGTGCACATTCCCGGCATGCCGGAATTCAAGGCAATGAGCATGTCCAGGCTTTCGGCCTCGCGGACCTCGCCGACCACGAGCCGGTCCGGCCTCATCCGGAGGGCCTCCTTGACGAGCCGGCGCATGGGGATCTCGCCTTCGCCCTCCAGGTTGGGCTGCCGGCACTGCAGTCCGACGACGTCGCGCAGCGGGAACTGGAGTTCAAAGATTTCCTCCACCGTGACGACCCGCTCGCGCGTGCCGATGCTCGCGGCCAGGCAATTGAGCATGGTGGTCTTACCGGCCTGCGTAGCGCCCGAGACCAGGATGTTGAGCCCGCTTGCCACGGCGGCGCCGAGGAAGCGGGCCGACTGCGGGGTGAGGGTGCCCAGTTCCACGAGGTGTTCGAGCCGGCTGGCCTTGACCACGAATTTGCGGATATTAACCGCCCAGTGCCGCCGCGTCACGTCGGGGATGACGACGTGGAGCCGCGAGCCGTCCGGCAGGGCCGCGTCTACGAACGGGGAGGAAATATCCAGCCGCCGGCCGGAGCTCTTCAGCATCCGCTCCACCAGGTTGCGCACCTGCTGGTCCGTCAGGGCGATGGATGTCAGCTCGGATTCACCGTTGCGCGCAACGAAAATTTCATCCGGGGCGTTGAGCCAAATCTCTTCGATGGCCGGATCGTCGAGCAACGGCTGCAGCGCCCCGAATCCCGCCACGGCATCGAAGACAAATCTCCGGGCCTGCTCCAGCGGGCCGATGGGCGGAAGCGGTGCGAGCAGCGCACGCTCGTCGTAGTCGCTGATGGCCTCCTCCACGAGGCGGCGGACTTCCCCGCTTTGCCGCAGCGGATCAAGGCCGCGGCGACGGATCAACTCACGGACTTCGTCCTCGATGATGCGCACAGCTTCCACGGTGCCCCCAACATGACCGCTACCCATCCCCCTGGGGCAGTGCAACTGGGTTAAAGCTAGAGGCGCCCGGGCCGACGGACAAGGGCGCGGCCGGATCTATGTGGAAAACAGATTCTCCGATTCATAACAATTGCCTCACTAGTAACACGAGGCACTCTGGTTCACGCTTGGCGGCGGTGTTAGGGTGGGCGCGACAAGTCAGACATTCTCACATCCCGGACAGCTGCCTCCTGCATGGCACCCGGGCGTGGGATCACTATGACACTGCCATGAGCGTGTTGTTCCGGAGCGGCAAATGAAACGGACCCAACTTCCACCCCTGAGCCTTCTCGGCAGCCGGATCGGAGCCGTGCTTCTGGCCGCCTCCCTGCTTGCGCTCCCGGGACTGGTGCCGCCCGCCGCCGCCGTCGAACCGACACCCGCGACAACCACAACGGCGACACCGGCGCCCACGGCGAGCACGCCGGCCCCGCCCGCCTCCCCAACACCGGCCCCGGCCACTCCGTCGTCGTCGTCCTCGGCAACACCGTCGCCGTCTCCGAGCACCGCGCCGGTGGCCGTCGACCGGACATCCGAGGCCTACCGTGCCGCCATGACGGCGGCCACCCGCTCAGGCGGAGCGGAAATGGGCGAGGCCGGACGTTCCGCCGCCGCGGCCACCGGGGACAAGGCCACCACCCAGGCGCTGGCGACTGAGGGCACCTGGACGCCGACGTTCGGCATCAAGGGCATGGATGTCAGCCAGCACCAGCCCTCGATTAACTGGCAGCAGCAGTGGAACCTGGGTGCCCGGTTCGTCTACATCAAGGCAACCGAGGGGAACTACTACACGAACCCGATCTTCTCCACCCAGTACAGCGGATCGCGGGCCGTCGGCATGATCCGGGGCGCCTACCACTTCGCCAACCCGGCTGCGTCGTCCGGGGCGGACCAGGCAAGGATCTTCGTGCAAAACGGCGGGGGCTGGTCCAACGACGGTTACACCATGCCGCCGGTGCTCGACTTCGAGGGCAACCCCTACGCGGGCCAGACCATCAACGGTTACTACCAGGGCAACGCCTGCTATGACATGTCCCGCGCGGCCCTGACCGCCTGGGCAAAGGACTTCAGCAACACCATGAAGTCGCTGACGGGTCGGCTCCCGGTCATCTACACCGGCAACTACTGGTGGAAGGACTGCGTCGGAAACCCCCTCGGCTTCGGCGACAACCCGCTCTGGCTGGCCTCCTACCCGATCTCGGCCTCCAACGACGCCGGTCCGATCCCCGCGAGCTGGTCCACCTACAGCATCTGGCAGTTCAGCAGCACCGGACCGTTTGCCGGGGACTCGAACGTCTGGAACGGTTCCACGGCCCAGCTGCAGTCATTCGCCCGCGGAACTGTCGGCTCCAACGGTGCAATCGACGCCAAATGGGTGGCCACCGGCGGTGCAACAGGGCCGCTGGGTGCAGCCAAAACGACCTCGGAGATCTGCGGGCTCGTGGGCAACGGCTGCTACCGCGCCTTCACCAACGGCAACATCTACTGGACCTCCGCGACGGGGGCGCATCCGGTCACCGGAGCCTATTGGACTGCCTGGGGCAAAGCCGGATGGCAGACAGGAATCGGCTACGCCACCAGCGACGCCATCTGCCCCACCACCACAACCACGTGCCACCAGACCTTCCAGGGCGGCAACGCCTACAACACCCCCGGCGTGGGGACGTTTGTCGTGAAGAATTCCTACATGCCCGCCTGGAAAGCAGCAGGCTGGCAAGACGGCATCGGGTACCCCAAATCCAACGAGAACTGCGGGCTTTACGGCGGCGGCTGCTACCAGGAATTCACCCGCGGCAACATCTACTGGTCCGCCGCCACCGGCGCCCATGCCGTGACCGGCGACTTCTGGGCGGCGTGGGGGCGGGCCGGCTGGCAGACCAAGATCGGCTACCCCACCAACGACGTCACCTGCGGGCTTTATGGCGGCGGCTGCTACCAGTCCTTCAGCAACGGCAACATTTACCAGTCATCCGCCACGGGAGCCCACGCGGTGACCGGAGCCTTCTGGAATGGCTGGAAAGAGGTCCGCTTCCAAACAACCATCGGCTACCCCACCAACGAGGCCGTTTGCGGGCAGTACGGCGGCGGGTGCTACCAGACGTTTGCCGGCGGCACCATCTACTGGAGCTCCGCGACCGGAGCCCACGCCGTCACCGGCGAGTACTGGAAGGGCTGGCAGCGCGCCGGATTCCAGCCGAAGATCGGCTACCCCACGGGGACCGTCAGCTGCGGACTCTACAACGGCGGCTGCTACCAGCCCTTCACCGGCGGCAACATCTATTGGAGCGCCGCCACCGGAGCCCACGCCGTCACCGGCGCCTACTGGAAGGGGTGGGGTGAAGCAGCCTGGCAGCGCGGAATCGGCTACCCGAAGGGTTCGGTGGTCTGCGGACTTTACGGAAGCGGCTGCTACCAGCCCTTCAGCGGGGGCAACATCTACTGGACGGCGGCGAGCGGCGCCCACGCCGTGAACGAACCATACATGAGCCAGTGGCGCGTGGCCGGCTGGCAGATGGGCAAGCTCGGTTACCCCACGCAGGCCGCAATCTCCTACGCCGGGTACAAGACAGTTCGTTTCCAGGGAGGGACAATGACCTGGACCGCGTCCGGCGTCAAGGTGGCCTACTTCTAGGCGAAGATCCCAGAGTCGACGGGAATGGCCGGGCGAAAGTCATTGGACTTTCACCCGGCCATTTCCATCTTTGCGGCAGGGCGCCCGGGCTAGATCGGGCTTCCGCTCCCCGCCAGGTGCTGAGGTGACCTCTTCCGTTGCCGGACCCGATCAGTCACCGACCTGGCCAGCAAGCCTATGCCAATGGCGACGCCGACCCAGAGGCTGGAGCCCAGGCGCTCTGCCTGCGTGTAAACCGGGTGTCCGACGACGCTGAGGATTCCGTAGAGGGACAGCGCCACTCCAGCCCACCCGGCCGGCGGCAACAGTTTCTCGCGCATGGCGCGCACGTATCCCCACACACCCACAACGAAGACAAGGAGATACGCAGCGTTGGCCGGGAGATCCATCAGGAACCTCCACAGGAAGTCGCCCTCCAGCACGATCAGCAGGCTGAACGGATCGTCCACCGGCGGGTGCCGGAAGTGGTCGGTGAAGGTGTCCTGCAGGCTCTCGTTGAGGCCCGGGAAGCCAAACAGTCCGTTGACGGCCAGCGAGGTCACGATCAAGACCGTGGCGATGACGATGCCCAGGCGTATCTGGCTGTAGCGGCGGTAGGTCTTGAAGATCAACAGGCCGACGCAGACCAGCAGGAAACTCAGGCATAGCAGCACGGCGGAGGAGTACTTGAAGAAAAACACCAGTCCCAGACCGAGCACCAGCAGGGCCGTCCCCCGACCCCGGGAGCCCCGCAGTACGTGGGCCATGCCGATGGCCATGACCAGGGCGGAGGCAAGTGTCGGACCCTCCGCCAGCAGGGCGACACCGTGCGGGATGCTGGCGGGCAGGGCGTAGAAGGCGGCCTGGACCAGGAGGGACGGCACCAGGTTGAGCCCGGCCATCCGTGCCAGCCGGGCCATAAGCAGCCCTGCGATGGCTGTTCCGGCGACGGCGACCAGCCACATGCCCTCACGCTCGCCGAGAAGCCGCATGAAGGGAATCGACAGGAGCGGGAAACCCACCCTTGGGGTGAAGATGGCCTGGTACTGGGGGTTCCGGTCCACCCAGCCGATCACCGGGCCGCGGCCGGCAACGGTCTTGGTGATGCAGTTCTCGAGGGTCCCCTTGTAGGGCACGGACGGGTTTTTGCAGAATTCCGTGAAGGCGTGCAGCCACGCCTGGTCCGAGGGGATGCCCTGCAGCTGGTCGGCGATTCTGATGTACTGGACAGTGTCGCCCCAGACGACGCCGGGCCCCATGAGCATGACCGCCAGGATGAACAACAACGCGAGGCCGGCATGCGCCGAGCCGTGTTGCAGCCGGTATTTCCAGACACTAACGTGGTCGGTCACGATCATGATCCCCAAACAACTAGCAAGCCGATATCAGTCTTCAGGGTGATCCTGGAAATCCCCCACACGAATAGTACCTTCGTTGAAGATCCAATCCGGCTCGCCGCCCGGGTTGTTACCGCCGCATCCGTTCCTACCTGAGCAGGCGTGCTTTCAGGAACTTTCCCACCTTGTGGAAGTGCCGTTCCACCAGGAGGAAGTAGCCGTAGGCCAGCACATTGCTGACCACGAGCGCCAGCGGAATCAGCTGCCACGCACTGAGGCGGTCGTGCAGGTAGAACCAGAGGTAGGTGATGACCGAGAAGTGGATCAGGTACAGCGAATAGCTGAAGCTGGACAGGAAGACGCTGGCCTTGTTAAACCACTGGGTCGCCGGAGCCGGCCGCGCACCATCAAAGTTCGGCGCCGCCGCGGCTCGCTCCTTGCGGCCGGACAGCCAAAAGTACAGGTGGCAAAATGCCACGGAGGCGGTGCCGATGGCGCTGGCCGCATGCAGGTTTTGCCCGCCGTAATACAGGGACACCAGGAATCCTGCCGTCGCCAGGATGGCGAGCATCCCGTGGAACGAGGCCGGCAGCTTGCGCAGCTGCGCGGCAGCCATTGCATAGAGCATTCCGATGATCCAGGCGAGGGACTCGTAGCCGCCCTTCGCCATGTAGCCAACGGGAACGGCAATGGCGAACACCAGCAGGAGGGCGCTGCCGACGCCCAGTTTCATCCGGCGGATGGCCGCGAAGGCCAGCAGGCCGAACGCCACGTAGATCCACCACTCGGCCACCACTGACCAGAGCGGGGCGCCCGAACCGACCGGACCCACGCTGATCCAAGGCATCCGCAGCCGGGGCGCCAGTTCCTGGAGGATCGGGTGATTGAACAGCAGCAGGAAGTTGCCGGCAATCGTCTGCGGGCTGAGGTCGATCCTGATGAAGGGCAACTTGGTCGAGCCGTGGAGGACGAGGAAGTCGAACACGGTGATCAGGAACAGGGCCGGGACGAGCGGATAGACCACCCGCGCGATCCGGTCAATGAGGTACGAGCCGAACGTGAAGCCGGGCTGGGACTTCTTCTTGAGGACGGCGCTGGTGATCAGGAAGCCGGACAGTACAAAAAAGATGATCACGGCGAAGGACTGCATGTAGAACACCCGTTGTCCGGGGACCATGAAAATCCCGGGCACAAAGATGTTGAGCGCGTGGCCCAGGACCACCGCCTGGGCGGAAACCCCGCGGGCGAAGTCGAAAAAGATGATGGGGCCTGGGGCAGGCTTGGCCGACGGCGCTCCGGTCCGTTCCACCACTGGCGGTGCGTCAGTCAAGGATCTGTTCCTTTCGACTCTGGGCTACCGCGGTGGCGCGGCGGGCGAGGGCCCGCCAGATGATGGCGGCCGCGGCCATTACCGCACCCACTACCGCGACGGTTATTACGCCCGTCAGGATATCCCGGGGCAGGAGCAGGAGGACAGCCACGTAGGCCACCGCGGCCAGGCAGCAGGCGCCATAGACCTTGAGCGCCCAGCCACCGGCGGCGCGCCGCCGTGCAACGAGGAAATACGCACAGCCCAGCAGGAAGAACGTTGCCACGGACGCCACGGCCATGCCGACGAGGTCCCCGTGCGTCGCCGGCCACAGCGCGAGCAGCACGCCGACGCCGAGGACGGTCGGGGTGACGATGGAGAGCCACCAGGTGGCATTGTCGGCAAACAAGAGGGTGGAGGCGTTGAGGTACAGGACGTAGCCGAGCCCGATCAGAGGCATGATTTGCGCCACCGGGATCAGGCTTTCCTTGCCGCCGGCCATCACGTGCGTCACGAGGTTCGCTCCGGCGGCAGCGACAACGATGATCGCCAGCCCGGCCAGGCTCGCCGTCGTCATGGTCGAGCGCATCGTGGCGACCCTTGCGTTGCCGCGCACAGACATCAGCGCCGGGACCCAGGCGTTGTTCAGGGCGCCGAGCAGCGTCACCGTGCCGAGTACGAAAATCTGGACCTTGCCGTAGTCACCGGAGACACCATTGGCGGCCGTGAGGGCCAGCAGGAACGCCGCCCCCTGGGTCAGCAGCATCAGCGCGCCGGTATGGGGAAGGACGGGCAGGCCGATCGCGAGAGCCTCTTTGGCGGCGCCCCGGTGGGCAAAGGGCGGCGCGGGCCGGGCGACGGCGACAGAAAGCACTGCACTGAGCAGGACCAGCAGCCCATAGCCGGCCATGAAGATTTCCGGTTCCGCGCCGAAGACCAGCATGGCGGCGAGCCCGCCGACGTAGGCCGCCATCGACGAGCACAGGCTCAAGACGACGAACATGATCGCCCGGCCCTGGGCCCGGAGGATGGCCTGGGCCGCCAGCACGGCGGACTGCAGTCCCATCGCCGCCAGTGCAATGACAAAGCTCGTGGAATGACCGGCGCCCGCCGCAGCCCAGTAGACGGCGGCGGCCAGGCCGCCGACGAGAATTCCGCCCACGGTCAGCAGTCCGCTGATGGATCGGGCCTTCGAGGGCCCGTCCGGGTCGAACCAGGCCTTGGTGATGGCCAGCGGAAGGCCGGCCGCAGCCAGGACCACGCCCACCTGGATCAGCGACACGGACAGGAACAGTTCCTGCCATTTGACGTCGCTGTTGAGCACATGGAGCGCAAAAGGCTGGACGAGGAACACGCCGAGGCCCTGCATCAGGGCCCCGGCGAGGTAAAGCACCGAGTTGCGTCCCGTCCGGGAAGCCGGCTCGGCTGTCCCCGGGCGGTCGGCGCTGCCGGCTACATCATCCACCGTTGAGCTGAAGCCATTCGTGGACCCGGTCGATTACGCGCTTCTGATCGGCTTCCGTAAGCTCGGTCGAGCACGGCAGGGACAGGCCCCGGGCGAAGAGATCTTCGCCGACGGCGCCGCCCAGCAAGGGCTCGTTCTTCAGTGGCGGCTGCATGTGCAGGGGGCGCCATAGCGACCTGGACTCGATGTCCACCTCGGCCAGGAAGTCCTGGAGCTCATCCCGGGCACCCGGCCCGCGCTCCGCCGGAACCTGGATCGAGTACAGCCAGTACGTCGACTCCTGTCCGGGGAGGGTCGGCGGCGTCTGGATGGCCGTTCCGGCGAACGCGTCGTTGTAACGTTTGGCGACGGCCCGCTTGGCGGCGACGAAATCGTCGAGGCGTTCAAGCTGGGCGACGCCGAGCGCGGCTGCGATGTTGGTCAGCCGGTAGTTGAAGCCGATCTCGTCGTGCAGGTAGCCGCGGTCGGGCATACGGGCCTGGGTCGAGAGGTGCTTGGCACGGCGCGCCAGTTCCTCGTCGTCGGTGGTGAACATGCCGCCGCCGCCGGTGGTCATGATCTTGTTGCCGTTGAACGAGAACGCGCCCATGTCACCGACGGTTCCCACGTGACGGCCGGCCAGCGGGCCGGCCGTCCAGGTGGCGCCGAGCGCCTCGGCGGCGTCCTCGATCACAATGATCCCGTATTCGCGGGCAAGTTCCACGACAGCGGCGACGTCGGCAGGCTGGCCGAGGATGTGCACGATTTCGATGGCCTTCGGGAGCTTCTCCCCCGCCACCTTCCGGCGCTCAAGTTCCTTGCGGAGCAGGTCGACATCCATGCACCAGGACTCGGCATCGGAGTCGACCAGGAGCAGTTCCGCGAACTGGTACGACGCCGCGTTTGAGCTCGCCATAAAGGTGAAGTCCGAGACGGCCACCATGTCCCCCGGCTGGATGTCGGCCAGTCGCATGGCGATATGCAGCGCGGCCGTGCCCGAGGCGCAGGCCACGGCGTACTTGGCGCCAACGTATTCGGCGAAGCGGGTCTCGAACTCGCTCACGAAGCGCCCCACGGAGGAGACGAAACCGGAACTGATGGCTTCGTTCATCAGCTCCGCCTCGCGGGCGCCGATGTTGGGAATGGCTAGGGGGACTCGCGTCACGGTGTGCCTTTCTGGCGGGTGTTTAGCGGGAGTATTTCGCGGCTGCGGACGCGTCAACGCCGCGGGCCTGGATCCACTCGGCGGTCTGGCGCAGACCGTCTTCGAGGCTGACCTGGGGTGCCCAGCCAAGTTCCGCGAGGGCCTGGGAGGGGTCCGAAAGGAGGCGCATGACCTCGCTGGCCTCGGGCCGGACGCGCTCGTCCTGGGTGATGATTTCGGCAGTCGAGCCGGTGACCTTGGCGGACATTTCCACGAGTTCACCGATGGTGACGTCGTGGCCGGTGCCGAGCTGAATGACCTGGCCCTGCAGCGGGATGTCAGCCGTTGCGGCCTTGAAGAAGCCGTCCGCGGTGTCCGAGACAAAGGTGAAGTCGCGGCGCGGGGTCAGCGATCCGAGGTGGATCTTTTCGGCGCCGGCCACCATCTGCTGGAGCACGGTGGGGATGACCGCGCGGGCGGACTGCCGGGGGCCGTAGGTGTTGAACGGGCGCAGGACGACCACGGGCGTCTCGAAGGAGCTGGCCCAGGCCTCGCACAGCTTGTCCGCGGCGATCTTCGTTGCGCTGTACGGCGACTGGCCGCGGAGTTCGTTGT
Source organism: Arthrobacter sp. 05L428 (assembly GCF_056397665.1). Lineage (NCBI taxonomy): Bacteria > Bacillati > Actinomycetota > Actinomycetes > Micrococcales > Micrococcaceae > Arthrobacter > Arthrobacter sp. 05L428. Next base: position 679,784 of record NZ_JBFTNW010000001.1, on the reverse strand, counting down.
CGACCGTGATCGGGACAGTCTTGGGGGTGCCGTAGACCTCGGACGTGGAGGTGTTGACCAGGCGGCCGACGCCGTGGCGCCGCACGCCTTCGAGCACGTTCAGGGTTCCGACGACGTTCGTCTCCACATAGGAGCGGGGCGCCTGGTAGGAATACGGGATGGCGATCAGCGCGGCAAGGTGGAGGACGACGTCGGAGCCCTTGACCAGGTCCGAGACGAATTCCGAGTCGCGGATGTCGCCGAGTTGCAGGTCCACGGCGTCACGCTCTGCCGGGCTCAGCTCGTCCAGCCAGCCGTAGGAGCCGTTGGAGTTGTACACGCAGAGGGCGCGCACGTTGGCGCCCTCGGCGATGAGGCGCTGGGTGACGTGGCTGCCGATGAAGCCATCGGCGCCGGTAACGACCACTGTCTTGCCTTTAATGTCCTGGTAGTTCACGGCTATCACTGGCCTTTCGCTGTTGCTAGGTCTTTGGGAGTTCCGACGTCGATCCAGTCGGACTCAATGGGCCACGCGGCCACGTTTTTGGTGTCGTCGATGCAGGCTTTGACGAGGTCGGGCATGGAGAACGGTTTCATGTAGGGCACCATCGCCAGGGCCTCGGGCGAAACGGCGTAGATCCCGGTGCTGATTTCGAATTCGATGGTCGGTTTCTCCACCACCGAGCTGATGGACCGGCCTTCGCCGATCTCGAGCACACCGAAGGGCACCTGGTGCGTGTAGGGCCGGGCAGCAACTGTTACCGCAGCGTTCCTGGAACTGTGGAAGGCCAGCAAGTCCGCCGCGGAGTACCGCACCATCAGGTCAGCGTTGGTCACGATGACGGGCTCGGAAATGTCTGGCACCTCGTGGTGCAGGAGTCCGAGCGCACCGGCCGTGTTCAGCGGGGTCGCGGGATCCTCGTAAAGGTAGCTGATCTTGCAGCCGAGCTGGGAGCCGTCCCCGAGGTGGTCCTTGATCTTCTCCGCCAGGTAGGCGACGGAAACGTAGATGTTGGTAATGCCGGACTCAACCAGGCCGAGGATGATCCACTCGATGATGGTGCGGTCGGCCACGGTCATGAGCGGCTTGGGGGTGTCCTTCGTCAGGGCACCCAGGCGGGTTCCCTTGCCTCCGGCCATGATCACTGCGATGTTGCTCAGCCGCTTGCGTCCGACGATGTCGTTAAGGGTGTGCAGCCCGACGAGCGTGCCGGAGTCGTCCACAACGGGGACCTCGCTGATCCGCAGGCTGCGCATCAGGTCCAGCACCGAGGCGCGGGTGGCCTCCGGCCGGACCACGTGCGGCTCGACGTTGGCGAATTTAAGCGCCGGGGAGTCCAGCTGCGCCCCGCTGAGCAGGCCGCGGCGGATGTCGCCGTCGGTGATGACACCGCGGAGGCGGCCGTCGTCCGTGACCAGCGCAATTGCCGAAGCGCCACGGTCGATTGCTTCCAACGCCTGGCGCACGGTGGCCTCGGGGCCCACGCAGACGTTGCTCAACGGTCCCTCAATGGTCATAGATTCAACTCTCCAGCGGTAAGTCAACAAAAGCCTTGGTCAGGCCCGTGGCAAGGCTACCCACGATCACGCGTTCGATTGGCTCTGCGGAGTGGGAATCCCCGTACGGGTTGACCACGCTACGGCACATCAGGTGGAACTGCGGGCTCAGGGCCTTTTCAATACTAGCGTGAATCTCGTTCCGCTCATCCCGGCACTGCAGCACATTGGCGCCGTACTCGCGGCCCCGCTGCCGGTCACCGACGTTCACCACGGGCACGTGGAAGGACGCTGCTTCCAGGATTCCCGAGGAGGAATTCCCTACCAGTGCACGCACGGTGGCCATGACCCGGGGGTAGAGCGGGCCCAGGCTTTCGCGCACGATGACCCCCGGCAGGTTCCGCTCCCGGATCTCCTCGAGGACGGCGATGATGTCCTCCCGGCCGGCGTCGAAGCCGGGGTAGGTGAGGATGGCCGTGCCGGCCTGGGCGAGGGATTCTTCGAAGACTTGCCGGGCCAGTTCGCCGGCGTTGGTCGCCATCTCGGCGGTCGGCGGATGGTAGGTCACCATGACCAGGGGCTGAACCAGCGGAACGCCGAACTCGGCTTGGAATTCCTCACCGCTCAAGGGCACGGGATGGGCGAAACGGTCCAGCCCCGGGGCGCCCGTCTGGTGGATCCGCTCGGCGGACTCGCCCAGCTGGGCAACCCTGCGCGCGGCCTGTGCCGTACTGACGCAGTGCTGGTCCGCGAGCTTGGTCACCGCGTGGCGGACCCGTTCATCGAGGGCGCCTTCGGTGACCTCGCCGCCATGCAGGTGGATCAGGCGGATGCCGCTGATCACCACCGGCGGCAGCACGTAGAGCAGTTCCCACCGGTCCCCCAGGACGACGACGGCGTCCGGCTTGAGCTCGGGCAGCAGCTTCGCCATCCCGGCGGACAGGGCCGCGCCGGTCAGCGACTGCCGCTCGGCGGACGGTTCTGCCAGGTACAGGCCCAGTTCGTGGTGGACGAACGTGTCGGGCGACAGCCCCGCCTCCAGGAGCCGGGCGTGCGCTGTGCCGTCAGGGAAACCGATGGCGGTCGCGACGTTAAGCTCCACTGCGGCATCGGCGGCCAGGGCGACCAGCACCGGTCCCAGCGGGAAGAGATCCGCCCGTGTGCCGGCGAACGCAAGAACCTTCATCTCAGGCGATGTCCCCGCCGGTTACGGGAGAACCGGCGGCGATGGCGCGCTTGGCCTGCTGCCCCACCACGAGGGCGGACGGCGACAGCCCGCCTTCGGGGCGCAGGATGGCAACGTCGTCGGCCGTGATGACGGCACCGGCCGGGATGTCGCGGACGGCATGGAAGGAACGGCGCACCAGCGTGGCGTTGGCTTCCTCGCTGGGCATCCGCCGCTTGTTCCCGTCCCCGAGCGCGAGGTGCGCTTCCCGGACAAAGCGCACGTAGTCTGCGAATTCCGCCCGCTCCAAGGATGCCGAGTGGTCCGGGCCGTTGCGGGTCTTGTCGGTGGTGATGTGCTTCTCGAGCAGCGTGGACCCGAGGGCGGTGGCGGCGATGGCCGTCACTGACCCCGGGGTGTGATCCGACCAGCCGACCTCGACGCCGAATTCCTGGCGGAGCGCGGGGATGGCCCGGAGGTTGGCTTCTTCCAGCGGTGCGGGGTACGCAGAGACGCAGTGCAGCAGCACGGTGGCCGGAGCCTTGGCAGTCGCCTCGAGCGCCGCGGCGATTTCCTCGCGGGTGCCCATGCCGGTCGAGACGATCATCGGGATGCCGAACTCGGCGATCGCGGCGAGGTACGGAGTGTTGGTGAGCTCTCCGGACCCGATCTTGAGCCCCGGGACACCCAGTTCCGCCAGCATCAGGGCGCTGTCGTAGTCGAACGGAGTGGAAAGGAAGGTGATGCCGCGTTCGGTGCTGTGGTCCCGCAACTCGGCCCAGGCGGACTCGGGCAGCGTGAGCCGGGCCAGCATCTCCGACTGGGACTCCGAGAACCCTGCAGCCTTCTGGTACGGCGTGGTGTCGGCCGATCCGGTGACCAGGGCCTCCGGCTTGAAGGTCTGGAACTTGACCGCGTTTGCACCCGTATCGGCGGCCAGGTCGATGAGTTCATGGGCCACGGCCACATCACCATCGTGGTTCACGCCGGCCTCCGCGATGATGAAGATCTCTTCGGAAGGGCCGATGCGGTGGCTGCCAAAAGTTACGGAGCTGGAAATCGGGTCATGAGTCAATTGGCTGGACCTTTCGTAGATACAAGTCGCTGTGCGGGCACTCCCACATATGTTGTCATACCGGCCAACGGCCGCGTCGCCACCGACCCTGCCCCCAGCACCGCGAAGTCCCCCACGGAAACGCCCGGCAGGATGCGGGCACCCGAGCCTAGAAACACCTGGATTCCCGTCACGGCGGCCCCCAGCAGGACGGCCCCCGGGGCGATGTGGGTACCGGCTCCAACCACCGCGTCGTGTTCGACGACGGCGCTGGTGTTGATGACCGCAGCGTCGCCGATCCGGGCCTGCGGACCCACATGCGCGTGCTCGCAGACCTGGCTGAGGGCGCCGAGGACAGCCGTGCTGTCCACGGTCGCGCTGCTGGCAACCAGCGGAGCGGCCAGTGCTGCAAAGCGGGCCTCGGCCAGGATCGCGTCCGCAATCTTGGAGCGAATGGCGTTGTCGCCGATCCCGACGGCGATCGCGAGGGAATGCCGGGCGGCGTAGTCCAAGGCCTCACCGTCGTCCCCGAAGCAGGCGGGAGTCTCGCCGTCGCGGCCCGCGAAAGCGGCGAGGTCGGGGACAGGGCCATCCGGGCGCGCACCCGCGGTGCCGAAGGCACGGTCGCTGAGGGCGGCGATCCGTTCGCCGCGGCCGCGGATGATGGCGGCCAGGCTGCGGCTATGGCCGGAGGCGCCGATGATGAGCCATGCCGTTTCCTTCGGGGATTGCCCATCCATTTATAGTCGCAGCGCCTTTGAGAATAGAGTTGCCAGATGACCTTTTCATCATACTTGGACGATTCTAAGGTGATGGCGAGCGTCGCCACGCCTGCCGCCCGGGCCCAAGCGGGCCGCCCGCTGCGTGCCCTTGTCCGCGGTACGGGCTCCATCGGGGCCCGGCACCTGCGTGTGCTGCACAGCCTGGGGGTCGAACAACTCTTTGCGTGGCCGGTTAGGCCCCCGTCGTCGGACCCGTCCGCACGCGCCGCCGACTACCCCGCCTCGGTCCAGCTGGTCCAGGGCTACCCGGACGAACCCCTTGACCTGGTCATCATCGCCACCGACACCAACCGGCACGTCGCCGACGCCCTCGAGGCGCTGGAACACTCCCCCGCTTCGATCCTGCTGGAGAAGCCGGTCGCACCGTCCGCGGAAGAAGCGCGCGCGCTGTTGGAGCATCCGCGGGCCAACACCATCACGGTCAGCGCACCGTTGCGCTTCCATCAGGGGCTGGCACTGACGGCGGATGTTCTGCCCCTGCTTGGCCGCGTGACCAGCGCCCAGGTGGTGTCCCAGTCGTGGCTGCCCTCGTGGCGGCCGGGCCGCGACTTCCGCAGCAGCTACTCGGCCCGCAAGGACGACGGCGGGGTCCTCCGGGACCTGGTCCACGACATCGACTACCCGGCGATGCTGCTGGGCGCCCCGGTTTCCCTTAAGGCCACCCTCGGGCACGGGATCCTCGGCATCGAGGCCGAAGAGTCCGCCGATGTGCTGTGGGGCGATGGTCCCTGCGTGCACCTGCGCCTGGACTACGTCACGCCGGTTAAAACGCGCAGCATCCGGATTGCGACCGAGCAGGGGGCAATCGGCTGGGACGCAGTAAGGAACGAAGTGACGCTGGACTGGCCCGCTTCCGCGGCGGAACCCGCCGGTTCGGTCCGTGCGGCGTTCCCGGCGGACGCCGACGTCGACATTGTGCTGGCGCGCCAGTCCCTTGCGGTGCTCGAGCGGGCAGGGACCGTCACCGGCCGCTCCATGGAGGCGTTCTCCCCGGCCGGCCTGGCCGAGGGGCTGCTGGCGGTCGCAATCTGCGACGCGGCCAGGCTGGCCTCGGCGACCGGCGGAACTGAAAAGGTACTGTGGTGATACCGCAATCCGGCCACGCACCATTGCGATCACACGACGAGGTTGAGAAATAACAATGAACGAAAAACCGTCCGCGCCCCGCGTTCTTGCAGTCATCCCCGCCCGGGGAGGCTCCAAGGGATTGCCCGGTAAGAACATCCGGCCGCTGATGGGCAAACCCCTGCTGGCCCACAGCGTGGCCCTCGCCGCCCTGCTGGGAGAGAACGTCCGTTGCATCGTCTCCACCGACGACCCCGAGATCGCCGAAGCCGCCCGCGCTGCCGGCGCGGAAGTCCCCTTCATGCGCCCAGCGGACCTCGCCAGCGACTCCGCCCCGATGAGCGTTGTCCTCCGGCACGCCCTGGAGGCGATGGAGTCACTGGACGGCACGACCTACGACATGGTCCTGCTGCTGGATCCCACCAGCCCCACCCGCACACCCGAGAGCGTTAACGAAGCCATCGCGACGCTCGGCGGCAGCCCCGAACTGGACGGCGTCGTCGCGGTCTCCGAGCCGTTCTTCAACCCGACCTGGGTGGGCGTCAAGCCGCAGACCGAAGGCGGCATCGAACTCGAGCGCTACTTCGCCGAGGGCACAGGTGTGGTGCGGCGCCAGGACGTGTCCCGGTTCCTGCGCATCAACGGCAGTTTCTACGTCTGGCGGGCCGAATTCATCCGGCGGCTGGAGAAGAGCTGGTTCGACGAAGGCCGCCACGGCTACGCCGAGATTCCCGAGACCCATGCCTTCAGCATCGATGACGAGAACGAATTCCTGCTGGTTGAAGCCGTCGTCTCCGCCGGTCTGGCCCCTCTCCCCGGCTTCGACGACGCGGGTAAGAACTCCCGCCAGACCCTGGACAAGGACCACTCAGCATGAGCAGCGCGCAGAACCTCTTTTCCCTGACCGGCCGGACCGCGCTGGTCACCGGTGGGGCCGGCCCGCTGGGGAGCGTCCTCGCGGACGCGCTAGCGGCCCAGGGCGCGGACGTCATCATCTCCGATATCCACGAGCAGGCGTGCCAGGAGGTCGCCGCGGGCCTGCACGACCGCCACGGTGTGGCCGCCCGCGGCATCAGTTCCAACCTGCTCGAACCCGACGGCACCCGGAAACTAGTCGAGGCGATTGACGGTCCCCTGGACATCCTGGTGAACAACGCCGCCTTCACCGGGACCTCCGGGGTCCCGGGCTACGCCGTGCCGTTCGAGGAACAGACGGATGAGGCGTTCGAGCTGGCGTCCTCCCTGAACCTGCGGGCACCGTTTTCGCTGGCCCGGCAGCTGGCGCCCAAGCTCGCTGAAAGCGCGGGGGCATCGATCATCAATGTTTCATCGATCTACGGCATCGTCGCGCCGAACATGGGACTCTACGAGGGAACCCGGATGGGTAACCCGGCCGCGTATGGCGCCACCAAGGGCGGCATCGTGCAGCTGACGCGCTATCTCTCCACCGTGCTCGCACCCCGAATCCGGGTCAACGCCTTCGCCCCCGGCGGCATCGCCCGCGGACAGGACAGCGCCTTCACGGAACGGTATGAAAAGCTGACCCCGCTGGGCCGGATGGCCACCGAAGACGATTTCCGCGGCGTCGTGGCGTGGCTGGCCTCGGACGCTTCGCGTTACGTGACCGGCCAGACCATCGCCGTCGACGGCGGCTGGAGCGCCTGGTAGCCCAGGCACCCCGCCGCCCCGGGCCTTAGGGCCTCAACGGCTCCACGGCCGCCATCGCCGGCAGCTTCGGCAACGGCGAGGGCAGGTGCTGCAGCGGGTGGCGGATCCAGTGCCAGGGGGAGAGCCCCTTCTCGGTTGCGTGCGCGCCTTCGGGGACCTTCTTGAGGCCGAGCACGGTCTGCGCTTTGGTCAGGGGGCCGCTGGCCCAGTACTCCAGGAAGGGAACCACCGTGTGTGCGTCCCAGCCGAGCAGCCGGGACAATTCATGCGGCGTGCGCATGTCCCCGCGGCCCAGCTCTGCTTCGGCGATCGACGTCAGCACGTGCTGGGGCGTGGACTCGTCGTAGAACTCCGGCCACAGATCCCGCATGACCAGGCCCGGATCCGCGGCGGCGTTGGCGCCCAGCCGGAAGTCCGGACCGTAGATGGCGACGTCGGCCCCGCTGACCGCTGCGTACATGATGGAGGTCGACAGCCGGTTGGACACCACACGCTTCGCGACGGACATCATCCAGAGGATCCGTCCGATGAACTGCGGGTCGCGGCGGTCCCCGGCACTAACCACGTCATGGCCGGCAGAGCGCCAGGCATCAAGGATCTCGTCGTTGTGGAGATCATCAATGTGGAGGCATACCGTCGCCGGGCCCTCCTTTTCGCGGACCAGCTGCGCGTAGGCGCCGTGGTCACCGTCCACCTTGAGCAGGGCCGTCCCGTGCAGCGGAAGTACGAGGGTTCGGTCGGTGCGTTCCGGGACGGCGCCGTTGGCGCGGGCGGCGTCAAGCAGGTAGAGGTACGGGGCGCCGATGGCGTCCAGCATGGGCGTGCCGTCGCTGAAGAAGTTGCCGGCGTCGTCCGGGCTCCAGCCGCGTGAAGAGCTGGTCCAGGAAAGCCGGCGCCGGGCCGGGCCCCAGCTGGCGAAGTCGCCGAACTGGGCCGTTACCGGGCTGCTGACGGTCCATCCGTGCTGGATAAGGCCGGACACGTGGCGGAGCCTGCGCGATCCGCAGTACAGGGCAAAGACGGCCGAGTGGCCGTAGTAGTGGTTCTGGATGTCCATGGGACTGAGCGGCACCTTAAGTTGTCGATCGGGATCACCACCGCCGCTCCCGGCGGCGGGCTCGGATGGTCAGGGCCTGACGGCGTGCGTGACCAGCTTGCGCAGGCCCGGCCACATTCCCTTCGAGACCACCTTCGGCGTCAGGGACACGGCGTTCAGCCGGGACGTGAGGTGCCAGCGCGCGGCGCGGGCGGCCGAGGACCAGCCCTTGGCGGTGAAGTCACGGACGCACTCGTCGAAGAAGGCGCGCTCCTCGGCGAAGCGGCGGCCGTCCAGCGCCCGGACCGAGGAGTCGGACTCGCGGTGGCGGCGGTACTGGAAGCAGACGGTGTCCACGACGGCCATCTTGCCGCCGCTGAGGGTGATGTCGATGGCCAGCGCAAGGTCCTGGACGACGTCGTACTGGGGGCGGAAGTCATGCTTCTTGATGGCGTCGGCGCGCCAGGCAACCGAGGGGAAGTACAGCCAGTCGCCCACCATGAGGCTTTCCGCGATGGCTTCGCCGGCGACGATTGCTTCCGATGCCTTGCCGACCAGCTTGTGGCGGAGGAACTGCTTGACGGAGTCACCCAGCGGCTGGTACACGGAGCCGTTCTCGTCGATCACCTCGACACCGGGCTGGACAATGCTGACTTCCGGGTCCTGGAAGGCCTTGCGGACCGTGCTGAGGTAGTTCGGCAGCATCAGGTCATCGGCGCCCATGATGACGACGATGTCGTGCTCAACCAGGCCCACGCACTTCTTGTAGTTGCCGTTGGCGCCGAGGTTGACCTCGTTCCGGTAGTACCGGACCCGGTCGTCCGCGGCCACGAGGCCGGCGAAGTATTCCGGCAGGGTGTCGTCCGGATAGCCATCGTCCACAATCGTGAAGCGGAAATCCTTGTCGTCCTGTGCGAGTACGGAGGAAACAGCAGCCTTCATCATGGCTACGTCCCCGTAGTACGGGAACATTACGTCAATTGTCACTATTTTCTTCTCTCGGTTGGCGGCACGGCGGAAGCCGTCTCGGCCCCGCCTGCCGTCGGCTGGATTGGTTTGGATTCCCGTTGGAGTCGTTCCACGGAGGATCGCAGGATGGCGACTTCTTCCGCAAGAATGCGGGTCTCATCCTCAAGGATGGTGAGTTCGCGGGAGACGTGCAGGCTGACGCCCACGAGCAGCAGGATCGCCAGCGCGAACAGCAGATTGGACGGAACGACGACGCCCACCAGCGCGGCCGCCCAGTTCAGGAGTCTGGGGAAGATACCCAGAATGATGGTCAGCGTGCCGATGACCAGCCACAGGATCGCGTACTTCTCCCGCAACCGGCCGTTGCGAAGCATTATGAGGACTACTGCCACCATCACGATGGACAAAATCAAGGAACCTGCAACGTTCATGCCTTAGGCACTTCCCTCTCCGGCAATGTCGCCGGACAGCGGCGCATGTAGTTCGGCCGCGCGCGGAGTCCGGCGTCGGGCCAGCGCGAAACACAGGACCAGGCCCGAGCGCGCGAGATAGATGGATGCTTTGATGGGCCCCTGGCTGGGGGTACCGGCCTGCCGTTCTTTCATTTCGACGGGCACCTGGGTCACGCGGCAGCCGGACTTGACCGCCACGACCAGCGAATCGATGGTGTCCCCCAGGTATTCGGCCGGGAAATGTGAAATGTACTGCCGCAGTGCGGTTTCGTTCGCGGCGCGGAACCCCGAGGTGACGTCCGTCAGCTGGGTTCCGGCGACCGCCGAGATGACCTTGGCGAGGAAGAACATGGCCCAGCGGCGGGGGCCCTTGGCTCCGTAGTTTCCCTTGCCGGCGAAACGGGCACCAATCGAGATGTCGGCATACTCCAGGCCGGCCAGAACACGGTCGATGTCGTGCGGATCGTGCTGGCCGTCCGCGTCCACCTGGATCACCGAGCTGTAGCCGTTGCGGAGGGCGTACTTGAATCCCGCCCGCATCGCCCCTCCGACGCCCAGATTAAAAGGCAGGCGGAGGACCGTGGCACCGGCTTCCCGGGCAATCCTCGGGGTGTCGTCCTTCGAGCCGTCGTCGACGACGAGGACATCATGCTGGGGGACTACAGCCAGGACTTTCCGGATTGTGTTGCCGATGGCCTCGGCCTCGTTCCAAGCCGGCATGACTATTAAAACGCCGGAACGCTGTGAGTTACCCATGGTTTGAAAGTATAGCAACGTGCCACTGCCGCCCCTTGCCCCGCTGTGCGCTGCCGCCCAGCGCGGCTCCGGCGCCCGCCGCCGGATTCGTGAGGCCGTCCGCATACTTGTAGGGTTGGCTCTGAAACTTAGGAGACTGGATCAATGACTTGGTGGGAAACGCTTCCTACGCTGGCAGCGACTGCGCTGGTTTACTTCCTTCCCGGTTTGATGATCCTGGCAGCTGCCGGTCTTCGCCGGTTGAACCTGGTGGCCCTGGCCGCCCCCGTATCGGCGTCCGTTTCCGGCATGACGGCCATCATGCTGCCGTACCTGAAGCTCCCTTTTAACCCGGTGAGCTACTTCGCCGTCAGCGTGCTCGCGGCGGCCGCCGTGGCAGTGTTCAGGCTGCTCCGCCGCCGACGCCGGTCGGCAGCCGGATCCGAGGCAGCCGGGACCCGGTTCACCGGCTTCCTGGGAGCAAACGTCCCGCTCTCCCCTGCGGACACCGGAATCTGGCTGGCCCGCCTGGCCATTCCCGCCGCCGTCCTCATCCCTGCGGCGATCATCAGCCTTCGCTACATCACCGGCTTCGGATCCCCGGACAGCTTCTCCGAGACGTTCGACAATATCTACCACCTCAACGCGGTCCGCTACATCGCCGATACCCAGAACGGCTCGACGCTAACACTGGGCAACCTCACCGCCGCGTCCAAGGGCCTGTACCCGGCGGCCATGCACGACTCCATGGCGCTGGTCCTGATGCTCGGTGCCCCGTCGGTCATGGCTGTGGTCAACGTCGGAACCATCGTTACCGGGGCCATCGTCTGGCCGCTGGGCTGCGTGTTCCTGATCAGCCGGATCGTCGGCTACCGGCCGATGCCCCTGCTGGCGGCTGGAATCCTCTCCGCCGGGTTCAGCGGGTTCCCCTACCTCATGGTGGGCTACGGTGTCCTGTACCCGAACCACGCCGCCATCGCCCTGCTTCCTGCCGTGCTTGGGCTGGCCATCGAGGCCCTCGGGATGTCGCGCACTCCCCCGGGCTCGCCTTTGGCGCCTGTCCTGGCTCTTGCCGCCACCGTTCCGGGCCTCGCCCTCTCCCACCCCAGCACCTTCGTGGCGCTGCTCGGCTTCGCCACCCCCGTGGTGATCGGCCGCCTGATCCGTTCCTGGCTCGCTGCCAGGGAAGGGCTGGTCTCACGGCGGCAGCCGCGGTTCTGGCTGGCCTTCACGGTCGCTTACCTGCTCGCCACCACCGCTGTCTGGGTGGTCGCCCGCCCCAGCCTCAGCTCTGCCGGCTGGACCCCGTTCCAGACCAACGCACGGGCCATCGGCGAAATCCTCGGCAGCGCGCCCATGGGAACCACCACTGCCTGGGTCATGCTGGTCCTGACCATCGTGGGGCTGTACGTCATCGCACGCCAACTGCGACGCTACTGGTGGGTCGCCGGCATGTACGCCGCCGGCGCCGTGCTTTACCTGGTGGTTTCCAGCTGGAGCAACGGCTTCTTCCGCAATTTCCTCACCGGAGTCTGGTACACGGACAGCTTCAGGCTTGCCGCACTGCTCCCGGTGGTGACACTCCCCGTCGTCGTGCTCGGCGCCGAATGGGTGATCTGGCGCGTCCGCGCCTTGACCGGAGCCCTGATCGCGACCGCGAAGGAACGGCCGGCAGCCCTTCCCCGGGCAGCCTCGGGCATGATCGGCCGGCTGCCGGCGTCCTCGGGCATCGCGATGGGCTGCGTGGTACTGCTGGCCCTTGGCCTCGGCGCCCAGGGCGGAACCCTCTCCACGGTCCAGAACCGCATCAGCACCATCTTCACCACGACGCCGACGGCCTCGCTGCTGTCGACCGACGAGGTCTCACTGCTCAACGAAGTGGCGGCCATTGTGCCCGAGGGCGACGTCGTGGTGGGCAACCCCCGGACCGGCGCCTCGCTGGTTTATGCCTTCTCCGGCCGCCGCGCCCTGGCCCCGCATATCTTCGGCATCCGTACCCCGGAGGAACAGCTCCTCCTTGACCACTGGGACGAAGCCGCCTACAACGCCGCAGTATGCCCGGCGATCAAGTCGCTCAAGGCCTATTGGGCACTCGACTTCGGCAACACCGAGATCACCCCGCGTGCCGAGCCCCTCGTGGGCGTCCGCGACCTGACGGACAACACCGCCCCGGGAGTAAAGCTCGTCAAGGCCGTGGGCAGCGCCCGCCTTTTCCGCGTGACTGCCTGCGGGTAGCGCCCTGCCAGCAAAAGAGCCAGGCCGGGGACGATGTCCCGGCCTGGCTCTTCGCTTTCCTGCGTACTACTACTTTCCGTACTACTTTCCTGCGTACTACTTGCCTGCGCTGCGCTGCTGTTCATAGTAGGCCGCCTTCGCCAGTTCCGGAACAATGTTCCGGCCGGCCCAGGCGACGCCCAGCGCGGATCCGGACCGCAGGGCCTGATCCTCGATCCCCGCAGCATAAAACAGGGAGGGCTGCTTGGCCGTCGTCAGCGCCGGGATCTTGCCGCCCGCACGCAGGGAGGCCATGTCGTCCTGACTGATGGAGGCCACCAGGATGTCCGCGGTGAGTTCATCGGCGCGTTCGTGCGGCCACACGTAGGCGACCGGCGACTTCTGCCCGCCGGTGGCACGGCCTTCTGCCTTGACCTTGGCCAGCGCCGGGGCCGGAGCGAGACCGAAATCTTTCAGCACGCCCAGCACCACGGAATCGTCAGGATAGACCTGGATGTCGGCGCCGTCCGCGGACGACGCCGCCGCGAACAGGACGGTGGTTCCCTTGAGTCCGGCGTAGTCGCGGACCGAATCCCTGACCGCCCCCTCGGTCTTGGCCTGCAGCTCGGAGGCAGCGTTGCTACGGCCCAGGACCTTTCCGATAAGTGCCGACCGCTGGCGCCAGTCACGGCCCGAATCCGCCGACTCGGAGAGCACCACGGGCGCGATCTCCGAGAGCTTGTCGTAGTCGGCGCGGGTGATGCTGCCGCCGACGGCCAAAATGACATCCGGATCAAGATTGCGGATGTCATCGAGCGGCATCGCGACTTTGTCATTGAGGAGGAACGGAGGGGCGCCGTCGACGTCCCGCATCGCGTCGGTGAACCACGGCGACGAGGCGGAGCCGGAGATCCCCACCGGGGCCAGACCCAGCGCGGCCGCCGTGTCGGCGTCTGCGCTGCTCAACGCCACGACGCGCTTGGGCGGCGCGGCTACCGTCGTCGTCCCGTAGCTGTGGGTGAGGCTCAGCGGAAACGCGCTGGCTGAGACCTCGACTGCGTCACTGCCCTTGGTCGAGCTGCAGGCGGGCAGCGCCAGGGGCAAGGCAACAATTGCGGCGAGGAATCCGCGCCGGCCGACCACCTTGCCGGTCGTTGGTCCATTCGGCGGCGTCATGGCCATGTTTGAATCCTCAGTATTTCGGTGGTGGACAATGGTGCGGGCCCGCTGGACAGGTCCGAGTGTATCGCGTGCAAAAAGGGCGGCCCGTTTACCTGCATGCGGTCAGTTTCAGGAGTTTGGCCTCGCCGTGCTGGTCGACCACCTTGGCCACGCCGGCCTTCTCAAGGTCGGCCAGGCCGGGCGCGGGGTGGTGCTCGTTATTGATTTCCTGGGTGCCGAAGTCCAGGACGTAACCGATGCCGAGCCGCGACACCGCGGGGCAGACGTCAGGGTCCGTCTTGGCGTTCCGCAGCCGGGCCAGGATGGTCTTGTCATCCGGGTTCTCGTTGCTGGTCAGGATGTGAAGTTGCATGGTGCGCCGGCCGGCCAGGGCGTAGGCCAGGGCGCTGCCGTTTCCCGGGTTCGAGGCGATGACCTCATCCGCCGGAACGTACTGGTCCAGCTCGGCCAGGACGGCGGCTTCATCCGAGGTGAGCAGCGGCGACTCCGCCGTCAGCGCATAGCTGCCGCGGGCCAGTGAGACCATGTCCGGAACGCTGCCCAACTGGGTGAGGACCACCAGCACCACGGCGCCGGCTGCCGACACCGTCGCCTTCACTGGCTTGCGAGACAGCAGCGGACTCCGCGACGGACCGGCGTCGCCGACGCCGGCTGCACCCGCGCCGGCCGCGGCGAGTCGGGACCGGAGCCATGTCCAGGCGGCGGTTGCCCCGACGGCGGCCGGCACTATCACCGCCACCGGCAGCAGGGCGGCCAGCCGGTAGCTGTCGCTGTACCAGGTGCCGGAGAGCAGGTAGCGCAGCCGGCCGGCGGGGAAGCTGGAGACGGCCACAAAGAGCAGCGCCGCGATAAGCAGGACGCCGATCAGCCACCAGTTGCGCCGCTTGCGGGCGGCCAGGACGACGCCGACCACCGTGAGCAGCGAGATTGCGACGGCGGGCGAGGTGCCCAGGGGCGCATTGCCCGCCACTTGTAGCAGCGCCCGCGGGATGGACTGAACCGGCGGCCAGAAGGCTGCCGCGAAGGATGGCCTGGCGAAAACCCAGAGGCCCAGCGCCGCCGCGCCTCCGACCAGGAGGGCGGCGCTCCAGGCGGCGGCCTTCGCCTTGTTCGCCGCCCAGTCCCGGCGCCATTTCAGGATCGAAACCACGTAGACGTACAGCACGGCGGGAGCCAGGAACGCCAGGAAGGCCAGGAAGGTGCTGGGGTGCGCCTGGGCAACGCCGGCCGAGGCGAGCCCCAGCACGACCAGTGGCAGCGGTCCCCGAAGCTCCGGAACTGCTGAAAGCCCCAGGGCCTGCACGCCCAGCGCGAGCAGGGCCGGCAGCAGGGACAGCGACAGCAGGTTCGGATAGAGGACACCGAAGTGGATCATCAGCAGGGGAAACGCTCCGAACCCGGCGGACAGGATGCCCGCGATGAAGGCGGCGTCCCTGCGCTGGCCCAGGGCCTGCTGGCAGAGGTATACGCAGCCCAGGGGCCATGCGATGGACGCGATGGCGACGTTGCCGGCGTTGACCGCGACGGGGACAGAAGCCATGGAGGTCTGGGCAATCAGCGAGATGAACGCATGCCAGCCCGCCGGATAGAACGAGCCGCCGGTCATGGCGCCGAGGGTCAGCGACGACGCCTGGCCGGTGTCCTCAATAAAACGGATGGCATTCAGATGGAAGATGTTGTCGAAGGTCTGGGAAATGTGCTCCGGGGACCCGATGACCTCCACCATCCGCGCACAAATGATGATGCCGCCGAGGCCGGCACCGCCAAGGGCCCACCAGAACCGCGGATCGATCCGCCAATCTGTTTGAAGCCCGCGCCATCGTTCCGGCAGCACGTGCCGGAGACCCACGGCCGCGAGGACAGCGACGGCGGTCAGGCCGGCGACCGGCAGAAGCGACCACGGGACTTTCAGGAACGGGGCCAGCAGGCCCGCAACGGACACCAGTGCGATTGAGAGCACCGGTGACAGCGCGGCAACGGCAAATGCCCGGAAGCCGAGGGCACGCCCGAGGACCAGTCCGGGCACGACCAGCACCAGGACGGCCGTCAGTACCGCGGGCAGGCTCGCAAACCAGGACATCTGTGGCAACTCCTCAAGAGATGGGGCGGCGGACGGCGGACTAGGACGCCGCGGCCGACCGGCGTCGCAGTTCCGTCACGACTTCAGCGACCGGTCCGTCCAGGACGACGTTGCCGTGCTCGAGGAGGACGCCCCGCTCGCAGACGGTGGAGACAAGGTCGAGGTCATGGCTGACGACAAAGAGTGTCTTCCCTGCCTCCGCCAACTCCTTGATTTTCGCGATGCACTTGCGCTGGAACGGTTCGTCGCCGACCGCAAGGATTTCATCGATCAGGAAGATCTCCGGGTCCGTGTGCACGGCAATCGAGAAGGCGAGACGCAGATACATTCCCGAGGAGTAGAACTTCACCTCGGTGTCGATGAACTCCCCGATTTCAGCGAATTCAACGATCGAGTCGAACATCTCGTTGATCTGCTTTTCCGTCATGCCCAGGATGGCACCGTTCAGGTACACGTTGTCCCGTCCGCTGAGGTCGTGGTGGAAGCCCGCTCCGACCTCGATCAAACCGGCCACCCTCCCCCGCGTCCGGACGGTACCGGCATCGGGCTGCAGCACGCCGGAGATGAGCTTGAGGAGCGTCGATTTGCCCGAGCCGTTGAGGCCGAGCAGCGCCACGGTCTCCCCCTGGTGGACGTCCAGGGAGACGTCCCGCAGCGCGTCGAAAACCTTGTACATGTCGCCCTTGCGCCCGCGGACAAACCAGACCAGCGCTTCCTTCAGGGACCTGGTGTGCCGCAGCACGAACTTCTTGCGCACGTCCGTGCACGTAATCGCCAGCATTTTTTCCTGCATGACTTTCACAGCTCCTGGGCAAAACGGACGGAAAGCTTGCGGAAGACCAGCTGGCCGATGAACAGGATCACCAGCGAGACGCCGAGCGCCACCGGCGCCCAGACCGAAGCGAGCCCGTGCATGACCGGGGCGGCCGCGACCTGGTCGGCGTTCAGGGTCGGGTACCAGAATCCCCAGTGGAAGATCTCCACCGCGACGGTCATCGGGTTCAGCTGGTACAGGAAGAAGTACGGGCCGAGGGCCCGCTCCACCATGGTCCAGACGTACAGGACCGGCGAGGCCCAGGTCACGATCATGAGGATCATGTCGACGATGTTTTCCGAGTCCCGGAAGTACACGTTGGCGGCTCCGAAGAGGAGTCCCAACCCGGTGGCCAGCACGCCGACGATGATGAAGGCGAGGACCACGGCGGCGAGCTGCAGGATGCTCGGGGCCCAGCCCGCCATCAGGCAGGCACCGATGAGCACCAGCGTCTGGGGCAGGAAGTGGATGGCGGATACCAGCAGCGTCGAGACCGGAAACAATTCACGCGGCAGGTAGATCTTCCGGATCAGGTCCCGGTTGTCGACGATCGAACGGGTCGAGTTGCCAAGGACCTCAACGAAGAAGTTCACCAGGATGATTCCGGAGAAAAGGTAGATCGCGTAGTTCGGGGTGCTGCCCTGGAGGTTCAGGAAGATGCCCAGCGCCACAAAGTAGACCAGGAACTGCATCAGCGGCTTGACATAGGACCACAGCAGCCCGAGGACCGAGCCGCGGTAGCGGACCTTGATTTCCTTGCGCACCAGGAGCTTGAGCAGGAACCACTGGCGGAACACGTCCCGCAGCCCTCCCCCTTCGCCGGGGGTGGTCAGCGGGGAAACCACTGTTCCGCCACCGGATGGAGTGGCGGTCATATCTTCGCCTCTCCCCTCTCCTGTTCCTTGACCGCGACAGCCTCGAAGGTTTCCCGCCAGGCCGCCTGGCCGGTGAACCCGGGCAGCGCGTCCTTGTACCGGCGGGCGTTGTTGTCCCATTCGGCCATCAGCTTCATGTGCAGCCGGACCGTCCGCAGGAGCATGCTACCGAACTGCTTCCGGTCACGCTTGTACCAGGACGCGCCGCTGCCGTCCGAGGAGGACACGAGGGCAGAGTCGAGTGCCGCGAGCCGCCACCAGCGCGCCTCCACAGCCGGGACGGCCACTTCGGGATTCGTCATTGCGTCCTCGCGGACGGGACGCAGCTGGCGCAGCAGCCCGGTGACCGCGCGAACCAGCGATTCCGCCACGTAGTTCGGTTCGTGTTCCGCATCCACTTCACCGGAGCGGAGGACACGCGGGAACGAGTGCAGGTCCGGAGTGATCCGCGCGTCGGTGAAGTCGGCGCGGGTTTTCCGCACCCAATCCAGCCTGTCCGCGATAGTCGCGTGAAGGTGCTCGGGTCCGCTGAGCACGTCCTCGAGCGCCTTGAGCCGGACTTCAACGGCGGAATACTGCATCGAGATCAGGTGCCGGACATCAACCGCGATGCTTTCGAACGGCATCCGGCCGCCCTTTTTACGCGGTGAGTGGCTCAGCGCCGCCACCCAACGGTTGCGCTGGTGGTAGTAGGCCTGCCAGTCGATGGTGTCGTCTTTTTCGCTCCAGGGCATGTGCCAGACGGCGGCGCCGGGCAGGGTCACCGTGGTGATGCCGTGTTCCTTGGCGCGGATGCCGTATTCGGCGTCGTCCCACTTGATGAAGACGGGGAGGGCGTAGCCGACCTCGCGGACGATCGAGGTGGGGATCATGCACATCCACCAGCCGTTGTAGTCGACGTCGATCCGGCGGTGCATCCAGGGCGTGGTGCGCAGGTTGCTGGCGCCGAAGTCGTGGGCCTCTTTGGTGTTCACGGCGGGTCGCCAGAAGTAGCGGGCGTCGTCGACCTGCTCGCCGTAGGTGTGCAGTACTGAGCGCTCGTACAGGTTGAACATGTGCCCGCCCACGATGGTGGGCGTCCGCGTGAAGTCCGCGAAGCTAACCGCGCGCAGGATGCCTTCGGTTTCGATGCTGACATCGTCATCGAGCAGCATGACGTACTTGCTGCGCCCATCCTTCAGCGTCTCGTCCATGCCGCGCGAGAAGCCACCGGAGCCGCCGATATTGCCCTGCTCGATGATCTTGAGCCGGTCCCCGAGAATCGCCGCCTGCTCCTCGAACTGCGGCTGGGCGCGGACCTTGTCGGTCCCCTGGTCCACCAGGATAAAGCGGTCCAGGATCTTGACGACGTCGGCGTCCCCGGCCAGCGTGCCGATGTGGCGCAGCGCGTAGTCAGGCCGGTTGAAGGTGGTCACCGCGATGGAGAGGGTGCCGGGCACGAACCCTTCGGGTTCGCGGACGGACCACCCGGCACTCCTGAGGGTTACCGGGGTGCCGTGGGCCACGAGGTCGAACCAGTACCAGCCGCCGTCGACGAACGACTTCAGCGGCAGGTCAAAGGTGACCTCTCCGCCTTGCGAGGCGTGGGTGCTGTCCACCCGGTTCGCCGTGCCGCGGGGGCTGGAACGGTAGACAATGACCGTTGCCTCGGCGTCGACGTCGACCGTCAGCCGTACCGTCTCCACGGCGGTGTGGTTCCGCCAGTAGCTGGCGGGGAACGCGTTGAAATAGGTTCCCAGCGAAACCCTCCGGAACTCCGGCAGCGTCATGCTGTTGCGGCCGGTGATGAAGCCGGAGTGCTGGGGCGAGGTAGCCGGAACCGTCGGGGGCGCCGAGATCCGACCCCGCCGGAGGGCGCGCTTGGACAGCTGCACCACGCGCTGGACCGGGTTGAAATCGACGTACAGCGGAAGGACGTCGGTGTCGCCGTCGACCGGCAGCACGACGCGGTGGACAGTCCGGAAGGGGCGCTGGTCTTCAGCCCGTGTCGATGCGTCCACGGCTACGCTCATGCGTCCACTCCTCCGCTTTCAATCTTGGCGCCGGCCTCGAAGTGCGGGCGGATTTTGTTCTCGAACATGGTCAGGGCGGAACCGATGGCCATGTGCATGTCCAGGTACTTGTAGGTGCCCAGGCGCCCGCCGAAGAGCACGTCCCGCTCGGCGGCCGCGAGGTCGCGGTACTTGAGCAGCCGTTCGCGGTCGGCGGCGGTGTTGATCGGGTAGTAGGGCTCGTCGCCCTTCTCGGCCGCGCGGGAGAACTCACGCATGATGACGGTCTTTTCCGTCTGGTACTCGCGCTCGGGGTGGAAGTGGCGCGGCTCGATGATGCGGGTGTAGGCGACGTCGTCGTCGTTGTAGTTCACCACGGAGGTGCCCTGGAAATCCCCGACGTCGAGCACTTCCTCTTCGAAGTCGATGGTGCGCCAGGAGAGGTCGCCCTCGGCGTAGTCGAAGTAGCGGTCCACCGGTCCGGTGTAGACGACCGGGATGTTGCCGACGACCTTGTCCTTGCTGTACTCGTGCGACTCATCGAAGAAGTCGGTGTTGAGCCGGACCTCGATGTTCGGGTGCTCGGCCATCTTCTCGATCCACGCGGTGTAGCCGTTCGTCGGCAGGCCCTCGTACTTGTCGTTGAAGTAGCGGTTGTCGTAGTTGTAACGCACCGGGAGCCGGGAAATGATGCCCGCGGGCAGGTCCTTGGGATCCGTCTGCCACTGCTTGCCGGTGTAGTGCTTGATGAACGCTTCGTAGAGCGGCCGGCCGATCAGCTGGATGCCCTTGTCGTTCAGGTTCTGCGGGTCGGTGCCCGCGAGCTCTCCGGCCTGTTCCTTGATCAGGTCCTGGGCCTGGCCCGGGGTCAGGTTCGCACGGAAGAACTGGTTGATGGTGGCCAGGTTGATGGGCAGGGAGTAGACCTCGCCCTTGTGGACGCCGTAGACCTTGTGCACGTAGTTGGTGAACGTCGTGAAGCGGTTGACGTACTCCCAGACGCGTTCGTTGGAGGTGTGGAAGAGGTGGGCGCCGTACCGGTGGACTTCGATCCCGGTCTGCTCCTCCTTTTCGCTGTAGGCATTGCCGCCGATGTGGTGGCGGCGGTCGATAACGACGACCTTCAAGCCCAGCTCAGTGGCGGCCTGTTCTGCGATTGTCAGGCCGAAAAAGCCCGACCCTACGATGACGAGGTCAGCGGTCACAAAATCTCCTGGTTCGAATGTGGGCAGCGCAACGTTGTGCATTGTCTGCTGCTCTAGACTACCGAGGCTTTTGCCGGAGCCACGAATCGCGGCGCCCGCCACGGTGTGCCGCCGGAGCTGTCCGGTCCCGAGCCGCACCTGGTTTCCCCCGGCGGGTCTTTTCCACATCGGACCCTTTTCCACATGGCCGGATTCGATGGCCTGCCGGCCCGGGGCCCTTCCCTAGCGTGGGTTTAGCGCGCGTCCCAGCGCCTGACCGCAGGAAGGAGGCTCCCGGTGTTGCTGCAGTGCACCCTGGTCCGTGGACCCGTCGCGGCACAGCCGGGGATGCCCGTGGAATTGTCCATCGAACTGCCGGCGGGCTGCCCCGGCGCGGAACTGGAGTCAGCGCTGGCCCGGAAGTACGGCACGGTCCGGCTGACGGTGGCCGGCTCTCCTCTCGATGCCCTGTCCGCCGGCAACGCCCCGCTGGTCAACGGCGCCGTCCTGATCGACGGCGCCGGTGCCGGTCCGGCCTCCGGCGGCGGATCCGTCTCCGGCGCGGCCTTGCTGCTGGCTGTGCTCAGCGGACCAGGCGCCGGGACGGTACTTCCGCTGCGCCGGGGCCGCTACCTCTTGGGCCGCGCCGGCACGGAACTCGTACTTCCCGGTCCCGAACTGTCCCGCGAACACGCCCGGCTGGAGGTTACCGATTCCGCGGTCACCCTGGTCGATCTGGGCAGCGCCAACGGAACCACCGTTGACGGCCGTCCGGTGAAGAGCGGCCGGGTCACGAGCGACTCCGTCATCGGCTGCGGCCAGTCCAGCCTGGGCCTGGTGTTCCGCGGCGGGCGCGCCGGGCGGTGCGGCGAGGGGGCCGGAGGGGCCGGGGCCGGAAGTGCCGAGGCCGGCACTGACACGACGGAAGCACTGCGGATCCCCAATCCGGGCTCCCCGGCCAACCGCGCCGTGCTTCTCCTCACCGCGGTCCTGCCCTTGGCCGTGGGCGCCGCACTGGCCGTCGCCACTGGCATGTGGATGTTCCTGGCATTTTCCGCGGTTTCCGGAGTGGCCGTGCTGGTACCGACGCTGTCCGGCCGAAGACGGCGCCGTGAGCTGAAGGCGGCCGTAGCGACCGCAGCGGACGCAGACCGCGATCGACGACGCCGGGCTGCGCCGTCTGCCGCCGCTCTGGTCACCGACGCCGGGCCGCCGGAGTCCAGCGGTGCAGCGGAGGTTGAACCCGGGCCCGTGTGGCTGCGGCTCGGGCTGGCCCCGGGGAAGGCGAGAATCCGGTTAGACCCGGACGATCCCGGGTTCAGCGCCCCGCCCGTGGGCCCCGTCCCCGTGTGCCTGGACCCCTCGGCCCCGACCGAACTCCGGGGCCCGGCAGACTCCCTCGCGGGGCTGATCCGCTTCCTGGTCATGCAGCTTGCGAGCTACCCCCGGGCAGGCCGAACCCGGGTGCTGCTGCATGGCCCGGCGGCGTCCCTGCCCCTGGCTGCCCGCTTCCTGGCGCGGGTTTCCCTGTCCGCCAGTGATTCAATGACCGCCGCGCACCTTGCCGCCGGCCCCGGCCCCGGCTGTGACCGCGGCGTGCTGATCATTGTCGCGGACACCGGAGGCGCCTCGGCACTCTGCGCTGCGGCAACTCCGAACGGCTGGCAAGTACTCTGCTGTTCCGCTGCTGCGCAGACCGGTGCCGGCCGCCAGTCAGTCGTGCTCGGCGAGCGCCGAGCCTTTCTCTTCTCTGGCACCGCGAAAACCGCCTTTGCCCCCGACCTCGTTCCGGAAGACGTCTTTGACCGCTTCTGCCGGAACCGGAGCCAGCATGAAACCGCCACAGACAGCGAAACTGGGCAGATCCCGGACGATTGCCGCCTGGCCGACTTCCTGCCGCTCTCGGCCGCAGATGTGAAACAGCGTTGGGAATCCGTGGGCCGGTCGCTGATGCGGGGGCTGTCCGTTCCTGTTGGCCGCGCGGCATCCGGGCCGCTCCACGTGGACCTGCAGGCGGACGGCCCCCACCTGCTCGTGGCAGGAACCACGGGCTCCGGAAAATCTGAGTTCCTGAGGACTCTGGTGGCCGGGCTGGCGGCCAGCTACCCGCCGGACCTGGTTAACCTGCTGTTTGTCGATTTCAAGGGCGGCTCCGGGCTAGGGCCGTTGACCGGGCTGCCGCATTGCGTCGGCATGCTGACCGATTTGTCGAGCCACGAAGTGGAGCGCACTCTCGCCTCGCTCCGCGCCGAGGTCCGCCACCGGGAGGAGTTGCTGGCCGCGGGCGGCGTGCCTGACCTCACCGCCTACCAGGCACACGCCCTCGATACCGCCCAGGCGCCAGCACTGCCGGCGCTGCCCCATCTGGTCCTGGTGATCGACGAATTCCGGATGCTGGTGGAGGAGGCGCCCGCCGCGCTAAGGGAGCTCATGCGGATCGCAACCATCGGACGCTCTTTGGGGATCCACCTCGTAATGGCCACGCAGCGGCCGCAGGGGGCGCTGAACGCGGACATCCGAGCCAACGTCACAAGCAGCATCGTCCTGAGGGTCCAGTCGGAGCTCGAGTCTTCCGACGTCATGAACTCGCGGCTCGCCGCCGCCATTCCGCTGGGGAGTCCGGGGCGCGCCTACCTCGTGCGCGGAAGCGGGAGACCCGAGGAATTCCAGACCGCCGCCCTGGCGGCCCCCTCGCCCCCTGCGGGCACCGTCGTGACGGTCACGGAAGCCGCGACCCTGCTGCAGCAGAGACCCGCTGGCCTCCAGCCCCGCACGGATCGGGCCGTTGCTCCCAACCCGCAGCACGACGTTTCTCGCCTGGTGCGCCTGACATCACGGCTGTGGGCGGAGCACGGCGGCGCGCTCCCCCGGCGCCCGATAGCGGAGCCGCTGGCGGGATCGCTACTGCTTCCCCGCCACGCGGCCGGCCCCGCCGCCGCGGGGCCCGCGCGCGGGCTGCTACTGGGGATGCTTGACGTGCCGGAAGAGCAGCGACTTCGTGAGCTCCGCTGGTGTCCGCTCGGCCATGGCCATCTGGCCCTCGTCGGCGGCGCCCGGAGCGGGACGCCGGCCGGGCCGGCAGGTGCCCTGAGTCTCACGGTGGACCGGCTGTTGGACAGCGCGGCCGAATCGCACCTGTATATCCTCGATGCGGATGGCTCCCTCCGCGGTGCAGCCGCCTCGCCCAGAGTCGGCGCGTGGACAGGCGCCCACGAGCTGCGTCGGGCTGTCCGGGTACTCGAACGGCTGGCCGAGGAGATCCGCAACAGGCTGGCCGCTCCCCGAACAGCGGACATCCCGGCGCTGGTTCTTGTACTGAACAACTGGGGGTCGTGGGTATCAGCATTCCGGGCCGGCCCTCTGGCCTGGGCCGAGGACATCGTCCACGACATCATCCGCGACGGCCCCGCGGCGGGCATTGCGGCCGTCGTATCCGGCGAGCGCGAACTCGTGGCCGCGCGGTTCTTCGCTGCGCTTCCCAACCGCATCTTCTTCCCCGCCGGGTCGACAGAGGAAACCCGGCACGGCTGGCCTCGACTGCCGGATATTCCGTCGATCCCCGGCAGGGTGGCCGTCGCCGGTCCCTTCGCCGAAGCCGCCCCGCACGCAGCCCAGCTCTACGGGCCGGCGGATGCAACATCCAGGCCGCGCACCACCGTGCCTCTAAGCGAGCGCCCTACAGCCCGGCCGTTCCGCGTCGAGCCGCTTCCGGCAAGAGTGACCGTCGCCGAGGTCCGGGCCCGGATCGGCCCGGAGTCTCCGCAGCAGGCACCGCCGGCAAAAGGCGTCCGGCTCTGGATCGGGGTGGGCGGGGACGAACTCGAACCGGTCGGTGTTCCGCTGCCACCGGCCAGCGTTCTTGCCGTCCTCGGCGGACCGGCTTCGGGGAAAACGTCCCTTGTCCGGGCGTTGCCGGATCTCAATCCCTTCGCGGACTGGCTGCCGCCCGCGGTGGGAAGCGATCCGGCCCGGCAGTGGTCCGCCGTCCTGGAGCGGGCGCGCACCGGACAGCTCGACCACGCGGCCATCGTGGTGGTTGATGACGCGGATCTCCTGGGCCTGGACGCCAACCTGCGGCTGTCGGAGCTCAACTCCTTGGGCTGGACGGTCGTGCTGACCGCGGGCTACAGTCCCGCGATCCAGCAGCGCGTGCCGCTAACGCTCCAGGCCCGCGGCCAGGGCAGCGGGATCCTGATCGGTCCCCGGAAACTGATGGACGGCGACCTTCTCGGTGTCCGGTTCGAACCGGAGCCCAGCCCGCCGCCCGGCCGCGCCCTTGTCGTGGTGAATGGCCGGACCTCGGCCGTGCAGCTGGCGGTCGCGGAACCGCCGTAGGCCGGACTTGCGTCTGTCCCGCGCGCCTACAGGGCCCGGCTTGAACCGCCCGGCCGGGACGCGAACGCAATGACCCGCTTGTCGAACAGCAGCACGATGGCCAGGGCCGCCGGCAGCAGCATGGCGAGTCCGGCCAGGGGGTAACCGCCGGTGAGGGTCGGGAAGCCGATGGTGAGCATGAACAGCTGGGCCACCAGCGCTCCGGCCCTGGGCCAGCGGTACCCGCGGAAGAGGAAATGGCTCACGGCAAAAAGCCATGCCGAGAACGCCAGCAGCAGACCGAGGGTGAAGACCGCGCCCCAGAAGGACAGGACGGGTGCACCGGTCAGCAGCTGGAATCCGTACCACCCTGCGGCCACCAGCAGCGCCGCGGCCTCCAGGGCTGTGACGACCGATACGACGGTGATTCCGGCAGGTCTGGCGGCGGGAGCCGGCACCGGGCCGCCTGCCTCTGGACCGCCGGGCTGCGGGTCAGCGGGATCTGCGGGGTTCACTGGGGGTCTTGACACACTGGCACCCTACCGGACATAGTCGAACAGAATTGGGGGTTCCGCCAGGCAATGTGACGCATCGCTCACGATTTGGCGGCATTTGTTCGGCAAATACCCCTTGTTTACACAGCGTTAACATGACACGCTTAATCCAGATGACCGAGGGGGCCCACAGGGCCCCTTTCTTATGAAGCCTCTAGTGAATAATTTCACAAGAGGCATTTAACGAATTCCCAGGAATGGAGTTACTGATCAGCATGGATTGGCGTAACCGCGCAGCGTGCCTTGACAAGGACCCGGAGCTGTTCTTCCCCGTCGGAAACACCGGCCCCGCCCTCCTGCAGATCGAGGAAGCAAAAAGCGTCTGCCGGCGCTGCCCCGTTGTGGACACTTGCCTCCAGTGGGCCCTCGAATCGGGCCAGGACGCGGGCGTCTGGGGCGGCATGAGCGAAGACGAACGCCGCGCCCTGAAGCGCCGCGCGGCCCGCGCCCGCCGCGCCTCCTGATTTTCAGCCTTCGGGCGACCCAATCAGCAGTGGCCTCGGACCGACTGGTCCGAGGCCACTGCTTGTTTAAGCGCCGCGTCTAACGCCGCGTCGTGGCCGCCCTTAGCGTGTGGCGAGGCTCAAGACCACCTGCACTGCGGTTCCGCCGCCCTCCCGCGGCTTCCATTGGATGCTGCCGCCGAGCTCGCTCGTCACGAGGGTGCGCACAATCTGCAGCCCCAGGCCTTCGGTGTAGGAGCCGGCCGGCAGCCCGACGCCGTCGTCCGCCACCGTCACGGTGAGCAGTTCGTCACCGTCCTCGCTCTCGGAGCGGTCGGCGATCAGCCAGACCGTCCCGGCCCTGCCCTCGAGCCCGTGCTCGACGGCGTTGGTCACGAGTTCGTTGATGACGAGGGCCAGCGGCGTTGCGAAGTCGCTCGGCAGCTCCCCGAACAGCCCGGAACGCTGGGTCTTCACTTGCTGCGAGGGCGAGGCAACCTCGGCTGACAGGCGGAACTGGCGCCCGATCAGCTCATCGAAGTCGACGCTCTGGGTCAGGCCCTGCGACAGCGTTTCGTGGACCAGGGCGATGGTCGCGACCCGCCGCATCGCCTGTTCGAGTCCCTGTTTGGCCTCGTCGCTGACCATCCGGCGCGACTGCATGCGCAGCAGCGCCGCCACGGTCTGCAGGTTGTTCTTGACCCGGTGGTGGATCTCGCGGATGGTGGCGTCCTTCGTGACGAGTTCCATTTCCCGCCGGCGCAGCTCCGAGACATCGCGGCAGAGCACCAGCGCCCCGAAGCGCTGCTGTTCGTCCCGCAGCGGGATGGCCCGGAGCGAAAGGCTGACGCCGCGGGACTCGATCTCGCTGCGCCACGGCATTCGCCCAGTCACCACCAGCGGCAGGGTCTCGTCGACCATGCGGCGGTCCCGCAGCAGCCCTGCCGTGACTTCGGCCAGTGACCGGCCCTCCAACGATTCGCCGTCGCCGAGCCGGCGGAAGGCGGAGACGCCGTTGGGGCTCGCGTACTGCACGATCCCCTCGGCGTCGAGCCGGATTAGGCCGTCGCCGACGCGCGGGGCGCCCCGTCGCGATCCGGTGGGCGAGGCAAAATCCGGCCAGAGTCCCAGGGTGCCCATCCGCAGCAGGTCGTAGGCGCACTGCCGGTAGGTCAGTTCCAGCCGCGACGGCATCCGGGAGCTGGAGAGGTCCATATGCGAGGTCACGATCGCGAGCGTCCGGCCGTTGCGGACCATCGGCACGGCCTCGACCCGCATTGCCATGTCGCTGCTCCAGTTGGTCTCGTTGGAGCGTTCGATGGTGCGGCTTTCCCAGGCTTTGTCCACAAGCCGTTTCAGGTCCGAACGGATCCCCTCCCCCACGAAGTCGGCGTGGAACACCGTATGCGTGGTGGAGGGGCGCACGTGGGCCAGCGCCACGTAGCCAAGTTCGGGGTGCGGGAACCACAAGGCAAGGTCGGCGAAGGCAAGGTCGGCGACCATCTGCCAGTCCCCCACGAGCAGATGCAGCCACTCGGCATCCCCCGGCCCGAAATCAGCATGCTCCCTGATAGGGTCCGTAAAGATTGCCACAGCACCTCCATTTGCGACGCGGGGCCGGCAGACCCTAGCGTCGGACGATTGACCTCAAGAGCCTCAATGCTACCGAGAGCGAGGCCATGTCATCGGCCTCGAGGGCGTTCACCTCGTCGAACATGCTCTTCGCCCGCCCAAGTTGCTCCACATTCTGGCTTTCCCAGGCCACCAGCCGCTCTTCCGCCGGCATATCCGCCGACGTCGCCTCCAGGACCGCCGTCGTCATATCCGAGACGGTCGAGTAGAGGTCGTCGCGGAGGGCCGCACGGGCCAGGGCCTGCCAGCGGTCCTTCCTCGGCAGCTTGGTGATGCGCTCGAGCAGCGAATCGGCGTGGAACCGGTTGAAGACCGTGTAGTAGACGTGCGCGATGTTCTCCACCGGCTCCGGGCTGACGTGCACAATCTTGGCGATGTCCAGCAGCACGAAGCTTTCGAACAGCTCCGCCCAGCGGTGCGCCAGGTCCTCGGGAAGCTCCCAGCTGCGGGCCTTTTCGAGCCACTGCGACACCCGCTCGCGGTCATCGCCGCGCAGGTAGTCCAGCAGCCGGGCCCGCATCGGATCCATCAGCGGCTTGAACTCCGCCACAATCTCCGCGATCGGCCGCGCGGCGTTGCCCTGGCTCAGCACCCAGCGGACGGCACGGTCCAGGAGCCGGCGGATGTCCAGGTGGACGGTGCTCCAGTGCTCGGTCGGGAACGACGCCGGCAGCTCGTTGAGTTCGGCCACCATGATGTCCAGCTCGTAGACCTCGCGGAGTGCGACGAACGCCTTGGCGATGGCCGACTGGGTGGCTGAGGTCTCCTCCATGGCGCGGAACGCGAACGTGATGCCGCCCAGGTTGATCATGTCGTTCGCGACGACTGTCGCGATGATTTCCCGGCGCAGCGGGTGGGTATCGAGTTCGGCGTCGAACCGTTCCCGCAGCTGCTTCGGGAAGTAGGCGCGGAGCGTCTCGCGGAACCACGGGTCTTCCGCGAGGTCGCTGTCGCGCAGCGCCGTCGCGAGTTCGATCTTGGCGTAGGCGGCCAGCACGGAGAGTTCCGGGGAGGTCAGTCCCTGGCCCTGTTCGAGCCGCTCACGCAGCGTCTCGGTGGTCGGCAGCGCTTCGAGTTCACGCTTGAGGTCGGCCGATTTCTCCAGCCAGTCCATCAGCCGCTCGTAGCTGGGGCTCCATTCGGCGACCCGCATGCGGTCGTTGAGCAGCAGGATGTTCTGGTCGATGTTGTCCTCGAGCACCAGGCGGCCGACTTCGTCGGTCATCGAGGCGAGGAACTCCGCACGTTCGGCCGGATCCAGCTTGCCGGCGGCCACCATGCGGTCCACGAAGATCTTGATATTGACCTCGTGGTCCGAGCAGTCCACGCCGGCCGAGTTGTCGATGGCGTCCGTGTTGAGGATGACGCCCTGCAGTGCGGCCTCGATCCGGCCGCGCTGGGTCATGCCCAGGTTGCCGCCTTCACCGACCACCTTCACCCGCAGTTCGCGGCCATCGACGCGGATGGCGTCATTGGCCTTGTCGCCGACCTCGGCGTTGGTCTCGGTGCTCGCCTTGACGTAGGTCCCGATGCCGCCGTTGTAGAGCAGGTCGGCCGGGGCCAGCAGGATCGCCCGGAGCAGTTCCGGCGGGCTGAGCCGGGTGGTGCCTTCCGGCAGCCCCAGCGCGGCCCGGACCTGCTCGGAGACGGGAATCGACTTAGCCTGGCGGGCGAACACGCCGCCGCCTTCGCTGATCAGGGACTTGTCATAGTCGTCCCAGGAGGAGCGGGGCAGCTCGAAGAGCCGCTGCCGCTCCGTAAAGGAGGCTGCCTCGTCCGGGTTCGGGTCCAGGAAGATGTGCCGGTGGTCGAACGCGGCGAGCAGCCGGATGTGCCGCGAGAGCAACATGCCGTTGCCGAAAACGTCGCCGGACATGTCGCCGACGCCGACGACCGTGAACGGCTCTGCCTGCGTGTCCAGGTCCAGCTCGCTGAAGTGCCGCTTGACCGATTCCCAGGCGCCGCGGGCGGTGATGCCCATGGCCTTGTGGTCGTAGCCGACGGAGCCGCCGGAAGCGAAGGCGTCGCCGAGCCAGAAGCCGTATTCGGCGGAAAGGCTGTTGGCGATGTCGGAGAACGAGGCGGTGCCCTTGTCGGCCGCGACCACGAGGTAGGAATCGTCGCCGTCGTGCCGCACGACGTCGGCCGGGGGCACCAGCCTCTCGCCCTCCGGGGTGGTGACCAGGTTGTCGGTCAGGTCCAGCAGCCCGCGGATGAAGGTCTTGTAGCTTTCGATGCCCTCGGCCATCCAGGCGCTGCGGTCCGCCGCGGGGTCCGGAAGCTGCTTGGCGTAGAAGCCGCCCTTCGCGCCGGTCGGAACGATCACGGCGTTCTTGACGGTTTGTGCCTTCACCAGGCCCAGGATTTCGGTGCGGAAGTCTTCCCGGCGGTCCGACCAGCGGAGTCCGCCGCGCGCCACCTTGCCGAAGCGCAGGTGCACGCCTTCGACCCGGGGCGAGTAGACCCAGATCTCGAACATCGGCCGCGGGAACGGCAGGCCGTCAATGCCGGAGGGGTCCAGCTTGAAGCTGACGTGCGTCTTGTTCTGGTAGAAGTTGGTCCGGAGCGTGGCCTGGATCAGGTTCTTGAAGGTGCGCAGCACCCGGTCGGCGTCGAGCGTGGCCACCTGCTCGATGGCCGTGTCGAGCCCGGCGCGGACCTGGTCCTGGCGCTGTTCGCGTTCGCCGTCGGGCAGCGCGGGGTCGAAGCGCGCGGCGAAGAGCGCGTTCAGGCCCCGGGCCACGTCCGGGTTGGCCAGCAGCGTGTCGGCCATGAATTCGAAGGAGTTGGTGTTGCCCATCTGCCGCATGTACTTGGCGTAGGCGCGCAGCACGATGACTTGGCGCCAGTGCATGCCTTCGCGCAGCACCAGGCGGTCGAAACTGTCCGATTCCACCACGCCGGACACTGCCGCGCCGAAGGACTCGCCCAGCAAGGCTCCGGTGCGCTCCGGGTCCACCCCGGCCGGGTATTTCAGGCCAAGGTCGTAGAGGAAGAAGTCGCGGTGGTCGGCCGTTTCGATCTCAAAGGGGCGTTCGTCCAGGACCTCAAGGCCGAGGTTGTGAAAGTAAGGCAGGATCTGGCTCAGGCTCTTGGGCTCGAGCATGTACAGCTTGACGCGGGCGTCCTCCTCGAGGGTGGCGCCGGCACCGTGCGGAAGGTACACGTGCACGCCCGGCCGCTCCCCGCCCGGCTCGCCGGTGCGCTCGGCGGCGCCGTACTTCTCGAAGCGGGCGATGTCCTCGAGCGCGTCCTCGACTTCGTAGTCGACGCGGTAGCTGGCCGGGAACGCCTCGGCCCAGACGGCGGCGAGTTCCTTGGCTCCGTTCTCGCCGTCGGCGCCGGCCCTGGCGCGCAGGACCTCGGTGATGCCTTCGCTCCAGGACCGGGCGGCGCGGACCAGGCGCTTTTCCAGTTCGTCGCTGTTGACGTGGCTGACGTCCGCATCCTTGGGCAGCCGGATCCGGAAGAACAACCGGGCCAGGGCGGATTCGGTCATCCGCGCCTCATAGTCGATCGACACGGCGTCGAACGTCTCCCGCAGTTCCTTCTCGATGCGCAGCCGGACGTTGGTGGTGTACCGGTCCCGGGGCAGGTAGACGAGGGCAGACATGAACCGGCCGTAGATGTCCGGGCGCAGGAACAGCCGGGTCCGGCGGCGTTCCTGCAGGCGCTGGATGCCGGTGGTGATGGCGGCGAGGTCCGGGATTTCGATCTGGAAGAGCTCATCGCGCGGATAGGTCTCAAGGATGCCGAGCAGGTCCTTGCCCGAGTGGGAGTCCGGCGGGAAGCCGGCGTCGCGCAGCACGGCGTCGACCTTTTCACGGACGACCGGGATATCCCGGACGGAACCGGCGTAGGCGGTCGTGGCGAACAGGCCGATGAAACGCCGTTCGCCGTTGACGTTGCCGGCGGCGTCAAAGCTCTTCACGCCGATGTAATCGAGGTACGCCGAGCGGTGAACGGTGGAGCGGGAGTTGGCCTTGGTGATTACCAGTGCCCTCTTCTCGCGCGCCTTCTTCCGGCCCGTTTCGGTCAGGTGCTGGATCTGGTGGCGGGTGTCGGCGCCGTTGCGCAACAGGCCGAGCCCGCTGTCCTCCCGCAGTTCCAGCACATCCTCGCCGGATTCATTCTTCAGGTCGTATTCGCGGTAGCCGAGGAAGGTGAAGTTGCCGTCGTCCAGCCAACGGAGCAGTTCCTGGGCCTGGCGCAGTTCGGCGATCTGCGCAGCCTGCGCCACCTTGTCGAGGTCGTCGGAAATCTCGTGCGCCTTGTTGCGCATCTTCGGCCAGTCTTCGACCGCCGCACGGACGTCGCCGAGCACCCGGGAGAGGCCCTCGATCAGCTGCTCCCGCTTGGCGTCGTCGACCCGTTCGATTTCGACGGCGATCCAGGACTCCATGTGCGAGGCGTTGTCCCCCTGGGCGATCAGGTGGGACAGGTTGGGCATCGCCGCTGTGTCGCCGCTGGAGATGCCCAAGTGCGAGGGGACCCGGGCCACCTTGACCAGCCGGCCGGTCTCGCGGTTGCGGGTGACGACGAAGAGCGGGTGGATTACGAGGTGGATCGGGGACTTCTGCCGGACCAGCTCGGTGTTGACGGAGTCCACGAGGAATGGCATGTCGTCGGTGACGATGTAGACGACGCTGGACTCAGCCTCGTCGGAGATCGAAATGTTCGCCACGCCGGGCTGCCGGGTAGCGGCCACCTGCAGGTGCGTTTGTGACCGTGCGGTCAGGACGTCATCGCCGTAGGCGCGGGCATCCTCCTCGGCGAGATGTTCGTAGTAGTCCCCGAAGTACCCTTCGCTGGCACCGATCGAAACGGGTTGATCCTCCACGCTGGACCCAGACGACATCGACAAACGCCTCCATCAAAAAGTTCACGGCCGCACCGTTGCAGCCCTCATGGCGAGCCTAGTCTTTTAGCCGGGGCTTTGCTGTGGAAGAAAGGACAGAGGATTTACGATTTTGCTGGGCAGGTGCACAAACCAAGCTCCGGATGGCCCGGCGGAGGGTGGAATCCGGTGCGCTCTCGAGCAGCAACGAGCCAGCCAGCAGGGCGGCGTCACAGGCCGCCGGATCCGCGGGGAGGAAGGCCTCCAACGGAACGGTCGGGCCGTAGCGCGCCCAAGCCTCACGAAGCTGGCGTTCCGGGGAACGGCCGACGGCGGAGGCGCGCACCTTGTTCAGGACCACGCGGGGACGCGCCTGCGGGACGGCGGCGTCCAGCTCGGCCAGTCCGCGCACCAGCCGTGGCACTCCGACCGGGTCGGCGGCGCCGATGGCATAGACGGTGTCGGCCATTTCGAGGCTTCGCAGGGTGGCCGCGTTCCGGCGCGGCGCCATCGAGTCAAAGCTGAGTTCCTCGTCGGCCTCCAGGCAGAAGCCGGCGTCGATCACCGTGACCTCGGCGATCTCCCGGGCCCGCTCGTAGACCAGCGCTAGTGCCGCCGCCCGAAGTTCGGTCCAGCGGTCGGCTCGGGTAATGCCGGTCAGCACCCGGAACGTTCCGGCGCGGGTGGATACCGGGACGGCGATCCGGCGCAACGCTTCGCCGTCGAGCTGGCCCTGGTCGGCCATCCGGCAGGCCTGCGCAAGTCCGGCCGCTTCGTCCAGCAGCCCCAACACCGCCGCGACGCTGGCGCCATAGCTGTCGGCGTCGACCAGCAGGACGGACTTTCCCTCCGCTGCCAGTTCGCCGGCCATATTGGCGGCCATCAGGGTCCGACCGGGCGATCCGGCGGGACCCCAGACGGCGATAATTCTCCCCGTTCCCGTTGCAGTTCCCGCTTCCCCGGCGCCGGGCCCGGGGCCAGCCCGCTCCGCCCCAGCCCCGCCGTCCAGAGTGCGGTCCGGGCCCGCCTGCGTGTGAAGGGCCGCGGAAGGGTCGGCCAAGCCGCTTGCCGGCGGACCGGGCCGCGCGCCGGCAAGTTCCGCCACCGCGCCCGCGATCAGGGCGGCGAGCGCGGCTGCTTCCACTCCGGAAACCTCCGGGGTAACCCCGATCCCCCGAAGCCTGGCCGATTCCTCCGGGCTGTCGGTCAGCGCCACCACGGCGACTCCCACGGCGGACAGGCGGTCGACCAGCGAGGCGGTAAGCTCCCCGGTCCCCTCGGCGACGACGGCGGCCCGCGCCAGGCCGGTCTGGCAGGCGGCCAGCAGTTCGGCGAGCTCACTGCAGCGCCGGACGACGGACACCGGACCATGGAGCCGCTCCAGCCCGCCGACCAGGTCGTCCCGGGTCCGGCCCACCGTCACCACCGGAATGCCCATCAGGGCGCGCCTCCCGGATTCCAGACCACGGAGATCTTTGCCTTGTTGGCCTGTGCCCCCAGGAGTTTGGGCATCTGCCCGTCCGACACGAGGACCATCACCACAGTGGACCGCTGTGAGCCCAGGGCGGTGCTCCCCGGGGTGAGCTGCGCAATCTCGGCCCCCGGCAGCAGCAGCGTCGGCTCACTGAAACCGTTGCGGGTATCCGGCAGCGCCACCCAGACATCCACGCGGGAGCCCGCCACCGCCTGCGGCGGCAGGGCCTCCTCCACGGAGATGGCAACCGGCTTGCGGTCCAGGGCGTCCAGCCTGCCGAAGCTTTCGCGCGGCAGGAGCTGGTCCTTGCCGATGCGCTGGACGGCGACCAGGCCGCCGTCCATGCCGGACTCCGGAGTGAGGTACTGCGGCTCGACGTCGCCCAGCCGGACCTTGACGCGGTGCAGCTTGTCCGGAGAGACCTTCTCCCCGACCGCAATCGGCTCGCTGGCGGCGTAGGCCTCGGTGGTCTGGTCCGCTGCCGCCACGAGTGACACAACGCCGACTACGGAGGCCAGCACCAGCAGGATGCCCACGAGGAGCCGCGGGTCCTTCCACGAGGGCCGCTTTAACCGGGCGCCGCCGGCTACCGTGCTCACACTCATGCGTCCTGCTCCCCCTGTAGTCGCAGCCCGGGCCGCGGGCGCCGGACACCCCTATTCTCACGAATTGGCGGCCCTGCGGGAAGACACCTAAGCAAACAGCAGCAAATTGTGGATAACGCCCCCAAACGCCAGCACCGGTGGCAAAATGGTGCCATGCCCCGATTCCTGACGCTCGCAGATGTTGCCGAGCAGCTCCAGATCAACTCCCCCGCCGCCTACTCGCTGGTTCGCAGCGGCCAGCTCAAGGCCATCCAGGTGGGCGGACGGGGCCAGTGGCGGGTCGAAGAAACCATGCTCGAGCAGTACATCCAGGAGCGCTACGCGGAGGCAAGCCGCATGATCGAGGAGGCCAAGGCCAAGGACCACTGAGCCGCGCCTAGCTGTCGGCGCCCCGGACCGACCTGATCCCTGCGAGGGCGCCAAAGGGAACCGTGGCCACGCCGCTGACATTCGCAGGCCGACGCTCCTCCCCCACAGGGGTGATCGCGAGGTCAAGGAAGTCGCGGCCGACCCTGTCGATGACGCCGTGCAGGACGGACTCGCCTGCCGCCCCTCGAGACACGACCACGGCGAGGTTGGCGCGGTCCCGTGCCAGTCCCCGCAGGGCACTGGCCAGCCCGAGCCGGTGCCGGGCCCCGTTGCCTGCGACCACCGCCAGCCGGGAGAGGCCGGCGTAGCGCACCGCCGACGCGTAGGGAATCAGGACCTGGTGCCGCTCCTCGTCGAGCACCAGCCACTGGCTGCCCACGTGGCTGAGCGTGCCCTCGTACAAAGTTCCGGAGCCAAGGTGGACGCCGATCCGCAGGCCCAGCGAGCCCCGCAACCGGTCCGCCAGCTCGACGGCGGCCGCATCCACCCGCGCCCGCTCGCCAATTTCGACGTCCAGGTCCAGGCGTTCGCCGGCAGCCAGTTGCGCCTCCAAGTCTGCAAACAGGGCGTCCCAACGCATGGCGCCAGCGTAGGCGCACCCCCAACGGCGGTCAATCCACATTCTTTGCGCACCCTCTAGACAAACAGCTTCTTTGGGCATCAAACTCACTCCAAGAGCATCAAATCGCATCAAACAGCTACAGAAGCCCTCCCGGACGCATTCAGCGAACCGGCCAAGCGGGCAGGACAGCGGCTCGGCCCGCAGAGGAGGCGGTTGTGGACCCAAGAAATTTTTCCGGCGCGGGCCGCCGGCGCGGGCTGGGCGCGGACGCGGCCATGGCCCTCGTCATCCTCCTGCTTGGGGCCTTCCTCGCCGGCTCGGGAGCCCGGCTCGCCCAGCGCCTGCATTCATCGGCGGCGAGGCGTCAATCCCCCTCCTTCGAGGACCAGATCGGGGTTGCCGCCAACACCGCCGGGCTGATCGTCGTCGTCTGGTGGGCGTTGTCCTTCCTGATCGCCTTCGTGGCGGCGCTCCTCGAACGCGAGGGCAGCCGCCGTTCCGCCGAAGCGGCGGGGAAGTTCAGTCCCGCCTTCATGCGCCGGCTGGCGCTGGCCGCCCTCGGGCTCCAACTCGCCACCGCCCCGCTGGCCCACGCAAACCCTGCCCCGGCCGGCCCGGAGACGACCGCCCCTCCCGCCGTTTCCGCCGCATGGATCCCCAGCGGGGCCGAGCTGGCCGCTTTCGCGTCCGGATCCGCCGCTCCCCCTCCGGCCCGTTCTCCTGCGCCGGAGCCTGAGCCTCCTGTCCCCTCCGCTATGCCCCGGAGCCTCGGCCTGGATCCTCACTGGATGCCGGCGCCGCCGCCGGTGGATCCCCGGTCCTTGGCGCCCTCCCCGCGGCGCGCCCCGGAGCCGGCGGGCACGGCGGCGGTCACCGTCCGGGCCGGAGACTCGTTGTGGAGCATCTGCGCGGCGGACCTCGGACCGCTGGCGTCCGACGTCGACATCGCCCTGGCGTGGCCGCGGCTCTACCAGGCCAACCGCGATGTCATCGGCAGCGACCCCGGGCTGCTGCTTCCCGGTCAGGTCCTTCGGATGCCGCCCGCACGCTAAACCAAGCCAACCCGCAATCCCTCCACGACAGCAAAGGAAGTCCCATGAGTCCCATGACCGGTATCCGCGCAGGCACCGCTGTCCCCCTCCCGGTGGCGCCGCCGGGTCCCCGCCCCGTCCCGCTGCACGCTCCCCGCCCGCCTGTGCCAGCCGGTACGGCACCGGTCCTGCGGTTGGTGGACCAGGACCGCGAGGTGTGTGCGATTTGCCGCTCGACCGTGCAGGCCGCCATCGAGGTCCTTGCCGGTACCCGCCCCGCACAGCAGCTGGCCCGCCGGCTCGACGAGCGCTGCCTGGCGGCGCTGCAGCACCGGGCCGCGCTGACCCGCCGCGTGGCTTCGGGCACCTCGCCGACGGCGGGCCGGCTGCACCGGAATCCGTCCGTCCGCTCGGTCCGCGCCTGCCGGGTGTCCGAGGACGTCTATGAGGCCAGCGCCGTCGTGTCCGACGAACTGCGCGTCCGCGCCGTCGCCCTGCGGTTGGAGCGCAGCAGGCTGGTCTGGCGGGTCACCGTTCTGGAGATCGGCTGAGGATCCGCGCCAGGACCCAGGGAAAGGAGGTCAACTTAAATGAAGCAGGGCCGGAACTGTCGTTCCGGCCCTGCTTGTGCGCTCTAGTCCTTGCGGCTGAGGCCTAGCGGCGCTTCTTCTTGCTGGCGCGCCGCGGCGACTCCTGGGCCGCGGCCTTCGCCGGGTTGCCGGAACGGCCGGAGGACTTCGCCTCGACCCGGGTCTGGGCCGCGCCGTCCTCGCCCGGCGCCGTGTACTGCAACTGGGCCGGCTTCTCCGGCGCTTCCAGGCCGGCAGCGTGGATCTGCGGCTCGTGGTGCTCCGTGTGCTGGCCCGCGGCGTCGGCCACCACGACGTCCTCCGCCGGGGTCACCTCGACCTCCAGGTTGAACAGGAAGCCGACGCTCTCCTCGCGGATGGCCTCCATCATGGCCTGGAACATGATGAAGCCCTCGCGCTGGTACTCGACCAGCGGATCGCGCTGGGCCATCGCCCGCAGGCCGATGCCTTCCTTGAGGTAATCCATCTCGTACAGGTGTTCCTGCCACTTGCGGCCGATCACGGAGAGCACCACGCGGCGCTCCAGCTCACGCATGCTTTCCGAACCGATCAGCTCTTCGCGGGCCTGGTAAACCAGACGCGCATCGGAGAGGATCTCTTCCTTCAGGAACTCCACCGTAATCCGCGACTTGCCGCCGGCCTCGTCAATCACGTCCCGCGGCGAGAAGCTGACCGGGTACAGGGTCTTCAGGTTGGACCAGAGCAGGTTGAAGTCCCAGTCGTCGCCGGTACCTTCGGCGGTTGCTTCATCGATGAACGCGGTGATCGTGTCCTCGAGGAAGTACTGGACCTTTTCGTGCAGGTCATCGCCTTCCAGGATGCGACGGCGGTCGCCGTAGATTGCCTCGCGCTGGCGGTTCAGGACGTCGTCGTACTTCAGGACGTTCTTGCGCTGTTCGGCGTTGCGGCCTTCCACCTGGCCCTGGGCCGAGGCGATGGCACGCGAGACGAGCTTTGATTCGAGGGCAACGTCGTCCGGCACCGAGCTGTTCATCAGTCGTTCGGCCGCGCCGGAGTTGAACAGCCGCATCAGGTCATCGGTCAGCGACAGGTAGAACCGGGACTCGCCGGGGTCGCCCTGGCGCCCGGACCGGCCGCGCAGCTGGTTGTCGATCCGGCGGGACTCGTGCCGCTCGGTGCCGAGCACGTAGAGTCCGCCGAGGTTGAGGACTTCCTCGTGCTCGTCCTTGACCGACTGCTTGGCGGCCTCGAACGCGGCGGGCCAGGCGGCCTCGTATTCCTCGGAGTTCTCTTCCGGATCGAGCCCGCGCTGGGCGAGTTCGGCGACGGCGGTGAACTCGGCGTTGCCGCCGAGCATGATGTCGGTACCACGTCCGGCCATGTTGGTCGCGACCGTCACGGCGCCCTTGCGGCCGGCCTGCGCCACGATGGACGCTTCCCGGGCGTGGTTCTTGGCGTTCAGGACCTCGTGGCGGATGCCTTCCTTGGCCAGCAGCCGGGAGAGGTATTCGCTCTTTTCGACGCTGGTGGTGCCGACCAGGACCGGCTGGCCCTTTTCGTGCCGCTCGGCGATGTCCTTGACCACGGCGTCGAACTTCACGGTCTCGTTCTTGTAGACGAGGTCCGGCTGGTCGATGCGCTGCATGTCCCGGTTGGTGGGGATCGCGACAACGCCGAGCTTGTAGGTGCTCATGAACTCGGCGGCTTCGGTTTCGGCGGTACCCGTCATGCCCGCGAGCTTGTCGTACATGCGGAAGTAGTTCTGCAGCGTGACCGTTGCGAGGGTCTGGTTTTCGGCCTTGATCTCGACGCCTTCTTTGGCTTCGATCGCCTGGTGCATGCCCTCGTTGTAGCGCCGGCCGGCGAGGATGCGGCCGGTGTGCTCGTCCACGATCAGCACTTCGCCGTCGAGGATGACGTAGTCCTTGTCCCGCTTGAACAGTTCCTTCGCCTTGATGGCGTTGTTCAGGAAACCGATCAGCGGGGTGTTCGCGGACTCGTAGAGGTTGTGGATGCCGAGGTAATCCTCGACCTTCTCGATGCCGGCCTCGAGGACGCCGACGGTGCGCTTCTTTTCATCGACCTCGTAGTCGGTCTCGGGCTGGAGGCGCAGCACCACCTTCGCGAACTCGCTGTACCAGCGATTGGTGTCGCCCTGGGCCGGTCCGGAAATGATGAGCGGGGTGCGGGCCTCATCGATGAGGATGGAGTCCACTTCGTCGACGATGGCGAAGTTGTGGCCGCGCTGGACCAGTTCGGACTTGTCCCACGCCATGTTGTCGCGCAGGTAGTCGAAGCCGAATTCGTTGTTGGTGCCGTAGGTGATGTCGGAGGCGTACTGCTCGCGGCGGACGGCGGGGTCCTGGTTGGAGAGGATGCAGCCGCTGCTCAGGCCGAGGAAGCGGTACACGCGGCCCATCAGGTCCGACTGGTACTCGGCGAGGTAGTCGTTGACGGTGATGACGTGGACACCCTTGCCGGTGAGGGCATTGAGGTAGGCCGGAGCGGTGGCCACCAGGGTCTTGCCTTCACCGGTCTTCATTTCGGCGATGTTGCCCAGGTGCAGGGCGGCGCCGCCCATCAGCTGGACGTCGAAGTGGCGCATCCCCAGGGTCCGCGAGGATGCCTCGCGGACGGCGGCGAAGGCCTCCGGCAGCAGGTCGTCGAGCTTCTCCCCGTCGCCGTGGCGGGCGCGGAGACGGTCGGTCTCTTCGCGCAGTTCGGCGTCGGTGAAGGTCTTGAAGGAGCTTTCCAGGGCGTTAATGGAATCGGCATAGTTCCGCAGTTGCCGCAGGGTCTTTTTGTCACCCGTGCGGAGAAGTTTTTCGATTAGTGATGCCACGTGAAATTGCTCCCAGTCTCAAGCTGCCGAATTCCGGCGTGTTTAGTCTACGGGAGAGACGCAGGGCGGGACGCGCCTGTTCCCTCAGAGCGGATGCAGGCCTGCCACGGCCTGCCCGAGCGCCGGCGCCAGGTCCCCCCCGGGGGCGACAACGACCCGGTCCAGCTCCAACCACTCTGCCATGAGCTGCAGTTCCTCGGCGAGTTCGACGGCGGTGTCGGCCGGCGCGCCGGGCTCGGCGTGGCTGGCCCGGGCGAGCAGGCTGCCGGTCGCCCGGTCCGCCTTCAGGTCCACGCGGGCCACGATTCCGTCGCGCAGCAGGAAGGGCAGCACGTAGTAGCCGTAGCGGCGTTTGGCCTCGGGGGTGTAGATCTCGATCCGGTAATGGAAGCCGAACAGTTCCTCCAGCCTGCGGCGTTCAAAGACCAACGAATCGAAGGGGCTCAGCAACGCGCGGCCGTTGGCGGCGCGGGGCAACCCGGCGTCGGCGTGCCGGTACAGCGGCCTGTTCCACCCGGCCACCGTCACGGGCTCCAGCCGCCCGGCGTCCACGAGGTGTTCCACCGCAACGGCGGCGGCGCGCAACGGGGTCCTGAAATAGTCCGCGAAGCACCGCACGGTGCCGATCCCGTGCGCCTGGGCTGCGGCGTCGATCAGCCGGATCATGGCGGCCGCGGCATCCGGCTCCCGGCCCGCGGCGGGTGGTGCCGGCGCGGCCGGGACGCTGCCGGCCAGGACCCTCGAGGTCAGCGTATAGCGGCGTTCGAAGGACTCGGTCCGGGACGCGGCCGAGACCAGGCCCTCCTCAAAGAGGTGCTCGAGGACCCGTTTGACCGCGTTCCAGTTCCATCCCCAGTTGTCCTTGGGCCGGTCCTCGACGTGGCCCAGCCTGGCCGTGAGTTCGGCGGCGGTCAGCGGCCGGCCCGCGGCCAGCGCCTCCAGTACCCGCCCTGCCACCTCGCTGCGCAGCTCCGGATCCATGGCATGCGCGCCGACCCATTTTCGGTTCTGCCACAGCACGAGATCCTGGAAATGCTCGGGCCGGATGAAACTGGCCTCGTGGGCCCAGTACTCCATCATCCGTCGCGGGTGTGTCCCCGCCATGCGGTGCAGGATGGTGCGGTCGTAGTTCCCGAGCCGGGAGAAGAACGGCAGGTAGTGGCTCCGCGAGAGCACGTTGACGGAATCAATCTGGACCAGGTGGAGACGGGCAAAGGTACGGCCCACCGCCCGTGCGCTCACGGGTGCGGCGGGCCGGACCTTGTCCAATCCCTGGGCTGCCAATGCGATCCGCCGTGCCTGCTTGAGGCTCAGCGATGCGTGCACATCAGTCCCTTCGTCGGATGGTCACCAGCTCAGGCGCTGGCGGGCTCATCCTCTGAACGATAAGCGATGATCTTTTCTTCCAGCGGAGCCTCGCCCGGTTCGCAGGTCTGGTCCAGGCTGATCACGCCGTAGGTCCAGCCTTCACGGCGGTAGACGACCGACGGGGCCTTCGTCTCCTTGTCCACGAACAGGTAGAAGTCGTGGCCTACGAGTTCCATGTTGTCGACGGCGTCGTCGAGCGACAGGGACGCCGCGGGGAAGACCTTGCGGCGGATCAGCACGGGCGAGTCGCCGGCAGGAATATCGTTTTCCACCTCGTACGGCGACTTCTCGGCGGACCGGGGCTGCGGCGGATGGCTCGCTTCCTCGTAGATGGGCTCGCTGGTGCTGGCAGGTTCCAGGGTTGCCGTCGCCTCGGTGACGGACTTCGGAGTGTGCCGGCCGTGGTGGACCTTCTTGCGGTCCTTGGCACGGCGCAACCGTTCAAGAAGCTTGTTGTAGGCCAGGTCGAACGCGGCAAATTTGTCTGCGGCGCTGGCTTCGGCACGGATCACGGGCCCTCGGCCCAGGACGGTCAGCTCGACAGTGAGCAGTTCTGCGGTCTGCCGGGCCTTGGTCTCCTTGGTAACCTTGGCGTCCACCCTCTGGACCTTGTCCCCCAGTGATGCGATCTTCGAGATCTTTTCGTCGGCGTATTCGCGGAACCGGTCCGAGACCGTCAAATTACGACCGCTGATCATGAACTCCATGGTGCCCTCCAAATGACTTCGGTGACACGACGGCGGCACTTCCCGGGGCTGATCTGACTGACAGTCGAGCCCCTTTCCGAGCCGCTATCGACAGGTACATCTGTTCTTGGTACCCATGTTCGACGTTAGTTCATGGACCCCTGTTATTCATCTTTTTTTGGTTTATTTTTTTCCTCATCGCCGGGGTTCCCCGCCAGCCCGGGGATTGCCGCGGCAAAGTTGTACCGGGCGGGCGGGCGTGTCGCCGCGAGCACCACTGCGCCGCGGACCAGCCCTCCCGCGGCGTGCAGCGCGCGGGCCGCTTCCGCCAGCGTGGCGCCGGTGGTCAGCACGTCGTCCACGACGATGCAGGGCCGACCGTTCAGCTCCGGCCGGCGGAGTCCGCCCTTGATCCGCATCGAACCGCGTACCCGCCGGGTCCGGGCCGCGCGGCCCAATCCCTTCTGCCCGCCGGGCGAGCCGGCCGCCAGCCCGGGTCGGCCCCGGGGACCGTTTAGGGTGGGCCGCGCCTGGCGCAGCACGTCGGCGACGTCGGCTCCGGCCAGGGCGGGGATACGCCGGGCCCGCGCAAGCAGGAGGTGGACCGGGCTGAAGCCCCGGCGTCGAAACGCGACACCGCTGGTAGGCACGGGCACCAGCAGGATTCCTTCCGCCCGGCCGGCCGCGGCGCCGATGGCTTTGACGAGGGCCTTGGCCAGTTCCTCGGCCAGCTGACGCTGGCCGTGCCTCTTGAAGGACAGCAGGCACTGGGCCAGCTCGCCCCGGTAGACCCCGGCTGCCACGACCGGCAGCAGGACCGAGCCGTCCATGTCCACGAGGGCAGGGGCCCGCCCTTCCGCCCGGAACGGCCGCCGCGTCAGCTGGCTGACACGATGCGCGCAGCCGGCGCACAACGTCCGGTCCTCCGCGCCGCAGCAGA
This sequence comes from Arthrobacter sp. 05L428, assembly GCF_056397665.1. Taxonomy (NCBI): domain Bacteria; kingdom Bacillati; phylum Actinomycetota; class Actinomycetes; order Micrococcales; family Micrococcaceae; genus Arthrobacter; species Arthrobacter sp. 05L428. The sequence continues at coordinate 636,834 of NZ_JBFTNW010000001.1, read as the reverse complement.
CGCATTCCACCGGCGCTGCCAGCGCCAGTAACTCCGCGGCAGCTGTGGCGGCACGGTCCGCGATGCGCTCCGTCCAGCGTCGGTAGCCACCACGGTGTTTCGCTGCCGGGGGTACCGGGGCAAGGTCCGGGTCGACAGCGCGGATTCTGGTGCTGTTTCCGGTGCTGTTTCTGGTGCGATGCCGGCGTTTGTTCACCCTTCAAGGCTGGGCGCCGCCGGTCCGCCGCGGAAGCCCTCCCGGCTGCTATGTGGACATCTGTCCGGGCGCCGCCCGGCCCCTCCCGGTCAGCCCGGCCCCTCCCGGTCAGCCCGGGTAGGAGGGGTCGATGGCGCCCTTGACCTGCGGCGACCAGCCGTTACCGAGCCGCTGGAAGATGCCCTCCGTGGATTGGCCGTAGATCTCCGTCGGTCCGTTGCCGGCGCTGAGCGCGGTTAGCCCCGGCCAAGGTGCCAGCAGCTGCGGCGCCCCGGAGGTAAGGGACAGCAGCTCGGGCGTGACGTTGTCGTTCGCCGAGCTCTTCATCACGGCGACGGTCGTGTCGTTGACCCAGACGCCCCGGTCGGGGGCACGGGCTGACAGGAGTGTGATCGGCGCGGTGAGGTCCCTCGGGGTGCCGTCGCCGTTACGGATGATTCCGGTGATCTGGACGCTGGTTTTGCCGTTCAACTCCGAGATGACGAGTGCACGGGTTCCTTCGCGCGAGACCCTGAACTCCTTGATGCTCCGTCCGGCGAGCCAGGGCGGGGTCATGGTCACGGCAGGCACGTTCGCTCCCGGCGCGGTCCCGGCAGGATGGTAGGCGAGAACCTCGGTGGCCCCGTTGCTGCCGGGCCCGGCGGTCCAGACCCAGTCGTAGCGGTCGAAGGACGGCCGCGACAGGCCTGCCCGCGTGGTGAGGGCGCGCGCCGGCTGGCCCGGCAGGATTGAATACAGCGTGGTGCGGCCGGCGTTGAGGAACGCCGCTGCCTGGGACACCGGCGATTCGGCGGGCACACGCGGCGCCAGCGCCCGGACGGACTGGATGTCCGGCAGCGGACCCAGCTTGTTGTTCTCATAGCGGACCAGGTCGTTGTTGCTGACGGCGATCTGGTGGGCGGGAACGTCCTTGTCCCGCACCGGCGGCAGCACGGAGCCGTCGTCTTCGACCCGGACAAGGTCCTGGTTCGCCCGCAGCTCCACGTTGATCACGTCGGGCTGGCTGCGGAAGGTCAGCGCCAGCTGGGTCTGCATGCGCAGCCGGTCCTCGTTGGAAGCGTCCACGAGCTCCTTAGCCGTGAGGTCCACCTGCGCGGCGCCGGAGACCACCGGCACCGACTCGCGCGCCAGCTTCATGCCCGAAGGGAACGCGCTTACGACGGCGCCCTTGAGGTAAGGGGCCGGGCCGCCGAGCAGGGCGCTGGTCATGGCCTTGACGGTCTTCTTCTTGATGAACCAGCGCATGTCCGGCACCGCGTAGGTGAAGGTGGGGTCGTAGAAGTAGATGGGGTAGGCGCCGTAGATGACCTTGAACGTCTGCTCGGGGATGGCGGTGCCATCAGGGATTTCCGAGATCCTCCACTCGCCGTCGACCTTGGTCAGCGTTGCGGGAATGCTTTCCTTGGAACCTTCCGGCAACGGCGTGGCGATCCCGTCGGCGTCGACCGAATACGCCAGGTCCAGTTCGTAGTTGAAGACATTTTCGACGGCGGTGCGCACCACGCGGGCGGAACGGAAGACCAGCACCCGCTGGTCCGGCTTCCACTTCACCGAGGAGGCCTGGGTGAGGTACTGCCGGGCCACGGCATAGTCGTCCTCGTAGCCGCTGCCCGCGAGGTAGAAGTCCTCGATCATTGCCTCCGGGCCCGCCCCCGCCCGCGGAGCCACGGGGAAGAAGACCGGTGCGTTGTTGGGCTTTCCCGCGCTCTCGTCCGTGCTCTTTCCTACCGGGCCGGAGCGCGGAATCTGCGCGCACGAGGTCAGAAGAAGCAGCACCAGCGCCAGCAGGGCCACGGCGAGCCTGGTGAGTTTCCCGGCACCTCTCATGGCTGCTCCTTCGTTGTGTCGGGGCCGGACGGGGCCGGACGGGGCTCCCTGACGGCCGTCTCCAGCAGCAGCATCGTCCGTTCACGCACGACGCCGGCGGGCCCGACGTCGGCGGGTTCCAGCTGGAGCGGTGATCGGGTGATCGTTTCGCCCTGGCGCAGCGGCAGGGTCAGGCGGAAGTTGGAGCCTCTCCCCTTGTCGCCCCAGGCCTGCAGCCAGCCGTTGTGCAGCTTGGTGTCCTCGGTCGCGATGGACAGACCCAGGCCGCTGCCGCCCGTGGTACGGGCGCGGGCCGGGTCGGCGCGCCAGAAACGGTCGAACACGCGCGCGGCCTCCGCGGCGGTCATGCCGATTCCATGGTCCCGGACGGCGACGGCCACCGCGGTATCGTTTGCCGCCACGGAGATGTTCACGGGCCGGCCCTCGCCGTGCTCCAGCGCATTCAGAACCAGGTTCCGCAGGATCCGGTCGATCCGCCGGTCATCCATCTCGACGATGATGCTGCCTGCGGGGGCATTCAGCGTCACCTCCGAGCCGTATTCGGCCGCCACCGGGGCCACCCCCTCGATCACGTGCGAGACGAGCTGGACGATGTCGGACGGTTCGGCGTCGAGCATGGCCACGCCGGCGTCGAACCGGGAGATTTCCAGCAGGTCGGCCAGCAGCGACTGGAAGCGCTCCACCTGGTTGTAGAGCAGCTCCGCGGACCGCTTGTTGATCGGGTCGAAGTCCTCACGGGCGTCGTAGAGCACCTCCGCCGCCATCCGGACCGTGGTCAGCGGGGTGCGGAGCTCGTGCGAGACGTCCGAGACAAACCGCTGCTGCATTTGGGACAGGGTGGCCAGCTGGGTGATCTGCTCCTGCAGGCTGGCGGCCATGTGGTTGAAGGAAGCGCCCAGCCGGGCGACTTCGTCTTCGCCCTTGACCACCATGCGCTCCTGCAACTGGCCGGCGGCCAACTTTTCGGAGACAACGGCAGCGTGGCTGACCGGGCTGACCACGTTGCGGGTGACGTACCAGGCCACGGCGCCGATCATGAGGGCCAGGGCGGCGGCACCGGCCAGCAGGACGTTCTGGATTTCGTCCAGGGTCTTTTGCGCCGTGTTGAGGTCGTAGATCAGGTAGAGCTCGTAGACCGTGCCGTTGAACGTCACCTTGTTGCCAACCGCGATCCCGGGGCGATCCTCGGTTCCCACCGGGAATTCCGTGGAGGCCCAGAACTGGTCTTTGCCGGAGTCCTGGACCGCCTTGCGCAGCTCGGGCGGGATCACACTGATCGTGAGCTGGTCGGACGCGCGCGACTCGACCCACCGGTTGCGCGGCTTGGTCTGTTCGGGCATGGCCTCGAAGACGTAGCGCCGCTGGATCACCGAGCCGCGGCCTTCGACGGCGTTCAGGGTGTCGTAGACGAGGGTGATAACGCTGGACTGGTCGGTGACCTGCGCGCCGTCGAACGTGTCCTGGACCTGCTTGACGTTGTAGCGGGTCTCCGACTCCGCCTGGGCCAGCCGCTCCTGGAAAAGGTTGTTGGCGATCTGGTTGGAGAGATACGCGCCGACGACGGCGAAGGAACCGATCGCGAGCATGAGGGTGGTGAGCACGGTGCGGAACTGCAGGGACCGCCGCCAGCGCCGGTGCACGGCACGCAACAGGTACCTGGTTGCCGGCAGGATGCGGGACGCACCGGTGCGGACCAACCGGGCAACGCGGGCGGTGACAATCCGGGCCCGACGGCTCCAGATCCGGGCCCTGAAAAGCGGGGTCTGTCCACGGGACGACGACGGCGCCGTCTGGCCCTCGGGGGCAGCGGCCTCGGTCGCGGCAGCATCAGGCTGGCCGTGCGACGGGGCGGCAGTCTCCGGGAGCTCGAGCCGGGCAGCGGTCTCCGGGGCGGTCCCCGGCGGGCCGTCCGCCGGCTCAGGAACCTGCTTTGTAGCCGACACCACGGACCGTCAATACAACTTCAGGGGCTTCCGGATCGCGTTCGATCTTCGAGCGCAGCCGCTGGACGTGGACGTTGACCAGGCGGGTGTCCGCCGCGTGGCGGTAGCCCCAGACCTGCTCGAGCAGCAGCTCCCGGGTGAAAACCTGCCAGGGCTTGCGCGCCAGTGCGACCAGCAGGTCGAATTCCAGCGGGGTCAACGAGATCCGCTCGCTGTTGCGGCTGACCACGTGGCCGGCGACGTCAATCGTGACGTCCGCGATGCGCAGCGTCTCCGGGGCCTTCTGGTCGCCGGGACGGAGCCGGGCGCGCACCCGGGCCACGAGTTCGGCGGGCTTGAAAGGTTTGGGAACGTAGTCGTCGGCGCCGGACTCGAGCCCGCGGACCACGTCCGAGGTGTCGGATTTGGCCGTCAGCATGACGATCGGCACATCAGACTCGCCGCGGATCTGGCGGCACACTTCGATGCCGTCAATGCCGGGAAGCATCAGGTCCAGCAGCACCAGGTCCGGCTTGGATGAGCGGAAAACCTCCAGGGCCTGTCCACCGTCCGCGCAGAAGACGGGGTCGAAGCCGTCGTTGCGCAGCACAATACCGATCATCTCGGCCAGCGCCTCGTCATCGTCCACTACCAAAATCCGTGCCTTCATAGGTTATATATTCCCCTATTGAAATGGCTTTGTCGTATTCGGGCAGTCCCCGGCATGGCGCGGGCGATTGCACATGCTGCGGCACCCGGGGTGGTCCCGCCGCTAACTTGGTGCCGCGACTTGGCCCGAATGCTTGCGGCCGGCCGTCGAAACTATAGGCTGGGGGCAAGCCTGGCCCGGACTTACGCCGGGGCACGCGGGCGGCACGCCAACCGGTTCCCGGCCGCGTGCATCCGGTGGGCAATTTTCTTGGGGAGGAAAAGCTTGTCTGAGCAGGAACCTAGCGAACCGCAGCAGTGGGGCGGCCAGCCGCAATGGGGGCAGCAGCCGCCGGCCCAACAACCCGCATGGGGCACCACCCCGCAGTGGGGCCACCAGCAGCCGCCGGCCCAACAACCCGCATGGGGCACCACCCCGCAGTGGGGCCAGCAGCCGCAGTGGGGCGCTCCCCAGCCCGGCCCCCGCTTTTCCGGCCCCTACGTCCCCTCCCCTTACGGCCAGCCGCGTTACGTCGCGCCGCCCAAGCCCGGCATTGTGCCGCTGCGGCCCTTGATGTTCGGCGAAATCCTCGACGGCGCATTCCGGACCGTCAGGCGGAATCCCGCGGCCATGCTGGGGGCGGGCGTGATCGCCCAGGCCCTGACGTCTGTCACTTCCGCGCTGGCCCAGACAGGTGCCCTCTTCGGGGGATCAGGCGCACCCTGGCCGGGCAACCTGGGTTCGTCGCAAGCCACGGCGTTCGCCTTTGGCACAGCGGCCGGCGTCGGCGCGCTGTTGTCGCTCCTGACCGTGCTGATTTCGGTGGTCATGCAGGGTGCCATGGCGGTCCCCGTGGCGCGGGCACTGCTGAACAGGCGGACAGGCTTCCGCCAGATGTGGACGCTCTCCCGTTCCCGGACCGGTGCCCTGCTGGGACTCGCAGGCCTGCTGATCCTGGGCGCGGCCGCCGTCGTCGTCCTCGCAGTGGTGGCAACGATGGCCCTGGTTGCGGCCATGGAGCGCGCCGCCGTACTTGCCTTGGTGCTCCTGTTCATCGGCCTGATGATTGTGCTGCTCTGGCTCGGCATCCGGTTCCTCGTCGCGCCGGCGGCGATTGTGGTGGAGGAGATCGGCACCTTCGCCGGGCTGCGCCGTTCCTGGCAGCTCACGGGCAGGAACTGGTGGCGCATCCTGGGCGTCACCCTGGTGGTGGGGCTGCTCGTCGGGGTTATCACCCAGATTGTCCTTATTCCGGTCAGCCTCCTGGGCAACGCCGTCGGGTTTACCGTCTTCTCCCAGGGCGGCGAGGGTGGGCCCCAGGTGGTCCGGATCCTGGTCGCCGTCGTCGGCACCGCGGTCACCGCGCTGGTGGCCGCCGTGGGCTACGCCTTCCAGACCTCAACCGTTGCCCTGGTCTATCTGGATCTGCGGATGCGCAAGGACGGACTCGATCTGTCCCTGCTGCGGCAGTTGGAGACGGGCAGTGACCCGGAGGGGGTCCCGGGACGGACCGCAGCCATCCGCGGGGACACCTCCACCTGGCAGCAACCTCCCTACGGTCCTCCCCCGGTCCGGCGGTGACGGCGGCCCCCGTCTTCGCCGCCGAGCGCGCGGTGGCGGTGCTGTCGGCCCGGCTGCAGCCGGAACCTCCGGTGCTGCCCGACCGGGACGAAGCGCGCCGCTGGGCGGCGGAGGAGCTCGCGAAGGCACCGTACCGCGAAGCCGAGCCCAGTTGGCTGGACAAGGCACTTGCCGAGTTCGGTCGCTGGCTGCGCTCCCTGTCCGGCGACGGCACCCCCGGCGCCGACGGCGGCTATGCCGTGCCGCTCCTGCTGGTCATCGCCGCCGTGGTCATCGCTGTCGCCGTCGTGGTGGTGCGTCCGCGGCTCAACGCCCGGCGGGCCGCCGCCCAGGACGTGTTCGACGCCGATGCGGCACTAAGCCCTGACGCGCACCGCGAGCGGGCCTCCGCCGCCGCGGCGCACGGGGACTGGTCCGCCGCCGTCGTCGAGCAGTTTCGCGCCCTCGTGCGCGCGGCGGAGGAGCGCACCGTACTGGATCCGCAACCCGGCCGGACCGCCAGCGAGGTCGCCGCCCGGTTGGGCCGCGCCTTTGGAGCGTACGCCCGCGAACTGGAGGAGGCGGCACTCACTTTTGACGCCGTCCGGTACGGCGGGGCGGACGCCGGATCCCCGGACCACGCGGCGCTCGTCCGGCTCGATGCGGCGCTGGCCGGCACCACCCCGGATTATCGGGGCACCGGCTCGGACGCGCTCGTCAGGCCGCTGTGAAGAGCACAGCGGCGCCGCTGCGCTGGATCCGCCGGCACCGCACCTGGGCCATCCTCGGCGTCGTCTTTGTCGCTGCCCTCGTCCTCACGGCGGTGCTTCAGCTGCAACCCCATGGAGATCGGACCCAGCTGTCCATCCGAAATCCCGCCCCTGAAGGAGCACGCGCCGCCGCGGAAATCCTTGGTCGCCATGGCGTCGTCGTGGAGCAGCGGGACTCTTTCGAGTCGACCATCCAGACGCTTGAAAGCGCCAAACGCGCCGGCGAGCGCACCACCGTCCTGCTCTACGACCGCAACGGCTACCTCGGCCGCGACCAGCTGCAGTACCTGGGCGGCGCGGCGGACCGTCTGGTGGTGATCACACCCCGGCTCAACACGCTGCAAGGCGTCAGCGGCGGGATCGTGCAGGCCGGCGTGGTGCGGGACGGCACCGAGGTACTAGCCCCGGCTTGCGTTATTTCCGACCCCGTCGACGCCGGCACGGTCTCGGCCGCGAATGGCTACCTCTACGACGGAGAAGTGGTCTGTTACGCGCCGCGCGACGGCGGGGGCGGCCTCTACGCCGGCAGCGAGGACGGCCGGACCGTGGTCCTGGGCAGCACCGAAATCCTCAGCAACCGGGCCCTCGCCGAGCAAGGCAACGCCGCTCTGGTGCTGCGGACCCTTGGGGCGGAGCAGCGGCTGGTCTGGTACCTGCCCGGGATCGCCGATGTGCCCGAGGCGAAGAAACCGGTGACCCTCGATGAGCTGGCCGCGCCGTGGACCCACGTCCTGGGGCCCTGGCTGGCGTTCGTGGCGGTGCTGGCAATCTTCTGGCGCGGCCGCAGGCTTGGCCCGCTGGTCTTCGAACCGCTCCCCGTGGTGGTGAAAGCGGTGGAGACGGCTGAAGGTCGGGCCCGCCTCTACCATGACGCCCGCGCCGTGGACCGTGCCGCCGACGTCCTCCGGGCCGGCACGCTGGTGCGGCTGGCCAGGACCCTCCGGCTGGGACCGGACGCCGGGGCCGCGGCCATCATCGACGCGGCTGCCCGGCACCTGGACCGGACTCCGGAAAGCGTCGCCGTTGTCCTCGACGCCGAGCCCCGGGCCGAAGCCGAGCTCGTGCGCTGGGCCCAGCAGCTGGAAAGACTAGAGAAAGAGGTACACGCCCGATGAATGATCAGCCAACCGTCTCCACCGGCCCGGCCGCAACAGCCGCTGCCGGATCCAGCACTGCCGCCCCCTGGCCCGCGCCACGGCCCGCCGCGCAGCAGGCGCCGCAGCAGGCAGCGGGAACCCGCGGCTACCGGGACGCCCGGGACCCGGACCCAGTCCGCCAGGCCCTGCTGGATGTGCGCCAGGAGGTCGCCAAGGCCGTCGTCGGGCAGGACGCCACCGTCACCGGGATGCTGATTGCGCTACTGTCCCGGGGACATGTGTTGATTGAAGGGGTGCCTGGCGTGGCCAAGACCCTGCTGGTGCGCAGCCTCTCCGCGGCCCTCAGCCTCGATACCAAGCGGATCCAGTTCACCCCGGACCTGATGCCCGGCGATGTCACCGGCTCGCTCATCTACGATTCGCGCACCTCGGAGTTCAGCTTCCGCGAGGGCCCCGTTTTCACCAACATCCTGCTCGCGGATGAGATCAACCGGACGCCGCCCAAGACGCAGGCCTCGCTTCTGGAAGCCATGGAGGAGCGGCAGGTGTCGGTTGACGGCGTCTCGCGCCAGCTTCCCGCGCCCTTCATCGTGGCGGCCACGCAAAACCCGGTGGAGTACGAGGGCACCTACCCGCTGCCGGAGGCGCAGCTGGACCGCTTCCTGCTCAAACTGACCATGCCGCTGCCCGGCCGGGAGGATGAAATCGAGGTGATCCGGCGGCACGCGGCCGGCTTCGATCCGCGCAACCTGGCCGCGGCCGGCGTCCGCCCCGTCGCGGGTCCCGCCGAGCTGGAGCAGGCGCGGCAGGCCGTGGCCGCCGTCGAGATCGGTCCCGAAGTCCTGGCCTACATCGTCGACCTCGTCCGCGCCACCCGTTCCGCGCCGTCGTTCCAGCTGGGCGTCTCGCCGCGCGGCGCCGCGGCCCTGCTGAACGGCTCCCGTGCCTGGGCCTGGCTCTCCGGCCGCCGCTTCGTCACCCCGGACGACGTCAAGGCCCTCGCCCTGCCCTGCCTGCGGCACCGGGTGGCCCTGCGCCCCGAGGCGGAGATGGACGGCGTGCACGTCGACGGCGTGCTGGGCAGCATCCTCGCTTCCGTGCCCGTGCCGCGCTGAGCCATGGCGATTTCCGGACGCTTCGTGCTGCTGGCACTGCTTGGCCTGGTCCCCGCCGTGCTCCTGCCCGGCTGGGAGTCCGCAGGGGTTGTCCTCCTGCTGCTGGCCGCCGCCGCGCTGCTCGACCTGGGCCTCGCGGTACCGCTGCGGCACGTCTCGGTGCAGCGCACCGATCCCGGCAGCGTCCCGCTCACGGGGTCGGCGGAGTCCGTCCTGACGGTGGCCAACGCCGGCCGCCGCGCCCTGCACGGCCTGGTCCGGGACGCCTGGCAGCCCTCGGCCGGCGCGCAGAACCCGAACCAGCGCCTGCTCGTACCGGCGGGTGAGCGCCGCCGGATGACCGTCACGCTGCAGCCCACGCGGCGCGGCGAACTGGGCGCCGCGCATGTCACGGTCCGCGCCTTCGGCCCGCTGGGCCTTGCCGCACGGCAACGCACCCTGCCCTGCCCCGGTTCCCTCCGGGTGCTCCCGCCGTTCCACGCGCGGCGGCACCTTCCGTCCAAGCTGCGCCAACTGCGGGAGCTCGACGGCAAGGCGGCGGTCCAGATCCGGGGCGCCGGCACCGAATTCGACTCCCTGCGCGACTACGTCCGCGGCGACGACGTGCGCTCCATCGACTGGCGTGCCACGGCCCGCCGCTCCGCCGTCGTGGTCCGCACCTGGCGGCCGGAGCGCGACCGCCGCGTCGTCATCCTGCTGGATACTTCGCGCACGGCCGCAGCCCGGATCGCGGACGAGCCGCGGCTGGACACCGGCATCGAGGCGGCGCTGCTGCTGGCTGTCCTTGCCGAACGGGGCGGCGACAGGGTGGACTTCCTCGCCTTCGACCGCAGGCTCCGGGCGCGGGCCGGGTCGGCAGCCAAGGGGAACCTGCTGGGACAGCTGGTCCAGGCGATGGTCCCGCTCGACGCCGAACTCATCGAACTCGACTGGTCACAGATCCCGGCCCAGATCCGCTCGGTTTCCGCGCACCGGTCCCTGGTGGTGCTGCTCACCGCGCTCGACGGCGGCGCGCCCGAAGAGGGGCTGCTGCCGATGGCCGCCCTGCTCGCGCAGCAGCACGTGGTGGTGGTGGCCTCGGTCCGCGATCCCATGCTCGGCGAAATGCAGCAGGAGCGTTCGAGCGCCAGCGGGGTGTTCCGGGCCGCGGCGGCCGAGCGGGCCCTGCTGGAACGCGAGGCGGTCAGCGCCCAGCTGCGCCAGGCCGGCGCTGAAGTAGTCGATGCCGAGCCATCCCTGCTGCCGCCGGCGCTGGCGGACGCGTACATTCGATTGAAGGCCGCCGGACGGCTGTGACCCCAAGGAGTATGCCGTGACCAGCTACGAACCCATCTACCAGCTCGGCCTGGGACGCGAATTCTCCCGGCTGCAGCCGGAACTGCAGCAGTACTTCTCGCTCGCCCCGGGCTCCGGGCACTACGGGGTGGGCGAGGGCGTCTTCGACGTCGTCGGCTGCCGGCAGCGCTGGCTGCGGCCGCTGCTGCGGCTCGCGACCGGCGAACAGGCGTTCTTCCCGGAATACGGCGAGGGCATCAGGTTCCGGATCGAGAACCACGCCCATCTGGACCCGTTCGGGCGCTCCAGCCTGACCGCGCGCCGGGAAATTTTCTTCCCGCAGACCACCCGGATCTTCCAAGACACCACCAGCACGGACTCCTCCGGGGGCACCCCGCGGCTGGTTGATTACGTCGGCCGCTACCGCAGGCTGGTCACCGACCTCAATCTGAGCGTCACCCCGGAAGGCCGGCTGCGGGGCGTCTCCGAGGCCTCCCGGCTGTTCCTGGGGCCGCTGCGGATCCCGCTGCCGGACGCCCTGGATGCCAAGGCCTATGCCGAGCAATGGTGGGAGCCGGACGAGGGCCGGCACCGGATCCAGGTCAAGGTGATCCAGCCCCAGATCGGCCTGGTGCTGGTCTACGCCGGGCACTTCGACTACCGGCTTGAGCCTTACCCGGCGGATGCCCTGGCGCCGGGCTACCTGCCGGAGAGGGCCCGGCCCGAGCGTTGGGAAAGCCGCGTCTAGGTCTTAGCCGAGCGCCAGCTGGTTGAGGCCGTCAGCGAGCTGCGTCAGGCGGGTCAGCACCGCCGTCGCGGACGACGGGGTGTGTCCGGCGAGGCCTGCGGAGGGCGTCACCCGCACGGTGCCCAGCGCCGTGGCCGGGAGGCCGAGCTGGCGCCACGGGAGCCAGAGCGTTTCGACGGCCTGGGGCACGCGCGGCAGCGCCGCGGCCGGCTGGTCGACCGGCAGCGCCCCGGCCCAGAAGCGTTTCCCGGACTCCACGGCTGCCGCGATTTGTTCCCACTGGCGGGAGGTCAGTGCACGCAGCGGCACCGCGATCCCGTCGGCACCGGCGGCGAGGATCCGGTCGAAGGGCGCCTCGACTTCAGGCACGGAGACCACGATTTCGGCCGCGCCGGCGGCCCTCAGCGCATCGATGACGAGGCGCCAGGACTCGGTGATTTCAGAACCGGCGACCGCGCGCAGGGTGCGGTAGCCGCTGGAGGTGGGGATGGTGCCGGCCATCACGGCGGCGATGTCCGGTTCGTCGAGCTGCACCACCAGGCCGGCTCCGGGCGCGGCGGCGGCGACCTTGCGCAGGTAGGGGCCCACACCGGCTGCCAGCGAGGCCGCGAGGTCCCGCCGGGCGCCGTGGTCGAGGAGGGCCCGCTCCCCGTTGTGCAGGTGCAGTCCGGCGGCGAGGCTGAGCGGGCCGCGCAGTTGGATCTTGAGCTCTGCGGCCGGCGTGTCCTCGGCCCCGACGACGTCGGCGAGGACGTTGATGTCGGTGGACAGCGCCGAACGGGCCCGCATGAGGTCCTTGCCGGGGCGGTCAACGAGCCGCCAGCCGTAAGGCTGGACGTCGACGGCGAGGCCCTCCAGCAGCGACGCCGTCCGGCCGAGCGCGTCGGAACCCACGCCTCGGTCCGGGAGTTCGGCGAGGAAGGGAACGTGTGGACTGCCGAGCTCGCCGCGGATGATGCGGGCAGCTTCGACCGGGTCCTCCCCCGGCCACGGGCCGAGTGCGGTGGCCGTGACCTGGCCGGGGGAAACGGGTACGGGCACGGCTACGCCTCGGCGGAAACGCCGGGGTCCGCAGCAGCCGTGCCCCGGTGCGCGGCCGCCTCATGGTCCTCGGCGATGGCCTCATGGTGCCGGATCACCTCGCCGATGATGAAGTTCAGGAATTTTTCCGCGAACGCCGGGTCCAGATGGGCTTCGGCGGCGAGGCGGCGCAGGCGCGCGATCTGTGCCGTTTCCCGGCCGGGATCCCCCGCGGGAAGCTTGTGCGCGGCCTTGAGGAAGCCGACCTTCTGCGTCGCCTTGAAGCGCTCGGCCAGGAGGAAGACCAGGGTGGCATCGATGTTGTCGATGCTGGAGCGGATGGAGAGCAGTTCCGCCATCACCGCGGGATCCACGTGCCCGGCCAGCGAGCTGGCCGTGGGGTCGTAGGAATCGGCGTCAGGGAGGTGCTGGTTCTGCTCGGTCATTCGTCCAGTCTAGGGGCTGGCACGGAAATCCCGCGGGGTGTTAAGCGGGCATGCCCGCCGTTCGCAGTGAACGGCGGGCATGCCCCTTGGTGCGGCCAGCCCTCGCCCCAGGCGGGGCAGGCGCGGCCGCTTGCTAGGCTCCGAGAACCGCGCGGAACTCCTCACGACGCCGGGCCTGCTCGTCCGGATCCGGGACCGGCAGCGACGCGATGAGCTTCTTGGTGTAGTCGTGCTGCGGGTGCCCCATGACCTGGTTTCCAAGGCCCTGCTCCACCATCTTGCCCTTGTACAGGACACCGACCCAGTGCGAGAGGATGTCCACCACGGCGAGGTCGTGGCTGATGAAGAGGCAGGCGAACCCGAATTCGGCCTGGATGTCCTTGAACAGCTCCAGCACCTTCGCCTGCACCGAAACATCCAGCGCCGACGTCGGCTCATCGGCGATCAGCAGCTTCGGGTTCAGGATCAGTGCCCGCGCCAGCGAGGCGCGCTGGCGCTGGCCGCCGGAGAGCTCGTGCGGGTACCGGTCCGCGTAAGCCGCCGGCAGCTGCACCGATTCGAGCAGCTCCCGGGTCCGCTGGCGTGCCTGCGCCGGCGTCGGCTTGGTGTGGATGATGAGCGGCTCCGCGATGCAGTCACCGATGGTGAGCTGCGGGTTGAACGACGCCGCCGGGTCCTGGAACACGAAGCCGATCTGCTTGCGCAGCGGTTTGAAGGTGCGCTCCTTGAGGTTGAGCATCTCGTAGTCCAGCACCTTGAGGCTGCCGCCCGTGGTCCTGTTCAGGCCCGCTATGGCGCGGCCGATCGTCGTCTTGCCGGAGCCGGACTCGCCGACGAGGCCGAAGACCTCGCCCTCGGACAGGGTGAAGTTCACGCCGTCCACGGCCTTGAACGCCGGGCTGCCCAGCCGGCCGGGGTACTCGATGGTGAGGTTCTTCGCCTCGACCAGTACCTTGCCGCCCTGGTGGGCGCGTTCGGTCATGCCCGCCGAGGCGGAGTTCCGGCCCAGGTGCGGGACGGCGGCCAGCAGCTTTTTCGTGTAGTCCTGCTTCGGTTCCGCAAAGAGCACCCGAGCGCTGGCCTCCTCGACGACGTCGCCCTGGTACATCACGACGACGCGGTCGGCGAGGTCGGCCACGACGCCCATGTTGTGCGTGATCAGCACGATCGAGGTGCCGTACTGGTCGCGCAGGTCGCGCAACAGTTCCAGGATTTCCGCCTGCACGGTGACGTCCAGTGCGGTGGTCGGCTCGTCAGCGACGATGAGGCCCGGGTTGAGCGCCAGCGCGGCGGCGATGACGACGCGCTGTTTCTGGCCGCCGGAGAACTGGTGCGGGTAATAGTTGACCCGCGTTTCCGGATCCGGGATGCCCACCTTGCGCAGGGCGTCGATGGCGCGAGCCTTGGCCTCCTTGGCGCTGACCCGGCCCGTTCCCCCGTGCCCGGCATGGGCGCGGATGCCCTCGGCGATCTGCCAGCCAACGGTGAAGACCGGATTGAGCGCCGTGGAGGGCTCCTGGAACACCATGGCCACGTCGCGGCCGCGGATTTCCCGCAGCTTCGAGGCGCTGACGCTGATCACGTTGTTGCCGTTGATCAGCACTGCGCCGGAGCTGATCGCCGTCTCCGGCAGCAGCCCCAGGATGGTCTTGGCGGTGACGGTCTTGCCGGAGCCGGACTCGCCGACGATGGCGACGACTTCGCCGGGGTTGACCTCGAGGCTGACATCCTTCACGGCATAGACGTCCCCGGCGTCCGTGGCGAAGGTGACCCTGAGGTGGTCGATGTCCAGCACGGGCCCGGCGCCGCGGGCGTGCTGGTCTGAAACGGAACCGATATTGGTGCTCATGAACTGCTCACTTCTGCTGAGTGCGCTGCCTGGGCGGCGGAACCGGGTCCGCCGGTGCCGGGGCCGGCTTTGCCGGAGGCAGCCTTCTTGCGGCCGCGCAGGCGCGGGTCGTTGAGGTCGTTGATGCTTTCGCCGACCAGGGTCAGCCCCACCACGGTGAGGACAATGGCCAGGCCCGGGAAGACACCGGTCCACCAGATCCCGGAGGTGGTGTCCGCCAGCGCCTTGTTGAGGTCAAAGCCCCATTCGGCGGCCGAAGTCGGTTCGATGCCGAAGCCGAGGAAGCCCAGGCCCGCGAGGGTGAGGATGGCTTCGGAGGCGTTCAGCGTGAAGATCAGCGGCAGGGTGCGGGTGGCGTTCTTGTAGATGTGGCGGGTCATGATCCTGATGTTGGATGCGCCCACCACCTTGGCCGATTCCACGAAGGGTTCGGCCTTGAGCCGGATGGTTTCGGCGCGGATGACGCGGAAGTACTGCGGGATGAAGACCACGGTGATCGAGATCGCCGCGGCCAGGATGCCGCCCCACAGGCTGGAACGCCCGCCGCTGATCACGATTGCCATGACGATGGCGACCAGCAGGGAAGGGAACGCGTACACCGCGTCGGCGACGACGACGAGGATCCGGTCAAGCCAGCCGCCGATGTAACCGCTGACCAGGCCGAGGATGACGCCGATGAAGATCGACATAATGACGGCCACGATGATGACCATGACGGCGGTCTGCGCGCCCCAGACGACCCGGGAGAACACGTCATAGCCGCCCACGGTGGTGCCGAGCAGGTGCTTGCCGCCGGGTGCCTGCTGGGCGGGGAAGCTGCCGTCGGCGTCGGAGATCTGGGAGAAGCCGAAGGGTGCGATCAACGGGGCGAAGATGGCGGTCAGCAGGAACAGCGAGGTCAGGATCAGCCCGGTGACGAGCATGCCCCGCTGCAGGCCGACGCTCTTGTTGAAGTGGGAGACGACCGGCAGGCGCCGGTACCAGGGGTCCCGGCGGCTTTCTGCGGCAATGGTTGGTTCGATGCTCATGTCAGTACCTCACGCGGGGGTCGATCAGCGCGGCGACGATGTCCACGATGAAGTTGGTCACGGCCACGATCACGGCGAGTAGCACCACGATGCCCTGCACGGCCACGAAGTCGCGGGCCGTCAGGTAGGTCGCCAGCTGGAAGCCGAGGCCTTTCCATTCAAAGGTGGTCTCGGTCAGCACGGCGCCGCCGAGCATGACCGCGATCTGCAGGCCCATCACGGTGATGATCGGGATCAGCGCCGGCTTGTAGGCGTGCTTGGTGACCAGCCGGAATTCGCTGACGCCGCGTGAGCGGCCGGCCTCCACGTAGTCCTTGCCGAGGGTGCCGATCACGTTGGTGCGGACCAGTCGCAGGAAGATGCCGGCCGTCAGCAGCCCAAGGGCGACGGCGGGCAGCACGGCATGCGCGGTGACATCACCGAGTGCGGCCATGTTGCCGCTGCGGACCGCGTCGAGCCAGTAGATGCCGGTGGGCGCCTGCAGCGCGGTGAGGGCCAGTTCGGTGGAGGTTTTGGCGCGGCCGGCGACCGGGAGCCAGCCGAGCCAGACCGAGAAGGTCAGCTTGAGCAGCATGCCGGCGAAGAAGACGGGCGTGGCGTAGCAGAGGATCGCGAAGATGCGCAGGACGGCGTCGGCCGCCTTGTCGCGGCGGTGCGCGGCGATCATGCCCAGCGGGATGCCCACGAGCAGTGCCACGAGCAGTGCGTTGATGGACAGTTCCAGCGTTGCCGAACCATAGGTGGTCAGCATCTCGGAGACCTGGCGGTTGTCCGAGAGCGTGGTGCCGAAGTTGCCGGTAATGAGCTGTCCGAGGTACTCGAAGTACTGCACGAAGATGGGCCGGTCGTAGCCGGCCGCGTGGATGCGCTCCGCCAGTTGTTCCGGCGGGAGCCGCCCGCCGAGGGCGGCCGTGATCGGGTCGCCCGTGATGCGCATCAGGAAAAATACGAGTGTGACCAGGATGAAAATGGTCGGGAAGATCAGCAGGAACCTGATCAGGATGTATTGGCCCAGTCCCCCACCGGACGCCTTCTTCTTTGTTGGCAATAGGCCGTCGGCGTCGCTGGGCGGCGCCTCAATAAGTGTTGTCATTGGTACCTAAATTTGTGTTTCCGTCGGCTTCGTGGGCTTCCGGAATCGGTTGTCCTGCTATCAGCAAGAAAGGCGGGACGCCGCGCAGGCGCCCCGCCTCCTTGGCTGGTCAGGACCGGATGGGGAATGGACCTACTTGGAAATCACACCAAGACGGGTCTTGAAGGACGCATCGAGGGTCTTTTCGACACCCTGGACGTCCTTGCCGGCGACCATGAGCTGGGCGCCCTGCAACAGCGGCAGCGTGGAGAGGTCCTTGGCGACGGCCGTCTGGGCCTCGCCAAGCACCTTTTCGCGCTCGGTCTTGTCAACGGTGGTGAGCTGCTTCTTGATCAGCGCCGTGACGGAGGCGTTCTCGTAGTGGTTCTTGAGGAAGTTGCCCGGGACGAAGAACGGGGTCAGGTAGTTGTCGGCGTCGGAGTAGTCCGGGAACCAGCCGAGCTGGTAGACCGGGTAGACGTCCTTGGTGCGGTCCTTGGAGTAGGTGACCCACTCGGTGGACTGCAGGTCGACCTTGAACAGGCCCGACTTTTCCAGCTGCTCCTTGATCATGGCGTACTCGTCGCCGGAGGACTTGCCGTAGTGGTCCGGGTTGTACTGCAGCTTCAGCGTGACCGGGGCGGTGACGCCGGCGTCGCTGAAGGCCTTCTTGGCCTTGTCCAGGCTGGGCTTGCCGTTGCCGTCGCCGTACATTTCCTTGAGCGGCTTGATGGCGCCGACGAAGCCGTCCGGGACGACGGAGTACGCGGGCAGGTAGGTGCCCTTGTAGACCTGGCTGGCGATCGCGTCGCGGTCGACGATGTCTGCCATCGCCTGGCGGACGGCGAGTGCCTTCTTCGGGTCGGCGTCGGCAGCCTTGGCGCCGAACGGCATGGTGTCGAAGTTGAAGACAATGTAGCGCAGTTCGCCACCGGGGCCCTTGTGAACCTTGACCTTGGAGTCCTTCTCGAGGTCGGCGGCGTCGGTCGCAGTCAGGCTGCGGCCGGCGACGTCGATGTTGCCCTGCTGGACATCGAGCTTGAGGTTGTTGGAGTCCGCGTAGTACTTGATCGTGGCGCTGTCGTTCGCCGGCTTGCCGAGCAGACCCTTGTAGTCAGGGTTGGCCTTGAGGCTGACGAGCTCGTTCTTCTTGTAGCTCTCGATCGTGTACTGGCCGGCGAAAGGCTTGCCCTTGACGATGTCCTCGTCGCTCATCAGCTTGTCGGCGGAGAAGACCTCTTCGTCGACGATCGGACCTGCGTTCGCGGCGAGCACGCCCGGGAAGACCTGGTCGTTGCCTTCCTTGAGCTTGAAGACCACGGTGGAGTCGTCTTTGACTTCCACCGAGGCGAGGTTGCCCAGCAGGGAGGCCGGGCCGTTGTCGTCGTTGATCTTGATGACGCGGTCGATCGAGAACTTCACGTCCGAGGACGTCAGCGCGTGCCCGTTGGCGAACTTGAGGCCGGACTTGAGCTTGACGGTGTATTCCGTGGGGCTCGTGAAGGACGCGGACTCGGCGATGTCCGGGCTGGAGTCAGCCGTTCCGGGCTTCGAGTTCATCAGGAACGGGTAGATCTGGTTCATCACCATGAACGAGCCGGCGTCGTAGGAGCCGGCCGGGTCGAGGGTGACCACCTTGTCCGTGGTGCCGTACGTAATGCTGCCTCCGCCTGCGGCGCTGCCGGAGGACGTTCCGCCGCCGGTAGGGCCGGTGCAGGCCGTCAGTGCAAAGGCGGAAACCCCGGCAAGCGCGATGGCGCTCTGCAGGGCCTTTTTGTTCATTGCCATCTGTGAACTTTCTGTTCGATGAGTACTAGTGCGCAGCCCGAAGTAGCTTGACTCGTTGGGCAGCACCTGTCCTGATTCCTAGATTCAACCAGAAGACCACGGGCGAATCGCTACATCTTGTGAGTTGAGACACAAAATTTACACGAACCGGCGGAAGTTATCGCATTCTTCGGGATTTCGCCCGGATCTTCGGCACCCCGGACTCGGTGCGGCCTGCGGCGGCGGGGGCTCGGGAACGGACATGCCCACCGCCCGGGCCAGGGACTGGGCATATACCCGAAGTGCCCACTCGTGGCCGCGAAGAATGGACATGTCCCGCGCTCTAGCCGGAAGACGAACATGGCCCGCGCTCTGGCCGGAGGACGGGCATGCTCACCGCCGAGGCCCGGGAGTGGACATAATCCCGAAGTGCCCACTCGTGGCAGCGAAGAATGGACATGTCCCGCGCTCTAGCCGGAAGACGAACATGGCCCGCGCTCTAGCCGGAGGACGGGCATGCTCACCGCCGAGGCCCGGGAGTGGACATAATCCCTAAGTGCCCACTCCTGGCTGCGACGAACGGACATGCCCCGCGCGGGATGCTTGCGCGGGGTGCACGCTAACGAACATGTCCCGCGCCCGAGCCCGGGAGTGGACATATACCCGAAGTGCCCACTCGTGGCCGCGAAGAATGGACATGTCCCGCGCCCGGGCGACGGTTAAAGGCAGGAGCGCCGCAGGCCAATGGCATGCGGCGCTCCTGGAATCGGCGGACCGGCCCGCCGAAGCGAAGACGCGGCCCGTCGAGGGCGGTTAGAGGGCGGCCCGCTGGAGCGACCGCGCGGCGTCGATGGTGGCCTGGCCAAGGACCCGGCTGCCCTGGTAGAGCACCACGGTCTGGCCGGGGGCGACACCGCGGAGCGGTTCCGCCAGCGTGACCACCAGGTCGCCGGACCCTCCGGAGTGTTCCATCCGGGCGGTCGCCGGCACCGGGTCCCCGTGGGCGCGGACCTGGGCGTAGCAGTCGAACTCCTCGCCGGTGGCGATCTCCGCGATCGGCAGCCCGGCCCAGGACACCTTGATGCCGCGGATCTCGTCGATCGCGAGCAGGGCCTCGGGGCCGACGACCACCTTGTTCTCCTTGGGCTGGATCTCCAGCACAAAGCGCGGCTTGCCGTCGGCGGCCGGGGTGCCCAGCTTCAGCCCGCGGCGCTGGCCGACGGTGAAGGCGTTTGCGCCCGGGTGCTCGCCGACCTTGGCACCGGATTCGTCCACGATGTCGCCGGTGGTCATCTCGATCTTCTCCGCCAGCCAGCCGGCGGTGTCGCCGTCGGGGATGAAGCAGATGTCGTGGCTGTCGGGCTTGTTGGCCACGGACAGCCCTCGGCGTTCGGCCTCGGCGCGGACCTCGGCCTTGGAGGGGGTGTCCGCGAGCGGGAACATCGAGTGCCGCAGCTGTTCGTGCGTGAGGACGCCGAGCACGTAGCTCTGGTCCTTTGCCCAGTCCGCGGCGCGGTGCAGTTCGGGGTTGCCGTCGGCGTCCGTGATCACCTTGGCGTAGTGGCCTGTGCAGACGGCGTCGAAACCCAGCGCGATCGCCTTCTCCAGCAGCGCGGCGAACTTGATCCGCTCGTTGCAGCGCATGCACGGGTTGGGCGTGCGGCCGGCGGCGTATTCGTCGATGAAGTCCTGGACGACGTCTTCCTTGAATCGCTCGGAGAAGTCCCACACGTAGTACGGGATGCCCAGCACGTCGCACGCCCGCCAGGCGTCGCGCGAGTCCTCGATGGTGCAGCAGCCGCGGCTGCCGGTGCGCAGCGTTCCGGGCATGCGTGAGAGGGCGAGGTGGACCCCGACGACGTCGTGGCCGGCCTCGACGGCGCGGGCTGCGGCAACGGCTGAATCGACGCCGCCGCTCATGGCTGCAAGAACTCGCATGCTGGCTTTCTCTAGGAATCGGGAGGTCCGCGGGCAGAGGAATAACACAGCGCCCGCCTACCGATTCTATCGCCACGCCGATTCCTGCCCCAAAAAGGCTTGACGGCAGTCTGCCGCGCTTCTAACGTCAGCATTAGCGGTTTTAGAACAAAGGCGGCGAAAGCCCAGACGGGACGCGCGAGATGGCTGTCGAGAACATCGTGATTGTGGGTGGCGGGCTGGCGGGCGCCACCGCCGCGAAGACCCTGCGGGTGGAGGGCTTCGAGGGCCCGGTCACGCTGCTCGCCGAGGAGGCGCAGGCCCCCTACCTGCGGCCGCCGCTGTCCAAGGAATATCTCCTGGGCAAGGACGGCGAAGACGCCCTCCCGGTGGTTCCGGCCGGCTGGTACGGGGAGAACGACGTCGACCTCCGACTGGGCGCTCCGGTCACCGGGCTGGACACCGCAGCCCGCACGGTGACCCTCGGCGACGGCAGCCGGCTACCCTATTCCGCGCTCCTGCTGGCCACGGGGGCACGTCCGCGCTCGATTCCGCTGCCCGGCAGCAGCCTCGACGGCGTCATGACGTTCCGGACGCTCGACGACAGCCGCCGGCTCCGGGATGCCCTCTCCGCGGGCGGCCGGAACGTGGTGATGGTCGGCTCGGGTTGGATCGGAATGGAGCTTGCGGCCGCCGCGAACTCGTATGGCAACTCCGTCACCCTGCTGGGCCTCGAGCAGGTGCCGCTGGCCGCGGCGATCGGCCCCGAACTGGGCGCCTTCTTCCGCTCGCTGCATGAGTCCCGGGGCGTGCGGTTCCGGCTGCCGGCGTCGGCCGCAGCCATCACAGGCGTCGAAGGCCGGGTCACCGGCGTCCGCACCGACGCCGGCGAAATCCTGGCCGCCGACCTGGTTGTCATCGCCGTCGGCGTCGTCCCCGAGACATCGCTCGCCGCAGCCGCGGGCATCGCCCTGGACAACGGGATCCTCACGGACGCGTCGCTGCGCACTTCGGCTCCGGGAGTCTTTGCCGCCGGCGACGTCGCCAACGCCCTGCATCCGTTCACCGGCGGGCACCACCGCAGCGAGCACTGGTCCAACGCGCTCAACGGTGGGAAGGTCGCCGGCCGGGCGATGCTCGGACGGGAGGCCGCACTGGACACCATTCCTTACTTCTATACGGACCAGTACGACGTCAGCATGGAGTATTCCGGCTTCCCCAGCCTGGTCGAGGGCCCGCCCGTGCTCAGGGGTTCACTGGAGCGGCAGGAATTCCTCGCCTTCTGGCAGCGCGAAGGCTGCGTGGTCGCAGGCATGAACGTCAACTGGCCGCGGTCCGACAAGCCGCAAAAGGCCATCAAGGCACTCATCACTGCACGCGCCTCCGTCAGCCCGGACTCGCTGGCGGATCCGGACGTCCCGCTGGAGCAGCTACTGTCCTTGGACTAGCCGTTGGCGGATTGGCGGGCGACGGTTCCCGCGGTCTGGATGCTGGACTCGTGTCCGGCCATGCCGGCCTGGCGGGCGCGGGTGTACGCCGCCGGCAGGGCCGCCAGCAGCGCATCGACGTCGGCGTCGGTAGAGGAGTGGCCGAGGGTGAAGCGCTGGGCGCCCCGGGCGGTGTCCTCATCCAGGCCCATGGCGAGCAGCACGTGGGAGGGCCGCGGCACGCCGGCGGTGCAGGCTGAGCCGGTGGAAGATTCCACCCCGGCGAGGTCCAGCAGGAACAACAGCGAGTCGCCCTCGCAGCCGGGGAAGGTGAAATGCGCGTTGCCCGGCAGCCGGCCGTTCCCGGGGGCACCGCGCAGCACGGCCTCCGGAACGGCGGCGCGGACGCCGTCAATCAGACGGTCCCGGAGCGCGGAGATCCGTGCCGACTCGGCGGCCAGATTTCCGGTGGCTGCCTCCGCCGCGGCGGCGAAGGCTGCGATCGACGCGGTGTCCAGGGTGCCGGAGCGCACGTCGCGTTCCTGTCCCCCGCCGTGCTGGACCGGGGTCAGCTTAACGGCGCGGCCCAGCAGCAGCGCGCCGACGCCCACCGGGCCGCCGATTTTGTGGCCGGAGATGGACATGGCGTCCAGACCGGTCCCACGGAAATCAACCGGCACGGAGCCGAACGCCTGCACGGCGTCGGAATGCACGGGCACGCCGGCGGCGTGCGCCAGCCGCACGACCTCCGCGACCGGTTGGAGGCTGCCTACCTCGTTGTTGGCCCACATGACGGTGACCAGGGCAATCGAGGCCGGATCGTCGGCCAACTCGGCTTCCAGCGCGGCCAGGTCCAGCACGCCGTCGGCGTCCACGGGCAGCCAGCGAACGTCGGCTCCCTCGTGCCGTTCGAGCCATTCGACGGCGTCCAGCACCGCGTGGTGTTCGACGGCGGAGCAGAGAACGCGGGTCCGCCGCTGATCCTCGGCCTGGCGGGCCCAATAGAGTCCCTTCACGGCAAGGTTGTCGGCTTCCGTGCCGCCTGAGGTGAAGATAACCTCCGAAGGATGCGCCCCGGCTGCCGCGGCCAGGGCCTCGCGGGCATCCTCGACAGCCCGGCGGGCGCGGCGGCCGGACCCGTGCAGAGAGGAGGGGTTGCCGGTGCGGGCCAGCTCACGCGTCAGCGCGGCCAGCGCCTCAGCGGCGAGCGGCGTGGTGGCTGCGTGGTCTAGGTATACGGGCACACGCCAATTCTACCGTGGGGGGCTTGCTCCGCGCCGCGGGACGGCGCCGCCGGAAGGCGCGGGACGGCGCCGCCGGAAGGCGCGGGACGGCGCCGCCGGAAGGCGCGGGACGGCGCCGCCGGAAGGCGCGGGACGGCGCCGCCGGAAGGCGCCGGAGGGCGACGCCGGAAGGAGATGGCACTGGTGTACATTCAAGCGGTGAAAGCGTCCTTCTACCTCGTCCTGGCCACCCTGTTCTGGTCCGGAAATTTCGTCGTCGGCCAGGCCGCTGTCGCCTCAATGACGCCCCTGGACCTGACCTTCTGGCGCTGGACGCTGGCCGCCCTGCCGCTGCTGGCCCTGGCCCACTTCGTGGAAAAGCCGGACTGGCGCGCGGTCCTGCGCCGCTGGCCCGTGCTGCTGCTGCTGAGCGCGCTGGGGATGAGCGGCTACACCTTGCTCCTGTACAGCGCGCTCGGCTACACCTCCGCGATGAACGCCTCGCTGATCACCGCGGCGAACCCGGCCCTGATTGTGGTGATGGCAATTTTCCTGCTCGGCGAGAGGACCACCCGGCTCGGCTGGCTCGGCATCGGGCTCGGGCTGCTGGGCGTGCTGCTGGTCCTGACCCGCGGCGAACTGCAGCGGGTATTCAGCCTCTCGATCAACACCGGGGAACTCCTGATGATCGGCGCCATCGTGGTCTGGGGCAGCTACACGATCATCGCCCGCCGGCTGGACATTCCCGCCATCGCCGCCACCGCTGTGCAGGTCACCATGGCCACCGTGACGCTGGCACCGTTTGCGCTGGCCATGCACGTGCGGTTGCCGGAGACACCGGCGGAGGGCTGGTCGCTGGCCTACATAGCGGTCTTCCCCTCGCTGGGCGCCTACCTGTTCTGGAACCTGGCATTGAAGACCACCCCGCCGGGCACCGCCGGGAACTATCTGAACCTGATGGTGGTCTTCACCGCCGTCATCACGGTGGCGCTTGGGACGCCCCTGACCCTCGTCCAGGTCGCGGGCGGCATCATGGTGGTAGCCGGCGTCCTGCTGACCGGCATCAAGGGGCAGGCGAAGCTCAGAGCGGCCTGATCCGGGCGCAGCACTGGGCCGGGGCAGCCGAGCCCTGCACCCGGAGTTCCTCGATGTCGAGCGCTTCGACCCTGGCCGGATCCACCCCGCAGCCCGCCGCGGCCCCGCCCAGGAACGCGCCGTTCATGGCGCAGACCACCTCCGCGTGGCCCTGGGCCACCCGGTGAAACGGGCAGTTGAGCAACACGAGCCCGCCGGCGCCGTCGTCCGCCGGTCGGTACCCCTCGGCGGTCAGCAGCTCCGCGAAGTCGGCGGTGCCGGCGGCTTCCCCCGCGGCCAGGCCCCGCGACCGGGCGGCCTGCAGCAGCGCGGTCCGGGCCGATCCGCCGTCGGCCGCGGATTGTTCAATCGCCGTCACCAGGAGTTCGGCGGCCAGATCATAGTTGCGTTCCGGGACGGACGCCGAGACCTCCTGGACGGCCGCGCGGTACAGCTTGGCCGGCCGGCCGGAACCGGGCCCCTCCTTGCCGCCGAGTTTGCGGAACTCCACCGCCAGCAGGCCGTCGCGGACCAGCCGGTCCAGGTGGAACGACGCGGTGCTCCTTGCCAGCCCGAGGGCACCGGCCGCGTCGTCGCGGCCCACCGCCTGATCCGCCGCGGTGACGAAGTCAAAGAGCCGCCTGCGGTTTTCATCCCCCAGGGACGCGACGGCGGCAATCCTGCGGCTCCACGGCAAACGGTTCATGGCATCAGCCTAACTCTAAAAACAAGATCCATTGCTTAACCCCTGCAGTCATTCTAAAATCAAGTTACCCAATTTTAGAAGGAGTAGAAGATGAAATCTTCAACAGCCCTTGCGGCCCCGGCCCCGACGGTCGCAGCCGGTTCCCAGCGGCAGGCCTTCCTGTTGCTGCGCACGGTCTTCACCGTCGCGCCGATCATTTTCGGCCTGGACAAGTTCACCAACCTGCTGACCGACTGGACGATATATCTCGCCCCGGTGGCCACCTCGGTGGTCCCGGTGTCGGCACAGAGTTTTATGTACGTCGTCGGCGTCGTCGAGATCATCGCCGGCATCGCCGTGGCCGTCCGCCCGCGCTTCGGATCCCTGCTGGTCGCCGTGTGGCTGCTCGGCATCATCGTCAACCTGCTGGTCCTTGGCAGCTACTTCGACGTGGCGCTGCGCGACTTCGGACTGCTGGTCGGGGCCCTGGCGCTGAACCGGCTCTCGCCGGCGAAGCTCCACTAGCCGGCCCCCTGCCGCCGCCGGCCTGTCCGCTTCGGGCGGGTCAGGACGACGGCGGCAGCACGGCCAACCGGGCGGCGATGTCGGCCCGCGCGGCCGCGAGCGCCGCGTCGTCCGGGCAGGACACGGAGACATAGACGGATGAGCCTGCCTTGGCAAAGAGCCGGGCGTAGCTGGCGCTCGCCCGGCTCCCGGCCTTCTTACCGCCCTCGAGCACCAGTACCTCGACCCGCGGGCCCGGCTTGTCCGGTTCGCCGCCCCAGCGCAGGACTGCCGTCTTGAGGTAGGACGGCAGGATGCTGGGGTCCAGGTAGTGGAAGAG
Source organism: Arthrobacter sp. 05L428 (assembly GCF_056397665.1). Lineage (NCBI taxonomy): Bacteria > Bacillati > Actinomycetota > Actinomycetes > Micrococcales > Micrococcaceae > Arthrobacter > Arthrobacter sp. 05L428. Next base: position 611,323 of record NZ_JBFTNW010000001.1, on the reverse strand, counting down.
GGCCTCCGTGGACGCCTTGTCGTCGCCGGCGACGACGAGCGGCCACTGGTTCACCCGGACCCTGGTTGAGACCAGGCAGCCGTCGGCCTTCCGGTACTCGCTGGCGCCGGCCACATCCTGTTTGCCGGCCTTCCAGGCGGGGGCGTCGCTCAGCCCGTCGGAGAGTCGGACCGGTACGCCGGCAGCGAGGCGGTCCCCCGCTCCGAAAGGCAGGCTGCGCGCAGCGACCGCTTCGGCGTCGTACCCCGGCGTCACGGTCGGGGTGGCGACGGTGGCAGCGCTGCTCACCGGTTTGGCCGCCGAGGGATCCGGAACCCCCACACTGCAGCCTGCCAGCAGGGGCAGCAGTGCCAGCAGTGCGCCGCCGAACCGTGCCGTGCCATGGCCCGCCATGTCCGTCACCCTGCCTACGCCAGGACCCGGAGCGCACCGGGCACAACGTCGATGGTCAGTGGCAGCGGACCGACCCGCTCGCCGTCCGCGTACGCGACGACGCCGTCAGCCTCAAGTTCAACCCGCCGGACCCGGCGGATCTCCACGGCCGGGTGGCCCACGTGCTTGCCGGAAAACACCTTGGGGAACACCGCCAGGAAAGCGGCGCGGGACAACGGCCGGACGATGAACAGGTCCAGATAGCCGTCGTCGAGGACGGCGTCGGGCACGACCTTCATGCCGCCGCCGATCGACTGTCCGTTGGCCACCGAGATCAGCATGGCACCCTGCTGCCAGCGTTCGCCGTCGGCCGTCACGGTGTACTCGATGGCGCGAAAGGTGGCCAGTTCGCGCAGCATGGCCAGGTTGTACCGGGCCTGGCCGCGCGGCCGGCGCCACGCGTTGGCGCGCTCGTTGACCGCGGCGTCAAAGCCTGCGGACACCACCCCGGCAAACCAGTGCGTCCGGCCGCCGGAGCTCACCCGGCCGGCGTCGATCAGGCGGCCGCCCGACGGCAGGGCAGCCAGCACCCGTGCGGCGGCCGCCGGGATGTCGTGCCGCGGCAGGCCTAGCGCGCGTGCCATGTCATTTCCGGTTCCGCTCGGAATGATGCCCAGCGGAGTCCCACCGAACGGGGCACCCGACCCGGCGAGCGCGTTGACACCCAGGTGGACCATGCCGTCGCCGCCCGCCACAACCAGCGCGTCCACCCCGTCGGCGAGCACCTTGTCCACGGCCTGGGACAACTGCTGGTAGCTGTCCTCGCACAGCAGCTGGACCTGGACCCCGGCCGCGCTGAGGCACTCGGCCGCTTCCCGGCCGGCATGCCGCCCGCGGCCAAAGGAGGCGCGCGGGTTGACGGCGAGGGCAATCTTCATGCGCTGAATTATGCCAGCCGCCGGGAACCATCCACGGCCACACGCTCGTTATTCCCCCAGCCGGTTAAACTGTCCACGCCGGAGGTCCCCGACCGGACCGGCTCCACTGACGCAAAGGAATCGTGCTTGACGCAGGGCAACAGCTCGCATTACCAGGTCCTCAGGATCCCCGTCACGGCGACGGACAAGGACATCAAGGTGGCCTACCGCAAGGCTGCCCGCACGGCCCACCCCGACCACGGAGGCGACGCCGCCACCTTCCGCCGGGTGACCCTGGCCTATGAGACCCTCATCGATGCCAAGCGCCGTGCCGACTACGACCGTTCCTACGGCAGCGGGACCGCCTTCTCCAGCCGCACGGCCCCGGCCGAAGAAGGTGCGCACTTCGACGCGCCGGCAGCCGGCAGCCGGGCGTCCGCGCATGTCCGCCGTCCGAACACGCCGCGCAACACCGCCGCCGATCCCCCGGTCTACGTTCCCTCCTTCGAAGAGGTGGCGGCGGCCGGTGAGGTGCCGCTGATCCCGGCGTCGGTGGCCGGGCAGCAGGTCCACGGCATGCCCCGCCGGCGGGGCATTTTCGGCGCTGAGGCGCGCATCCAGCGCGAAATGCGGACGGTGCAGCTGATCACCCGGCAGATCCTGCCTGCCATCCCGGCCGCCCGGCTGATCAATGGTCTGCAGTCCCCCGCGGACAACAGCCACATCGACCATGTGCTGGTCTCCGGCTACCGGCTGGCCATCATCGGTTCCATGCTCCTGCCGCCGGGAGCCTACGCCTGGAACGGCAGCACCCTGAACCACGGCGGCCGATCCATCGCCCCGCCGCAGCTGGCCCATGTGGTGCGCCGGATGCAGGACATCTTCCCGGAGCTGAACGTCACCGGCTGGACCGTCGTCCACAGCACCGACGGCAACCTGCACGAACCGGTGATCGACCGGCACGGCCGCTCCCGCGACCGCGGCGACAGCCAAGAGCTCGTCCAGGTGGTCAACGCCGCCGGGCTGGCCCGCGGCCTCAAGCAGTTCCTCAGTTCCGGGCCCGCCCCGAACACCGTCAACGTACCGGTGCTGGCCAGGCTGCTGCGCGGAATGCATTAGCGGCCAGCCGGCTCGCTAGGATGGGAGCGTGTTCCGCATCCTCTTCCACAGCCCCGAAATCCCCGGCAATACCGGCAATGCCATCCGGCTGGCCGCCATCACGGGCGCCGAACTCCACCTCGTGGAGCCGCTGGGCTTTGACTTCTCCGACGCCAAGCTCCGCCGCGCCGGCCTGGACTACCACGACCTCGCCGTCGTCACCGTCCACCCGGACATCGACGCGGCCTGGGAAGCGCTGCAGCCGGAGCGGGTCTTCGCCTTCACTTCCGACGGCGAAACCTCCTACACGGACATCAGCTACCGTCCCGGCGACGTGCTGATGTTCGGCCGGGAATCCGTGGGCCTTTCCGAGGCACTCAAGCACGACCCGCATGTGACGTCCCGCGTCCGGCTGCCTATGCTGCCGGCGCTGCGTTCGCTGAACCTGGCCAACGCGGCGTCGATTGCTGTCTACGAGGCCTGGCGTCAGCAGGGCTTCGCGGGCGCCAAGCTGTAGTACCTGGGGCTTGCGGCGCTGGATCCGGATCAGGCCGCTGGCGCAAATTTCCCTGAAGCCCGCCCATCCGTTTCTCCCGCCGCGCCGAATCGTTTGTGAGAGACCATCCAGGCGAGCGTTGAAGGGAGCGAGGAGCGGCAGGTGACAATAATGCAGGCGGATAGACGCCCGGCCCGTTGGGCTGCGGGCAACCACGGCACGGTCGAAGTCCGTTCTGGCCCCGGACGGGAGGCTGGCACCTTATGCTTGAGGGTGATGGAAACTCCGAATGCCCCGAATCCCGAGGCCGCCGCTCCCCCCAGCGCCTCAGCCGACGTTAACCGCCGGCTGGGAGCCCTGCTCGGACAGATCGCCAACGGTGACCAGGCCGCCTTCGCCGAGTTCTATCAGCTCACGTCGCGCCGCGTTTTCGGCATGGCGCGCCGGGTCCTGATTGACACGGAGCTCAGCGAGGACACCACGCAGGAGGTGTTCCTCCAGGTCTGGCAGAACGCCGCCAAGTTCAACGCCGACGCCGGCAGCCCGCTCGCGTGGCTGATGACCATCTCACACCGCCGGGCCGTGGACAAGGTCCGGTCCTCGCAGTCCTCCACCGACCGTGAGGCCAAGTACGGCGCCAGCAGCCAGGAGATCGACCACGACTCCGTTTCCGATGCGGTCGGCACCAAGCTCGAGGCCGAAGCAGTGGTCCGCTGCCTGGAGACGCTGACGGACACACAGCAGGAATCCGTCCGGCTCGCCTATTACGGCGGGCTCACCTACCGGGAAGTCGCCGAGAAGCTCAACGCGGCCGTTCCCACCATTAAGTCCCGCATCCGCGACGGACTGATCCGACTGAAGACCTGTTTGGGGGTGAGTTGAGATGAATGACATGAATCCTCAGAACAGCGGCCGCACGCCCGGCAGCTTTTCCGCCGACATCGCCAGCGACCTCAGCTCCGGCCGCGCCGTCGACCTCGCCGAGGTTTACGCGCTGCATGCCCTTGACGACGCCGAACGCACCGCCGTCGACCGCTACCTCACGGAGGCCCCGCCGGCGGAACGCGCCGAGTTCGAGGAGCGTGTCCGGCAGGCCCGAGAGACGCTGACGATGAGCTTTAGCGCGGAGGAGGAGCCGCCGGCCGGCCTCTTCGACCGCATTGTCGCGGCCCTGCCGGCGCAGGCCGCCGAGCCGGGTGCCGAGGCGCGGCCTGGCCCTGCCGCTCCCCCGGTGGTGGCCCGTCCGGTCCGCGAACACCCGGGGCTTGTGGTCACCGACGAACTCAGCGCCGCCCGCCAGCGCCGTGACGAACGGCGCCGGCCCCAGGGCATGCGCAACTGGCTGATCGGCGTCGCCGCTGCTGCCGCCATCGCGGTAGGCGGAGTCGGGGTGGGCGCGTATGTCGCCAACCAGAACGACCCGCTGAACCAGGTGCTTCAGGCCAGCGACGTGCGCAAGGCGACGATCGACGTGATCGGCGGCGGCACGGCCTCGCTCACGCTCTCGTCCTCGAAGGACGCCGCGGTAGTAAAGATGAACGGCGTTCCCGCTCCACCGACGGGCAAGGTCTACCAGATGTGGCTGATCCCGAAGGACGGCTCGGCTCCGGTCTCCAAGGGCCTGATGGACGCGGAGGCGCTGTCAAAGCCTGCTGTCGTCACGGGCATCGGCTCCGCCGCGGCCCTGGGCATCACGGTGGAGCCGGCGGGCGGCTCTAAGACGCCCACCATGCCGACCGTGGCCTCCGCGCCGCTGGGCGCTTAGTAGCTGACGCTTAGTATCTGACAACGACAAAGCCGCGCAGGACCCGATTGCCCGGGGCCTGCGCGGCTTTTGTTGTGCCGCCCGCTAAATGACCAGCGAGAGCAGCATCACGAAGGCAAAGCCCACCACGGAGATCAGCGTCTCCATCACGGACCAGGTCTTGAACGTCTGTCCGACGCTGAGGCCGAAGAGTTCCTTCACCAGCCAGAACCCGGCGTCGTTGACGTGGGAGAGGAAGAGCGAGCCGGCGCCGATCGCAAGGGCCAGCAGGGCGGCGTGGGTCGGGGAAAGGGAACTGGCCAGCGGTGCCACGATGCCCGCCGCGGTCACGGTGGCCACGGTCGCGGAGCCGGTGGCGAGGCGCAGCGCCACGGCCACGAGGAAGCCGAGGACCAGCACGGACATGTTGGCGCCCTCGGCCCATTTCTTGACGGCGTCGCCGACGCCGGCGCCGATCAAGGTCTGCTTGAAGCCGCCGCCAGCGCCCACGATCAGCAGGATCGCGGCAATCGGGCCGAGACTCGCGCCGATCTTGGTGGTGATCTTGTTGCCGGTGAAGCCGACGGCGTAGCCGAAGGTGCCGATGGCGAGCAGGACCGCCAGGGTCATCGCAACGAGCGGCTGACCCACGAAATCGAAGAAGACCCGGATCCACGGCGCCGAGGCGGCGTCGGGCCAGATGATGTCCACGACGGCCTTGAGCAGCATGAGGACCACCGGGAAGATGATGGTCATCAGCGTGACCGGGAAGCTGGGCTGGCGCTTGACGCCTTCGAGATCGGCGCCGTGCTCGGTGTCGATGCCGCCCGCGACGGCGGGGGCGCCCACCGGCACCCATTTGGCGGCGAGCCGGGAAAACAGCGGCCCGCAGATGATGACGGTGGGGATGGCGACCAGGAGTCCGAGCGCGAGCGTGGTGCCCAGCTCGGCCTTGACGGCGCTGATCGCGATCAGCGGACCCGGGTGCGGCGGCACGAGGCCGTGCAGCACCGACAATCCGGCCAGCGCCGGGATGGCGATGCGCATCAGCGGCATTTTGGAGCGCTGCGTGACCAGGACAATCACCGGCAGCAGCAGCACGAGGCCGATTTCGAAGAACATCGGCAGGCCGATGATCACCGCGACAAGCGTGATGGACCAGACCACCCGGTTACCGCCTGCCTTGGCGAGCAGCGTGTCCACCACGCGGTTGGCTCCCCCGGAGTCCGCCAGGAGCTTGCCCAGCATGGCGCCGAGGGCGATCAGCAGGCCGACCTCCTTCAAGACGCCGCCCACGCCGTCCTCGAAGTTGCTGATGATCTTGGGCAGTTCCACGCCCGAGGCCAGTCCGACAAAGGCCGAGCCCAGCACAAGCGCGAGGAAGGGGTGGAGCCTAAACTTGGCGATCAGCACCACGATCAGTGCGATGCCGAGGCCGGCGACCACCAGGAGCTGGGTGTCGTGGCCGGTCCAGGCCTCGAGGGCAGCGGGAAGCTGCATTGCTGTAAGAGAATTCAAAACGTTTTCCTAGCTGGAATAAGGGGGTGGTGACCGGCGCGCGGTTAGCGCGCGGCGGCGTCGGCGCCGTTGAGGTGGAGCCGGTCGATGATTTCCTGGGCTTCGTCCGCGGGGGTTGCCCCTACGGAGAGGGTGATGAAGTTTTCGTCCTCGGTGGGGGCTTCCAGCGCGTCGAACTGGGATTCCAGCAGCGCCGGTGGCATGAAGTGGCCGTGCCGGGAGGCGAGGCGGTCCGAGATCCGGTCCTTGCTGCCTTCGAGGAAGACAAAAACCACGCCTTCCCCGCGCAGGACGTCGCGGTACCGCTTCTTCAGGGCCGAGCAGGTTACGACGCCGGGGGTCCCGGCGGCGGTGTGCTCCCGGATCCAGGCGGCGATGGTGTCCAGCCAGGGCCAGCGGTCTTCGTCCGTCAGCGGCTGGCCGGCGTGCATCTTGGCCACGTTGGACGCCGGATGCAGGTCGTCGCCTTCCGCGAGGTCCCAACCCAGCCGCCCGGCCAGCAGGCCGGCCACGGTGGATTTGCCCGAGCCTGAGACGCCCATGATGACCAGGACGGGGTGCTGCGCAGTCTTCGCCATTAAAGTCTGCCTTCCATCAATAAATATGATTTAAACAATGGCAAGCATATGGCAGCGGTCACGCTCGGGCAACACTAGAAGCCGGCGATGGTTCCCGGGCCGTTGACCGCGACGACGTGGAACGCCTCGGCGCTCCGGCCCGGAGCGAGGCCGCCGCGTTCCCCGGTGGCGAGCATGAGGCCGCGGACGGTGCGTTCCATGGCGTCAACGTCGGGGTGCTGGCTGGCGTGGATGTGGATGGCCGCCAGCTTTTCCTCGACGTTCCCGGTGACATCCACAAAGTGGTTCTCCCGCTCCTCCGGTCCGGCGAAGAGCCACAGCCAAGGCAGCTTGTAGGCCTCCAGCCCGGCCGCGGCCAGCTCCGGGTACGCGAAGGGGTTCTCCAGCGCCGGGTACACAGCCCTGGTCACCGCCTCCCCCACCGCCAGGTGGTCCGGATGGCTCTTCTGGATCCGGTTCCAGTTCCGTTCCGGATGCATGGCGAGCACGACGTCGGGACGGAGCCGGCGGATCAGGCGCACCACCTCGCGGATGACCTCGTGCGAGGGCTCAAGGTAGCCGTCCAGCTGGTGGAGGTAGTGGATATCGCTCACGCCGACGAGCGCGGCGGCGCGCTGCTGTTCCTCCGTCCGCAGCCGGACGATTTCGTCGCGCTTCGCCGGGTCGAAGCCGCCGGCGTCCCCGTCCGTCATGATGCAGTAGCTGACCTGGACTCCGGCGGCGGTCCACGCGGCGATGGTGCCGGCGGCGCCGAAGTCGATGTCGTCCGGGTGGGCGGTGAAACAAAGCACCCGCTCGATCCGGGTGTGGTTCGGATCGAACGGGCTCTGTGCCGCGGGGGCGTTGGTGCTCAATGGTCAGCCTTTGCGCTTCTTGATTTCTTCGGTGGCCTGCGGCAGCACCTGGAAGAGGTCGCCGACGATGCCGAAGTCGGCGATCTCGAAGACCGGGGATTCGGCGTCCTTGTTCACCGCCACGATCACCTTGGCGGTCTGCATGCCGGCCTTCTGCTGGATGGCGCCGGAAATGCCGGCTGAGATGTAGAGCTGCGGGGAGACGGTCTTGCCGGTCTGTCCGATCTGCGCGTCGTGGCCGATCCAGCCGGCGTCCGTGGCGGCGCGGGACGCGCCGATGGCCGCGCCCAGGGCGTCGGCGAGGTCCTCAAGCGGTCCGAAGTTTCCGTCCACTCCCCGGCCGCCGGCCACGACGATCCGGGCCTCGGAGAGGTCGGGGCGGCCGCTGGCGGCCTTCTCGGTCCGGGCGGTCACCCGGGCCGCGCCGGCTGTGGTGTCCGCCGGCAGGTCGACCGTGACGGGCTGCGGGGCGGTGGCCGTGGCGGCCGGCTCCGGGGCGACGCTGTTGGCCTTGACGGTCAGCACGGCCACCGGGGTGGTGGCCCTGGCCGTGGTGGTGTACGAGCCGGCGAGCACCGACTTGTGCGCGGTCCCGTCCGGGTCGACCGCGACGACGTCGGTGATCACACCGGCGCCGAGTTTGATCCCCAGCCGCGCCGCGACCTCCTTGCCCTCGGCCGAGTTCTCGGCCAGCACCACGGTGGCCCCGGAGGTTCCGGCCGCGGCCGCGAGGAACGCCGCCTTGGGCCCGACGAGGTAGTCGTTGAGGTCGGCTGCCGCGGGGACGTAGAGTTCCCCCACTCCGTAGGCTGCCAGCTCGGCGGCGACGTCGTCGTGCAGTTCGCCGTTGAACGCCACCACGGCCTCACCCAGCGAGCGCGCGATGGTGAGCAGCTCCAGGCTGGACTTCTTCAGCGCCTGGCCCGGGGTATCGATGAATACAAGTACTTTTGCCATGTCTGGATTTCCCCTTAGAGCAGCTTCTGGGCGGCCAGGAACTCGACCAGCCTGAGGCCGGCGTCGCCTTCGTCGGTGATGATGGTGCCGGCCGTCCGCGGCGGGCGCGCTTCGGCGGTCTCGACGGCGGTCCAGGAGCCCGCGAGCCCCACCTGGCCGGGTTCGACGCCGATGTCTCCCAGCGTCAGGGTGGCGATGGTCTTCTTCTTCGCCGCCATGATGCCCTTGAAATTCGGGTAGCGGGGGTCGTTGATCTGGTCCGTGACCGAAACGAGGGCCGGCAGGGTGGCCTCGACGGTGTCCGCGTGCGAGTCACCGTCGCGGCGGGCCGTGAGCTTGCCGCCGTCGAGTTCCAGCGAGGATGCGAAGGTCACCTGCGGCAGGCCAAGGCGCTCGGCGAGCTGGGCCGGGACCAGCGAGGTCTCCCCGTCGGTGGAGGCCATGCCGGTCAGGATGAGATCCGCGGGCGCGTCGGCGCCGAGGTGCCGGATCGCCGCGGCCAGCGCCAGCGAGGTGGCTGCCGCGTCCGAGCCGGCGAGCGCATCGTCGCTGAGGTGGACACCTTCGGTGGCGCCGATCTGCAGCGACTTCTTGACGGCATTGACGGCGCCGGCCGGGCCCATGCTCAGGGCGATGACCTTGTTGCCGGCCGCTTCGCCACCGCGAGCCTCGATCAGCTGCAGCGCGGCTTCCAGGGCGTATTCGTCGAGCTCCGACAGGATGCTTTCGGACCGGTCCGTGGTGTTGTCCCCGCCGCCAAGGTGGCGGTCGAACTGCGCGTCCGGTACGTGCTTGACCAGCACGATGATCTTCAAAGTCTCTTCCACTGTGTTTACAGCAGCCTTCCATGCGGGTGGGCAGCCAGCCGGGTGGGGACGTGGCCAGGGAGCGCCCGGGGTGCCGGGTTGCTCCTAGCTAACCATATAGCGCGGGCCTGGCGGGGCCTCGGTTAACGCCTGTGTCAGGGCGCCCCGGAAAGGGGCAATAGCGGTCGTTAGCGTGCCGGAAAAGGGAGCCGGGAAAAGCAGCGCCGGCCGGCACCCCAAGGTGCCGGCCGGCGTCACGGGCCGGGCGTTGCGGCTCCGGGACCCTCTCGTCGTACTGCTGTTCGCTACTGGTCGGCGGCCGCACCAAGGGTCACATCGAGCTGCTGTTCCTGGCCGCCCCGGAGGACGGTGACCTTGACCGTCGCGCCGGCGGCCTGCTCGCGCACGGCGGCCGTCAGCTGGTTCGGATCGCTGATGGTCCGGTCCTGGAACTTCGTGATGACGTCGCCCACCTTGATGCCGGCCTTGTCGGCGGCCGAGCCCGGTTCGACCGTGGCCACGTCGGCGCCGACCGAGAAGCCGGAGGACGAGGTGCCGGCCGCCTTGGACTTCACGCTCACTCCAAGCTGGCCGTGGGTGGCCTTGCCGGTGCTGATGATCTCCTGGGCCACGCGCTTGGCGTGGTTGATCGGGATGCTGAAGCCGACGCCGATGTTGCCGCTGCTCGTGCTGCCGCTGGCGTCCCCGCCGGCGGAGGCGATGGCCACGTTGACGCCGATGATTTCACCCTTGCTGTTCACCAGCGCGCCGCCGGAGTTACCCGGGTTGATGGCCGCGTCGGTCTGGATGACGTTGATCGAGATGCTGCCCTGATCGGCAGTGCTCGGCGCCTGGCCGCCACCGGGAGGGGCGAACTGGAAGCCCTGGTCGCCGCCCTGGGAATTGTCGGCGCCGCCCTTGGGGGCGGCCGAGGAGGCCACGCTGATGGTGCGGTTGAGAGTGGAGACGATGCCGTCTGTGACGGTTCCGGTCAGGCCCAGCGGGGAGCCGATCGCGACGGCGGTGTCACCGACGTTGAGTTTGTCCGAGTCGCCAAGGGTTGCCGGAACCAGCCCGGCCGGCTTGTCGATCTTGATCACGGCGAGGTCCGAGAGCGGGTCGGTGCCGACGATCTTCGCGCTGAAGACTTTGCCGTCGCTCGTGCGGACCTCCACGGCGGCGTTGGCGGTCTTGCCGTCCAGCGTGACGACGTGGGTGTTGGTGAGGACGTGGCCATCGCCGTCGAGGATGATGCCGGACCCCGTGCCTCCGTCGCTTCCGCTCGAGGCCTTGATGGTCACGACGCTGGGCGAGGCCTTCATCGCTGCGGCGGTGATCGCGTTGACGTCGTCCTTGTTGTTCACGATCACGGTGCCGGACTGGCTGGTGCTGCCCGTGGAAGACAGGGGCCGGTTCCCGATCAGGGCGTTGCTGCCGGCCACGACTCCGCCGCCCACCAGACCGGCGGCCAGGATGCTGGCAATGAGGGTGGGAACGCCGAAGGCGGCCTTGCGCTTCGGCGCGTTGGCCGGGTGGTTAAACGCATTGTTGTGGGGAGCCTGTCCGGCAGGCGGCTGGTTGCCGTAGGCGCCATAGGGGCTGGCTCCCTGGCCGTAGGGCGCGGGCTGTTCGTGCGAGGGCGCGCCAAACTGCTGCGTCTCGGGACCCGAGTGCTGGGCATAGGCCGGGGGACGCTCCGGATACACGGGGCGCGGGGAGCCATCCGCCGATTGGTCAAGCCTCATGGTCGGGTTTTCCCGGGCTGAGTCCTCCGCCGCTGTGCTGTGCGAAGCCCCGGCAGCGGCCTCCCCCGGCTCAAGCGGCTCCCCGTTCGGGGTCGATGGATCCGGTGACGCGCCCTGCATTGGGTTCTCAGTCATGGGACTTCCTTTCATCCTCGTCTGCAGTCAATTATGGCGGTCCAGACTGGAACATAAGCGAACATTTGCTGGGAGGTTCCTGAATGCCGACGCGCGCCGGGGCGGGGCCGGGTCCTCCCGTCCCGCCAGCTTCAGCGCGTTTCGCTGGTGGCATATTCCCGGCGGTGGACGGCCATTGGGGTGCACCATAGAATCAAATGGAATTGCCACAGCGACCTGCGGCTTTACACCTGCGTGGGGGCGCTGCTGCGTTCTGAGACGACCGGCTCGGCTCGATCCGGTCACAGAAGTGCTGAAGGGTTGCACATGCGGTCAATGATGAAACGATTCCTCGCCGTTCTCGGCGTGGCCGGACTGCTGGCGCTCCCCGCCGCTCCTGCCCTCGCCGAAGATCCGGTGACCATTCCTTCCGGGCAGAACATCGTCGACAGCGGCAACGTGCTCGGCAGCCGCAAGGGCGAGGTCCAGGACGCGATCCAGAAGCTCCTGAAGGACCACAAGTACAACCTTTACGTGGTCACCGTAAAGACCTTCGAGAACCCGGCCGACCCCAAGTCATGGTCACAGGCCGTGGCCACCAAGAAGGGTATGGGCCGGGCCGACGTCATCCTGGCCATGTCCGACGACGGCAAGTACTACTTCTCGCCCAACTCGGCCAGCGCCATCTACTCGAAGACTCGCAGCATCAGCGACAACGCAATCGTCGCGAACCTGGCCGGCGGAAAGCGCGACTTTGCGCAGGCCGCGATTGACACCGCCGCGGCAGTCGGTGACGCCGCCGGCGGCGGCAGCGGCTCGGTCCCCTCTGCGGGCGCCGGGAACGGCGTCCTGGTCGGCGTCGGCGTCGTGGCGGCCGGCGGCGTGGGAACCTATCTTTACCTGCGCAACCGACGGAAAAAGACCGCCGCGGCAGGCGGCACCGCCTATGGCCCGCAGGGCGCCGAACTCGACCCCCTCGCCGGATTGAGCGTTGAGGAGCTGCGCCGCAAGAGCGGTTCGCTGCTGATCGAAGCGGACGACGCCATCAAGTCCAGCGAACAGGAGCTTGGCTTCGCCCAGGCGCAGTACGGCGACGCCGCCGTCGGCAACTTCACGAAAGCACTGCAGGACGCCAAGGCCCACATGAGCGAGTCGTTCAAGCTGCAGCAGCAGCTTGACGACCACATTCCGGACACCGAAGAGCAGCAGCGGACCTGGCTGGGCGAAATCATCCGCCGCTCCGAGGCCGCACTGTCCTCCCTCCAGGAGCAGAAGGCGGACTTCGATTCCCTGCGGGAGCTTGAGAAGAACGCCCCGCAGGCGCTGGCGGCCGTCGGCACCGGCGCAAAGGACGCGGAGGCCAAGATTGCCGCCGCTGAGCAGTCGCTGGGCGAGCTCCGGGCAAAATATGCGGAGAGCGCCCTGACGCAGGTCGCGGACAACATCAGCCAGGCCAAGGAACGTCTGGCATTTGTGCAAAACGCCTCCACCACGGCCCAGGACAAGCTCAGCGCCGGCGAGGGCAGCCTTGCCGCCGTCGCGGTCCGGGCCGCCGAGGAGAGCCTGCACCAGACCAACGTGCTGCTCGGGGCCATCGCCAAGGTGGCGGCCAATCTGGACGAGGCCCGCAGCGGACTCGAGTCCGCCGTCGTGGACACGTCGCAGGACCTCGCCCAGGCGCGGGCCATGATCCAGTCCGGCGCCCACCCGGAGCTGGCCGGACCGGTCGCCGGGGTGGAGGCCGCACTGGCCCAGGTCAAAGCCGAAATCCAGGCCGGCAAGATCGACCCCATCGCCACGCTGGAGCGCGTGGAGAACGCCCACCAGTCCCTCGACACGGCCCTGACCGGCATCCGGGACCAGCAGGAGCAGGCCCGCCGGGCGCAGGCCTCGCTGCAGCAGAGCATCATGTCCGCCCAGGCGCAGATCAGCGCGACCTCCGACTACATCACGGCACGCCGCGGCGGGGTGGGCACCGAGGCGCGCACCCGGCTCGCCGAGGCGCAGCGCAACCTCGACTACGCCCTGTCCATCTCCCGCACCGACCCGGTCACCGCCCTGCAGTACGCGCAGCAGGCTCATTCCCTCGCCGCCCAGGCCGCACAGCTGGCGCAAGCCGATGTGGACCAGTTCGGCGGCTACGCGAACCAGGGCTACGGCCGCGGCGGGATGTTCGGCGGCGGCGGAGGAGGCGGCCTCGGCGGCGCCATCCTCGGTGGCATCCTGATCAACTCCATCCTGCACGGCGGCGGTGGCGGCGGTTGGGGCGGAGGCGGCGGAGGCTGGGGCGGCGGCGACTCCGGCGGCGGTTGGGGCGGCGGCGACTTTGGCGGCGGCGGCGACTTCGGCGGCGGGGACTCAGGGAGTTTTTAGCCGGCCGGTCACAGACTAGGCGCCGGCGGACTCGATCCGGCCGGCGGGTAGAAGCGGTACATTCACTGTTCACCGAATTCAGTGGCCACCACTGGATAGGACGAAAGGTAACACCATGGTTAAGCAGTCCATTTTCGGCCGCATGGCGCAGCTGGCGAAGGCGAACATCAACTCCTTGCTGGACCAGGCAGAGGACCCGCAGAAGATGCTGGACCAGATGGTCCGCGACTACACGAACAACATCGCCGAGGCCGAATCAGCGGTCGCCCAGACCATCGGCAACCTGCGCATGCTCCAGGACGACTACAACGAGGACATCAAGAACGCGCAGGACTGGGGCAACAAGGCACTGGCCGCCTCGCGCAAGGCCGACGAGTACCGTGCCAAGGGCGACATTGTGGATGCCGAGAAGTTCGACAACCTGGCCAAGGTGGCCCTGCAGCGCCAGATGTCGTCGGAGAACGAGGCGAAGTCGGCCGAGCCGAGCATCGCTTCCCAGACCGACGTCGTGGACAAGCTCAAGCACGGCCTGGACCAGATGAAGGGCAAGCTCAACGAGCTCACCAGCAAGCGCAACGAGTTGGTGGCCCGGTCCAAGACGGCGGCCGCGCAGACCCAGGTGCACGATGCCCTCAAGAGCATTGACATCATGGATCCGACCTCCGAGGTGGGCCGGTTCGAGGAAAAGATCCGCCGCGAGGAGGCCAAGGTCCGCGGCCAGCAGGAACTCGCCGCCTCCAGCCTGGACGCCCAGTTCAACTCCCTGGAGGACCTCGGCGAGCAGACCGAGATCGAGGCCCGCCTGGCAGCGCTGAAGTCCGGCGGCGCCGCCCCGGCCCTCGGCGCCGGCAACGGCGCGGCCGCCCGCTCCACCGTTGAGGAAGCCGACTTCGACAAGCTCTAACCCTTAAGGCGGGGCCGGGCACCTGCGGGTGCCCGGCCTTTGCTGTGTCGGGGGGCCGCCAATCCAGTAGCGTGGAGCCATGTCTTCGACCCTTGTCTGGCTCCGCGATGACCTCCGCCTCGACGACAACCCCGCCCTTGCGGAAGCTGCGGCGTCCGGTGACCCGCTGACCGTTGTCTACGTGCTCGACGAAGCTTCGCCGGGCGTGCGGCCCCTCGGCGGCGCCGCGAAGTGGTGGCTGCACCACTCGCTCGAGTCGCTCGCCGCCGACCTTGAGGCGGCAGGGTCGCGCCTGCTCCTCCGCCGCGGCCCGGCGGAGGAGGTCATCCGGGGGCTGGCCGAGGAAACCGGCGCCGCCCGGCTGCTCTGGAACCGCCGCTACGGCGGCCCGGAACGCACCATCGATGCCGGCCTCAAGGACTGGGCGGCGGGGCGGGAGATCACCGCCACGAGCTTCCAGGCCAGCCTGATGTTCGAGCCGTGGACGGTGCGGACCGGATCCGGCGGCCCGTACAAGGTCTTCACCCCGTTCTGGAAGGCCTGCCTCGACGCACCGGAGCCCCGACTGCCGCTGGACGCGCCGCAGCGGCTCCCCGAGCCGGCGAAGACCGAGGCCGGTGAACTGCCGGGGAGCGACGCTCTGGAAAGCTGGCACCTGCTCCCCCACAGCCCGGACTGGAGCGCCGGGCTCGCCGCGGAATGGACGCCGGGCGAGGCGGGCGCGCAGAGCAGGCTGGAAGACTTCCTCGGCGGCCCCGCGGTCGAGTACGGCACCGGCAGGGACGTCCCCGGCGTCGAGGGCACCAGCAGGCTCTCCCCGCACCTGCGTTTCGGCGAGATCAGCCCGTTCCGGGTCTGGCATGCGCTGCGGGAACGCTACCCGCGCGGCGCACCGGCCGACGTCGGGATCTTCCGCTCCGAACTCGGCTGGCGGGAATTCTGCTGGCAACTGCTCTACGAGAACCCGCAGCTGGCCACCCGCAACTACCGCCCCGAGTTTGACCGCTTCGCCTGGCAGACGCCGTCGGACGCCGAACTGCAGGCGTGGCAGCAGGGCCGCACGGGCTACCCACTGGTGGACGCCGGCATGCGCCAGCTGTGGCAGACCGGCTGGATGCACAACCGCGTCCGGATGGCAGCGGCCTCGTTCCTGGTCAAGAACCTGCTGGCCGACTGGCGGCTCGGGGAGGCGTGGTTCTGGGACACCCTGGTGGACGCCGACGCCGCGAGCAACCCGGCAAACTGGCAGTGGGTGGCCGGTTCCGGAGCCGACGCCTCCCCCTACTTCCGCATCTTCAACCCGGTTACCCAGAGCAAGAAGTTCGACGCTGCCGGGCGCTACCTGCGGGCCTTTATTCCGGAGCTTGCCGGCCTCGACGACAAGGCGGTACATGAACCGTGGAAGGCCGACGGCGGCGCGGCCGGCTACCCGGGCCCGATCGTGGGTCTGCCCGAGTCGCGGGCTCGGGCCCTGGACACCTACCAGCGGCTCAAGGACGCCTAGGAAACAGCAAAGGCCCGGATCCTGGGATCCGGGCCTTTGCTATTACTGCCATTGGTTGCGGGGGCAGGATTTGAACCTGCGACCTCTGGGTTATGAGCCCAGCGAGCTACCGAACTGCTCCACCCCGCGTCGCTTGATCAACACTACCCTACTTTGGCCGCCGCCCCGACCACGGGCCCGGACCGGTCGCCTCATGGATCACGAGGCGCTGTGCAGAGGAAAGAGGCAGTCTGAGGACTTAAAGCAAGAAGTCCGGAACACTTTCCAGTGTTCCGGACTTCTTCTCAGTTGCGGGGACAGGATTTGAACCTGTGACCTCTGGGTTATGAGCCCAGCGAGCTACCGAACTGCTCCACCCCGCGTCGCATGATCAACTTTACCTGCCGGTGAACGGCAGGCCAAATCGGGGCGGCGTGATGTGCGTCCCATCCGTCACTCGGCCCCTGCCCGGAGGTCCGCACGGGACCCGCAAGCTGCCGGTTCGCCCGTTCAAGCCAAGGCGAAAGGCCGGATCCCCCGCTCGAACGGAACGGGGAATCCGGCCTTCGGCCTTCCTACAAACGCCTGCCGGGCCGTCGGCGCCTACTTACTCGGCGAGGGCGACGGCGAGGGCGTGGACGACGGCGACGCGCTGCCGCTCGGCGACGGAGTGGCCGACGGTGACGGCGACGGCGTCGTCGTGGTGATCCTGGCCTCTGCGTCGATCGCCCGCTGCAGGGCCGCGGAGAGCTTCTTCTGCTGCTCGCCGTAGGCCGCGAAGTCACCCTTGGCCAGGGCCGCCTGGCCGGCCTGGATCGCGCCGTTGGCCTCTTCGAGGGCCGCTTTCAGTTCCGCCTTGGCGTCCGTCGTGCCGCCGGTGGCCGGGGGCGTTGCTCCCGGGGCCGGGGTGGCCGGGGTTTGGCCGTTGTTGGCGGCGTCGCCGGCGGTGGCGCCGGAGCGGCCGCCGAACAGCTGGTTCAGTGCCTCGTCAAGGGTCGGCGCGAAGCCGATCTTGTCACCGAATGCGACCAGGACCCGTTGCAGCGTCGGGTAGGAGGTCTCGCCGGTCGACTTCAGGTACACCGGCTGCACGTAGAGCAGGCCCCCGCCCACCGGCAGCGTCAGCAGGTTGCCGTTGAGCACCGCCGATGCGCCCTGTCGCAGCAGATTCAGGGCCTGCGACACGGTGGGATCGGAGTTGAACTTGTTCTGCGCCTGGCCGGGCCCGGGGACGTTGGCTTCCGGCGGAATCTGCAGCAGCCGCAACTGCCCGTAGCTCGCCGCCTTTACGCCCTTCTGGTTGCCGGCATCCGAGTCCGCGGCCAGGAAGCCGTAAAGCACGTTGCGCGCATTGCCATTGACTACCTGCGGGATGAATGACGACGTCAGCTGGAAGGCAGGCTTGTCCTGGTCGGGCATCTGCAGCGACATGTAGAACGGCGGCTGTTTGACCCCTTCTTCCTTGACGGTCGGGTCGTTCGGGACGCTCCAGGCATCATTGTTGGTGAAGAAGCTGTCCGGGTTCGTTACGTGGTACCGGCCCAAGAGTTCGCGCTGGACCTTGAACAGGTCCTCCGGGTAGCGGACATGGCTCATCAGGGCGCCGGACATCTCCGAGTACGGCTTTAGGGAGGTCGGGAACACCTTCTGCCAGGCCTTCAGGACCGGATCCTGGTCGTCCCAGGCGTAGAGCGTGACGGAACCGTCGTAGGCGTCCACGGTGGCCTTCACCGAGTTTCGGATGTAGTTGACGGAGTTGCTCGGCAGCGCGGCGGTGCGGCCGGCCGAGGTCTGCGAGTCCCGCGTGGCGTCCGAGAGCTGCTCCTGCTGCGAGTACGGGAAGTACGGGCTCGTGGTGTAGCCGTCCACAATCCACTTCACCCTGCCGTCGACGACGGCGGGATAGGCGTTTCCGTCGACCGTCAGGTAGGGCGCGACCTTCTCCACCCGGTCCTTCGGGCTCCGGTCGTAAAGGATCTGTGACTCGGCGTTGACGCCGTCGGACAGCAGCAGGTCCGAGGACTGGAACTTGATCGAGTAGAGGATCTTGTTGAAGAAGCTGCCCACGTTCGGACCGCCGTTGCCGGTGAAGGTGTACTGCGTTCCGGCGTCGCCTTCTTTGGCCGCCGGGCGGTCCTGCTCGCGGTGCGCGGCACCGGCCGGAGCGCCGACGATCGAGTAGTCCGGCGAGTTCTCGCCGAAGTAGATCCGCGGCTGGTAGCTGGTGTCGGTCCCCAGCACGCCTGTGGAGGGGATACCCGATTGCAGGAACTCGGGCTTGCCGTCCGCGGTGAACTTGTTGCCCTTGGCCGCGACCACGCCGTACCCGTGGGTGTAGACCACGTGCTTGTTGAGCCAGGACTGCTGGTTGGTGGCCAGGCCGCCCGGGTTCAGCTCGCGCACCGCGATGACGGTGTCCTGGATCTTGCCGTTCACCTCGTAGCGGTCCACGTTCAGGGTGCTCGGGAACTGGTAGTACGGCCGGTACTGCTCCAGTTGGGAGAACGCGTCCGAGATCAGGTTCGGGTCCAGCAGGCGGATGTTGGCGGTGGTCTGGGCGTCCGGGGCCAGGGCGCCGGTGGTGGCCTTGGTGGTGGCCTCGTAGCGCTTCTCCTGGATCTTATCCAGGCCATAGGCGGCGCGGGTCATGGTGATGTTGCGCTTGATGTACTCGTTCTCCAGGGTCTGCTCCGAGGGGCGGACCTGGAACTGCTGGATCACCCAGGGGTAAACGCCGCCGGCCAGGATCGACGTGATCACAAGCATGGCGGTGCCGATCACCGGCAAGCGCCACTTGCCGATCACTGCAGCGACGATGAAGAGGACGGCCACGAGTGCGGCGGCGACGGCGAGGATGGCCTTGGTGGGGATGACCGCGTTCACGTCGGTGTAGAGCGCGCCGGCCCAGCGGCCGCCGTTGTTCAGCACGGCGGAGTAGCGGTCAAGCCAGAAGTTGACGCCAAGCAGCAGCAGGAACGCCGCGCCCGCGACCGCGAGGTGGATCTGGGCGGCGCGGCTGGTGAAGACGCCGCGCTCCATCAGGCGGATGCTGCCGTAAAGGTAGTGCGTGAGGATGCCGGCGACCCCGGCCACGACGGCGACGCTGATCAGGAAACCGGTAACGAAGCCCAGGAAAGGCAGGGTCATGAGGTAGAAACTGATGTCCAGGTTGAACTGCGGATCGTTCTGGCCGAAGGGCTCCTGGTTGAGGAAGAGCATCACCTTTTGCCACTGGCTGGCGGCCGCGCTGCCGGCGAAGAGGCCGAACAGCACCGGCAGGCCGATCATGACCACGCGGCGGATCGGTTCAAGCTGGGCCTGGTAGCGGTTGAGGTTGTCGCGGACGTCCGAGTCGGGTGCGTAGACAGGCCGGGCGATATAGGCGATCCGGATCGCGAAGAACACGGCGGCGAACATCACGGCGAAGCCGGCCAGGAAGATGGCGATCCGTGCGATGTTCTCGGTCAGGAAGACTTCAAAAAAGCCCAACTGCTGGTACCAGAGGACGTCCGTCCAGACATTGGCGAAGAAAATGAAGCCCACGACGATCAGGGCGACAACAATCAGTGTCGGCGTCAGTGCGCCTCGCCGTTGCTGTGGCCTTCCGGGTGGGACGGTGCTGGGACGGGACAAACTCGGTACCTCATAGCTGGTCGTCAGTGCTGCTGGTTTTTTAGTTGTCTAAGTGCATCGTGTTGCTGCAGTCTAGCGACTGCCGGCGCCGGCCCGGCAGGGCGGCAGCGGCCGTCATTAGTGCCACGAGTGGCGCCTGAGCTTAGTTCCGGGGTCAGTCTAGTTGCTGGTGCAGACCGGAAGCCCCGATGTGTCGCCGCCGGCAGCGGCGAGCTCGACGGCGCGGCGCGCGTCGGCCAGGTTCTCCACCTTGACGACCTGGAGGCCTGCCGGGATGTGGCCCACGACGTCGTCGCAGTTGGCCGCCGGGGCCAGGAACATCGTGGCGCCGCCGGACCTGGCCCCGACCATCTTCTGGCTGATCCCGCCGATGGCCCCCACGGCGCCGTCGGGCGTGATGGTGCCGGTGCCTGCAATATGCCTGCCGCCGGTCAGGTCACCGGGGGTCACAGTGTCGACGATGCCGAGGGCGAACATCATGCCGGCGCTGGGGCCTCCGACCTTGTCCAGCGAGATCTTGACGTTGAACGGGAACTTGAACTTGTACTGCAGCACGACGCCGAGGAGGTAGCGGCCGGTCTGGGACTTGCTCGGGGTGACCGTCAGCGGCAGTTGGCTGCCATTGCGCTCGACGACGACCGTGACCGGCTTGCCGTTCCCCGCCGCGAGCTGCGCCTGGACAACGCTCAGCGCGGTGATCGGCTTGCCGTCGATCGAGACCAGCACGTCGCCTTCCTGGATCTTGCCCTTCGACGCCGAGTCGTCCGGAATCCCGGCAACCTGCAGCTTCTGCTCGAACGGGATACTGAGTTCCTTGAGCGCCGCGGCGACGGCATTCTCCTGCGAGGTCGTCATGGCGACCGCGCTTTCCTGCTGCGACTGTTCCTTGGTGACGCCCTTGGGGAAGATCAGTTCCTCCGGATAGACCGCCTTTGCGGCGTTCAGCCACGCGCTCAGGGCTTCGAAGACCGTGACCGGCCCGTTGGGGCCGCCGTCGACGTAGACGGTGGTGAGGTCCAGGTTGCCCTTGGCCGGGAAGGTCTCGTGTCCCGCCACGGTGATGACCGGCTTGCCGTTGTCCGTGCCGAGCGTATTGAACGTAGGGCCGGGCGATTCGATCACATAGGGAACGGGCAGGCTCATGGCGGCGAGGCCGAGGGCCATCGCCAACAGGCCGGAGACGAGCATGGTGGAGGAGCGGTTGTCCTCTCCCCCGCCGTTGGCACCGCGGGTCCTCCGTCCCGGGGCACTGCCTCCGCTGCCTGCGGCGCCGCGTCCGGCGGCGAAACGGGACCACAGGCTGGGCTTGCCGCCGGCGCTGCGGGTACCGCTGCCGCCGTCGCGGGGCGCGGGTTCGGCCGGCAGCTGCCCGCCCTGGTTAAACGTCAATGAAGGACCTCTCCATGCCGGCGCCTTGGCCCTTGCGGGGCCCGGATCAGGGCGCTGCGGCTGCGGCCGAAACCGGCTCCGCAGCCTTCAAATATTCCAGTCTCTAACACTACGCGCTCGGGCACCGCAGGGGCTCTTTGCCGACAGCGAACGTGGCCGGGTTTCGGGAGACAGCCGCTCACACGGAGGGGTAGCGTGAAGATGAGCACCAGTCACACCGACGATCGGCGGGATCATGACCTCTAACCCACTCAATCCGTCCAACGGGGACGACGAACCCAAGGATCCGCTGGCAGAAATGCTGCAGAACCTGATGGGCGGCAAGGGCATGGGGGACATCGATCCGGCAGAGCTCGCCAAGGCCGCCGGGCTGCCCGACGACCCCAACCTGCTGGCCCAGATGTTTTCGCAGGTCCAGGCCATGATGAGCGCGTCCTCCGACGGTCCGGTGAACTGGCAGCTGGCGCACGAAAACGCCCGCCGGGTGGCCGCCAGCGGCTCCGACCCGTCAGTGACCGCCGCGCAGTCCCGCGAAGTCGACGAGGCCCTCCGGCTCGCCGAGCTCTGGCTGGACCAGGTCACCGAGCTTCCCGCCACCGGACTGATCGGCCGGGCCTGGTCCCGCGCCGAATGGGTCGAGGAAACCCTGGGGACGTGGAAGCGGCTGACGGAGCCCGTCGCGAACAGCATCGCCAACGCGCTCTCCTCCGCCATGACCGAGCAGATGCCCGAGGAAATGAAGTCCATGATGGGCGGCGCCTCCTCGATGCTGCAAAATATGGGCGGGGCCATTTTCGGCATGCAGCTGGGCCAGGCGATCGGCGCGCTCTCCGCCGAGGTGGTCAGCTCCACGGACATCGGTGTCCCGCTGGCCGACCTGGAAATGGCGCTGCTGCCGGCCAATGTGGCGAAGTTCGGCGAGGGCCTCGGCCTGCCGGAAAACGACATCCGCCTCTTCCTCGCGGTCCGCGAAGCCGCCCACGCCCGGCTCTTTGTGCAGGTCCCGTGGCTGCGCGGGCACCTGCTCGGCGCGATCGAGGCCTACGCCCGCGGCATCCACATCGACACCTCCAAGATCGAGGAACTCGCCCGCGAGCTGGACCCCAGCAACCCGGAGGGCATCCAGGAAGCACTCTCGCAGGGTGTCTTCATGCCGCAGCGCACGCCCGCCCAGGACCAGGCCCTCGAGAAGCTTGAGACGGCACTGGCCCTGGTGGAGGGCTGGGTGGATGAACTCACGGCCGCCGCAACGGAGAAGCTGCTGCTCTCGGCCGCGGCGCTGCGCGAAACCGTCCGGCGCCGACGCGCGACCGGCGGCCCCGCGGAGCACGCGTTCTCCTCGCTGGTCGGTCTTGAGCTGCGGCCCCGCCGGCTGCGCGAGGCCGCCACGCTGTGGGCCCAGCTGAAGGAAGAACGCGGCGTGGAAGGCCGGGACGCCATCTGGCAGCACCCCGACCTGTTGCCCACGGCCGGAGACCTGGACGATCCGAAGGGCTTCAGCGAACGCCGCAAGCTGGCCGAGGCCAGTGACACCGAGGTTGACGACGCGCTGCAGAAGCTGCTGAGCGGCGGGTTCGACACGGCTGAACCAGGGGCGGAGCAGGGCGAAGACCATACCGGCGAAACCGGGGACGATTCCAGCGGTGAGCCCGGAGCCGGGGACGACACCGGCAGCCCCAAGGCCTGACTGGCTATTTCGGCGTGCGGCACCGGAAAGCCCCGGCCGGAACCTCGGTTCCGGCCGGGGCTTTCCCGTGCCCGGGGTCGTCAGCGGACGGCGGTCCCGGCGTCTTCGACATCGGCGCTGTCGACGTCGTCCCGGTCGGCCGGCAGGCCGCGGGCGGTGGCAAAGGACACGCCCTCCAGGAACGCCTTGGCGCGTTCGGTTTCCGGGTAGGCGGCCAGCAGCCGCCAGAACGCGGCGTTGTGGGCGGCCACCAGGAGGTGCGCCAGCTCGTGCAGCAGGACATAGTCAATGACCCACTGCGGCATCGGCTGCAGCTTGTGGGAGAGCCTGATGGTTCCCTCCGATGGCGTGGCCGAACCCCAGCGTGAGTTCTGGTTGGTCACCCAGCGGACCGACGTCGGGACCGCCCGGCCGCCGAGGTATTTGGCGGAAAGGTCGGCCGCATGGGCCGCCAGCTCCGCGTCGCTGCCCGCCCGGCGCTTGCCGGCGGCCTTGGGGCCGCGGCTGCCCTGCAGGCGGAGCTTCTCCAGCATCCGGTGCACCCATTCGCGCTCCTGGGCGCCGCTGAAATGCGCCGGGATGGCGACCACCGCGGTGCCGTTCTCCCAGAATGCGGCCACCGTGCGGCGCCGCCGGGCCGAGCGGCGCACCTCCACGGGAGCGCCGTCGGCGGTGGTCACCGGGGTGACGCTGGTGTTGGCGGCGCCGGCCATCAGAGGCTGGAGCTTTCGACCAGGACGGCCAGAACGGCTTCGCCGTACTTTTCCAGCTTCGACGCGCCGACCCCCGGCAGCGTGGCGAGCTGTTCGAGGGACTCCGGCCGCGCCTCGGCGATCGCGGTCAGGGTCGCGTCGGTGAAGACCACGAAGGCGGGGACGTCTGCCTCCAGCGCGGTCTCCTTCCGCCACTGCCGCAGCGCGTCGAAAGTCTGTTCCTCGTAGCTCGGCGGGCACTGGCTGCACCGGCCCACCTTGCGTTCGGCACCGGAAGAGAGCATGCTCCCGCAGACCCGGCACGACGCCGGCACCGCCGCCTTGCGCCGCGGCGCGGCCCCCTTGCCGCGGACGGAGGAGCTCGCGACCGAGTCGGGCCGCAGCCCGTCCAGGAACCGCGAAGGTTTCCGGTTGGCGCGGCCGCCCGGTGTCCTGGCCGTGGACCAGGACAGGTGCAGGTGCTCCTTGGCGCGGGTGATGCCGACGTAGAGCAGCCGGCGCTCCTCGTCCACGGCTTCGGGAGTGTCCGCGAAGGAGATCGGCATCAGGCCTTCGCTCAATCCGACCAGGAACACGGCTTCCCACTCCAGCCCCTTCGCGGCGTGCAGCGAGGCCAGGGTCACGCCCTGGACGGTGGGAGCGTGTTGCGCCAGCGAGCGCTCCTGCAGTTCATTCACGAAGTCGGCAAGGCTGAACTGCGCTCCCCTGCTGACCACCAGTTCGTCGGCGAGTGCCACGAGTGCTGCCAGCGACTCCCACCGTTCCCGGAGGGCGCCGCCGCTGTGCGGGGCCGCGTCCGTGTAGCCCAGGGAGGACACGATGTCGCGGACCAACTGACCCAGGGGCTCCGGCGTCGCGGTCTCGGCGACGGCGCGGGTGGCGGCCCGCAGCTGCAGGATCGCGTCGCGGACTTCCTTGCGGGCGAAGAACCGTTCGCCGCCGCGGAGCTGGTAGCCGATGCCGGCCGAGGCGAGTGCCTGTTCGTAGGCCTCCGACTGGCCGTTGGTGCGGAACAACACCGCGATCTGGCTCGCGGGCGTCCCGGCGTCGAGCAGTTCGCGGATCTTCACGGCGACGGTGGCAGCCTCGGCCTCGTCGTCGGAACATTCGGTGAACTGCGGCACGGGGCCGGCCGGCCGCTGGGCCACGAGTTGCAGCGGCGTGGCCCAGGCCGCGTCCGCCACGGGACCGCCGCTGCGCCGGCCGGCGAGCAGGTCGTTGGCCAGCTTCACCACCTGCGGCGTGGAACGGTAGTCCCGGATCAGCTTGACCACCGTGGCGTTGGGGTACTGCGCCTTGAAGCCGAGCAGGTGCTTCGGCGAGGCGCCCGTGAAGGAGTAGATGGTCTGGCTGGCGTCGCCGACGACGCAGAGGTCGTCACGGCCGCCGAGCCACAGCTCGAGGAGCCGCTGCTGCAGCGGCGAAACGTCCTGGTATTCGTCCACCACGAAGTGCCGGTACTGTTCGCGGACGGTGGCGGCGACCTTGGGGTCCTCCTGCAGGATCCCCACGGTGATCAGCAGCACGTCCTCGAAGTCGATCACGTTCCGGTCCGTCTTGACGTCCTCATAGGACTGGAACACGCGGGCGACGGCGGTCAGGTCGAAACCGCCGGGGGTGCCACGGCCCTGGGCCTTTTCCAGGTAGTTGGCCGGGGTGAGCATGGACACCTTGGCCCACTCGATTTCGGAGGCGAGATCGCGGATGGAGGCCCGGTCGGTGCTGAGCCGCAGCCGGCGGGCAGCCTCCGCGATCATCTGGGCCTTGTGGTCCAGCAGGTTGGGCAGCGCGCCGCCGACGGCCTGGGGCCAGAAAAACTGGAGCTGGCGCAGCGCCGCGGCATGGAAGGTGCGGGCCTGCACGCTGCCGACGCCGAGGTCGCGGAGCCGGCTGCGCATTTCGGCGGCGGCCCGCGAGGTGAAGGTGACGGCCAGCAGCCGCTGCGGGCTGTACACGCCGGAGTGCACACCGTAGGCGATGCGGTGCGTAATGGCGCGGGTCTTGCCGGTGCCGGCGCCTGCGAGCACGCACATGGGCCCGTTCAGGGTGCTGGCCACCTCGCGCTGTTCGGCGTCGAGGCCGCCAAGGATCCGCTCCTCGAGGGAACGGCCGTCCGGCACCGGAGCTTCAGCGGCGGGTGAGCCGTCGTGGGACTGTCCGGCCGGAAAGGCGCTGGACTGGAAGATATCTGTGTTCACTTCTGCTGCTCAGTCGTTGGAGTGTGTGCGGTGGATGCCGCGGCGTGTGGAACCCGCCGCACGGGGGTGCCTCCGGACGGTGTCACGAGGACGTCAGGCACTGTCCGGGCGATCCTGGATGACGCCCCCGTACCAGTGTTCAATCAGGGCCCGCGCGATCGAGAGCCGGCTGGAAATGATGATTTCGCCGCTCAGCACCGCTTCCTGCAGCTCGGCGCGGCTGAACCAGCGCGCCCGGGTGACCTCGACGCCGTCGGGCGTGGCCTCCGTGTCCGCCGTCGTCGCGGTGAAGCCGAGCATGAGCGAAGCCGGAAAGGGCCAGGACTGGGAACCGAGGTACTGCGATGCGGTGACCCGCACCCCCACCTCTTCGCCAATTTCCCGGACCACTGCCTGCTCGAGGGACTCACCGGGCTCGACGAACCCGGCCAGGGTCGAGTAGTTCCGGGAGTCGAGCGGGCCGCCGCCGCCCAGCAGCAGCCGGTCGTCCGGACCGACGACCGTGACGATGATGGCCGGATCGGTGCGCGGGTAATGCTCGGAATTGTCCGAGGGGCAGCGCCGGACCCAGCCGCCGGCCTCCGGGACCGTGGCGGCGCCGCACCGCGGGCAGTGCGTATGGGTGGCGTGCCAGTTGGCAATGGCGCTGGCCTCAATGAACAGGGCGGTATCGGTGGGGTCCAGCTGGGCGGCCACCTCGCGGAAGCCGGCCCACTGCGCACCCGCCGGGATGCCCTCGACGTGCGGCTCGAACGGCTCGGCACGGACCTCGAACTGTTCCGGAAGGACGAACAGCACGTACTGCGTTCCCTCGGCCGCACGCGCTCCGGGCAGTGCGGTGCCGAGGTAAATCACCTGTTCCGGGGCGTACGCGGTTCCCTTGAGCCGCCCGGCGAGGCCGGCCGCGTCCAGGAAGACGAGCCCCTCGCCGCTGACCAGCGCCTGGCGCCGGGACAGGACCATCGCCTGCACGCCACCGGAACGCAGCAGCTCCTCCAGCATGCCCGGCTTCAGCCTGGCCGCGGAGCCGCGGTCAATCATCGCGGGCCGGACCGGAAGAACGGTGTCCCGCAGCTGGTTGGCCGGGGGGCTGTCGCCCGCGGCCCGGGCCACCGCAGCTCCCCCCGCCGGTGCGGCCCCGGCAGCGGGCACCGATCCAGGATCAACCTGTCCGGTAATTTGCCCGGTAATTTGCCCATCGATTTCTGCATTACCGGACTCCGGTGACTCCGCAAGACTCATGTACCCACCGTACCGACCCCCGCCGACAATTGACATTTTCGCCGGCCCTCCGGGGCCCGCCTCCCGGCCGATTGCGGGAGCGGTTGCCCAAGCAGCCGCCGTTAGGCGCTATTTCGGGCCGATCTTTCAGACTCGCCGTGATGCAGCGCCGTCTTAGGGCCGGCTCAATCTACCGTGGAAGCGTGAGAAGAAAACCAATCGAACTGGCAGCTGTAGCGACTGCGGCTGTCCCCGGCCTGACCCCGACCGCCGTGAGCTCCGCGCCCGACGATCCGGCAGACTTCGATTCCGCTCTTCTCCTGGACTCCGAAGGCAAACGCTGGCGTGTCCGCTCGCCACGCCATGCCGAGGCCAGTGCGCGGCTCGAAACAGAGTTCCTGGTGCTGCGCGCGTTCACTCCCGGCATCCGCGCCGAGCTCCCCTTCCTGATGCCGACCGTGGCCGGCACCGTCCGGCAAGGCACGCTCAGCACCTTCGTCTACTCCCACCTATCCGGCACCACGCGCTCGGTGGAGGAGCTCAGCACCGGCTCCGCCGCGCTGACCCGGGAACTCGGCGCCGCTCTCGCGGCCATCCACGACCTCCCGCACTCTCTGGTCAGCAACGCCGACCTGCCCAGTTACACGCCGAACGAGTTCCGCCAGCGGCGGCTCAACGAGCTGGATCAGGCCGCCACCACGGGAATGATCCCGCCCCTGCTGCTGCGCCGCTGGGAGCACGCGCTGGAGGACGTGTCGCTCTGGCGTTTCAACCCCAGCGTGGTGCACGGCGACCTGCACGAGGACAACCTCCTGGTCGACGGCGACCGGGTCACCGCCGTGACCGGCTGGACCGACCTGCGGATCGGCGACCCGGCCGACGACATGGCGTGGCTGGTCGCGTCCAACGACCAGGACTTTGTGGACGCCGTCCTTGCGCACTACACGTCCAGCCGCCGGGACGCCCCCGACGCCCATCTGCTGCGCCGCGCCGCGTTGTCCGCCGAGTTCGCCTTGGCGCAATACCTGGTCAAGGGCCTTGCGGCGGCCGACCAGGACATGATCCGCGAGGCCGAGTCGATGCTCGCGGTGCTGGCCGAGGACGTCGCGGAACATGGCGGCCAGCCGATCAGCGTCGAGCCGCTGCCGCAGCCGGCCGTGACCGTGCAGCCGATCAGCCCGGATGCCCCCGGCTCAACGCCCGGACAGGATCCGCAGCACGTCAGCGATATGGCGACCGCTGTCCACGTCACGCCGATCCCCCGCGATGAGCTTCCGGGCGCGGCGCAGGACGACGCCGGGACGCAGGCGGCCACTGACGGCGATCCGGAAGACAGCACTCGCGACGCCGGTGCCACCGCCGCTGACGGCGATCCGGAGGACAGCACGCCCGTCGACAGCCCGGCAGCCGCCGACGGCGATCCGGAGGACGGGAAACCCGTTGCCGACGTTCCGGCCCCGCCAAAGCCGTCCGCTGCGGACGACACCTCCACCACGGCGCTCACCGTGGTACCGGCGAGCGAGCGTCGCTAAGGCCAGCTAGCCTGATTTCCTTCCGAGGGCCGCCGCGACGATTTCCTCCAGCCGTTCCGCGGAGCCGAGATCGTGCGGGCGGACCACCTGGTTGTCTGCCACGTAGTAGAACGCTGCCCGGACGTCCTCAAGCGGGACGCCCTTGAGCCGGGACCACGCCAGGCGGTAGACGGCGAGCTGCACGGACTTGGTCTTGAGCTGGCCGGCCGAGGGCCGGCGTCCGGTCTTCCAGTCGACGAGGTCCCAGCCGCCGTCGGCGTCGCGGAAGACTGCGTCGATGCGCCCGCGGACCACGACGTCGCCGATCCGGGTTTCGACCGGCACCTCGACGTGTGCGGGCGCCCGGTGGGCCCACTCCGACTGGCGG
Organism: Arthrobacter sp. 05L428; assembly: GCF_056397665.1. NCBI lineage: Bacteria > Bacillati > Actinomycetota > Actinomycetes > Micrococcales > Micrococcaceae > Arthrobacter > Arthrobacter sp. 05L428. Next base: position 582,624 of record NZ_JBFTNW010000001.1, on the reverse strand, counting down.
AAGGTCTCCACCATGGCGTCCAGGCCGTAGGCCTCGTCAATGTGGTCGTCCGAGCCGGCGGCCTCGCCGAGGTCCAGCATCCCGGAGGTGCCGAAGTATTCTTCGACCCAGGCGTGGAAGGCCGTTCCCTTGCGGGCCGACATCCCGGGTTCGCGCGGGACGGGCCGCCGCAGCCGGGCCACCACGGAGGCCGCATCCTCGTCCAGGTCCACCAGGGTGGAGGCGGAAATATGGCCCGGCAGGTGCACCTCCTGGACGGCTGACCGCCGGGAACGCCGGTCCAACAGGGTGGCCGCTTCCTGCGCCCACCCGGCCGCCGGCCCGCGCAGTCTGCGCGCCCCGGCCGCCGAAGCTGCGGGCGGAGTTCCCGGCCCGGCGGGAGCCGGCAGCGAGCCGGCGCCGGGCTGTTCCAATTGCTCCAGGACCCGCGCCGCGGCAGCCTCCATGGCGGCCCGGCGGCCCGGTACGAGCCGCAACCGGGCTCCGGTGTGCGGGTGGACTGGTCCTTCCAGGGGATCGTAGGGCCACAGGGCCAGCTCCAGCTCGGAGGTCAGCGGGCTTTCCTCCGGCAGGGCCTCCTCGGCGACGGAATGCGGATGGATCTCGGCCGCGCCGGCCCCACTGAGCCCTTCGAGTTCGGCCAGGAACGGGGACATCTCGGCCAGGCCCGCCCGGGAGCCCACCCAGGCTGCGCTTGAGACCCAAAGCACATGCTTGGCGCGGGTGTAGGCAACATAGGCCAGGCGCCGTTCCTCGGCTTCGCCGTGGGCCTGGACCGCGGACTTGAACTCCTTCTCGGCGTCGAGCCAGCCTTTCTGGTCCGGCTGATCCAGGTCCCACTGCGGCAGGTCGGCGCGGTCCCCGCGGAGCGGCCACGGCAGCGCGGCGGACCCGCTGCTCCAGCGCGAATCCCGGCTGGACGGGAACGCCCCGGCGTTGAGGCCGGGAACGAACACGACGTCCCATTCCAGCCCCTTGGAGGCGTGGACAGTCAGCAGCTGGACGGCCTCGTGGTTGACGTCCGGCGCGGCGGCGTCGAGGCCGTTCTCCTCGGCGGCGGCCGCTTCCAGCCAGGCCAGGAAGGCGAGCACGTCGACCCGCTGCGAGGTGTGCAGGAACCCGGCGGCAGCATCCTGGAAGGCGTCCAGGTTGCGCCGCGCCTGATGGATGCTGATGCCGGGCCGGGCCGCAACTTCGATGTCCAGGAGCATGGCACGTTCCACTTCGCCCAGCAGGGTGCTGAGGTCATCGCCCATGAAGCTGCGCAGTTGACGGAGCTCGGCGGAGAGCCGCTGCAGCCGCTCCAGCGCGTCCGGGCTCAGCCGGCGGCCGTGGGCGGACGTCCAGTCGGGACGGGGCAGCCAGTCCAGCGCCTCGATCAGGCTCGCGGCGTCGGTGAGGTCGCCCTCGATGACGGTTTCGGCGCTGTCGCCGTCGGTATCGGTGTCGGTGTCGCTGTCGGTGTCGCTGCCGGGGCGTCCGCGGCGCCGCGCCAGGAAGCTCGACCAGTCGCGGAACGCCATCAGGTCCGCAGGCCCGATCCGCCAGCGCGCGCCGGCCAGCAGCCGCATCAGCGAGTCGGAGCGGCCCGGATCGGCCAGCACCCGCAGGGTCGCCACGAGGTCGACGATTTCGGGGGTGTCCAGCAGCCCGCCGAGGCCCACGATTTCGTAGGGGATGCCGCGCAGCTCGAATTCGCGGCGGATGCACTCCATCTGGGCCCGGCGGCGGCACAGTACGGCCATCGCCGGCGGCTCGGGCTCCTCCGCCTTGCCGGCGTCGAAGTCGGTCCGCCGGAATTTCAGCACGTCGGCGGCGATGGCCGCCGCTTCGTCCTCGTCCGTGCCGAAGCGGCCCATCAACACGCGGCCCTGGACCGCGGCGGGGCTGGGCTGCAGCGGCGGGACCTCCACGGTGTCGGCGCTGTCCCGGGCACCGGCCGCGCTGGCATGGGCCGCAGCCTTGCTGAGCGGGGCCGAAATGACGTTGGCGGCCTCGAGAATGTTCCGGCCGTTGCGCCACGCGGTGGTGAGGTACGACGTCGGCGCGACGGCGAACCGTGGCGGGCCGCCGCCGGCGTCGCCGGAATCATGCGCACTTCCGCCGTCGTCAACCCGGACGGGGAATTCGCGGACGAAGTGGAAGAGCTGGCCCGCGGACGCGCCGCGGAAGCCGTAGATGGACTGGTTCGGGTCTCCCACCGCGGTGACGGCGTGCCCGTCACCGAACAGGCGGGAGAAGAGGACAAGCTGGGCGTGGGAGGTGTCCTGGAATTCGTCCAGCAGCACCACCTTGTAGCGCTGGCGTTCCGTTTGCGCGGCCACCGGGATCTCGTTGGCCACCCGGGCCGCGAGGGCCACAAGGTCACCGAAGTCCAGTGCGCCGCGGGCCCGTTTGGCCTCCGCATAGCGGCCCACCATGTCCGCAACGCTGGCGCGGGTCCGGAGCAAAGCGCTGAGGTCCCCCGCGGCCTGGCTGGGATTCTTCTTGGCCGTGGCGACATACGGCAGCGCCTCGAACTCGGCCACCCGGTCCAGCAGCCAGCCCCGGACTTGCGCGGGGTCCTGCAGGTGCTCCGCGCATTCCCCGGCAAGCTGGATGACCGCCTTGACCAGGGTGGACTTGGCGGAACGGAAATGCTGGTAGTCGCCGTCGAAGGCTTCCACCACCTCGCTCGCGAGCTGGAAGGACTGGGCACCGCCGAGGAGCACAACGTCCCGTTCGACGCCGAGCCGGAGCCCGTAATCCGAGACGATGCCGCTCGCGTAAGAGTGGTAGGTGGAGACCTTGGGTTCCAGCGCGTCGGTGCTCAGCAGCCCGGCCGGAAACACCTTGTGCTCCGGATCGGCCGCGGCGATCCGCGCCAAGGCGGCCAGCTTGGCCCGGATCCGGGTGGCGAGCTCGCCGGCAGCCTTGCGGGTGAACGTCACGCCGAGTACTTCCTCCGGCCTGACCCAGCCGTTTGCGACGAGCCACACCACACGGTCCGCCATGGTGGCGGTCTTGCCGGAGCCGGCCCCGGCGATGACAAGCCGGGGCGCCAGCGGCGAGGAGATGATCCGTGACTGTTCGGCGGTGGGGCTGTTCTTCTCCCCCAGCATCGCGGACAGCTCTTCCGGGCTGAACCGCGGTTCAGGCAGGGGCTTCGGCCGTGTGTCCGCCGGCGCGGCGGTCTCCGGCCCGGCCGCCGTCGTCGCCTCGATACTCATTCGGTGACCTGCTTTCCGCGTGCGCACAGCGGGCAGACTTCGGGAAGCCTGCAGCCGTGGCCGCCGTGCCCGCCCTTGGCGGGGTCGTGGCGGGCTTCAAACGTGCTGCCGGACATGACGCGGGCGGCCTCGCCGACCATCTCCAGAGCCCAGTTCGCTTCCGGATCCAGCGCCGGCTGGCTCTGCACCCCGGGGCTTTTGGTGCTGGTGCCGAGCTGGGCCAGCACCGCGCCGCCGGGTCGCGGCGGCGGACCGTCGTCCGGGCCGGTAAACCCGCCGGCCAGGACCGCCGCCTGGTAGGCGCCCAACTGGGGATGGCGTTCCAGCTCGGCCTTGCCGGGCTGGCGCTTGCCGGTCTTGAGGTCCACGATGACCAGCCGCCCTTCGGCGTCGATCTCCAGCCTGTCGACCTGGCCGCGGAGCACGGCGGGCCGCGCGGGCCAGGACTCTTCACCGCCGGCAACGGCTGCGGGCTCCAGATCGGGAAGCTTCACCTCGAAGTCCTGCTCTACGCCGAGCAGGCTCCGGCCCTCGCTCCGCATGACCAGCACGTACTGGGCGAGCTTGCGGACCATGGTTTCGGCCCGCTGGAAGTCGAGCTTGCCCTCCCAGTTGTCCTTCATCCCGAGCGCGGGCCAGCGTTTCACCAGCTCGGCCACGTACTCGCCGCCCGAGGCGTCCGGGAGGTCCTGGGCAATGGCATGGACCAGGGTTCCGAGGCTGCGGGCGAAATCCGTTGCGGCCTCTCCGCCGGCTGCCTGGACGAACCAGTCGAGGGGTGACTTCTGCACGGTCTCGACCTTGGAGGGCGAAACGAAGACGGTACTGCCGGGCGGCACCACGGGGTCCGTCGACGACAGCGGAGCCAGCCCCCACCAGCTGTCCGGGTGGGCGCCGGGCACCGCCGGCTGCGCGGCTGCGAGGGCGCCCAGCACGGCGGTGGCCTCGGCCGCCTCGGCGGGGGCGCCGTCGAGCTGGGCGTACTGGCGCAGTTCCGCGACGAGCGCGCGCAGGGTCAGCGGCCGCTCCACGGACGTGAAGCCGCGCCGGTCCTGGTCCGGGTGCAGGGGCGAAACGTAGTCCAGGAAGGATGAGGGCTGTTCGTCCTCGGAGGAAACCGCCGTGCAGATCAGCACTTCGCGGGCCCGTGAAACGGCGGTGGAGAAGCTCCGCAGCTCGTCATAGCGGATCTCGCGGAGACGGCTCAGCGGATCGAGCTGCAGGGCGTACTCGACACCGTGTTCGACGGCGTCGGCGAAAAGTGTGCTGCCGAGCAGTTCACCGCGGAGCCGGGTGTTGGGCCACACGCCTTCCTGGAGGCCGGGCACAATGACGACCGGCCATTCACGTCCCGCGGCGCTGGCCGGGGTCATGAGTTCCACCGCGTCCTCGAGCTGTGCCCGGGCCGCCAGCGTGTCCATAGGCAGTTCCTGGCTGAGCAGGTACTCAAGGAACTGCTCCGGACCTGAGCCCGGGAGCTGGTCCACGTACCGCTCGGCGGTGTGGAACAGGGCCATCATGGCGTCCAGGTCGCGGTCCGCGCGGGCGCCCGCCGCCCCGCCGGCCAGGGCTGCCTCGGTCCAGCGGCCGGCCAGTCCGGTGGAATGCCAGAGCGCCCAGAGCACGGTCTCGGCGTTGCCGCCCGTGGCCTCGGCGGCGTCCCGGCCGGCGCGGATCATCCGGGCAACGCGGCGGGCGGAATGCCCCTCGATGCCGAGCGTGGCCAGGGCGCCGGGGTCCAGGAGTGCTTCCACGAGCAGCGCGTCGCTGGTGCGGCCGCCGCCGCCCAGGAGTTCCTCACGCCGCAGTGACTGGCGGAGCCGGCGCAGCTCGATCGACGTTGCCCCGCCGATCCTTGAGGTGAGCAGCGAGACGGCGGCTTCCGGGGTAAGGACGTCAGGGTCCAACGCCACCGCGTAGGCGTCCAGCAGCGGCCGCACGGCCACCTCGTCCCGGACCGCGGACTCGGCCACCGGGATCCGGACCGGGATGCCTTGGCCGGCCAGGTGGCGCTGCAGCTGGCTGAGCTGGCCGCCGTTGCGCACGATCACCGCGATGTCTCCCAGCTCCCGGCCGTCATTCAGCTGGGCTTCCAGGATCCGCTGCGCCACATAGCGCAGTTCGTGGACCGGGGACGGCAGCAGGTGCGCCTCAACGACGCCGTCGCGCTGTCCGCTGGGCTTCGGGTGTTCCAGCCGGCGCGCCACCGTCCCGCCGGAGCGCAGCGAGATCCGTTCGGCGACGCCCTGCCAGGCCTGCGCGACGGCCGGGGTATGGCGGTGTGCGGTCCAGAGCGGCCGCTCCAGGACGGTGCCGCCGGCCGGCGCGAGCAGCCGGGGCAGCTCGGCCACCAGGTCCGGCCGCGCGCCGCGGAATCCCTGCACCACGGTGTCCGGGGAAGAGGTGACGAGCGTGTCCTTGCCTGCGGCGATGTCCGCGAGCAGTTCGAACACGGCCGGGTTCGCCTCCTGGATATCGTCCACGAGGATCAGCTGGAGCCGGTCGCGCTCCGCGGCCAGGAATTCCGGGGCGTCCTGGAAAATCTGGCGTGCCGCCGTGATGATCCCGGCCGGGTCAAAGGATTCGGGCATCCGCAGGTCAAGGACGTCGCGGTACTCGGCATAGAGGGCGGCCGCGGCGGTCCAGTCCGGCCGGCCGCAGCGCTGCGCGAGGGCCGCCAGGTCCTGCGCGGTGCGCCCGGATTCGATGATCCGGTCAAAGAGCTGGCGCACTTCCTGCCGGAAGCCGCGGGTCTGCAGGGCGGCGGCCAGGTCCTCGGGCCAGGGCAGTTCCAGCCCGGGCTGGGCATGGCCTTCGAGGAGTTCCTTGATGATCAGGTCCTGTTCGGGCCCGGAGAGGAGCTTCGGCGCACGCGGCAGCGGCAGGATGCCCTCCGCCTTGGCACGCCGGATCAGGTCGAAGGCGTACGACGCCCAGGTGCGGGCCGGCGTCGTGCTCAGGCTGCGGTCCAGGCGCGCGGTGAACCGGTCGCGCAGCGCATCGGCGGCCAGCCGGCCGGGGGCCAGGATCAGCATCCGTTCCGGGTCCAGGCCGTCGCGCTGGGCCCTGCGGACGGCGGCCTCGACCAGGACCGTGGACTTGCCGGTGCCCGGCGCGCCGGGCACCAGGACGGGTCCGGAGCCGTGCGCGACGTCGACGGCGTCCCGCTGGTCCGGGGACAGTACCGGGACGGCGCTGTGCTGCGTCCGGGGCGGCAGCAGCCGGAGGCCCGTCTGGCCGGGCACGGCTTTTTTGGGGACGGTCTTGTTGGGGGCGGCTTTGTTGGGGGCGGTCCGGCTGGGGCTACTCACACAGACATTTCATCATTGGGGACAGACAATTTATGCAGCTCCCGTTCGAGGCGTTCGGCGATGGCGTCGATCTGCTCGAAGTCCGGCTCGGACGGCGTCCACCGGGCCGCCATCAGGTCGACCCGCCAGCGGCCCTCGCCGGTGCGCTCGTATTCCAGGTAGCTGCCCAGCAGCGGTGTCCCTTCGGCGAGGTAGAAGGCCAGGGCCTCCCGCTCGTGGCCGGGCGGGGCGTCTCCGTTGGCTTTGAGGATCCGCCACCAGGGAACGGCGCTGCCGTGGTGGCTCATTACGGAGCCGACCTGGCGGGGGCCGCCCGCGCCCAGGAGTTCGGCGACGTCCCCGTAGGCGACGGCGGTGCCCGCCGGAACCATCGCTGCGAGCTCCAGTACCGCCTCCACATACTCCGTCCGCATGGACCAAGGTTACCGGTGCCGGCTGCCGCCGGTCTCGGCACGGCGGTGCAAAAAACTGTCAGCGGCAACAGGTAGCGTTGAAGCATGAGCACCTGGCACACCCTCCCCCGCGCAGCCTTCGACCTGGAAACCACCGGGCGGAATTCCCGCGCTGCGAGGATCGTGACGGCATCGGTGACCGTGGTGGACGCCGACGGCTCGGTCATCAAGGAGCACGAGTGGCTGGCCGATCCCGGGGTGGAGATCCCCACCGAGGCGAGCGACATCCACGGCGTCACCACCGAGCAGGCCCGCCGTGACGGCCGGCCTGCGGCCGAGGTGACCCGGGAGCTGTCGGCCGTGCTGCAGGAGCTGTTCGACACCGGCGTACCGGTCATTGCTTTCAACGCCAGCTATGACTTCACCGTGCTCGCCGCCGAGTCGGCCCGCTACGGCGTGCCCCAGCTGAGCCGCTTTCCCGTGCTGGACCCGTTCATCATGAACAAGCAGGTGGACCGGTACCGCAAGGGCAAGCGCACCCTGACCGCGCTGTGCGAGGAGTACGGCGTCAGCCTCGACAATGCGCACACCTCCGCGGCCGATGCGCTGGCCACGCTGCGGATGCTGGATGCCATGGCCGGGAAGTTTCCCAAGCTCCGGATGCCGGCCAGCCACCTGCACCAGCTCCAGGTCGAGTGGGCGTCGGCCCAGGCCGCGGATTTCCAGAGCTACCTGCGCAAGACAAAGCCCGCGGCCGTGATTGAGGGCGACTGGCCGGTTCTGCCGCCGGAAGATGCCAGCCGGGGCGACTTCTAGCCCTGAGCGCGGGCCACCGGCACGGGACCGGCAAGCTACTGGGACTGAGATCACAGCGGCGGTTGCCCCTGCCGGCGGCTCGTGGCGCCCTCAGGGATTTGGCCGCGGGACGGCTGCCGGTTTCCTCCCGCGCCCAGCGACCTTCAGGACGAAATTATCTGCACCCGATGGCACTTTGTGACGAACTAAATGCGCAAGTGGATGGCCTTTGGTGCCGCTGACATAATTTAGTTCAGAACAGGGCGTGTGTTATGTCGCGCCCAGACCCCAACCGCCAAGGGATAAATGATCACAGTTACCGACCTTCGCAAGGTCTACCGGCAGGGCAAAAAGGAAGTGGTAGCGCTCGACGGCGTCACGCTCTCCGTGCCGAAGAGCTCGATCCACGGCATCATCGGACACTCCGGCGCCGGCAAGTCGACGCTGGTGCGCTGCCTGACCCTGCTGGACCGCCCCACCGCCGGGTCCGTCAGCATCGACGGCACCGAGCTGAGCTCCGTGCGGGATTCGGAGATCCGTGCTGCGCGGCGGCGCATCGGCATGGTTTTCCAGCACGCGAACCTGATGGACTCCCGGACCGCGGCCGGCAACGTGGCGCACCCGCTGGAACTCGTCAAGACCCCCAAGGACAAGATCCGGACCCGGGTTGCCGAGCTCCTCAAGCTCGTGGGACTCGAAGGCTTCGAGAACGCCTACCCGTCCCAGCTCTCCGGCGGCCAGCGCCAGCGCGTAGGGATCGCGCGGGCCCTCGCCTCGGACCCCGAAGTGCTGCTCTGCGACGAGCCCACCTCGGCCCTGGACCCTGCCACCACTGAGGAAATCCTGGACCTGATCCAGGACCTGACCCGGCGGCTGCAGCTGACCGTCTTGATCATCACGCACGAGATGAACGTCGTGAAGCGGGTCTGCGACTCGGTGTCCCTGCTCTCCCGGGGCCGCATCATCGAACACGGCGCCCTGCAGGACGTGGCCGGCGAGCTGGACAGCAAGCTGGCCCGGGCCCTGCTTCCGCTGCCGCCGTCGGAGCCCCTGCACGGCGCGCTGCAGCGCGGGCCGGTCCTGGAGATCCTCTTCTCCGGCGAGAGCGCCAAAGAACCCGTCCTGACCGGCGTCGCCCGGCACTTCGACATGGACCTTAACGTCCTCGCCGGCAGCGTCGAGACCCTCGGCGGCCAGCAGTTCGGGCACCTCCGGGTCCAGCTCGCCGAAAACGCCGATTTCGACGCCGTCCTCCACTACCTGCACGAGCGGGGCATCAGCGCCAAGCGCGTCGCCGCCGATGCTGCTCCGGCGGAAGAAGGAGCCAACTAATGAACGACATCTTCAGCAACCCCGTACTCGCCAGGGCCCTCCCCGAGGCAATCGTGGAGACCCTGCAGATGGTCGGCATCTCGGCATTCTTCACCGTGCTGATCGGCCTGCCGCTGGGCGTCTTCCTGCACGTCACGGCCCCCGGCGGACTGCGCCCGATGCCCGTCACCAACCGGATCCTCAGCGACGTGATCGTCAACATCACCCGGTCCATCCCGTTCGCCATCCTGATGGTGGCGCTCATCCCGCTGGCCCGCGCCCTGACCGGGACGAGCCTCGGCCCGATTGCAGCGTCGGTGTCGCTGTCCATCGGTACCATCCCCTTCTTCGCCCGGCTCGTCGAATCCTGCCTGCGCGATGTGCACCACGGCAAGATCGACGCCGCCCAGGTGATGGGGTCCACCAACATGCAGGTCATCAGCAAGGTGATGCTGCGCGAATCCCTGCCAGCCCTCGTCGCGGCCGCCACCACCACGGTGGTGACCCTCGTGGGCTACTCCGCGATGGCCGGCCTCGTCGGCGGCGGCGGCCTCGGCAAGCTGGCCTACAACTACGGCTTCCAGCGCTTCGACGTCACGGTCATGATCGTCACCATCGTCCTGATCGTCGTCCTCGTCCAGGTCATCCAACTCGTGGGCGAGCGGATTTCCCGCGGCCTCGACCACCGCTGACCCGACAAACAACCACCCCAGCCTTGCAGCGGGTAGCCGCCCTCTGCATCTGCGCGGACCACGGCACCGCCGTCGTGTTTTCCGCCTATTTCGAAAGGAACGCATCCGATGCGTAAGTCACTCACCCTCTTGGCCACCGGCATTGTCACTGCCCTGGCGCTGACGGCTTGCGGTGGTTCTTCCACCCCCAGCGCCCAGGTCACGACCCTGGATCCGGCTAAGCCCGCCACCCTCAAGGTCGGCGCCAGCCCGGTCCCGCACGCCAAGATCCTCGAATTCATCAACCAGGAGCTCGCCCCCAAGGCCGGCCTCAAACTGGAGATCAAGGAGATCGAGGACTACCAGACGCCGAACACCGCGCTGAGCGACGGCTCCCTGGACGCCAACTTCTACCAGCACCTGCCCTGGTTCGAGGACCAGGTCAAGACCAAGGGCTACAAGTTCGGCCACGGCGCCGGCGTGCACATCGAGCCCTACGCCGCGTTCTCGGAAAAGGTCAAGGACATCAAGGACATCCAGGACGGAGCCAAGGTCGCCATCACGAACGACCCGTCCAACCAGGTCCGGGCCCTCAAGGTCCTCCAGGTCGCCGGTCTGGTCAAGGACATCAAGGACGACACCTCGGTACTGACGCTCAGCGACGAACAGAACCCCAAGAAGCTGAAGTTCTCCGAGAACCAGCCGGAACTGCTGATCAACGACCTCAAGGACCCCTCGGTGGATCTGGCCCTGATCAACGGCAACTTCATCCTCAAGGCCGGGCTGAGCACCAAGAACGCCCTCGCGGTGGAATCCGTGGACAACAACCCCTACGCCAACTTCCTGGCCTGGCGTGAGGACTCGAAGGACGACGTGCGCATCAAGAAGCTTGATGAGCTGCTGCACTCCCCCGAGGTCAAGGCCTTCATCGAGAAGGAATGGCCCAACGGCGACGTGACCCCGGCGTTCTAGGCCCGGACCAGCGTTAACAACTTTCGGCACCCGCTGCGGCGGGTGCCGAAAGTGTTTAAAAGGCGACGACGGCGACGGCCGCCGCCGGCTCGCTGGGCCTGCGCCCTGCTCCCAGGCTCGCGCCCTGCGCCTAGGCTCCCGCCGCCGCGGCGGCCCGGGCGGCAGCCGGCAGGGCCTCGAAGATCCGGTTCATCGCGGCGTCGTCGTGCGCGGCGGAGAGGAACCAGGCCTCGAACACCGACGGCGGCAGGTACACCCCGGAGTCCAGCATCGAGTGGAAGAACGGCGCGTAGCGGAAGACCTCCTGGCCCTGCGCGTCGTCGTAGTTATGGACGCCGCGGGCCGAGGTGCCGAAGGCCACCGAGAACAGGTTCCCGGCGCGCTGGATGGAGTGGTCCACCCCTGCCGCGTCCAGCGCCGAAGACAGGGCGCCGGAGAGTTCCAGCGAGCGGGCGTCGACGAACGAGTAGACCTCGGGGGTCGCGTGGGTGAGGGTGGCGACGCCGGCAGCCATCGCCACCGGGTTCCCCGAGAGGGTCCCGGCCTGGTAGACCGGGCCCACCGGGGCGAGGTAGTCCATGACCTCGGCGCGGCCGCCGAGGGCCGCCGTCGGCATGCCCCCGCCGATGACCTTGCCGAAGGTCAGCAGGTCCGGGGCCCAGGGCTCGGCGGCGTCGGCCGCCCCTCCGGTGAGTCCCCAGTAGCCGGAGTAGCCGGTGCGGAACCCGGTGAGGACCTCGTCGAGGATCAGCAGGGCGCCGTGTTCGCGGGTGATCCGGGCCAGGCCGGCGTTGAAGCCCTCGCCCGGGGTGACCACGCCCATGTTGGCCGGCGCGGCCTCGGTGATGACGGCCGCGATGCTGTCGCCGTGTTTGGCGAAGGCGGCTTCGACCGCGGCGAGGTCGTTGTAGGGCAGCACGAGGGTTTCGGCGGCCGTGGCGGCGGTGACGCCTGCCGAGCCGGGCAGCGCGAGTGTCGCGAGCCCGGAACCGGCGGCGGCGAGGAGGCCGTCGAGGTGGCCGTGGTAGCAGCCGGCGAACTTGATCACGAGGTTCCGGCCGGTGTAGCCGCGGGCCAGCCGGATCGCGGTCATGGTCGCCTCGGTGCCGGTGGAGACCATCCGGACGCGCTCGGCCGCCGGGACGCGCTCCTGGACGATTGCGGCGAGGTTGGCCTCGTCCGGGGTCGAGGCGCCGAAGGACAGTCCGCGGTCGACGGCGGCGTGCACGGCCGCGAGGACGGCCGGGTGGGCGTGGCCCAGCAGCGCCGGCCCCCAGGAGCAGACCAGGTCCACGTACTCGGCGCCGTCGGCGTCGGTGAGGTAGGGGCCCGTGGCGGAGACCATAAAGCGGGGTGTGCCGCCCACCGAGCCGAAGGCCCGGACCGGCGAGTTCACGCCGCCCGGCATCAGGCGGCGGGCGCGGTCGAAGAGTTCCTCGTTGCGAGGGTGGCTGGAAGTCATGGTTCCTATTCTCTCAGTGGTTCTCACAGGTCGCTCTCACAGGGCCCGGTCACTGGCAGGCACCCCGCCGCCCAGCTGGGCGGCCACACGCGGCGCCACTTCGGTGCCGAACAGCTCGATGGAGCGCATCATGGCGGTATGCGGGAGCGTGCCGTTGCTGTATTTGAGGTCGAAGCGGTCCACGCCCAGGTTCCGCTTGAGCAGGGCGATCTTCGCGGCCACCGTGTCCGGCGAGCCGACGTAGAGCGCACCCTCGGGGCTGCACAGGTGGTCGAATTCGTCGCGGCTGCCCGGACCCCAGCCGCGTTCGGCGCCGAGCTGGTTGCGCTGGCCCAGCCAGTGCGGGAAGAACTCCTCCCGTGCGTCCTCATCCGTGGCCGCCACGTGGCCGGGCGAATGCGTGGCCACCTGCTGCATCGGGTGGCCGTATTTGGCCATGGCCTCACGGTAGAGCCCGGCCAGCGGACCGAAGGACCGTGGCTGGCCGCCGATGATGGCGAAGATGATCGGGTAGCCGTATTCGGCGCAGCGCAGCACCGATTCCGGGGTGCCGCCGACGCCGATCCAGGCCGGCAGCAGGTGGTGTTCGAGCGGCGGGTAGACGCTGAGCCCGTTGATGGCCCGGCGCGTCCGGCCCTCCCATTTGATCGGTTTCTGGGCCCGGACCTTGTCGAAGAGCTCAAGCTTCTCCTCGAACAGGACCTCATAGTCGGCCAGGTCCAGTCCGAACAGCGGGAAGGACTCCACGAAGGAACCGCGGCCCAGCATGACCTCGGCCCGGCCGTTGGAGATGGCGTCCACGGTGGCGAAACGCTGGAATACCCGGATCGGGTCATCGGAGCTGAGAACGGTGACGGCGGAGCCGAGCCGGATCTTCTTGGTCCGGGCCGCGGCGGCGGCGAGGAAGACCTCGGGCGCGGAGACGGCGAAGTCGCGGCGGTGGTGCTCCCCCACCCCGAAGGCGTGCAGGCCCACCTGGTCCGCGAGTTCGGCCTGTTCCAGCAGTTGCCGCAGCACCTGGGCGTGCGGGACCGGGTGCCCGTCCGGGAACACCCCGACGTCGCCGAAGGTGTTCAAGCCGAGCAGGATCTTGTCCGGGCCGACCGGCGCGGTCGGGTTGGCTCCCGATGCCGGGTCCGGCGCTTCCGCGGGGCTCATCGGGTCTCCTTCAGCCAGCCGGCGAGTTCGCTGGCCCAGTAGGTCAGGACCATGTTGGCCCCGGCCCGTTTGATGCCGAGCACGGATTCGGTGATGGCGGCACGGCGGTCGATCCAGCCGTTCGCGGCGGCGGCCTCGATCATCGAGTATTCACCGGAGATCTGGTAGGCGGCCACGGGCACCGGGCTCATCGCGGCGACGTCGGCCAGGATGTCGAGGTAGCTCATGGCTGGTTTCACCATCACCATGTCGGCGCCCTCCTCGAGGTCCAGTTCCACTTCGAGGATCGCTTCGCGGCGGTTGGCGGCGTCCATCTGGTAAGTGCGCCGGTCCCCGGTGAGCTGCGAGTCGACGGCTTCGCGGAACGGGCCGTAGAAGGCGGAGGCGTACTTGGCGGCGTAGGCCACGACGGCGGTGTTGGCGTGTCCGGCCTCCTCCAGGGCCTGCCGGATCACGGCGATCTGGCCGTCCATCATGCCTGAGGGGCCGAGCACGTGGGCGCCGGCCTCGGCCTGCGCCACGGCCATCTGCCCGTAGATCTCCAGGGTCGCGTCGTTGTCGACGTAGCCGTGCGCGTCCAGGACGCCGCAGTGGCCGTGGTCGGTGAATTCGTCGAGGCAGACGTCGCTCATGACGACCAGTTCGTCGCCGACCTCGGCCTTCACATCCCGGATGGCCTTGTTCAGCACGCCCTCGGGGTCCAGCGAGGCGGTGCCGCGGGCGTCCCGTTCGGCCGGAATGCCGAAAAGCATGATGCCGCCCACGCCCAGCTGCACGGCCTCGGCGGCGGCGCGCTTGAGCGAGTCGGTCGTGTGCTGCTGCACGCCGGGCATCGAGGCGATCGGGTTCGGCTCGGAGAGGCCCTCGCGGATGAAGGCCGGGAGGATGAGTTCGGCAGCCGAGAGGCGGTGTTCGGCCGTCAGCCGCCGCATCGCGGGGGTGGTGCGGAGCCGGCGGGGGCGGTGGGTCGGGAAGCTCATGTCTGGTCCTTCACAGTCTGCTCGGGGTCGGGATGGGGAGTGGGGGGCGCCGGATCCAGGGCCCGGATGACGGCGGCGACGAGTCCGGAGGCGGTGGGCTCCTCGGCAACGGCGGCGACCGGGAGTCCGAGGGCCAGGGCCTCGGCCGCCGTCGAGCGTCCGATCGCGACGAGCTGGCAGCCGCCCAGCGGCGACAGCCCGGTGTGGACGCGGCGGGCGGCGCTCGGTGAGGCCGCGACGACGGCGTGCAGCGTTCCGGCGTCGATCGCGGCTTTCGCGTCGGCCACGGTCAGGACTGCGGCGTCGTGCCCCTGCGGGTCGGGGGCGGCGGCCAGGCTGCGTCGCGGGTCCGCGGGGAAATCGACGGTCTGGTAGGCGGTGACGGCCTGGACCGAGGCGCCGCGGGCCTCCAGCCCCCGGCGGAGCCGCGGGTCGGCGATGTCGGCCTGCGGCAGCAGGACGCTGCCGTGGCCGCGGGGCCAGATGTCGAGCAATCCCGCGCCGGACTGCTGGCCGGCGGGCGCGAGGTCCACTGCGATGTCCAGGCCTTCAAGCATGCGGCGGGTGGCCGGGCCGACGGCGGCCACCTGCAGGCTGCCCGGAAGCCACGCGCTGAGGGCCGCACCGCGTTCGGCCGCCTTGGCTTCCAGGACCTGGACCGTGGTCACGCTGCTGACCACCAGCCATGAGTAGGCGCCGGCGCCGAGCGCGTCGAAGGCCACGTCCAGCGAGTGCTGGTCGGCGGCGCGCTCGAAGTCGATGAGCGGCAGCAGCAGCGGCTCGGCGCCGGTCTCGCGGAGCGCGGAGACCAAGGCACCGGCACGGTCCGGGTTGCGGGTGACCAGGACCCGGGCGCCCTCGAGCACCCGGGGCCCGGCGCCCCCGTCCGGCCGGCGGCTGGCGCTGCGGCGTCCCATCAGGTGAGAATCCGTCCGGCTCAGGAAGCGGCCAGGTCGGCGATGTCGGCAGCACCGGCCGCCAGCAGCGCCTCGGCCAGTTCGATTCCCAGCAGGGTGGCGCCGACCTCGGTCAGCCCGTCGGTGGCCTTCTTGTCCCGGACCGTCGCGGTGCCGTCCACGGCACAGACAACGGCCTCGAGGTGCAGCATGCTGCCCTTGCGGTAGGCGTAGGCGCCCACCGGCGCGGCGCAGCCGGCCTCCAGCCGGGCCAGCAGCGCGCGTTCGGCGGTGACGGCCAGCCGGGTGTCCGGGTCGTCCAGGGCTGCGAGGGCCTGGGCGAGCACGCCCTGGGAGCCCTCGGTGGACCCGGCCTTGCGCGGCGCGTCGGAGCTGCGGCATTCGATCGCGAGCGAACCCTGGCCGGCGGCCGGGAGCATCACCTCGGTGTCGAGGTATTCGCTGACCGCGTCCAGCCGGCCGATCCGGTGCAGGCCGGCAGCGGCGAGCACGACGGCGTCGAGGTCGCCGGACTTGCCTTCGACGACGGCGCCTGTGTTGTTGCCCGGCAGGCCCGGCACGCGGCCCAGGCGGGTGTCCACGTTGCCGCGGATGTCCCGGATGTCCAAGTCCGGCCGTGCGGCGCGCAACTGGGCGGCCCGGCGCGGGGAGCCGGTGCCGACGGTGGCGCCGGCCGGCAGCTGGGCCAGCGTGAGCCCGTCCCGGGCGCAGAGCACGTCCCGGACGTCCACGCGCTTGGGCGTCGCCGCGAGGGTCAGGCCCAGGGCAGCGCCGGTGGGCAGGTCCTTGAGCGAATGGACCGCGACGTCGCACGCGTCCCGCAGCAGGGCGTCGCGCAGCGCCGCCACGAACACGCCGGTGCCGCCCATTTGGGACAGCGGGCCGGTCAGGACGTCGCCGTCGGTGCGGATGTGGACGAGTTCCACCGGAAACCCTCCGACGGCGGCCAGCTGGTCCGCAGTCTGCTGGGTCTGGGTGAGGGCAAGTTTGCTGGCCCGGGTACCGATCCGTACGGTCACGGCGTGGCCTGGCCTGCTGCCGGGACCGCCTCATCCGCAGCCGCGGATGCCCCTGCCGGGTAGGGATCATGCCCTGTCCCGACGGTGGTGTCCGCGCCCGCGATGGTGGGCTTTTCGCCGCGGAAGTTGGCGCAGCAGCCGGGGCGGCAGACGTCGTACCAGGGGCCGAGCTTGGTCAGGTGCGGCCGGTCGGCGATGTTGTGTGCCGCCGTCCGCTCGCTGATCAGGTCCACGATCCCGGCAACGAATTTGCGGTGCGTCCCGGGCGTCGGAACGCGGGTGGCCGCGAGGCCCAGCTTGCCGCAGGTTTCCAGGGCCTCGGTGTCGAGGTCCCAGACGACTTCCATGTGGTCGCTGACGAAGCCCAGCGGCACGATCACGACGCCCTTGACGCCCTGGCCGGCGAGCTCCTCGATGGCATCATTGATGTCGGGTTCGAGCCACGGCACGTGCGGGGCCCCGGACCGGGACTGGTACACGAGGGACCAGGGGGCGGTCAGGCCGGTTTCGGCTTCGACCCGCCGGATGACCTCGGTGCCGGTGGCCAGGTGCTGGGCCACATAGGCGGAGTCCTGTTCAAAGTGGCGCGGCTCGCCCTCGGAGCGGCCTGCGGCTTCGGCGTCGCGGGTCGGAATCGAATGGGTCGCGAAGAGGATGTGCACCGGCGCGTCAGGGGTGCCGGCCGCGGCCAGCTGGGCGCGGACGTCGGCGAGGCCGGCGGCGGTGCCCTCGACGAAAGGCTCCACGAAGCCCGGGTGGTCGAAGTACTGGCGCACCTTGTCCACCTCGAGCTTGCCGTCCAGCCCGGTCTCGGTGAGCGCCATGCCGATGTCTTCGCGGTACTGCCGGCAGCTGGAGTAGCAGGAGTAGGCGCTGGTGGTGATCATCAGGACCTTGCGGTGCCCGGCGTCGTAGATCTCCTGCAGGGTCTGCGGGATGTAGGGATCCCAGTTGCGGTTGCCCCAGAAGACCGGCAGGCCGATGCCCCGGGTGGCGAGCTCCTTCTCCATGGCGGCCTTGAGCTCGCGGTTCTGCTGGTTGATCGGGCTGATGCCGCCGTTGGCGCGGTAGTGGTGCGAGACCTCTTCGAGCCGTTCGTCCGGGATGCCGCGGCCGCGGGTGACGTTGCGCAGGAACGGGATGACGTCTTCCTGGCCTTCGGGACCGCCGAAGGAGGCCAGCAGCACAGCGTCGTAGTCCTTGGGGGCCATACGGCCGGCCTCAGTGACGGGATTCACGGCGGTGGCCGTGGGATCCTGCGGATCGAGCGGGCTCATGCGAGGACCTCGGCAATCTCGACGGCGCTGACGCGGCGGCCGGTGTAGAACGGGACTTCTTCGCGAACATGGTGGCGGGCTTCGGTGGAGCGCAGGTGGCGCATCAGGTCCACGAGGTCCACCAGCTCCGGTGCTTCGAGGCCCAGGATCCACTCCCAGTCGCCCAGGGCGAAGGAGGAAACGGTGTTGGAGATGACCTGCGGGAAGTCCCGGCCCAGCAGGCCGTGGTCCCGCAGCATCGCGCCGCGCTCGGCGTCCGGGAGCAGGTACCACTCGTAGGAGCGCACGAAGGGGTAGACGCAGAGCCATTCGGCCGGTTCCACGCCGCGGGAGAAGGCCGGCGTGTGGTTCTTGGCGAACTCGGCCTCGCGGTGGACGCCCATCGCGGACCAGGCGATCTCAGTCCCCGTGAAGAGCTTACTGCGCCGGATGTCGCGCACGGCGCGCTGCAGCGCTTCGGCCCGGGGGCCGTGCAGCCAGATCATGATGTCGGCGTCGGCCCGCATCGCGGACACGTCGTAGCTGCCGCGGTGGACGACGCCGTCCTCGGCCAGCCGTTCGATGAGTGCGTCGAAGTCCTCAGCCGCGTCGCCGCTGCGCAGGACATCGGCGGAGCGCTTGAAAACCGTCCAGAGCGTGAAGAACTGCTCGGTCGATTCCTCGGCTGCTGTTCCGGTTTTAGTGACAGATTCGGCAGAAGTGTGGCTCATGGATACCAGTCTGCCCCCTCCCCCGAGCTAAGTCGAAATAGAGCACTTCTACAACGCGTAGAAGTGCTCAATTTCACAGCCGGGTGGTTCGGACGTCCCTTAGATCTTGCGCATCCGTAGGGCCACGACGCCTGCTCCCAGCGACACCGCGAGCAGGCAGATCCCCCAGCCGACCAGGGCGGAGGGGGACGGTTCAACGGAGGAGGCAGCCTGCATCTTGTCGCCGGACCGGGGCGCGGCGGTGGGAGCCTGCTTGGCGGCGGACATCGTGGTGGCGGACCTGGGCGGGCCGCTCGGCGTTGCCGCCGGCGTACCGGTTGCCGCCGGCGTACCAGCCGCAACACCGGGAGCGGCACCGGCGGGAGTGTCGTTCGCTGGCGCCTGGACCGGGGCCGGGGCCTGCTGGGTTCCGGAGGGCTGGCCGGCTGCCGGCTGCGGGGCTGCGGGCACCGGTGGCGGAACCGAGGTTCCCGGCGCCGTGGCCCGCTCGGAGGCCTGCCGGGAAGCCCGCTGCTCCGGCGTCTCGGTCGGATCCGGTGCGGTCGACGTCGGCGGGGCCGTGCTTTCGGTGGGGTCCGGGCTGCCGGAGTCGGAGGTCGGCGAGGGCGACGGCGTCGGGGATTCCACCAGGCCGCCGATCAGGTCGTCGATGCCGACGGAAATCGAGGCTGACGGGCCGTCCGGGCTGGGCGTCGGGGTGGCAGCCTGGGTGGCAGGAACCCCTGCGGTGAGAGCCAGTACCGCTCCGAGTGCTGCCACGGCCGTGCCGCGTCGGAGTCCCCCATGGTGACCGGCCGGCGTTTCTGGAACTTCGGACCTGTGCATAACCATGGTCATCGACCCTAGCCGGAGAACGCCGGCGTGGAAAATTTGCCCAAACGCCTACTTTCCGGCTATCGGGCACCGTGCCGTGGCCCCCCATCAAGCCCCGGGGCAGGCTTCAGGGAAGCAGGGCGGCCACCTGTTTGGGGGTGTCGGCGACGATGGCGGCGAGGCCGTTTCCGGACAGCCAGCCCCCGACGACGGCGAGGCCACCTTCCGCCGCGCAAAGCTGCCGAACCTGCTCGACCCGCCGCTTGTGGCCGAGTGCCGCGAAGGGCAGCGCGCCGGACCATCGCACCACGTCCCAGCCGACGACGTCGGTCCGGGCCAGCGGGACGGCGAGCAGCGCGGCGGCGTCCTGCAGCGCGTCGTCGAACAACTCCTCGTCGCTCCGGGGCTCCGGGGCCGCCGCGGCGTCCGGCAGGTTCGCGCCGCGTCCGTAGGAGAGCCGGAGGACGTGCCGGCCGGGCGCCGTCCGTTCGGCCAGCCAGGCCCACTTGGCGGTCGCGTGGGTGAGTGCCTTCGCGCGGATGCCGGGGCTTTGCGGGGCCACGAGCACTCCGGTGCCCCGCGGTGCCGCGTCGAGGGCGGGACTGTCCAGCACCAGCGTCACGAGCCGCACATCGGGTCCCGCGTCCGGACGGAGGGCCGCCAATGCCGGCAGCGTGCCGGCGAGCAGCGAGACCGCCGCCGGGCCCTCAACCGCCACGATTAGCCGCCCGGCGTCGAAGGTGGCCTGGCCCGCGGTGGCCCGCCAGCCGCCCGGGATGCGCTGCACCGCGCCTACCCGGGTGCCGCTGAGCAGGGCCACGTCCAGCCCGCGCAGCTCGGTGAGGAGGGCAGTGACGAGGGTGTGCATCCCGCCGCGGAGGCCGGCCACGGCGGAGCCCGCCTTCTGCAGCCCAGGCTGCTGGGCACCGGGCGCGGGAGCGCTGGACCCCGGCGCGCCCGGCCGGGGTCCAGCCCCCCGGCGCTGCGCGGCCACGGCGGCGGCGAGGGAGCCGTGCGTGCGGATTCCGGCGCGCAATCCGGGCGCCACCATGTCCACGTCAAGCAGGGCCGGGTCGGCCGAGTGCACGCCGCCGACCACCGGCGCCACCAGCCGCTCCAGTACGCGTCGGCCCATCCGGGCGCGGACCAGGGCCGCCACGCTTGTGGCCTCGGCAGCGGTCCCCATGGAAGCCGGCAGCAGTGCGTCGAGCGAGGCGCGCAGGGATCCGAGCAGGCCAAGGGAACGCCGGACTTCGGGGTCCCAGGGGTTGGCGGGAATGCCCAGCACCCCGGTCTTCGGCAATTCCCGCGGACCCTCCGGCAGTTGGACCCAGGCGCCGCCGGGGTTGGGCGGAACGATCTGCGCGCCGAGGCCGAGCTCTTCGGCCAGGCTGGCCACCGCGGCGGACCGGGTGGCGAAGGATTCGGCGCCGCTGTCCAGGGTCAGGCCGGCCACCACATGGCTGCCCACGCAGCCGCCCCAGTCGCCCGATGCTTCCAGCACCGTGGTCCGGACGCCAGCCCGCGCCAGCTCCCGGGCGGCGAGCAGGCCGGAGATGCCGCCGCCCACCACCACGGCCGTCGGCGCGGGAGCAGCACTGGTGTTGGAGCCGGGGTTGGTGTCAGTGGCGGCGTCGGTGGCCATCGGGGTTACTCCGGGGCGATCGAGTGGATCAGTTCGACCACGCGGGTCAGCACCGCCGCGTCCGTCTCCGGAGGCACGCCGTGGCCCAGATTCAGGACGTGGCCCGGGGCCGAGGCGCCGGCTTTGATGACGTCGCGGACATGGGCCTCGAGGATTTCCCATGGTGCGGAGAGCAGTGCCGGGTCGATGTTTCCCTGCAGCGGCACGGTCCCGCCGAGCCGGCGGTTGGCCTCGTCCAGCGGCAGCCGGTAGTCGACGCCGACGACGTCCACGCCGACGTCGCGCATTGCCACCAGCAGCTCCGAGGTGCCGGTGCCGAAGTGGATCAGGGGTGCTCCGAGGTGCCGGACGTGATCCAGGGCGCGGGCGGACGCCGGAGCCACGAACCGCGTGTAGTCGGCCAGGCCCAGGGAGCCGGCCCAGGAGTCGAAGAGCTGCCCGGCGGAGGCGCCGGCCTCCAGCTGCGCGCGCAGGAACATGCCGGAGGCGTCGGCCGCCCAGTTGGCCAGCGCCGTCCAGGTCTCCGGATCCGCGTGCATCATGGTGCGCGGGCCGAGGTGGTCGCGGGACGGCTTGCCCTCCACCATGTACGCCGCCAGGGTGAAGGGGGCGCCGGCGAAACCGATCAGCGGGGTGCTGCCGAGTTCGGCCACGGTGAGCCGCACGGCCTCGCGGATCGGCTCCAGGGCCTCCCAGCTCAGCTGGGGCAGCGCGGCAACGTCCGCGGCGGTGCGCACGGGCTTGTCCAGCACCGGGCCGACGCCGGGGACGATGTCGACGCCGACGCCGGCCAGCTTGAGCGGGATGACGATGTCGGAGAAGAAGATCGCCGCGTCGACGTCGTGCCGGCGCACGGGCTGGAGGGTGATCTCGGAGGCGAGATCGGGGCGCAGGCAGGAATCCAGCATGGCCACGCCTTCGCGTACCTTGAGGTACTCGGGCAGCGACCGGCCGGCCTGGCGCATGAACCAGACGGGGCGCCGGGAGGGCTTGCCGCCGCGGTAGGCGGTGATCAGCGGCGAGTCGGCGGTACGGCCGTCCATCAGGGGGTGGCCGGCGTCGAGACTGTTGTGTGCCGTGCCGGAGTTTGCCATGTCGGAGTGTGCCGTGCCGGAGTCTGCCGTGCCGTCGATTGCAGTGCCGTTCGTGGCCGCAGCGCTAAGAGTCATGCCTTTGATTGTGCCGAAAATCGGCTCCAAAAGATAACGACAACCTGTCAGGGCAGCCGCTGCGGGCGCCGCCGTGGCGGGAATCACAACCCCGGGTGGGCAGTCCCACGCCCGGTAGTTGTTCTACACGGACGCGAAAAAGCTATGATTGTCGTGCTGTGGTTCTTTTCTCATTGGTGGCTACACACGCCGACATCGATCTGGAGACCGTTGCTCAACTGAGCACCGGCGCTTCCGGGCTTGCCACATCCGCCCTCGCCGGATCGCCGGCCGTGGCGGGTGCCGTTGTCCTTGCCACCTGCAACCGCTTCGAAATCTACGGCGAAGCGCCGCACCCGGACGACGTCGAGGCGGCCCGCGCCGCGCTGGTCTCCGAGATCAGCGGTGCCAGCGGACTCAACGAACAGCTCGTCTCCCGGTCCTTTAATACCCGCACCGGCCCGGACGTCAGCCGCCACCTGTTCGCGGTCAGTTCCGGACTGGATTCCGCCGTCGTCGGGGAACGGGAGATCGCAGGCCAGGTCCGGCGCGCCCTGATCACCGCGCAGCACGAAGGCACCGCGAGCTCCGGTCTCGTGCGGCTGTTCCAGGCCGCTTCCAAGACCGCCAAGGACGTCGGTGCGCAGACGGCCCTCGGCTCGCGCGGACTGTCGATCGTCTCCGTCGCCCTGGACCTCGCGACCGACCTCTCCGAGAACCCCGACTGGTCCACCAAGAAGGCCGTCGTCTTCGGCACCGGCGCCTACGCGGGCGCAACCATGTCCCTGCTCCGCGAACGCGGCTGCACTGACATCTCCGTCTTCTCCTCCTCCGGCCGCGCCGCCGGCTTCGTCGCCACCCGCGGCGGCACCGCCCTGGACAGCGCTTCCCTGCCGGACGCAGTCGCGGCCGCCGACGTGATGATCGGCTGCAGCGGCTCCGACAACCGCGTCGAGGCCCCCGAACTGGCCCGGATCCGCTCGGCGTCGCCGCAGCCGCTGATCGCGATCGATCTGGCCCTCACCCACGATTTCGACCCCGCCGTCGCCGAACTCGACGGCGTCGAGCTGCTCACGCTTGAGTCCGTCCGGCTGGCCGCCCCGCAGGAGCAGGCGGAGTCCCTGAACCAGGCCAGCGGCATCGTCGACGGCGCCGCCACCGCCTTTGAGCAGGAGCGCGAGGCGCGCTCGGTTGATTCGGCCATCGTCGCCCTGCGCCGCCACACGATGGACGTGCTCGACGCCGAAATGGAAAAGGTGCGCGCCCGCCACGGCTGCACCGCCGCGGCCGAGGAAGTCGAGTTTGCCCTGCGCCGGATGGTCAAGCAGCTGTTGCACGTGCCCACCGTCCGTGCCCGGGAACTCGCTGCGAACGGCCAGCAGGACGACTATGTGGCCGGCCTCGAGGCCGTCTACGGCATCACGGTTGAACAGCATACGGCACGGCGCCCCGCTTCCGGCACCGAGGCCGAGTGCCCGGTCGACCACAGCGCGTTTCCCGCCGCCGACGGCCAGCGGGAAACGGCCTAACAACCTTCAGCCCCTTGCCCGGCGGTATTTCCGTCCGGCCGCCAGTCCGGTCAGTCCGGCCGGCCAGTCAGGCGCTTAGTCCGATTGCGCGGCGAAGGCGTTGACGCCCGTCAGCTCGGCGGACAGCTGCCACAGCCTCTCGGCGTCCGCCCGGTCCACGGCGTGGGCGTCGACTCCCCTGACCCGTGCTTCCGGGGTTCCCGGCACCGTCGGCTCGGCAATGTCGCAGTCCTCGCAGTAGACGCCGCCCTTGCCGGCAAGCAGCGGCGAGGTGGCCGCCCAGACCGAGGTCGCGGCCCCCTGGGCGGGCGTCTTGAACCGTTCGTTGAGGTTGCCCTCCGCGTCCATCCAGCCCGAGGCGATCATCTCTTCCCGGGGCAGGTGCCGCTGCAACTCGGTCATGATGCCTCCCGGGTGCACGGCGAAGGCCCTGACGCCGGCATGTTTCCCGAGCGCGTCCAGCTGCACCGCGAACAGCGCATTCGCGGTCTTCGCCTGACCGTAGGCCTTCCACTTGTCGTAGCCTGAGTCGAAATTGATGTCATCGAACCGGATGGGCGACAGCTTGTGGCCGGTGGAGGACAGTGCCACCACCCGCGCCCCCTCCCCCGCGGAGAGCGCGGGCCAAAGCAGGTTGGTGAGCGCGAAGTGGCCCAGGTGGTTCGTGGCGAACTGGGATTCCCACCCCGGGCCGACGCGCTGCTCCGGGCTGGCCATGATGGCGGCGTTGTTGATCAGGATGTCCAGGCTGCCGCCGTCGCCGAGGAAATCGGAGGCAAGGAAACCGGCCGCGAACTCCCTCACGCTGGACAGTTCGGCCAGGTCCAGCCCGGCCACGCGGACGCTGTCGAGGCCGGCCTCGGCCAGGACCTTGCGGGCATGGTCGGGGCGCCGCGCCGGAACCATCACCCGGGCCCCGGCGGACGATAGCGCCCGCACCGTCTCCAGGCCGAGCCCGGAATAGCCGCCGGTGACGACGGCGGTCTTCCCGCTCAGGTCCACGCCCGCAATCACCTCCGTCGCCGTCGAACGCGGGCCGAAACCCGAGCCGATCTTGTGCTGCGGGGTCAGGCTGGTGTCTTCGCTCATGGCAGTGCCTCTCGGGTAGGGGCCCGGCGGTCCGGGGACAAGGTGCTCAGGGCAAGGCGTTCAGGGCAAGGTGTTCAAAAACGTCAGTAGACCGGTTTGCCCGGTTCCACCTCGCGCACCCAGGCGAGGATCCCGCCCTCCAGGTGGCTGACCCGTTCGTAGCCGGCTGCCCGGGCGGCGGCGAGCACGGCCGCGGAGCGTGTCCCGCCCTTGCAGTGGAACACAATGTCCGTGTCCTGCGGCAGCTCGGCCCACGCGTCGCCGGCCAGGATCCTGCCTTGCGGGATCAGCGTGGCGCCGTCGATGCGGACGATGTCGAATTCGCCGCTCTCGCGCACGTCCACGAGCTGGAAATCCTTCAGCCCGGCCTTGCGCGACGCGAGCATGGTGGCGAGCTGGGTGGCGGTGACGGTGTGTTCGGTTCCGGCGTCCGCGGCGGGGGCGATCCCGCAGAAGGCCTCGTAGTCGGTGAGCTCGGTGACGCGCGGGGCTTCGGGGTCCCGGGAGACTTTGATTTCGCGCCAGCTGCCGCCGAGGGCGTCGAACAGCGCCACCCGGCCCAGCAGGGAACGCCCGACGCCGGTGATGAGCTTGACCGCCTCGGTCACCATGAGCGAGCCGACCGCGGCGCACAGCATGCCGAACACGCCGCCTTCCCCGCAGGAGGGCACCGAGCCGGCGGGCGGCGCTTCGGGGTACAGGTCCCGGTACGTCGGGCCGTGCTGCTCCCAGAAGACGCTGACCTGTCCGTCGAAGCGGAAGATCGAGCCCCACACGTAGGGCCTTCCGAGGATGGCGGCGGCATCGTTGACCAGGTAGCGGGTGGCGAAGTTGTCGGCGCCGTCGACGATCAGGTCGTAATCGGCGAAGAGCTCCAGAGCGTTGGAGGCATCCAGCCGGACGTTGTGCAGCCGGACATCGACCAGGGGGTTCAGCGCTGCGATCGCGTCGCGGGCGGACTCGGTCTTGGGCCGGCCGACGTCGGCCACGCCATGGATCACCTGGCGTTGGAGGTTGCTGAGGTCCACGTCGTCGTCGTCGATAATGCCCAGGGTTCCCACCCCGGCGGCGGCCAGGTAGAGCAGCGCGGGCGAGCCGAGGCCGCCGGCGCCGATCACCAGGACCCTGGCGTTCTTTAACCGGCGCTGTCCGAGCGTACCGATCTCGGGAATGATCAGGTGGCGGGAGTAGCGCTCCACCTCGTCCGGCGTCAGCGCGTCCGCAGGTTCGACCAGCGGTCCGGGCGCCGGCGGCGGGGTTGCGGGGGTTCCGTTTGGGGTCAACTGGGAAGCCATACTTCAATGTATGCCCGAAGATGCCGCCAGGTCATATTACCCCCGCGTAAAGTGGAGCTAACAGCGAAGGAAAGAAGGCCGATAGTGGTTCATCAGGCACCGGTTGAGCGGGGACATACCGGAAAGTCGTCGGCGGCCCAGGCGCGGAGCGGGACGCAGCGCTCGGCGCGGCTGCCGCGCGATGAACGGCGGGCCCAGCTGCTCGCCGCCGCGCAGGAGGTCTTCGTGGCCAACGGCTACCATGGCGCCGCCATGGACGAAATCGCCGAGACCGCGCACGTGAGCAAGCCCGTGCTGTACCAGCACTTCCCGTCCAAGCGCGAGCTGTACCTGGCCCTGCTGGACAGCCACCTGTCGGCGCTCACGGAACTGCTGCTCGGTGCGCTGAACTCCACGACGGACAACGATGAGCGCGTCCAGGCCGTCATGCGGGCCTATTTCCATTTCATCGCCAACGATGACCAGGCCCACCGGCTGGTCTTCGAATCCGATCTGGTCAACGACCACGATGTGAGCGCGCGGCTGGAAACGTTCAACAAGACTTTCGCGGACGCGATCGCGAAAGTCATCGCCGAGGACACCAAACTGCCGCTGCTGGAAGCCCAGCTCCTGGGCCGCGGACTGTCCGGAATGGCGCAGGTCAGTGCCCGGTACTGGCTGGAAACCGACGGTAACCTGGACATCGATGTGGCCAGTGACCTGATTTACCGTTTAGCTTGGCGCGGAATCTCCCGCTTTCCCAAAGAGTCCTAGACTACAAATAGAGAACACCTCGTGGAGGAAACTCGCAGAGAACGCCTCGCAGAGAAACCCTCGCAGAGAAAATTTGAACACTTTGATTGGCTGGGAGGCCTTGCTGTGGAAGTAAAGATCGGCATTCAGAACATCGGCCGCGAAATTGCCCTCGAATCCAACCAGGACGCGGACGCGGTGGCGAAGCTTGTGGAAGAGGCCATTTCCAAGGGCACCGAACTCCGCCTGACCGATGAGAAGGGCCGCCAGATCATCATCCCGGCGAACGTCCTGGGCTACGTGGAAATCGGCGCCGAAGAGGTCCGCCGGGTCGGCTTCGGCGCCCTCTAGGCAACGCCCCGGATCCCCTACCGTTCAACCCGCCCCTCAACCCGCAGTTCCCAAAGGAGTCTGAATGCTGTCCCTGATTGTGGTGGCCATGGTCGCCGTGGCCGCGGGTTTTTTGGTCTGGGCGAACGACAAGCGGCACGCCAAGTACGGCATCACTGTCCCGGCCGGTATCGCCCTGGGCGTGGCGATGCTGAGCTGGATCATCTTCATGGCGGCCGGCTTCGGGTACCAGCCGGGCCTGACTTGGATTCCGTGGGTCCTGCCCGTACTGCTGGGCTCGGCGGCGGCGGTCGGCGCGGTGCTGTACCTCGGCAAGTCCCGGACCCGGCTGGACACGGCCCGGATGACCGCCATCCTGCGCATCTAGCGGACAGCTGAAGTCGCAAAGCGCTGTGGCCACTCCCCCTCGGGTGAGTGGCCGCAGTGCCTTAACCGGCTGAAGCCCTCAGCGCCGGGAAGCTTCCTTCACTTCCGGGTCCGTGGTTTCCTGAAGGACCCAGCGGTTGCCGTCCGGGTCGCTAAAGTATGCGAAGGCTATCCCGCCGATGTCCTGGACTTCACTGATCTCGGCTCCGCGTCCCAGAAGTTCGGCGCGGGTGCCGGCCATGTCCGGGACCACCAACTGCAGTCCTTCCAGGCTTCCGGGGGCCATGGCGGTCATTCCGGTGCCGATGACGATTGAGGCGGCGGAGCCGGGCGGCGTGAGCTGGACGACCCGCATGCCTGGAATGTATTCGACGTCGTGGTCCAGTACGAAACCCAGCTTCTCCGTGTAGAACAACTTGGCCGCGTCCACGTCGGTGACCGGCACTTGTACGACTTCCAGACGCATCTCCATGCGCATCACAGTACTCCCGATACTTCCGGGCGCGTCTCCGCCAGGCGTTTGCTGAGGTAGCGGCGCTCGGTCTCAGACGGTGCGAGCTCCCGGGCACGCCGGTATTCCTGGCTGGCCTCCGGCATTCTGCCAAGGCGCCGCAGGAGGTCCGCCTTCGCGGCAGGCAGGAGGTAGTACCCCTCCAATGACCGGACATCCTCCAGCCGGTCGATGAGCGCCAGCCCGGCGTCCGGCCCTTGGGACATCGCGACGGCGACGGCACGGTTGAGTTCGACGACCGGTGACGGTGCCAGCCGCGCAAGACGGTCGTACAGCATTGCCACGCGGCCGAAGTCGGTGCTGCCAAAATCGCGGGCGGTCATATGGCACGCGGCGATGGCTGCCTGGATCCGGTAGCTGCCGGGCCGGACGCCGAGTGAAATGCCGGCGCGGTCGGCGGCCGCCAGGAGCGCCACCGCTTCCGCAGTCGCTGCCCGGTCCCATCGTTCGCGGTCCTGGTCCTCCAGCGTCACCAGGTCCCCGGCCGCGTCCGTACGTGCGTGCCGGCGGCCGTGCTGGAGGAGCATCAGCGCCAGCAGGCCCAGCGCTTCGGGTTCCTGCGGTGACCCTTTGAGCAGGCCAATCAGCAGCCGGTCGAGACGGATCGCCTCCCGGGCAAGGGGCTCGCGGATCAGTGTGTTGGCGCCGGTGGCCGCATACCCTTCATTGAACATGAGGTAGAGGACTGCCAGGATCCCGGCCGTGCGTTCTGCTATTAATTCTGGCGGCGGCACCCGGTAGGGGATCCCGGCGTCGCGGATTTTGGCGCGGGCACGGACCAGCCGTTTGGACATGGTTGACTCCGAGACGAGGAACGCGCGAGCGATCTCGCTGGTCGTCAGGCCAGCCACGGTGCGCAAGGTCAGGGCGACCCGCGCCTCAAGCGGAAGGGCGGGATGGCAACAGGTGTAGATCAGGCGCAGCCGGTCGTCGCCGTCCACGGGATCCCCGGGAGCATCCTCCGCCAGCTCTTCGAGCCTGGCCAGGACCGAGAGCTCCCGCACCGCCTTCTTCTCGCTCGCTGCGCTCCGCAAGCAGTCAATAACCCTGTTCTTGGCAACGGTCGTCAGCCAGGCCGCCGGGTTTCCGGGGATGCCGCGCTGGGGCCAGTCGACGAGGGCACGCGCGAACGCGTCCTGGACACAGTCCTCGGCCAGGCTCCAGTCGCCGGTAATGCGGATGAGGGTGGCCGTGATCCGTGCTGCCGCCTCGGCGGAAGCACCCCCGAGGGCCGCCCGCACCTCCGCCGCGTCCGCTGCCATCTGATCCCCCTTTTCGCCCTCCCGCGCTGAGGCGCCGATTGCTGTAACGAGTGCTATAAACCGAGCGGCCACACGGGCCTGATCTCGATCTTGCCGAATTTTGCCATCGGATGCTTGGACGCCACCTCGATCGCCTCGTCAAGATCGGTGCAGGCGATGATGTCATAGCCCGCGATCCATTCCTTTGTCTCGGCAAACGGGCCGTCCGCGACGACCACCTCCCCCGCCCGCACCGTCACGGTGGTCGCGTCCTCGACAGGTCGCAGCCTGTCGCCGTGGCGGGCGATGCCTCGCGCTTCTATCTCCGCCGCCCATTCCTCGATGTTGTCCTCGGCCGGCACATATTCCGGCGCAGTCGGATCGGTGCAGATGAACAGCATGTAGTCCACGGTGACTCCTTCTAGTAGGTCGATACGTCAATACGACGAAGGAGCTGCCGGCAAAAGGACACCCGGTGGAAAAATTCCTGGTCGGCCGGCCAGCCACCTCCAACCGGAGTCTATGGCCCGTGAACGCCCGCGGGCGGTCAATCGCCGATTCATGGTCACCACGGACAAAGGGCTTCAGTACGTCGGGCCCCCTGGTTCGGCGAGCGGGTGTTCGCGCTGGAGCTGGGCCACCTTCGGATCGTTCTCGTCTGCGCCGTAGTCCGAGGAGCGGGTGATGTCCTTGCCGTCGGGGACTTTCATTGCCCGGAAAACCAGGGACAGCACAGCTGCGACGACGAGGTTAATCACGAACGCCACAACGGCGATGTAGACCTGGATATCGGTGCCGGGGATGGCCGAGATGGACCCGCCAAAGTGGGCTTTCGTGACGGGATTGACGACGTTATACGCCGCGATCGTGCCATAGGCGATGCCGGCCGCCCAACCGAGGAACAGCGCCCACCGGTGGAACCAACGGGTATAGAGTCCAGCCACGATGGCAGGGAAGGTCTGCAGGATCCAGATGCCGCCAAGTAGTTGCATGTTGATGGCCGCGGACTGGTCCATGGCGATCACGAAGACCAGCGCGCCGAACTTCACCACCAGCGAGGCGATCTTGGAAACGCTGGCTTCCTGCCGGGGCGTGGCGTCCGGCTTGATCAGGTCCCGGTAAATGTTTCGGGTGAACAGGTTGGCCGCGGCGATGGACATGATGGCGGCCGGGACCAGCGCCCCGATGGCGATGGCGGCGAGCGCAATGCCGGCAAACCAGGCCGGGAACTGATCCAGAAACAACTGCGGCACCACCAGTTGCGGATTGACGGCGCCGTTCAGGTCGGTGGGCTTGGTGCCGGCGAAAATGGCCGCGTAGCCCAGGAGTGCCAGGAAGCCCAGCATCAAGGAGTACAGCGGCAGCACCGCAGCGTTCCTGCGGATGGTGTTCCGGCTTTTGGTCGCCAGGACGCCCGTGATCGAGTGCGGATACATGAACAGGGCCAGCGCGGAACCAAGCGCCAGGGTCCAATACGCGGAGTAGCTGGACGCCCCCGGGATGAACGCGCCCGCCGGTTTGCCCGTCGCCGGATTGACCGCTCCCAGCTTCGCCTCGGCGGAGTCGAAAATGGTACCCCACCCGCCGAACTTGATAGGCAGGTAGATCACCGCCACGATCACGGCCAGATAGATCAGCAGGTCCTTCACGACGGCGATCAGGGCAGGAGCGCGCAGGCCCGAGGTATAGGTATACGCGGCCAGAACCACGAACGCGATGATGAGCGGCAGGTCGGTCAGCAGCGCGTTCTCAGCACTGCCCAGGCCGAGCACAGTGAGTACGGCCTTGATGCCCACGAGTTGCAGGGCAATGTAGGGCATGGTGGCGACGATGCCGGTGGCGGCGACCGCAACGGTAAGCGCCCTGCTGCCATACCGGCCGCCAACAAAGTCCGCCGGCGTGACGAAACCGTGGCGGTGCGAGACGGACCACAGCCTGCTCATCAGCAAAAACACGATCGGGTAGAGCACGATTGTGTACGGCACGGCGAAGAAGCCGCTCACGGCTCCGGTGGCCCACATCGCCGCCGGGACCGCCACGAAGGTGTAAGCCGTGTAAAGGTCCCCGCCGAGCAGGAACCAGGTCACCCAGGTACCAAAGCCCCGGCCGCCCAGTCCCCATTCGTCGAGGCTATGCAGCCCTGTCGTTTCTTCCCGCCTCCACCGCGCGGCAAAGAAGCCGAGGACCGCCACCAGGACGAAGAGGATGATCACAATGGTGAGGGCTATGCCGTTGACCGGCCGGTCCGGTGCCGCCAGCGGCACGACCGCCCCGTTCACCGCTCCTCCCCCGCAGCGGCCGCCCCGCGGACGGATTCACGGCGACGGCGGTCCTCCCTGGTGACCAGCCAGTAGGAGATCCCCACCAAGGCCGCGGTGACCGGGATCCATGCCATCTGATACCAGTAGAAATACGGGATACCCGCCAGCCGCGGTTCGTCGAAGGCGTACGCGGGCACAACCAACGGAACCACAATGGCGACGAGCAACAGGATTCCGGACACTACATAGGGACCCGGCTTGGCCGGCCCCCGCGTTGGCACATCAGGACTGGACATGGACGCCTCCTCACCGAGACGGGCCCCCGGAGCGGGAAGGCTTCCCGGGACGTGCCGGCGGCCTGCGGACCGTGCAGTGCAGCGGTCGTTACCCAACAGGATAGACACTGGATTTAATCTTCAACAGTGCCTTTAATCACGGTTTGGCGAGGCGAACGGGCCTGGACGGGAGCGGCGCCGGGGCCCCTACAGGAACTCGGCGCGTCCTTCCATCGCGGACGACGCGAGGGCATGCTCGCGGCGCGGGATCCGGCCGGCCCGTCGCGCCAGCCGGCCGGCGATGACGGCGTGCCGGAACGCCTCACCCATCAGCGCCGGGTCCTGGGCACGGGTCACGGCGGTGGCGAGCAGCACGGCGTCGCAACCCAGTTCCATCGCGAGCGCGGCGTCGGAGGCGGTGCCAATTCCTGCGTCGAGCACCACCGGCACCGAGGCACGGGAGACGATGAGTTCAATGTTGTGCGGATTCAGGATGCCCAGGCCGGTGCCGATCGGGGCGCCCAGCGGCATCACGGCCGTGGCGCCGAGGTTCTCCAGCCGGAGGGCCAGGACCGGGTCGTCATTCGTGTAAGCGAAGACCTTGAAGCCGCGCGCCACCAGCTGTTCGGTTGCCTCCACCAGTTCCAAGGCGTCGGGCAGCAGGGTGTGCTCATCCGCGATCACCTCGAGCTTCACCCAGTCCGTCTCCAGCGCTTCGCGGGCCAGTTCGGCCGTGAGGACGGCGTCCCGGGCGGTGAAGCATCCGGCGGTGTTGGGCAGCACCCGGATGTTGTGGTCCGCCAGCAACTGGAACAACGAGCCGCTCTCGGCTGGAGAGTAGCGACGCATGGCCACCGTCGTGAGTTCCGTTCCGGAGGCCACCAGCGCGGCTCCGAGGCCGTCCAGGCTCGGCGCACCGCCGGTGCCCATGATCAGGCGGGAGCCCAGTTCCACTCCGTCAACCGTCAGCAGATCCCGGCGTGCCTGCTGCGTTTCCTGCATTGCTGTTGCTTCCATGCCCTCTATCCTCCCTGTACTGCCGTAACGAGTTCGACGTCGTCGCCCTCGGCGAGCGCGGTCGCGTGCCACTGGCTGCGCGGCACCACCTCGGCGTTGCGGGCGACGGCGACGCCCAGTTTCCGGCCGTCCGTGGCCCGGCCGTCGGCGGCCAGCGTCCGGCCGGTCACCCCGCTGACCAAGGCGCTGATAGTGGCGCCGTCGGCGAGGGCGTGCTGCGCTCCGTTGAGCCTGATATTCATGCTGTCGTCCTGTCTTTCGCTGGAGCGTCCGCGGGTGAAGCGTCCCGCTCGGATGAGCCGGGGGCTGGAGAAACCGGGCGGCGGCTGGAGAAGCGGTCCGGGCGGAAGCCCTCCCAGCGCCGGTCCGGCTCTCCGTCCAGCAGCGCCCGGCAGATGGCGGCGGCCGCCGGGGTGAGCAGGACCCCGTGCCGGAAGAACCCGGTGGCAATGATGAGTCCCTCGACGTCCTGTCCGGATCCAGCGCTGGCCACGCGCCCTAGGAGCGGGGCGTTGTCCGGGGTCCCGGGGCGTGCCCGCGCCGTGGCCTCGAGCAGTTCCAGCTCGGCAACGGCCGGGACCAGCTGCTGGGCATCACGCAGAAGCTGGTACACGCCGCCGGCAGAGACGGCGCCAGCCTCGGAGGGCGCATCCTCCCGCTGGGTTGCGCCGATCACGACCGTGCCGTCCTCCCGCGGGACGATGTAGACCGGAACCCCGCGGACCAGGCCCCGCACGGTCGAGCGCAGCAGTGGCCGGAGCCGTGCCGGGACCCGGAGCCGCAGGATGTCCCCGTAAACCGGACGCAGCGGCAGGGACAATCCCCCGGGCAGGCCATGCAGTTCCGCCGCGGCCAGGCCGTTGGCTACGACCGTCTCGCTGGCGCGGAGCTCTCCGCCGCCCTCGAAACGGATGCCGGCGACGCGGCCGCCCCGCCAGAGCAGCCCGGCCGCGCGGCGGGGCACGGCCGTGAACCGGCTGTCGGCAGCCAGCAGTGAACCGATCCTGGCCAGCAACCGGCGCGGATCCACCTGGTGGTCGGCCGGGATGTCGAAGGCGCAGGAGATACCGGGGCTGAGCAACGGTTCGCGGCTGCGTGCTTCACGGACGGTCAGCGGCTTCACGGCCAGGCCGCAGGCCTGCTGCGCGGCCCGCAGGTCGGCGAGCGCCCGGCGGTCGGCCGCGTCCGCGCCGACGGCGAGGGTCGGCGTCGTGAGATATCCAGTGCCGCCGCCGTCAGTGCTGCCGCCGGCCAGGCCGGCGGCGAACTCCGGCCACAGCCCTGAGGCTTCCAGCATCAGGGCCAGGAGCTCCTCCTCCTGGTAGTGGAGTTCACTCACGGGCGCCAGCATGCCGGCGGCAGCCCAGCTGGCGCCGGTGCCGGGGGCGTCGTCGACCAGCGCGACGGTACGGCCAGAACGGCGGGCCTCCCAGGCGATGCCGTGGCCGATCACTCCCCCGCCGATCACGACGACGTCGTAATAATCCGAGGATGGGCCCGGTGGTGTGGCGGGTGGTGCGACGGATACGTCCATGGGTTCCTTCCCTACGCCGGTACTAGCCGGATCAGGTCAAGCGGTCGGCTCTGACGCCCTCTCAGCCCGTCGGCCGTCTGGCGGCCCGCGCGGGCTCCCGCGGTATGCGCCCAGTTTAGAGGAACTAGGCTTGGGGCATGAGCCAGGATGTCCACACCACCGCCCGCCTGTACCTGTGCACCGATGCCCGGAAGGAGCGCGGTGACTTCGAGGACTTCGTTGACGCTGCCTTTTCCGGCGGCGTCGACATCATCCAGTTGCGGGACAAGTCGCTGGAGGCGGCCGAGGAGCTTGAGCTGCTGGAGGTCCTGCACTCCGTGGCGCGGCGGCACGGCCGGCTCTGGGCGGTGAACGACCGTGCCGACCTGGCCTCACTGGCAGGGGCGCCGGTGTTCCACATTGGGCAAAAGGACATCCCGTTCGCCGCGGCACGGGATTTCCTGGGCAAGGGCACCGTGATCGGCATGTCCACGCACACGCCGGAACAGGTGGATGCGGCCATCGCGGCGTCCCCGGGCCGGGGCGGGCTGGACTACTTCTGCGTGGGCCCGGTCTGGGCCACCCCCACCAAGCCGGGCCGCGCCGCCGTCGGGCTGGACCTGGTGCGCTACGCCGCCGCGGCGATCGTCCGGGCCGAGGCCGCCGATGTCGGGAAAGTCGCCGGGGTGGTGCCGTGGTTCGCGATCGGCGGCATCGACCTGGGCAACGTGGCGCAGGTGGTCGACGCCGGAGCCAGAAGGATTGTGGTGGTCCGGGCGATTACCGAGGCCGCTGATCCTGCCGGGGCCGCGCGTGCCCTGCTCGCCGCGCTCGACGCCGGGGCGGACGCCGACGCCGACGTCCACAGCGGCGCCGCGGACAACTAGCCGGCTAGTCCCAGCTCTGACATCCGACGGGAATGGGCGGCGGCAAGCTCGGCGGTCAGGGCGCGGGCGAGTTCACCGGCCCGGTCCTCGTCCGTGCCGGTCAGGCCGCCGAGGAAGGCGTGCTCCACGCTGACCCGCTGGGCCTGGGTAAGCGCTTCGCCGAGCAACCGCCGAGCCCACAGGGCCAGCCGGGACGCCAGCCGCGGATCGTCGGCGAGCGCGGCCTTGAGCCGGTCCCGCAGCACAACCGTCGCGTCCCCGGCCGCCTGGACCAGTTCGATCAGCCCGGCCGTCCCGGCGTCGACATAGCCCGAAATGGACCGGTAAAAGTCCGCGGAGACCGTGTCGATCACGTAGGCCTTCATGAGCGACTCGTGCCAGTCGGCGGGGCGGGTGCGCTCATGGAAGTGGTCCACCGAAGGCTGGAACGGCAGCATGGCCTCCTCCGCGTCAATGCCCATCTCCGCCAGCTTCGCGCAGACCAGTTCAAAATGCTGGAACTCGATGACGGCGAGGCCGCCCAGCACCGCCCGGTCGTGCAGGGTGGGCGAATACCGGGCGTCGGAGGAGAGCCGTTCGAAGGCCGAGAGCTCCCCGTAGGCCATCACGCCCAGCAGGTCCCGGAGGAAACGGTTGTAGCGGGCGGGCTCGGCCGGGGAGGTGCTCATGCTTCAAGACTAGTAGCGGAAATCGGGCTAACCTGATTCCGTGTCTCATCATCGCCTGACTCCGAGCGTCCGCCAGCAGAAGAACCAGCTTGCCCAGGCGCTCAACGCACTGCGCACCGTTCTGGAGCTGCCCGGGCCGTTTCCGGAAGCCGTGCTCCGGGACGCCGAGGCGGCCGTCGCCTCCCACGAGCTGCCGGAACTGGATTTGACTCACGTGGAGTTCGTGACCATCGACCCGGCGTCCTCGACGGACCTGGACCAGGCCTTGTTCATTGACCGCGCCGGCGACGGGTACAGGGTTTTCTACGCGATCGCCGACGTCCCGTCCTTCGTCGCCCCCGGCGGCGCGCTCGACGCCGAGACCCGGCGCCGCGGCCAGACGTTCTACACTCCGGACGGCCGCATCCCCCTGCACCCCGAGGTCATCAGCGAAGCGGCCGGCAGCCTGCTGGCGGGCCAGCTCTGCGCGGCCTTCGTCTGGGAGTTCGAGCTCGACGCCGCTGCCGAGGTCTCCTCCGTGCTGGTCCGCCGGGCACAGGTCCGCAGCCGGGCCAAGCTCAGCTACCAAGGTGTGCAGGCCGAACTCGACGGCGGTACCGCGGACCCCGTTCTGCAGTTGCTCAAGGAAGTCGGCAGCAAGCGGGTGGAACTGGAGCGCCTGCGCGGCGGGGCCAGCCTGAACATGCCGGAGCAGGAGATCGAGCAGC
The DNA here is from genome assembly GCF_056397665.1 of Arthrobacter sp. 05L428. Lineage (NCBI taxonomy): Bacteria > Bacillati > Actinomycetota > Actinomycetes > Micrococcales > Micrococcaceae > Arthrobacter > Arthrobacter sp. 05L428. Next base: position 546,392 of record NZ_JBFTNW010000001.1, on the reverse strand, counting down.
TGCCCGACGGCGGCTACCGGATCGTCGCGGCGCCGCCGCTGCCGGTGGAGGACTGGAACGCCCAGATTTCGCTGATGACCGGCATGGCCGCAGCGGAGCTCATGCTGCAGGGCAAGGTCGGCATCCTGCGGACCATGCCCGCCCCGGATGAGAGCTCGCTGCGGCACTTCCGGCGCCAGACCGGCGCACTCGGCAAGCCCTGGGACGGCCGGATCAGCTACGGCGAATACCTGCGCACCCTGGACCCCACCGACCCGCGCCAGCTTGCCATCGTGCACTCGGCCGGGATGCTCTTCCGCGGCGCCGGCTACACCCACTTCGACGGCGCCGTCCCGGAGGACGCCATCCAGTCCGCTATCGGTGCGGCGTACGCCCACTCCACCGCCCCGCTGCGGCGCCTGATCGACCGCTTCGTCCTGGTCATCTGCGAGGCCCTGTCCAATGGCGCCGAGGTTCCGGGCTGGGCCCGCGAAGCCCTCCCGTCGCTGCCGGCCATCATGGCGGCTTCGGATCAACTGGCCGCCAAGCTGGAGCGGCTGTCGCTGGACACCGTGGAGGCGGCCCTGCTGAGCAACCACATCGGGCAGGAGTTCGACGCCGTCGTGATCTCGGGCTCAAAGCCCGCGAAGAACGGCGGCACGAACGGAAACGGTAAGGGCAGCAACGGGAACGGGAAGAGCAACGGGAACGGCAATGGCCCGTCCGGGATCGTGCAGATCGCCGAGCCCGCGGTGACCGCACGGTGCCCCGGCGAGCTGGAGCCCGGCACCCAGGTCCGGGTGCGGGTCGTATCCTCGGACATCGCCACGCGGGAGGTCCGGCTCGAACTCGTGGGCTGATGTTTCGCCCGGCTTGCGCCCCGCAGCCGTGCCACTGGCGCGCCGCACCGCGGGCACCGGTCGAGGTTCCGAACGGCGAACAGCTAGACTGGAAGGGTAGTAATGGATGCCCGGTCGTTGATTTCCATGTTTTTCGAATTCAACAAGCCCGCCCCTACGCGATCTTGAGACACACCCGCTGGTCCCAGTGCCAGCATTTAGATAGCCCGCGATCGGCTTCCACTGGACTTGCTTGCGCTCCTGAGCGTGCTCCGGAACGGCCCTCGGCCGGCCCCGTTGAGCAAGCAGCGCAGCCCAAATGAATAAGGAAACTCCCCTGTGAGTGAATTGCACACGCACCAGCTTCTTACCGACGAGTCCGGCACGGAATCGATCGAGCCGGAAGAGACCATCATTTCGGACGAAACCCCGCACGAAATCGCGGAAAAGTCCTTCGCCGACTACAACGTCCGTGCCGACATTGTTGAATCCCTTGCCGACGCCGGAATCACCCACCCGTTCCCGATCCAGGCCATGACGCTGCCGGTCGCACTGAGCGGCCACGACATCATCGGCCAGGCCAAAACCGGCACGGGCAAGACCCTCGGCTTCGGCATCCCGGCCCTGCAGCGCGTCATCGGACGCGACGACGCGGGCTTCGCCGACCTCCCGGCCCCCGGCGCACCGCAGGCCCTCGTGATCGTGCCGACCCGTGAGCTCGCGGTGCAGGTCGCCGGCGACCTGCAGAACGCCGCCCGCAAACGCAACGCCCGCATCACCACGATCTACGGCGGCCGTGCTTACGAGCCGCAGGTCGAGTCGCTGCAGCAGGGCGTCGAGATCGTCGTCGGCACCCCCGGGCGCCTGATCGACCTCTACAAGCAGAAGCACCTCGTCCTCAAGAACGTCAAGATGGTCATCCTCGACGAGGCCGACGAGATGCTGGACCTCGGCTTCCTGCCGGACGTCGAGACCCTCATCGCAGGTACCCCGGCCGTCCGCCAGACGCTGCTGTTCTCCGCCACGATGCCCGGCCCGGTCGTCGCGATGGCGCGCCGCTACATGACCAAGCCCACCCACATCCGCGCCGCGGATCCCGAGGATGAGGGCCTCACCAAGCGCGACATCCGCCAGCTGATCTACCGTGCCCACAGCATGGACAAGATCGAGGTGGTGGCTCGGATCCTGCAGGCCCGCGGACGAGGCCGGACCATCATCTTCACCAAGACCAAGCGCACCGCCGCCAAGGTCGCCGAGGAGCTCGTGGACCGCGGCTTCGCTGCGGCCGCCATCCACGGCGACCTCGGCCAGGGTGCCCGTGAGCAGGCGCTGCGCGCCTTCCGCAACAACAAGGTGGACGTTCTCGTCGCCACTGACGTCGCCGCGCGCGGCATTGACGTCGACGACGTCACGCACGTGATCAACTACCAGTGCGTCGAAGACGAGAAGATCTACCTGCACCGCGTCGGCCGCACCGGCCGCGCCGGCAACAAGGGCACCGCCGTGACCTTCGTCGACTGGGACGATATGCCGCGCTGGGGCCTGATCAACAAGGCCCTCGGCCTGAGCGTGCCCGAACCGGTGGAGACCTACTCCTCCTCGCCGCACCTGTTCGAGGAGCTGGACATCCCGGAGGGCACCAAGGGCCGTCTCCCCCGCGACAAGCGGGTGCTCGCCGGCGTCGACGCCGAAGTCCTCGAGGACCTCGGCGAGACCGGCAAGAAGAACGCCCGTCCCGGTACACGCGACGGTGCACGCGACGGCGGCCGCTCAGGCTCCCGCGAGGGTGGACGCGACGCCGGCCGCTCAGGCTCCCGCGAGGGCGGACGCGACAATGGCCGCTCCGGCTCCCGCGAAGGCGGCCGTGACGCCGGACGCTCCGGTGAGCGCCGTCGTCGTTCGCCCGAAAAGGAGACCGCCACGGGACCCGCCGAGGCAAGCGCCCCGGCAACGGCGAGCGCTCCGACCGAGGTCGACCGGGCTACCCGCGCGCGCCGCCGGACCCGCACTCGCCGCCGCAACGGCGAAGTGGTGGCCGGCGAGGCACAGGGCGGCGCCCCGGCACGCAGCGCCGAGGCCTAATCCCCTACATGACTGACACCGTCTGGGCGCCGGACGGCAGCAACCTGGTGGTTCACGCGGATAACGCGGAATACCTCCCGACGCTGCCGGACGGCGCCTTCACACTCATTTACGTGGATCCGCCCTTCAACACGGGCCGGGTCCAGCGGCGCCAGGAAACCAAAATGGTGCTCAACACCGGCGGCGAGGGCGACCGCGTCGGATTCAAGGGCCGCTCCTACGACACCATCAAGGGCGCGCTGCACAGCTACGACGACGCCTTCAGCGACTACTGGTCCTTCTTGGAGCCCCGGCTGGTCGAAGCCTGGCGGCTGCTCGCCGACGACGGCACCCTGTACCTGCACCTCGACTACCGCGAGGTGCACTACGCCAAGGTCATGCTGGATGCGATCTTCGGCCGCGAGTGCTTCCTCAACGAGATCATCTGGGCGTACGACTACGGCGCCCGGGCCAAGTTCCGCTGGCCGACCAAACACGACAACATCCTCGTGTACGTAAAGAACCCGGCGAAATACCACTTCGACAGCGCCGAGGTGGACCGGGAGCCGTACATGGCACCCGGACTCGTCACGCCGGCCAAGCGCGAACTCGGCAAGCTTCCCACCGACGTCTGGTGGCACACGATTGTCTCGCCCACCGGCAAGGAAAAGACCGGTTACCCGACGCAGAAGCCCGAAGGCCTGATCCGGCGGGTGGTCGCGGCCTCCAGCCGCCCCGGCGACTGGTGCCTGGACTTCTTCGCCGGTTCCGGCACGCTCGGCGCTGTGGCGGCCAAGCTGGACCGTCGGTTTGTGTGTGTGGACCAGAACCGGGCGGCCGTGGACGTCATGGCCAAGCGGCTCAGCGCGCACGCGTCGTTCACCGCGCTGCCGGGCTCAGACCCCAACTAGCTCGCATTAGTTGTCGTTTTGACGCCTCAAAACGACAACAAGTGCGAGTCAGTTGGGCGGACGGTCAGGTCCAGCTCTTGATGAAGGCGTGCACGGCGTCGGCGATCATCTGCACCGCAATCGCGGAGAGCAGCAGGCCGGCGATCCGGGTGATGAGTTCGACGCCGTTCTCGCCCAGGGCGCGCTGCACGAGCCCGGCGAACCGCATCGCCAGGTACAGGGACGCGAGTGTCACGGCGATCCCCAGCCCGACAGCGAGGTACTGCGCCATGCTGCCGGAGCGCTGGACGAACACCATGACGGCCACGATTGCACCCGGGCCCGCCATCAGCGGCGTCCCCAGCGGCACAAACGCGACGTTCTTGTACTTGGCGGCGTTCTCCTCGCCGCTGGTGGAGCCCGTGAGCAGCTGCAGCGCGATCAGCACCAGCAGCAGGCCGCCGGCCCCCTGCAGCGCGGCGAGCGAGATGTGCATGTAGTTCAGGATGGACTGCCCGAAAATCGCGAAGGTCACGATCACGCCCGTGGCCACGAGCAGCGCCTGCAGCGCCGACAGGTTGCGGTCCCTGGCGTCCATCTGGGCTGTCAGGGACATGAAGATCGGCACCGTCCCGGGCGGATCCATGATCACGAACAGCGTGACGATCACGGAGGCCAGGAGCTGGAGGTCAATCCACTCCATCAGCGCACCACGGACGATCCGGTGCCCAGTTCCTCGATCCGCGCGAAGACCTCGGGAGCGGTCAGGTTCTCGCCCAGCAGGTTGGGTTTGCCGGTCCCGTGGTAGTCGGAGGACCCGGTCACGAGCAGTCCGTGCTGTGCTGCGAGGCGGCGCAGGAAGGCGCGGCCCTCCTCCGGGTTGTCCCGGTGGTCGATTTCCAGCCCGGCCAGGCCGGCGTCGATCATCTCCCCGTAGGTGCGGTCCCCCACGATCCGCCCGCGGGAGGACGCCACAGGATGCGCGAACACGGGCACCCCGCCGGCATCGCGGACCAGTTCGACGGCGTACACCGGGTCCGGCGCGTAGTGCTGCACCCAGTACCGGGAATGCGAGGTCAGGATCGATTCGAAGGCTTCGCTGCGGTCCTCGACCACGCCCGCGGCAACGAGGGCGTCGGCGATGTGCGGCCGGCCCAGGGTGGCGCCGGGGGCGACGTGGTGGATGACGTCGTCCCAGGTCAGCGGGTAGTCCTCGGCCAGCAGGCTGACCATCCGTTCGGCCCGCGTGAAGCGCGCGTCCTTGGCCTTGGTGATTTCCTCCAGCAGCCCGGGGTGCGCCGGGTCGTGCAGGTAGCTGAGCAGGTGGACGCTGATGCCCTCCCGAGTCCGGCAGGAGATCTCCATGCCGGGGACCAGCGCCACGCCGTGTTCCCGGGCGGCGGCGGAAGCCTCGGCCCAGCCGTCGGTGGAGTCGTGGTCGGTCAGCGCGACGACGTCGAGCCCGGCCCCCGCAGCGGACGCGATCACCTCCGCGGGCGCTTGGGTGCCGTCGGAAACATTCGAGTGGGCATGCAGGTCAATCCTCACCTCCCTAGCCTAGTAGATCCGCCGGGGCGGCTTGTTGGCCTAAGCCGCGCAGCTGGTGAGACGATGGGACGGTGAACGATGCAGATAACACCCAAGTCTCCGCTTCCCAGCCCCTCGAAGAGCGCGTCAACAACCGCTCGCAGCGGCCCAGCTCCGATGCCTTCAAGGCGTTCATGGCCAGCAACTGGGCCCCGTCCCGGGAACAGCTGCCGGAACTCGACGCCGTGGCCGGCCACGCCGCCGCCCGCCGCCGGGCCATCTCAGAGTTGTTCAAAGGTGAACGCCTGGTCATCCCCGCCGGTCCGCTGAAGGTCCGCTCCAACGACTGCGACTACCGCTTCCGCCCCCACTCGGGCTTCGCCCACCTCACCGGCCTGGGCCTGGATCACGAGCCCGACGCCGTGCTGATCCTGGAGCCGGCCGACGAAGGCAAGGGCGACGACGGCGGACACCACCGCGCGACGCTGTACTTCCGCCCGCTGGCCGGCCGCGACACCGAGCAGTTCTACGCCGACTCCCGCTCAGGCGAGTTCTGGATCGGCGCCCGGCCGACCCTCGCCGAGTTCAAGGCCCAGCTGGGCCTGGAGACCGCCGACCTGGCCGAACTCGAGCTCGCCATCACCAAGAACGTCGGTGCCCCGGAAATCGGCGGCATCTCCATCCGGCTGGTGCGCAAGGTGGACGAGAACATTGATGCGCTCGTGGACACCGCCCGCTACAACACCGCCAAGGATCCGGAGAACCTGGACCTGGGCGTGCTGGACGCGCTCGACGAGAAGCTCAGCGAGGCCCTCTCCGAGCTGCGCCTGATCAAGGACGAATGGGAAGTCGAACAGATGAAGACCGCCGTGGCCGCCACGGTTGAAGGCTTCACCGAAGTGGTCAAGGCCCTGCCGCGGGCGCTCACCCACCGCCGCGGCGAACGCGTGGTCGAGGGCGCCTTCTTCGCCCGGGCCCGCGAGGAAGGCAACGAGCTCGGCTACGACACCATTGCCGCTTCGGGCAACAACGCCACCGTGCTGCACTGGACCCGCAACACCGGCAAGGTCAACGCCGGCGAGCTGCTGCTGCTGGACGCCGGCGTCGAGGCCGACTCCCTGTACACCGCGGACATCACCCGCACCCTGCCGGCCAACGGCACCTTCTCCGAGATCCAGCGCAAGGTCTACGAAGCCGTGCTCGACGCCGCCGACGCCGGCTTTGCCGCCGCGCAGCCCGGCACCAAGTTCCGCGACATCCACACCGCGGCCACCACCGTTCTGGCCGAACGCCTCGCCGAATGGGGCCTCCTGCCGGTGTCCGTCGAGGAAGCCATCAGCCCCGAGGGCCAGCAGCACCGCCGCTGGATGCCGCACGGCACCAGCCACCACCTGGGCCTGGACGTGCACGACTGCGCCCAGGCCAAGCGTGAACTGTACCTGGACGGGATCCTGGCCCCCGGCATGGTCTTCACGATCGAACCGGGACTGTACTTCAAGGAGGAGGACCTCGGCATTCCGGCGGAATACCGAGGAATCGGCGTCCGGATCGAGGACGACATCCTGATGACGGCGGACGGCCCGGTCAACCTGAGCGCGGCGCTGCCGCGGAAGGCCGACGACGTCGAGTCCTGGATGGCAGGCATCTACCAGGACGTTGAGGCGCAGCTGCCCTAGCAGCCGGGCAACAAGAAAGGGAGGGCCGCCGGTGATCCGGCGGCCCTCCCTTTCTTGTCCAGTGCCGTGCTTTGACTGCCTGGCGGCCTTAGCGCTGCTCGCCGTCCCGGCGGGGTCCGTCCGCGCTGGGTTCTCCCTGCCGGGGTTCGTTGGTGACCCGGACGCCGTACTGCGGCCGGCCGTCGGGCAGGTCCGGGTAGCTGACCCCGGAGGGGCGCACCGGTTCCTCCTCCGCGGCGGGCTCACCGGCGGCCGCCGGCTGGCCGGTGTCGGCGGTCCGCTGGCCATACGGGTCGCTCCAGCCCGCGGGACGCTGGGGCATCGGACCCTGCCCCTGGTGGCCGGGCTGCTGCTGCTGCGGGCCCGGCTGTTGCGGACCGGGCTGCTGCGGGCCGGGCTGGAACGGCTGGTGCTGGTGGTCGTGCTGCTGGTAGCCCGGGGCGGAGGCGTCATGCTGCGTCATCGGCAGCTGGTGCAGCAGGCGGCGCGCCTCATGGGCGGCCTCGAAGGCCACCACGACGTCGTAGTTCGTTGCGACCACCTGGCTGGTGGAGGTGAAGTCACGCTTGCCGCGCTGCATGGCGTACGTGACGATGCCGAACAGCATAAAGAAGGCCGCACCCATCAACACCGAGGTGACGATCGAGAAGTAGCCGCCCGACTCCGAGAAGAAGGAGAGCATGACCCCCACGAAGAGGCCGAACCACATGCCGCTCAGCGCGCCGGAGAGCGCCACGCGGGGGTAGGTGAGCCGGCCGGTGACGCGCTCCACCATCTTCAGGTCATTGCCGACGATCGAGACCAGCTGCACGGGGAACTGCTGGTCCGCCAGATAGTCCACCGCCTTCTGGGCGTCCAGGTAGGAGTTGTAGGAACCGACGGTGTCCCCCTTGGGAACAGCGCGGGACTCGTCCGCCCCGCCGGGAGCGCCGGCCTTTGGACCACCAAAAATGTTAGACATACGCCCATTCTCACCCATCCAGCTGGGCAGCGGCTGCAAATTCAGCTAAAAGAGAGCGGACTCGGTAGCCTGTAGGTGTGAGCACAACTCTTTCGCGGGTATTTGTCGCGCGCCTCCTCGGACTGGACGTCTTCGACCCCCTGGGCGACCGTCTGGGCCGGTTGCGCGACGTCGTCGTGCTCTCCCGCGGCAACCGGGGCGCCCCGCACGTGGTGGGCATCGTCGTCGAGGTCCCCGGCAAGAAGCGCGTCTTCGTGCCGATGACCCGGATCACCTCGATCGACCAGACCCAGGTCATCTGCACCGGGCTGGTGAACCTGCGCCGGTTCGAACAGCGCGGCGCGGAAACCCTCGTGGTCGCCGAGATGTTCGACCGCCGCGTGACCCTGGCCGACGGCAGCGGGGACGCCACCATCGAGGACATCGCGATGGACCGGCACCGCTCCGGCGACTGGTTTGTCAGCAAGCTCTTCGTCCGCCGCGGCCACTCCCTCTCGCCGCTGAGCAGGCTGCGCCGCAACGAAACCATGATCATCGACTGGGCCGACGCCCAGCAGGGCGCCCGCACCGAGCCCCAGGCAGCCACCCAGTTCGTCGCCACCCACGAGGACCTCAAGCCCGCTGACTTTGCCGAGGCGCTCCAGGAGATGAGCGACAAGCGCCGCTTCGAGGTCGCCAGCGAGCTCCAGGACGAACGCCTCGCCGACGTCCTGCAGGAAATGCCCGAGGGCGACCAGGTGGAAATCCTCTCCGCCCTCGACGTCGAACGCGCCGCCGACGTGCTGGAGGAGATGGACCCCGACGACGCCGCAGACCTCCTCGCCGAGCTCCCCAGCGCGCAGGCCGAGGAACTGCTGCAGTTGATGGAACCCGAAGGCGCCGAGGACGTGCGCCGCCTGCTCGAATACGACGAGGACACCGCCGGCGGCCTGATGACGCCCGTTCCGGTCATCCTGCCCCCGGAAGCGACCGTCGCCGAGGCCCTCGCCCACGTCCGGCGCGAGGAGCTCTCCCCCGCGCTGGCCTCGTCGATCTTCATCGCGCGCCCGCCGCTGGAGACGCCGACGGGGCGTTTCCTCGGCGTCGTGCACATCCAGCAGCTGCTGCGCTACCCGCCGCCGGAACCGCTGGGCAATCTGGTGGACAAGAACCTCGAACCGGTCTCTGACCAGGCCCACATCAGCGAGGTGGCGCGCACCCTGGCTACCTACAACCTGAACTCACTCCCCGTGGTCAACGAAGACGGCCGACTCGTCGGGGCGGTGACTGTTGATGACGTGCTTGATCATCTGTTGCCCGACGACTGGCGCGCCCACGATGACGACGCCCCGATAAGGAAACTTGGAGGCCGCATTGGCTGATATCAGCACACCACGGAACCCCAACGTCCGCCCGGGAGCCCGGACCACCGGCGGCCTTGATACCCCGCTGAGCGGCCGCGCCCGGATCCTGCCCAAGTTCTCCCCCAACCCGGATGCCTTCGGCCACGCCACCGAGGGCTTCGCCCGGTTCATGGGCACGCCGACGTTCCTGGTCTACATGACCGTGTTCTGCGTCTTCTGGCTGGTCTGGAACACTTTTGCGCCGAAGGAGTGGCAGTTCGACTCCCAGGCGCTCGGGTACACGCTGCTGACCCTGATGCTCTCCCTGCAGGCCTCCTACGCCGCACCGCTGCTGCTGCTGGCCCAGAACCGCCAGGACGACCGTGACCGCGTCTCGCTGGAGCAGGACCGCCAGCGTGCCGAACGCAACCTCTCCGACACCGAATACCTGACCCGGGAACTCGCCTCGCTGCGCATCGCCCTGCGCGAGGTCGCCACCCGCGACTACGTCCGGGCCGAGCTGCGCAGCCTCCTTGAGGACATGCTCGAAGCGCAGGAGGAACTGCGCACCCACGACCCCTCGGCCGGCGTACACGAGACCCCGCGGGACAAAGTCAAGGAAAAGCTCAAGGAACGCCGCGACAAACAGCGCAGCCCGCGTACCCAGCAGATCCCCCGCGTCAGGAGCGAGGCAACGCCGGACAAGCAGTCCGGTTCCGGTCCGGACGCCACCGGCGCGCCGGCGCACCGCACCTTCCCCGAAAGCTGAGCCAAGCCCGCAATGAGCACCCCGCAGGGATCAACCCCGGCATTCCCCCTGGACCAGGCCGTGCACGCCGCACTGGCCACCGTGATCGACCCGGAACTGCGCCGCCCCATCACCGAACTCGGCATGGTCGATTCCGTGGACATTTCCGGCTCCGGCCACGTACGGATAGCCGTACTGCTCACCATTGCGGGCTGCCCGCTGCGCGGCACCATCACCGCGGACTGCGAGGCGGCCCTGGCCGCCGTGCCGGGCGTCACCGCCGTCGACGTCGAACTCAAGGTCATGTCCCAGGAACAGCGCGATGCGCTCAAGGAGCGGTTGCGCGGCCCGGGCGGTGCGCGCGGCATCCCGTTCAACGCGCCGGGCTCCCTGACCAAGGTCTACGCCGTGGCGAGCGGCAAGGGCGGGGTGGGGAAATCCTCGGTGACCGTGAACCTGGCCTGCGCCCTCGCGGCCCAGGGGCTGCGGGTGGGGATCGTGGACGCGGATGTGTACGGCTTCTCGGTCCCGGCGCTGATGGGCATCAGCCAGGCACCCACCCGGGTGGACGACATGATCCTGCCGCCGGTGGCCTACGGCGTTAAGGTCATCTCCATCGGCATGTTCGTCACGGGCAACCAGCCGGTGGCCTGGCGCGGGCCGATGCTGCACCGCGCCCTCGAGCAGTTCCTCACCGACGTCTACTTCGGCGACCTGGACGCCCTGTTCCTGGACTTGCCGCCGGGCACGGGCGACATCGCCATCTCGGTGGCCCAGCTGCTGCCCAAGGCGCAGATCCTGGTCGTGACCACTCCCCAGGCCGCGGCGGCCGACGTGGCCGAGCGGGCCGGGGCGATCGCGGTCCAGACCGGCCAGTCAGTGGCCGGCGTCGTGGAGAACATGTCCTATCTGGAAATGCCCGACGGCGGCAGGATGGAACTCTTCGGCAGCGGCGGAGGCGCCGTGCTCGCCGAGCGTCTCTCCGCCACCGTTGGCACCGACGTGCCGCTGCTGGGCCAGATTCCGCTCGACATCCTGCTTCGCGAAGGCGGAGACACCGGCGTTCCGCTCGTGCTTGGCCGGCCCGAAACTCCGGCAGCGCTGGCCCTGGCGGGCATAGCCGGCAGTCTGGCTGCCAGCCCGCGCGGGCTGAAAGGGATGTCGCTGGGCCTCCAGCCCCGCTGACACAGGCCGCACCGGGCCCGCCGGACGTCCTGTTTAGGTTGCCTCGGAGTCGAACGGCGCAGCCTCGCCCTCCGGCAGCCGCTCAACGACCCGGGCCGGCCGGCGCTCTTCGGCGGTGGCGACGGCGGCGGGCGCACCGGCGCTCACGGGCTTGGTGTCGTCCTCCAGGAGGGCTTCCTTGATGATCCGGCGGGGGTCGTACTGCCGGGGGTCGTACTTCTTCCAGTCCACATCGTCGATGTCGATGCCGACTTCTTCCTTGATCTGCTCGCGGGCGCCGGAGGCCATCCGCCGGACTTCCTTGACGATGTTGGCCAGCTTCTGCGTGTATTCGGGCAGCCTGCTGGGTCCGATCACCAAAAGGCCGATGATCAGCAGAAGTATGAACTCCGGTCCGTTGATTCCAAGCACCCTAGGAAGATTACCCTCTCAGTCCTGTGCGCGACGATTCCAGAAAACGCTGCCCGGGCCTGGCTGACGGGCCCCGTTACGGTGCGGCGCCATGGTGTGCGCATCGTGTGCGTCATCGTGCCAGCAGCTCCACAATCCGTTCCAGGCCCCGCTCAAGGCGGGCCGGGACTCCCTCGGCGCCGTGCGACGTCGGGGCCTTAACGGGATGGGCATGCACCAGGGCGCCCACGCCGTCGTCCGCCTGCTCCGCCGGGAGCTCGGAGATATACGTGAAGGTGGCCGTGGACGTCCGGTAGATGGCGCGGAAGGGCGCCTCTTTGTTGATCCAGAGCGAGCCGGCCGGGGCGGCCGGGCCAACCGCCGCGGCGGCGTCCAGCCGGGCGGCAACGAAGCCGTCCTCGGTGGCCGGATGCCCGGTCAGCACGTTCACCGGCGGCCCGGCGGCGGGCTGTGCTGGGCCAGGCTGTGCTGGGCCAGCCGCCCCGGGGGTCGGCCGCACAGTGCCGGCCGTGCCGTGCTGGTCGGCGGAGACGTCCGCGTGTTGTTCCAGGACCGTCGCAAAGTGCCGGCCGTCGGTGAGGCGAAGCTCCAGGAGTTTTGAGCCGTCGGCGACCCCGCCGCGGGCCCAGACGAGGTGGTAGCCCAGCTCCCGCAGTTCCGGGCAGGTCCAGCCACGGGCACGCAGTGCGGAGAGCTGTTCGGCGCTCAGCGAGCCGGCCGGCGTGACGTCCGGCTCGCCGCTGAGCTTCCACGCGGCCGCCGAGATGCTCTCGGAAGACAGCGCCGGGCCGGACGGACCCGACCCGGGAAAGGCCGAGGTGAACGCCTCGTCGGCGGGCAGCGCCGTATCGCTGCCCATGAGGTAGGCGGCGCCGCCCATCAGGACGGCGGTGGCAGCCACGCCGCCGGCGATCTGGACAGCGAGCCGCAGCGGCCGCCCCTGCTGTGGCGGCGTCCGCCGCGGCGCAACCGAGGCCGGACCGGGCGCGGGAGCCGCCTCCGCGTCCTGCTGCCCGGCGGCCAGGACGCCGGTGCGGGCCAGCAGGCGGGCGGTCAGGTCTTCGCTTGCGGCGGGCACAGCGGCACCGCGCAGCCGTTCGAGGTATTGGCGTTCGCGCTGCAGCCGGGCACGGCACGCGGTGCACCGCTCAAGGTGTTTCCGGCGCCGCTCCTGGGCCCTGCCGGTGAGCGGCTGCGCGCCCGTCCGGACCCGGCCCGGTTTCCGGCCGAAATACGTGCACGTGAGGCCCGCGAGGAAGTGTTTCAGTTGACCCATTGCCTGGTTCAGAGGAGGCCGGCGATGCGGGGCATCTTGAGCCGGGGCTTCAGTGACTGCTTTGCGGCCGGCTGCGGCCTGGGGTCGCGGTGGGCGAGCTTCTCGCGGAGCATCGTCCGGCCGCGGTGGATCCGGGACCGGACGGTGCCAAGTTTGACGTCCAGGGCCACGGCAACCTCGTCATAGGACAGGCCCTCTAGGTCGCAAAGCACCACGGCGGCGCGGAAATCCGGCGGGAGCTCCTCGAGGGCGGCCTGCACGTCCAGATCGAGGTTGTTGAATTCAAAGCTCTGCTCCGGACCGGGCTCGCGGCCGGGAATGCGCGACTCGGCGTCCTCGGCCAGCGCATCGAAGCGGATCCGGCTCTTACGCCGGGCCTGGTCGAGGAAGAGATTGGTGGTGATGCGGTGCAGCCAGCCGTCGAGCGTACCGGGCTTGAAGTTGTCCAGCGAGCGGAAGACCCGGACGAAGACTTCCTGGGTGAGGTCCTCGGCGTCGTACTTGTTGCCCGTGAGCCGATACGCCAGGCGGTAGACCTTGGCGGAGTGGTTGGTCACCACCTCTTCCCACGTCGGCCTGACCCATTCGGCCTCGGCCGTGGGCTGGGACTCGTCAGTTACCGGGACAGCTGCCACAACCGACATTGTCCACTCCCCTCGCGGATGGTGCTTACGCCTGGATGGCACTTGCTGCTGCAAGCCCCTACACCCCTAGATTCGGCGCCGATCACCACGCGGATGAGCGGATATCTATCATTTCAAAATAAGCTGGGAATTTCCTGACGTGGCCGGTTCTTCCGCCCACGGCGGAACGCAGAAGACCGCGCAGGACACAGTACGCTGTATGAAACACTCCCCTCCTGCCCGGAAAGCGATACCCATGAGCGCCGATAAGTCCACGAGCTGGTCCTACGCAGAAGATCTGCCTGCCGAGGATGAGGTCTTGTTGCACGCGCGCGAACGGTCTTTCGAACTGGGCGTCACCCCGATCGGGCCCGGCGTCGGAGCCGTCCTGACCGTACTCGCAGCCGCCTCCAAGGCTCAGACCGCGGTGGAAATCGGCACCGGGGCCGGCGTTTCCGGCGTCTGCATCCTGCGGGGCCTGGGGCCGCAGGCGGTGCTGACGACGATCGACGTCGACGTCGAACACCTCCGCGCCGCGCGGGAGTCCTTCCAGGAGGCCGGGAGCCCCGCCAACCGCACGCGCACCATTTCCGGCCGTGCCGGCGACGTGCTGCCGCGCCTGACCGACGGCGCCTATGACCTGGTGTTCATCGACGCGGACAAGCCCAACTACCCCAGCTACGTGGGGCAGGCCGTCCGGCTGCTCAAGTCCGGCGGCCTGCTGATCGTCAACGACGCCCTGGACAAGGACCGCGTCTCCAACCCCGCGGCCCGCGAGGCAACCACCGTCGTCCTGCGCCAGGTCGGAAAATCCATCCGCGACGACGACCGCCTCGCCTCAGCCATGCTGCCCACCGGCGACGGTTTGCTGGTGGCGGTCAAGAAATAGCCCGGGCTGCCGGAAAGGGGCCCGCTGCCAACCGGCTGCGGGCCCCTTTTCCTGTGACGATAAGGCTATTCGGTAACGCCGACCAGGCATTCCTTAAGATTTGTCGCTTCGGCAGCGTTGAGTTCGACCACAAGCCGTCCCCCGCCTTCGAGCGGAACCCGCATGATCAGGCTGCGGCCCTCTTTGGTCACTTCCATAGGGCCGTCGCCGGTGCGTGGTTTCATAGCCGCCATGAGGAATATCCCCTCCAGTAGTCCCGTGACTTACCAGCCCGGCCGGGCTGTGTCCGCTTGGTCAAACAAGACGCCTGGCGGCCGTGATGGCAGCCGCCGTGGCTCAACACTCAGTTTTCCTTTGCTTACGGCCCATTATCCCGTAATTACGCGCTTGTAGCTAATCGATGGACTTTTTATGCTCCTTGGGAATGTCGCGCTTACGGCAGGAAAACGTGTTCGGCGTCACGGCGGATAGTCGCCGCCGCCGGGCAATTGGGCCCACGCCCAAAGCCACACGATCCAGACGATTTGCAGCAGAATAAACATGACAACAACCGTCGCGCGGTAGGCGCGGGAGCGGGATACGAGTGCCGCGCCGAGGGCCAGCGGGAAGAGCGGCAGCAGCATCCGGAAGGTGCTGGTCTGCGGGTGCAGGAACACCAGCAGATAACCCACGTAACAAACGCACCACAGCCGCAGCTCCGTGCCCAGCGCCGCCACGGGACGGGACATCATGAGCAGGACAAAGGCGGCCACGAAGACGAACGGCGCCAGCAGCCCCAGGACGGGTCCGAAGAGCTGGACGCCGGCGTCGAACCAGGGTTTGAACGGCACCAGGTCATGCCCGCGCCACACCGTTTCGGTCTTGGTGTAGGCCTGGACGTCGCCCGTGACGGCCCAGGCAAACGCGGGCCACAACAGCGCCCCCAGGCCGCTGACGGCGGCAAGGCCGGCCAGCGACCACAGCTCCCCGGGGCTATGCGGCCCGGCGGCGGGGGTCCCGGCGGCGGGCATCCCCAGGTCGGGGCTGTGCACCGCACCGGTCCGGGGCCGGCCGCGGACCGTCGCGACGAGGCTCGGGTACACGCGGTACAGGAACAGCAGCCCGACCATCGCGGCGAACGGCACGCCGGTTGGCCGCGACAGGCACATCAGCAGCACCACCGGCATGGCCCAGAGGTAGCGCCGGCGCAGGACGAGCAGCAGCGCCGCGGCCAGCAGCAGGAGATTCAGGGACTCCGCGTAGGGAACCTGCAGCACCGGGGAGACGGGGAAGGTGGAGAAGAACACCGTGCCCCAGAGCGCCGTGCGGTGGGTGGCCTTGTGCCGGAATAGCCGGTAGACCACGAGGGCCGCCGCCAGTCCGGAGAGCATGGCGATGACGGTAAGCGCGGCGGCGGGCGCGATTCCAGCCAGCCCGGCGAGGGTCCGGCCCAGCAGCGGGAAGAGCGGGTAGAAGGCCCATGTGTTTTCCTGCACCGCGCCGGCGTCGTCGGTCGGCAGTTGGGCGGGATAGCCGTTCCGCAGGGCCTCGCCGTACCAGCGGGCATCCCAGATGTTGATGAAGTTCCAATAGTCGGGCTTCGCCGGAAACCACGGGTTCACGCCCTGGTGCAGGGCGGCCGCCATGAAGATGCAGGCGCTGACCAGCCGCGCGGCAAGGTAGATGCCGCCGACCTGCAGCCACCACGGCCAGCGGGCGGCGCGCGTGCCGGCGGCCGCAATCCGGCTCCACACGGCGGAGTTCAGGCCCTCCTGAGCCACCGGGGTCACGGGGCCGGGTCCGGCGCAGGGTCCGGGTGCCGTTCCGGCGCCCCTTCCGGCAGCGGGTGTTCCAGCGGGGGTAGTTCCGGCGTCGTCGCCTCACGCTCCGTGCGGAGCCGGGCGATTTCACGGTCCTTCCGGGCGATCTGGTCCCGCAGCTCGTCGAGGACCTGGTCCACCTGGTCCATCCGGTAGCCGCGCAGCCCGACGCCGAACCTGATCCGGTCGACGTCGGCCGGGTCCGCGTCGGCGGGCAGCAGCACGGCCGGCAGCGAGGCCACCGGCTCGTCGAAGCCGTCGTTGAAGGGCTGTTCGCCGGCGCCGCGGCGGAAGATCCGCGGCACCAGGTCGGTGCCGACGAGGATGGCGACGGCGGCCAGCACGATCGCCACGAAAACCAGGAAGAAACTCACAGCTCCATCGTGCCAGACCCGGCCGTGCGGGATGCTCAGGCCCGCGGGCCGTTAGCCGCGCCGTAGCTGCCGTTTCCAGTGCCGCTGGTCCCCGTGCCGTTGTTCCCAGTGCTGGGGCTGGTTCCGTTCGGGTTGCGGTGGCGGGCGGCGCCTTCGACGATGAGTTCGACGGCGAGCGCCGGGTCGTCAACGACCTGCACCAGGTCGAGGTCTTCCTCCGCCATCATGCCCTCGGCGACCAGGGTGGTCTGGATCCAGTCCAGCATCGGGCTCCAGAAGGCGGTCCCGATCAGCACGATCGGGAAGGAAGTCACCTTCCGGGTCTGGACCAAGACCATGGCCTCGAATAGCTCATCCAGGGTGCCGAGGCCGCCGGGAAGGACAATGAAACCCTGGGCGTACTTCACGAACATGGTCTTGCGCGCAAAGAAATAGCGGAAGTTGATGCCCAGGTCCACCCACTGGTTCATGCCCTGCTCGAAGGGCAGTTCGATCCCCAGGCCTACCGACACCCCGTTGCCCTGGACCGCGCCCTTGTTGGCCGCTTCCATGGACCCGGGACCGCCGCCGGTGATCACGGCCAGGCCGGCTTCGGCCAGTTTGCGGCCCACGTCGACGGCCAGCTCATAGTTGAGGCTGCCCGGCAGCGTCCGGGCGGAGCCGAACACGCTGACCGCCGGGCCAAGGTCCGCGAGGGCGCCGAAACCTTCCACGAATTCGCTCTGGATCCGCAGCACACGCCACGGGTCGGTGTGCACAAACTGTCCGGGGCCCTTGGTGTCCAGCAGCGTCTGGTCCGACATCGTGACCCTGGCAGCCTTGCGGCGCAGCTCCAACGGGCCCTTGTGCCGGATGCCGTTCGCCTGCGGGGCGTCCCGCCGCCCGGCCCCGGCGTTCGGTGCGGGGTTCTGCTCTGGCGTGGGCTGCTGCTCGGTACTCATGCCCATAGGCTAGCGCGGATCGGAAGGCCCGGCGCCGCGGCGCGGCGGGGCGCCGGGAGGGTGTGGTACGACCCTGACCTGCGGATATCTCTTGGGTCACGATGTTGACCAACTCCGAGTGATTGGGGTCATAATCCGCTAATGTTCGCTAGATTCTTCTTATGACTACTCAAGTGCCCGGCGATGCCCTCGTCTCCCTAAATGCCGTCAACAAGCATTACGGCCAGTTGCACGTCCTCAAGGACATCAATCTGAACGTCCGCAAGGGAGAGGTCGTTGTTGTCATCGGCCCCTCGGGCTCCGGCAAGTCAACGCTCTGCCGCGCCATCAACCGCCTCGAGACCATCGACGACGGCGTCATCACGATCGACGGCAAGGAACTTCCCGCCGAGGGCAAGGAACTCGCAAAGCTGCGCGCCGACGTCGGGATGGTCTTCCAGTCCTTCAACCTGTTCGCGCACAAAACGATCCTGGAAAACGTCACGCTCGGCCCGATCAAGGTCAAAGGGGTGTCCAAGGCCGAGGCCGACAAGGACGCCATGGCTCTGCTGGAGCGCGTCGGCGTCGGACACCAGGCACCGAAGCTGCCGGCCCAGCTCTCCGGCGGCCAGCAGCAGCGCGTGGCCATCGCCCGCGCCCTGGCCATGAAGCCGAAGGTGATGCTCTTCGACGAGCCCACCTCCGCGCTGGACCCGGAAATGATCAACGAAGTCCTCGACGTCATGATCCAGCTGGCCAAGGAAGGCATGACGATGATCGTGGTGACCCACGAGATGGGCTTCGCCCGCAAGGCAGCCGACCGCGTGGTCTTCATGGCCGACGGCCAGATCGTCGAGGACGCGACGCCCGAGGAGTTCTTCACCAATCCCAAGAGCGATCGGGCCAAAGACTTCCTGTCCAAGCTCCTGACCCACTGAGCCGGCAAGGCTCCGCACACCACCACTGAAATTCCGCAGATTCCGCACCCAGGCTGCCGCGAGGCGGCCGTCCAATGAAAGGAATGTCATGATGGCATTTTTGACCCGAAGGAAATCCCTTCTGGTGGCCGCATCCGCAGCTCTGGCGCTGAGCCTGAGCGCCTGCGGCGGCAGCTCCTCCACGACGAACCCGCCCGTAGCCGAGAAGCCGAGCTTCGCCGCCGACAGCACCATGGCAAAGCTTTCTTCTGCCGGCAAGATCACCATCGGCACCAAGTTCGACCAGCCGCTGTTCGGCCAGAAGGGCCTCGACGGCAAGCCTGTCGGTTTCGACGTTGAGATCGGCAAGCTGATCGCCGCGAAGCTGGGCATCCCCGCCGACAAGATCGAGTGGGTCGAGACTGTTTCCGCCAACCGCGAGCAGTTCATCAAGCAGGGCAAGGTCGACATCATCGTCGCCACCTACACGATCAACGACAAGCGCAAGACCGAAGTCGACTTCGCCGGCCCGTACTACGAGGCTGGCCAGGCCCTCATGGTGAACAAGGACAACAACTCCATCACCAAGCCCGAGGACGTCAAGGGCAAGAAGGTCTGCTCCGTGACCGGTTCCACCCCTGCCTCCACCATCGTGGAGAAGTACGGAGCAATCCTGGTCCCGGCCGCTACCTACTCGGCCTGCCTTGAGCCGCTGCGCAACAAGCAGGTTGAAGCCGTCACCACCGACAACGTCATCCTCGCCGGATTCGTCAACAAGGAGCCGGACGCCTTCAAGCTGGCCTCGGACGAGACCTTCACCAAGGAGCCTTACGGCATTGGCCTGAAGAAGGACGACAAGGTCTTCCGCAACTGGATCAACGACCAGCTGGAAGCCTTCGACAAGGATGGCTCCTACAAGAAGGCCTGGGAAGCCACCGCGGGCTCCGTCATCAAGACGGCCCCGAAGCTCCCCGCCATCAACCGCTACTAAGGCCGGATGTGGCGGCCGCCGGAAACCGCGGCACTCGCGGCCCGGCGGCCGCCACAGCCCCGCTAACGATTGAATCCCCTCAACGCAGCTGAAGGAACCTATGGACGTCATCATTGAGAGCCTGCCCCAATACTGGGACGGCTTTCTCAGAACCCTCTTCCTGGCAGTGGTCTCGGGAATCATCGCCCTTGTCTTCGGTACCCTGCTCGCAGCGGCCCGGGTCTCCCCCATCGCCGCGCTGCGCGGCTTCAGCATGGCCTACGTGGAGATCGTCCGGAACACCCCGCTGACCATCGCCTTCTTCTTCGCCGCCGTGGTGCTGCCCCGCCTGGGTGTCACGTTCCAGCAGTTCGAAGTCGCCGCCATCATCGCCCTGAGCGCCTACACCTCGGCCTTCATCGCCGAGGCCGTCCGCTCCGGCGTCAACAGCGTTCCCGTGGGCCAGGCCGAGGCCGCCCGCAGCATCGGCATGAAGTTCAGCCAGGTGCTCTCCCTGATCATCCTGCCGCAGGCCCTGCGCACGGTCATCCCGCCCTTGATCAATATCCTGATCGCCCTGGTGAAGAACTCCTCCGTGGCCGGCGCGTTCTATGTGCTGGAGCTCTTCGGCTACGGCAAGCAGCTCGCCAACGACCACGGCGATGCCGTCATGTGGGTCCTGGTGGGCGTCGCGTTCTTCTACCTGCTGATAACCGTCCCGCTTGGCTACCTCGCCAACGTGGTTGAACGAAAGGTGGCGATCGCACGATGACCTCAGTTCTCTACGACGTCCCGGGTCCCAAGGCCCGCCGCGTTTCCCTGATCGGTTCGGTCATCGGCGTCATTGTGATCGGCGCGCTCCTGGTCCTGGCCGTAATGACCCTGGCCCAGCAGGGCATCTTCGAAGGCCAGCGGTGGGCCATCTTCGGCCAGGCCGACGTTTGGACGCTGATCGCCAACGGCATCGGTGCCACGCTGAGCGCCGCCGCGGTCTCTGCCGTGATCGCCTTCCCCCTGGGCCTGCTGCTGTGCCTGATGCGGATCTCCGACGTCGCCTGGATCCGTGTCCCCACCCGCATCGTCCTGGAGTTCCTCCGCGGCATGCCGGTGGTCCTGATGATGCTGTTCGTGTTGCTCGTCTTTGCCACCAGCTCCTTCATCGCCGTCGTGGCCGGCCTGGTCCTCTACAACTCGGCCATCTTCGCCGAAATCATCCGGGCCGGCATCCAGTCGCTGCCCAAAGGCCAGCGGGAAGCCGGACTCGCCATCGGCCTGACCAGCTTCCAGTCCCGGCTGACCATCGAGCTGCCCCAGGCCATCCGCCGCATGCTCCCCTCGCTCGTGGCGCAGCTGGTTGTCCTGCTCAAGGACACCTCGCTCGGATACATCGTGGCCTACGGCGAGCTCCTCCGCGCGGTGCAGGTCATGGCGGACTTCCTGGGTCCGCAGTTCCTCTTCCCGGTGTTCTTCGTGGCCGCCGCGATCTACATCGCGATCAACCTGGCAGTCTCCCGCATCGCCATCTGGATCGAGAAGCGCGGTTCCAAGAAGGCCGCCGGCGGCATGGCCCACGTCCCGGTCGCCGGAGTCGCACCGGCCAAGTAGCCGGTACCAGCCGCCAGTACAAACGCAGGAGGTCCGGAACCCAGTCGGGTTCCGGACCTCCTGCGTTTTTCCCGGACGGGCCAGCGGCGAATTGGTCCCGGCCGGCTATACTCCCAGCCAGCTCCGCAGCGCCCGCAGGCACTCGCGGATCGCGTCGGCGTCGACGTGCTCGTCGTCCTTGTGCGCCAGCAGCGCATCGCCCGGCCCGAAGTTCACGGCGGGGACGCCGAGCTCGCTGAAACGCGCGACGTCGGTCCAGCCGTATTTCGGCTTCGGCTCCGCGCCGACGGCGGCGACGAAGGACGCGGCGGCGGGGTGGTTCAGGCCGGGCCGGGCCCCGTTCGCTCCGTCGGTGCGGACCAGGTCGAAGCCGGCGAGCAGTTCGCGGACGTGCTCCTCGGCCTGCTGCATGGATTTGTCCGGGGCGAAGCGGTAGTTGATCTCCACCACGCAGCGGTCCGGAATGACGTTGCCGGCCGTCCCGCCGTTGACCCGCACGGCGTTGAGGCTCTCCCGGTAGTCCAGTCCGTCCACGGTGACGGTCTGCGGCTGGTAGGCGGCCAGCCTGGCCAGGATCGGGGCCGCAGCGTGGATGGCGTTGCTGCCCATCCAGGCCCGCGCCGAGTGGGCCGCCTCACCGAGGGTGGTCGCCTCGAAACGGATGGTGCCGTTGCAGCCGCCCTCGACGGTCCCGTCGGTCGGTTCCAGCAGGATCGCAAAGTCGCCCTCGAGCAGGCCGCCGTGGTTCCGGACCAGCCGACCGAGGCCGCTCTTGACCCCCTCGACTTCCTCGTGGTCATAGAAGACGAAGGTGACGTCCTTATCCGGTGCCGCGCCGCCGTCGAACAGGCCCGCTGCCAGCGCGAGCTGCACCGCGACGCCGCTCTTCATGTCGGTGGCGCCGCGCCCGTACAGGACGCCCTCCCCCGGCGCCCCTGAGGGCCAGTAGGAGGGGACGGTGCCCAGCGCGCCCTCGGTGGTCGGCAGCGGGACCGTGTCCAGGTGTCCGGCGAGAATGACGCGCTCCGCCCTGCCCAGGTTGGTGCGGGCGATCATCGCGTCGCCGTCGCGGGTCAGCTCCAGCTGCGGGATGGCGCGGAGGGCATGCTCCACGGCGTCAGCCAGCCGGCGTTCCTCTCCGGAGACGCTGAAAATGTCGATGATGTCCGCGGTCAGCAGGGCAACGTCCTGGCGCAGGTCCAGGCGGGCGGGGGCAGTATGATCAGTCACCGTTCCACTGTATCTGCCCGCCCCCGTCACCGGTTTCGGGGAGCGCGGGGGCCGTCTATAGACTTGACGCATGACTGAAACCGCTTCTGCTGCTGTGCCCGACAACTCCCGCTCCGCCTACGGTTACGGGCTCGCAACCATCGCCACCCGCAACGGCACGGCCACGGTGCTGGACGTCTGGTTCCCGGCGCCGGCGCTCGGAACCGCTGCAGAGAACCTGCGCGACGTCGCGAACGCGGACCAGTCACTGCTCGACATCGCCGCACACGGCGCCGACGCGGACCGTGGCACCGAACAAAAGGTCGTTTTCGCGCAGATCCACCTTGACGAGGCGCCTGCCGACACCGCCGACGCGTACCTGCGCCTGCACCTGCTCTCCCACCGTCTGGTGCGGCCGAACAGCATCAACCTGGACGGCGTTTTCGGCAAGCTGCCCAACGTCGTGTGGACCAACTTCGGCCCGGCCGCCGTCGAGGACTTCGAACTGACCCGCGCACGGCTGCGCAAGCGCGGCGCGGTGACCGTCTACGGCGTGGACAAGTTCCCCCGGATGGTCGACTACGTCATCCCCTCCGGTGTGCGGATCGCCGATGCCGACCGGGTCCGCCTCGGCGCGCACCTGGCCGAGGGCACCACCGTCATGCACGAGGGTTTCGTAAACTTCAACGCCGGCACGCTCGGAACATCCATGGTCGAGGGCCGCATCTCCGCCGGCGTGGTGGCCGGCGACGGCTCCGACGTCGGCGGCGGGGCCTCCATCATGGGCACCCTCTCCGGCGGCGGCAAGGAGAAGATCTCCCTTGGGGAACGGGTCCTGCTCGGCGCCAACTCCGGCGTGGGCATCAGCATCGGCGACGACTCCGTCGTCGAGGCCGGCCTCTACGTCACGGCCGGAACCCGGGTGCGGGTGATCGGGCCGAAGGACGCCGACGGCGAGGACACCAGCCGGATCGTCAAAGCCGTCGAACTCTCCGGCGTCCCGAATCTGCTCTTCCGCCGCAACTCCTCCAGCGGCGAGGTGGAAGTACTGCCGCGCAAGGGCCAGACTGTCGAGCTCAATGAGGCCCTGCACGCCAACTAGGCGGCTGCCGCCAACCAACCGCCTGAAGAACAAACCGGCTGAAGAACAACTGGCTGAAGGACTAACTAGCCCGTCAGGGCTTGAGGGAGTAGTTACGTGGCACGCAGAGGTGGCTGGCGCCGTCGGATCGTGCTGTTGCTGACCCTGGCCATGGTGGCGGGGGCCATCTACACGGCGGTGGGATTCCTGCAGCGCTCCGAAACGCTGATCACGGAGCGCTGCACCGCGGTGGGCGCAGGCGGCGAAGATCTTGCCACCGACCAGGCCGCCAATGCCGCCCTGATCAGCGCCATTGCGGTCCGGCGCGGGCTGCCGGCACGCGCAGCCAGCATCGCCCTGGCCACCTCCATGCAGGAATCGAAGCTGCGCAACATCGGCCACGGCGACCAGGCCGGCCCGGATTCCCGAGGGCTGTTCCAGCAACGGCCGTCGCAGGGCTGGGGCACCGAGCAGCAGGTGATGGACCCGTACCACGCCACAAACGCCTTCTACGATGCGCTGGTGAAGATCCCGGGCTACGAATCGCTTCCCATCACGGAGGCCGCGCAGCGGGTCCAGCGTTCAGCGTACCCGGGCGCCTATGCCCAGCATGAGCCGATGGCCCGGGCCTTCGCCTCGGCGCTGACCGGGTACACCCCGCAGGGCGTCGATTGCTCGCTGCGCAAGCCGGATACCGCCGGGGCCGCCGGGCAGGTCCGCCAGCGCCTGCTGGCGGCTTTCGGGAGCATCCCGGCGACGGCGGCCGGCCGGACGCTGACCATCCAGGTCCAGGGCAGCGAGGCGTGGGCAGTGGCGCAGTGGGCGGTGGCCAACGCCAAGGCCTTGTCCGTCACGGAGGTGCGGCTGGACGGGCAGGGCTGGACCAGGGTGTCCCACAAGGGCTGGGAAACCGCAGAAGGGCCTGAGGGGCAGGTCACCATCACGGTTGCCGACAAACCCGCGTCGTAGCTGCCGGGCCCTCTCAGACCAGCAGTTCGACGACCGGCTGGACGTAGCTGCGGAAGAGTTCCGGTTCGGACAGCAGGGCCGAGCTCATGATGATCTTGTCCGGCTCCAGGTACCAGGCCCGGGGCTCGGCGAGCGGAAGCTCGATGATGGTCAGTTCGAAGTCGCGCGCGGCCCGGCCGACTTCCAGCAGCCGGTCATCGACCATGTCGGCGAGCACCTGATTGGCCCCGCTGGCGTCCCGCTCGGCTTCGAGGGCAAGATACTCCCCGCGGCGTTCCCGGGCCCAGCTGAGGGCGGCGCCGAAGTGCGCCTGCAGCACGCGCCGGAGGGCCGGCGAGTTACCGAAGGCCCGGAAGCCAGGCGGACCAAGCTCGGGCTCCATCTCCGGGTGGGCCTTCAGGATCTGCGCCCACCAGGCTTCCCACTCGGTCTTAAGGGCCGGCATGCCGCCGACCTCGTCAATCAGGTGCGTATGGTCGGAGGAACGGATTTTCGGTGCCACGTGGGAGAGTGCGGGGTGGCCCGCGGTGTCCAGGCCGGCCGCGTCGCGGACGTAAAGCGCTATGAGCATGGGACCTGAGGTGTCCATGGTGATTCGCCAGCCGGGACCGCCTGTGTGGTGCATCCGATTGCCTCCCTTGGCATGACGTACTTATCCAGTCTATTCCTGAAGGTAGCGCACGTTAATGGCTGGCAGCGCGGTGGTCCAGGCTCGCCAGATGGGCTTCCAGTACATCGTGGCACATTTGCGCCGTCATCCATTCCGGCTGCAGCAAAGCGTGCATGGTAAGTCCGTCCAGGGTCGCCAGCAGCCGCTCGGCCTCGGTGACGAGCCGCTGCTGCCCCGGCACCTCCGTGCCGTCTGTGCCGTCGACGGCGGCCGTGCCGTCGGCCGCGGCCAGGTCCATCATCAACCGGCCCACGACGGCTGCCACCGTGCGGTGGCTGCGGTCGGCTTCCGCGGCGAGGAATGGCTTGGTCCGGGCCGCGTTCTTGAAGGCCATCCAGACGCAGGCATCCACGGCCCGCTCCTCATCCAGCGGCAGCAGTTCCCCCAGCAGGGTTAACACGCCTCGCCGGTGCTCGGCCGAGCCAGGGGCGGTTTCCGCCAGCCGGTCCTCGGCGGCGTCGAGCCGGCCGGCGATGCGGTCCACCACGACGCCGAAGGAGTGCGCCAGGAGTTCGTCGCTGCTGGCAAAGTAGTGCCGCACCGAGCCCACCGCCAGATCGGCTTCGTCCGCTACTTCGCGGAGGGAGGCCCGTTCCAGCCCGTCCGCCGCGACGATCCTGAAGACGGCTTCGACAACTTCCTGGCGCCGCAATGCAGCGTCGACAAATTTGGGCATTGCTCCTTTTTAGCACGGATGTGCCCCCACCCGGGTTGCCCACGCCGGTCACACCCGCAACTCGAGCACCATCCACTCCAGTACCACGGACTTCCCCGACAACGACGCCGGCCGCGCACCTCATGCTTGAGGTGCGCGGCCGGCGTCGTTAGCGGCTTCTAGCCTAGACCGAAGGGTAGTTCCGTTCCGGCTCTCCCGTGTAGAGCTGGCGCGGGCGGCCGATCTTGGTGTTCGGGTCGCTGATCATTTCACGCCACTGGGCAATCCAGCCCGGCAGGCGGCCGATCGCGAACAGCACGGTGAACATCTTCTCCGGGAAGCCCATGGCCTTGTAGATCAGGCCGGTGTAGAAGTCCACGTTCGGGTAGAGCTTGCGCTCGATGAAGTAGTCATCCTGCAGCGCCTTCTCTTCGAGGCGGAGCGCGATCTCCAGCAGCTCGTCGTTGCCGCCGAGCTTGCTGAGGATCTCGTGGGCGGTGGCCTTGACGATCTTGGCGCGCGGGTCGTAGTTCTTGTAGACCCGGTGCCCGAAGCCCATCAGGCGGACGCCGTCTTCCTTGTTCTTGACCTTCTCCATGTAGTCCTCGGGCTTGATGCCGTCGGCCTGGATCTGGCGGAGCATCTTGAGCACGGCCTCGTTGGCGCCGCCATGGGCGGGGCCGAAGAGCGCGTTGATGCCGGCGGAGACGGAGGCGAAGAGGTTGGCGTTGGAGGAGCCGACCAGCCGGACCGTGGAGGTGGAGCAGTTCTGCTCGTGGTCCGCGTGCAGGATCAGCAGCAGGTCCAGTGCCTTGGCGACCACCGGGTCCACCTCGTACTGCTCGGCCGGGAGGCCGAAGCTCAGGCGCAGGAAGTTCTCCACGAGGTTGTGGGAGTTGTCCGGGTACAGCATGGGCTGGCCGACGGACTTCTTCAGGGCATAGGCGGCGATGACCGGCATCTTGGCCAGCAGCCGGTAGGTGGAAACCTCAACCTGCTCGGCGTTGAACGGGTCCAGCGAGTCCTGGTAGAAGGTGGACAGGGCGGACACGGCGGAGGACAGCACCGGCATCGGGTGGGCGTCCCGCGGGAAGCCGCTGAAGAAGCCCTTGAGCTCCTCGTGCAGCAGGGTGTGGTGGCGGATCCGCTGGTCGAACGCTTCCAGCTCGGCCGGCGTCGGCAGGTTGCCGTAGATCAGCAGGTAGGAAACTTCCAGGAAGCTGGAGTGCTGGGCGAGCTGCTCGATCGGGTAGCCCCGGTAGCGCAGGATGCCGGCGTCACCGTCAATGTAGGTGATGGCCGAGGTGGTGGCCGCGGTGTTCATGAAACCGGGGTCGAAGGCAACGGCGCCGGTCTGCTTCAGCAGCTTGGAAACGTCGTAGCCTTCGTTTCCTTCAACAACCTTGATGCGCGGGAGCTCGAGCTCGCCGCCCGCGTGACGCAGGGTTGCGCTGGTGGTCTCAGTCATGGATTCTCCTCATGAGGCGTCTGGGCCCCTGTTGAAAGCTTGATCCAACATCTGGTGAAGCCGCCCACGGAACCTGTATCTGGACACGGATTCCAACGGCTGCGCTGCCTTCTTGTGGAAAGCCACCATTGATAGTCAGTTAAAAACTACCGTCAGTTCGCGGGTGGCACTAATCCGAGGCGATTCCAAGGCGACCAAATCCCGCATCTTGTGGCCCTCCTCACAGCATTGTTACGGTCCCGTAGCCAGCCGCTCGACGGCGGCGTCGATCCGCTCGTCACTGGCAGTGAGCGCCACCCGGATGAAGCCGTTGCCGGCGTCCCCGTAGAAGACACCGGGACCGACGACGATTCCACGGTCGGCGAGCCTGCCCACGGTGTCCCAGGTCGCCTCGCCCGCCGTGGCCCAGAGGTACAGTCCGGCGCGGGATTCACGGATGTCCAGCCCGAAACGCTCCAGTGCCGGGACGATCCGTTCGCGCCGGCCGCGGTACAGGTCCTTTTGCGCCGCCACGTGGGCGTCGTCGCCGAGGGCCACCCGCATGGCCTCCTGGACCGGGTACGGCACGATCATGCCCGCGTGTTTGCGGCTGTTCACCAGGTTGGCCATGATCGCGCCGTCGCCGGCCACGAAAGCGGCGCGGTAGCCGGCGAGGTTGGACTGTTTGCTCAGCGAGTAGACCGCCAGGAGGCCCTCATGGGAGTCCCCGGCCACCCGGGGGTCAAGGATGCTGGGGACCGGCTCGCCGCCGCGCTGGACGTCCCATTCGCCCCAGCCAAGTTCGGCGTAGCACTCGTCGGAGGCGACCACGGCACCAAGTTCCCGCGCCTGGCCGACGATCCGCTGCAGCGACGCGACGTCACGCACGCTGCCGGTTGGATTGGCCGGGGAGTTAATCCAGACGAGCCGGACGCGCGAGCGGGTGTCGGCGTCGAGTTCGTCGAGGTCGTCCGCGGCCACGTGCTCGGCGCCGGCGAAGGTGGCCCCGATGTCGTAGGTGGGGTACGCGACGGTCGGGCGGACCACGACGTCGCCGGCCCTGAGTCCGAGCAGGAACGGCAGCCAGGCCACGAGCTCCTTGGACCCGACGGTGGGCATCACGTTCCGCGGGTCCAGTCCGGGGACGCCGCGGCGCCGGTCGAACCAGGCAGCGATCGCTTCCCGGAGCGCCTGGGTGCCGTGCACCGTCGGGTAGCCGGGCGCATTGGCCGCCGCCCGGAGCGCCTCCTGCACCAGGGCCGGCGTGTCATCCACCGGGGTGCCGATCGAGAGGTTGGCTACGCCCCCCGGGTGCGCCGCGGCCCGCGCGAGATACGGGGCCATGGCTTCCCACGGGTAGTCGGGCAGGCTGAGGCCGAAGCTGCGCACCGCAGAAGTCACCGGAGCGCCGTCCTAGTTGTCTTGGTTCTGCGGGGGCAGGGCGGCGATCATCGGGTGGTCCGTGTGGGTGTTGCCGATCTTGGCGGCGCCACCCGGCGAACCGAGCACGTCGAAGAACTCAACGTTGGCCTTGTAGTAGTCGGCCCACTCCTCGGGGGTGTCGTCCTCGTAGTAGATGGCTTCGACGGGGCAGACCGGCTCGCAGGCACCGCAGTCCACGCACTCGTCCGGGTGGATGTACAGGGAGCGCTCACCCTCGTAGATGCAATCGACGGGGCACTCTTCAATACATGCCTTATCTTTGACATCTACACACGGCTGCGCGATTACGTACGTCACGTCCCTGGCCTCTCCACGTTGGTTCCGGCGTCCCGCCGGATCTTGCTCCCGGCCTGAGCGCCGGGCTACTGACTTCCGAGCCTATTATCTCCCAGTCTGATCCCGCGAACCTAGCCGGGCGTCACAGAGCCCGCGCGTCCTACTATGAACGGGTGAGTTCACCGATCCCCCAGCCGCAGCAGTTCCTCTCCGACGCGCCCCTGGGCACCCGCGTGGTGGTGCGGTACCGGATCGAGGGAGGCCTCACGGACGCGATCGGCGACCTCGTGGGGAAGGCCGACGGCGGCTGCACCGTCCGCACCCGGCGCGCCGACGTCGTCATCCCGCTCCGGCTCGTCGTGGCGGCCAAGGAAGTCCCGCCCGCACCGCCCCGCCGGCCCCGGGGACACGCCCAACCGTAGCCCCGGCCGCCGGACATGCCCACCCCCCCCTGCCCGCCCCGCCGGACATGCCCACCGCCTGCACGCCCCGCCGGACATGCCCACCGCCTGCACTGAGCAATGGACATAACACGTATACGTCCATCCCTGACGGGAAGCGGGGAGCATGCCCGTTGCGAGCCCACCCGCCCCCCGCGGAACATGCCCACCCCTAGCTTCGAGCAATGGACATACTGCCCATGTGTCCAGCCTTGGCCGGGAGCGGGGAGCACGCTCATTCTCCGCGGTCGCCGACGGACATGTCCTCGCCTAGAGCCGGGCAATGGACATATTGTCCATATGTCCATTGCCGGCCGCGCGCACGGAGCATGTCCGTCCCGCGCCCGACCGAGCGCGGAACATGTCCATCGACGATGCTGCAACGCGGACAAGTCCAGTGCCGGCAGGGGTGCACACATCCTGCGAGCTGCTTTGCTCGGCCCGGACGACCGGCGTCAAGCGGCCGCTGAGAGCCGGTTCAATGCCTCACGGACCATGGCTATGAATTCCTGAGGACGGTACTTGAGCAGAGGGTAGGTCACGACCAGGGTGGGTACGCCCAACCGGACAGTGACATTCCACCGCCGTCGGTCTTCTTCGAAACTTGCGCGGTCCATGTGAAACCCGGCACCGTCGGTCTCAATCCCGAGCCGGCCGTCCACCATGAGGTCCAGGTGGCCCATTCCGGGGATGTTCACCTGCGACTCAACATGAAAGCCCGCCTGTCGCAGCAGGAACCGCGCCATGCACTCGATGACCGACTGCGACTGCGGAACGATAGCCGCAGCAATTCTGCGCTCCCGGGCGTCGCTTCGGCCGGCCAGCCGCTGTCGAAGCGCTGATAGCGGAAGGCCCTTGAGGACGATGGCGGATTCGGCGAGTGCCAGGCCGTCCAGTTCCGGCAGGCAGCGCAGGCTTTGGACCACGGTGTCCAGCAGTGTCGGCGGTGCCGCAGACCGGTGGCAGACAAAGCCCGGGTAACTGCGGCTGTGGGGCAGCGCTACATGCGGATGCTTGGGCGTTTCGAGCACCCAAAGTCCACTAAAGTGCGCGGCACTGACACAGGCGGGCTCGGCGGGCAGGGAACGGATGGCGACCAGTTGCGGATCCGCGCCCGGTATTGCATATACCCCGCGGGCGACCCGGGCGACACTTCCGTTGGCGAGGGCGGCGTTGAGCTGGAAGCTGGATATTCCTGCCGCCGCGAGATGCTTGGCTCGGACCACACCGTCGTACTTGGACATGACTTCACTGACTTTGACCATGGGCCCATGATCTCTGTGCCGACCGCCCCGGAGCAGCCCCTTTTTCCGGTATGTGCACAAGTGCATGTCCGTTGGTAGGCGCCGCCGTTGGGCATGTCCACCGGCGGGATCGGGACATGTCCGTTGGCAGGCCCGGACTGGGCATGTCCATTGCTCAGCACGGGACATGTCCGCTGCCGGGCCCGATCGGTGGACATAGTGCGGATATGTCCATCCCAGCGGCCGAAGGATGGGCATGTCCCAAGGGGGCAGGTGCGGAGGATGGGCATGTCCACCCCGGGGAGCGGAGGATGGGCATGTCCCAAGGGGGCAGGTGCGGAGGATGGGCATGTCCACCCCGGGGAGCGGAGGATGGGCATGTCCACCGTGGGTCCGGCTCCGCTACCCCGCGCGCCGTGCGTAGCGGCGGCACCAGACGAGCATGGCCACTGTGACCGCGCCCGCGCCGAAGATCCAGAGATTCCCGGCGAGGTCCCCGATGATCAGACGCTTGCCTACCTCGAGGGTGGACCACCAGCCTGTCAGCGCGTAGCATCCCGCACCGCAGACCGCCGTCGGGACGAGGGAACGGAAGGCGGTCCCGAGCAGCAGCTCCACGGACGCCAGCAGGACCAGCGCGGCGACAGCGCCCCAGGGAAGGTCGACGCCGGCCACTGCCAGATGCTGCCGGTGCAGCGCGGTGCCAGCCAGGGCAACAAAAAGAGCTGCCGGAAGGGCGGCGGCAATACCGCCTGCCCTTCCGGCAGCTCTCTTAGTCACGTCTCAGCCGAAGCCGGGAGACCGGGATTAGACCTTGGCGCGGGCGCGGTTGGACTTGGCCCGCTCGTTGGTGTCGAGGATGACCTTGCGGATGCGGATCGACTCCGGGGTGACCTCGACGCACTCGTCTTCGCGGGCGAATTCGAGGGACTCTTCGAGGGTCAGGTCGCGCGGCGGCGTCAGGTTCTCGAAGGTGTCCGAGGAAGCGGCACGCATGTTGGTGAGCTTCTTTTCCTTGGTGATGTTGACGTCCATGTCATCGGCGCGGGAGTTCTCGCCGACGATCATGCCCTCATAGACCTCGGAGGTGGGCTTGACGAAGAAGGAGCCACGCTCCTGCAGGTTGATCATGGCGAACGGGGTCACAACACCGGCGCGGTCGGCGATCATCGAACCGTTGGTGCGGTACTCGATCGGGCCGGCCCACGGCTCGTAGCCTTCGGAGATGGAGGCGGCGATGCCGGCGCCACGGGTGTCCGTGAGGAACTTGGTGCGGAAGCCGATCAGGCCACGGGCCGGAACGATGAATTCCATGCGGCACCAGCCGGTGCCGTGGTTGGCCATGTTGGTCATGCGGCCCTTGCGGGCTGCCATGAGCTGGGTGACGGCGCCGAGGTACTCTTCCGGCACGTCGATGGTCATGTGCTCCATCGGCTCGTGGATCTTGCCGTCGATGGTCTTGGTGACAACCTGCGGCTTGCCCACAGTCAGCTCGAAGCCTTCGCGGCGCATCTGCTCGACCAGGATGGCCAGCGCGAGCTCGCCACGGCCCTGGACTTCCCAGGCATCCGGACGCTCGGTGGGGAGCACCTTGATCGAGACGTTACCGATCAGTTCCTTATCGAGGCGATCCTTGACCTGGCGTGCGGTGACCTTCGCGCCCTTGACCTTGCCGGCCAGCGGCGAAGTGTTGATACCGATGGTCATGGAGATGGCGGGGTCATCCACCGTGATCAGCGGCAGCGGCTGCGGGTTCTCGGCGTCGGTCAGGGTCTCACCGATGGTGATTTCCTCGATGCCGGCGACGGCGACAATCTCGCCCGGGCCCGCGGACTCGGCCGGGACGCGGTCCAGTGCCTTGGTGGCGAGCAACTCGGTGATCTTGACGTTCTTCAGCTCACCGTTGGCGCGAGCCCAGGCCACGGTCTGGCCCTTGCGCAGGGTGCCGTTGTAGATACGCAGCAGGGCGAGGCGGCCAAGGAACGGGGAGGCGTCAAGGTTGGTGACGTGCGCCTGCAGCACACCGTTCGGGTTGTAGGTCGGCGCCGGGATGTGGTCGATGATGGTCTGGAACAGCGGCTCCAGGTCCTCGTTCTCCGGAGCGGTGCCGTCAGCGGGCTGCTCGAGCGAAGCGCGGCCGACCTTGGCGGCGGCGTAGACGACCGGAACGTTGAGGATCTTGTCCAGGTCCAGGTCCGGAACTTCGTCGGCGAGGTCGGAGGCCAGGCCAAGGAGCAGGTCCATGGACTCGTGGACGACTTCCTCGATCCGGGCGTCGGGGCGGTCGGTCTTGTTGACCAACAGGATCACCGGGAGGTGCGCGGCGAGGGCCTTGCGCAGCACGAAGCGGGTCTGGGGCAGTGGGCCCTCAGAGGCGTCGACGAGGAGGACGACGCCGTCGACCATGGACAGGCCGCGCTCGACCTCACCGCCGAAGTCGGCGTGGCCGGGGGTGTCGATCACGTTGATCGTGATGGTCTCACCGTGCGAGGACGGACCGTTGTAGGCCACCGTGGTGTTCTTGGCCAGGATAGTGATGCCCTTTTCGCGTTCCAGGTCACCGGAGTCCATGACACGGTCTTCGAGGTGGTTGTGCTCGGCAAAGGAGTTGGTCTGCTTGAGCATGGCGTCGACCAGAGTGGTCTTGCCGTGGTCAACGTGGGCCACGATCGCGACGTTGCGCAGGTCACTGCGCGATGCAGTGGCTACCGCAGTGTTGGTGGTGGTTTCAGACATGCGTTATTGCTCGATTCAGTGGTGAAGTCAGCTGTTGTATCGCGACATTTCCAACCGGAACGCACGACAGGTACGGCCCTTTGACACAGGGCGCCTTCATCCATTCTAGACGCTAGGGCATTTATTGGCCTAAAATCCCAAAGCGCCCCTCCCCCCGGCCTGTTACCGAATCGTGAGTCCCCCACGCTGTCAGGTGACCAAAGTCACTGGTGTTCGGGCCGGGCATGCCGCATTATTGCTGGAGTAACTACAAACGCGGGGGAAGTCCGACATGCCAAGCGTCCAGAGGATGGCCCGTATCATCCCGCCATTTCTCGCCGCAGCCCTCTTCCTTGGCGGCTGTGCCCCGGCGCCCGACGCAGCCGAGTTGCCCAAAACCTCAGACCGCGTGAAGGAGCTTCCGGTGGCCGCGGCGGCGGGCCCGGGACAGCCCGCGGCAGCAGGTTCCGTCCGCAAGAAGACCGCAGCGGTGAATCCGGACAGCCTGCCTCCGGGCTCGGTCTACCGGAACCCTGCCAACGGCAGGGACGAAGTCATCGTCGAGGACATTTCGAGCACCGCCGTCTTGATCGGCGATTCCCAGTCCGAGCCTTCGGAGAGCTGGCCCCGGCTTGCCCTCGGGAACCTCGGCTACGACGTCGTGTTCGGCGGCGGAAGCGGCACCGGGTTCGTGGCCGGCAACGGCACCCGCGGAAACTACATCGACGGCCTCGAGAACGGGGACTGGCGCCTGCCCTACGGCGCGCCACCGCTGGTCGTCATCGAAGGCGGCGGAAACGACGCCGCCAGGGGCGCCTCAAATGTCGACATTGCTGAGCACGCCGAGCGCCTGATCCAGGCCATCGAGGACCGCTACCCCGCCGCCGAGGTGGTGCTGGTCGGGACCCTGGCGCGGGGCGCCCAGGCCGGCGGCGGGCGCCGGACACAGGTGGACACCCTGCTGGGCGCGGTTGCCAAGGAGTACGGTCTCTCCTTCGTCAGCGTCGGCGACTGGCTGACCCGTTACGGTCTCGCCCGGTACCTGGCTGACGACCGCCACCTGAATGCAGAAGGGCACAGGCTCGCGGGGGCCCTGCTAACCAAGCGGCTTGAGGCCCTCGACCTGTAAGGACTGACACGGGCCCACGCCGGCTAGGACCGTCAGCCACCAACCAGAAAACAACCAAGAAACAACCAGCCAACGCAAGAGCCGGCGCCCACCCTGGGGTGGACGCCGGCTCTTGTGTTTTAAGGCTTGCTCTTGCCGCAGCCTATGGCTAGGCCGTTGCCACCTCGGGGGGGCAGCATGAGCTTGGCGCCGGGAATCGCGTTGAGCAGGGCCTTGGTGTAGTCCTGCTGCGGCGAGTCGAACACGTCGTCGGTGGAACCGGTTTCGACCAGCTTGCCCTTCTCCATCACGCACACGTGGTCGGCGATCTGCCGGACCACCGCAAGGTCATGGGTGATGAACAGGTAGGTCAGGCCCAGCCGGGACTGCAGGTCTGCAAGCAGGTTCAACACCTGCGCCTGCACCAGCACGTCGAGCGCCGAAACGGCCTCGTCGCAGATGATCACCTCGGGGTCGAGGGCCAGGGCGCGTGCGATTGCCACGCGCTGGCGCTGGCCGCCGGAGAGCTCGTTCGGGTACCGCTGCATGGTGGACTGCGGCAGCGCCACCTGGTCCAGCAGTTCCCGGACCTTCTTCTCGCGGCTGGCCTTGTCCCCGATCTTGTGGGTCCGCAGCGGTTCCTCGATGGTCCGGAAGATGTTGTACATCGGATCGAGGGAACCGTAGGGGTCCTGGAAGATCGGCTGCACGCGGCGGCGGAAGGCGAAGATCTCCTTGCTGTTCAGCGTGGAGGTGTCGACGCCGTCGAACACGATCTTGCCCGAGGTGGGCTGCAGCAGGTTCAGCACCATCTGCGCCACCGTGGACTTGCCGGAACCCGACTCCCCCACGATCGCCGTCGTGGTTCCGCGCTTGACGCTGAAGGAGACGTCGTCCACCGCGGTGAAGTCGGTGGCCCGGCCGAAGCCGGAGCGCAGCTTGAAAACCTTGCTCAGGTTCTCAATCTGGAGCACCTCGTCGGGCATGCTCGACGCGACGACGACGTCCTCGGCCGGCGCCAGCAGATCCTCCGATTCGACGCCCAGTTCCTTGGCGGCCTGGATGCGCCGTGACGCCAGCGACGGCGCCGAGGCGACCAGCCGCTGGGTATACGGGTGCTGCGGGTTCTGCAGCAGCTCCAGCGAGGGACCGGATTCAACGACCTGCCCGCGGTACATCACCACGACCTTGTCGGCACGTTCGGCAGCCAGGCCCAGATCGTGCGTGATCAGCAGGACGGCCGTTCCGAGTTCGGTGGTCATCTTGTCCAGGTGGTCCAGGATCTGGCGCTGCACGGTCACATCCAGGGCCGACGTCGGCTCATCGGCGATGAGCAGGCGCGGCTGGCAGGACAGGCCGATGGCGATCAGGGCACGCTGGCGCATGCCGCCGGAGAATTCGTGCGGATACTGGTTGGCGCGGCGCGCAGCATCCGGCAGGCCGGCCTCGGAAAGCACCTTCGCGACGTCGTCCGGGCCGCTGGGCAGCCCGTTCGCCTTCAGTGTTTCCCGGACCTGGTAACCGATTTTCCAGACCGGGTTGAGGTTGGACATCGGATCCTGCGGCACCATGCCGATGCTGTTGCCGCGCAGCTCGATCATGCGCTTCTCCGAGGCGTGGGCGATGTCCTCGCCGTCGAAGATGACTTGTCCGGCAGCCACCCGGCCGTTGCCCGGAAGCAGGCCGATGGCGGCCAGCGCCGTCGTCGACTTGCCGGAACCGGATTCGCCGACGATCGCGACGGTTTCGCCGGGCATCACGGTGAGGTGGGCGTTGCGGACGGCGTTGACCTCGCCGTTGCTGGTGGTGAAGCTGATTGCCAGGTCCTTGATTTCAAGGAGCGGGCGCCCGGCCGCCGCGCCGGCTTCGTGGATTTCGACAGAGGCGTTCATGGCGTCCCCTTTCAT
Source organism: Arthrobacter sp. 05L428 (assembly GCF_056397665.1). Classification (NCBI taxonomy): domain Bacteria; kingdom Bacillati; phylum Actinomycetota; class Actinomycetes; order Micrococcales; family Micrococcaceae; genus Arthrobacter; species Arthrobacter sp. 05L428. The sequence goes on along the minus strand of NZ_JBFTNW010000001.1, from coordinate 510,256 downwards.
CGCTTGCGCGCTTTGGGATCGAGCGCATCACGCAGGGCGTCGCCCAGCATGATGAAGCTCAGGACGGTGATGGACAGCGCGATAGCCGGCCAGAGCAGCGGCATCGGGTTGGACCGCAGGGACGCCTGCGCTGCCTGGATGTCATTGCCCCAGGACATGACGCTCGGCGGGAGGCCGATGCCGAGGAACGACAGGGTGGATTCCGCGACGATGAAGGTGCCCAGCGAAATGGTGGCCACGACGATGATCGGCGCGAGCGAGTTCGGCATGACATGGCGCATCAGCGCGCCGAACTTGGAGACACCCAGGGAACGGGCGGCAGTCACGAAGTCAGCGTTGCGGACCTCGATGACGGCGCCGCGGGTGATGCGCGCGATCTGCGGCCAGCCGAAGGTGACCAGGATCAGCACGAGCGTCCAGGCCGTGCGGTTGGCACGGAACACCGGCAGCTGCATCATCACAATGGCGCCGAGGATCAGCGGCAGGGCGAAGAAGATGTCGTTGATGCGGGCCAGGATGGAGTCCACCCAGCCCCCGTAGTAGCCGGCGAGGGCCCCCATGATGCCGCCGATGAGGAGGACGCCGAGGGTGGTGAAGAGGCCCACGGTCACCGAAGAGCGCGTGCCGAAAATGACGCGCGCATACACGTCGCAGCCTTGCTGGGTGAAGCCCAGCGGGTGCCCGGCCGCCGGTCCGGCGTCGGAATTGGCCAGCTGGCATGCCTCGGAGGCCGGATCAATACCGGAAAAGAGCGAGGGGAAGAGTGACACGGCGACGACGACGAGGATCAGGAACGCGGAGATCAGGAAGAGCGGCTGCCTGCGCAGGTTCTTCCAGGCCTCGCCCCAAAGGCTCAGCGGGGCCTGGTCTTCCTTGACCTTGTCGGTTGCCTGCAGCGGTGTTTCGGCAAAGTCGGCGACGAAGTGTTCGACGTGCCGCTTCGCCGGCGCCGCAGGGCGCAGGTCTGGGGTCATGTTCTCAGGCGTCATAGCGGATCCTTGGGTCAAGCCAGGCGTACAGCAGGTCTACAAGCAGGTTGGACACGACGTAGATCAACACGAGCACCGTGACGATCGAGACGACCGTGGGGCCCTCACCCTGCGTAACGGCGCGGTAGAGCCGGTTGCCGACACCGGGGACGTTGAAGATGCCTTCGGTGACGATGGCTCCGCCCATCAGGGCGCCCAGGTCGGCGCCGAGGAAGGTGATCACCGGGATCAGCGAGTTGCGCAGAATGTGCACGCGGACCACACGGAAGCGGGACAGGCCCTTAGCCGTGGCGGTGCGCACATAGTCGGCATTCATGTTTTCGATGACGGATGTCCGGGTGAGGCGCAGGACGTAGGCGAATGAGCCCAGGCCGAGGACGATCGCCGGCAGGATCAGGTCCTGCACCGTGGCGGCCGAGCTGACGGTGGGCTTGGCCCAGCCGAGCTGGACGCCGATGGTGAACTGCAGCAGGAAGCCGAGCACGAAGATCGGGATGCCGATCACGATCAGGGAGGCGATCAGGACCGTTGCGTCGAAGAACTTGCCCTTCCGGAGGCCGGCGATCAGACCGAAGATGATGCCGAAGACGGCTTCGAAGATCAGCGCCATGACGGCCAGCCGGGCCGTGACCGGGAAGACCTCGCCCAGCACGGCGGCGATCGGGCGGCCGGAGAAGTCCTGGCCAAGGTCGAAGGTGAAGATCCCCTTGAGATACAGCAGGTATTGGATCCAGAACGGCTGGTCCAGGTGGTACTGCTCGCGGAGCTGGGCCGCGACGGCCTGGTTGACCGGCTTGTCGCCGAAGAGTGCCACGATAGGGTCGCCAGGCAGGCTGAAGACCAGGAAGTAGACAAGCAGCGTGGCGCCCAGGAAGACCGGGATCAGCTGCAGGAAACGCTTAAGGATGTAGGTCGCCATCAGCGAAGGACACCCCCGTCAGCAGGCATCCTGTCCAAGGATGCGGCGGAGTTGTTCATCAAAGAACCTTTTCACTATGGGTGCAGCCGTCGCCGGTGCGGTCACGGCGGGCCGGCTGCGAAGACACCGGCCGAAGGCTGGTGCTTAGAAATTGGGGTGGAAGCAAAACAACGGCGGAGGCCCCAATCCAGGCAGCCCCCGCCGTTGTTCAGTTGTTACTTGCCAGTGATGTTGTAGTACAGCGGGACGCCGTCCCAGCCGTAGTCAACGTTGGTGACCTTGTCGCTCCAGCCGCCCTGGGCAACCTGGTACCACAGGGGGATGGCCGGAAGGTCGGTCAGGAGGGTTTCCTGGGCCTTGTTCATGGCCTTGTTGCCTTCGCTGACCGAGGAAGCGGCGAGACCTTCAGAGATGGCCTTGTCGAACTCCTTGTTGGCGTAGCGGGCGTCGTTCGAGCCTGCACCGGTCTTGTAGATCGGTCCGAGGAAGTTGTACAGCGACGGGTAGTCGGCCTGCCAGCCGGCGCGGATCGCACCGGTCAGCGTGCCTGCGGTGGCGTCGTTGCGGGCTTCCTTGAAGGTCGCGTACGGCTTGCCCTCAACCTTGATACCCAGGGTGTTCTTGAGCTGGTTCACAACAGCCTCGACCCATGCCTTGTGGCCGCCCTTGTCGGCGTTGTAGGCGATGGTGAAGGTCTTGTTGGCGTCCCACTTCTGGATGGCGTCAGCCTTGGCCCAAGCGGCCTTGGCCTTGTCGGCGTCGAACTTCAGGTTCTCGGAACCCGGGATCGAGTCGCTGTAACCGTCCAGGACGGGGGCGGTGAAGTCCTTGGCGGGCTGGCGTGCGCCGCTGAAGATGACCTTGGTGATTTCATCGCGGTTGATGGCCATGGAGATGGCCTGGCGGCGAAGCTTGCCGGCTTCCCCGCTCCACTCCGGCAGGTATTCCGGAATCGCGATGGTCTGGTTGCCGGCGTACGGCTTGTTGATGGTGCGGTCGCCCAGGTCGGTCTTGAAGTTCTTCAAGGCGCTCGTGGGGATGGTCTGCAGGATGTCCAGGTTGTTGGACAGCAGGTCCTGGTACGCGGCGTCGTCGTTCTGGAAGATCTTGAACGTCACGCCGGCGTTCTTGGCCTTGCGGGGGCCGTTGTAGTCCGGGTTCGGGACGAGCTGGATCTGCACGTTGTGCTGCCAGCCGCCGTCGGCCAGCTTGTACGGGCCGTTGCCGACCGGCTTCTCGCCGAAGCCCTTCGGGTCCTTCAGCGCACCGGAGGGAACCGGAACGAAGGCGGTGTAGCCGAGGCGCAGCGGCCAGTCGGATTCCGGCTGCTTGAGTTCGACGGTGAAGGTCTGGTCGTCGACGACCTTCAGGCCGGACATGGTCTCGACCTTGGAGCCTTCGGCGCTGGCCTCGTCGTAACCCTTGATGCTTTCGAAGAAGGCGCCGCTGAGCTGGGCGTTCTTAGCGGCCGCACCGAAGTTCCAGGAGTCGACGAACGACTTGGCGGTGATGGCCTCGCCGTTCGTGAACTTCTGGTCCTTCTTGATCTTGATGGTGAAGTGCTGGCCGTCCTTGCCTTCGATGGACTCGGCCAGTTCGTTCACGGGCTTGCCGCTGGGGTCATAGCTGACCAGGCCGGCGAAGATCATGTCGATGACCTTGCCGCCGCCAACTTCGTTGGTGTCGGCCGGCATCAGCGGGCGCTGCGGCTCCGAGCCGTCGGCGATGATGACCTTGCTGGCGTTGCCGCCGGTGCTGCCGCCGGCGGTGTTAGAACCGCCGCCGCCGCAACCGGTCAGGGCCAAAGCGGCGATAGCCACCATGCCCAGTGCTTTGGAAGTGCGCGAAAAACGCATTCCGCCTCCTAAGAGTTGTGGGAGTTCGTGCGGGAGAGACTTGTGCTTCCCGGCAGGCCCGGGCACAGAGATATCCTGTGACGTGGCCTACATATGGAAGTAGCCTAACCGCAAAAAGTCCGAATGGTGGAACTCCGTTGCCAAACCGTGACTCGACAACGTCGTGACGGCTAGCGTCAATCGCAACGTATTTCAAGTCACACATTACTGGCTGGTACCATTCGCTCCCGGCGGCTCCTGGTTATGGCCCGTTAACCGAAAATCTCCCGCGGAACCCCTTAGCTGGCGCCCGAGAGCAGCTGGGCGCGCAGCTCCCGCCGCTCCCGCTGCTTCTCCGGATCCGGCAGCGGCACAGCGGCCAGGAGCCGCTGGGTGTAGGCCTCCTGAGGGTTCCGGAGGATCTGGTCGCGGGTGCCCTGTTCGACGATCCGTCCGCGCTGCATCACGCAGATCCTGTCGGCCAGGACGTCGACGACGGCCAGGTCGTGAGTGACGAACAGGCAGGCGAAGCCAAGTTCCTTCTGCAGGTTCTGGAAGAGTTCGAGCACCTTGGCCTGGACGGACACGTCAAGGGCCGAGGTAGGTTCGTCGGCCACCATCAGCTTCGGCTTCAGCGACAGGGCCCGGGCGATGCCCACGCGCTGCTTCTGGCCGCCGGAGAGCTCGTGCGGGTACCGGTTGCGGTAGTCGCGCGGCAGTTCCACCTGGTCCAGCAGCGCCTCGATCCGGGACTGCAGCGCGGCGCCCTTGGCGACGCCGGCGAGGAACATCGGTTCGCCGATGCTTTCGCCGATGGGCAGCCGCGGGTTCAGCGAGGATGACGGGTCTTGGAAGACCATGCCGACGTGCCGGCGCATTTCGTGCAGCTGGCGGCCGTTCTTCTTGGCGGCGGAGATGTCCTGCCCCACGACCTTCATGGTGCCCGCCGCCACGGGGAGCAGGCCGACGGCGGCACGCCCGATCGTTGTCTTGCCGGATCCGGACTCCCCCACCAGGCCGACCACCTGGCCGGGGTAGATCGCGAGGTTGGCGCCCTCGACGGCGCGGAAGGCCGGCACGCGCCCCTGCTTGGGGTACTCGATGGCGACGTCGGTGAGTTCCAGCACCGGTTCGCCCTGCGGCTTCACCGTCTCGGCGGCGGACAGCGCGGCGGCGTTTTCGCGCTCGCGGCGGAGCAGCTCCGAACGCGGGACCGCCTCAAGGTCGGCGTGCGTCGCCGCCGCGAGGGCCGCGGTCACGTCAACCTCGTCGTCGCTCGCCGCACCGCCCTGCCCGAGGTGCGGGACGGCGGCCAGGAGGGCCTTGGTGTACTCATGCTGCGGGTTGTGGAAGATCTGCTCCGCGGTGCCGGTCTCGACGATCAGCCCCCGGCGCATGACGGCGATCCGGTCCGCGAGGTCCGCCACGACGCCCATGTCGTGGGTGATCAGCACAATCGCACTGTCCAGCTTGTTGCGCAGGTTGCGCATGAGGTCCAGGATTTCCGCCTGGACGGTGACGTCCAGCGCGGTGGTGGGCTCGTCCGCGATCAGCAGCTTCGGGTCGCAGGAGAGCGACTGGGCGATCATGGCGCGCTGCCGCTGACCGCCGGAGAGCTGGTGCGGGTAGGACTTGAAGGCCTTTTCCGGGTCCGGCAGCTCCACGAGGTCGAGCATCCGCAGGGCACGCTCCTTTGCCTGGTCGGGCGAGACCTCATTGTGCAGCCGGATGGTCTCCACGATCTGCGCGCCCACGGTGTACACCGGGTTCAGGGCCGTCATGGGCTCCTGGAAGATGACTGCGACATCCTTGCCGCGGACCGCGCGGATGTTGGCCTCGTTCCCGCCGAGCAATTCCTTGCCGCCAAGTTTCACGCTGCCGCTGACCCGGCTGTTGCTCGGTAGCAGTCCCAGCAGTGCCATCGAGCTGGCGCTCTTGCCGGAGCCGGACTCCCCCACGATCGCCAGGACCTCACCGGCCCGAACCTCGTAGTTCAAGCCGATCGCCGCGGGAACCCACTTCTTGTCCACGCCGAAGTCGACGCTGAGGTCCCGGACCTCCAGGACGGTGTCACCTTTTCCGGGCGCGGGAGCCGGGGCGGGATCCAGGGTGATGAAGTCAGTCATGATGGGTTTTTCCTTCCACCCGAGCCGCCGTCGCACCGGTGATTAGTGCTGGAACTCGGAATACTGAATTATGGGGGGCATGAGCACTGTGCCCGCTGCCGGAAACGTTGAAATCTTCAAGGCCAGGACCAACAAGTGGTTCGCCTGGCTGGCCTGGACCGTGGCGGTCGTCGGCCTGGTGGTCACGGTCGCCTCGGCCGGCCCCGCGGCACTCCCCACCACCGCGCCGCTGCTGCTGATCGCGCTGCTGGGCTGGCAGTTCTTCTGGATGCCCGCCGTCGTGGTGCACGACGGCGGCGTCACCCTGGAGAACCCGTTCCGCTCGGTCCTGGTGCCGTGGGCGGCCCTGGTGCACGTGGACACCCGCTACGCCCTGACGCTGGTGACGGCACAGAAGGGCTACGCCGCCTGGGCGGCGCCGGCCCCGGGCATCTGGGGCGGACGCAATGCCCGCCCCGAGGACCTGCAGGGCCTGCCGGACACCAGCTACGGCCCGGGGAAGTCGGTGCGGCCGGGCGACCTCAAATCCACCGACTCCGGCCAGGCCGCCCGCCTGGTGCGCACGCGCTGGCGGGACCTGGTGGAAAGCGGCGCCCTCGCCGCAGGCGACGCCGCAGGCGACGCCGACACGGCTGTGACCGTCACGCCGCGCTGGGCGGCCATCGGCGGCGTCGTGCTGCTGCTGGCGGCCAGCTACTGGGCGGTTGCCGCCCGGTAGCTGGCCGCTGCCGGCGGCGTGGCTGCAGCGCATCTAGTGGTCCTTGGGTCCATCAAATGCGGTGACCGGGGCGGCCTCCGGAACCCGGCTGCCCGTTTCCCGCGCCCTCTTAGCGTTGAACTTCTTCTGCCGCGGGTCGAACGCGTCGCGCAGCCCGTCGCCGATGAAGTTGATGCTCAGGCAGATCAGCACGATGAACAGGCCGGGGAACCAGAACAGCCAGGGACGGGTGGCGAACGCCTGCTGGTTCTGCGAGATGAGCAGGCCCAGCGAGGTATCCGGAGCCTTGACGCCGACGCCGAGGAAGCTCAGCGCCGTCTCGGTGAGGATCGCGGCGGACATGGTCAGCGTGACGTTCACGATCAGCACGCCGACGGCGTTGGGCAGGATGTGCTTGAAAATGATCCGCGCGTTGCTGGCGCCGGAGATCCTGGCCGCGTCGACAAATTCCCGCTCGCGCAGGGTCAGGAATTCACCGCGCATCAGGCGGGCCAGGCTCACCCAGCTGATCAGGCCGAGGAAGATGCCCAGGGCCAGGACGCCGTTGGTGCTGGCGAAGGCGGCGAACCAGCTTCCCGAGTCCCGCCGTCCGGCCATCTGCGCCATCACGGCGGCGAGCAGCAGCGCCGGAACGATGATGATCACGTCGGTCAGCCGCATCAGGATTGCTTCGGCCCAGCCGCGGAAGTAGCCCGAGACCGCTCCGACGACGACGCCGATCAGCCCCGCGATGATGCCGATGACGAACATGACCGTGATGGACTGCTGCGCCCCGCGCATGGTCATGGCGAACAGGTCGCGGCCGATCCGGTCCTGGCCGAACGGGTGCTCGCCCCAGGCCAGCGGCCAGAGCGAGGAGGTCGGCGCGCCGTCGTTGACCAGCGGCGAAACCTGCTCGTGGTTGTACTTCCACCAGCCGGGGATGCCCCAGTACCCGACCGAGGTGAAGGCGACGATGAATATGAGCGCAAAAACCACCAGGCCGATGATGGCACCGGAGTGGCCGAGGAAGCGCTTGCGGACAATCTGGCCCTGGCTCAGGCCCTTCGCTTCGAGGACGGGCTCGATGCCGGCCGCCGGCGTGGGCTGCAATGCGGCTTCTTCGGCCATGATTTCGTCTTGCTGGCTTGGCTGGCTCATGCTTTTACCCTTACGCGCGGATCAAGTGCGGAGTAGGCGAGGTCCGCGATGAGGTTGAACACCATGGCAGTGATGGCTACACACAGGAAGACACCCATGACCGGGTTGGGGTCAACGTGCGAGATGCCGTCCAGGAAGAGGAAGCCCATGCCGCGGACGGAGAAGACCGATTCGGTGATGACGGCGCCGCCGATCAGGCCGCCAATGTCGAAGGCCACGATGGTGGCGATCGGGATCAGCGCGTTGCGGAAGGCGTGGCGCATCACCACGGTCCGTTCCGACAGGCCCTTGGCCCGGGCGGTCCGGATGTAGTCCATGTTCATGATCTCCAGCATCGAGGCCCGGGTGAACCGGGTGTAGCTGGCGAGGGAGATCAGGATCAGCGCCATCGTCGGCAGGATCAGGTGGGTGAAGGAGTCCAGGCCCAGGACCCAGAAGTCGCCTTCGATGTTGGGGGTGGTCGCCCCGATGGTCGCGATGGGGCGGCCACGCACTCGGCTGTTGTTGAAGTACGTGGGCCACGCCTGCATGAAACGGTCCAGCAGGATCATGAATCCCACCAGGAACGAGGTGATGGCGGCCGCGCGCATCGACTGCCCCCGGTCGTAGCCGCCGACCAGGTAACCGATGCCCAAGCCGACCAGGACGGCGGCGATGGCCAGCAGCACGATCATGACGAAGGTGGCCTGGTCCAGCAGGGGCTGGACCAGGAAGTACAGGACCACGCCGACGCCGACGGCGATCAGTGCGGATTGCAGGGCCTTGCGGTTTTTCAGGCCGGCGGTGAGCAGGGTGACGGCGAAGGCGATGCCGACGCCGGCAATGGCGATCAGCACCGGGCCCAGGCCCGGGGCCTTGAACCATTCGGTGGCGGAGAAGTAGATGAGGATGGCCGTGACGAAGAGGAAAACGACGCCGCCGGAAAGTACCCTGCGCTTCAGCTCGCCGCCTATCGCCACCGCGATCAGCGCACCGAAGGCGATGCCGATGGCGATGGCGGTCGGTATCGGGATCTCCGGGTTCCTCAGGAAGTTGTTGAAGCCGATGGCGCCGAATTCCTTGAGCAGGACGGCGACCCAGAAGATTGGGAGGGAGAAGAACAGGAAGGCCATGAAGGTCACGCCGTAATCCAGCGCGCTGTACTGGCGCAGGGCGGTGATGATGCCCAGGGTGATGCCGACCAGGATGGCCAGCACCGTGGCACCGGTGACCAGGGTCAGGGTCTGGATGAGGGCATGGCCCAAGGCGTCGGTGACGGGCTGGCCCACGATGTTCTTGCCCAGGTCACAGGAGTTGGCGAAGGGCACGAGGCACTGGGCGGCGCCGCCGAGCCACTTGAAGTAGCGCAGCGGCGGCGGGACGTCCAGCTGCAGGAGTTCGGTGCGGGCGTCCATCAGTTGCTGCTTGTTGGCCGCGCTGATGGCGCGGTATTCCTCGAGGGGGTCGCCTGACGCCGCTGTCAGGAGATACACCAGGAAGGATGCGCCGAGAAGAATGAGGGCGGCAGTCATGAGCCGCCGGACTATGTAGGTCACCATGGGGAATAGAACCTCGGTATTCGGGCCCAGGGATCGCCCGGACCGGTCTCAGAGTTAGGCCGGATGCCCCGGACGATGCGGCCGCGCCAGTTCATCGCCGGGGTCGCTAGAAAGGCGTCGGGACCGTAAAGCCGTGGTCCCGACGCCTTTAGCTAGCAAGTGTCACTTGAGGCTGCGGGCTACTTCTGCGCCCACTCCCAGAAGTTCCACCAGACACCGGTCTGGTTCGGCATGTACTTCACGCCGGTGACGCGGTCGCTGTATGCGTCCACGCCGACGGACTGGAACAGCGGCAGGCCGTAGCTGGAAGCCCAGATCTTCTTGTCGATCTGCTGGACCAGGTCATCCTGCTTGGCCTTGTCGGTGGTGACGATCAGTTCGTCCATCAGCTTGTCGGCGTCGGGATCGGTGAACTTGTTGAAGTTCGAGCCGTTTCCGGACTTGAAGATCTGCGGGACGCCGGAGACGCCGACACCCGAGTTGCTCCAGCCAAAGATGGTGGCATCGTAGCTGCCGTTGCCGAGGGCCGCGCCCCAGTCCGACTTGCCGAGGCCGCCGTCGACGACCTTGAAGCCTGCCTTGGCGGCGGACTCGCGGATCAGGGAGAAGGAGTCCACCCGGTTGGGGTTGTCCTTGTTGTACATGATGCGGACCGTGGGGGTGGCGCCGTTCAGCAGCTTCTTCGCACCTTCGATGTCAACATCCTGGTAGGCGGAGGAGCCGTTGTCCTTGACGGAGTCGGCGTACTTGGCCTGGTCCGGGACGAAGAGCTGGGAATCCAGCGGAGCGGACTTGTCATCGAGCTTCTTGACGATCTTGTCGACGATGTCCTTGCGCGGAACCGTCTTCATGAAGGCTTCGCGGACATTCTTGTCGGCGAACGGGCCGCTGTAGTTCAGGTCGAGGTGGTCGTAGGCCAGCTGGTGGCCCACCTCCACCGTGACGCCCTGGCTTTCGAGGGCCTTGAGCTGCTCCACCGTGTCGGCGGAAGCCTGCGGGGCGATGATGTCGGCCTCGCCGTTCTTCAGCGCCTGGACCTGGGCCGGGGCTTCGCCGATGTAGCGGACGGTGATTTCATCCAGCTTGGGCTCCGGGCCCCAGTTGTAGTCCTTGTTCCTGACCATGGTCAGGGACTGGTCCTGGTTGACGGCCTTGACGACGAAGGGGCCGTTGGAGAGGTAGAGGCTCGGGTCGGCCGGCAGCGTCTTGGTGTCGAAGCCGGTGTTCCACATGTCGGCCATGGCCTTGAGCTGCTTGTTCGCGGGCTTGGGGTTCTTAGCGTCGCCGCGCGGCATGCCCTTGACCAGGTCAACGAAGGCCTTGGCGTCCGCCAGGCCGGCCTTCTTCGCAAGGACGTGGGCCGGAATGTCGATGCCGGGGCCGCCGAGGGCGATTTCCCAGTCAGCGAAGGGCTTGGAGTACTTGAGGGTCATCGAGCGGTTGTCGTCGCCGAGTTCCGGGAAATCGGTCAGCGCCAGGCCGGTCGGATCTCCCGCGTAGTCGAAGTACGAGGTGCCCTTCTTGCCATCCGCGTCAGCGTCGTTGTAGTAGCCGGAGAATGCTGCCCACTGAAGCACCAGGTCGGCTGCCGTGACGGGAGTGCCGTCAGACCACTTGACGCCGTCGTTGATGGTGTACTTCACGGTGAGCGGGTTGTCTGAGACCTTTTCCATCTTGCCGAACTTTTCGTTGCGTACAACGTTCAGCTTGTTGTCGACGTAGAAGAACCCGGAGTGGGTGGCGTAGCTGATCTTGGAGTTGATATCAGTGTTGCCTTCAGCGGTGTTGGGGTTGAACGTATTGAACGCGTTCACCTCTACGACCGTTGCCGATCCGCCTGTCTTGGCTGCTGCCGCGGCTGACGACGGGGTTGTCCCGCCGCTGTTGCCTGCGCAAGCGCTGAGTGCGAGTGCTGCTGCTGCCGCGACCCCCACTGCTTTGGAAATACGACCGAATCGCATTCCGCCTCCTTGTTTCTGTGGTGTGGATGAGACCGGCGCCGTAGGCACCAGACAGACGTCCACACTCCCCCAGCGGCAGTGTGGCGCGTCTCACATGGGATGAAGCGTAAACCCATGACAGGGCAGAAGGGCATGAAAGTTGACCGCGGGTATAGTTCGTTATCGAGCTGCAACAATTGGCGGCACCGTTAACTGAATTTTGTCGAAATTCATTGACGGATGCGGCACCCCAAGATAAAAGCCGATTGCTGCAAAAAGCCCGGATTCATGCAAATCGGGGCTTTACGAGTTAATCTTCCATTACTGGCCCCGACGGGGCCCAACCTGCGAAGCTGCACTCCGCCACGTCTTCGTTGGCAGCGCGACCGCCCGATCGCCATGTACTTTCCGCTGCTCCGACGCTAATGGTTCTGGCCGATTGCCAAGGTGCCGGAATTGCAGGCCAGTTGAAGTCCGCCGCCGACCGGGTCGAGCCTGCAGTTCTGGTCCTTTACCCGCGGCCAGCCGGCGAGCTCGGGCGCGCTGCGGCTCCACCGGTAGTGGGTGTCGTCGTGCCGCACGTAGATGTCGACTGCCTCGCCGTCGAACTGATCCTGGGTGATGAGCACCGACTGGCCGTCAGCGGCTTCAAGCCTCACATAGTCAGCAGACATCCCAGCCGTGAGGAAGGCGAAGAACAACAAGAGCGCAAGGTAGGGCACCGCAGCGGCCGCAGCCAGACCTGCGGTCCACGCGGCTGCCAGCCGTAGCTTGCGGCGGCGGATCCTTCTGATGAGCGGCGGCACCAAAAGGCTCGCCGCGGCGACCGCCGCCATTAGCGCAATAGCCCGGAGCCCTGCGCCAATACATTCGGCCGGCACAGCGAAGAAGAGAAGTAGATGCGAACCGGCGGCAACCCTGGCGGCCTCAGACACTGCACTTCCGCCCCACCCGACCAGCGCTGCCGCCACCAGGACCGCAGCGCCCCAGCCCTCGCGTCGGCTCAGGGGTCCACATCCCACCTCTACACTCTGTCGGCTTCGAGGACGAAGAAGATGAAGGACAGGAACGCTGTCTTCTCGCCAGTGAGGATGCGCGGGGGGAGGAGTTCGTGCGGTGTATCTGGAGACGGGGCTGGTTCGCTTACGGCGGCTACACGGTATCCGGCCGAGATGAAGGCGTTGATCATCGCGTGAAGGGGCCGGTGCCAGAAGGTCAGGACCGCAGGCTCGCCGTCGAACTCGTAGTCCTCCGAGTACTCCCGGACGGCGAAGTAGTCCTCGGTTGGCTGGGTGACCACGCTGACCGTGGGGTGGTTGACCGACAGGATCAGGCGGCCGCCCGGCTTGAGCACGCGCCGTAGTTCGGCAAGCGGTGCCGACCAGTCCTCGAGGTAGTGCAGGACCAGGGACGCGACGACGTCGTCGAAGGAGTCATCGGCGAAAGGGAGCGGCCTGCTGAGGTCGGCCAGGTGGAGGTCTGCGCTCTCTCCCAGTCGCTGTCGTGCCAATTCGAGCATGGCAGGACTGGAATCGAAGCCGGTCACGACCGCGCCCTTGGCGCCCAGTGCCGCGGACAGGGGCCCGGAGCCGCACCCGGCGTCGAGAATCCGGCGGCCGGCCACCTCGCCGGCGAGGCCTAGCATCGCGGGCCGCTCGTAGTAGGCGTTGAGGAGGCTGGACTCGTTCTCCGCCGAGTAGCTCTCAGCGAAACTGTCGTAGTGGTCGGCTCGCACGGATCCCCGCTCTCAGGTTGACGCTGATGGTCAGGTCGGTCGGCCCGATCCTACAACTTTTCAGGGGTCCTGTGCGGGGCACCGCAGGACTTCACAAATGCTGATCACCCATCACCCAAACTTCTTCCATCGTCCTTCGGAAACCACCTCGACGGAGCCGTCGACGACCTTGATGGCTGTCTGTTCATCGATGGCGTAGGCAGGAACATCTATGTCGGCGGCCCACCGCTCTGCGTGGGCCAGGGTGTTGCCCGGGAAAGCGTCCAGGTGAGGAAAGATCGAAAAATCCACCACCCCCAGAGTCTGGTCATCCGGAGCGGACGGCCACTCGACGAAGTAATCCCCGATCCGGGGCGTCATCACCATGCTTCCGGCACTCACCCCCACCCACACCGTGTCGGGAAGTGAGGGCAGCAGCTCGGCCAGCCCGGACTCCCGCATCCAATGGGACAGGTACGTCGCGTCGCCGCCGTCGACCAGGAGCACGTCGGCCGCCCGAAGCCAAGGGACCCACCGATCCGCGCCGATGGTGGGCAGCGCGGTCAGCTCGAGAACACCGAGCGACGCCCAGCCCAGGCCGGACAAGTGACGGTGGTTTGGGTGGGCGGCCAGTAGGCCCCGCACAGATGCCGGTCCGCACATGGGGTGACCCCACTGCGCCGTCGGGACGACCAGGGCGTGGCATTGGGCGACCGGTTTGTTGAGAAGCTGCACGAGCGCCGAGTGGATGCTCGGGTTCGTCACGCCGCCTGACGTCAGCAAGAGATTCACACGTGCCCCCAAAGTTCGCGCGCGGATGGTGGATGTGCCTGAACGCGGGAAACGGGCTGGAACCCACCGGCCGATTCGGTAAGCATGCCCGTCTGGCGCTCGGCCCTTCAATAGGTACACACCCAGCAAATCTTTGTCCATGGTCCGGCATGGATGCAGACACCACTCAGGTGGTGGACGCGCGACCCGGTCCGGTTCACACCGCCGTCGAGCGGGTGGCTAGGCTGGGTGGATGGCGACAGTTATCCTCGTGCGGCACGGCCGCACCACAGCCAATGCCACTGGACTGCTGGCCGGCCGGGCAGCCGGCGTCAGCCTGGACCAGACCGGGCGGGAGCAAGCGGCTCTGACCGGAGACCGGCTCGCGACCGTACCCTTGGTCGGGGTGGTGTCGAGCCCCCTTGAGCGTTGCCGGCAGACCGCCCAGCTCATCCTCGATCGCCAGGCGGGCGCGCCGTACGCGCCGGTCGATCTCGATCTCACCGAGTGCGATTACGGCCAGTGGCAGGGCCGCACGCTCAGTGATCTCGCGGCCGAGGATTTGTGGCCGGTTGTGCAGTCGCAACCGTCCGCCGTCGTCTTTCCCGGCGGTGAATCCATGGCCGCGATGCAGGCTCGGTCGGTGGCAGCGGTTCGACGCCACGACGCAGCTTTTGAAGCCGAGTACGGGCCAGGGGCCGTGTGGGTGGCGGTGAGTCACGGTGACATCATCAAGTCAATCCTCGCCGACGCGCTCGGCATGCACCTTGACCTGTTCCAGCGTATTAACGTGGGCCCCGCGTCCGTATCGATCGTCCGCTACGGCGCCAGTCGGCCGAGCGTCTACGCGACCAACACCGACGCGGGTGATCTGTCGTGGCTGTCGAACGGCATCCATTCCGGCGATGCGCCGGTGGGCGGCGGTGCAGGGCAACCGGCGCCATGACACTCATGTGCCTAAAATACTGACATGCCTTCACGTGTTCACGAGTTTGCCTGGCCCGATCGGGTCATCGTCGGCACCATCGGCGTTCCAGGGGCGCGCACGTTCTACCTGCAGGTGCGCGCAGGGAAGCAGCTCGTGAGTGTTGCCATGGAAAAGCAGCAGGCAGCTCTGCTCGCGGAGAAGGTCGACGAAATTCTCGACCAGCTCATCACCGTCGACGGCAACCCGTTCAGCGTTCCCACGGGTACTCCCCTTGAACTTGTCGACAATGACCAGCTCGAGGCCGTTCAGGAGCAGTTTCGCACCGGCGCCATGACCTTAGGGTGGGATCCAACCACGGCTCAGGTCGTCATAGAGGCCTATCCCGTCACCGATGCCGACGCCGATGCCGATGAGAACGACGAATCGCTTGACGAGGACGGCGCTAACGAGCCCGAAATGCTGCTGGTGCGAATGCCGGTCGGCACCGCCCGCGCATTCGCCAAGCGCACCCGCGAGATCGTGGGCGCCGGGCGTCCGACGTGCCCGCTCTGCGGTTACCCCATGGACGCCGACGGGCACATCTGCACCCTTCCCGAGGTCTGATGCCAGCGCCCGACCTAGTGAACACCGAGCTGACCCTCACCGGCCGCATCACGACGGCATCAAACGCTACGTTTCTGGGCAGCATCGGCGACGTGATGGTCGTCTATAAGCCGATAGCCGGCGAAAGCCCGCTGTGGGACTTTCCCCACGGCACCCTGGCTCACCGGGAGGTGGCCGCCTACCTGGTCTCGCAGGCCTTCGGCGGGGACGTCGTGCCGCGCACTTGGCTGCGCGATGGTCCGATGGGCGAAGGAATGGTGCAGCTCTGGCAGGAGCAAGACCACGCCCAAAGCGCCGTCGACCTGGTCGCGACGGACCGCGTGCCGGAGACTGGCTGGAAACACGTCCTTGAGGGACGGGATGAGAACGGACGGATGATCGCCCTCATTCACGAAGACTCGCCCGCGCTCAGACGCATGGCGGTGTTCGACATCATCGTCAACAACGCAGACCGCAAAGGCGACCACATTCTTGCCATGACGGACGGACACCGGCACGGCGTGGACCATGGGCTCACCTTCCACCCGGACCACAAACTGCGCACGGTGCTGTGGGGATGGCTGGGAGACGCTCTGACCTCCGAGGAACGCGACGGCATCGATCGCGTCACCGAGGGATTGAACGGCGGGCTGGGCCGAAACCTGGCGGACTTGCTCAGTGCCGAAGAAATCGCAGCGCTCGCCGCGCGCTGCGCCCGGTTGCGCTTGGCAGGGCGGTTTCCGGCTCCGCGCGGTGAGATGCCGGCGGTACCCTGGCCGCTGTTCTAAGGAACGACGGCGACGGCTTCGCCGGCTGTGCCGCGTTGAGTCGTCCCTCTGCGGACGCGCCCGCAGAGCGGATCCAACGCCAGGCAAGGTCGGCGCCTTGACCACTTCACTCGTAGATGGTCGGGATAGCCGGACCGCCGGCCTGCAGCCGGTCCACGACCCGGGGCAACTCCGCCATGGAGGCCGCGTGCCGGTCCCGCGCCCGACCCACCGCGCCCGGCCCGGTCCACCCGGGCAGGAGCTCGCCGCCTCTCATGAACTGCTGCAGGAGCGGCCGGCCGTTCTTGCCATCGGCCGGCGGATGCTCCACGCCGAGGACCTCATGGGTGGCGGTGCCGCGGCCATCCAGGCGGCGCACCGCGAACTTGCGGCCGCCCACGTTGATCTTGTCCTTCGAGGTCTTCGCGACGGCGACGAGCCCGCCTGAGTCGCCGGCGCGGCTTACCAACTTGTAGACCATGCCGGCGGTGGGCGCCCCGGAACCCGTCACCAGCGACGTGCCGATCCCGTAGGAATCGGCCGGCGCTGACCCTAGCGCGGCGACGGAAAACTCGTCCAGGTCCGAGGTCACCACGATTTTGGTGTGCACGTTGCCCAGGCTGTCCAGGAGTTCGCGGACCCAGCGCGCCTGGGCCACGAGGTCTCCGGAGTCCAGCCGGATGGCCCCGAGCTTGTCTCCGGCAAGGTCGACGGCGGTGCGGACAGCCGCTTCGACGTCGTACGTGTCCACGAGCAGTGTGGTGCCCGCCCCCAGCGAGGCAAGTTGCGCCGCGAAGGCGTCGCGCTCGGAGTCGTGGACCAGCGTGAAGGAGTGTGCCGCGGTGCCGACGGTCCGGAGGCCGTAGCGCCGGCCGGCGGCCAGGTTGGACGTGCCGGAAAAGCCGGCGATCACGGCCGCGCGGGCCGCCGCCGCGGCCGCTTCCTCGTGCGTACGGCGGGAACCCATCTCAATACAGGGCCTGCCGCCGGCGGCACTGGTCATTCGGGAGGCGGCCGAGGCGATGGCACTGTCGTGGTTCAGCACCGACAGGACGTAGGTCTCCAGGACGCAGGCCTCGGCGAAGGTCGATTCCACGATCAAGACGGGGGAATGCGGAAAGTAAGCCTCGCCCTCCGGATACCCCCAGATGTCACCGGAGAACCGGAAGGCGGACAGGTGTTCCAGCGTGTCTTGATTAACCACCCCGGAGCCGGCCAGGAAATCGAGGTCGTCCTGGCTAAAGCGGAAGTCTGCGATGCCTTCAAGGAGCCGGCCGGTGCCAGCCACGATCCCGTACCGGCGCCCGGCCGGGAGTCCGCGGGCAAAGGCCTGGAAGACGGACCGGCGGTGTGCGGCCCCGGAGTAGAGCGCCGCCTGGTACATGGTCAGCTCATAGTGATCGGTAAACAGTGAGGTCCGGGATCCGTCCGGTGCGGCAGATGTGCCCATGACTCACTCTAGGGCGGGGCCGTGCGGAAAGGGAGGCCGCTGGCCGCTGGTACCGGCTGGCGTGCTGTACCGTCTCCGGGCCGCACTTAGCCAGTGCATGGAGCTTGCCGGATCCGAGCCGGCCCACGAACTGCTCACGCTCGTCAGCGCCGAACTGGAACGCCGCGAAAGCCCGGAGCATCCGCACCCGCGGTTCCCACCACGGTGAGGGACCAAAGACCCCACGCCGCCTCGGCGGCCTGGCTGCTGGCCCACCGCAAGGACCTTCGCCCCTACTCAGGGAACTCATACAAGCGATTAATGAGGGCTAGAGCGTGCGCTAAAGAGGAGAGGGATCATGGGAACATGCGATGTTTGCGGTAACCCCGACGGAAGGACGTTCACCGTCTCCATGGGAAACCAGAGTGGAACTTTCGACAGCTTCGAATGCGCCATACAAATGATGGCTCCGGCGTGCGAACACTGCGGCTGCCGGATCATCGGACATCCGGTGGAGAGCGAATCGGGCGTGTACTGCTGCCTCCACTGTGCCAAGGAAGCAGGAAACCCGCACAAGCCCGCCAAGGAACAACCTTCCGGCCTCGCCGTTCCGGCCCAAGACCCATCTTCCCCCCGCTGAGTGCTTCCGCGGTGAACCGCCACCTCGGACTGGGCGGTTCACCGCGGAGATGGGGTGAGCGCGGTGGGAGATAGGGGCCGCTGTGGGCGAACCACGCGTCGACCATGTCGGATTACGTGGGCCAGGGAAAGTGCGTGGCCTGGCACTAAATAGGGGAAGCCCCACCAGCAATGCTGAAGGGGCTTCGACTGTTTTGATTCCGTTATGACGAACATCATCTCCCGAACTTGCGGGAATCCTAGCGCTTCCTGCCTCGTCACCGGCAGACCACGGAGGATTAGATCCACCATGCGTTCAAGGGTTCCCCTGTTGTTCGTTCCCGTCCTTCTTTCGAAGAACGTATTAACAGTGATACGCCCAGTTTTTCGATGGCGCAAGAGCCAATGCTCCCCGCGTCGGCGGGACTTTTCCGAGCGGTGTCGGTGGATCAAGGTGACTGCAGGAGACTGCAGCTTGGATCCAGGGCCACAGCACCGCCGCAGAGGCCAGTTCCTGACGCCCGAACTGAACCTGAATCGAAAAGCCATCCGCCACGGGATCCGATAGCAACGCTAGGCTGTCATCGTGTTTGCCAGCTCGTGTTTCTCCGGGGTGACTTCCACCGGCAGATTTGGCCTGACATTGTTGTCGAACCATGCATCGTGCTGCGCGGCCTCCTCCCAAATTTCCACGACAGTCATTCCGCCTACGCTCTCATAGGCGTAATGGGCGTTGAATCCTGGCGTGGCCATGAGCTTGTCCCTGAGAGCGGCGGCGATGCCTTCGTACTGTTCCCGGGTCAGGCCGGGCACAAGGTTTTGGACCAGAACAGTCATGGCGGACTCCTTTATAACCGAACGGCCAGCCGGGCGGACGGAACCCGCGGACAGGGCCGGCACAGCCGAAGCCTACGCCGGTAACGGCGGCCGCGACATAGCTGGGTGCTACGCCGTGGGGCTGGGACGGACCCCAAGACGGGGCGTTTGCGTGGCGAGCCTCGACACGTTGGATTCGTCCCGGGAACACGCGCCCGGCCGGGGGCCAGTCGGCGATGTGTACGTTGGGTTGGCCGCGTCCGGCCCTGTCAAGGTTGGCGCTCCGGCCGGGCACTCAGTGCCGGGTCTCGTACCTAGTGAGGACCACACCGCCCGGAAAGGTCCGGGTCTCCACCAAGCTCAGGTTCACCCAGTTGTCCAGGGCTGTGAAGAACGGCGTGCCGCCGCCCAACAGCACCGGATGAGTGACGATCGCGTACTCGTCGATCAGTCCGGCCCGCATGGCTGCCGCGGCGAGCGTGGCACCGCCGATGTCCATGGAGGCGCCGTCGTCCGCCTTGAGCCGGGTGATCTCCGTGACCGCGTCGCCGGTGACCAGGCGGGTATTGCCGTCGACCGTGCGGGTCGTCGAGGAGAACACCACCTTTGGCATGTCCCGCCAGCGGCGGGCGAACTCGATCTGCGCCGGTGTGGCGCCAGGCTGCTGGTCGGCAGTCGGCCAGTGGGAGCTCATCCTCTCCCACAGTTTGCGCCCGTACAGCGCCAGCCCGGTCGCCGCCACCCGGTCGGACCACCATTGGAACAGCTCGTCGCTCGGTGCGCTCCAGCCGAGGTCATCGCCGGGCGCAGCGATGTAGCCGTCCAGGCTCAGGTTCATACCGAAGGTCAATTTGCGCATGGCGTCAGTCTCCCGTGAGGGGGTATTCCTTGTACAGAGTCGAACAGACCCGGAACGCCGTCGCGTGACTAACCGTTCATATCGATCGCCGGTCAAGCGGGCCGCAGAAGTTCACTGCACCGCCGAGGCTTCGCCGTCACAAACGGGACAGCAGGTGATGGACGCTATGTGTGTGAAGTCCCGCCAGCCAGCATGGCCGGCGGGACCTTTCAAGTTAGCTCTCGCCGCACCCTGCTTGACAGAAAGAGAAACTAAGCAAGCTTATCATCCTGACGCTTCTCCACCTGCTGGTAGGCAGAGGCCCGGCGGCGGTCATCCTCCGGCTACCCTGAGTCATGACCGACCACCCAAAGACCTGGCACGACGGGCACAAAGCCACCCTCACTAGAGGGCAGCGCGCCGCAGACATCATGCGAAACGGAATGGGAAGTTGGCCATTCGTGGGCGGCTTCATCACTTTCATGCTCATCTGGGCCGCCATAAACACCTGGGCCCTGGCCACCAACTCCTGGGATCCGTACCCCTACATCCTTCTCAACCTCCTGCTCTCGATGCTGGCCGGACTCCAAGGGGCCATCCTGTTGATCGCCGCCAAAAGGCAGGATGCCATCGCCGCCGCCATGGCTCAACACGACTACGACACCAATGTAAAAGCCAAGGAAGAGATTGAGCTGCTTATGGCAATCAACAGCCAACAGTTGGAGATTCTCAAGGAGCTGAAGGAACTGGCGACCATTGAACGCCATGGCGTCATCGATCCTGCCGGCATCTGACCTGCACCCGTTGCCCGGACTAGGCCAGGCCAGTAGGCCGTCCTGGCCCCCGGCTCCTTCTCCTGGGAAGCGCTGAGGCGGTGCAGTCAGCGCTGCAAGCCACCTGTAGGGTCGGAGCATGATCCAGACTGTCGCAGCGCCAATCTTGTCGTCCTATCACTGGCTTGGCATCCCGATCGCCGTCGCCGGAGCGACCCTGCTGGCCCTGGGCACCCTCTTCCAGCACAAAGCCGTAGACGAGCAGGCGCCCGCACCGGGGCGCGGCGCCGGGAGCATGGGAGGGGGCCGGCTGCAGGCCCTCCTGGGCAAACCGGCGTGGCTCGCCGGCACAGCCATGCTGGGAGCAGCAATACTCCTGCAGCTCACAAGTCTGAGATTCTCACCCCTGATCGTTGTGCAGCCCATCGGCGCAGTCGCCCTTGTGGTCACGGCCCTGGCGACCGCCAAAATGACCCGGAGGCCGCCGGGCCGCCGAGCGCTCACATCCGTGGCCCTTTGTATTGCCGGTGTCGGGGTGTTTGTTGCAGTCGCTGCAGTTTCCGCGCGCGACGCTGCAATCACCGACCGGCAACTCATCACAATTCTGATACTGCTCGGCGCTGTCCTCGCCGCGCTCGGCACGGGTTTCGGCCTTTGGCGCCACAGCTGGAGCGCCGTCGTGTTCACCGCCGGAGCCGGGACACTCTTCGGGTTCGTCGCGGCGCTGGCTAAAACCGTCATTGCCCGACTCTTCCAGGGCGACTTCGAATGGCTATCCCTAACCTGTCTGGCAGGGCTCATCATCGCAGCCCTGTTCGGGACGTTTTTGGTCCAAAACGCCCACACCCGAGGGACACCCGAACTCGTCGTCGCGGGCCTGACAGTAATTGATCCGCTCGTCGCCGTCACCATAGGCATTACCGTCCTCGGGGAGGCTGACACAGCCCCGGCAGAAGCATTCATCGCATTCCTCCTCGCCGGCGCAACAGCCGTCGCCGGAGTCGTCCTGCTGGCCACCGTCAAAAAGGCACCGGTCAGCACTACGGCCGCATAGTCCGTAGCACAGCAGCCTCCTCCGTCCTGACCGCGACAGCGGCCCCTACGGCCGCATCCGTCTCCCCCGCAGCTCTGCCCCGACCAGTGCGCGGCAGCCAACACTAGCCACCGCTGTACTCTTCAAGTCGCCGCGCAATATGGCAACCGCGGAAGGCGTCACCGCCATGGTCGCGATTGATGTCTGCATACCTAGACAGACCTTATTCCGTGAGACGCGTCGACCCGGCCCTTTTGCGCGTGCGAAGAAGCTCTGGCGGTCGTGGCACCATGCAGGGATATTTCCGCAAAAGCGGCCGCCAGGAACATGTGTTCTTGGCGGTCATCGCAAAAGGGCTCAGGGACTACACCTTGAAGCGGAACTCCCCCACGTTCCGTCACGGAATAAACTTTGCTCCACCACGATGGACCCGAAGACGAGTTCGCGGCCGATCCAGAGCACCCGCGCACTCCCGGACCCGCTCGAGAGGACCTCATGAAGTTGCGCGCGGCACTCCGGAAGGTTCAGCGCCTGGACGGACCGGACATCACCGGCGGGTTCCTCACCCTCGTTGAAGAGGAACGTCGTCGTCGCAGGACGGCGCGGAAAATCCCCATCTCCGGGCCCGCCCGGGCACGTCGACGCCCGCCCCGCACCGGACCCGGCACCGACCCCGCACCGAAGAGAGCGCGGTCGGTGACCTGTGCTGCGCTGACAGAAAAGACACGGGCCACGACCTCGTTTTCGCCACCTCCACCCGGACGTAGCCGCCGACTGACCTGCAACCGGGAAGGATCCTGGGACGCCCTCGAATCAGACCAGGCCGGGCACAGTCCCGTGTCCCGGTTCAACGGCAAGGAGAGCGCCCATGCCGGGCGCCGGCTCTGAATCCCGGGACTCGAGCCAGGAGTCCAGCTCCTCAGCGGACACCGGACTGGACATGAAGAAGCCCTGGGCGAGGTCGCACCCATAGTCACTGAGCGCCCGGTAGGCCCGTTCGTCCTCAACGCCCTCCGCCGTCATTTCAAAGCCCAAGCTGTGGGCCAAGTCGATGGTCGAGACCACCAAAGCGGTAGCGCGGGCGTCATCCATCATCGAAAGAACAAAGGACTTGTCGAGCTTGAGCTCATCGATGGGAAGCTCCCGCAGGTAGGACAGCGAACTGTACCCCTTTCCAAAGTCGTCGACGGCGATCCTGACCCCCATCTCCCGCAGGGCCGCCAGCACAGCACAGGCACGCTCACGGTCAGCAACCAGCACGTCCTCCGTGATCTCCACGACCAGCACAGAAGGAGATAACCCCCGGGCGGCGGCCATGGCGGCAACCTGCTCTGGCAGCCGCGCGTCCATAATCGACCCCGCGGACAAATTAACCGCAACAGAAATCAACCGTCCCTGCCTCGTCCACCGAGCCGCCTGATCCAAGGCCTTGACCAGCACCACGCCCGTCAGGGCCCGCATGAGCCCGGCCTCCTCAAAGCGATTGAGGAAAGCATCGGGCTGCAATAACCCCAGGCTCGGGTGGGTCCAGCGAACGAGCGCCTCTACGCCGCGGACCTCGCCCGTCCCCAGCTCAAGCTTCGGCTGGAAATGCAGAACAAGCTGATCTTCGGTCAGGGCTGCATTTAATGCCTGCACGCTGTGGAAGTGCGTGTGACCAGAGGCGCCCACTGTCTCCATGTAGAGAGCGTGGCCGCTGCGGTTGGACTTCGCCGAGTACATGGCCATGTCCGCTTTGCGCAATAGCAAACTCAGGTCCCGGCCTTGCTCCGGAAAACACGAAATGCCGATACTGGCGTTGACCTGCACCGTGACCCCGCCCAAGTCATAAGCGCTCCCCAAAACCTCCCGAAGCTTCAGGGCCACCGCCTCCGCTTCCTTCGGCGAACAGTCGGCGACATGAACCACAAACTCATCCCCGCCCATCCGGGTCAATAGATCGGCGTCACGGAGCTTTCCGGACAATCGAGCGGCGACCTGCCTGAGGAGCTCATCCCCCACATCGTGGCCCAACCCGTCGTTGATCTCCTTGAACTTATCCAAATCCAGTAACAGGACTGCGCTGGCCCGGCGGGCGTCGGCCAGCCGTAACGGCAGATCAGCGTACAGGGCGCGCCTGTTCGGAAGACCGGTGAGCTCGTCAGTCCTGGCCTGCCGGTTGGCATCAGCCAGCCGGATCCTCTGCCGAAACACCAACGGCAACACGGCCAACGCCAACGTAAGTCCCGCCAGCACAACCGCCAGCAGCATCACGCGTTGTTGGGTGGCCAGGATTAGGACACCAAGTCCTGCAACCGTTGCTAGTGCCGGGACGGCCTGAACCGGGATATCAGGACGCCTTGCCCGGGCCGACGACTGCCCGGCATCTTCCTGAACTACCGCCCAACAACCGATCAAGGCAGTCCCCAGCGCCCACGCCGTATCCAGCGGAGTTCCCACGACATAAAGATCGTGGAGTTCCAGCAGGGCATACACGATGTCCGCCCCGGTAAACGTGAGCAATCCAGCCACCAGCAGGACCCACCCACGTCCCAACCCGCCGCCAGGGGTGGCTGCGATTCCCATGACCGTAGCGACCAACAACAGATCCAGCAGAGGATAGGCGGCGCCAACCGCTGCCGCCACCGAACGCGACCCCCCAAAAGCAGACCCAAAAACCGGCCCCAGGACCACGGTCAGAGCTGCTGCAGCCCCAAGGCCCCCCACAACACTGTCCAGGACGACCGGCCAGGTCATGTCACGCAACCGCCCCCTGACGACCACCAGCAACGCCGCGAGCATCAGGATGTAGAAGCCGACATACCCAATATCCGCGGGCGAAGGCAGGGGAACACTTCCACCGCCGGCCGACTGCACAGCATAGTAGGTGTCGCCCGCGGCCTGGCACGACACGGCAGCTGCCACCAAAGCGATGTCCGGTCTGCGGGAGCGCGCTCGTCCAGCCACAAGCCAACAGACAACCGCAGGCAGCCAAACGGTCAGGAGCGACAAGAATCCATCGACAAGGGGACTGAAAGCATCCGAATCACGGCACAAGACGCCGACCGCATACAGGACCGCGGCAGCGATCATGCCACCGGAACACACCCAGATAAAACGCCTCCACGAGTGGACTCCGGCGCCCGCCACGTCCTCTCCCGCCATCAGCCCTCACCCCAGCAACGGGCCACAGGGGCGATCCGTAGAGCAACGCCGCGCTTGGCTTTCGAAAAGTCACCAATTAGGGCAAAGACGTCGACAACATTGCAGATCATGATGCTCCTCCGCGGAAACCTTCCGCTACATACTCAGCTATCGACCTACAAACGCGCCCGGTAACGATATCCCGCCCATAAGGAAGTCCCCGAAGCTCTGGTACGGGCGTCGACCCAGCTGCAACGAACCTCAGTCGAATCCGGGAGGGATAAGGGGGTCCAAGAAAAACAATGCGTCAATCTTTCGGGGCCGGAGCCGGTTGCCTTCAGGATGCAAAGTCCGGGCGGCATCATTTCGCCTTGGCAACCGGTGGCGAAAGCGATGGCCGCTAAGAACACGTGTTCTTAGCGGCCATCGAAAATGGTCTCAGAGGATCAGGAACTACACGTTGAAGCGGAACTCCACCACGTCGCCGTCGGCCATGACGTATTCCTTGCCTTCAATGCGGACCTTGCCACGGGCCTTCGCTTCGGCCATCGAGCCGGCCTCGATGAGGTCGTCGAAGGACACAACTTCGGCCTTGATGAAGCCGCGCTGGAAATCGGAGTGGATCACGCCGGCGGCCTGCGGTGCCGTGTCGCCCTGGTGGATGGTCCAGGCCCGGGTCTCTTTGGGACCGGCGGTGAGGTAGGTCTGCAGCCCCAGCGTGTGGAAGCCGACGCGCGCCAGCTGGTCGAGGCCGGACTCGTCCTGGCCGTTCATTTCCAGCATTTCGCGGGCTTCTTCCTCGTCCAGTTCGACGAGGTCGGACTCGAGCTTGGCGTCGAGGAAGATGCAGTCGGCCGGGGCCACCATGGCGCGCAGCTCTTCCTGCTTCTCCGGACTGCCAAGGATTCCCTCATCCGCGTTGAAGACGTAGATGAACGGCTTGGCCGTGAGCAGGCCCAGCTCCTTGAGGTGTTCCATCTCGAGCTTGTCGCTCTTGATCGAGGAGAAGATGGTGTCGCCGCGTTCCAGCACAGCCTGGGCGGCCTTGACGGCGGCAAGCTCGGCGGCTTCGCGCTTTTTGATCTTTACTTCTTTTTCGATCCGGGGGACGGCCTTCTCGATGGTCTGCAGGTCCGCCAGGATCAGCTCGGTGTTGATGGTCTCCATGTCCGAGCGGGGATCAACCTTGCCGTCGACGTGGATGACGTCTGGGTCATCGAACACGCGGACGACCTGCGCGATGGCCTCGGCCTCACGGATATTCGCGAGGAACTGGTTGCCCAGGCCCTCACCTTCGGAGGCGCCCTTGACGATGCCGGCGATGTCCACGAAGGACACGGCGGCCGGGAGCAGGCGTGCGGAGCCGAAGATGGCCGCCAGCTTCTCGAGCCGCGGGTCCGGCAGGTTCACGACGCCGACGTTGGGCTCGATCGTGGCGAACGGGTAGTTCGCAGCGAGCACCTGGTTGCGGGTCAGTGCGTTGAAAAGAGTTGATTTGCCGACGTTGGGCAGTCCGACGATGCCAATAGTAAGAGCCACGAGTATTGATTCTACCGGTAAACGGGCCGGTCCCCTGCGGCGGCGGGGCGCTGTTCGCCGTCGGCGTCGCTCCTGACTGCCTCAGACCGTGAGGGCCCGTGCGTCACTGGCTAAAAGTGTCAGGGGTGCGTGCCAGAGTGAAGGCATGGACGCTTTCGCACTTATTCTCGCCCTGCTGATGTTGCTGATCGGAGCCGTCGCCGGCGCCGCCTTCACCTTCGTGGTGTTGCGGCGTCGCAGCGCCGGCCTTGAACAGGACTTCGACGGCGTCTCCGCGCGCCTTTCCGAGGTCAGCGCCCAGTTCGCCGCCGCCGACGCCGAACGCCGCCTGCTGGCGGCCCAGAACCGGGAGCTGGGCGACGCCAGAACGCAGGACGGCAGCGTGCTGCGTGCACTGGCCCCCGTAGCCGAAAAGCTCACCGCGGTTCAGCAGCAGGTCTCGCTGCTGGAGCGGGACCGGCTGGAACAGTACGGCCAGCTCGCCCAGCAGCTGCAGGAGGCGAGGCTGTCTGACGAGCAGCTGCTGCGCTCAACGCATGCGCTCGAATCCGCCCTGCGCTCCAACAGCGCGCGCGGCCAGTGGGGCGAAGTGCAGCTGCGCCGCGTGGTCGAGGCGGCCGGGATGCTCCGCCACGTGGACTTCCACGAGCAGCTTCACAGCTCCAGTTCCGGATCAGAGAACACCGTTCGGCCCGACCTCGTGGTGCAGCTCCCGGGCGACAAGCAGCTCGTGGTGGACGCCAAGGTGCCGCTGACGGCCTACCTTGAGGCGCAGGAACTCGGCGCCACCGCCGGAAGCCGGGCCGCCGGGGCGGGAACGCTGAACGGTCAGCAGGCCCTGCTGGCCACCCACGCGAAGGCCCTGAAGACCCACGTCGACGCCCTGAGCAACAAGAAGTACTGGGACATCCCCGGCAATGCCCCGGAACTGGTGGTCTGCTTCCTGCCCGCGGAGTCGATCCTGGCCGCGGCACTCACTGCGGATCCGGCCCTGCTGGACTACGCGCTGTCCAAGAACGTCGTCCTCGCCTCGCCCGGGACGCTGCTGGCGGTCCTTAAATCGGTGGCGTTCACCTGGCGGCAGGACGTGCTGACGGACAGCGCGCGGGAGCTTTTCGAACTGGCGCAGCAGCTCTATGAGCGGATGGGAACCCTGGGCGACAACGTCTCCAAGCTTGGCTCATCGCTGAAGACCTCGGTGGACCGCTACAACTCCCTGGTCGGCACACTGGAGGCCAGGGTGCTGCCCACCGCACGGAAGCTCAACGCCCTGGACGGCGCGGGCCTGGCGACTCCGGTCACCGTCGAGGTGACACCGCGCTCGGTGGCGGCACCGGAACTCCAGCAGGAAATTGGCGTACGGGACGTCGTCGGCGCCCGGGCCGACGACGTCGAGCGGCGCAACGACGCCGGCACCTCGCAAGAGTCAGCCGCGTAGGACTACTCTCCGGGCCAGGACTGTTCCGGGCGAGGACTGTGCCCCGGGCTAGGACTCTTTGGCGGCGCGGGTGCCGCGGCCGCCAAGGGCGCGGGTGACGTCCCCGGCCTGCTTCAGCGTGGCCCGGAGTTCCTTTGGCAGCGAGAACAGCAGGTCCTCCTCCGCTGTGACGACTTCCTCGACGGAACCGTAGCCGTAGTCGGCCAGGAGCCGCAGTACGTCCTTCACCAGGACCTCGGGCACGGACGCCCCCGAGGTCACGCCTACCGTGGCCACGCCCTCGAACCAGGACTCGTCCACCTCGTTGGCGAAATCCACCCGGTAGGAGGCCTTCGCCCCGTATTCAAGTGCCACTTCCACGAGGCGCACGGAGTTCGAGGAGTTGGCCGAGCCAACCACAATCACGAGGTCGGCCTGGGGCGAGATCTTCTTGATGGCCACCTGGCGGTTGGTGGTGGCGTAGCAGATGTCGTCGCTGGGCGGATCCTGCAGCGTGGGGAACCGCTCTTTCAGGAGCCGCACGGTCTCCATGGTTTCGTCCACGCTCAGGGTGGTCTGCGAGAGCCAGATAACCTTTTCCGGGTCGCGGACCGTCACCTTGTCCACCTCGTGCGGGCCGTTGATGATCTGGATGTGCTCGGGGGCCTCGCCGGCGGTGCCTTCGACTTCCTCGTGGCCGTCATGGCCGATCAGCAGGATGTCGAAGTCGTCCTTGGCGAAGCGGACAGCCTCTTTGTGCACCTTGGTCACCAGCGGGCAGGTGGCATCGATGGTGCGCAGGCCCCGGTCCTCCGCAGACTGCACAACAGCCGGCGAGACACCGTGCGCCGAGAAGATCACCAGGGCGCCTTCAGGAACCTCGTCGGTTTCGTCAACGAAGATGGCACCCTTTTCCTCGAGGGAGCTGACAACGTGGACGTTGTGCACGATCTGCTTGCGGACGTAGACGGGAGGACCGTAGTGCTCAAGCGCTTTTTCCACCGCAATCACGGCACGGTCGACGCCGGCGCAGTAGCCGCGCGGGGCCGCCAACAGTACCTTCTTCGGTCCGGTCACGGGTGCCGCCGCCAGCACTTCCTCCGGCGAGCGCCGCCGGCGCGGAACGGAGGGCATCGGAATGGATACAGCGGTGGAGGTCATGCCCCAATGCTACCGGTGTTCGCTACGGCAGGTTATTTGACGCCGGCCGGCGGCCGCCGACAACACGGAGCACGATGCCGGCGGCCAGCAGCACGCCGCCCGCCAGCAGCGCCGCCACAATCCACTGCCCGAAGCTGGTCGTGGCCGCCGCCACGAATTCACGTTTGAAGATCCCCGCCACGTCGTTGCCGCTCCCGACGCCCTGGACCATCGTTCCTGCCGCGTCCGAGCCAAATTTCCAGACACCGGCCAGGACCAAGGCCCCCAGACCGGTCCCGGCAAGGACCGTCCACTTCCGCCGCGCCGCGACGAACGCCAGGAGGAACGCAATGGCCGAGCCCACAGCCACGGCCGTGCCCATCGGCGCATAGGCCGAGACCCGTTCGATGAGCTGGCGCTGGTCGGACTGGCCGATGCTGATGCGCACCTGCTCCGGTGCCTTAATCGGAACGGGAGAGGCCTCCGAGACGCGCTTGACCACCAACCCGACCAGCGGGGCGACGTCCAGTGTCAGGGAGGTGGTGCCGGCCACTTCCGGCGGAAGCGTGCGGGGATCGGCGAAGCTTAGCCGGTGGCTCCTGCGCAGGGTCTCTGCCCAGGCCTCCGAGTATCCGGGCATGGAGGTCAGTGACTTCGCGGCGTCCGCCAGGATCGGTTTGACCACGGCCTCGAGGGGAGCGGGCATCTGCTGGCCGCCGAAGGCCATCCCATTCACGGCGGCCGTGGCCAGCCTCTTCTGGAACGCGGGGTCCTTGCCGAGCGTTGCGGTGAGGGCGACGAAACCCTCCTCCTGGACAATGTTCCGGTCCACCCACATGGCCGGGACGGCAACAGCCGCCATGGCGAGGCCGATCAGCACTGCAATGGCCGAGACAAAAGTGCGCACGAAAGTCTCCTAGAAGGTTGGGAGTAGAGCCATCCTACGGTGGCGTCGCCGCGAACCCGAATGCAGGGCACCGTAAAGCGGGGCACCGTAAAGCAGCGGCCCAAAACGTCCGGCCCTACTGGTAGAGCTATGGATAGAGTTGAAGCAGCTCCCCTCTTTATCAAAGGACCATGCATGCACCCGCACCTGCACCAGGCACTTTTCGCCGGCGGCCACCGGCATGTCTGAAGACACCGCCGCGGCCACCACCCTGCCGGCGACTGCGGCAGACACCAGCCCGGACAACCCGTGGCCGCTGCAGCTGCTCTCACAAAAACTGAAGATGCACATCGACCGGGCGCCCTCGGCCTGGGTCGAGGGCCAAGTCATCGAACTCAACCGGCGCGGCACCAACGCCTACCTCACGCTGCGGGACATCGACGCGGAGATCTCCCTCCCTGCCTCGGTCTGGACCAACGTCCTGGACCGCCAGCCCACGCCGCTGGAGCGCGGTTCCCGGGTGGTGGCGCTGCTCAAAGCCGAGTTCTGGCTGAAGACGGGCCGGCTGAACATGTCGGTCAAGGACATCCGGCCGGTAGGACTCGGCGACCTGCTGGCCAGGATCGAACGTCTGCGCCAGGCCCTCGCGGCGGAGGGGCTGTTCGCCGACTCCCGCAAAAAGCGGCTGCCCCTGCTCCCCCACCGGATCGGCCTGATCACCGGCCGCGACTCGGATGCTAAAAAAGACGTGCTCCGCAACGCGGCGCTGCGCTGGCCCGCCGTCGAATTCGAAATCCGCGAGGTGGCCGTCCAGGGCAACACCGCGGTGGCCCAGGTCATCGGCGCGCTGCAGGAGCTGGACGCCCACCCGGAGGTCGACGTCATCGTCATCGCCCGCGGCGGCGGCGCCCTGGAGGACCTGCTCCCCTTCAGCAGCGAGGAACTCATCCGGGCCGTGGCCGCCGCAACCACGCCGATCGTCAGTGCGATCGGCCATGAGGCGGACCGTCCCATCCTCGATGACGTCGCCGACCTGCGCGCCTCGACGCCCACCGATGCGGCGAAACGGATTGTGCCCGACGTCGTGGAGGAACTGGCGCGGGTCCGGCAGGCCCGGGAGCAACTGCGCCGCGGCGTCACCCGCCTGGTCGAGCGGGAGACGGACCGGCTGGCCTCGCTTCGCTCCCGACCGGTGCTGGCAGCCCCGGAGGGCATGGTCACCGCCCGGCACGACGACGTCGAACGGCTCAAGGGCCGCTCCCATGCGGCCATCAACACCGCCGTCGTGCGGGCCGCCGACCAGCTGGTCCACCTTAAGGCCCAGGTGCGCGCCCTCTCGCCGCAGAAAACGCTGGACCGCGGCTACGCCGTCGTCCAGCTCGACGATGGCAGCACCGCCCCGGGAACCCGCCACGAAGTGGTGCGACACCCGGACCAAGCACCCGCCGGCACTCCCCTGGCCGTGCGGGTGGCCGGCGGCAGGTTTAAGGCCCAGTCCACCGGCGGCCAGGAGCCCGCCGAGGACTGACCGGCCCATTTCCAAGAACCCAGGCAATCCAGACTTCCCGGACCCCGCGACGGGACCCCGACACGCGGTAGGCACCGGACCCACGCAAGGAGCATCAGCATGGCAGCAGAAAACGCAGCAACCCCGACCCCGAACACCGACATCGACGGCCTCAGCTACGAGGAGGCCCGCGAACAACTCGTGGGCGTGGTGGGCAGGCTGGAGGCCGGCGGCGCCAGTCTCGAGGAATCCCTCGCACTGTGGGAGCGCGGGGAGGCCCTCGCGAAGCGGTGCGAGCAGTGGCTCGAGGGCGCCCGCAAGCGTCTCGCCGCGGCCCGGGACCAGGCCGGCCAGGAAAGCTGACCTGCGGACGGCCGGCTAGGAGCGCCGCACCAGCTCGCTCTCCATGTCGACGTCGATCTCCGGGACCGGCCACTCGAGCGCCAGTCCTTCCAGCGCGTCCAGCAGCAGCTGCTGTACAGCGATCCGGGCATACCACTTCTTGTTGGCAGGGACCACGTGCCAGGGCGCAAGCTCGGAGCTGGTCCGCTCAAAGGCGGCCTGGTAGGCGTCCATGTAGTCGTCCCAGAAAGCCCGTTCCTTGAGGTCGTTGCCGCTGTACTTCCACATTTTCGAGGGGTCTTCCAGCCGTGCGAGCAGCCGTTCCTGCTGCTCATCGCGGCTGATGTGCAACATGACCTTGACGATCTTCGTCCCGGCGGCCGCCTGCCGGGCCTCGAACTCGTTGATGGCCCGGTAGCGGCGCTCCAGTTCCTCTGCGTCCGCCCAGCGGTGCACCCGGTGGATCAGGACGTCCTCATAGTGGGAACGGTCGAACACGCCCACCATGCCGGCCGCTGGTACTTCCTTCTCGATCCGCCAGAGGAAGTCGTAGGACTGTTCCTCCGGGGTGGGCGCCTTGAACGACTTGAGCTGCACACCCTGCGGATTCATCTGGCCCATGACGTGGTTGACGATGCCGCCCTTGCCCGCGGTGTCCATGGCCTGCAGGACCAGCAGGACGCGCTTCTTTCCGCCGGTCCTGGACTCCGCAAAGAGCTGCTCCTGCAGCTGCGTGAGCTTGCCGTCGAGCTCGCTAAGCAGGGTCTCTCCGGCGGCTTTGTCCCCGGCGTAGCCCGGTGTGGAACCCGGGTCAAGGTCGCGGAGGCTGAACTTCTTGCCTGCCCTCAGGGTCTCGGAGGGATGTTTGTCGAAGTCCACGACATCTGCCATCAAAGCCTCTTTCCGGTTCGGGCAGCCCGCCGGCCGGACGTTCGGCGAGCGGCGCTGCTGTCCCGAATCCTAGTTGCCCTGGTACCGGCTCAGGAAGTCCGCCATGCGGTTGATCGCTTCCTCGAGGTCCTTGACGTTCGGCAGGGTCACCATTCGGAAGTGGTCCGGCCGGACCCAATTGAAGGCGCGGCCGTGGGAGACGAGGATCTTCTGCTGGCGCAGCAGGTCCAGGACGAACTTCTCGTCGTCGCGGATGTGGTAGACCTCGGGGTCCAGGCGCGGGAACAGGTACATCGCCCCGCGGGCCTGCTGCGTGCTGACGCCCGGGATGGCGTTGAGCATGTCGTAGGCCTTGTTCCGCTGCTCCAGCAGACGGCCGCCGGGCAGGATCAGGTCGTTGATGCTCTGGTATCCGCCGAGTGCCGTCTGGATCGCATGCTGCGCCGGCACGTTAGCGCACAGCCGCATGTTGGCGAGCAGGTTGATGCCTTCAAGGTAGTCCGCAGCGTCCTTCTTCGGACCCGAGATGGCCATCCAGCCGGCCCGGTAGCCGCAGACGCGGTAGGCCTTGGACAGCCCGCTGAAGGTCAGGCAGAGCACGTCGTCGCCGGTGAGGCTGGCCATGTTCACGTGGACGGCGTCCTCGTAGAGGATCTTCTCGTAGATCTCGTCGGCGAACAGCACGAGGCCGTGCTTTTCGGCCAGGGCCGCGATCTTCTTGAGCGTTTCCTCCGGGTAGACCGCGCCGGTGGGGTTGTTGGGGTTGATCACCACGATGCCCTTGGTGCGCGGCGTGATCTTCGCTTCGAGGTCGTCCAGGTCCGGCTGCCAGCCGGATTCCTCGTCGCAGAGGTAATGCACAGGCTTCCCGCTGGCCAGGGCCACCGACGCCGTCCAGAGCGGATAGTCCGGGGTGGGAATGAGGACCTCGTCGCCGTCGTCCAGCAGGGCCATCAGCGACATGGTGATGAGCTCGCTGACGCCGTTGCCCAGGTAGATGTCGTCGACGTGGATGTTCTGGATGCCGCGGGTCTGGTAGTACTGCGAGACGGCGGTGCGGGCGGAGAAAATGCCTCGGGAATCGCTGTAGCCCTGGGCGTGCGGCAGGTGGCGGATCATGTCCACCAGGATCGCGTCCGGCGCTTCAAACCCGAACGGGGCCGGGTTTCCGATGTTCAGTTTGAGGATGCGGTGACCCTCTGCCTCCATCTGCTGGGCGGCCTGAAGAATCGGTCCACGGATGTCGTAGAGGACATTATGAAGCTTGGTGGACTGCTTGAATTCTGCCATTCATCAAATATGCCATATGGCGGATGTACTTCCCCTGAGACTTGTCTCACAGCGGAAGTCCGCGTCACACGGGCTCCCCGGGGCCGCCTGGCACCGAGCGGCGTTACGACGGCGGCGGAACGACGGCGGCCGCCGGGTCCGGGGGTTCCGGATCCGGCGGCCGCCGTCGAACGCTCAAAAGCTCCGGTCTACTTGACCAGGCCCTTGTCCTTGAGCCACGCTGCCGCGGCGTCCTTCGGGTTCTGCTTCTCGCTCCCGCCGACCGCCCGGTTGAGGTTGATCAGGTCCTCAGTGGTGAGCAGCTTGGAGACGGCGTTGAGCGCCTCCTTCGCCTTGTCGGTCATCTTGGCCTTGTTGTACAGCGGCAGGACCTGCTGGGCGATGAAGTTGTTCTTCGGGTCCTCCAGCACCACCAGGTCGTTGTCCGCGATGGCAGGGGTGGTGGTGTAGATGTCGGCCACCTGGACCTGGTCCGAAAGCAGGGCCTTGACCGTGACGGGGCCGCCGCCGTCGCTGAAGGGTTCCAGCTTCTTGGGCTCGCAGTTGTAGTTCTTCTTCAGGCCGGGCAGCCCGTAGGCGCGCTCGGCGAACGTTGCGGGGGCGCCGACCACGATCTCGTTGCAGACCTTGGCCAGGTCCTCGATGGACTTCAGCTTGTACTTCTCCGCGGTGGCCTTGGTGACCACCATGGCATCCTTGTCCTCGGCCTTGGCGGCGTCCAGCACGGCCAGGCCGTCGGGAAGCTTGCCCGGCAGTGCCTTGGCAATGTCGTCGGCGGAGATCTCGGTGGCGTCCTTGTTGACGTGCAGCAGCAGGTTTCCGCTGTAGTCCGGGATCACGTCCACGGAGCCGTCCTGCACGGCCTTGAAGTAGACCTCGCGGGAACCGATGTTCGGCTTGGTGGTGGCGGTGACGCCGGCGGCGTTGAGTGCCCCGGCGTAGAGCTCCGCGATGATCTGGCTCTCGGTGAAGTCGGCCGAACCGATCACGAGGGCGCCGCCGGCTCCCCCGGAGGAACCGCCGCTCGCGGGTGCCGAGGACAGCGGGTTGGACGAGCCTCCGCAGGCGGACAGGGCCAGGGCCAGGCCGACGCCGGCGGCGAGGCCGCCGAATGCGCGCCTGCCGAGGGCTCGTTGGCGGTTTTCTTTCATGACGTACCTCCTTGGACAACAGTCTCCGCCGGTGCGGGGTCTGTGAGATCAACCGCGGCCTGCTGGCTTCGGTTTGGCTTGTTGGCGGCCCCACGGGACAGGAAGAGCCGCTGGAATAGGACGAGGACAAGGTCGACGGCGATGGCGAGTCCCGCGATGAGCAGCGAGCCGCCGAGCATCTGCGGGAAGTCGGAGAGCACCAGGCCGTCGAAGAGGTAGCGGCCCAGGCCGCCCAGGTTGATGTACGCGACCACCGAGACCGTGGCGATCACCTGGAGGACTCCGGTGCGGAACCCGCCGAACATCACCGGAAGCGCGTTGGGGAACTCGGCCCGGAAGAGCACCTGGAGTTCGGTCATGCCCATGGCCCGGGCGGCGTCCACGACGTTCCGGTCCACGCTGGAGATTCCCGCGTAGGTCCCGGCCAGCAACGGCGGCACGGTCAGGATCACCAGCGCCCAGACCGGAGGCATCAGCCCGATCCCGGCCAGCAGGACGAAGAGCGTCAGCAGGCCCAGGGTCGGCAGGGCGCGCAGGGCCCCGGCGAGGGCCACCACGGCCACCCGGCCGCGGCCGGTGTGGCCGACGTAAAGGCCGATCGGGACGGCGATGGCGGTCGCAAACAGCATCACGAGGCCGGTGTACTGCAGGTGCTCGGCCAGGCGAACCGGAATGCCGGTGCTGCCGGACCAGTTGTCCGGGTCGGCGAGCCACGCGGCGGTGTCGGTGATGACGTTGCTCATGCGGACGCCCCAGCCGTGGAATCGGACAGCCGCCGGGCCGCGGCCGGCTCCCCGGGCTTCCCGGTTTTCCCGGCGCCTGCCCGGGTCCACGGGGTCAGGAGGCGTTCGAGCAGGACCAAAACGGAGTCCATCAGCAATGCCAGCACCAGGATCGCAATGATGCCCACCATCACCTCGGTGACGAAGTCGCGCTGCAGCCCGGAGGTGAAGAGCATGCCCAGGTTGCCGATGCCCAGCAGGGCGGCGACGCTGACCAGGGAGATGTTGCTGACCGAGACCACGCGGAGCCCGGCGAACAGCACCGGCAGGGACAGCGGCAGGTCGATCTGCAGGAACCGTGCCAGGGGTTTGAAGCCCATGGCGACGGCGGCCTGCTGCAGGTCCTCGTCCACGGAGTCAAACGCGTCCAGGGCGGCCCGGACCAGGAGCGCGACGGCGTAGATGGTCAGGGCCACTACGACGTTGACCGGGTCCAGGATCCTGGTCCCCAGCACGGTCGGCAGGATGATGAAGAGAGCCAGCGACGGGATGGTGTAAAGCAGCGAGGACGCGGTCAGGACCACGGTGCGCAGGGTCCGGTTCTGCCTGGCAAGCTGGGCCAGCGGGATCGAAATCAGCAGGCCGAAGAGCATCGGCAGGATCGCCAGGACGAGGTGCTGGCCGGCGAGGCTGAAGACCTGCCCGCTGTTGGCCAGGAACCATTGCATCAGCGCACGCCCTGCCGGACCCGGCGGTCCGCTTCGATCACGGCGAGCACTTCTTCCGCCGTGATCACACCGGCCACCCGGCCGTCGGCGTCGACAGCGACGCCGAGTCCGGACGGCGAGGACAGGGCCGCGTCCAGCGCGCGGCGCAGGGTCTCGCCCTTGTGGAAGAGGGAACCGCCCGGGACGGTCGCCGCTCCGGCGCCCGGCGCGCTCCAGCCCAGCGGCCGGTTGTCGGCGTCGACCACGAGCTGCCACTCGCCCGCTCCGGGGCCGCCGTCACGGCCGAGGGCGTCGGCGCGGACGGTGTCGACCGGGTGGATCGTGACGCCGTCGGAGGGGCTGAAGGCGAGGTGCCGGAAGCCTCGGTCGCGGCCCACGAAGGACGCGACGAAGTCGTTCGCCGGGGCCCGCAGGATCTCTTCCGGCGTCGCGTACTGCGCCAGCTTGCCGCCGCCGGCGAAGACGGCCACCTTGTCCCCGAGCACCGTGGCCTCGTCGATGTCGTGGGTGACGAACACGATGGTTTTGGCCAGGTCGCGCTGCAGGCGGAGCAGTTCCTTCTGCAGTTCATCGCGCACCACGGGATCCACCGCGCTGAAAGGTTCGTCCATGAGCAGCACGGGCGGATCTGCGGCGAGGGCACGGGCCACTCCCACGCGCTGTTGCTGGCCGCCCGAAAGCTGTGAGGGGTAGCGGCGGCCGAGGCCGGAGGCGAGGCCGACGACGTCGAGCAGCTCCTCCGCGCGCTTGCGGGATGCCGCCTTGGACACGCCGTTGAGCCGCGGGACGGTGGCGATGTTGTCCAGCACGGACCGGTGCGGCATCAGCCCGGAGGACTGCATGACGTAGCCCATGGAACGGCGCAGCTGCGCGGCGGGCACGGAGGTGACGTCCTGCCCGTTGACGGTGATGGTGCCCGAGGTCGGCTCGACCATGCGGTTGATCATCCGCAGCGAGGTGGTCTTGCCGCAGCCCGAGGGGCCGACGAAGACCGTGATGGCGCCCTTGTCGATAGACATGCTCAGATCGTCGACGGCGGCCTGGCCGCCCTGGTACTGCTTGGTGACGCTCTGGAACTCGATCATGGCCTCTGCCATTCCGGGCTTACCTAACTGTTGGCGGCAACATGGGACGGTCCAGCCAACTGATCATATGCATGCTGATTTTTGGCTGTAAAGCGGGTATGACCCAGCGTAGCTGCCACCGCTGGCGATGTCGGAGCACAGAATCGAAGAAACGGGCCTGATAACGTCGGCGGCGCCGGGGCTACCCTTGGCATTCGGCGCCGGGCGGGATTTGGATGGGCGCGGGTTCAGACCCGGCCCCGGACCCCGCGCTGGTCCGGGACCGGCACTGTGTCACGTCGCCCGACCGCTGCCCTTACCGTGGCCTTTTCCGTTGTCTTTTCCCCTGCGGGGATGGTCGTGGCTGAGCCGCTCGGCCGCCCGCTGGCTCCGGCTGGCCACCACCACCTTCTGATGCCACTCCCGCTGGTACGCCCGCCGGGCGGCGGCGTCGTGGCGCCGGGCCAGCGCCGCCACTTCGCGCTGCATCTTGAGGTAGCTTGCCCAGCGGCGCTCGTCCAGGGCACCCTCCGCGAGCGCGGCCTGCACGGCGCAGCCGGGTTCGCGGCCGTGCGCGCAGTCGGTGAACCGGCACCGGGTGAAGAGCTCCTCGAGATCGCCGAACATCTCGTCCATGCCGTCCCCGGCATCGAACAGGCCAAAGCCGCGCACCCCGGGCGTGTCCATCAGCACCGAGCCGCCGGGCAGTGGCACCAACTCCCGGGACGTCGTGGTGTGCCGGCCCTTGCCGTCACCGGCCCGGACCGCACCCGTTTCCTGCGCCTCGAACCCGACGAGGGCATTGATCAGGGTGGACTTCCCGGCGCCCGAGGGGCCCAGCAGCACGATGGTCCCGCCGGTCGGCAGATGAGCCAGCAAGTCATCGAGGCCATCGCCCTGCTCGGCGGAGGTGGTGACCACGTCGACGCCGGCGGCCTGCAGCATGACCTGCCCGACGACGTCGTCCGCCACCTCAGCGAGGTCTGCCTTGGTGATCACCACCAGCGGGGTGGCGCCGGAATCCCAGGCCGCGACGAGTGTCCGTTCGAGCCTGTTGTGCGTGAGCGGACGGTCCACCGGCACCACGACGCCGACGATGTCCATGTTGGCGCCGAGCACCTGCGCTTCGGAGGATGCCTCGAAGGCGCGCTTGCGGCTCAGCTCTGAGCGGCGCGGCAGCACGCCCACGATGGCTGGATCGCCCACCGGGTTGCTGCCGAGCCAGACCCAGTCGCCGGTGGCCGGGATGGGTCCGGTCCGCGGGTAGGGCAGCTGTGCCTGGCCGGCATGGTCCGCGACCAGCACGAGGTTGCGGTCCACCCGGACCACCCGCCCGGCTCTGGTGCCGCCGGGGACGGGATTGGCGGCGAAAAGTTCCGTGACGGCCTCGGTGAAACCGAAACGGGCCGGCCCCTGGAGGCCGGAGTGGTGGCTGAACTGAAGATTCAATGAAAACCCTTTGATGGGCCCGGCTGCGCATTGCCCGCTGCGGTCTGGAGAGACCGGTCAGCTGTAAGGGCTAGGAGGTGTAGACTGCCGGGGCAGGAATAATGATGGGGCTTTGGGGTGTGCGCTGCGCGCGCAGTTCCGTTGCTTTCATTGCTTCCACCTCCCCGGCTATCTGGCCCACAGCTGGGCTCATCGGGCGGCCTTCCCGGCCGCGGTTTCTCTAGGGTAACCGCCCGCGCCGCGGCTGGCTAGGGATTTCTCAGGCGAGCTTTCCGTCCAGCGGTCGCTCGCGGTACAGCCGGAGCGCGGCATCGACCAGTGAGACCCGGTTCAGGCCCGCCACCTCGGCCAGCGGGATCCAGGCCGCGTGCGTGGTGCTGCCGCCTACCTCATGCCGCAGTTCCCCGCCGGTGATGCTCGCTTCATAGACCAGCCGCAGGGACTGGAAGTCGCGGTGGCCGCCGTCGAGCCGGCTCTCGGCGGGCCAATGCCCGACGTCGATCCCCAGCATGGCGCCGATCTCAGCGTGGTAGCCGGTCTCCTCGTAGATCTCCCGGCGGCACCCGTCCACGGGGTGCTCGGCGAGATCCAGACCGCCACCCGGCAGGGTCCAGCCCTCCTTGCCGCCCTGCTTCCAGTACGCGAGCAGGAGGCAGTCATCCCGGAGGATCAGTCCGTAGGCAGCCGGGCGGGTATCGAATGGCAGGGTCATTGCTCCAGCGTAACGGCGCAGCGCGGGCCCTGCCGGATCTCCCGGTTCGGCCCTAAAGTTTGAGTGTGACCAACCTCGAAGTCCTTCCGCCCGAAGAAGTCTGCCCCGCCGCCCACAGCGTGGAGGGGACCGCCAGCGGCCCGTGCCTGCAGTTGTGGCCGGCCAGGGAGGTTCCGCTGGGCGGCGTCCGCGCCATGAACGTCTCGCGGACCCTGCCGCAGCGCGGGCTGCCGACGGTGGGCGCGTGGTGCTTCCTGGACAGCTTCGGACCGGACCGGGTGTCCATGTCCGTGCTGCCGCACCCGCACACGGGGTTGCAGACTGTCACCTGGCCGCTGGCCGGCAACATCCGGCACCGGGACAGCGTGGGCAGCGACGTGATCGTCCGCCCGGGCGAACTGAACATCATGACGGCGGGCCGCGGCGTTTCGCACTCCGAATTCGCGGTGCTCCCCGTAAACGGGGTTCCGGGCGGGCCGACACCGGAACTGCCCGTGCAGCGCGGGCTGCAGTTGTGGGTCGCGCTGCCGGACTCCGAACGGCACCGCGCACCGGCCTTCGAGCAGCACCGCGAGCTGCCCGTGGTCCGCGGCGACGGCTTCAGTGCAACCGTCATGGTGGGGACCCTGGCGGGCACCACCTCGCCGGCCACCATGTACTCCCCGATCGTTGGCGCCGACATCAGCTGCACCGGAGGCATCAGCCTGCCGCTGCGGCCGGAGTTCGAGCACGCCGTGCTGGTGCTCGACGGCGCCTTGGACCTGGACGGCCAGGAGGTGCGGCCGGGCCCGCTGGGCTACCTCGGCTCCGGGCGCAGCCGCCTGGACCTGGACGCCGCTCCGGGCACTCGTTTCCTGTTGCTGGGCGGCGAGCCGTTCGAGGAGGAGCTGCTGATGTGGTGGAACTTCGTCGGCCGCAGCCACGAAGAGGTGGAGCAGTCACGGCTGGACTGGGAAGCCCAGGCCGGGCTCTCCGACGACGACGCGTCGCGGGCACGGTTCGGGCTGGTGCGCGGACATGGTCCCGACGCCGGATCCGAAGCCGGCCGCATCCCGGCGCCGCCGTTGCCGGGGGTGCCGCTGCGGCCGCGACGCCGGCAGTGACTCCGTCCTAGGTTCCCGCCGCTGCGGCTGCCGCTAGCCCTGCTCGGCGACGAGCTGGAGCACCCCGAACACGGGTTCCTGCTGCAGCACCCGGACGTCGGTGATCCCGGCCGCGGCCAGGGCAGCGCGGAACGATTCCTGCAGCCGCGGCACGTTCATGCCGAGCCCGCTGCCCAGGATGACCGGGCCCTCGATGCCGAGCTGCCTCACGGTCTGCTCGGCCATGGCGGCGAGGTCGCGGCCGGCCTGGTCTATCAGCTCCCGGCTCGGCTCATGGCCGGCGTCCGCCGCCGCCACGACGAGCCGGGCGCGTTGGGCCCAGAAGCGGCGTCCGGTCTCGGGTGAGTGGAACAACGCAATGAGTTTGTTCGGGTGGCCCACCCCGCAGGAATCCAGCAGGGCCCTGGTAAGTTCATCCGGTTCCAGCCCCTGGTTCATCCGGCGCAGGCTGTGCCGCACGGCCTCGCGACCCAGCCAGTAGCCGCTGCCTTCGTCGCCGAGCAGATAGCCCCAGCCGCCGGCCCGGGCTTCCTGTCCGCGGCTGTTCTTGCCCCACGCGGCCGAGCCGGTTCCGGCGATCACGGCGACGCCGGTGCTGGCCCCGCCGGCTGCCAGCAGGAGCCGTGAGTCGTGCACGACGGTGATCTTGGCGCCGGGCACGTGCGGGGCGATCAGCGCGGCGAGCGCCGCGGCGTCGTCGTCGGTGTCGATCCCGCCGGCTCCGGCGTAGACCTGGGCGACGTCACCGCCGCCAATCCGGGCGAAGAGCTCCGCGAGGTTCCGGGCGGCTTCCTCGGGAGTGACGTTCTGGACGTTCGCGCTGCCCACGGACTCGTCGGCCACGGGCGTGCCGGCCTCGAACCGGACCCCGCGGGTCTTGGTGCCGCCGATGTCGAGTCCGATCACGGCGCCGGATGTAGTGGCATGCGCGGCGGCGGAAACGGCGTCCGGCGGGGTGGGGATGTCAGAATGAGTCACCGGAACAGCCTACTGAATCACCGACAGGAGCGAGCAATGTCCCGCGATATCTTCGGTACCCGCATTATCGCCGCGCCGATGGCCGGCGGGACTTCAACTCCGGCCTTCGTCACGGCCGTGCACGAGGCCGGCGGTCTGGGCTTCCTGGCCGCGGGCTATAAGAGCGTTGCTGCCATGCTGGCGGACATCCGCGCCGTCCGCGAGTCCGGTGCGCGGTTCGGCATGAATGTCTTCGTCCCGGACCCGGCCCAGCTGGCGCCCTCCGCGGCCACCGTGGCCGAGCTCGAGGCATACCGGCTGCAGCTGCGCGCAGACGCCCTGCGCTACGGTGTGGAGCTCCCGACTTTGCGGCTCGATGACGACGACGCGTGGCAGGCCAAAGTCGAGGCCCTGCTGGCGGATCCGGTGGAGCTGGTCAGTTTCACCTTCGGCCTCCCCGGCGCGGACGTGGTCCACGCCCTGCAGCGGGCGGGGTCGGCGGTACTGGCCACGGTCACCACCGCGGCCGAGGCCCGGCAGGCGGCCGAACAGGGCGTGGATGCCCTGGTGGTGCAGCATGCGTGCGCCGGGGGCCACAGCGCGGCGTTCCTGCCCGTGTCAGGCGATCCGGGTTCAGCCGTGCCGGGTCCCGCCGCGCCGGCCACGACGGCGGAGCTGATTGCGGCGGTGCGCTCCGCCGTCGCGCTCCCCCTCGTCGCGGCGGGCGGGATCATGGACGCCGCCGGCGTGGACCGGGTGCTGGCCGCGGGCGCACAGGCAGCCCAGCTGGGCACGGCCTTGCTGCGCACGGAGGAGAGCGGCGCCCGGCAGTTGCACAAGGACGCCCTGGCCAGCCCGCACTTCACCCGGACGGCCCTGACCAGGGCTTTCACCGGACGGCCGGCCCGGGCGCTGGTCAACGAGTTCGTCCGGGACCACCCGGACGCGCCGGAGGCCTACCCGGCGGTGCACCACCTCACTGCCCCGCTGCGCGCGGCCGCCGCCGCCGTCGGGGATGCGGAGCGGCTGAACCTCTGGGCCGGAACCGGCTGGCAGCAGGCGCGCGCCGCCTCCGTCGCGGACGTCCTGCCGGGCCTGTTGGGCTGAGCGGCGCGGGCGGCCTGCCCGCTCGCGGCGTCGCTGCGGACTCGCCGTGTGGAGACGTCGAGCCCGGACGGAACCCGCGAGCGAAGAACGGCGACGACGGTGCGTGCGCGGGCCGTCCGGCTCAGGTGCCCGAGCGTCCGCGGACAAAACCGGCCAGGAGCGCCGGGCCCTCGCTAAGCACCAGCTCGCGGAACAGCCGCACCGGGTCCGGCTCGGCGTCCGCTCCCCCGCGCCGTTCCCGCCAGGCCAGGCCGATCTCCCGGAACGCAAGGCCGGAATCGAGCGCCAGTTCCACCCAGCCCAGGTCGCCGGACTGCCCCGGGGTGTGGCGTCCGGGGGCCAGTCCGCCGGGCGGCAGGATGCTTACACCCAGCCCCGCCGAGACGAGTCCCCTGGCCGTGTGGGAGTCCTGGCTTTCGAAGGCGATGCGGGGCCTGAATCCGGCTTCCCGGAACAGTGCGTCCGTCAGCGAGCGCATGCCGTAGCCGGGGCCC
This sequence comes from Arthrobacter sp. 05L428, assembly GCF_056397665.1. NCBI lineage: Bacteria > Bacillati > Actinomycetota > Actinomycetes > Micrococcales > Micrococcaceae > Arthrobacter > Arthrobacter sp. 05L428. Next base: position 467,160 of record NZ_JBFTNW010000001.1, on the reverse strand, counting down.
ATCGCCACGAACGGGTCCTGACGGATCTCCGCGAGGCGGGCACGACGACGCCGGGCGAGCGGGTGCCGGTGGTGGACCACCAGCCGCAGCGGTTCCCGGTACAGGGCAGCCGAGGAGATCAGCCGGCTCGGCGCCGCGATCGGGGCGGTGAGTGCCAGGTCCGCGTCCCCGGCGGCCAGTTCGGCCAGGCAGCCGTCCCGCGCACCCTGGCTGAGGTCGAAGGCCGGCTGCGGATGCCGGCTGCGGAAGGCACTGATCAGCAGCGGCAGCATCGCCTCGCCGAAGGTGTGCTGGAACGACACCGCGATCCGGCCGCGCACCACCTCCGACTCGTGCCGGACCAGGTCCAGCCCGGTCTGGAATTCGCCCAGTGCGGCCTCAATGTGCGGGAGGAGCGCCTTGGCCGCGGGGGTCAGCCGCACGCCGCGTCCGTCCCGGATCAGCAGTTCCGTCCCGATGATGCCGCTGGCCCGCGCAATCCCACGGCTCACCGTCGACTGGGGCAGTCCCAGCACCTCGGCCGTGGCGGTGATGTGCTGGGTCCGCCCCAGCTCGGCCAGCAGGGGCAGCAGCGGCAGCAGCTGGACGAGCTGCTTGTGCTCAACGTCCATGCCCAACCCTCTCAATCGTTCCGTATTTGCCATGAATACTATGAGAAACATGCATTGGAAGCATGTCTTTCCGGGACCTATTCTGGGGACATGCCCCGCCTCCCCCTCCGCAATCCCGCAACCGAGCCCGGTTCCGCAGCTGATGCGGGTACCGCAGCTGATGCGGGCACCGCGGCGGACGGCAGCCCCGCAGCCGACGGCCGGGTTACCGCGTGGGCGGGCCATCCCAAAGGCTCGGCGGCTTACCGCCGGATCCTCGCCGGCCTGGCCTTCGCCGGCGTCGCGACCTTCGCCCAACTCTATTCAACCCAGGCCGTGCTGCCGATCATCGCCGCCGATTTGCAGGTGACGGCCGCCGAGGCGGCCCTGACCATCTCCCTGGCCACCGTTGGCCTGGCCGCGACGGTCCTGCCGTGGTCCTTTTTGGCCGACCGGATCGGCCGGGTGCGTGCCATGGCCTGGGGCATCTCCGCGGCCACCGTCCTGGGGCTGCTGGCCCCGCTGGCACCCAGCTTCCCGGTCCTGCTGGGCCTGCGGATGCTCGAGGGCATGGCACTGGGCGGCATCCCGGCCATCGCCATCGCCTACCTGAACGAGGAAGTGAACAAGGCCCACGCCGCCCTGGCGGCCGGTACCTACGTCGCAGGCACCACCCTCGGCGGGCTGGCGGGCAGGCTCGTGGCCGGTCCGGTGGGCGAGCTGTGGGGCTGGCGGGCCGCAGCACTGGCCGTGTCCGTGATGGCGACGTCCGCCGCCGTCCTGTTCCTGGTGCTGGTGCCGCCGGCACGGAATTTCACCGCCGCGGCCGCCAGCGGCTTCCGCGGCGCCCTCGCAACCCTCGCCGGCCACGGCCGGAACCCGCGGCTGCTGGCCATCTACGTCCAGGCGTTCCTGCTGATGGGCGGCTTTGTGGCCGTCTACAACTACCTCGGTTTCCGGCTGTCCGGCGAACCTTTCAGCCTGCCGGCCACCCTGATCAGCCTGATCTTCCTTGCCTATCTCTCCGGCACCGTCTCCGCCCGCTGGGCCGCCGGGCTGACGCTGCGCTTCGGCCGGCGCAGCGTGCTGGTGGCGGGCACGGTCCTTATGGTCGCCGGGCTCGCACTGACCCTGACCGAGCTCCTGGTCCTGATCCTGGCCGGGCTGTTGCTGTTCACCGGCGGTTTCTTCGCGGCCCACAGCATCGGCTCCGGCTGGACCGGGGTGATCGCGAGCACGGGCCGCGCGCAGGCGGCCTCGCTCTACAACCTCGCCTACTACCTGGGATCCAGCGTCATCGGCTGGGCCGGCGGCCTGCTGTTCCAGTCCTTGGGCTGGACCGCCCTCGCCCTCGCCGTGATGGGCCTGGCCTGCACGACGGCGGTGATCACCGCCGTCGTGCATCCCGCCGGCGCGGGCGGCGCCGTCGCCCCGAGCGCATCCCCAGGGCGGAGCGCGGCGCGCTAGCGGGTCGCCTCGAGGGCCTGCACAAGATCGGCGACAATGTCCGCCGGGTCCTCCAGCCCCACGGAAACCCGGAGCAGGCTGGCGTGCGGCTTGGCCTCCGCGGCGACCGGCCGGTGGGTCAGGCCCGCGGGGTGCTGGATCAGGGTGTCAATGCCGCCCAGCGAGACGGCGTGCGTGATCATGCTGACGGCTGCCGGAATGCGCTCGGCATGTTCGGCGCTGGCCAGCTCGAACGCCAGCAGCGAGCCCGGGCCCGCCATCTGGGTGCCGACCAGGCCGCGCGGATCGCACTCCGGCAGGCCCGGATAGAACACCCGCCGGATCAGCCCGTGCTCCGCCAGGGCGGCCGCGACCTTCTCGGCGCTGGCCTGCTGCGCCCGCACCCGGACCGGCAGGGTCGCCAGGCCCCGGTGGAGCAGGTACGCCGGCCACGGCGTGAGGATGCCGCCGGTGATGGCCCGGATCTGCCGGAGCCGGACGGCCCATTCCGGGGAAACGGCGACGACGCCGCCCATGGCGTCGCCGTGGCCGCCGAAGAACTTAGTGGCGCTGTGCAGCACCATGGCCGCACCGTGCCGGTACGGCTGCTGGAGGACGGGAGTGGCGAAGGTGTTGTCCACCAGCAGCGGCACGCCGTCCGCCGCAGCCGCCGCGGCGGCGATGTCGACGAGCTCCAGGCTCGGGTTCGCCGGCGTCTCCAGGATGACGAGCCCGGTGTCGGGGCGCAGTGCCGCGCCGATGCCGTCGGGCGTGGTGAAAGTGACCTCGGTGCCCAGCACCCCGGAGGCCAGCAGGTGGTCGCTGCCTCCGTAGAGCGGCCGGACCGCCACCACGTGCTTGTTCCCGGTGGCGACGACGGCGAGCAGCACCGCGCTCAACGCGGCCATGCCGGTGGCGAAGGCGACGGCTTCTTCAGTGGCCTCAAGCAGGGCGACGCCGTCTTCGAAGCGGGCGACGGTCGGGTTCCAGAGCCGCTGGTAGACCGTGCTCTGCCCGTCCAGGTGCGGGCCGCCGGTGGCCATCTGTTCGTAGGCGAGGCCGCCGTCGTGGACGGAGGGCAGCGGCGCCGTGGTGGACAGGTCGATCGGGACGGCGTGGACGCCGAGTTCCGTGAGGCCGTTCCGGCCGGCGTGGACCGCCAGCGAGTCTTGAGAAAGCACCGTTACTCCTTATGAATATTCACCATTGAATGCGGTAAGTATCTGGCAATAATTCGGCGTTTTACAGGGGTTCTGAATGGAACTGTCAGATAGTGGCGTTTATGATGAACTCACAACACATCAAGGAGGATCCGTGAGCAGCACCACGAAGAATGTTCGGCCGGGAGCCGGAGCCGGCGAACCCCTGGACGCCATTGACGAGCGCCTGCTCGCGGCCCTGGTCGCGGATGCCCGGATTTCCAACAAGCAGCTGGCCGAACTGGTGGGGATCGCACCGTCCACGGCACTGATGCGCACCAGGGCCCTGTCCGAGCGCGGGATCATCCAGGGTTTTGAGGCCAAGCTCAGCCTTGCCGCGGTGGGCCGCTCGGTGCAGGCGCTGATTGCCGTCCGGCTGCGCGCCCACGACCGCGAACAGATCGACCGTTTCACGGCCCGGGTCCCCAAGCTGCCCGCCGTGCTGTCCACGTTCCACACCTCGGGTTCGGTGGACTACCTGCTGCATATCGCCGTCGCCACCACGGAGGACCTGCGCGACTGGGTGCTGGACAACCTGGCCACCGACCCGGTCGTAGGCCACACCGAGACCACCCTGGTGTTCGACCACATCCAGGGCAACCACGGGCCGCTGCCGGACTAGGGGTTTCCGCCCGGCTGCGGGCTCAGGCCCGCTGCCGGAGGGCGCTGCGCAGCGTGACGGCCGCCAAGCCGAGGGCAACGAGCGCGCACAGCACCACAAAACCGGCCACGGCAGCCTGCAGGCCGAAGTATCCGGCCGCCAGCCCCAGCCCGATCACCGGGAAGGCGCTGCCGAGGTAGGTGATCACGTAGACGGTGCTGATGATCTGGGCGTGGCGCGACGCCTCCACCTTGCCGGCCACATCGTTGAAGACCGTCCGGAACGAGACGCCCTGGCCCAGGCCGGCGGTGATGCTGGCGGCAATCAGCAGCCAAGGACTACTCCACGCCGCGGCTGCCGCGATCAGCAGCACGGAACCGGCGAGCAGGGACAGACCTACGGGCACCACGAAGCGCCCGCGTACGGCCAGCAGCTGGCTCAGCGCCGACGCCGCCAGGGTCAGTCCCGCGAGCAGACCGATCAGCGGCCGTGAGTCCGCATGGACAATCTGCGCGAAATAGCCGGGAGCCAGCGAGAGGCAGAATCCGAAGACGGCAAAACTGAGGAACCCTACCGCCGAGGCCAGCCAGAACGCGCCCCGCGCCTCCCTCGACACGGAGGGGCGCCGGGGTGCGAGGACCTTCAGCGGCTGGGGACCCGCGACCGAGGTGATGGCGGGCCTGGCCTTGAGCAGGTAGAGCGGCACCAGCAGGGCGGCCAGGACTACGGAGTGCAGGTAATAGGGCGTGGACGTCGGCCCGGGAAGCACGGACAGCACCCCGCCAATGGCCGGCCCCGCCGCCACCCCGCCGGCGGAGGCCAGCAGCGTAAACCGCGAGGCCCACTCGGGCCGGCTGGGCAGCAGCTCGCGCAGGGCCGCGGAACTGGCGCCGGTGGCCAGGGCAACCGCGGCGCCCTGCAGCGCCCGGCCGGCGGACAGCGCCAGCAGGCTGTTGGCGGTGGCGAAGACGAAGCCCCCGGCGAGGCCTACCAGCACGGCCAGGACCAGGGCAGCGCGCCGGCCGATGTGATCCGACCAGTGTCCGGCGAGGATGAGGGTGGCCACGAGCGCCAGGACGTAGGCGGAGAAGGCAACCGTGACGTCCAGGGCCGTGATGCCAAGTTTGGCCTGCAGCAGGGGGTACAGCGGTGTCGCCAGGTTGGCGCCGACCAGCAGCGTGAAAATCACGACGCCGGCCATCACCAGCCGTGCGGTGACGGAAGCGTCCCAGCCCCAGCGTTCTGCCGTGGCCGGGCGCATGCGAAGTTCGCTGAAGACGGTCATAGCGGTGCCCCTGCTGCATCGAAGCGGGCCGCACGCGTACCCTGTGGGGAGGCGCCGGCCCGGTTAAGATTGATATCTACAGAATGCGGTACGAATGACTTTTCCAGCCAAGTTCTGTGCCAAAATTGATCAAAACCGTCAATCACGGACCACAAGCATGAACCGGAGTGATGATTTGAACAGTCTGGACCCCACCGACCTGAAGATTCTGCTCGAACTCATCAAGGACCCGCGGATCCAGATCGGCGAACTCAGCGACGCCCTCGGGATCGCGCGGAACACCGCGCAGTCCCGGGTCCGGCGGATGCTGCGCTCCGGTCTGCTGCACGACGGCGGCCGGGAAATCGACCTGGAGGCGGTGGGGTACGACGTCGTCGCCTTCGTCACGATCGAGGTCAACCACCGCGAACTCGACGGCGTGGTGGGCGCCCTGCGCCTGATCCCCCAGGTCCTGGAGGTCCACGAAATTTCCGGCCGCGGCGATGTCTGGTGCCGGGTGGTGGCGACCGACACGCACAACCTCCAGGCGGCGCTGCGGTCCATCCTGAGGATCAAGGGCGTCATCCGGACCGAGACCGTGCTGGCCCTGCACACCCACATCCCGTACCGGACCGAGCCGCTCATCAGCCGGCTTGCCCAGGGCAGCGCCCTTGCCCCCGGCCGGTCGGCCTCGCGGCGGGCCGGTGCCGCGGATCCACAGCTAAAGACTGGATAATGTCCCCGTGACTATCATTGACAACGCCGTCTACGTTGACGGCGTCCGGCGTGCCGAGCCGCGCAACCTGGAACAGACTTTTGAGACCCTGACCGAACACGGCGGCATGGCCTGGATCGGCCTGTACCGGCCGACGGAAGAGGAAATGGCCGCCGTCGCCGAGGAGTTCGGCCTGCATGGCCTGGCGGTGGAAGACGCGATCTCCGCGCACCAGCGCCCCAAGCTGGAACGCTACGATGACAACCTCTTCACCGTACTCCGGCCGGCCCGGTACCTCGACGAGACCGAGACCGTGGAGTTCGGTGAGCTGCACGTATTCACCGGCCGGAACTTCGTGGTGACCGTCCGGCACGCCGAGACGGCGGTCGTGGGCCAGGTCCGGCGCCGGCTGGAGCGGCGCCCGGACCTGCTCTGCCACGGCCCCGAGGCGGTTCTCTACGCCCTGATGGACCAGGTGGTGGATGATTACGTCCCAGTGGTGGCCGGGCTGGAGAACGACATCGACGAGATCGAGGACCAGCTCTTCAGCGGGGATCCGCTGGTTTCCCGGCGCATCTACGAGCTCGCCCGGGAGGTCATCCATTTCCAGCGGGCCATCCACCCGTTGCCGGCCATGATGCAGCAGCTCCGGCGGGGCTTCGAGAAGTACCAGGTGGACACGGAACTGCAGCACAGCCTCCGCGACGTCGAGGACCACGTGGAGCGGCTGATTTCCCGCGCCGATTCCTTCCGCGACCTGCTGCAGAACGCGCTCACCCTGGACGGCACGCTGACGGCGAACCGCCAGAACGAAGCCAGTGCGGAACAAAACGAGCAGGTCAAAAAGATCTCTTCCTGGGCCGCCATCTTCTTCGCGCCGTCCTTTGTCGCCGGTGTGTACGGCATGAACTTCGAACGGATGCCGGAGCTGCATTGGACCTTCGGCTACCCGATGGCGCTCTTCATGATGGCGGGCACGGCAACGCTCATGTACGCCATTTTCAAACGCAAGGGCTGGCTCTAGCCGGCGCGGCGCCAATGTCCTGTCGACGCGTATACGGGCTGACGCGAGGGGCATACCCGCCACGCCAGCCTTTTTGCGCGTCATGGAATCATTTACGCGTCGGGCCGGCCTCCTGAGCGGCGCTGGCGTGCCTGGGCCACAAGGCGGATGAACGCGAGGACGAAGCAGCTCTCGATCACGGCCATCAGCCCGAGCCACAGCCACTGCCCGTGGCCGATGAAGTAGATCGTCCCGAGAAGGACCAGCACGCTGCCGAGGACAAGGGCATAGACGGCGAAGCCGAAGGCCACGCGTGCGCTGCGCACCCCGGTGCGGAAGCCGAAGCCGTGGGGCTCACCGCCCGGGTAGCCGCCCACGCGGTCCTCCGCGGCCGGCTCGAGCCGGTCGAACTCCTCCCACGGGTCACGGTCCTGTTCCCGTCGCTGCCCGGCCATAGCCCCATTATCCCGCGACGACGGCGCGCCGGCTGCCCCGGGCGGCTGCCCCGGGCGGCTTGACCGCTTAGGCGGCCCGCTGGCCGACTTCGCCGGGCGCGGCTCCGGCTGCGCCGAAGATGAGCTGGCGGGTGGCGATCTTCTCGGTGAAGAACCGGTCATGGCTGACTACCACGACGGCGCCGGGGAAGTGCAGCAGCGCCCGCTCCATCACCTGGGTGCTGGAGAGGTCCAGGTGGTTGGTGGGTTCGTCAAGCAGCAGCACCGAGGCGCCGGAGAGCAGGCACTGCGCCATGGCCACGCGTGCCTTTTGGCCGCCGGAGAGGTTCCCGATCTTCTGCTTGAGGTCTGCTTCGGAGAACTGGAACATCGCCAGGAACCGGTTGACGGACTTCTTCGTGGCGCTGAAGGCCAGGCTGTCCGGCAGCGCGTTGACGGCGTGCGAGACGGTGTCGCCGTCGTCGAGGTCTTCCAGCATACGGTTGTACGAAACGAAGCCGGGGCCCTTCGCCCACGCCACCTCGCCGGCGTCGGCGGCCTCCTCGCCGGTCAGGACCTTCAGCAGGGTGGACTTTCCGCTGCCGTTGGCACCCAGCACGGCAATCCGGTTGCCCCTGCGGATTTCGAAGCTCAAATCATCGAACAACACTTTCTCGCCGTAGGACTTGCCCAGCCCCTCCACCCGGCACAGCACGTCCTTCACGTGCAGCCCGCCGTAGATCTCGGTGACAATCTGGTCCACCGGCCGGGGCGTCCGGGATTTCTTGATCTTGGCGAGCTGGTTGCCCAGGCCGCGGCCGGCGGCCTTGGCGGCTTCACGGCGGTCGGCGATCCCTTCGGCCTCGAACGCGAGTAGCTCGGACTCGTGCACGAACTGCTGCTCGAGGGTCTTGAGCCGGAACTGCTTCTGGATCACGTATTCGCCGAAGTTCCCGGGGTATTCGTGCAGGTGGAAGTTCTCCACCTCGATGATGCGGGTCACGACGGCGTCCAGGAACGTCCGATCGTGCGAGACGATGACCGCGGCTCCCTTGAAATCGCGGAACCAGCTTTCCAGCCATTCGACACCGGCGACGTCCAGGAAGTTGGTGGGCTCGTCGAGCAGCAGGACGTCCGGCCCTTCGAGCAGGATCTTCGCCAGCGCGGCACGGTTGCGCCAGCCGCCGGAGAGCGCGTCGATCGCACAATGGCGGTGCGCGTCGTCGAACCCTAGAGTGGTCAGCACCGTATCGATGCGGCGCGGGTAGTCCCAGCCGTCGAGCCGGTCCATGTCCTCGAACAGTCCGGCCTGCCGCCCGATCAGCCGGTCCAGCTCATCTGCCGCGGGATCTTTGGCGATGGCCGCATCAATGGCGGCAAGCTCGGCTTCCACCGCCTTGATCTCGCCGAACAACCCGTCGAGGACTTCGGTGATGGTCGCGTCGCCGTTGAGCTCGGAGAACTGGGAGAAGTACCCCACCCTGGTTCCGAGGTCCACGCTGACCGTGCCGGTGTCCGGGGACACCTGGTCCAGGATCAGCTTCAGGATGGTGGTCTTGCCGGATCCGTTCTTGCCGATCAGGCCGACCCTGTCGCCGGCTTCGAGGCGGAAGAACGCCTCGCGGAGGATCTGGGTGTTGTCGAAGCGGACGCTGACGTCGTGCAGCCGGATCAGGCTCATTGCTGCTGTCCTCTCAAGGGGGTTGGCCCCGGCGATTCCCGGGGGCTGTCCGGGAGGGGGCTGGCCGACGATATCCGCCGCCGACGCCGGAACTGTGGGCGGGCGTCCGTAAGCGGGCCGGGGTTTCAGACTATCCCGAACGGGCGGAGCGGTCGGACACGGAGACAGCAAAGACCCCGCACCGCGATGCGGTACGGGGTCTTTGGACCAATGCTTACTTGTGGTGCTTGCCCGACCCGCTGGGCTTGGCGTGCGCGGCCTTGGGTGCTTCGGCGTGGCCCGGCGCGCGAACGGCTGCGGTGACCGCCCCGGATCCGTAGCTCGGAACCGCGGGGGTGGCGGCGTGCTCATTGCGGTGCTCGGCGGCCTTCGCGAGCCCGGCTGCGCGGTGCGCAGCGGCGTTCTGGTGGGCCCAGGCGCTGTTGCCGTGCTCCGAGGACTTCTCGTGCTCGTTTGACTGGTCTTCCCCGGCCTCGTCAGCATCATCGCCGTCGGTCGGCTCCGGGGCGGGCGCCGTCTCAGTCTCCGTCGGCTCCGGGGCCGGAGCGGTCTCGGTCGGCTCCGGGGCGGGCGCCGTCTCCGTCGGTTCCGGGGCGGGAGCGGTCTCAGTCTCCGTCGGCTCCGGGGCCGGAGCGGTCTCCGTCGGCTCCGGGGCGGGAGCGGTCTCCGTCGGCTCAACCGTCGGATCCGCCGTCGGGGTCTCGGTGGCGGTCGGTTCGGGAGAGACGGTGGCGGTCGGGTCCGAGCTGAGTTCCGTTACGGTGGCAGCCATGGCGGCGCCGGCACCACCCGTGACGACGACGGCGGCAACGACGGTGGCCTTGCCTGCAGTACCGAGGGCGCTGAGCCAGGTGAAGATTCCTGCCAAGGGGTGATCCTTCCAGAGTTCGTACGTTGAGGGCGGCTCGCGGTTCCACACCGCCAGCCGCGCGCAACGTTACCGAACAGAAAGCAAGGTCCGGGGCGGGAAAGGAATTCCTGCGGAATTCCTTGGGAAAAACACTGTCAGCCGCGGCTCAAAGGCACTGGTCCGGCGCCTGCCGGGCGCCCGGGGGCCTGGCACCCCCGGGGCTTGGCAGCGGAGGCTGTGCATCACCGTGTCCCTTTTCAGGCCAGGCGGCTGCGGACGATCTCGCTGACGGACTTGCCGTCGAAGCGACCGGCCACCTTGGCGGTGACCGGCTTCATCACCGCGCCGATGGAGCGCATGGAGAGCTCCTGACCGTCGGCCTTAAGCGCAGCGATGGCCTCGTCGACGATCGCTTCCACCTCGTCGCGAGTGAGCGCCTTAGGCAGGTATGCCTCGATGATTTCGGCTTCAGCGACCTCGGCGGCGGCGCGGTCGGTTTCGCCGGCTTCAGTGAAGATGCGGGCGGTGTCGCGACGCTTGGCGGCTTCCTTCTGCAGCAGCGACGTCACCTGGGCGTCGTCTAGCTCAACCGGCGTCTTGCCTGACTTCTCCCGGGTGCTGATCTCGCCCAGGACGTTGCGGACGGTAGTCAGCGCGGTCTTGTTGCCGGCCTTCATGTGGGTGACAACGTCTTCTTTCAGGCGCTCTTTGAGCGTCATGGTGTCCTCTTTCCTAGATCGTTAGCGGGGTGCCCTACAGGCCAGTTTCCCCCAGGAGCGTGCGAATGACGATGCCGGGCCGCCTACGGCCTGCCGTCCACAGGTACAGGCCGTTGTTTCCACCGCTCCCCGCTCAGACTTCGGGCCTGCACGCCCCCTGGCCCAGAATGGACAGGCCTGTGAGGTCCCCGGCCTGGTACGTGGTTACCCCGGGGACGGCCGTGGGGTTCATCAGCTGGGCCGGGTCCTGGACGTGGCCCAGGCCCACGACGTGGCCGAGCTCGTGTTCGATGACCCCGCGGGCGGGCGCCAAGCCGTCCCGGAGGATCAGGGACTGCATTGCGGGCCCGTTCAGTTCCAGCTGGCCGCTGACGTAGGTGACCTCGGTGCCGTCCCGGCTGAGCGCGGCGCTGCCGCCCAGACCCATGACGTTGGTTCCCACGGCGTAGTTGGTGAAACGGGGCTCCTCGGCTGTGGTCTCCCAGGCGATAAGCACCGGCGCCCAGCGGTCCCCGTACCGCGCCGGCTGGTAGGACTTGTGCTTCGCCGCCGGCGCCTCCGTGGTGGCTCCGTCGTTGATAAACACCAGCCCGGTCGCCCGGGAGACGGCTGCGATGGCCTCCTTGATCAGTCGGGGCCCTTCCGCCGGCTGGTTGGCGGCGCGCGTGACGTAATGGATAGGCCGGCAGGGGTCGTAGGCGGCGGGCCGCTTGTCCTTGCCGGTGGCCGTAAACGCGTAGGAGCGGGATTTGACGGTGACCGGCGCGGGTCGACCCAGCGGGGCGACGGCCTCTTCGCGCCCAGGTGTGGGGTGGTCCGCAGCCGCGCGCGGGGTGGGCGCCGGAGTAACCGCCGCAGGAGCCGCCGCCGGAGTCCGGGGCCTTGCACCGGCGGACGGAGCGGTGCGGTACACCAGGGGGTCGGATGCGCCGGCGGCAGGATCGCCCGCGGGTCCGCCCAGGAACGACGACGGCTTCAGGTCACCTTTGAGGTACAGCAGGAAACCGCACACGAGCGCAATGGCCGTCAGGACGGCGACAGCCTTGAACAACCGTCCCAACATCCTGCCGAGGGCCCGGAGGAGGCGGACCGGCCACGGGACGCGGCGCGCCCAGACGTCCCGGACGGTCGAGGAGGTGTGGACCTGGCTGGGGTCCCAGCCGGGCAGCAGCGGGGCCGGGTTGCCGCGCCAGCCTTCCGACGGGGCCTGGCTGCCGGCCGTTTCTTCAAGTTTCCAAAGCGGAATCCGCTTCGGCTCCCCCGCATCACTCATCGGCGCCCCTACCCCCGTCGTCGTCGGCTCCGGTGTCAGCGTAAGGGAATTCGAGGCGCCGCACTACGTCCCGCATGATTTTGTCCCGACATCAGCCGAGATGCCGGCGCTCGGGTGGCTCTACCGCCACAGGCGGGCCCAACGGGTTACCAGCATGATTGTGCGACCCACGCAGGGGCTCAAAAACCCCTGCAAATTGTGGAGCTAAGGAGATTCGAACTCCTGACCTCTTCGATGCGAACGAAGCGCTCTACCAACTGAGCTATAGCCCCGCAGCAACGCCGCTCCCGGAGGAACGGCGTTGTCAACGTTCCTAGGCTACAAACTATCGGCGTGCATTGCCAGCCAGCCCTCGAATGTCTGCGTGCCGTGTCGCTCGCCGGGGGCCAGGTTGAGGCCGGCGCGCAGGTATTTGCCCATGCCGCCGGGCAGCGGCAGTTCCACTACCCGGCCGCGCGCCCCGGTAGCCTGCCGCCAGCTGTGGGCCAGCTCGCGCATCCCGACGATCTCCGGACCTCCGACGGTCCGGACCCGGTGCCGCACGCCGGACGGCGCCTCCAGCGCCGACTCCAGCAGTTCCGTGGCCACCTCTGCGGGCGCAATCGGCTGGAACCGGGCGCCCTTCACCACCGGGATCAGCCGGATCCTTGCTCCGGCGGCAAACACGCCGGCGAGCAGGGAATGGAACTGCGTGGCCCGAAGCACCAGGGTTTCAAGCCCGGAACGCTCGTAGACCTGCTCTTTGGCCGCCTTCGACTTGTAGTAGCCTAAGCTGCTCCGGTCGCAGTTGACGATCGAGAGCATGACAGCCTTCCTGACGCCGGCGTCCTGGGCGGCAGCGAGCAGCCGCGCTCCGCCGTCGGCGAAGTTCTTCAACGCCCTGCCGGATTGTCCCTCAAGGCAATCGATGACGACATCGGCTCCGGCCAGCGCGGCGGCCAGCCCCTCCCCCGTGGTGACATCCCCACGGAAATACTCTGCGCCGTCGTCCCGGCCGGCCTCCCCCGGCGCGGGCGGACGACGGCTAAGCACGGCGACGCGGTGTCCGCCCTCGACGGCCTGCCGCACCACTTCACGGCCCACCTGGCCGGTTCCCCCCGCAACGCAGATTCTCGTCATGCTCGTCAGGATAACTCCCGCGGGCAACAAAAAGCCCCGGGCGGCCGATGCGTCGGCTGCCCGGGTCGGGAAGTTTGAGTCAGGCGCGTCGGCGCTGCAGGACGTCGTCGAGGTTGCTCAGGGCGCTCTGCCCCTTGCCCATCACCTTCGACTCGGCAGCAGCCGCCTCCGGCTGCCGGACGGTGGCCTGCTTGAGCGAGGGCTTGCCGACGGCTTTCGGGGCTTCCGGCAGGTCCAGCGGCTCCGGGGCGGGGCGTTCCGCCTTGGGCGCCTCCACATACGTCGGCTTGGGGACCTCCACGGGTTCCCAGCTGGAGCCTTCTGCAGAGGACGGGTCGCCGACGCGGCGCACGGACGTATCGCCCGAGGCGGCGGCCTCGGCCAGTGCCGCCTGCCGCAGTTCGTCGGCTGTCAGGGGTGCGGGGGCGGCCTGGGGCTGCGCGGCACCTGCTTCTGCGTCGAAGAGCGGACTCTCTTTCGCGGGCACCGCAGCTTCCCGGATGACGTCGGACTGCGCCGGGGTCTCCTCGGAAGCTCTCCGCTCCGGGGCGCCCATGGCCGAGCGGAACGCGGCGTTAACCTTGCGCCGGCGGTCCCGCACCGCAAGCCTGCGGAGCAACACGACGGCGGCAACGGCCCCGAGCAGGGTGGCGGCGGGCAGCCAGCCCGAGCCGACGCCGAAGAGCCGAAGGGCGGCGGACACGACGCCGGTGAGCAGCGAGAGCAGCCCCAGCACGGCAAGCGCCAGCCGGCCGTAGCGGATCCGGAACGCCGGAGCCGCCGGTTTCCGATCGCCGGGGTTAGTGGAACCCGGGGCTGACTCGGGGCGCTGCGTACTCGTCATCGGTGTCTCCTGCGGGGCAGCCATCTTCATGAGGTTTCCGGCTTGGGGGTCTGCTTTTTCTACATCCACGGCATTCATCAGGAGCTCCCCCGCCGGCTGCAGCTGGGGGCGGCCGTTCCGGAGCATGTAAGGAGCCACCCATACGATCCAGAGCGCAACAGCAATGACAAGGATCACTGAGCTGCTAAGAGGGAAGTCCACAATCAAAACCGTATGAGCAAGACGGCGGAGCGGGCGGCATTGGCAGCGGTGTGTCGCGAGGCAACTGCCAAATCACTGGATATATGACGAAACTGCTGGTCAGGCGGGGGTTTCCGGTGCCTGTGCGGGGCGTGTTTCCAGCCACCGGGCCAGCAGGCCCCCGGGGACTTCCTCGGAGGTCAGGGCGAAGGTGCGGTGGTCCGCCCATGCGCCGTTTATGTGCAGGAAACGCGGCCGGTAGCCCTCGTCGCGGAATCCGAGTTTTTCCACCACCCGCAGGCTCGGACGGTTCTCCGGCCGGATGTTGATTTCCATCCGGTGCAGCCCCAGGGTCCGGAAGCAGTAGTCAGTCGCCATCGCGACGGCGGTGGGGGCTATGCCCTGGCCGGCGCGGTCCTGGTCGACCCAGTAGCCGAGGGTGGCCATCATGGCCGAGCCCCAGACAATCGAGGAGACCGTCAGCTGCCCCACGATCACCGGTTCCTTGAACCCGGGAGTCCAGGCAGCAATGACAAAGGGAAGCGCGGTGGCCTGCGCCGCCTGGGCCTTGAGCGACCGCACCATCTGCCGGTAGTCAGGCAAGCCGCCGCCCGGTACCGGGTTGGACGCTTCCCAGGGGGCCAGCCACGCGTCGTTGCGGGCCCTAAGCTCGCTCCACTCCTTGCGGTCCCGGTACCGGATCGGACGCAGCACAAGATCGCCGCACTCCAGGGTCACCGGCCAGGTGAAGCTGCCCCCCATGGGACTATTTCGTCAGGCTGGAGGCGAAGCCGGGCAGCCATTCGCGCAGACCGGGGCCGAGGTCATCACTGTCGCAGGCGAGCTGGACGCAGGCCTTGAGGTAGCTGAGCTTGTCGCCCGTATCATAGCGGCGGCCGCGGAAAATGACGCCGTACACGCCGTAGCCTTCACCTTCGCCGGCGGAAAGTTCCTGCAGGGCGTCGGTGAGCTGGATTTCGCCGCCGCGGCCGGGCTCGGTCCGCTCGAGGACCTCGAACACCGCGGGGTGCAGCACATAGCGGCCGATGATGGCCAGGTTCGAAGGGGCCTCGTCGACGTCGGGCTTCTCCACCAGCTGCTTGATCCGGACGTACTCCTCGCCCTCAACCGGCTCGACGTCGGCGCAGCCATAGGCGCTGATCTGCGAGGGGTCGACCTCGATCAAAGCCACGACCGAGCCGCCGGTCTTTGCCTGGACCTCGATCATGGTGCTGAGCAGCTCGTCGCGGGCATCGATGAGGTCGTCGCCCAGCAGCACGGCAAAAGGTTCGTAACCGACGTGCTGCTTGGCGCGCAGCACGGCGTGCCCGAGGCCCATGGGGTCGCCCTGGCGGACGTAGTGGATATCGCCCAGGTTGCTCGCGGCCTGGATGGACTCCAGCTTGGCGGTGTCGCCCTTGGCCTCCAGCGTCGCTTCCAAGGTGGGCACGCGGTCGAAGTGGTCCTCGAGGGCGCGCTTGTTGCGTCCGGTGATCATCAGGACGTCGTTGAGGCCCACGTTCACGGCTTCCTCGACCACGTACTGGATGGCCGGCTTGTCGACGACCGGCAGCATTTCCTTCGGCATCGCTTTGGTGGCCGGAAGGAAACGGGTGCCGAGGCCCGCAGCGGGGATGACGGCCTTACGGACGGAGGCGTTGGGTGTAATCACTCGACTAATCTAACTGAGGGGGCAAAACATCAGGTAATTGTCCCCACCGGCACGGCAGCCGCGGCAGCCGACATCATCAGGCGCCGCCCGGGCGAGAGGACGCCACCGCATGAGCACCAAGGAAGAGATCCGTTCGCGGCACCGGCTGCGCCGGACAGCGATGTCGCCGGCGGAGCTGGATGCCGCCGGTTCGGCAATCGCCCGGCACGGGCTGGCGTGGGCCTCCGGGCTGGCCGACGGCGGACCACGCACCTTCGCTGCCTACCTCGGCGTCGGTTCCGAGCCGCCCACCCTGCCTCTCTTGGCCGCCCTGCATGATGCCGGCCACCGGGTGCTGCTCCCGGTCTGCGAACCTGGACTGGCGCTGAGCTGGGTGTACTGGACCCCGGCCTCGGAGTTTGTCCGCAGCCGCTATGCACCCATCCAGGAGCCGACCGGTGAACGGCTCGGCACGTCCGTGATGCGGGACGTGGCCGGAATCTTCCTCCCCGCCACGGCCCTGGACCGTTCGGGCAACAGGATCGGGCAGGGCGGCGGCTATTACGACAAGTTCCTTGCGGCCCTCGCCACACTGCCGGCGGGCCCTTCCCGGGCCAGCGACGGCCCGCTGCCGACGGCGGCCGTCGTCTACGACGCCGAGGTACTCCCCGCTGGCAGCATCCCGGCGGAGTCCTTCGATCAGAAGGTCGCGGCCGCCCTGACTCCTGGCGGCTTGGTCCGGCTTGCCGGGCTTTCCTAGCCGCAGCCGGCGGGTGATAGAATTGGCACTCAGGCCCTGCGACTGCTAATGCGGTTTCCTCGTCCACCGATTCCGGTGGCGGAGATGCCGCTCCGGCAGCACGGGACCTGCTCGTTTGTCCAAGAGGAGGAACCCCAGTGCCCACGTATGCATATGCCTGCAAGGACTGCAGCCACGCCTTCGAGACCGTGCAGTCGTTTACGGACAGCTCCCTGACGACCTGCCCGGAGTGCCAGGGGACGTTGCGCAAGAAGTTCAACAGCGTCGGCGTCGTGTTCAAGGGCTCCGGCTTCTACCGGACCGACTCACGCGATAGCAAGGGCAGCGCCGTCGCCCCCGCTGCCAGCCCGGCTGCGAGCTCCGCACCGGCTTCCGCCGCCGCCAACTAGTACCCGGCACGCCGGCACCCCCACGGTTGTCCACATAGCGCCGCCCGGGCCTGACGCCGGCTGGCTTCCCCACCATAACGTGGCGACATGGCCCACCGCAGCCGCCGCACACTCTTTTCCCGATCAGCACCGTCTTACGGGTCGACGCCGCGTTTCAGATCGTCTCCGTCACCGCTTCCGCGCGCTGCCATCCGCCCTGGCTCGCGCCGCAAATTTCCGCCGAGGCGGCGCTTCCGCGGCTGGCTGGGAAGACACCGAAGGCTGGTCATAGCCCTGCTGCTGTGCCTCGCCGCCGGCATGGCCGTGCAGCAGCTGACTCCTGCGCCCGAAGCCACCGTCACCGCGTGGGCCGCGGCCAAGGATCTCCCGGCCGGCCGGGTGCTGGATGCGGCCGACGTCGTCGCCATCCAGATCCCGCCCGGCGTTCTGCCCGCCGGCCCGCTTGACCCTGCCGGACTGGACGGGAAACAGCTCGCCGTGGCCCTGCGCAAGGGCCAGCTACTCTCCGACTCACAGTTCGTCGGCCCCGGGCTGCTCGCCGGCAGTCCGCCGGGTTCGGTGGCCGTGCCACTTCGCATGGCAGACCCTGCCTCGATCCAGCTGGTCTCCCCAGGCCAGCTGGTCAATGTCGTGATGACGAGCGGCGACGGTTATGAAAAGGCAGCCGCTTCCCGGCTCCTCGCTTCGGCTGTTCCGGTCCTGTGGACCTCAGCGCAGGGCGGCCGGGCCGGCCCATGGCTCGACGCCGGGGCGACGGACGGCCTGATCGTGGTGGCCGCTGACCCTTACCAGGCCCGCCAACTCGCCGGAGCGTCCACGCACGGCAAGCTGTTCTTCGTCCTGGTCAGGGCCGGGCGCGGATAGCGGAGGCCGCCGGCTGCTTCGCCGGCGTGCGGGTCAGCCCCAGTGCGGCGGCCGCTGCTCCTTGAGCCAGGCATCGTGGTCGTAGCTCCCGGGCTGGTCGCCCCAGCGTCGCGGATCGTCTTCGGCCGCCTTGTTCGGCAGCAGTCCGCCGGAAGCCGCGGCGCCGGCCCCCGGCTGCCCCTGTGGTTTCTGGGCGGGCGCTTCCTGGTTCCGTTCAGCGGTGTCCGGGGCAGTCACGTTCGGGTCGCCTGCCTGCTTTGCGTCACCGCTGTCACTGCCGTCACCGTGGTTGTTGTTTTCGTTCTCGCCGTCTGCGCTCATGCCGCCGGCCTCCTTGCTGCAAATAACTGTTCAGTGCCTCCGGGCCTGCCGGTTAGCCCCGGTCAGCTGCGGTCAGCTGCGGCCGGAGCGTAGGCATCTTGCCCGTCTTCGACGCTCAGGTTTTCGATGTCGTCGGAGAAACCGGGCGAGGGGCGCACCCGGCTCGGCGCCGCAGGCTTCTCCAGTCCGAGGTAGCCGCCGA
Source organism: Arthrobacter sp. 05L428 (assembly GCF_056397665.1). Lineage (NCBI taxonomy): Bacteria > Bacillati > Actinomycetota > Actinomycetes > Micrococcales > Micrococcaceae > Arthrobacter > Arthrobacter sp. 05L428. The sequence goes on along the minus strand of NZ_JBFTNW010000001.1, from coordinate 449,055 downwards.
TCCGGTCCGCGCAGGCGGACGGATCGGTGAAGACCTCTATTGTCCATAGTGGCATGTACCGCCAGCCCATGCGCTCCAGCAACTGCGGGCGGAGCCGGCTGCGCTCACGCACTGTCATCCGCCGGTACCGTTCGGTGCCGTCAGACTCGATGGCAACCGGGCGGGGAATCTCGGCGTCGTCCTGGCCGATAGTGTGCATCGGGTCGGCCGCGGCAACCATGTCCAGGACGCCGTCGTACTGGTGCCAGACGCGAGCGCCGCGGGCACGGAGCCGGTCCCCGAGATCGGCCACCAGCGGGTCGGCGCCAAGGGCCTGCTCGCTGGCCGCGGCACGGGATGCCGGGCTCCCCAGGTCGGAGTTGCCGGCGATCTCGCGGTCCAGGAGCTCGTAGAAATCCACCGCGCCGTGGCTCAGGCGGGTGACGTCCAGGTCCTCGGGCCGGAAGCAGCTCAGCACGTGCAGTGAACGCCGCGCCCGGGTCATCGCCAGGGCGAATTTAGCACGGCCGCCCTCGGCTGAAAGCGGCCCGAGGCTATGCAGCGCACGCCCGTGCGGGGTGCGGCCGTAACCGGGCGAGAAGATCACATGGTCGCGGACCAGCCCCTGGGCCCGTTCGAGGTCCACGACCCGGAAAGATTCGTCGCCGGCGGTGAAGAAACTGCCCAGCACCGGGTAGTTGGGCAGCTGCCGCCGGATGGCCTCGCCGATCCGGGCGGCGTGACGCAGGCTGCCCGTGACAACCGCCAGGGAGGTGCGGGGGCGCAGCCGTGCGTGTTCGAAGACCAGCTCCACCACACGGTTCACTTCGGCCACGACGGATTCGACGCCGTCGTGGTCGGCGCTCGGCAGGCCGGTCCCGTCCGGCAGGTATTCCACTGTCAGGGCCCGGTCCAGGCCCGTGGCCGACTGCCCCTCCGGGAGCCGGCGGAGTCCGCCCTCGTAGAATCCCTTGCTCAACTGCCGGACCAGGTCCTCGTCGACGGCGCGGTAGACGGTCCGCAGTTTCCAGACCGGCAGCACGGCGGCCAGGGCCTGGTAAGCGCTGTCCACCGGCTGGTGCGAGTTCTCACCCGCGGCGAGCCGCTCGACCCCCACGGTGAAGCCGCGCGGGCTGGCGATTTTGTCGTCGCCAAAAGCAATGACCTGCCGGGAGCGCGCCACGGCGGGCAGCACGGCCTGCAGGGACGTCGCCTCGGCGTCGAGGATCACGACCGCGTCGAAGCGCTGTTCGGCCGGCAGCAGGCTGGTCATAAGGTAGGGGCTGACGGACCAGACCGGCACGAGCATGGGCACGAGCTCCGGTGACTGCGCGGTCAGTGCCGCCGGAGTGACCCGCCCGTCCTTGAGCAGGCTGCGCAGCAGGTCGGCCTGGCGGGGGTGCTCGCTGAGGGCGGCGCGCCACCGCTCGGCCAGTTTCCAGCGCAACCGGGCGGCGCCGCTGGCGATGTGCGCGTTGTCCGCGAGGCGGTACTCCGCCTCGAGCTGGCGGAGGGCGTCGCCGTCGGACATGGCAAGGTAGTCGTCACCGCTGATCATGGCTTCGAGGGCCGACTGCCACCAGGCCAGCTCAAGCTCCGCGGCCACCGACTCGGCCGGCACCTCGCGCTCGGCGAGGTCCGCGAGCAGCTCGCCCAGGCCGTGCTCGCGCATGTTCTCCACCAGCAAGGTGCGCTCGGGCAGGGTCTCCAGCGTGCCGGTGTCCGCGACGAGGCGTTCCAGGCGCTCCACCAGTTCCTCGTACGGGGTGTCCCGGACCGCTCCGCCGGCAGCCGTATGCCGCACGGCCTCACTCAGCTCGGCCAGCTCGGAATCCAGCTCCCGGTACAGGGCGGTGATCTCGGCCAGCCCGGAGGGAACGGCAGGGTGGCGCTGAGTGGTGGCGTACCCCGACCAGGTGGCCCGCTGCTCCTGGACCAGCACCAGCGAACTGTGAAGGTCCGCGATGTGCACGCCCGGACGGACGTACTCCTTGGCAACGCGGCGCAGGCGTGAGCGTTGCATCGACGCCATTTCGATGTTCCGCTCGCGGCGCCACGAGGACGGGGCGGTGGCCGAAATCAAATCATGGACGGGCCGGTCGAAGATGTCGGGGGTGAACTTGTCCAGGCTTTCCCGGACCGCGACCAGCAGGTCGATCTGGTCCCCCCATTCGGCGAATGTCTCGCCGAGGCGGATCTCTGCGTGTTCGGCGACGCCGTTCATTCGTTCGCGCAGCTGCGGGAGCTTCTCCGCGACAGAGCGGGCCACTTGCTGCGCCTCCTGGGTCTCCTTGCGCGTCAGCAGCCGGGCGCCGTGCCAGGGGCTCATGGTCGAGGCGCGGCTGAAGCTGCCCAGCTCGGCCGCCCGTTTGAGCCGTCCGGCCAGTTCCTCACGGTCCCGGATGCTGTCCAGCACGCTGCGCTTGAGCCGGACGGTGGTGGCCGGTGCCGGGTGGATGGCGGTCAGGGCCGCGAGCGACTGCATGGCCTCGTACGGCGAGCAGCCCCAACGCTGGCGAACGTTGTGCAGGGATGCGACATGGTCCATCAGGGCGTGCCGGTGCTCGGTCAGGGTGGAGTGCAGGTTCTTCAGCTGCGGTTCGAGCGACTTTTCGTTGCGGACAATCGCGCGGACCAGCTGCCCCTTGAGCATCAGGGGCGTGGAGTTGCCGGCGAGCTGCACGAGCAGCGATTCGAGCCCCAGCGTCTCCAGCTGTGCGGAAACTTCGCCCAGGCTGGCCCGGCGGTCGCCCACGACCAGGACACTTTTGCCTTCATCGACCAAGGCGCCGATGGTGTTGATCGCGGTCTGGGTCTGTCCGGTGCCCGGCGGGCTGCTGACCACCAGTGAGTCGCCGGCGCGGACGGCGTCCACGACGTACTGCTGGTCCGTATCGGCGTCAAGCAGCAGGAGTTCGTCGGCGGGGCTGCGCTGGTCCGTGCTGGGAAAGCGCCCCTCTTCGAGGCGGGGAACATCCACCGGGTCGCCGGCCGCGGCACGGCCCAGCGCCGCCACGAGCGGGTTGTTCGGGTTGATCCAGGGGTCATCCAGGTTGCCGGAGAGGTCGGCGAACGTCGAGACGAGCAGGTTGTGCTCGATTTCGGCGCCGTGGATCGGCTGGATCAGGGTGCCGAGGCGGTCCAGCACCGGCTGCGGATCGTACCGGGCCGTGCTGTAGGCCATCCGGGTCACGGCGTTGACGTCGAAGACAATCCCGTGGATGGTCTTCAAGTGCCGGACCAGGGCGGGGTTGATCCGGGCCTGTTCCGTGAGCTGCAGTTCGTAATCGTCCTCGCCGGGGCGCACGGTGAGGGAAATGGCGGTGAGCATGACCGGCGCGGACACGCGCTGCGGCTTGCCCCCGACGGCGGAGGTCCAGACAACGGTGCCGGCCGAGAAGTAGCCGGCGTCGATGCCGCGGTCGTTGGCGAGCTCGAAGATCTTGGAGCGAAGGTTGCGCGAGGCCCGCGCGGCGACGACGTACTGCTGACGGTCACGGATCAGGGTCGACAGGCGGGTCCTGCGGCCGGCCATCAGCTGCGCCAGGCCCGAGGGATGCGCGTGGGTCAGGTCAATGGAGCCCTCGGGCGTTTTCGTAAAGCGCAGCATGGTGTCTGCTCCGGTGACGGGTTTGAGACCCGACAGCCATTTCCTGAACTCCTCGGAGCCCTCGGGGTGGCCTTGACCAACTGACACTGCTGCCTTCTTTTCTGTGCTCACGGTTTCTGTGCTCGCGGTTTCTGAGTTCGCGCGGGACGCCCTGGACCATACCGGCATGCCTTCGAGGTTAGCCCGAATCGGGCGTCAGTGCGGGGCCGCAACACTGGCGTACACCAAATTCGTGGGCAAATTGCTTCGGCGAAAGGGCTGGCCAAAAGAAAATGGCCGGCCTCCGAAGAGGCCGGCCATTCACAACGCTATTCCCACTCGATGGTTCCCGGCGGCTTGCTGGTGACATCCAGTACCACGCGGTTCACGCCGTCCACCTCGTTGGTGATCCGGTTGGAGATCCGGGCGAGCAGCTCGTAGGGCAGCCGCGACCAGTCCGCCGTCATGGCGTCCTCGGAGGACACCGGACGCAGCACGATCGGGTGGCCGTAGGTGCGGCCGTCGCCCTGCACCCCGACGCTGCGGACGTCCGCCAGCAGCACGACCGGCATCTGCCAGACCTCGTTGTCGAGGCCGGCCGCGGTCAGCTCGGCGCGCGCGATGGCGTCGGCCTTGCGCAGCAGGTCCAGCCGCTCCTTGGTCACTTCGCCGACGATCCGGATGCCGAGCCCGGGGCCCGGGAAGGGCTGACGGCCCACGATTTCCTGCGGCAGGCCGAGCTGGGCGCCGACGGCGCGAACCTCGTCCTTGAACAGTGCACGCAGCGGTTCCACGAGCTCGAACTGCAGGTCTTCCGGCAGGCCGCCCACGTTGTGGTGGCTCTTGATGTTTGCCGCGCCCTCGCCGCCGCCGGATTCGACGACGTCGGGGTACAGGGTGCCCTGGACCAGGAACTTGATCTTTTCGCCGTGCGCCGCGGCCTCGGCGATGATGGCCAGTTCGGCCTCTTCGAACGCGCGGATGAATTCGCGGCCGATGATCTTGCGCTTGGTTTCCGGGTCGCTGACGCCGGCCAGCGCGGCCTGGAAACGCTCCTGCTCGTTGGCGACGTAGAGCTTGACGCCCGTGGCGGCCACAAAATCGCGTTCCACCTGCTCCGCTTCGCCTTCGCGCAGCAGGCCGTGGTCCACGAAGACACAGGTGAGCTGGTCCCCGACGGCGCGCTGGACGAGGGCTGCGGCCACGGCAGAGTCCACGCCGCCGGAGAGCCCGCAGATCACGCGGGAGTCGCCGATCTGCTCGCGGATCCGCGCCACCTGCTCTTCGAGGATGTTCCCGGTGGTCCAGTTCGGTTCCAGCTTGGCGCCCTTGAAAAGGAAGTTCTCCAGGACCTGCTGGCCGTAGGCGGAGTGCTTCACTTCGGGGTGCCACTGCACGCCGTAGAGGCACTTCTCCTCGTTGGCGAAGGCGGCGACGTCGGCGCCCGCCGTCGTCGCGAGGACATCAAAGCCCTCCGGGGCCTCGTGGACGGAGTCGCCGTGGCTCATCCAGGTGCTCTGGTGCTGCGGCATGCCCTCAAGGATGGAGCGGCCTTCGCCGATGGTGGTGGTCTCGGTGGCGCCGTATTCGCGCAGTCCGGTCTGGGCGACCTTGCCGCCCAGGGCGTTGGCCATGGCCTGGAAGCCGTAGCAAATGCCGAACACCGGGACGCCGGCCTCGAACAGGTCTGCGCCGACGCTCGGGGCACCTTCGGCGTAGACGCTCGCGGGGCCGCCGGAGAGGATGATGGCGGCCGGGTTCTTCGCCAGCAGCTGCTCGGTGCTGTAGGTATGCGGAACGACTTCCGAATACACATTCGCTTCCCGGACGCGGCGGGCAATCAGCTGCGCGTACTGGGCACCGTAGTCAACAACCAGCACAGGCCTTTGGGACGTCTGGGATGCAGTGGGAGTGGTCACCCCACTAGCCTACTTTGCACCGCCGGTCCCCCGCACATTGAGAAGCCCCGGGTAAGCGAACTCACAGGCCGCCGGAGCGTCCGGAGGAGAGCAGGTCAGTAGCGCTGCGGCGCCTGCGGGTTGGCAGCCAGTTCCGCCTCCACCTCTGCGTGGAACCTCTTTTCCACAAAGAAGGACAGGAACGGCACGACGCCGCCCAGCGCCAGGATGACGAGCTTGGCAAAAGGCCAGCGCATCAGCGACCAAAGTCGGAAGTTGGACATCAGGTAGACGACGTACATCCAGCCGTGCACGATCAGCACCGCCACGGAGAGATTCACTCCCCCGATTACTCCCGGCGGCTCGGCGTCGGCGAACCCGAAGCCGAACGGCTGCCCGGTCACGGCGTTGGTGCCGCCGGCGAAAAGGTAGTGGCCGAAGACGTAGCGGGCGATCAGCTCCGCGCAGAGCAGGAGGAGCATGGAGCCCGTCAGGTAGGCGAGGACCTTGTAGAACTTCAGGGCAGAGCGGATCTGCGCCTCGGTCCCGCCGAAGCGGCGCTTCTTGCCGTTGGCGCTTCCCGTTCCGTCGGACTGCTGCGGCTGGATGGCCGGCTGGGGCTCGATCATGATTGCACTCTCGGATTGGTTGGTTCGGTTGCGGGGGAATCAGTAGGCGGATCGGTGTCGTGGGGTCCGCCGGCGGCGGCCAGCCGGGCGGCCGCCTCGTCCTGGGCGTCTTCGAGGCCGCGGCGGTAGTCATCCTTGACCAGGCGCCACCAAATAAACAGTGCGAAGCCGGCAAAGACCACCCACTCCGCGGCGTAGAAGAGGTTGAGCCAGTTCACGGTCTGGGCGGGCGGCTGCGGGCCGATATTGAGCGGTTTGACGGAGCCGGCGGCGGCAACGTCCGCACCGCCGGAGCGCTCGGCGCTGGCGGCCACGAACCCGGGATAGCTGCTGACGTCCCAGAGATTAGTGAGTTCCGCGACGGAGACGGCGCTTGCCCGCCCGGCGCCGGCGTCGGTGTTGGGCAGCGGCGCTTCGGAGGGGATCAGCCGACCGGTGAGTTCAATAGTGCCCGACGGCGGCGCCGCGGCGTCAGCCACATCGGCCACCCAGCCCCGGGCCACCGGGATCCAGGTCTGCGGCGATGCGCCGGCGCCGGTCAAGGCGGGAGCGCCCTGCACGGCGAAGGCGGAGACGATCCAGAATCCCTTGGCGCCCTCGTGAATCCGGCCCGGCACCAGGACCTGCTTCCGCGGGTCGTAGCTGCCGGTGGCGGTGACGACCTGGTCGGCCACCGAGCCCGGGAAGAATTGTCCCGGCTTCAGGACCGTGGTCAGCGGGCGGGCGTCCTCGGTTCCTGTGGAAACCGGCGCCTCGGACCGTGTGGAGCGGCCGAACTGCCACTGGCTCAACAGCACAAAGACTCCCGAAATCACGATCGCCAGCACCAGGCCTGCGATCCAGCGGGGTTTGAGGGCGGTTTTCAGCACCCCTTAACCGTACTTCGTCGGCGTGTAGAACAACGAAACGGCTCTGGAGACCAGCCATAGCGTCGGCAGCAGGTGCTAGTGGTCGAAGAACACCAGGCTGGAATTGATCAGTTCGGAGATCACTTCGGGATCATAGGCCCGGCGGAGCGACTCCCGGAAGGACTCCTTGGACAGCGAACGCGCCAGGGTGGCCAGCACCTCCAGGTGGTCCGAGAAGGAACTCGCGGGCGTCGCGATCAGCAGGATAACGGTGGCCGGTCCGTCGGCCGCCCCAAAGTCCAGCGCCTTGCCGTACTTGGTGATGCCGACCGCGATCGAGGTGCGGGAAACAAATTCGCTGCGGGCGTGCGGCAGGCCGACGCCGCCGGGAAGCCCGGTGGCCAGCTGGTGTTCGCGGGCGTTGACGTGGCTGAGGAACCCCTCCAGATCGGAGATCCGGCCGGCGTCGTACATCCGCTGCGCGAGCTGGGCGGCGGCGTCGAACTTGTCCTCCGCGTCCAGCTCCAGGATCACCATCTGCGGCGTGGTGAGGTCGGCATCGTACCGGTCCAGTGGTTCCGCCAAGAGGTGTCCCTTCGAAGTGGCGTCGGTGCACGCCGGCTGGCGGCGCCGTACGGCGTCCCCGGTCAGCGCAGCGGAACGATGTCCTCGACGCCCAGGCGTGCTGCGTCGGCGGATTCGTCGTCCGGCTGCTCCTGGCTCAGCCGTTCCGCGTCGACCCGGGCCAGGTAGTGCTTGATCTCGCTCTCGCGCTGCGCGTCGCTCCAGCCGAGAACCTCACCGATCAGTTTAGCGACTACCGGCGCCGCGGACACACCGCGGTCCCATGCCTCGATGGAAATGCGGGTCCGGCGGGTCAGCACATCCTGGACGTGGCGGGCCCCCTCGTACCTGGCCGCGTAGACGGCCTCGGCTGCGAGGTAGTCGTCCGCGCCCGGCAGCGGCTCGGCCAGCTCGGGGTTCTCCCCGATCAGCGCCAGCACTTCCGGGGCCATCGAACCGTAGCGGTTGAGCAGGTGTTCGATCCGCGCGACGTGCACTCCGGTTTCTTCCGCCATCCGGTTGCGCTTGTTCCAGGCAGCCTTGAAGCCGCTCGCACCGAGCAGCGGGATGGACTCGGTGCAGGACGGCGGGACGCGTTCGTCCATGCTGCGGGTGGCTTCGTCGACGGCGTCCTTGGCCATGACCCGGTAGGTGGTCCACTTGCCGCCGGCCACGACGACGAGGCCGGGCACCGGGTGCGCCACCACGTGTTCGCGGGAGAGCTTGGCCGTTGAGTCATTCTCCCCGGCCAGCAGCGGGCGCAGTCCCGCATAGACGCCTTCGACGTCCTCGCGGGTCAGCGGCCGCTTGAGGACCTTGTTGACGTGCTCGAGGATGTAGTCGATGTCCTTGCTGGACGCCGCCGGGTGCGCCTTGTCCAGGTGCCAGTCCGTGTCGGTGGTGCCGATGATCCAGTGCCGGCCCCAGGGAATAACGAACAGCACGGACTTCTCGGTCCGCAGGATCAGGCCCACCGTGGACTGGAAGCGGTCGCGCGGCACCACCAGGTGGATGCCCTTGGAGGCGCGGACCTTGAGCTGGCCGCGGTCGGTGACCATGGCCTGGGTTTCATCGGTCCAGACGCCGGTGGCATTGATGACCTGCTTGGCCCGGATGTTGAAGCTGGAACCGTCCTCGTGGTTGACGACCTTGGCCCCGACCACCCGTTCGCCCTCGCGGAGGAAGTCGACAACGGCCATCTGGTTCACCGCGTGCGCGCCGTAGTAGGCGGCGGTGCGGACGAGGTTCGCGACGTACTTCGCGTCGTCGACCTGGCCGTCGTAGTAGCGGATGGACCCGACGAAGGCGTCGTCTTTAAGGCTGGGCGCCGCCCGCAGGGTGCCGCGCCTGCTCAGGTGCTTGTGGAACGGGACGCCGCGGCTGTGGCCGCCGGTGATGGACATGGCGTCGTAGAGCGCGATGCCGGAGCCTACATAGGGCCGCTCCACGAACCGCTTGGTGAGCGGGTAGAGGAACGGGACGGGCCGGGCAAGGTGCGGGGCGAGCACGGAGAGGATCAGCCCGCGCTCGTGCAGGGCCTCCTTGACCAGCGCGAAGTCCAGCATCTCCAAGTACCGCAGGCCGCCGTGGATGAGCTTCGAGGACCGCGACGAGGTGCCCGCAGCCCAGTCGTTGGCCTCGACGATGCCCACGCTGAGGCCGCGGGTCACGGCATCGAGGGCGGCGCCGGCGCCGACAATGCCGCCACCGACGATCAGGATGTCGAGTTCCTTGCCGGGCTGGGTGCTGGCTTTGAGCACCGCGAGGGACGCTTCGCGTTCCGCGGGCCCTAGCGCGCCACCGGCCAAGGGAGCACCACCGGGAAAACTGTTCATCTCACGCCTCCATCCGGATCAAACCTCGTAGTGCACCACACTACTTCCAAGTTCTTCGGATGGGCAGGGTCTTGGCCCCGCGGGCGCCGGGCTCAGTTTCCGGCGTACGGCGAGACGACGACGTCGACGCGCTGGAATTCCTTCAGGTCCGAGTAGCCGGTGGTCGCCATTGATCGGCGCAGCGCGCCGATCAGGTTCGAGGTCCCGTTGGTGTGGTGGCCCGGGCCGAACAGGACCTCCTCGAGCGGTCCGACGGTGCCGACGTTGGCCCGGTCGCCGCGGGGCAGTTCGAGGTGGTGGGCTTCCTGGCCCCAGTGCCAGCCCTTGCCGGGAGCCTCTTCGGCGCGGGCCAGGGCGCTGCCGAGCATGACCGCGTCGGCTCCCATGGCGATGGCCTTGACGATGTCGCCCGAGGTGCCCATGCCGCCGTCGGCGATCACGTGCACGTAGCGGCCGCCGGACTCATCCATGTAGTCCCGGCGGGCGGCCGCGACGTCGGAGATGGCGGAGGCCATCGGCGAATGGATGCCCAGGGCGCGGCGGGTGGTGCTCGTCGCTCCCCCGCCGAAGCCGACCAGCACGCCGGCGGCGCCGGTGCGCATCAGGTGCAGGGCCGGGGTGTAGCCGGCGGCCCCGCCGACGATCACAGGGACGTCGAGTTCGTAGATGAACTGCTTGAGGTTCAGCGGCTCGTGGTCCTTGGAGACGTGCTCGGCTGAGACCGTGGTGCCGCGGATGACGAAGATGTCAACGCCTGCGGCCACGACGGTTTTGTAGTGCTCCTGGGTGCGCTGCGGCGTCAGGGAGCCGGCCACGGTCACGCCTGCGGCGCGGATTTCGGCGAGCCGCGAGGTGATCAGTTCGGGCTGGATCGGGGCCTGGTAGAGCTCCTGCATCCGGCGGGTGACGGCCGGGCTGTTGGTCTCGTTTTCGAGGGCGGCAATCTGGTCCAGGACCGGCTGCGGGTCCTCGTAACGGGTCCAGAGGCCTTCCAGGTCGAGGACGCCGAGGCCGCCGAGGCGGCCCAGTGCGATGACGGTTTCCGGGGACATCGCGGAATCCATCGGCGCGGCAATGACGGGCATATCGAACTTGTAGGCATCGATCTGCCAGGAGACGGAGACGTCCTTGGGATCGCGGGTACGTCGGTTGGGGACGATCGCAATGTCGTCCAGGGAGTAGGCACGACGCCCACGCTTGCCACGGCCAATCTCAATCTCGTAAGTCACGTCCCCACTTTACTTGACCGGGCCGGGGACCCGGCATTGGCCGCGCCTGCCGGGCTGCGGGCCGGCCCGCGGGGGCACGGCGGCGGCCGCGGCGGCGGCGTTGCCGGGCCGGCCGATAGCGAAGTATGCACCCGAATTAATCGATAGCTCACACTTACTTGACACGATCTGTCAATAGTTTACAAAACCTGAAAATGCCCTTACGTTTACTTTCGGCCGGCCGGGGATTTCGCCGGGGGCCTCCACACCCAGTTCCGGGCATTCCGCAATGCCCGGTTAAAGAAAGCAGAACCCATGGGAAGTGCATCACTCAGGAAGTCCCGCGTCCTGGCCCTGTCGCTGGCCGCCGTCGTCGGAACCATGACCCTCGCCGTCACCCCGGTGCTCGCCGCCCCCGGCACCGGGCCGGTCGCCACCGAAAATGTTCCCGCGCCGGACGTCAACGCCGGCGAGGCGTACACGCAGTTCATCGTCAGTTTCAAGAAGACCCCGGGCAACGCCACCCCCAACGGCCGCGCGAACGCCTGGGGCAAGGCCGCCAAACAGCAGGGGGTGAGCGTACGGGAGCTGCGCGCCCTGGCTACCGGAGCGACCCTGATCGCCTCCGACAAACCCCTGTCCGACCAGGCCGCCACGGACTTCATGGACTCGATCGTCGCTTCCGGCGCCGTCAACGCCGTCGAACCCGACGCCCGCATGACGGCCGTCCTGACGCCGAACGACACCCGCTACGGGGAGCAGTGGGACTTCACCGGCGCCAATGGCATGCGGATCCCCGGCGCCTGGGATGTCTCCACCGGGTCGGGGTCCACCGTTGCCGTGATCGACACCGGCATCACCGCACACCCGGACCTGGACGCCAACGTGCTGCCGGGCTACGACTTCGTCTCCGATGCCACCGCTGCGCGTGACGGCAACGGCCGCGACTCCAACGCCCAGGACCAGGGTGACTGGTACGCCGCCGGCGAGTGCGGGCAGACCACCGCCGGCAACTCCTCCTGGCATGGCACGCATGTCTCCGGCACCATCGCCGCGGTGACGGGTAACTCCACCGGCGTGGCCGGTGTCGCGCCCAACGCCAAGGTCCTGCCGGTCCGGGTCCTCGCCAAGTGCGGCGGCTCCCTCTCCGACATCGCGGACGCCATCATCTGGGCCTCCGGCGGGACTGTCTCCGGGATCCCCGCCAACGCCAATCCGGCCAAGGTCATCAACATGAGCCTGGGCGGCTCCGGCGCCTGCGGCACCACCTACCAGGCCGCCATCGACTCTGCCGTGTCGCGGGGCACGACCGTGGTGGTGGCGGCCGGCAACAGCAACCAGGATGCCTCCGGCTTCCGTCCGGCCAACTGCAACTCGGTGGTGACCGTCGCCGCCAGCAACCCGAGCGGCGCCCTCTCCTACTACTCCAACTACGGCGCCACCGTGGATCTCACCGCTCCGGGCGGCGACACCAGCGTCAGCGGCGGAGGCATCCTCTCCACGCTCAACACCGGAACCACGACGCCGGGTGCGGCGGGCTACGCCAGCTACCAGGGCACGTCGATGGCGACCCCGCACGTCGCCGGGCTCGTCGCCCTGATGAAGTCCAAGTCACCTGCCCTCACCCCGGCCCAGGTCGAGTCCACGCTCCGGCAGGGCACCCGGGCCATGCCCGGCGGTTGCACCAAGGGCTGCGGCGCCGGCCTCTCTGACGCCACGGCTACGATGGGGCTCCTCGGCGGAAGCACCCCGCCGCCGCCGTCGGGCAACCTGCTCCTGAACCCCGGCTTTGAAAGCGGCTCGGCGTCCTGGACCTCCAACCAGTCGGACACCTTCGAGACCGGCACGGCCGCCCGCAGCGGCAGCGGCTTCGCGGGGCTGAACGGCTGGGGCAAGTCGACGTCGTACACGCTGGACCAGGCCTTTTCCATCCCGTCCTCCGTCAGCGGCTCCTCGCTGTCCTTCTACCTGAAGACGCTCTCGGATGAGACCACCACCAGCACCGCGTACGACACCCTGAAGGTCCAGGCCATCAGCGGCGGCGTGACCACGACGCTGGCCACCTACTCCAACCTGAACAAGTCCACCGGCTATGTCCTGAAGACGCTGGACCTGTCCTCGTTCAAGGGCAAGACCGTCACGCTGCGGTTCCTCGGCGTGGAGGATTCCTCCCTGGCAACGTACTTCTACCTTGACGACACCTCGGTGACCACCTCGTAGCACCACCGGCCGCTGCTAAGAATGGGCATGCCCTCCCTCCCCGGGAGGACATGCCCATTCTTTGTGCTCCGGAGTGGACATAACACCGCTATGTCCACGGGACGTCGCCGGCAGAGCGCATGTCCGGCGGCTCAGACCCCCTCGGCCTCGTCGACGGCGAGCTGCGATTCGAACATCCGGAAATAGCGGCCGCGCAGTGCCACGAGTTCCTTGTGCGTGCCCTGCTCCACGATCCGGCCGTCCTCGAGCATGTAGACGATGTCCGCCTTCTGGATCGTGGCGAGCCGGTGGCTGATGGCGATGATCGTGCTGCTGCGGTCGGCGAAGAGCCGGGTGAAGATCCGGTGCTCGGCCAGGGCGTCGATTGCCGACGTCGGTTCGTCCATCACCATGAAGGACGCGTCCCGGTAGAAGTTCCGGGCCATGGCCAGGCGCTGCCACTGCCCGCCGGACAGGCCGCTGCCCTTCCGGCCGCGCGGGTCCTCCATCCAGTTGCTGACGTGGTTATCCAGCCCGTTGGGCAGCTTGTTGATGAACTCGAGGGCCTCCGCGTCCGACGCGGCCCGGCGGATCCGGTCGTCGTCGCGCGGCGCATCGACGTCGCCGAAGAAAATGTTCTCCGCCGCGGTGGCGAACTCGTACTTCAGGAACTCCTGGCTGAGCACCGCGAGGTGGCGGTGCCACGACTTCACGTCGACGGCGGCGAGGTCCACGCCGTCGAGCAGCACCTGGCCCGAATCCGGGCGGTAGAGCCCGGCGAGGATCCGGATCAGGGTGGACTTGCCGGCGCCGTTCTCGCCCACTACCGCGATGTGCTGGCCCTGCCGGATGGTCAGCGAGATCCCTTTGATGACCTCCAGCTCGCTGCCGGTGTAGGTGAACCGGATATCCCGCAGTTCCACGGTCCGGGGCGCCTGGAGCAGGGGCGGGGCATGGTCGGAGTGGACGGGCAGCGCCATGAACAGCTCGTAGTCCTTGAGGTTGGCGAGGTCCTCATCGATGGAACTGAGCGAGGAGACGAGGCTGTTGGCGGTGGACAGGGCGCGGCTGACGATCTGCTGGACGTAGAGGAACTGCCCCACCGGCTGGGCCCGGGCGATGATCTGGCCCACCACCCAGATCAGCGAGACCACCTCCGCGCCGTATTGCAGGGCGTCGGCGGCGAGCTGTTTGGGGATGTAGCGCTTCTGGAAGTCGAGCCGGCGCTTCTCATCCGCGTCCCGGAGCCGGGAGCGGAGCCCCATCAGGTAGCCGACGATCCCGTAGAGCCGCATCTCGGCGATGTGCTGCGGGCGCAGCAGGTTGGTTTCGATCATCCGGCGCTGCCGGCGTGAATCGACCTGCGTGTTCCAGTGCGCGATCTGTTCCCGGGACAGTTTGAACTGCAGGTAGACGCTGGGCACGATCGCGACCAAAACGATCACCGCGATCCACCAGCTGACCAGCAGCAGCGCGCCGATCGCCAGGACCACCGAAACCAATTGGGTGAAGATGGCGGCGATCCGGTCCAGGACCCGGGCGTAGGAATCGGAGAAGCGCTTCGCCCGGTCGTACAGGTCCACCGTTTCCTTGTCGTCATAGCGCCAGAAGTCGAGGGCGAGGAACCGCTCGTACATCAGGTCCCCGACGATCGCGCCGACCCGGAAGCTCATCAGCTGCTGGATGTAGCGGTCCACGCTGCTGAAGGCTCCCCAGAACAGGCCAAGCGCCGCGGTGATGATGACGTAGACGATGGCCTGCTGCCCGGCGGCGGCGTTTCCCGCATAGGCGGCTGCCAGCGCCGTCGTGGTCAGCGCGGCGTAGTAGGTGGTGACGAGGGGCAGCAGCGCCGAGACCAGCGAGCCCACGACTTTCATGACGACGGCGGCGGGCGAGGCGCGGAAGCTGACCCGCAGAACCTGCGCAACGGCCCGGGCGTAGGGCCGCAGCGCCAGTTTCCGCTTCGGCTCGCGTGCGGGCAGGAGTTCGGACATGCCTCCAGCCTAGTTGCGGGCCGCGGCAGCGGAACGCGAAAGGGCCACGGGACGAATCCCGTGGCCCTTCAAGTTGGCGTGGTGGCAGGGGCCGGATGGGCCCACGGCGCCCGGGACTTAGCGCGAACCGTAGTTCGGCGCCTCCACCGTCATCTGGATGTCATGCGGGTGGGATTCCTTCAGCCCGGCCGGGGTGATCCGGACGAACTTGCCACGGGCCTTGAGCTCGGGGACGGTGGGTGCTCCGGTGTAGAACATGGTCTGGCGGAGGCCGCCGACCAGCTGGTAGGCCACGGAGGAGAGCGGGCCGCGGTACGCCACGCGGCCTTCGATGCCCTCCGGGATGAGCTTGTCGTCACCGGAAACGTCGGCCTGGAAGTAGCGGTCCTTGGAGTAGGAGGTATTCTTGCCGCGGGTCTGCATGGCCCCCAGCGAACCCATCCCCCGGTAGCTCTTGAACTGCTTGCCGTTGACGAAGATCAGGTCGCCCGGGGACTCGTCGCAGCCGGCCAGCAGGGAACCGAGCATGACGGTGTCCGCACCGGCGACCAGGGCCTTGCCGATGTCGCCGGAGTACTGCAGGCCGCCGTCGGCGATCAGCGGCACGCCGGCCGGGATGGCCGCCTTGGCGGACTCGTAGATGGCGGTGATCTGCGGGACGCCGACGCCGGCGACGACGCGGGTGGTGCAGATGGATCCTGGGCCGACGCCGACCTTGATGCCGTCGGCGCCGGCGTCGATCAGGGCCTGGGCGCCTTCGCGGGTGGCCGCCTGGCCGCCGATGATGTCCACGTGCGCTGCCACCGGGTCGGACTTCAGCCGGCGGATCATGTCCAGCACGCCCTGCGAGTGGCCGTTGGCGGTGTCCACGAAGAGGGCGTCCACGCCGGCGTCGATCAGGGCCATGGCCCGCTCCCAGCCGTCACCGAAGAACCCGATGGCGGCACCGACGCGCAGCCGGCCCTCGTCGTCCTTGGTGGCCAGCGGGTACTGCTCGGCCTTGGTGAAGTCCTTGGTGGTGATGAGGCCCTTGAGCCGGCCCTGCTCGTCGACGAGCGGGAGCTTCTCGATCTTGTTGGTGGCAAGCTTGTGCGAGGCTTCCTCGCGGCTGATGCCGACGTGACCGGTGACCAGCGGCATCTTGGTCATGACATCGCTGACCAGCCGGATCGGGAAATCCGTCTCCGGCACGAAGCGGGTGTCGCGGTTGGTGACAATGCCCAGCAGCCGCATGCCCTCGTCCACGACCGGCAGGCCGGAGACCCGGTAGTGCGAGCAGATCTCGTCCAACTCGGCCAGCGTGGCCTCGGGGCCGATGGTGAGGGGGTTGGTGATCATGCCGGACTCGCTGCGCTTGACCCGGTCCACCTGGTCGGCCTGGTCGGCGATCGAGAGGTTCCGGTGCACGACGCCAAGGCCGCCCTGGCGGGCCATGGCGATGGCCATCCGCGACTCGGTGACGGTGTCCATCGCGGCGGACAGCAGCGGCGTGTTCACCGTGATGCGCTTCGAGATCCGCGAGGAGGTATCAGCTTCGGAGGGGATGACGTTGGTGTGTCCCGGCAGTAGCAGGACGTCGTCGTAGGTCAGGCCAACAAAGCCGAAAGGGTCGTGTTCGGGCTGGGTCATGAGTGCGCCTCTTACCTTGGGTTTCTGGGTTCACGGGTAGGGGTTGCAGCAGATGACCAGCCCGTCATTACGGGCATGGCCTGTGCAGAAGTGTTGTGTAAATACTAGAACCTTGGCGGCGATCCCCATATTCCGGGACGCGAATGTGAGCAACGGCATCCGACTGGCGGCGCCGGGGCGTCACTTCCAGCCGGTGGCGGCGAGCAGCCGCTTTTCGAACATTGGGATCATGCTCTGGACGTAGGTCTTGGTCAGGTGGTTGTCGTCCTTGTAGACGTACACGTTCCCGACGACGGCGGGGCAGGTCCCGTCGGCGCAGATGAAGTCGCTCATGTCCATCAGGTGCAGGCGGGCAACCTTGCCGCGGTAGTCGTCCAGCGGTGAGGACGCCGCCAGGGATTCCTGCAGCGGGACGTTGCACTCGGCGGCGTCGGGGCCCTTTTTCTGGACGCATTCGGGCATGTTGGTGGTGAACCGCGGGTTGTCGCGGATGCCGACAACCTCGATGCCGGCGTCGGTGAAGGGCTTGATCCCCTCCAGGTACTGCGGCACCTCGGTTTCGAACGGCGCCTCCTTGTGCGTCAGCGACGCGACCGTGAAGACGGCGTCGGGCTTGTGCGACAGAACGTAGTCGGAGCTGGCTTTGTTGAAGGCGTTGCAGTCGGCATCCCGCTCGGGTGACTCTCCCCCGAAGCGGCAGTTTCCCTTGAGCAGGGTGACGACCTCCCAGCCGTGGCTCTTGGCGATGGGGCCCAGCGCGGCCATGTACTGCTGCGCATGCGAGTCGCCGAGCACCACGATTTTCTTGGTGACCTTGTCCGGCCGGCTGTTCTGCAGGCAGCCCTGCAGGAGGGGGTCGCTGGGCACGTTGCCGTCGGTGCAGAGCCCGTCGATGTCGGCCCATTCGTTCTTCATGGCGGCCGGTGCCGGGATGATCTTGGCCTCCGGCGTCGGCTTCCCGGCGTTCTCCGGGGCCAGGGCTGCGGCGCCGGGCGTCAGTTCCTTCGGCTGGGACGCGGCCGCGGCTTCGTCGGCCACAATGTGGCTCTGCCACAAAGTCACCGGGCCGGCCAGCAGGGCCCCGCAGGCGGCGATGACGACGGCGGTGCGCCAGGCGCGGCGCTGCGGCCAGTGCCACTCGCGCAGCGGCTTCTCCACGAAGCGGGTGGTGAGCACGGCCAGCACCACGGAGATGGCGACTATCGCGAGCCCCTGCCACAGGTCCGGCGCACTGACTCCCATCCCGGCCAGGGCCAGCACCAGCAACGGCCAGTGCCAAAGGTAGAGGGCGTAGGAGTTGTCGCCGAGGGCGACGAGCGGCCGCCAGGTCAGGAAACGGTCCACGCCGAACCGGCTGCCGCTCTGCCCCGCCACAATGATGGCGGCGGCAGCCAGCGTCGGCCACAGCGCGATGAATCCGGGGAAGGAGCGGTCGACCGTCAGCAGCAGCCCGCAGGAGAGCATCGCCGCCAGTCCCGCCCAGCCCAGCACCAGGCGCAGGATCCTTCCCGGTTTCAGGTACGGCAGGGCCAGCGCCAGCAGCGAGCCCAAAGCGAATTCCCAGAGCCGCGCACGGGTGTCGAAGTAGGCGTAGGCCTGGTTGCTGGCGGTCTGCTCGATCGAGTAAACCAGCGATGCGGCGAAGATGGCGCCGAACGCGAGGGCCAGGAACAGGCGGTAATTCAGCAGTCGTTCGTCCACCCCGGTCCAGCGGCGCAGCGCGTAGCGCAGTCCCTTGCGCAGCAGGGCGGCGCCCGCGAACACGAGCGGCCACAACAGGAAGACCTGCCCCTGGATGGACAGCGACCAGAAGTGCTGCAGCGGGCTGGCTCCCGAGTGGTCCTGGGCGTAGTAGTCCACGGCAGAGTCCGCGAGCAGCCAGTTCTGCCGGTACAACAGTGACGCCCAGGCCTGGTCGAGGATGTCCGGCCAGCGGCTCGCCGGCAGGATGGCCCAGGTGCCGGCCAGCACGCCCAGGACCACCACGACGACGGCGGGCAGCAGCCGCTTGAGCAGATGCAGCCAGTGGCTCACCAGGCGGAGCGGCTTACCGCTTTCCACCTTGCGGGCAAAGCTCAGGGTCATCAGGAAGGCCGAGATGAGCAGGAAGATGTCGACGCCACCGGAGACCCGGCCAAGCCACACATGGTAGGTCACCACCATGAGAACGGCGAGGGCACGCAGGCCCTGCACCTCCGGGCGGTACCCCGATTTTCGGCTCGCGGGAGAACCCGCGGCCGCGTGCTGCGGGCTGGCTATGGTTCGCTCGTTCATCACGCGGGATCCCTCAGGCTGGCTTCCAAAACATCAATGTTACCGAACCGTAATTTTCATTGCCAATTTCCGGGGCGCCTTCCGCCCGGGATTCCCGGGGCAGGGCGCACCGGCGAGGCTAGGCTGTTACGAGTCGAAGGAGGCCGCGAGTGATCGTGCAGGTGCGGATATGTGTCCCGGAGGAGCTCTCCGGAGCCGTGGTGGAGTGCTGCTCCGGTGAGCTTGGCGTCGCGGAGGTTGCGTTGCACCCCGGCGCCTCGGTGGTGCCGCCGGGCAACGTCATCCTCGCGTTCATGGCACGGGAGTCCGTCGAGTCGCTGATCGAAAAACTCCACGCACTGAACGTCCAGGACGTTGGCTCCATCTCGGTCACCACGCCGGAGCTGGTGCTGTCCGATCGCGCGGACCAGGCGGTCGCTGAGGCGCCCGGCGAAGGCGCGGACGCGATGATCTGGGATGAGGTGTCGCGGCAGACCGGGGAGGATTCCCGGCTGACGTGGAGCTACCTGGCGTTCCTTGTCCTCGCGACGCAGCTGGCCGCGATCGGCATCGTCACCGACTCGACCATCGCGATCGTCGGTGCCATGGCGGTGGGGCCCGAGTTCGGCCCGCTCGCCGCCCTGGCCGTGGCCCTGGTGCGGCGCCAGTGGCGGCTGGGGCGCAGCGCGGCACTGGCACTCGGCGTCGGGTTCCCGGTCGCGATGCTGGCGGCGGCCTTCACGGCCTGGCTCTCCGTACCACTCGGGCTCTTTCCAGCTGACGCCCTGGACCGCGGTTCCGCTGTGGAGTTCATCTATCACCCGGGGCCCTATTCCCTGATTGTCGCCCTGCTGGCAGGGACCGCCGGCATGCTGTCCGTGATCAGCCGGCGCTCGGCGGCCCTCATCGGGGTGTTCATCTCCGTGACCACCGTCCCGGCCGCCGGTTTCGTAGCGGTTTCCCTCGTTCTGGGCGAGTACCAGAAGGCCGCGGGTTCCGCCCTCCAGCTCCTTGTGAACTTGGTCGGGATTATTGTCTCGGCGGTGGCGGTGCTGCTGTTCTACCGGCTAGTCACGAAGCGGCTGCCGCGCGACGCCGCGCGGAAGCTGCGGAGGAACGCCCAGCGCCTGCACCACTGAGCTGCACCGGGCCGGCCCCGGGGCGTCCCCTGCGGGGCCTGCGCGCTACATCCAGCCGGTCGCCGGGCTATTTCCAGCCGGTCGATTCCAGGAGCCGCTGGCCGAAGACCGAAGCCATCGAAGCCACGTAGGTTCGGGTGAGGTGATTGTTGTCCTTGTAGACGAAGGTGTTCCCCACCACCCCGGGACAGATTTTTCCGTCGCAGATCAGGTCCGTCATGTCGACCATGGACAGGCCCGGCACCCGGCCCTGGAGCGCAGCGAGGGGACTCTTGGCGGCCAGCACGTCGCGTTCGGCGCGTTGGCAGTCCGGGCTGTCCTCTCCCTTGTTGGCCGCGCATTCGGCGATATTGAAATTGAAGCGTGGGTTGTCCCGGATCGCCACCATCTCGACGTGCTTCTCGGTCCAGAACCTTGCGGTTGCTTCGAGGTCCGGGGAGAGCTTTTCAGCGGGGGAAGATACCGCGGCGACGGTACCGACGGTGATGATGGCGTCCGGCTTATTGCCAGCCACCTCCTCCGTCACGGCTGCGTTGTAGCTGTCGCAAGGAATGGAGCGCCCCTGGGCGGAGACGCTGTACCGGCAGCCGGCCCTGAGCATCGAGTAGACCCGCCAGCCCTTTTGCTTGCCGACGGCGTCGATGGCGGCCAGCCATTGCTGCGCGTGGGAATCACCCAGCACGAGGAGTGTTTTGGCGGGTTTGTCCGGCGCGTTGTTCTGTGAGCACGTGCTTCTCAGCGCCGGGCTCGAAGGCTCGAGGTCGCCGGAACACCGGTTGCCG
Source organism: Arthrobacter sp. 05L428 (assembly GCF_056397665.1). NCBI lineage: Bacteria > Bacillati > Actinomycetota > Actinomycetes > Micrococcales > Micrococcaceae > Arthrobacter > Arthrobacter sp. 05L428. The sequence goes on along the minus strand of NZ_JBFTNW010000001.1, from coordinate 428,509 downwards.
AGGCTGGCCCAGTCCTTGTTGAGCTGTTCGGGCAGAGGCAGGATCGCGGCGTCGCCGTCGGCAGCGCTGACGAATCCGGGCAGCAGCGCCAGGGCGCCGGGATTGTTTCTTTGCGATTGCGACATCGCGGCCTCCGCCTGGAGGTGCTGCTGGAGCTGCAACGCCGTCAGGGGCAGGGCGACCACCGCGAGGGCAAGCGCGACGGCGACGGCAGCGCGCCGACGTCGCACTTCCGGCCACGCCCAGGACCGCCACGGCTTCTCGACGAAGCGAGTGGTAAGGAACGCGAGGCCCAGTGAGACGGCGATGATTACGCTGCCCGAAAGCCACCCCGCGTGCTCCTTGCCGCTCCAGGCCAGGGCCAGCACCAGCACCGGCCAGTGCCAGAGGTAGAGCGCGTAGGAGTTGTCACCGAGTTTCACGAGCGGGCCGGAGCTGAGGATACGGTCAACTCCCCAGCGGCTGTTCGTCTGCCCGGCCAGGATGATGCAGCCGGCGGCCAGGGTCGGCCAGAGCGCCACGAAGCCGGGGAAGGCCCCCTCCACGTCCAGGATGAAGCCGCAGCTGATCATGGCCACGACGCCGATCCAGCCGAGGACGACGCGGACCGGCCGGGACAGCAGGCTCAGTCCGGGCAGGAAGAGTGCCAGCAGCGTGCCCAGCGCAAACTCCCAGAGCCGAGCGCCGGTGTCGAAGTAGGCCTGGGACTGGTTGGTGGCCGTGTAGTAGATCGAGAAGGTCAGCGAAGCCAGGAAGATCGCGGCGAAGATGTAGCTGAGCAGCGCCCGGTAGCGGAGGTTGTACCGTCGTGCGAGGAACGCTGCGCCAGCAAAGATAAGCGGCCACAGAATGAAAATCTGGCCTTGAATGGAGAGTGACCAGAAGTGCTGGAGCGGGCTGGCCATGGCGTGGTCCGCCGCGTAGTAGTCAACAGCCTCGGACTGCAGCAACCGGTTTTCAACGTAGAACAGCGATGCCCAGCTTTGCTCGACCACGTCCGGAAAACGGGTGCGGGGCAACAAGAAGTAGCTGGCCGCCAGCACGCTTAAGATGACGACTGCCGCCCCGGCCAGGAGTCGACGGAACAGGTGGAGCCAATGCTTGACTAGGTCCATCCGCGAGACCCGTTCGAAGCGCCCCACGAACTGCAGCGTCATCAGGAACGCCGAGATCAGCAGGAAGATATCGACGCCGCCGGACACCCGGCCAAACCAGATGTGGTAGGTGACCACCATGAGCACCGCGAGCGAACGCAGTCCTTGAATTTCCGGCCTGAATTTCGTCCCCCGGGCAGGACGTGGCTCGGCGCTCGTTTCGCGCGGCGAGACGAGCGTTACCGCTCCAGACATATGAACCCCCGTAGAAACAACGCAAGACAGCCAGAGCAACTATACAACCCGGTTCGGCGTCGGTCCCTTTCGGATGACGCCGGCCACGATGCCCGGACCCCGACGGCATGGCTCCGGGGAACAAAAAGGACCGGACCAGCTGACGCTGGTCCGGTCCCTTCTTTGCACAGGAACTAGTGCGCGGAAACCTTAGTGCTGGTGTCCGGCGTGCTCGTCCTCGTCGGCCGGCTTTTCCACCACGAGGGTTTCGGTGGTGAGAACCAGCGCCGCGATGGAGGCCGCGTTGCGGAGGGCCGCGCGGGTGACCTTGACGGGGTCGATGACACCGGCCGCGATCAGGTCCTCGTATTCGCCGGTCTTGGCGTTGAAGCCCTGGTTGACGGCGGATTCGGCCACCTTGGCGACGACGACGTAGCCGTCAAAGCCGGCGTTCTGGGCGATCCAGCGCAGCGGCTGGGTCAGGGCCCGGCGGACGATGCCCACGGCAGCTGCCGCGTCGCCGTCGAGCGCCTGGACAGCCGGATCCTCATCAAGCGCCTTGAGGGCGTGGATGAGGGCGGAGCCGCCCCCGGCCACGATGCCTTCTTCGAGGGCCGCGCGTGTGGAGGACACGGCGTCCTCGATGCGATGCTTCTTTTCCTTCAGCTCGACCTCGGTGGCAGCGCCAACCTTGATCACGCCGATGCCGCCGGCCAGCTTGGCCAGGCGTTCCTGCAGCTTTTCCTTGTCCCAGTCCGAATCGGTGCGGGTCAGCTCGGCGCGCAGCTGGGCAACCCGGGCCGCGACGTCCTCGGCCGAACCGGCGCCGTCAACGATGGTGGTGTTGTCCTTCGTGACGGTGATGCGGCGGGCGGTACCCAGGACCTCAAGGCCCACGGTGTCCAGGCTGAGGCCCAGTTCCGGGGAGACAACCTGCGCGCCGGTGAGGGTCGCGATGTCCTGCAGCATGGCCTTGCGGCGGTCTCCGAAACCGGGAGCCTTGACGGCCACGACGTTCAGGGTGCCGCGGATACGGTTGACGATCAGCGTGGAGAGTGCCTCGCCGTCGACGTCTTCGGCGATGATGAAGAGCGGCTTGGAGCTCTGCAGCGCCTTTTCCAGCAGCGGCAGGAATTCCTGGACCGAGGAGATCTTGCCCTGGTTGATCAGGATAAGGGCGTCTTCGAGGACTGCTTCCTGGCGTTCCGCGTCGGTGACGAAGTACGGGGACAGGTAGCCCTTGTCGAACTGCATGCCCTCGGTGAGGACCAGTTCGGTCTGCGTGGTGGAGGACTCCTCGATGGTGATCACACCGTCCTTGCCGACCTTGCCGAAGGCCTCGGCCAGGAGCTCGCCGACCTCGTCGCTCTGTGCGGAGATCGCGGCCACGTTGGCCACCTGGGTGCCCTCGACCGGGCGGGCGTTTTCGAGCAGGCGGGCGGCCACGGCCTCGACGGAGACCTCGATGCCGCGCTTGATCTGGCCCGGGGCGGCGCCGGCGGCAACGTTGCGCAGGCCTTCCTTGACCAGGGCCTGGGCGAGGACGGTGGCGGTGGTGGTACCGTCGCCGGCGACGTCGTTGGTCTTGGTGGCGACCTCCTTGGCGAGCTGTGCGCCAAGGTTTTCGTACGGGTCGTCCAGCTCTACTTCGCGGGCGATGGTCACACCGTCGTTGGTGATCGTGGGGGCGCCCCACTTCTTGTCCAGCACGACGTTGCGGCCGCGCGGGCCGAGCGTCACCTTGACCGTGTTGGCGAGCTTATCGATGCCGGCTTCGAGCGACCGGCGGGCAGCGTCGTTAAACGCAAGCTGCTTTGCCATGGTTTTGTCCTTTCAAGACAGAACCCCGCGCAGCCGTTCGTTCAAAGCGAAGGATCGGCGGCGCGGGGGTCCAAGAGAGTTACTTTACGACGATCGCCAGAACGTCGCGGGCGGAGAGCACGAGGTACTCGGTGCCGCCGGTCTTAACTTCGGTTCCGCCGTACTTGGAGTAGATGACAACGTCGCCAACGGCAACGTCAACGGGAACGCGGTTGCCATTGTCATCAAAGCGGCCGGGGCCTACTGCAACAACTTCGCCTTCCTGCGGCTTCTCCTGTGCGGAGTCCGGGATAACCAGGCCGGAAGCCGTGGTCTGCTCGGCTTCGAGCGGGCGGACAACAATACGATCCTCAAGAGGCTTAATAGAGACCGACACTCGGACCTCTCCTTTTCGTCAGCAAATTTGTGGACTATGAAGCGGTGATCCGTGGCGTACAAACCGTCGTCGCGGTGCCGGCAGTAGCCCGGCGGAACATGCTTCACGTGTTAGCACCCGCCTAGGGAGAGTGCTAATGACGACTCTATGTAAGTAGTTAGCACTCGGTCAAGGTGAGTGCCAGAAGTTCGTCACTGGTGAACGTCCGGCGGGACCGTCCGGAGTGACGGACATGCCCATCGCAACCGGCCGGCACCGGACATATCGGCAATATGTCCGGTGCTGGTGCCGAAGGATGGGCATGTCCCTCGGTCCGCGCCCAGGCTGGGGCGGCCTACTCCCCCGCCAGGTCCTCGTAGTCCCAGTCCTGGCCGTCGTCGTCTTCCTCGATCCGGGCGGAGGCGTTGCGTTCGCGGTACAGCACAAAGCCGCCGGCGAGGGCAGCGACCGCGCCGAGGACGAGGGCGATGATGCCGCCCACCCGGGCTGCGGCATAGGTGTCACGGATCGCGCGCGCCTCATCGGTCGCATCCTTCACGTCTTTGCCGCCGACCGAGTAGACGGTCGCATTGAAGGAGTCCAGTAAGAAGATAATGACGAGCAACGCCACGCACACGACGGCGATCACGACGCCGGCGATCAGCGCCGGCCGGGCGAAGCGGGCCAGTCCCCGGCTGTCCCGGGCCTCCCCGACGGCGTTCTCCCGGGTGCCTGCCGTGCCGAAGTCGTCTGTGTCCCTGCCATCCATGCCGTCCAGCCTATCGGGCGCGCCGGGCGTTCCCCGCCTGAACTACGCTTGATGGCATGGCTGAGACTACGCAGGACCAGATCGCCCCGCTCCTCAATCCGGAGGGCTGGGAGCTGCTGGCCTCGCTGGGACCGTACCGCGAGGAGGAGGCCTTCCGCCTCAACGCCTCGCTCCGGAAGGCCGGCCATTCCCCCGAACTGGTGTCCGCGGCACTCACCCAGTCCCGCCTGCGGACAAAGGCGGAAGCGAAGTTCGGTGAATTCGCCCGGCAGATGATTTTCACCCGGGCCGGCCTGGAACAGGCCACCCGGCTGACCGTAGCGGCGCGGCACGCGCAGCGCTTCGCCGAGGCCGGGATTGCCCATGTGGCGGATCTGGGCTGCGGACTGGGAGCCGACGCAATGGCCCTGGCCTCGCTGGACATCAAGGTGACCGCCGTGGAACTGGACGAAACCACCGCCGCCTGCGCCACGATGAACCTGATCCCGTTCCGGAACGCCACCGTCGTCCATGCCGATGCCGCCGCCGTCCCGCTCGACGGGATTGACGGCGTCTGGCTGGACCCGGCCCGCCGCACCACCTCAAGTTCCGGGACCAAGCGACTCTGGGATCCGGAGGACTTCTCCCCCCCGCTGTCCTTCGTGGAATCCCTGGCCTCGTCCGGCCGTGCCGTCGGCGTGAAGATGGGCCCGGGCATGCCGCATGCCTCCGTCCCGGAGGACTGCGAGGCGCAGTGGGTCTCGGTGGGCGGCGACGTCACCGAAGTTGCGCTGTGGTTCAACGCGGTCCGCCGACCCGGAATCCGGCGTGCCGCGCTGGTACTCGGCCCGCAAGGCGCCGCGGAGCTCACCAGCTCGGAGGACTTCGGCGCCGGGCCGGAGGCCCCGCTGGGCCCGGTGGATGGCTACCTCTACGAGCCCGACGGCGCCGTGATCCGCGCCGGCCTGGTCGCCGACGTCGCGCTCCAGCTGGGCGGTCATCTGCTGGACGAACACATCGCCTATATCTGCGCGCCGGAACTGCACGATACCCCGTATGCCCGCGCGTACAAGGTCCTTGAGGTGATGCCGTTCAACGTCAAGGCGCTCAAGTCCTGGGTCAAGGACAACGGCGTGGGCGTCCTTGACATCAAGAAGCGCGGCACCTCGGTCACGCCGGAGGAACTGCGCAAGCAACTGCTCCCCGGCGGCGGCAGGAGCGCCAAGAATGCGGCCAAGAAGACGGCCACCCTGGTCCTCACCAGGATCGGGGAGGAGCGGGTGGCCATCTCGGTGGAACCGGCCTAGGGCCGGCCTTGCGGGGCGGGGCTACTGGGCCCGCATGAACTCCTCGGCGGCACGGACCTGTTCGTCGCTGGGCCGGATGCCCGTGTAGAGCACGAACTGTTCGAGGGCCTGGATGGTGGCGACCTCGGCGCCGGTGATCACCTGCTTGCCGGCCGCCCGCGCGGCTTTGATCAGCGGCGTTTCGGCGGGCAGCGCCACAACATCGAACACCACCTTCGCGGCCGCCACGGCTTCCGGCGGGAAGGACAGGGCGCCGGACTCGGGGCCGCCAGCCATGCCGACGGGCGTCACGTTGATCAGCAGGTCGGCTGTGCCCTCTGCGGAATCCGGGGCCGGGAGTACTGCACGCCATTCGAATCCGTAGAGCCCGGCGAGCGCCCGGCCGGCCGCCTCGTTGCGGGCGATGATCGTGACGTGCCGGAATCCGGCGTCGCGCAGTGCCGCCGCAGTGGCCTTCGCCATTCCACCGGCGCCCAGCAGCCACACCGTGTAGTCCGTGGGGACGGCGTTGCGTTCCAGCAGCTGCTCGATCGCCGTGTAGTCGGTGTTGTAGGCCGTGAGCTTACCGCCGTCGTTGACGATCGTGTTGACCGAGTCGATGGCTTTCGCGGACGGGTCCATGACATCCACGAGGGCGATGACGTCTTCCTTGAATGGCATGGACACGGCGCAGCCGCGGATGCCCAGGCCCCGCACGCCGGCGATGGCCTGGGCCAGGTCGGTGGGGGCGAAGGCCTTGTAGATCCAGTTCAGGCCCAGCTGTTCGTACAGGTGGTTGTGGAAGCGGGTCCCGTTGTTGCTCGGCCGGGCCGAGAGCGAGATGCACAGGGTCATGTCTTTATTCAGGATGGGCACAGCACCATTAAACGCCACGAAACGCCACGGCAACGGCTCAGCGGCAGCCGGAACCAGGCCCTTGCCGCCCGACGGGGCCGGTGCAGCCTGTGGATACCAGGGAGAGCCCTGGCAGAACCGCCGCGGCTGCCGGGAACAGGCTTCTTCTGTGAAAACTCTCACGCATCAGCTGTAACTTGACCACCAGTTGGATGCTACCCCTGCACTAGACTTTGAACACCGCTGCCTGGCCACTGCATGCCGCAACCGGGCTGCACCAGCGGCCAATGAACACCAGCGGCCAATGAACACCGGCGGCGAACACACACTGGCGGGTGACAAACTCCGGCGGGCAACAAAACAGCGAAGGGACCACATGAAGATTGATTTCGCTTCATCCAGGCAATCAACTCTTGGTGTGGAATGGGAGCTCGCGCTCGTCAACGCCGAAACCGGTGAGCTGGCCTCGGTGGCCAGCGAGGTGCTCCGCGGCGTGTCCGCCCGGCATCCCGAGCTGAACGAGGATGACGAACACCCGCACATCAAACAGGAGCTGCTGCTCAACACGGTGGAGCTCGTCACGGGCATCTGCACCACCGTGGCGGAAGCGAAGGCGGACCTGAACAGTTCCCTCGCCGCGGTGCGCGAGGTCACCGACCCGATGGGCGTCGAAGTCTTCTGCGCCGGCAGCCACCCCTTCAGCCCGCCGCAGCTCCAGCCCGTCACCGACAAGGCGCGGTACGCCAAGCTGATCGACCGCACCCAGTGGTGGGGCCGCCAGATGGTCATCTACGGCGTCCACGTGCACGTGGGCCTCGACAGCCGCGACAAGGTACTTCCTGTACTCGACGGGCTCGTCAATTACTTCCCGCACTTCCAGGCGCTTTCCGCCTCCAGCCCGTTCTGGGGCGGCGAGGACACCGGCTACGCCTCGCAACGCGCGCTGATGTTCCAGCAGTTGCCGACGGCGGGACTGCCGTTCCAGTTCTCCAGCTGGGAAGAATACGAGTCCTACGTCCAGGACATGTTCACCACCGGGGTGATCGACACCCTCTCCGAGATCCGCTGGGACATCCGGCCGGTACCCAACCTCGGCACCATCGAGATGCGCATCTGCGACGGCCTGGCCACGCTTGAGGAGGTGGGGGCCATCGCCGCCCTGACCCAGTGCCTCGTGGACGAGTTCTCCACCATCCTGGACAACGGCGGCACCATCCCGACCATGCCGCCCTGGCATGTCCAGGAAAACAAGTGGCGCGCGGCCCGCTACGGTCTGGACGCAATTATCATCCTCGACGCCGACGGCAACGAGCAGCTCGTCACCGAGCACCTGCGGGAGACGCTGGCCCGGCTCGAGCCCGTGGCTGCAAAGCTCGGCTGCAGCGCGGAGCTGGCCGACGTCGAGAAGATTATCGAGCGCGGGGCCGGCTACCAGCGGCAGCGCCGCGTCGCCGCGGAGCACGGCGGGGACCTGCGCGCCGTCGTCCTGGATCTGGTCGAGCAGATGCGCAAGGGGCCCGAAGCCTAGATTCCTGGGCCGTCTCCTAGGCGGATACGCTCGTCACCGGCATCGACGAGTCCGGCGCGAAGCCGAGCCCGCTCGGCACTATTCCGGACATCACCAGCTGCGCCCCGAGCGCGGCCACCATGGCCCCGTTGTCCGTGCACAGCGAGAGCGGCGGGACGGTCAGCCGGATTCCGGCCGCCGTGCACCGCTGCTCCGTGAGCTGGCGCAACCGCGAGTTCGCCGCCACTCCCCCGCCCAGCAGCAGTTCGGTGATGCCGTTTTCGCGGCAGGCGAGCACCGCCTTGGAGGTGATCACGTCCACCACGGCCTCCTGGAAGGCGGCCGCGATGTCCGCCACCGGCACCGCTTCGCCGCGCGACTCAAACTGCTCCACGCAGCGGGCGACGGCGGTCTTGAGTCCGCTGAAGGACCAGTCGTAGCGGTGCGGGCCGGGTTCTTCGGCGGTCCCCATGTACTTGGGCTGGGTAAGACCGCGGGGGAAACGGATCGCCTTCGCATTGCCGGTGCGTGCCAGCTTGTCGATGGCCGGCCCGCCCGGGTAGCCGAGCCCCAGCAGCCGGGCCACCTTGTCGTACGCCTCGCCGGCGGCGTCGTCGATCGTGGAGCCCAGCAGCTCGACGTCGTCCGTGATGCTGCGGATCCGGAGGATCTCGGTGTGGCCGCCGGAGACCAGGAGCGCGCCGAGGTTCTCCGGCAGGGCGGTCCCGGAGCCGGCCGCCTGCCCGCTGTCGTCCGAGCCGCCGTCCTCCGGCGCGCCGCCGCCGGGCTCGAGCAGTCCGACGCCCACATGCGCCACGAGGTGGTTGATCGCGTACAGCGGCTTGCCGGTGGCGACGGCGAGGGCCTTGGCTGCGCAGACGCCCACCATCAGGGCTCCGGCCAGTCCCGGGCCGGAGGTGACAGCGATGGCGTCGATATCGTCCAGCGTCACTTCCGCTGCGGCGAGCGCTTCCCGGAGGGTGGGGACGAAGGCGTCGAGGTGCGCGCGGGAGGCGATCTCGGGGATGACCCCGCCGAAGCGCACGTGCTCCTCCATGGAGGACGAGACGGTGTTGGCGAGCAGGCGGGTGCCGCGGACGATGCCGACGCCGGTCTCGTCGCAGGAGGACTCGATCCCAAGCACCAGCGGGGCGGAGCTGCGTGGGTGGTGGTTCATTCTTGGCCTGTTCCCCTTGGCTGTGTGTGGTCCGTGGTGTTGCCGGGCGCTGGCTGTTCCGTCGCGTGCAGCTCGAGGCGCATGATGAGCGCGTCGACGCCGTCGCGGTAGTAGCGCGGCCGGACATGGATCTGCTCGAAGCCGAAGCGCCGGTAGAGCTGCTGGGCGCGGGGGTTGTCCGCGCGCACCTCCAGCAGCACATCGGCCGCATGCCGCCGCCGGCTTTCCCGGATGAGCTCGGTCAGCAGCGCCGAACCGATGCCACGGCCCTCCTGTTCGGGCACAACCGCGATGGTCTGCACGTCCGCGATGGGTTCGATGCACATCAGCCCCGCGTACCCGACGATTGAGCCGCCGGACTCGGCAACGATGTAGCGTCGGGTCTCGGTCTGGGCGAGCTCGTCGACAAACATCTGCAGGGGCCAGGCGTCCACCGGGAACAGCCGGCGCTCCAGCTCGTGCACCGCGGGGATGTCCGCGGAGGCCATGTCCCTGAGGCTCACACCTGCCGGGGACGGTCCGCGCGGCGTATCCGGGGCGTTCACAGGGCGCGCTTCCGCGGGCCCGGGACCTGCGCGTCCGATTCCCGCAGGTACAACGGGGTGGTGTCCAGGAGCTGCTCGCCGGCGGCGAGCCGCGCCAGCGCGAACTGGCCCAGCGAAAGCGCCTCGGGCTGCCGCGCGGCGAACTCGGGGACGGCATTGAGGACGTCCGGGTACAGGCCCGCGCCCGCGCCGTAGACCGGAAGGTCCGGCAGATCGGCGGCGAAGCCCACATGCGGCCCGTCCAGCAGCTGCGGCAGCTGGCTCCCGGCCAGCGCGTAGCGGGCCCAGTAGACCTCCTTGCGCCGCGCGTCGGTGGCCACAATGAACTCCGGGGCCGCTTCCGTGGACTCCGCTACCTCCAGGGCAATGGCATCCAGGCTCATGAGCCCGTAGAGGGGCTTTTGCCAGACGAAAGCCAGGCTGCGGGCGGTGACGATGCCGGAGCGGAGGCCCGTGAACGGACCCGGTCCCACCCCGGTGACAATGACGTCGACGTCGGCGCCGCTGAGACCCGCGGCGGCGAGCAGCTGCTTGATGCCCGGGGCCAACACCTCGGCATGGCTGCGGGTGTCCGCGGTGGCGAAGCTGCCGACGACAGATTCCAGGGAATCATCGGAAACGAGCGCCGCGCTGGCAACGGCCGAGGTATCGATGGCGAGGATCAGCATCTTCAGTCCGTTTCCGTGGTCGCGGGCAGGTCAGGGATTCCGGCAAGGGCGGCGGGCGGTTCGGCCCAGCGCGGCCCAAAGCCGCGGAAGACCACGGTCCTGGGCTCGTCGGCGTCGTCGGTGTCGAAATCCAGCACGTCGGTGCCGAGCTGTGCGGGGCCGGACGGGGCTGTGCCGCTGGGCTGGGCGCCACCCAGCCGGCGTTGCAGCTCAACCTCCAGCCGGCTCTCGCTTAGGTGCTCCACCCGGCCGCGGCCCCACTCCACGACGGTCACTGCACTGTCCATGGTGTTTTCCAGGTCGATGTCGTCGATTTCGGAAGCAGAGGCGAGCCGGTACGCGTCGACGTGGACCAGGTCCGGGCCGCCGGGACGGGGTCCGTCCGGAAGGTTGGGGTGGATCCGCACCAGCACGAACGTGGGAGAGATGATTCCGGCGCGGACGCCAAGGCCCTCGCCGAGCCCCTGCGTGAAGGTGGTCTTCCCGGCGCCAAGCTCGCCGCTGAGCACTAGCAGGTCGCCCGCCTGCAACTCGGCGCCAAGGCCGGCCGCGAGGGCATGTGTCTGCTCCGCGGTCCCCACTTCCAGGGTCCGCTGCCAGGCCGGGTGGCTCACTGCGCGGCCCCGTCGCCGGGTGCGGGCTCTTCGTTGATGTAGCGGCGCGGCACCCGCGGGCTGATGCGGGTGACGATCTCGTAGTTGTTGGTGCCGGCTGCCCTGGCCCAGTCCTCGGCGGTGGGACCGCCGTCGGCACCGTCTCCGAACATCACGGCTTCGGCACCCAGCAGGCTGGGACCGCCGGCGGAGACGTGGAGCGGGCCGAGGTCGATCACCATCTGGTCCATCGCGATGCGGCCCACCACGGGGTAGCTGATTCCGGCCACCCTGATCGGACCTCCGGTGGCGACGCGCGGAACGCCGTCGGCGTATCCCAGCGGGACGAGGCCCAGCGTGCTGGCGCCCCCGGTGCGGTAGTTCAGTCCGTAGGAGACACCCTGGCCGGCGGGCACGTCCTTGCAGTGCGAGACGACGGTGCGCACCGTCATTGCCGGGCGCAGCCCGACCTCCGCGGAACTCTGGCCCTCGAACGGTGAGAGCCCGTAGATGCCGAGGCCCACCCGGACGAGGTCGAAGTGCGTGTCCGGGCGGGACAGCGTCGCCGGGGTGTTCGCGAGGTGGCGCACCTCGGGATCGACGCCGGCGTCCTGGGCCATCGCCAGGACATCGCGGAAGGCGGCAAGTTGCTCGTCGGTTTCGGGGCGCTCGGGTTCGTCGGCCACGGCAAGGTGGGAGAAGATGCCCACCACCCGCAGCAGGCCCTGGTCCTGGTAGTCCATCGCTTCGCCGAGCAGGGTGTCCCAGGACTCCAGGGTGGCGCCGTTGCGGCCGAGCCCGGTGTCCACCTTCAGGTGAATCCTGGCTGGGCGTTCCTGCTCGCGGGCTGCGGTCACGATCCGGCCCAGTTCCCAGCCGGAGCAGCCGATGTCGATCCCGGCAGCGACGGCGGCGGCAAAGTTGCTCTCGGGGGTGTGCAGCCAGGCCAGCAGGGGGGCCTCGATCCCGGCGGCGCGCAGGGCAAGCGCCTCGGAGATATGCGCGACGCCTAGCCAACTGGCCCCGGCGCTGAGCGCGGCGCGGGCCACCGGGATGGCCCCGTGGCCGTAGGCGTCGGCCTTGACGACGGCCATCACCTTCGCCGGCGAAGCCACCTTGGCCAGCCGCCGGACGTTGTGCCGTATCGCCTTGAGGTCGATGACGGCCGAGCGCTCCTCGACGTGGTCCGGACCTGCTTCCGCCACCGGCCGGAAATCACCTGTTGCTGCTGGGTATATCACTTTACGATTCTACGGGTGGCCGCAGATCCTGCTGAATTCCGCTGGCGCCCCGCACTTTGGGACATGCCCATCCTTGGCTTCGGGACATGCCCACTCCTCGCAGCCGCGACTGGGCATATGCGGACTATGTCCAGTCCACGGCCCGGGCGCAGGGCATGTCCCTCGGCCCGCACCCCGCGGCATCCCAAACCATTCACGGATCCATTCCTGGCGTCGGGACATGCCCACTCCTCGCAGCTACGAGTGGGCATATGCGGAATATGTCCAGTCCACGGCCCGGGCGCGGGGCATGTCCCATGTCCCGCACCGCGCGGCGCCCCCGAACCATTCACGGATCCATTCCTGGCGTCGGGACATGCCCACTCCCCGCAGCCAAGGGCGGGCATATGCGGAATATGTCCAGTCCACGGCCCGGGCGCGGGGCATGTCCCATGTCCCGCACCGCGCGGCGCCCCCGAACCATTCACGGATCCATTCCTGGCTTCGGGACATGCCCACCCCTCGCAGCCACGAGTGGGCATATGCGGAATATGTCCAGTCCACAGCCCGCGCGCAGGGCATGTCCCTCGGCCTGCAGTCCTCGGCCCGCAGCCCGCACCCGCTCCCCAGCCGCCCGCCACCCCAAGGGCTACGCGTCGGAGAGGTGCGCAATCGTCGCCGTCGCCCGCCGCTGCGCCTCCGGCGGCACGTCGCGGACGATTTCTTCCAGGAAACGGTAGCGGCGCAGCCATTGACTGCCCTGCCGCTCCTTGCGGGCATTGGCCCGCTGCCACCAGTCGGCGAGGTCGCCCCAGCCGGGAGCGGCCAGCGAGCCGCCCACCTGCTGCACGGCCAGGGCCGCGCACAGGTTGGCGAACCGGAGCCGGTCCCCCAGCGGCCAGCCGGCCAGGCAGCCGACGATGAACGCGGCCCCGAAGCAGTCCCCGGCCCCGGTGGGGTCGAAGGCCGCCACGGGCAGCGACGGCACCCACTCCTCCTCACCGGTCTCGGAGTCCACCGCCATGGATCCCTGCGGCCCCAGGGTCACCACGGCCACTGGGACCCTGTCCGCGAGCGCGTAGAGCGCGGCCCACGGGTTGTCCTTGCCGGTGAACGCCATGGCCTCCTGCTGGTTCGGCATGAAGGCGTGGAAGTATTTCAGGTTGTCCAGTCGCGCCTGCGCCCACGTCCCGGTGGGATCCCAGCCGACGTCGCCGAAGAGACGCACACCGGCCCGGTGCGCGTCGACGGCCCACGGTTCCAGCTCCTCGCCTAGCTCGGCGACGGCGGCGAGCGCGGGCGGCGGGCAGCCGATCAGTTCGCTTGAGGTTACCGGCGCCGGGTGGCCGTGGGTCACCATGGACCGGTCCTTCTCGACACTCAGCGACACGGTGACCGGCGAGTGCCAGCCGGGAACGCGCCGCGACAGCGACAGGTCCACGTGTTCCTGCCGGTCGAGGATCTTCCAGTTGTAGTCGCCGTAGCCGTCGTCGCCAAACGCGGCGGCCAGCCCGGTCCTCAGCCCCAGCCGTGCCGCGGCGATGGCCTGGTTCGCCACCCCGCCGGGACAGCTGCCCATCCCGTCGCTCCAGATTTCCGTGCCGGGCCGGGGTGCGTGCGGCAGCCCGGTGAAGATGATGTCCTGGAACACGGTGCCGGTCAGGAGCACGTCGAAGCTTCCCGCCGCCGGGGTACGGACGGCGGCGAGCGGGTCGAAGCGCGGCGCTGGAATCGCGTCCATACACGGCACACTACGCCGTCCAGGTAGCCGGCGAAAGACGACGTTCCGGGCCCATCAGCGCGGCGCGGAATAGACTGCAGCCATGCGGCTCATGATTGCTGGCGGCGGCGGATTCCGGGTGCCGCTGGTCTACCGGGCGCTCTCCGCCGGTCCCTTTGCCGGGCTGGTCCGGGAGCTGGTGCTGTACGACGTCGACGCCGGCCGGCTGGCCGCCATCGAAGCGGTGCTGGCCTCCCTGCCGGGCAGGGAACAAGGCGGCGGGCCGCCGGTCCGCACCACCACGTCGCTGGCCGAGGCCCTGTCCGGCACGGACATGGTTTTCGCCGCCATCCGGCCCGGCGGCACGGCCGGCCGCACGGCCGACGAGCGCGTGGCGCAGGAGCTGGGCGTGTTGGGCCAGGAGACCACCGGCGCCGGCGGCATCTCCTACGCCCTGCGCACCATCCCGCCGATGTTGGCCCTGGCGCAGGCGATGAAACGTTTCTGCCCCGGGGCGTGGCTGGTCAACTTCACGAATCCGGCTGGCATGGTGACCGAGGCCCTGGTCCCGGTGCTGGGCCGCCGGGTGGTGGGTATCTGCGATTCGGCCGGCGGACTGGTGCACCGCGCGGCGCGGGCCGCCGGCGTCGTGCTGCCCGAGGGCAGGCTCGACGGCGTCGGCTACTACGGGCTCAACCACCTGGGCTGGCTGTACCGGCTGGAGTCCGGCGGCAGGGATGTCCTCCCCGCCCTGCTCGCCGACGCCGGGACCCTGGCAGGTTTCGAGGAGGGCCGGCTCTTCCCCCAACCCTTTCTGGCCGGCCTCGGCTGCCTGCCGAACGAGTACCTGTTCTACTACTACGAGACCGCCCGCGCCCTGGCCGCCATGCGGGCCGCTGCCCAGACCCGCGGCGAGTCCATCCACCGGCAGCAGTCCGAGCTGTATCCGCGGCTCGCGTCCGCCGGTGCGGAGGCCTACGGGCTCTGGGATGCCGCCCGCCGGTCCCGCGAGGAGGGCTACCTGGCCGAGGCCCGAACCGCTGGCGAGCACCGGGACGAGGAGGACCTGGCCGGCGGCGGCTATGAGCGCGTCGCGCTGGCGGTGATGCGCGCCCTCTCCGGTGGCGGCGGGGCCGAACTGGTGCTGAATACCCCCAACGCGCTACCCGGCCCGGACGGTGCACGGACTGCCGCGATCCCGGGGCTGCCGGCGGACGCCGTCGTGGAGGTCCCCTGCCGGGTGGACGCCGACGGAGTGGTGCCGCTCCCACAGGACCGCCCGTCGGAAGCGCAGCTCGCGCTGATGCTGCGGATCAAGGAGGTGGAACGGCTCGTGGTCCAGGCCACCGGGCCGGGTCCCGGCAGCCTGCGGCGCGGGGCCGCCCTCGCCGCGTTCGCCCGGCATCCGCTGGTCGACTCGGACGAGCTCGCGGCGAAGCTGCTCGCCGGTTACGAGGCAGCGTTCCCGGGCCTGTTGCAGCTCTGGCGCAGCGACGTCCGCAGTTCCGGTGACTCCTAGCCGAGTCCGCCGCTCAACGCGGGCCGCTCAACGCGGGCCACTCAGCGCAGTCCGCTCAACGCAGTCCGCGGGCGAGGGTCTCCTGTAGCGCCTTGTTGGGTTCGCCCGGCTGGCCGGTGCCGCTGAGGTAGAGCCCCATCTGGGTCCCGTGGTATTCCCAGTACGCGAAGCTGAGCTCGTTCTCCGCCAGGAGATCAAGCATGTCGGTGACCCACTGGCTGCCGCCCTTGCCCTCCATCTCAAATGCTTGCCGGACCAGGCCGAACTCCATGACCGACATCGGCACGTTGTTATCGATGCCGAACTTGAGTCGCTTCCCCAACTCATGTGCCAAATAGCCTTTGTCGCGTGCCAGGAAGCCGTTTCCGGGTGTTCCGGGCGACTGTGCGTAGACGTCGAGCTGGAGCCCGATCCGGGGTGCCGAACCGGCCGAGGCCGCAATGCTCTGCCCCCGCATGTGGCCCTGGATGCGGTACTTGTTACCCGGCACGACCTTGAACAGGTGGGCGTCGTTGCTCCACCCTGCGATTGCCGTGGCGTCGACGGCATTGCTGATGGAGAGGCTGCCGCTGTCCTGGTGCCCGGTCTTCTCCCGCGCGAACTTCGGCGGCGCCGCCGTGTCCCCGTACTGCCATTGATGCCAGTCCAACGTCGAGTCGCGGTCCAGGGGATCGTTGATGACTTGCCGGAGTTCGGTCCCGTCGGGGCCGTATTCGGTCACCCTGATTGCATCGAAGCCGGCCGTTCCGCGCATGCCGCCCTGCGCAGTGACCATGGGTGCAGCCGCCACCGCGCTGCTGTCCTCGATAGTTACGATGCCGCTGTCATACGCCGCCCAGCCTGAGGTGCCGGGCGGCAAGGACTTGGTTGCGATGCGGCTTTCCGGCAGCAGGACCCGCTGACCGGTCGGGAGAATGGTGTCGGGGTCGGGATAGCGGCCGCCGTCCTGAACCGGGCCCTCGACCCAGGACGCATACTGGTGGGTGTATTTGATGGGCTCGTAGAAGTGGAAGTCGTAAACCACGTTGTCGTCATCAACAAGGAAATGCTGGTCGACCCCGGAGATGCCGTAGCTGCCGTTGACCCCATAGATCCCGCCCACAACCAGAAGGTGGTTCTGGTCCTCGGACCGGACTGCGGCGACCAACTGCCGGGCCAGCACTTTCCATTGTTCCCCGGTCGCGTCAGTCGTCACCGGCTCATTGAGCAGGTCGTAGGCTGCGATGGCTGTTTCATCCTTGTAACGGGCTGCGATATCGCGCCACAGGTCCGCGTTCTGCTGCTGCAGCCGGGGGTTGGACCAGATGTCGAAACTGACGGCGTCGCTGGTGGGGTCCAGCCAGAATCCGCCGATCGGGGTGTGCAGATCCAGGATCAGGCGCATCCCGTGTTCCCGCGCCCAGGCCACGTTTTGGTCCAGCCACTGCCAGAAGACCTGCGGGGAGTCGACATACCAGTCCCCGTCGAAGGCGAAGCGGATGCTGTTGAAGCCAATTTCTTTCGCCCGGGCGAAGTCGTCCCCCGCATGGTGCTGCGAATTAGGAAGCTCGGCCCCGTTCAGGTTTCGATGGTAGAAGTTGGAGAAATTCACCGCTTTCAGCCGGGTGGGCTCGCCGTTGAGGACGAGGCCGCGGCCCGAGGCGGTGACGAAGCCCCGCGAATTCTCCGCCGAGGAGCTTCTGTCGTTGTTCCGGGCCAGCGTGCACCCGGCCATGACCAGCAACGGAACCACCAGCAGCAGGACGGCCGGAACCCACCCAGGCAAGCGGCGCCGTCGTGCACCCCGTTCAGGGCTGCGCCGTTCCTGGTGCGGCAGTTGCGGATCGCCACTTCCGGGCATTCAGGCCTCCCTCGCTCGGCCCCCAGAGGGCCAGCCTATTCGGGCCGGCAGAAAATGTCTTGGGTTGAATCCGGCGAAGGCAGCTATAGCTTGCGGTACATCACGTGGAGTCCCACGTAGCCCAGCTGCGGGTGCCGGAAGGCTTCCGGGATGGTGGCGAGGATCTCGAAGCCCATGGCTTGCCAGGCGGCGACGGCCGGGACGTTGCTTTCCACCACGGCGTTGAACTGCATGGCGCGGAAGCCCGCGGCGCGGGCGGCGTCCAGCGAGTAGGCGCACAACGCCCGGGCCACTCCCTGGCCGCCGTAACCGGCGCGGACCATGTAGCCGGCGTTGGCGACGTGGCTGCCGCCGCCGCCCTGGTTCGCGTGCAGCTCGCCGGCGCCCAGTACGACGCCGTCGAACCGGCCAGTTCCGACGGCGACGAAGGTCCTGCCCGGGACGGTTTTGAACCACTTGGCGCGGGCCTGGTCCTCCGTGGTGTCGCGGTCCCAGGTAAACGTCTCCCCGGCACGGATCACAGGCTCCAGGATCTCCCAGATGGCGGCCCAGTCCTGCGCGGTGGCCTCGCGGATCTCCCACGACGCCGTGGCCGGCCGGTCTTTTGCGTTTGCGCTCACAGCCGCCACGCTAGCAGCAGGCAGCCGCCCGCGAACCGGCCCGGCGTTCAGGAGTAATGTTTTACCGAATCCACGTCACGCGAAGGGAAGGAAGAGGATGCCGCTGGTCCGCCGTGTCGCCTTCCTCTCCCTGCACACCTCGCCGATGGAGCAGCCCGGGTCCGGGGACGCCGGCGGCATGAACGTGTACATCCGGGCCCTCGCCGCCGCCCTCGCGGAGACCGGCGTCGAGGTGGAGATTTTCACGCGGTCCAACGCGGCCGGCCAGGCCGCCGTCGAACACCCCACCCCGGGAGTCTGCGTGCACAACGTGCTCGCCGGGCCGCCGCGGAAACTTCCCAAGGAGGAACTGCCGGCGCTGCTGCACAGCATGGTGGCCGAAATCGACCGGATCAAGCAGCTGCAGCCGCATGGCCGCTACGACGTCATCCATTCGCACTACTGGGTTTCCGGCGTCGCGGGCCTCGAACTCTCGGAGCTGTGGGGGGTGCCGCTGGTGCACACCATGCACACCATGGCCAAGGTCAAGAACCTGCTGCTGGAATCCGGCGAGCAGCCCGAGCCGCGCCGGCGCGAGGATGGTGAACACCGGATCGTCGACGGCGCGACCCGGCTGATCGCCAACACCGGCGCCGAGGCCGCCGAGCTGGTTTCGCATTACGCCGCCGACCCCGACCGGATCGACGTGGCGCCCCCGGGCGTGGACCTCTCCGTCTTCACGCCCGCCTTCCGGAGCCGTGCCCGCAGCCAGCACGGGGTCCCGCCGGGCCGCTTCCACCTGCTCTTCGCCGGGCGGATCCAGCGGCTCAAGGGCCCGCAGATCCTGATCAAGGCGGCCGCGCTGCTGCGTGCGCGCCGCCCGGACATCGACCTGCAGCTGACCATCCTCGGTGCGGTGAGCGGTGCGAAGGACTTCGACCTCAAGGCCCTGATTACCGCCGCCGGGATGGACGACGTCGTCACGCACCATCCGCCGGTCAGCGCGCCCAAGCTGGCAGGCTGGTACCGTTCGGCCGACGTCGTGGTGATGCCTTCTTACAGCGAGTCGTTCGGCCTCGTCGCGCTGGAGGCCCAGGCCTGCGGAACGCCCGTGGTCGCCACGAAGGTGGGCGGGCTGTCGCGGGCGATCTTCGACGGCCGGACCGGGCTGCTGGTGGAAGGGCACAAGGCCGCGGACTGGGCCGATGCCCTGGAGGCACTGCACGACGACCCGGCCACCCGGGAGGACATGGGCCGCGCGGCGTCGGTGCACGCCCAGGGCTTCGGCTGGCAGCGCACCGCCGCGATTACGCTGGAGAGCTACCAGTCCGCATTGCTCCAGTATTTTGGAACACGGAGCATCCCGGTGGGCCACACGCCCTGAGGGAACCACACCGGGCGCCTGGCCGGAACCGCCGGCCGGAGCGACCCGAAGCCACGAGCTGAAGGGCAACGATGTCTGAGAACACCACGGAAACCGCAGCAGCTACCGAAGCGCCGGCCGGGACGGCGGCACCGGGTACGCCGGCCGCAGCGCCGGTCCTGAGCGACCTGGAGATTGCGCAGCGGGCCACCATGCGGCCGATCGAGGACGTGGCTGCCGCGGCCGGGATCAACCCGGAGGCGCTGGAATTCTACGGCCGCTACAAGGCGAAGATCGATCCGGCCAAGCTGGCCCGGGACGGTGCGCACGCGCCGGGCAAGGTGGTGCTGGTCTCGGCGATGTCCCCCACGCCGGCCGGCGAGGGGAAATCCACCACCACCGTGGGCCTCGCCGACTCCCTGGCCCGCGCCGGGCACCGGGTGATGATCGCCCTGCGCGAGCCTTCGCTGGGGCCGATCCTGGGCATGAAGGGCGGCGCGACCGGCGGCGGCTACTCCCAGGTCCTGCCGATGGACGAGATCAACCTGCACTTCACCGGCGACTTCCACGCGATCACCTCGGCGAACAACGCCCTGATGGCTCTGGTGGACAACCACATCTACCAGGGCAACGCGCTGAACATCGATCCGCGCCGGATGACGTTCAAGCGGGTGCTGGACATGAACGACCGGGCGCTGCGCGAGGTCGTGATCGGCCTGGGCGGTCCCACCCAGGGCGTGCCGCGGCAGGACGGCTTCGACATCACGGTCGCCTCGGAGATCATGGCCGTGTTCTGCCTGGCCACGGACCTGGACGACCTGCGCGCCCGGCTGGGCCGGATCACCTTCGGCTACACCTACGACCGCGAGCCGGTCACGGTCGCGGACCTCGGCGTCCAGGGTGCCCTGACCATGCTGCTCAAGGACGCGATCAAACCGAACCTGGTGCAGACCATCGCGGGCACCCCGGCCCTGGTGCACGGCGGGCCCTTCGCCAACATCGCGCACGGCTGCAACTCGCTGATCGCCACCCAGACGGCGCGTTCCCTGGCCGACGTCGTCATCACCGAGGCCGGCTTCGGCGCCGACCTGGGTGCCGAGAAGTACATGGACATCAAGGCGAGGATGGCCGACGTCGCCCCGTCCGCCGTCGTGCTGGTGGCCACCATCCGCGCGCTCAAGATGCACGGCGGCGTCGCCAAGGACCAGCTCAAGGAGCCCAACGTCGAGGCGCTGGCCGCCGGCGTCGCCAACCTGCAGCGGCACGTGCGCAACGTGGAGAAGTTCGGCATCACCCCGGTGGTGGCGATCAACAAGTTCGGCACCGACAGCCGGGAGGAGCTCGACTGGCTGCTGGACTGGTGCGCCGCGGAGGGTGTTCAGGCGGCCGTGGCCGACGTCTGGGGCCGCGGCGGAGGGGGCGACGGCGGCGACGAGCTTGCCGCGAAGGTTGCCGCCGCCATCGACGCCCCGCACGGCTTCCGCCACCTGTACCCGCTGGCGATGTCGGTGGAGGACAAGATCCGCACCATCGTGCAGGAAATCTACGGGGCCGACGGCGTCGACTTCTCCGTCCCGGCGCTCAAGCGGCTCGCGGAGATCGACAAGAACGGCTGGTCCGGGATGCCGGTCTGCATGGCGAAGACGCAGTACTCCTTCAGCGACGACGCCACCAAGCTCGGCGCCCCGAAGGGCTTCACCGTCCACGTCCGGGACCTGATCCCCAAGACCGGCGCGGGCTTCATCGTGGCGCTCACGGGTGCGGTGATGACCATGCCCGGACTGCCCAAGGTCCCGGCGGCCATGCGGATGGACGTGGACGCCAACGGCAACCCCGTCGGCCTGTTTTAAACAGCAACGCGGGGTCACTTACGGCCCATCCCAAGGGGGATGATGGGCTGTAAGTGACCCCGCGTTGCGGTGTACGGTGCGGGGCTTAACGCTCCAGGTCGCCGCGGATGAAGGCCTCGACCTTTTCGCGGGCGAGGTCGTCGTTGAACTGCTCCGGCGGGGACTTCATGAAGTAGCTCGACGCCGAGAGCAGCGGGCCGCCGATGCCGCGGTCCAGGCCGATCTTGGCGGCGCGGACGGCATCGATGATCACGCCGGCGGAGTTGGGCGAGTCCCAGACCTCCAGCTTGTATTCGAGCGAGACCGGGGCGTCACCGAAGTTGCGGCCCTCGAGGCGTACGAAGGCCCACTTGCGGTCATCGAGCCACTGGACGTAGTCCGACGGGCCGATGTGCACGTCCTTGGCGGCGAGCTCGGCTTCCACGTTGGACGTGACGGCCTGGGTCTTGGAGATCTTCTTGGACTCGAGGCGGTCGCGCTCCAGCATGTTCTTGAAGTCCATGTTGCCGCCGACGTTCAGCTGGTACGTGCGGTCCAGGGTGACGCCGCGGTCTTCGAAGAGCTTGGCCATAACGCGGTGCGTGATGGTGGCACCGATCTGGCTCTTGATGTCGTCGCCCACGATCGGCACGCCGGCGGCGGTGAACTTGTCCGCCCACTCCTTGGTCCCGGCGATGAACACCGGCAGCGCGTTGACGAAGGCCACGCCGGCGTCGATCGCGCACTGGGCGTAGTACTCGGCGGCTTCCTGGGATCCGACCGGCAGGTAGCAGACCATCACGTCGACCTTGGCGTCCTTGAGGGCCTGGACGACGTCGACCGGCTCCTCCGGGGACTGCTCAATGGTCTCGAGGTAGTACTTGCCCAGGCCGTCGAGGGTCGGGCCGCGCTGAACGGTGACGCCGGTCGGCGGGACGTCGGCGATCTTGATGGTGTTGTTTTCGCTGGCGAGGATGGCGGCGGAGAGGTCCTGGCCCACCTTCTTGCCGTCGACATCGAATGCTGCGACGAACTGCACGTCGTTGACGTGGTACTTGCCGAACTGCACGTGCATCAGACCCGGAATCGTGGCCTGGGGGTCGGCATCCTTGTAGTACTGGACACCTTGGACCAGCGAAGTGGCACAGTTACCCACGCCGACGATTGCAACACGAATCGGATTTGAAGACACGAAACTCCCTTTGAGAACAAACTTCACGTGCCCGGCGCGGCCATACTCTGATGTACGACGGCGGCAAACGGGCACAACGCCATGCGGCACTCTTGCATTCTAGTCAACGGCGCCGGGACTCAAGTTGTTCCCGGCCACGGCACCGAATCTGTTACGTCAGCCGGCGGCGCCGCGGAACGGCGCCGCCGGGGCTTATTTCTGGGCCCAGAGGTTGATGTCGGACTCGACGGCGAACTCGTCGATCGCGTCCAGCTCGTCGGCCGTGAAGTCCAGGTTGTTGATCGCGGCCAGGGTGTCCTCCAGCTGCCGGACGCTGGATGCGCCGACCAGGGCGGACGTCACCGAGGTGCCCTTGCCCTGCTCGCGCAGGATCCAGGCGATCGCCAGCTGCGCGAGGGTCTGGCCCCGGCCCTCGGCAATCCGGTTGAGCCCGCGCACGCGGTCCAGCTTCTCCCCGGTGATCATCGCCTCGTCCAGGGACTTGTCCTGCGCCGCACGGGAATCCTTGGGGACGCCGTTGAGGTAGCGGTCGGTAAGCATGCCCTGCGCCAGCGGCGAGAAAGCGATGGCCCCTGCACCCACCTGCTCCAGCGCCTCGTAGAGGCTGGGGCTGCCGTTCTCGGTCCAGCGGTTGAGCATCGAGTAGCTGGGCTGGTGGATCAGCAGCGGGGTGCCGAGTTCCTTCAGGATCCGGGCCGCCTCGAGCGTCTGCTCCGGAGTGTAGGACGAAATGCCGGCGTAGAGCGCCTTGCCGGAGCGCACGGCCTGGTCCAGGGCGCCCATGGTCTCTTCCAGCGGCGTCTCGGGGTCCGGGCGGTGGCTGTAGAAGATATCCACGTAATCCAGGCCCATCCGGCCCAGCGACTGGTCCAGGCTGGCCAGCAGGTACTTCCGGGAGCCCCAGTTGCCGTAGGGCCCCGGCCACATGTCGTAGCCGGCCTTGCTGGAGATGATGAGTTCGTCGCGGTACGGCTTGAAGTCGTCCTTGAAGTGGCGGCCGAAGTTAGTCTCGGCGCTGCCGTAGGGCGGGCCGTAGTTGTTGGCGAGGTCGAAGTGGGTGACACCCAGGTCGAAGGCGCGGCGCAGGATGGCCCGCTGCACTTCGAAGGGCTTGTCATCGCCGAAGTTGTGCCAGAGGCCCAGGGAAATGGCCGGCAGTTTCAGTCCGCTGCGTCCCACCCGGCGGTAGGGCATCGTCTCGTATCGGTTCTCTGCTGCAACATATGTCATGACTATTATCCTGTCCTAGTTTGAGACGACGGCGGCACTGTGGCCGGGCAGTTCCACGCGGCCGGCGGACAGCGCGACGCCGTCCTCGGTGGCCAGCAGCAGCGAGCCGCCGTCCACGGCTACCTGGCGGGGTTCGATGGAGAAGTTCATCGCGACCTCCACGCTGCCGCGGCGCAGGCGCAGCCAGCCC
Organism: Arthrobacter sp. 05L428; assembly: GCF_056397665.1. Lineage (NCBI taxonomy): Bacteria > Bacillati > Actinomycetota > Actinomycetes > Micrococcales > Micrococcaceae > Arthrobacter > Arthrobacter sp. 05L428. The sequence goes on along the minus strand of NZ_JBFTNW010000001.1, from coordinate 404,924 downwards.
TCGTCCTCGCTGAACGCCACTGCGGTGTCCTCGAACCCGAGCCCGGCCAGCTCCGGGGTCGCACGGCGCAGCGCGATAAGTTTCCGGTACAGCTCCAGCAGCCGCGCGTGCTCCCCGGACTCGGCTTCGGACCAGTCCAGCTTGGAGCGGGTGAACGTGGCCGGGTCCTGCGGGTCGGGCACGACGGCGGGGTCCCAGCCCATCCGTTCGAACTCCTTGATCCGGCCCTCCGCCGTGGCCTTGCCCAGCTCGGGCTCCGGGTGCGAGGTGAAGAACTGCCAGGGCGTCGTGGCGCCGTATTCCTCACCCATGAACAGCATCGGGGTGAACGGCGAGGCCAGGGTCGCGACCGCTGCGAGCGCCAGCTGCCCGTAGCCGAGGCTCTGGGAGAGCCGGTCGCCGGTAGCCCGGTTGCCGATCTGGTCGTGGTTCTGGCTGCAGACCACGAGGGCGGCCGGGTGCACGAGGGCGGTGTTGATGGGCCGGCCGTGGTGCCGCTCCCGGAAGCTGGAGTAGCTGCCGTCGTGGAAGAACCCGTCCACCAGGACCTTGGCGAGGGCCGCGAGCGAATCGAAGTCGCTGTAGTAGCCGGTGGTCTCGCCGCTGACGTTGACGTGGACCGCGTGGTGGAAGTCATCGCTCCACTGCCCAGCCAGGCCGTAGCCGTTTACCTCCCGCGGGTAGAGCAGCCGCGGGTTGTTCAGGTCCGACTCGGCGATCATCGTCGCAGGGCGTCCGGTTTCGGCGGAGACCTCATCGGCGAGCGCCCCGAATTCCTCCAGCAGGTGGACCGCCCGCTCGTCCTTGAAGGCGTGCACGGCATCGAGCCGCAAGCCGTCCACGTGGTAGTCGCGCAGCCACATGGCTGCGTTGTCGAGGATGTAGCGGCGGACGACGTCGGAGCCGGGGCCGTCCAGGTTGACCGAGTCGCCCCAGGTGTTGCCCTCCCCGGACTTGAGGTACGGCCCGAACCGGGGCAGGTAGTTGCCGCTGGGGCCGAGGTGGTTGTAGACGACGTCCTGGATGACGCCCAGGCCGGCGGCGTGGGCGGCGTCGACGAAGCGCTGGTAGGCGGCCGGGCCGCCGTAGCCCTCGTGCACGGCGTACCAGAGGACCCCGTCGTAGCCCCAGTTGTGGGTGCCGTTGAACCCGTTGACCGGCAGCAGTTCGACGAAGTCGATGCCGAGGTCGGCGAGATAGCCGAGCTTGCCGATCGCGGCGTCCAGCGTCCCCTCGGGCGTGAACGTGCCCAGGTGCAGCTCGTAGATCACGCCGCCCTGCAGGCCGCGGCCCTTCCACTGCCCGTCGGCCCATTCGTGGCTGCCGGCGTCGAAGGTCCGCGAGAGTGCATGCACTCCCCCGGGCTGGCGGCGTGAGCGCGGATCCGGCAGCGGGGTGGAATCCCCGTCGAGCAGGTAGCCGTAGTCGACGTCGCCGGAGGCCGGTGCCTCCGGCGCGCTCCACCAGCCGGCGGACCCGGACCGGACCATCGGGTAGTGCCGGCCGTCGGCGAGCAGCGTGACGTACTGCGCTTCCGGTGCCCAGAGGTCGAAGCGTGCGGTTCCGTGTGCGGGCAGAGTCATTGCCGTTCCCCTAAGTTGGTTCGTCAGTTCGTGCGTTCAGGCGCCCGGCACCAGCAGGGCCACCGGGTAGTCGCGGAGGATCTCCGCCACGTCCGTCGTGCCCGGCCCGAAGGACCTGCCGCTGAGCTGGTCCGTCATGGCGACGGTGAGGCCGATGGCGGTGTCCTGCCAGCCTCCGCGTTGTTCGAGGCCGCGGGGCAGCCTTGTGGCCAGGGTGAGGGCCCCGGGCGTGCCGGCGCCGCGGTCGAAGGCGACCAGGTGTTCGGCGGCGGCTCCGGTGGCAGCAACCGGGGCGTAGCCGGCGAACAGCTCCGGCCGGTCCCGGCGCAGCCGCAGCGCCCGCGAGGTCACGAGCAGCTTCGCCGCGTCCTCCCGGTACGACGCCGGCCGCTCACCGGCGTCGATCGCTTTGAGGGCGGCGCGCCGCGCCCCGAAGTCGAACGGCCGCCGGTTATCAGGGTCGGTCAGCGACCGGTCCCAGAACTCGGTGCCCTGGTAGACGTCCGGCACGCCCGGCATGGTGAGCTGGACCAGTTTGGCGGAGAGCGCGTTGGCGGAGCCGTAGGGTTCCAGCAGGTCCACCAGCGAATCGAGTTCGGCGCGCACCTGGGCGTTGTCGAACGCAGCGTCGACGGCGGCTGCAAGTTTCGCTTCGAAGTCCGGGTCCGGGTCCAGCCAGTTCGTCGAATTGCCGGCCTCTCGGGCCGCCTTCTGGGCGTAGGACTGGAGGCGTTCCCGGTCCGCGGGCCAGACCCCGGCCACGGCCTGCCACAGCAGGTTGGCCAGCGGGCCGTCGGGCAGGGGCGCCAGCTCCTGCAGCCGGCGCAGCGAGGCCGTCCATTCCGGGGCCAGCTCCGCAAGCACGGAGATCCGGGCCCGGGTGTCCTCGCTGCGCTTTGTGTCGTGGGTGCTGAGCGTGGTCATCGACAGCGGCTGGCCCGCCTGGCGGCGTGCCATCCGGGCGTGGAACTCGTCGGCGGACAGCGCGAACTCGGTGGGGTCCGCGCCGACCTCGGTGAGGGTGCCGAGCCGGGTGTAGCGGAAGAACGCGGTGTCCTCCACACCCTTGGCCATCACCATGCCGGAGGTCTGCTGGAAGCGGCGGCCCAGCTCGGCGTCGGGCCCGGGGCCGGCATGCAGCAGCAGCGGGAGCAGCGCCTGCACCACGGGTTCCAGCTCGGGACGCCGCCGGGCGGCGAGTTCGCATGCCTCGCGCAGCACGCCCTCGCCCTCGGGCAGGTAGCTGCGGTAGACCGGGAAGGCCGCGGTGATCTCGGACAGCGCATCGACGGCGGCCTCCGGGCTGAGGCCGGCGGACGCCGGTACCAGCCGGGCGAGCCGCCGCATCTCCGAGTGCAGGATGCCGTCGGTGATCCGGCGCTTGGTGCCGCGGATCATGTCCTCATAGTCGGCGGGCGTGCCGCCGCGCAGCGAGGTGTCCAGGGCGTCGAGGCCCGCCTGGCCGGCGGGGTCGACGAAGAGCCGGTCCACGTCCGCGAGGGCGTCGTACCCGGTGGTCCCCTCGCACTCGAAGCCGGCCGGAAGCTCTTCACCGGGCTCCAGGATTTTCTCGATCAGCAGGTAGGCCCCGCCGGTCACGTCGCGCAACCGGCGGAGGTAGCCTGCCGGATCCGCGAGGCCGTCCGGGTGGTCGATGCGCAAGCCGTCAACGAGGCCCTCCCGGAACCAGCGGACAACCTCCTCGTGCGCCTCATCGAAGACCTCCGGGACCTCAACCTTGATCCCGGCGAGGGTGTTGACCGCGAAGAACCGGCGGTAGTTCAGATCGGTGTCCGCACGGCGCCAGCCCACCAGCTCGTAGTGCTGCCGGTCATGGACCGCGCGCGGGTCGTCGGCGGTGGAGTCACCTGCGGTATAACTGCCCTCGGCCAGCGGGAAACGGTGGTCGTAGTAGCGCAGTTCGCCGTCACGGATCTCGAGCGCGTCCACGTCCGCGTCCTCGCCCAGCACCGGGATCCGGATCCGGCCGCCGCCGAAGTCCCAGTCGACGTCGAACGCCTGGGCGTAGCGCGACTGTTGGCCTTCCTTGAGCAGCGACCACCACCACGGGTTCTGGACCGGGGTGGCGACGCCGACGTGGTTGGGCACGATGTCCACCAGGACACCCATGCCGGTGTCCCGCGCCGCACGGGAGACAGCCGCCAGCCCCTCGGGGCCGCCGCGGTCCGGGTCGATCGCGGCGGGGTCGGTGACGTCGTAGCCGTGGTCCGAGCCTTGTTCGGCCGTCAGGATCGGCGACAGGTAGATCCAGTCGACCCCGAGGGTCTTCAGGTAGGGCACGGTGTCGGCGGCGTCCTGCAGGGTAAAGCCCGGCCGGATCTGAAGCCGGTAGGTCGAGACGGGGGTCCTCATGAAGCAGTGGCCTTCGCTTCGCTGGCTTCGGCGGCCTTCGTCTGGGCCTCCGCCATCTCCTCCTGGGCGTCCTCGTGCTCGGCCATGGAGGCCAGGGAGGCGGCTGCGGAGTAGTCGACCTCGATCTCGGGGCCCGAGTAGGCGCGCAGCACGGTCATGGACTTGGCCGCCAGCTTCAGCGTCGACCCTGCCTTGAGGGGCTCGTTCGTATCGGCCTGGTCCGCGGTGTCCACGAGGATCTCCCAGATCGGCGAATACTCGTCGTTGGGCAGCACGAAGTCCACGTTGTCGTCGTGGGCGTTGAAGGCCATCAGGAAACTGTCGTCGGTGATCCGGCGGCCCCGGGAGTCCTGCTCCTGGATGCCGTGGCCGTTGTAGAACACGCCGATGGTCCGGCCGAAGCCGCTGTCCCAGTCCTCGGGCAGCATTCCGGTGCCGTCGGTCTTCAGCCAGACGATGTCCGGCAGTTTCTCGCCCTCACCCCGGACCACCGGCCGGCCGTCGAAGAAGCGGCTGCGGCGGAACGTCGGGTGGTCGTGGCGGATCTTGTTGACGAACGCGGTGAACTCCACGAGGGGCTGGTCCATGGCTTCCCAGTGCACCCAGCTCAGTTCGGAGTCCTGGCAGTAGGTGTTGTTGTTGCCCTGCTGCGTGCGGCCCAGTTCGTCGCCGTGAAGCAGCATTGGCACGCCCTGGGAAAGCAGCAGCGTCGCAATGAAGTTCCGCTGCTGGCGGGCGCGGAGGGTCAATACGGTGTCGTTGTCGGAGTCGCCCTCTTCGCCGCAGTTCCAGGAGCGGTTGTGCGATTCGCCGTCGTTGTTGCCCTCGCCGTTGGCCTCGTTGTGCTTCTCGTTGTAGGAGACCAGGTCGCGCAGGGTGAAGCCGTCGTGCGCGGTGACGAAGTTGATCGAGGCCACCGGGCGCCGGGCCGAGCTCTCGTAGAGGTCCGCGGAGCCGGTCAGGCGGGAGGCGAATTCGCCCAGGGTGGACGGTTCGCCGCGCCAGAAGTCCCGGACGGTGTCGCGGTACTTGCCGTTCCATTCGGTCCACTGCGGCGGGAAGTTGCCCACCTGGTAGCCGCCCGGGCCGACGTCCCACGGCTCGGCGATCAGCTTGACCTGGGACACGATCGGATCCTGCTGGATCAGTTCGAAGAACGTGGAGAGCTTGTCGACGTCGTAGAACTCGCGGGCCAGCGTGGACGCGAGGTCGAAGCGGAAGCCGTCGACGTGCATTTCCGTCACCCAGTAGCGCAGGGAGTCCATCAGCAGCTGCAGCGAGTGCGGGTGCCGGACGTTGAGCGAGTTGCCGGTGCCGGTGTAGTCCATGTAGTGCTTCTGGTCCCCGTCGACCAGCCGGTAGTACGCCTGGTTGTCGATGCCCTTGAAGGAGAGCGTGGGGCCGAGGTGGTTGCCTTCGGCGGTGTGGTTGTAGACGACATCGAGGATGACCTCGATGCCTGCCCGGTGCAGCTCGCGGACCATGGCCTTGAATTCCTGGACCTGGTGTCCGACATCGCCGGAGGAGCTGTAGGTGTTCTGCGGGGCGAAGAAGCCGATGGTGTTGTAGCCCCAGTAGTTGTTGAGGCCCTTTTCCACCAGGGTGCCGTCGTTGACGAACTGGTGGACCGGCATAAGCTCGATCGCCGTGACACCGAGCTTTTTGAGGTGCTCAATGACGGCCGGGTGGGCCACGCCCGCGTAGGTGCCGCGCTGTTCCTCGGGAATGTCCGGGTGCAGCTCGGTCAGGCCCTTGACGTGCGCCTCGTAGATGACCGACTCGTGGTACGGGACGCGCAGCTGGCGGTCACCGTCCCACTCGAAGTACGGGTTGATGACGACGCCGTGCATGGTGTGCGGCGCCGAATCGGCGTCGTTGCGCGAATCCGGGTCGCCGAATTCGTAGGAGAAGAGCGCCGGGTCCCAGTCGATCTGGCCCTGGATGGCCTTGGCGTACGGGTCCATCAGGAGCTTGTTGGGGTTGAAGCGGTTTCCGCTTGCCGGGTCGTACGGGCCGTGCACTCGGTAGCCGTACTTCTGTCCTGGCTGGATCTGCGGCAGGTAGCAGTGCCAGACGTAGCCGTCCACCTCGGTCAGTTCGATCCGGGTCTCACTCAGGTCGTCGGCCAGGAGGCAGAGCTCAACCCGCTCCGCCTGCTCGCTGAACAGGGCAAAATTGGTGCCGGTGCCGTCAAAAGTGGCTCCCAGCGGGTAAGCCGTTCCGGGCCAGACTTCCATGTGTACTCCTCGTGCGATGCGGACAATCTCTAGACAGACTACTTGTAAGTAAGGTTACTAATTTACCGGAGGCGCAAGGCGCGCCCTTTTGTTACAGCTTCGCGATGACCTCCGGCAGGGCTCCGGCAATGTCCGACGCCCTCAGCGGCCCGCCGTTCGAGGCAGCTGTTCCGGCCCGGCCGTGCAGGCTGGCCGCCATCGCGGCGGCGGCAGCCCACCGGTCCGGCCCGTCGAGCCCTAAGGCGCTGAAGGCGGCGGAGCCCTCCGGGAGCTGAGCCAGCAGGGCGCCGAGCACCCCTGCCAGGACGTCGCCGCTGCCGGCCGTGGCCATCCACGGGCTGGCGTCGGCCTGGCTGAAGACCACCCCCGAGGGGGCCGCCACCAGGGTGGTTGCGCCCTTGAGCAGCACGGTCGCGCCGGTGAGCCCGCTGGCCTGCCGGACGGCGGCGAGCGTAGCGTCCTCCACAGCGGCCCGGGCCGGGCCGGCGCCGTATCGTTTCAGCAGGGTGGCCAGCTCGCCGGCGTGCGGGGTCAGCACGGTGTGCGGGGACAGTTCGCGGGGCAGGGCCGGCAGCGCGCCGGCGTCGGCCACGGTGGGAAGTCCGGCGGCGGCCGCCTCGCGGACCCGCTCCAGCTGCTCGTGGGCGCCGTCGTCGAGTCCCGGTCCGAGCAGCCAGGCCTGGACGTGCGCGTCGGCGACGGACGTGCCGCACACCACTTCGGGGCAGGCCTGGCGGACCAGGTCCGCGACCTCCGGCGGCCCCACGTAGCGGACCATGCCGGCGCCAGCAGCCAGGGCGCCGCGGCAGGCGAGCACGGCCGCCCCCGGGTAGCGGGCGGATCCGGCCACGACGCCGAGCACGCCCCGGGAGTACTTGTGCGAGCGGCGTCCGGGCTGCGGGAGCAGCGCGGCCAGGTCCGCGGTTTCGAGGCGCCGCAGCTCCGGGTGCGCCAGCGCGTGCTCGATGCCGATCGCGATGGTCCGGAGCCGGCCGGTGAAGTCCGCGCCCGGGTCGGCGAGCAGGCCGGCCTTCGCCGCCCCGAAGCTCACGGTCACGTCCGCGGCCAGGACGGGGGCGTGCGCTTCCCCGGTATCGGCGTCGACGCCACTGGGGATGTCGCAGGCGACAACCAGCCCGTGGCGGCTGCGCTGCAGCTCCTCGATCAGGGTGCCGGCCGCGCCGCGCAGTCCGCCCTGCGCGCCGGTTCCCAGGACCGCGTCAATGACGACGTCGGCGCGGGCGGCGTCCGCTGCCAGGTCCCCGGCGTTGCCGTCGGTAAGGGCGGTGTCCCGGCCGCCGGCGGCGCGGAACGCCGCCAGCCCGGCCGGGTGGGCTTCTCCGGCGGTGAGCACCGCCGTCGTCCGCAGGCCCCGGCGGGCCAGCAGCGCCGCGGCGTAGAGCCCGTCGCCTCCGTTGTTGCCCTTGCCGGCGAGCACGGTGACGCTGGAGCCGTAGGGCCGCCGTCCGCGGCGCTGGAGTTCCCGGAGGACCGTGTTGGCGAGCCCGTAGGCGGCCCGGTGCATGAGAACAGCGCCCATGCCGGGGTCCGCACTTGCCTCAAGGAGTCGCTTCTCGAGGCCTCGAATGTGGGTTCCGGTATAGGCGCTGATCATGGTGCTTAGCCTTCGGCGATCACCGTGGCGGTGGCGATGCCGCCGTCGTGGCTGATCGACAGATGCCAGCGTTTGACGCCTTTCGACTCGGCCACGGCCAGTACCGTGTCTTTGACCTGGACGGTGGGGCCGTTCTGGTCCAGGCCGATCCAGCAGTCCTGCCAGTTCATTCCGGCGGGCGCGCCGAGCACCTTGGCCACGGCCTCCTTGGCGGCGAACCGCGCGGCCAGGGACCGGGTGTTCAGTTCCCGCTCGGCCGGGACAAACAGCCTGTCGCGCAACCCGGGGGTGCGCTCAAGCTGCCGGCCGAACCGCTCAATGTCTACGACGTCTACGCCAATGCCAACAATCATGCGGCTATTCTACGGTCACGCTCTTGGCCAGGTTCCGCGGCTGGTCCACGTCGTAGCCCTTGGCGCTGGCGAGTGCCAGCGCGAAGATCTGCAGGGGCACGGTGGACAGCAACGGGGCCAGGAGGGTCGGGGTCTCCGGGATGTAGATGACGTGTTCGGCGTAGGCCTTCACCGCCTCGTCACCCTCCTCGGCGATCACGATCGTCTTGGCGCCGCGGGCACGGACTTCCTGGATGTTGGAGACGACCTTGGCGTGCAGCGAGTCGCGGCCCCGGGGCGAGGGGACAACCACGAAGACCGGCTGGCCTTCCTCGATCAGGGCGATCGGGCCGTGCTTGAGCTCGCCAGCGGCGAATCCTTCCGCGTGGATATAGGCGAGCTCCTTGAGCTTGAGCGCGCCTTCCATGGCAACCGGGAAGCCGACGTGGCGGCCCAGGAACAGCACGGACTTGGCGTCGACCATGTCGCGGCCGAGTTTCTTGATCGCGTCGGCGTTGTCCAAGATCTGCTGGATCTTCGCGGGGATCTTGCCGAGGTCGGCGAGGATGTCCTTGATCTCGCCCTGGAACTTGTTGCCGCGCAGCTGTGCCAAATACAGGCCCAGCAGGTAGGCGGCCGCGATCTGGGCGAGGAACGCCTTAGTGGAAGCCACCGCGATTTCCGGACCGGCGTGCGTGTACAGCACGGCGTCGGACTCGCGCGGGATAGTGGAGCCGTTGGTGTTGCAGATGGACACCGTCTTGGCGCCCTGTTCCTTGGCGTACCGGACAGCCATCAGCGTGTCCATGGTCTCGCCGGACTGCGAGATGGAAACGATCAGGGTGTTGGCGTCCACAATCGGATCGCGGTAGCGGAACTCGTGCGAAAGCTCGACCTCGGTGGGGATCCGGCACCAGCGTTCGATCGCGTACTTCGCGACCTGGCCGGCGTAGGCGGACGTGCCGCAGGCCAGGACGATGATTTTGTCCACGCTCTTCAGCAGTTCCGTGTCGATCCGGAGTTCGTCGAGGGTCAGCTTGCCGTCGACGTCCGACCGGCCCAGCAGGGTCTGCAGCACGGCGTCCGGCTGGTCGTGGATTTCCTTTTCCATGAAGGACGGGAAGCCGCCCTTCTCCGCGGAAGCGGGATCCCAGTTGACGTAGTATTCCTTGCCCTCGGCCGGGGCACCGTAGAAGTCGGTGATCGCGACGGTATCGGCGGTGATGGTGACGATCTGGTCCTGGCCCAGTTCCACGGCGCGGCGGGTGTAGTCGATGAAGCCGGAGACGTCGGAACCGAGGAAGTTCTCGCCCTCGCCCAGGCCCACCACGAGCGGGGAGTTGCGGCGGGCGGCCACGACGACGTCGGGCTGGTCGGCGTGCACGGCGAGCAGCGTGAAGGCGCCCTCGAGGCGCTGGCAGGCAAGTTCCATGGCCTTGGTCAGGCCGCCGTTGGCGTTGTCGCCGCCCAGCTGGTTGCGGTAGATGTCACCGATCAGCGCTGCGGCCACCTCGGTGTCGGTCTCGGAGAGGAAGGTCACGCCTTCGCCCACGAGTTCCTGCTTCAGCTCCGCGAAGTTTTCGATGATGCCGTTGTGGATGAGCGCCAGCTTGCCGCCGTCGGACAGGTGCGGGTGCGCGTTCAGGTCCGTGGGGCCGCCGTGGGTTGCCCAGCGGGTATGCCCGATGCCGGTGAGGGCGTCCGGCAGCGGGTGGGCCTCCAGTTCGGTGATCAGGTTGCTCAGTTTCCCCGACTTCTTGCGGGAAGAAATGGCACCGTCCGCCACGACCGCGATCCCGGCGGAGTCATAGCCGCGGTACTCAAGGCGCCGCAATCCCTCCAGGACAACGTCCAGGGCTTTGTGTTCAGTATTTACCCGGCCAGCCGAGCGGCCTACATATCCAACGATTCCGCACATGGACATAAGCCTAACCGGTTTCCCGGTCGTCCGACGTAGGATGTGCCGGTCCGGGCCCGCCGCTGGCGGCTGGCGGGGTGTCCATTTCGCTCTGGGCGTTGTCAAGGGCAGAATCTCTAAGGTGACTTTGCAACGCAACGAAGCGAACGGCGAGGGCGTCTCCCCGTTCGTTGAGCTGGACCGGCAGACCTGGTCCCGGCTCGCTGCCCAGATGGAGCAGCCCCTCAACGAAGAGGATGTGCTCCGCCTCCGCGGCCTGGGCGACCCCCTGGACATGAAGGAGGTCCGCGAGGTCTACCTCCCGCTGTCCCGGCTGCTGCACCTCTACGTCGAGGCCGCCAACCAGCTCCACGCGGCCACCACGACCTTCCTGGGCGAGAAGACCCAGCGCACCCCCTTCGTGATCGGCGTGGCCGGCTCCGTGGCGGTGGGCAAATCGACCATCGCCCGCGTACTGCGTGAAATGCTGCGGCGCTGGCCCGGCACCCCGAACGTCGAGCTGATCACCACCGACGGGTTCCTCTACCCCCTCGCCGAACTCAAGCGCCGTCAACTCCTGGAGCGCAAGGGGTTTCCGGAGTCCTACGACCGCCGCGCACTGCTGCGCTTCGTGAGCGAGGTCAAAAGCGGGGCCGAGGAAGTGCGGGCCCCCTGGTACTCGCACGTCACCTACGACATCGTTCCGGGCAAGGAAGTTGTGGTCCGCCGGCCGGACGTGCTGATTGTCGAGGGCCTGAACGTCCTGGCGCCGGCACGCCCGCGGCATGACGGCCGGCAGGGCCTGGCGTTGAGCGACTTCTTCGACTTTTCCATCTACGTGGACGCGAAGACCTCGTATATCGAGGAGTGGTATGTGGACCGGTTCCGCAAGCTGCGTACTACCGCCTTCGCACAGCCCGAGTCCTACTTCCACCGCTATGCGACGCTCTCCGATTCGGAGGCCGAGCAGACCGCCCGGGACATCTGGAAGCGCATCAACGAGCCGAACCTGGAAGAAAATGTCCTCCCCACCCGCGGCCGGGCCCAGCTGGTGCTGACCAAGGACGCCGACCACTCCATCCGACGCATGTTGCTGCGCAAGGTTTAGCACAGGTGTGCCACGACAGCGCCGGCACTTCCCCGGGCCCGGCAACCCCGAGCCGGCGGACGCTCGGGCGCCTGCTCGCGGCGGGAACGGCACTGGCTGTCCTTGCAGCCGTGGCCGGCTGTAGCCCGGGCAGCAGCCCGGAGCCATCCTCCAGCACGGCTGTGCCAACTGAGCGTTCCTCCGCCGCGGTTTCCGCCTCCGGCTCGCCTACGGCGACGACCACCTCCGCGGGCGTGGCCACCGCCCCCACACCCACGGCCGACGCAGCGCCGTCAGCCTCCGCGCCTGCGGCTTCCTGGCCTGCGACGTCCGGACCGGCCCGGAAGCATTCCCTGACCGATCCTGCGAGCCCGTGGGTGGTGGTGAACAAGCACCGGCCGCTCTCCCCCGCCACGTTCGTTCCGCCCGACCTCGTGCAGCCGGCCGTCAGGCTGGCGGTTTCCGGCGAGGCCGCGCAGCTGAACAGCACGACGGCGGCGGCCGCCGAGCGGATGTTTGCAGCCGCCGCGGCGGACGGCGTGGTCCTGACCCTGGCGAGCGGCTACCGTTCCTTCGCGACCCAGACGGCCACCTACAACGGCTACGCGAACGCCCGGGGGCGCGCCGAGGCGGACACGGCTTCCGCGAGGCCCGGTTACTCCGAGCACCAGACGGGCTGGTCCTTTGACATCGGCGACGGCGGAGGGGCCTGCAGCTTCCAGCCCTGCTTCGCGGAACAGCCGGCCGCCGTGTGGGCCAAGGCCAATGCGCACCGCTTCGGCTTCGTGGTCCGCTACCCCTGGATGGCCCACCCGGTCACCGGCTACTTCTACGAGCCGTGGCACCTGCGCTACATCGGTACCGAGGCCGCGGGCGACATGCACAAGCGCGGCGTCGCCACCCTCGAAGAGTATTTCGGCCTGGAAGCCGCGCCAGCCTACCGCTGAGCCTGCCGGGCCCGGGCTACCGTGGGTTCATGCTGACTGGATTCAAGAATTTCATCATGAAAGGCAACGTCGTTGACCTTGCCGTCGCCGTCGTCATGGGGGCCGCCTTCGGCGCCGTCGTGACCTCCATCGTGGAAGGACTCCTCACGCCACTCATCGGCTTGCTTTTCAACGCCAAAGGCATCGAGGAAATGGCCTGGGAGGGGTTCAAGTACGGCACCGTCATCTCCAGCATCATCTCGTTCGTGCTGATTGCAGCTGCCATCTACTTCGTGGTGATCCTGCCGATGAACCACATGATTGAACGCCGCAACCGCCGGCTGGGCATCAACCCGGACGTCAAGGAGGAATCGGCCGAGGACCCTCAGATCGCCCTGCTCACCGAGATCCGCGACGCCCTGACCCGCACCACCCGCTAGCTTCCGGACCAACAAAAGGTGGCCCGCTTCCTCACGGAAACGGGCCACCTTCTTGCGTTCTTGGAGTCAGTCGGCGATGAGCGCCAGGGCAAGCTCGGTCCGGACCACCTGGGCCAGGCCTTCGGCGACTTCCTGGGCGGTGTCCTGGTCCGCGGCTTCCACCATCACCCGGACAACGGGTTCGGTCCCGGAAGGACGCAACAGCACGCGTCCGGTGTCACCCAGCCGTGCCTCGGCCCGGGCCACGGCTTCAGCCACGGCCTCGTCACCCTTGACCCGGCTGCGGTCGACGCCCTTGACGTTGATCAGCACCTGCGGGAGCTTGGTCATGACCGTGGCCAGTTCCTTGAGCGGACGGCCGGTCAGCGCGACCTGGGCGGCAAGCTGCAGGCCCGTCAGGACGCCGTCGCCGGTGGTGGCGTAGTCGGCAAAAATAACGTGGCCGGACTGCTCGCCGCCGAGGTTGAAGCCACCTTCGCGCATGCCTTCCAGCACGTAGCGGTCGCCTACGCCGGTCTCACGGAGGCTGATGCCTGCCTCGCGCAGGGCGATCTTGAGTCCGAGGTTGCTCATCACGGTGGCAACCAGGACGTCGTCCTTGAGCTTGCCGGATTCCTTGAGGGCCACGGCAAGGATGGCCATGATCTCGTCGCCGTCCACCTCGTTGCCCTCGTGGTCCACGGCCAGGCAACGGTCGGCGTCGCCGTCGTGGGCGATGCCCAGGTCAGCCCCGTTGTCCAGGACCGCCTGCCTCAATGGGCCGAGGTGTGTTGAACCCACCCCGTCGTTGATGTTGAGGCCGTCCGGATCGGCGCCGATCAGTATCACCTCGGCGCCGGCCGTCTTGAAGACCTGCGGTGAGCAACCGCTGGCGGCGCCGTGCGCGCAGTCCAGGACCACCTTTAGGCCGTCCAGGCGGTGCGGGAGGGTGCCCAGGAGGTGCACGATGTAGCGGTCTTCCGCGTCGGAGAACCGCTGGATGCGGCCAACTTCGCCACCGACCGGGCGGTACGGCTCCTTGCTCAGCTGTTCCTCGATCGCGTCCTCGACGTCGTCGGGGAGCTTCTGGCCGCCGCGGGCAAAGAACTTGATGCCGTTGTCCGGGGCCGGGTTGTGGGAGGCGGAGATCATCACGCCGAAGTCGGCGTCGAGGTCGGCGACGAGGTACGCGGCGGCCGGCGTTGGCAGCACGCCGGCGTCGTAGACGTCGATGCCGGAGCTGGAGAGCCCGGCCTCCACGGCGGCCGCGAGGAACTCGCCGCTGGCCCGCGGATCGCGGGCGACGACGGCGCGCGGCCTGTTGCCGTTGGTGTTGCGGTCGTGGCCGAGCACGACGGCGGCGGCCTGCGCCAGCTGCAACGCCAACTCTGCGGTCAGTAGGCCGTTCGCCAGGCCCCGGACACCATCTGTTCCAAATAATCTAGACATCGAGCCCAAGTTTAGTCGATCGCGGGCCCGGGTCCGGTTTCCGACCATCGGAGACCCGTTAAACGCCGGAAACCCGCCCCGCAGAATGCGGGACGGGCTTCCAGTTGAGCGTGTTTAGCGCTTGTGGATCCGAGCGCTGAAAAGCGCCGCGGGCCCCAATCTGTGGTCGCGCCAGCGGCCACAGATTGGGAAGGCGCTGTTTAGCGCTTGGAGTACTGCTGAGCCTTGCGTGCCTTCTTGAGACCAGCCTTCTTACGCTCGATGATGCGAGCGTCGCGGCGCAGGTAGCCGGCCTTCTTCAGGGTGGCGCGGTTGTTCTCGGTGTCGATCTCGTTCAGTGAACGGGCGATGCCGAGGCGCAGGGCACCGGCCTGGCCGGAGATGCCGCCACCGTGGATGCGGGCAATAACATCGTAGGCGCCTTCAAGGTCAAGGATCTTGAAGGGCTCGTTGACGTCCTGCTGGTGCAGCTTGTTCGGGAAGTAGTTCGCCAGCTCGCGACCATTGATGGTCCACTTGCCCGAACCGGGCACGACGCGAACGCGTGCGACGGCTTCCTTGCGACGGCCAACTGCAGCGCCGGCGACGGTCAGTGCCGGACGTTCCTTCTTCGGCGCCGCTGCGTCAGCAGCACCGCTCTCCGAGGTGTAGCTGGTCAGGTTTTCCTCAGCCTCAACGGCTTCGGTGGTCAGTTCTTCGTTCTGAGCCACGATTCTCCTTGATAAAAAGTTGGTTGGTGGCCAGGACTACTGGGCGACCTGGGTGATTTCGAAAGTCTTGGGCTGCTGGGCGGCGTGCGGGTGCTCGGCACCGCGGTAAACCTTCAGCTTGCCCAGCTGCTGTGCAGCGAGGGAGTTCTTCGGGAGCATGCCCTTGATGGCCTTCTCCACGGCGCGGACCGGGTTGGACTCCAGCAGCTCCGCGTAGTTGACGGAGGTCAGGCCGCCCGGGTAACCGGAGTGGCGGTATGCGCGCTTCTGCTCCAGCTTGGCACCGGTGAGGGCGACCTTTTCAGCGTTGATGATGATGACGAAGTCGCCCATGTCCATGTGGGACGCAAAGGTGGCCTTGTGCTTGCCGCGCAGCAGGATTGCGGTCTGGCTGGCGAGACGACCAAGGACAACGTCGGTGGCGTCAATGACGTGCCACTGGCGGTTGATATCGCCGGGCTTCGGGGTGTACGTACGCACGGTGTTTGCCTCGTTCTTGTTCTGGCGTTCTTGTTTTAGGCGTCACGCAAAAGGTGCACCTACTATCTATGCGCTACCGGAACAGAGGTGAGGGCTCCATGTAACCAGTCATCCTGTGGTCTCGAATGTGCACGTTGAGTAGCTATCCTGCAACCGGATTCTCAAGCGGGCACGCATCATCGAGATAGGACACGCACAACGACTACCAAGAATAGCGGAAGCCGGGGTCGTGGGTCAAAATGGGGTGTCCGGTGGCACGCAGCCCTGCGTGCCGTTCAGTTCCGGTACGCCGTGTTCCTGGAGGTCCCGTGCCCGATCCCGCCGTTGCAGGTTCCGCATCGCTGCTGTTCCTCGCGGGAGTCGCCGCCGCCGGACTGTGCCTCGGGCTGCTGGCAGACGTCTTCGTCAGGCGCGCCCTGCCGGAGCTGGGACCCGGCCCCACGCCTGCGCAGCGGACGGCGACGGCGGTTGCCGCCGCGGTGCTTTGCGCCCTCCTGGCCTGGCGGTTCGGCGCCTCTCCGGAATTGCCGGCATTTATGGTTTTGGCGGTTATTGGCGTCCAACTGGCCCGAATTGACGTTATTCATCATTTGCTGCCTAACCGGCTGGTCCTGCCACTCCTGGGAGCCGGCGTTGTGCTGCTCGCAGTGCCTTCGATAGCCCTCGGAGGCTGGGGGCAGCTGGCCCGGGCCCTGGCCGGGGCGGTAATTCTCTTCTTTTTCTACTTCATCTTGGCCCTCATCAGCCCCACAGGCCTCGGAATGGGCGACGTTAAGCTCGCTGCGCCACTCGGCCTGTACTTAGGCCACTTGGGCTGGACCCAACTGTTCTATGGCGGCGCCCTGGGGTTTGTCGCCGGCGGCCTGGTTTCCTTGGTCCTCCTCCTAAAGAACCGCGGAAACAAGCCGAAGGAAGTGGCCTTCGGGCCCTCGATGCTGGCCGCCGCCCTGCTCACCGTCCTGCTCTCCGCGTAGCGCCCTCTCCTGCGCCGCTTGTTGGGTGAACCAGTAAGCCGACTTATCAAAACAAGTAGTCGGCTCCGTAGCGCCCGAAAGTACTGAGTACACGTCCCTCAGAGCGGCAAGTAAACGCTCCTTTTCCACCCAAAAAGTCGGGTAGTCGCATGCATTGCCGGGCCGTTAATCGGCGTGCAAATGTTGTCCCAACGGAGCTCCAGGAGGTAGCAAAGGGGACTTGCTGGAATTCCGTCAAACTATTCAAATCTCTGGAGAAGGACTTTCAAAATGACTGGTCTCATGGTCTCAATGCTCGCTTTTGTTGCCGGCGTCAAGAACAAGCTCGAATCCGAAAAGGGAGCAACCGCGACGGAATACTCGCTGCTGGTGGCGTTCATCGCCTTCGCTGTTATTGGCGGCGCAACCGTCTTCGGCAACCAGTTGAGCGCCTGGTTCACCGAGCTGGGCAACAACGTCCGCGCTTGGTCCAACTAGGCAACTAGTTCCGCCACAGGTCTCAGTAACACCGATTGTGCCGCGTCCGTGTATCGCGGGCGCGGCACAGTTCTTATTTCGTCGACTGCATCTATCCCTGGGGGGATCCAATGAAGCGCAGCAATTTTTCGCCCTGGTTTGGGGCTGAGGGACGCGAGCAGGGGGCGGCCGCAGTCGAGTTCGCCCTCGTTGCACCTATACTCCTCGCCTTGGTGGGCGGGATCATCGAATTCTCTTACATCTACAATTTGCAGATCTCGGTGACCCAGGCCGCCCGCGAGGCTGCCCGGACTATGGCCATCTTCAACGATCCGGCCCGCGCCCAGGCTGCCGCTGTCTCAGGTGCGCCCGGGTTGAATGCGGCAGGCTTCACCTACACCTTCACGGGCGCATGCCCCGCCGGCGGCACGGGCAACGCCAAAGTGGCCGTTGGTTACACCGCAAATTCACTGACCGGGATTTTCGGTGGTTCCGTCACCGTCCACGGAACCGGAGCCATGCGATGCCACGGTTGAGGACTTCGATCCAAGACCAGTGCGGCCTAGGGCGGGAGCGGGGCGCGACCGGCGTGCTTGTAGCAGTGATGATGCTGGTGCTCATAGGAGCCGGCGCCCTGGCCGTTGATGCCGGCCAAATCTACGCCGAACGGGCCCAACTGCAGAATGCAGCGGACGCAGGCGCATTGGCGGCAGCACAGAGGTGCCACGCGGCCGGAACCTGCACAGTTCCCCAGGCTCTGGGCTGGGCCCGCGAACTTGCCGGTCCCAACTCCAACGACGGAGCCTCTGCCGTCGATTCAGTAAACGTGGACCTTTCCCGCGGCCAGGTCAAGGTGGTCACGTCCACCCTGGGCAGCAACGAGGCGGGCTTCCTGACCAAAATCTTTGCCAATGCGCTGAACGCCCCACCCGCAACAGTCCGCGCCGGCGCCACCGCGGCCTGGGCACCGTTGAGCAGCGGCTCCGGATTTCCGCTTGCGATCTCCAACAGCTGCTTCAACCTTTCCACTGCCGTGGCCACCGGAGAGGTACAAAAGATCTCCTACAAGCCGGGCGGAACCTGCACCGGTCCTTCCGGAACGCAAATCCCGGGCGGCTGGGGATGGCTCGACCGGAACTCACCATGCGTTGCCGTGACGGCCACCGGAAACAACCGGGTGGGGTCCGACCCAGGCAACAACCCGCCGACCGACTGCGACACCGTGCTGGGCGGCTGGATCGCCACCATCCTCGCCGGCGGAGAGGTGAAAGTCGCTTTTCCCGTCTTCGACGACGCGAGCAACCAGGGGCAGAACGGCTACTTCCACGTGATCGGTTACGCCACCTTCAAGATGTGGGGCTGGAAATTCGGCAACAACCACAACTACGAATTCCGGAACACAGCCGGCGACCCGAACATGACGAGCGCCCTGGCCTGCAGCGGCGGCAACAACCGGTGCATCATCGGCCAATTCGTGAAATTCGAAACTATTAACTCGACCGGACCTGGTGGCGGCGCCGACTTGGGAACCGTCGATATCAAACTCATCAAATAGGTAATTTCTAAGGAGTTACGATGAAAACACGCCTACTGGGAGGCATCGCCGCATTACTTGTGGCAATTATCGGAACCGTATTGCTGGTCTCATATGTTCAGAACGCTGATAAACGAGCGTTAGCCGGCACGGAAACAGAATCAATCTACATTGTGCAAAAGGCCATTCCGGCCGGAACCGCCGCGGACAAGATTGCGGCAATGGTGACAAAGAAGGAAGTTCCCAAGCTGGCGCTGGCTGACAGCAGCGTCACGGATCTCGCCTCACTGGGCACCAAGGTCACCGCCGTTACCCTCATGCCGGGTGAGCAGCTGCTGTCCACCCGGCTGGTGGAAGAGAGTGCTTTCCTCGGCCCGTCCCGGGTCCAGGTACCTGCGGGCTTCCAGGAGATCACGCTCAAGCTTCCGATCGAGCGCGTCGCCGGCGGCATTTTGAAGGCCGGCGACACGGTGGGGGTTTTCCTCTCGCTGGAAGACGCCGGCGGCAAGGCCGGTGCCAAGGTCAGCAGGACGCAGCAAACTTTCCACAAGGTCCTGGTGACCGCGGCGCAGTTCAGCGATGGGGCGGCCACGCAGACTGGGACCTCCGACACCGCGTCCGGGGCCAGCCAGGTCTCGTCAACCTCCTCCACCAAGGCACAGGGTGACGGCAGCTACCTCATTACCCTGGCCAGGAATTCCGCTGATGCGGAGCGGATCGTGTTTGCCACGGAGTTCGGCAAGGTCTACCTGTCGAAGGAACCGGGCAATGCTGTCGAATCGGGCAAGGGCACAGTCGATGCGGCAGGACTGTTCCGATGAGCCGCTTCGTCCTGATCACGCCCAACGCCGATTTCGAACGGCTGGTCCGGCTGGCTGTCGGCGGAATGCATGGGGACCTCCACGTCTTCAAAGCCGACTACCTGCCAGAGGGCCCCGCCGACATCCTGCGCCAAATGGTCGGCGACCCGCCCGAGGTCCTCATCCTTGGTCCCGGCGTGCCTGTGGCCGACTCACTGAAGCTGGCCGCAGTGGTCGACCTCCAGTATCCGGAGATCAGCGTGGTCCTGGCCGTTAATGCCAGCCCGGAAACCGTGGTCCAGGCAATGCGCGCCGGCGTCCGGGACCTGCTCGATCCCGGAGCCGACCCCGACACCATCCGGGTCATGCTGGAGCGTGCCAGCCTGGCCGCAGCGGGCCGGCGTCGGGGTCTCGGTCCGCAGACGACCGAGCATGCCGACCACGGCTCAGGACGTGTCATCGCCGTGATGTCCCCCAAGGGCGGCGTTGGCAAGACAACGGTCGCCACCAACCTCGCGGTCGGGCTGGGAAAGACCGCGCCGATGGGGGTTGTGATCGTGGATCTTGACCTGCAGTTCGGCGACGTGGCCAGCGGACTCCTCCTTGAACCGGAGTTCACGATCACGGACGCCGTAATGGGGGCCGCAAGCCAGGACTCAATGGTGCTCAAGACGTATCTCACAGTCCATCCTGCAGGCATCTACGCGCTCTGCGCCCCCAGGACGCCCGTGGAGATGGACCGTATCAGTGCGGCCCATGTCTCCCACCTGTTGGAACAGTTGCGGCAGGAGTTCCGCTACATCGTGGTGGACACGGCCCCGGGACTGGGCGAACACGTCCTGGCCACGCTCGAACAGGCGACCGACGCCGTGTGGATCTGCGGCATGGACGTTCCGAGCATCCGCGGTATGCGGACCGGGTTCCAGATCCTCGAAGAACTGAACCTGGTACCGGCCCAACGCCACATCGTCCTCAACATGGCCGACCGCCGGGCGGGACTATCGCTCAAGGACGTCGAAGCCACCATCGGGGCCCCCGTGGACGTCGTGCTGCCGCGTTCCCGGACCCTTCCCTTCTCCACCAACAAAGGCGTTCCCGTCCTTCAGGACGGCGGCCGGGACGCTGCCCTCAAGGGGCTCCGCCAGCTGGCTGACCGTTTTAAGCCGGATTGGGAAGCCAGACCGCACAAGCAACTGCACAGAAGGGCGGTAGTCCAGTGAGCCTCACCGACCGATTCCAGCAACTACGCGGCGGACTTCCGCCCGCCGCGCCCGAGGAAAAGCCGGCCGCCGTCGACGTCTTCGCCTCTCATACGCCACCGGCGACGCTGGGGCGGATCCTGGAAGCGAAGACGGCAGCAGAATCGCACCCCGGATTCACCGAGCTGCAGCAGACCGCGTCCGTGGCCAGCGAGGCGCTGAACGCGCTCAAGGAACGCGCCAGCCAGGCGCTCTTCGAACGGCTCGGATCCCGCATCACCGATTCCTCTATCGATGAGACGGAACTTCACCAGTCGGTCAAGGACGAGTTGAAGGCCGTCGTAGACGAGGAGCAGATCCCCCTCACCGCGGTCGAACGCCAGCGCCTGATCCGGGAGATCATCGACGACGTTCTCGGCCATGGCCCCATCCAGCGGTACCTGGATGATCCCACGGTGACAGAGGTCATGGTCAACCGTTTCGACCAGATCTACGTGGAACGCCAGGGGCAACTCCAGCTGACGGACTCGAAGTTCACCTCCGACGACGCCCTGCGGCGGGTCATCGAAAGGATTGTCTCCAACGTGGGACGCCGGATTGACGAGTCATCGCCGCTCGTGGATGCCCGGTTGTCGGACGGTTCCCGCGTCAACGCCATCATCCCGCCGCTGGCCGTCAATGGACCGGCCCTGACCATCCGGAAGTTCGGCCGGGATCCACTGACCGTGCATGACCTCATTTCGATGGGCAGTCTTTCACCGGAAATGGCGGAGCTGTTGCAGGCCTGCGTGCTGGCCAGATTGAACATCATTGTTTCGGGCGGCACCGGCACCGGCAAGACGACCCTGCTGAACGTGCTCTCCTCGTTCATTCCGAGCTCGGACAGGATCGTCACGATCGAGGACGCGGTGGAACTCCAGTTGCAGCAGGACCATGTGGTCCGGTTGGAGAGCCGCCCGCGGAACATCGAGGGAAAGGGCGAAATTTCCATCCGCGACCTGGTCCGCAACTCGCTGCGTATGCGGCCGGACCGGATTGTGGTCGGTGAAGTCCGCGGCGGCGAGTGCCTCGACATGCTGCAGGCCATGAACACCGGCCACGACGGCTCCATTTCCACCGTGCATGCGAACTCCCCCCGGGACGCGATCGCCCGGCTGGAAACCTTGGTGCTGATGGCCGGCATGGATCTGCCGCTGCGGGCCGTCCGCGAGCAAGTGGCTTCGGCGGTGAACCTGATCGTGCATATTTCCCGGCTCCGTGACGGTTCGCGGCGGGTCACGCACATTACGGAGGTCCAGGGCATGGAAGGCGACGTCGTCACGCTCCAGGATGCCTTCGTGTTCGACTACTCCGCCGGTATCGACGCCGGCGGCCGGTTCCTCGGCAAGCCCATGCCTACCGGTGTTCGTCCGCGCTTCACTGATCGCTTCGCCGAATTGGGAATCCCGATTTCGCCGGCGGTCTTTGGCGCAGCGCCTGCTAGGGGGCGGTAACAGTGCAGGATATGTCTCCCCTTGTCTTTGTAGCCGGCCTCGTCCTGGCGTACGCAGCCTTGGCGACGATTGTTGCCGTCCTCTTCAAGTCAAACGCGGTGCCGCTGTCCCGGCGCCGGCCCGACGAGGCGGCCGTCCACTCGTCAAACCTCAGCAGGCTCACCGATCAAGCCGTGCACACCCTCAACAGGGGCCTGCGGAGCCGTGACTCGGGACTGCTCAGCCGCACGAAACTCGAGAACGCCGGTCTGAAGAAACAACCCGGCGACTACGTGCTGATGGGCTGTGCCTTCACTTTCGTGGCCGCGGTCCTTGGCTTCCTCCTCGGCGGACCGGTCCTGGCCGTTTTGTTGACGCTGCTGACACCAGTGGTCCTGCTCTTGTTTCTCAACGTCCTGGTCTCGCGGCGGCGCAAGAAGTTCGACGAGCAGGTGCCGGACGCACTGCAGATGCTCGCGGGCGGCCTCCGGGCCGGCCACAGCCTGCTCCGCTCGGTGGACGCCGCCGCGGAGGAGAACGAGGCGCCAATGAAGGAGGAGCTCAATCGGGTGGTGAACGAGACACGCATCGGAAGGGACCTTGGCGAATCCCTCGCGGAGGTCGCCAGGCGGACCGACAACGAGGACTTTGCCTCGATCACCAGGGCCATCGATATCCACCGCGAAGTCGGCGGCGACCTCGCCCAGGTCCTGGACCACGTGGGCGAGACCATCCGGGACCGCAACCAGATCCGGGGCCAGGTCAGGGCCCTCAGCGCGGAGGGCCGGATGTCCGCCATAGTCCTGATGTCACTCCCGGTGGTGATGTTCATCGGGCTGACACTCTTCAACCCTCTGTACTCCAAGGTCTTCCTGACCACTTTTCCGGGGTTCCTGATGATCGTCGCTGCCATAGTCCTGCTGACTGTGGGCGGCTTCTGGCTCAGCCGACTCGTCAAGCCGAAGTTCTGAGAAGGGAGAGAACCGTGCAAACAATTGCCTACGCAGCGATCCTGGGGGTCGTCGCACCGCTCTCGATCATGACCTGGCTTGCCTTCACCGGAGACCGGGCCGGCCTTCGCAACGTGCAAGCCAACCTCGGGCGGGGTCCGCAGAGCAACGGATCCGCGCTCTCGGCCACCGGCCAATTCGCGGCACTAAGCAGGAAGGTCACGCCAAAGGGGTACACGGCGTGGCTGGACAAGCAGCTCGCCGGTGCCGGCCGGCCCAAGGACTGGCCCCTGGGACGCGTCCTTATGGTCAAGCCCCTGCTGGCCCTCGCGGGAGCCATGTCGGGAATCTTCATGGTTGCTGGGAGCCCCACGGCAACCACTGTCCTCCTGATGGTGGGCATGACCGCGCTGGCTTACTTCGTCCCGGACATTCTGCTCCGGAACCACGCCCAGAAGCGTCGCGAAGCAATCAAACTGGAGCTGCCTGACGCGCTGGACCAGATGCTTATCTCGGTCCAGGCCGGGCTCGGCTTCGAAACCGCCATGGCCCGGGCTGGCCAAAACGGCAAGGGGCCGCTCGCCGAGGAACTGATCAGGACCCTGCAGGATATCCAGGTCGGCCGGTCCCGAAAGGACGCGTACCTGGCCATGTCCCAGCGTGTGGATGTGCCGGACCTGCGGTCCTTTGTCCGGGCCGTGGTCCAAGCGGACGCTTACGGCATCGCCATCGCGCAGGTATTGAACGCCCAGGCGAAGGACATGCGCGTGAAGCGCCGCCAGCGCGCGGAGGAACACGCCATGAAGATGCCCGTCAAGATGCTCTTTCCGTTGATCTTCTCGATCCTCCCCACGTTGTTCATCGTGGTGCTGGGCCCCACGGTTTTGAGCATCATGGAGGTTTTTGCCAACAAATAGCCACGCGGCCCGCGTCAGGGCCGCCCATAGACCGGACCCCCTTGGTACCCAGAGCCAAGGGGGTCCTCCTTTGTGCCCGGGGCCCACTCCCAGGGCCTACGGCCAGTTCCGCAGCCCCCAGCGCAGGATCCGCGCAGGGAAAGTACAGGAATAGGGCAGTTTGGGAAGTCTTGGCACAGGATGTTCCAAACTCCGATTGACGGCGTGTCGGCGCTTGCTAAGTTCCTCTCAGTGCTGGTGCAGGGCCAGCCGCCCAACTCGCTCAGGAGTCACCAATGCGTTCCTACCTCTCCAACATCGCAACCCGCCTTCGCCGCGACCAGCGCGGCGCGACCGCCGTCGAATACGGCATCATGGTCTCCCTCATCGCCGTCGTCATCATCGTCGCCGTTACGCTGCTCGGCGGCACCTTGAAGAGCACCTTCGAATCGGTCCAGTGCAGCGTCAGCGGCGGAACGTACAAGGCCGCCACCACGGGCACCACGCCGACCGATTCCTCCTGCACGCCGAAATAAGCCCGACCCCGGCGCACAGCGCTGCAAGATCGTGTGGCGGMGGCTTTAGCCGCCGCCACACTGCCATCTCCGGAGTTTCCCAGGCAGGAAGGCGGTCCCCCATGTCCAAGACAAAAGAACGGGGCGCCGTCGCGGTGGAGTTCGCCCTCCTGGCCCCGGTGCTGGTCATGATGCTGCTCGGCATCATGGAATTCGGCCGGGCCTATAACGTGCAGATCTCGCTCTCCAGCGCGGCGCGCGAGGGGGTCCGCGTGATGGCCATCAACAACAGCGCCTCCGCCGCCCGCACCGCGGTCAAGAACGCGACGACCAGCCTGCAGCCCGCCCTCGCCGACTCGAACATCACCATCAGCCCCACTCCGTGCACCTCCGGTGCGCAGGTGACGGTCAAGATCAAGTACACGCTCTCCACCATGACCGGCATCGCCGGGCCGTTCCCGATGGAAGGCAAAGGAGTCATGTTGTGCGGCGGCTAGACAGTCGGGTCCCGGACGCTGACCGCGAGCGCGGCGGGATCGCCATCATGGTCGCGATCCTCATGGTCAGCCTGCTCGGTTTTGCCGCCCTCGCCGTCGACGTCGGAATGCTGTACGCGGAGCGGACCCAGCTGCGCAACGGCTCCGACGCCGCGGCCCTGGCCGTGGCCCAAAAATGCGCGAAGGACATCAACGATGCCGAATGTTCCGCGACCTCCCCCCTGGCGCGGGCCCTGGCCAACGGCAATGCCGGCGACGGCGCAAGCAACATCAAGTCGCTGCTCCTCGACAAGACCAACCGGACTGTCACTGTTGCCGCCGGCGCCCAGGAGCCCGGTAAGGAGCCGAACCGGGTTTCGCTGTTCTTCGCACGGGCCCTTGGCTACAACTCCGCCGAAGTCTCGGCCACCTCGGCAGTAACCTGGGGCAGCCCGGTGAAGGGGCCGACGGCGTTTCCCGTCGCCTTCTCGATCTGCCAGGTCCGGGGTCACGTCGACGGCACGCTGCAACTGCTGCAGAACCACGGCAGCAACGCGAATCCGGACTGCAACTACGGCCCCTCCGGAGCGGCCGTCGAGGGCGGCTTCGGCTGGCTGGTCAGCGACCCGGGAGTGTGCGGCGGACTGATCGACCTTGCATTGAGCGAGAGCGGCAGCGACCCGGGTAACAGCTCGCCGTCTGTCTGCGCCGCCACGCTGAACCGCTGGGCCGCCGACATCACAGCCGGCAAGGACGTCGTTGTCCTGCTCCCGGTTTTTGACCGTGTTACCGGAACGGGTAACGGCGCCGTTTACGGCCTGAAATCCTTCGCCGCTTTCAAGGTTAAGGGCTGGAAATTCAGCGGCAACAGTTCGCTCCCGGACACCTTCCAGAACAGCACCCCCACAGTCCTCTCCTCCGTGGCCTGCGACGGCAACTGTCGCGGCATCATCGGCAGCTTCATCAAGTATGTCTCCCTGGCTGACGGCTTCACGCTTGGCCCGGTCGACGCCAACGGGGCCACGATCGTCCGCCTCACCCAATAGCACTTTGTACCTCGCAGTCCACTAACCGGTTCAGGAGCAGTTTTTGAAGTCACGCTTATTGGCAGGACTGGCCGCCGTCGTGCTGGCCATCGTCGGTGCCATCCTTGTCGTCAGCTACGCCCAAGGAGCCGACACCCGCGCCGTGCAGAACCTGGAGCCGGTGACCGTCATGGTGGTGCAAAAGGCCATCCCCGCCGGCACACCGGTGGCGTCGCTGTCGGCGTTTGTCAGCAGCCAGGAACTCCCCGGCAAGGCCGTGTCGAAGAATGCGCTGAAGAATCTGGACGGCCTGGCCGGCAAGGTCACCGCCGTCGACCTGTTGCCGGGCGAGCAGCTCGTAGCCGAGCGGCTGGTCGAACCGGAGGAGCTGAAGACGAGCGGATCCGTGGAAGTTCCAAAGGGGCTGCAGGAGGTCTCCTTCCAGCTCGAACCGCAGCGGGTGGTCGGCGGCCGCATTGCCGCCGGGGACCACGTCGGCATCTTCATCAACCTCAAGGAGGGCGGGATCGAGGCAAAGCCTGATAAGTCAACCACGCAGCTGACGGTCCACAAGGCCCTCGTAACGGCGGTGCAGCGCGCTCCCGTTACCACCCCCACTCCGCAGCCCTCGGCGAGCGGTTCCGCCGCCCCGGGCGAGGACACGTCGCTCCCAACCGGGTTGTTGCTGGTGACGGTGGCCGTCAACGACGTAGATGCCACCAAGATTGTCTATGCCGCTGAGTTCGAAAAGCTTTGGCTTAGCAAAGAACCGCTCAATGCCACCGACAGCGGCCGCCCTGGAATTGTGACAAAGCCGGAGGTCTACAAGTGAGCCGCTTCGTCCTCATCACTCCCAACGCCGACTTCGATGCGCGCGTCCGCCAGGCGGTCGCGGGCGGGTTGCCCGGCGGCGTCCAGACCTTTGCCTTCATCAATCCCGCCAATCCCGGTGAACTTTTCGCCAACCTCAACCAGGAGCGACCCGAGGTGCTGATCCTCGGACCCGACGTTCCGATTGAGGACGCCCTGCGGCTCGCCACGGTGTTCGACGTGCAGCTGCCAGAGTTAAGCGTGATCCTGGTGGGCGAGCCCGAACCGGAGTTTGTGCTGCTGGCGATGCGTGCCGGGATCCGGGACATCCTCAGCCCCGCATCTGACCCGGCCCAGATCCGGGTGCTCCTGGAGCGGGCCTGCCAGTCCTACGCCAGCCGGACCCGGGCCACGGCCGTCCAGCAGCCGGATAACAATCCCAAAGGCCTGGTGATCGGAGTCTTCTCCCCCAAGGGAGGAGTCGGCAAGACGACCATTGCCACGAACATCGCCATCGGTCTGGGCCAGGTTGCACCGATGGGCGTCGTCATCGTGGACCTGGACCTGCAGTTCGGCGACGTGGCCTCCGGCCTGTACCTGAATCCGGAACACACCGTCACCGACGCCGTCTCGGCGTCGGCCAGCCAGGACTCGCTGGTCCTCAAGGCGTTCCTCACCGTGCACCCCAGCAGCATCTACGCCCTCTGCGCGCCCCGGACCCCGGTGGAAGCGGACGACATCACGCCTCAGCAGGTCAGCCGGCTGATCGAACAACTCGCGGAGCAGTTCCAGTACGTCGTCGTGGACACCGCCCCCGGCCTGCCCGAGGTGGGCCTGGCCGCCATGGAACAGTGCACCGACGTCGTCTGGGTCAGCGCCATGGACGTGCCCAGCATCCGCGGCCTCCGTTCGGGGCTGGAAATCCTCCGCCGGCTCGACCTGCTTCCGGAAACCCGCCATGTGGTCCTGAACATGGCGGACTCCAAATCCGGGCTCAGCGTCCAGGACGTCGAGGCCACTATCGGCGCGCCCGTGGACGTGAGCATTCCGCGCTCCCAGGCGGTGGCGTACTCCACCAACCGCGGGATCCCGGTCCTGCAGGACGGCCGCAAGGATCCCGCAGTGAAGGGCCTGCGGCAGCTGGTGACGCGCTTTGATCCGGCCTGGCGGGCCACAGCGCAGAAGAAACTGCACCGACGGGTGGTGGTCTAAGTGAAACTCTCCGAACGTCTCTCCGCAGCGGAAGCCGGCCCCCAAACGCAGCCGGCACCGCCGTCGTCGGCCCCGCTAACGACGGCGACCGCCCCGTCGGCCCGGCCACCCCGGCTCTCCCCCCACCTCGAAGCAGCGCGCCCCGAGCCGTCGCGCCTCGCCGCGGCGGCCGCGCCGTCGTTCGCAGAACACCCCGACACGGCCCGCGCCAAGGGGCAGCAACCGGTGGATGCCTTTGCCGCGCTCAAAGAGCGGGCAGCCACCGCCCTGTTTGAGCGGATGGGCACCCGCTTCAACGATTCGGCGGTCAAGGAAGAAGAGCTGCGTGCCACAGCGCGTGACGAATTGACCCGCATCATCGACGCCGAACAGGTGCCGCTGTCCACCGAGGAGCGCACCCGGCTGGTCCGCGACGTCGCGGACGACGTGCTGGGGTACGGTCCGCTCCAGCGGCTGCTGGATGACCCCGCGGTTACCGAGATCATGGTCAACCGGATGGACCAGATCTACGTGGAACGAAAAGGCCAGCTCACCTTGACCGAGTCGCGCTTCAGCTCGGAGGACCACCTGCGCAAGGTGATCGAACGCATCGTCTCCAAGGTGGGCCGCCGGATCGACGAATCATCCCCGCTCGTGGACGCCCGTCTCGAGGACGGCTCCCGCGTCAACGCCGTCATCCCCCCGCTGGCAGTCGGCGGCTCCTCGCTGACCATCCGAAAGTTCAGCAAGGTCCCGCTCACCGTGCGCAACCTGATCGATTTCGGCACGCTGACACCGGAAATGGCCGAACTGCTGAACGCCTGTGTCCGGGCCAAGCTAAACATCATCGTCTCCGGCGGCACCGGCACCGGCAAAACCACCCTGCTGAACGTCCTCTCCTCCTTCCTGCCGCACGACGAGCGCATTGTCACCATCGAAGACGCGGTGGAACTCCAGATCCAGCAGGAGCACGTGGTGCGGCTTGAAAGCCGGCCGCCGAACACCGAAGGCAAGGGCGAGGTCACCATCCGCGACCTGCTGCGCAACTCCCTGCGTATGCGGCCGGACCGGATTGTGGTGGGCGAGGTCCGCGGCGGCGAGTCCCTCGACATGCTCCAGGCCATGAACACCGGCCACGACGGCTCCCTCTCGACCGTCCACTCGAACTCGCCGCGCGACGCCGTTGCCCGGCTCGAGACCCTGGTGCTGATGGCCGGAATGGATCTTCCGCTGCGCGCCATCCGGGAACAGATTGCTTCGGCGGTGAACTTGATCGT
Organism: Arthrobacter sp. 05L428; assembly: GCF_056397665.1. Taxonomy (NCBI): domain Bacteria; kingdom Bacillati; phylum Actinomycetota; class Actinomycetes; order Micrococcales; family Micrococcaceae; genus Arthrobacter; species Arthrobacter sp. 05L428. The sequence goes on along the minus strand of NZ_JBFTNW010000001.1, from coordinate 376,241 downwards.
GCAGATCTCCCGTCTGCGGGACGGAACCCGCCGGATCACCCACGTGACCGAGGTGCAGGGCATGGAGGGGGACATTGTCACCCTCCAGGATGCCTTCATCTTCGACTACTCGGCCGGGGTGGACGCCCACGGGAGGTTCCTCGGCAAACCGGTGGCCACCGGGATCCGGCCCCGCTTCATCGACCGCTTCGAGGACATGGGCATCTACGTTTCCCCCAACGTCTTCGCGGCGCCGCTGGCACCGGCCGGCAAGGCGTGAGCCGGCCATGACACTGACTATCGGCGCCGCCTTCATGGCCACCGCCCTCCTCCTGCTCGCCGTCGCGGTCCTCTTGCCGGGGACCGCCCGCGTTCCACTTGACCGACGGCGGCCGGTCCAGACCGCACCGGACTCCTCGCTCAGCCGGTTCGCGGGATCCGCGGTCAACCTGGCGGACGGCTTCTTCGCACAACGGAAGGTCCGGCTCTTCAACCGGGAGGCTTTGGAACAAGCGGGACTGCGCATGGGCCAGGGCGACTTCTACGTGCTGCTGGCGGTCGGCGCCTTTGTGGGGGCCCTGGCCGGCTTCGTCGTCGGCGGCGTCCTGCTTGCCCTTCTGCTGGTCCTGCTCGCCCCGGTGGCCGGTCACCTGGCCCTCACGGTCCTGGCCGGAAAGCGTCGTGCCAAGTTCGACGACCAGCTGGGCGACACCCTGCAACTGCTTTCCGGCGGCCTGCGGGCCGGGCACAGCATCCTGCGCGCCATCGACGCCGCCGGGAGCGAATCGCAGAGCCCCACCGCGGAGGAAATGCGCCGCGTCATCACCGAAACGTCCCTCGGCCGCGACCTGCTGGCCTCGCTCAGCGACACCGCCGAACGGATGCGCAACGAGGACTTCGTCTGGATCGCCCAGGCCATCCAGATCAACCGCGAGGTGGGCGGCAACCTCGCCGAAGTGCTGGACCAGGTGAACGAGACCATCCGCGAGCGCAGCGAGATCAAGGGCCACATCAAGTCCCTCGCGGCCGAAGGCAAGTTCTCCGCCTACGTCCTGATGGCCATGCCCATCGGCATCGTGGTCATGCTGATGCTGGTCAACCCCGGCTACATGAACGTGATGTTCACCAACCCGCTGGGCTGGGCCATGATGGCGGCCTCCGTGATCCTGATGACGATCGGTGGTCTGTGGATGCGCAAGATCATCGACCTGAAGTTCTGAGGCCCGGATGAACCCCCTGATCCTGTGCTCCCTCCTGCTGGTCAGCCTCCCCTCGGCGTACCTGACGTGGTCCGTCCTCTCCGTCGACCGGAAATCCCAACGCGCCATCCGGGAGATGCTTTCCCTGGGCACCGGACCCGCCGAGTCCGCCGGGCCCAAGGAGACGGCCCTGCTCGAGCGGATCGGCCACCGCCTGACGCCTCCCGCCTATGTCCGGAAACTCGACCGGCTGCTGTCCTTGGCCGGACGTCCCGCCTCGCTCCCGCTGGGTCGGGTTCTGGCCGCCAAACCGCTGCTGGGACTGCTGGGCGCCCTCCTGGGTCTCTGGCTCGCCGGCACGCCGGCCCCGCTCCTGAAGCTGGTGGGCTTGTTCGTGATGCTCCTGGGCTACTTCATCCCGGACCTGCTGCTCTACAGCAAGGGCCAGGAACGCCAGAAGATCATGCAGCTGGAACTGGCCAACACGCTGGACCAGATGCTGATCTCGGTCGAGGCCGGATTGGGATTCGAGGGGGCCATGGCGCGGGCCGGTGAAAACGGCAAGGGACCGCTCGCCGAGGAACTGGTCCGAACCCTGCAGGATATGCAGGTGGGACGCAGCCGGCGCGAGTCGTACCAGGCGCTGGCGGCACGAACCAACATCCCCGAGCTGCGCAGCTTTGTCCAGGCCGTGGTGCAGGCCGACACCTACGGCATTGCCATCAGCCGCGTGCTCCGAATCCAGGCCAAGGTGATGCGCGTCAAGCGGCGCCAGCGAGCCGAGGAGAAGGCCATGAAGCTGCCGGTCACCATCCTGTTCCCCCTGCTGTTCTTCATCTTTCCGGTGCTCTTTATCGCCATCCTGGGGCCCGCCGTGATCAATGCCATAGAGACCTTCAGTGGACACTAATCGGCCCATAAGTTTGCGGCGAACGGCCTACACGGACGCCGCTAGTTGGCCCATAAAAGTGCCGGACAAGGATAGCCGCAAGGTTTCCGCAGGATACTCCGCCGCCTCCGGCGCCGGTCCGGACAGCTAGTACCGTAGAGCCATGTCTCTCTTAGCTGCCTGCCCCGACGACGCAAACGCGGGGTCCTTGCTCGCCGCCGATGCCCCCGCAGGCGGGGCCGGACTGACGGCGCCGTCCTCCGGCGCGGCCCCGCTCGTGGACCCCGCGGCCCTCCAGGACCTGGGCGAGCAGCTGAACAGCGCCGCCGTCGCCAAGGGCTTCGCCCGGGACTACGCAGAGATGTGGGACCAGCGCTATGACTCGCTGGCCGGGGCCCTGGAACGCCGTGACCAGGCAGCCGCGCTGGACGCCGTGCTGAGCCTCAAGACGTCCTCGTCGATGGTCGGCGGCCTGCGCCTGGCCGAACTCGCCGGCGAACTCGAGGAATCGATCCGGGGCGGGGACCTCGGAAGGGCCGCTTCCCTGCTGGACGATGTCGCCGCCCGCGGCAGCGAAACCGTGGACGAGCTGCAGTTCAGCTACATCCTCTGGGAGCGCTAGGAACGTTCAGCGTACTGGGAGCGCTCAGGCGCCAGCCGGTAGCCCACTCCGCGCACCGTCTGAAGCCAGCGCGGTTGCACCGAATCCTCCCGGAGCTTCCGGCGCAGGTTGCCGATGTGGACCTCAACGGCCCGTTCATCGGACTCGCTGATGTAGGCGTCGGCGCGGTAATACTCTCCCCGCACCACACGGACCAGCTCGGTCTTGGACTTCACCGCGCCGGCGCCGCGGAGGAGCGCATGCAGGAGGTCGAACTCACTGCGGGTCAGGGCGAGCGGTTCGCCCTCGACCGTCACCGAGCGCATGTCGGGATTCAGTGCCAGCCCGTTGTGGCGCAAAACATTGTCCGGCACGGCAGCGTCGCCGGCCGGCCGTGCCGACGCCGCAGTCAACGCGCCCTGGCCGTCATGCCGGGGCCGGCGCATCATCGCGGCCACCCGGGCCCGTAGCTCTCGGGGCCGGAACGGTTTGGTCAGGAAATCGTCGGCGCCGGTGTGGAGCGCAGTCAGCGTGTCGAGCTCGTCCGTCCGTGCGGTCAGCATGACGATGTAGGCGTCACTGAACTGGCGGATCCGGCGCAGCACCTCATAGCCGTCAATGTCGGGAAGACCCACGTCCAGTGTTACGACGCTGGCCTCCCGGCGCCGGACAACCTCGACGCCCTCCCGGCCCCCGGCCGCTGAATGCACCTCATAGCCGGCCTGCCGGAGCACTGCCTCCACGAGGTTGCGCACATCCGCATCGTCCTCAACAACGACGGCCACCCCAAGGTCAGTCATGCCACCCTCACATCCGATGCTGCTCTGCCGGCCGGCGATGACCGTGCATACGCCGCCGCTGTAAATCCGGGCCTCATGCCCCGATGCCCACGCCGTGCCCAAGGGACACGGCCTACACATGTCCTGCCACCATACCTACCAAGGGCCCCAATTTCGGTCTCCGGCGCAGTAACACGGGCAACAATAATATGTTTAGTGTCAAGTAGGTGTGACAGCAATGTAAACTCCAGTTGCGAGGAAGGGGCGCTTGTCATTGGGTGAACAGCGGCTGTTTCGTGGCGCGGGCGTGGACCGCCGCCTGGGCGCCCTGCACCCGCGCGCCCGTGTGCTGCTCAGCCAGCTACCACTCACCCTGTTGTTCGGCGCCGGCCTGACGGCCGCGCCGGCCGCTTGGAGCCTCCACTTGGCCAACGGCTGGGGCCAGATCTCCCTCGCCCTTCATGCCGCACTTCTCCTGGCCTGCCTCCTCGTGCCGTGGCAACGGTTCGGGCCGCTGGCGCCCCTGGCGATTCCGGTCCTGGACCTCGCCGCGATCGGACTCAGCCGGGTGGCGGCCGCCGAGGAACTACCGGGCCTCGGAGTGCTGTCAGTGCTTCCCGTCGTCTGGATCGCCGCCTCGCAGCTCTCCCCCGCCGTCATCGCGGCCGTCAGCTTCCTGGGGCCGCTGCTGGCAGGTCTGCCCTGGTATTTTGCCGCCGGCGCCGGGGACAGCCCGGGGCGCGGCGCCACCGTCGTGCTCCTGGCACTGATGACCCTGGCAGTCGCCCTGGCCATGCAGTTCGCCAGGGCGCAGCTGTGGCGCCAGCAGCGCAAGGTCGAAGCCAAGGAGGCGGAGTTGCAGGCCCTCCTCGCGGAAAGCCGGGAGCGTGAACGGCTGCTGAATACCATCCTGGACACGGTCGACGTCGGCATCGTCGCGATCGGCGCGAACGGCCGCCGACTGCTCACCAACAGCTGGCAGGCACGGCTCGAGGCGGCCGCGGCGATTCCCGGGCCTGCCGGGCCCGCGGATCCGGGCTGGGAAGACCAACTGCTGCTAACCGGGCGGGACCAGACCACGCTGCTCCCGCCTGCCCGGCGCCCGCTCCGCCGGGCGCTGGAGGGCGAGTCCTTCGCGGACCACCTTGTCTGTTTCGGGGAAGCGCCGGGCAGCCGGGTTGTGTCCACCGGGGCGAGGCCGCTGAAAAACGACGACGGCGGCTTCGGCGGCGCCGTCGTCGTGTACAACGAGGTCACCGGGCTGGTCAATGCCCTTGCTGCCAAGGAAGACGTGGTCGCGACCGTCTCGCACGAGTTCCGGACACCGCTGACGTCGATCATCGGCAACCTGGACCTGGTCCTGGGCGATGAACTGCCCCTGCCGGTGCTGCGCCGGATCGAGGTGGCGCAGCGCAACGCCGAGCGGCTGCTGGCGCTCGTCTCCGACCTGCTGATGTCCGCCAGCTCAGCGGTTCAGGTCCACCCAAGGAAAACCGACCTGGCCGGCCTGGTGGAGGCGAGCCTCGGCTCGGCCCAGGCGCATGCCCAGTCCTCGCGGGTGTCCCTGGCGATGCACGTGCCGGCGCCGCTGTGGGCGAATGTGGACCCGCTGCGGATCAGCCAGGCGCTGGACAACCTGGTCTCCAATGCCATCAAATACTCGCCGGATGGCGGCGCGGTGACTGTCTCGGCCTGGGCCGACGACGGCCGTGTGCTGCTGCAGGTGGAGGACAGCGGCATCGGCATGACCGCTGCCGACGCCGAAAGGGTCTTCACCCGCTTCTTCCGGAGTCCGGCCGTACGGGACGGCGCAATCCCCGGGGCCGGGCTGGGCTTGTCCATCACCAAGGCGATCGTGGAGGGCCACGGTGGCTCCATCACCTGCAGCACCCTCCCCGGCTGCGGGAGCACCTTTACCGTGGACCTGCCGGCAGACGGCCACCCTGCCGCTTTCTAGTCCCTCGGGTCAGTCGCCGGTCGGAACTCCCCAACTTCGGCGCCGTGGCCCGGCGTGTTGCGCCGACCCGCCGTCCTTGCCGGCTTTGGTGCCGTCAAAGACGGGGAAACTCGGCCGCGGGCTATTTGCGAAGGGCGCGCGTCAGCTCGGCCCGTGCCAGCAGCCCGCTAGCGGAGGGGTACGCCACCTCTTCAAGGACCAGCGGGTGCGGGGCGGCAAGGACGGACCGGGCATCCCGCTGGCGGGCGATCAGCCGCTCGTAGAGCCACCCGGGCTGCTCGACGCCGGCTCCGACGTAGAGCGCCGATCCCACGAGCGAACGGACCATGTTGTGGCAGAAGGCGTCAGCCTGGACCGTGGCGACGATGACGCCGTCAGCGCCCCGGGTGAACTCGAAACGCTGCAGTTCCCGGATGGTCGTGGCGCCTTCGCGGGGCTTGCAGTAGGAACGGAAGTCCTGCAGCCCCAGCAGCTGGGAGGCGCCTTCGTTCAGCAACGCGGTGTCCAGCTGCTCCTTGTGCCAGAGCGTCGAGTACCGGCCGAGCGGATCCCACAGGGCCGCCCCGTCCGCGATCCGGTAGCTGTAGCGCCGCCACAGCGCGGAGAACCGGGCATCGAAGCCTTCCGGCGCCAGGGCAACCCGGTGCACTTCGATCGCGCCGCTGAGCTCGCCCAGCCCGCGGCTCAGCGCGCCGCGCAGCCGCCGGAGCAGGGCCGCAGCAGGGTCGAGTTCGGCCCCGCGGTTCAGCCCCTGCCATTCCGCTTCACTCAGGTCCACGTGCACCACCTGTCCGCGCGCGTGCACGCCGGCGTCGGTGCGACCGGCGACGGTGACGCGGACCGGCCGGCGGATCAGCAGGGCGAGGGCCTCTTCCAGGACGCCCTGCACGGTACGGCGGCCGGGCTGCAGGGCCCAGCCGCTGAACGGGCCGCCGTCGTACGAAAGATCCAGCCGGATACGCAAAAACCCGCCGCCCCCCATAACGGGGGCAGCGGGTTTGAGCTCGTTCATAGACTTAAGTCTATAAGAAGGTTCTAGCGAATTACTTCGCGTCCTTCTCGGACTCTGCAGCAGCTTCCTCGGCGGCCGGAGCCTCTTCGGTCTCGGCGACCTCAGCTTCGGGAGCCTCTTCGGTCTCGGCAGCTTCAGTCTCGGCGACCGGAGCGGCTTCAGCCTTGTCAGCGTCCTTCTTGTCGGCATCGCGCTTCGCAGCGGAAGTAGCCTCGGCTACCACGGCCTGCTTGGCGGAAACCGGCTCGAGAACCAGTTCGATGACAGCCATGGGAGCGTTGTCGCCCTTGCGGTTGCCGATCTTGGTGATACGGGTGTAGCCGCCGTCGCGGTTCTCCACTGCCTGTGCAATGTCGGTGAACAGCTCGTGGACGATGCCCTTGTTGCTGATCAGGCCGAGTACACGACGGCGGGAAGCGAGGTCACCGCGCTTGGCGAAAGTCACCAGGCGCTCGGCGTACGGCTTCAGGCGCTTGGCCTTGGTCACCGTGGTGGTGATCCGCTTGTGCTCGAACAGTGCGGCGGACAGGTTCGCGAGCATAAGACGCTCGTGAGCCGCTCCGCCTCCGAGGCGCGGACCCTTAGCGGGGGTAGGCATTATAGTTTCTCCTCATATGGAAGCCGGCGGGCTGCGCACGCTGCGGTGCGTCCAGCCTGCTGGCCAAGATCTGTTTTAGAGCTCGTCGTCGCTGAAAGCGGCGTCGTCCTCTTCGATGGCTGCGGCGCGGGCTGCGAGGTCGAAACCGGGAGGGGAGTCCTTGAGGGACAGACCCAGTTCAACGAGCTTCGCCTTGACCTCATCAATGGACTTCGCACCGAAGTTACGGATGTCCATCAGGTCAGCCTCGGAGCGGGCAACGAGTTCACCCACGGTGTGGATGCCCTCACGCTTGAGGCAGTTGTAGGAACGGACGGTGAGGTCCAGATCCTCGATCGGCAGAGCCATGTCTGCTGCCAGGGCAGCATCCGTCGGCGACGGGCCAATCTCGATACCTTCAGCTGCGGTGTTCAGCTCGCGGGCCAGACCGAACAGTTCCACCAGGGTGGTACCGGCCGAAGCAACCGCATCGCGCGGGGCGATGGCCTGCTTGGTCTCAACGTCGACAATCAGCTTGTCGAAGTCAGTGCGCTGCTCAACACGGGTAGCTTCCACGCGGAAAGTAACCTTCAGGACCGGCGAGTAGATCGAGTCGACCGGGATGCGGCCGATCTCGGAGTCGCCGGACTTGTTCTGAGCTGCCGAAACGTAGCCGCGGCCGCGCTCGATGGTTAGTTCGAGTTCGAACTTGCCCTTCGAGTTCAGCGTGGCAATGTGCAGATCCGGGTTGTGGAATTCGACGCCGGCCGGCGGAGCGATGTCCGCGGCGGTGACGACTCCCGGGCCCTGCTTGCGCAGGTAAGCAACAACCGGCTCGTCGTGCTCGGAGGAGACCGACAGGTTCTTGATGTTCAGGATGATCTCGGTGACATCTTCCTTGACACCCGGAACCGTGGTGAACTCGTGCAGCACGCCATCGATCCGGATGCTCGTTACAGAGGCACCGGGGATGGAGGAGAGCAGGGTACGGCGGAGGGAGTTTCCGAGGGTGTAACCGAAGCCCGGCTCCAGCGGTTCAATGATGAAACGGGAGCGGTTATCGGAGACGACCTCTTCGGAGAGGGTGGGGCGCTGTGCAATGAGCACTTAGGTTTCCTTTCGGCGAGCATCCGCTATATGACGCAACACAGGTGGTGGAAAGATCGGTCTGAAGACTTAACGCGGCTGGGCTTGCCCGGACCGGCGAGGGTCCGGGCAAGCTCCGGCTAAGACTTAGACGCGGCGGCGCTTCGGCGGGCGGCAGCCGTTGTGCGCGCTGGGGGTTACATCCTGGATGGATCCAACCTCGAGGCCAGCGGCCTGCAGTGAACGGATTGCGGTCTCGCGTCCGGATCCCGGTCCCTTGACGAATACGTCAACCTTGCGCATGCCGTGCTCCTGAGCGCGCTTTGCGGCGGCTTCGGCGGCCATCTGGGCTGCGAACGGGGTGGACTTACGTGAGCCCTTGAAGCCAACCTCACCGGACGAAGCCCAGGAGATGACAGCACCGTTCGGATCCGTGATGGAAACGATGGTGTTGTTAAAGGTGCTCTTGATGTGCGCCTGGCCCAGCGCGATATTCTTCTTGTCCTTCTTACGCGGCTTGCGAACCGCGCCACGAGTCTTCGGGGGCATTATTTCTCCTACAGAAAGTTATCGGGGGGAAGACGAGCTAATCCCGAGGGATTTAGCGGGTCTTCTTCTTGCCTGCGACGGTGCGCTTCGGGCCCTTGCGGGTGCGCGCGTTCGTCTTCGTACGCTGTCCGCGCACTGGCAGGCCCTTACGGTGGCGAATACCTTCGTAGCTGCCGATTTCAACCTTGCGGCGGATATCTGCTGCTACTTCGCGGCGAAGGTCACCCTCAACCTTGTAGTTGCCTTCAATGTAATCACGCAGCTGGACGAGCTCGGCGTCGGACAGGTCCTTGACCCGAACGTCCGCGCTGATGCCGGTGGCAGCCAGGGTTTCGTGTGCACGGGTCTTGCCCACGCCGTAGATGTAAGTAAGCGCAATTTCCAACCGCTTTTCGCGGGGAATGTCTACGCCAGCGAGACGAGCCATAGTGGCAGTGCTCCTTGAATAAACCGGAGGTCGTAGGCAGTACACCCGTACAGTCCGTACGGCCCCAGCCTCCGACCGGGGGTTAGCTGTCCGGACTCGTTATTGCTCAGTGTCCCAGATCAGCTTGTGCTGCCTTTTTATTTACTTGCGTGGGTTAGCAACCCAGGGTTTCCGGTGAAGGAAATTAGCCCTGGCGCTGCTTGTGGCGCGGGTTCTCGCAGATCACCATGACCCGGCCATTACGGCGGATCACTTTGCACTTTTCGCAGATCTGCTTGACGCTCGGCTTGACCTTCATGGCGTTCCTTTGCGTGTTGCAGTTGGTCAGCTGGACCGGCCTTTGGCTAATGCCCTGGCCGGCCAGTGTTTACTTGTAGCGGTAGACGATACGACCACGTGTCAGGTCGTACGGGCTCAGCTCCACCACTACCCGGTCCTCAGGGAGAATCCTGATGTAGTGCTGGCGCATCTTTCCAGAGATGTGTGCCAGAACGATGTGCTTGTTGGTGAGCTCAACGCGAAACATCGCGTTAGGCAGCGCCTCGGTCACAACGCCCTCGATCTCAATGACCCCGTCCTTCTTGGCCATACCCTCCGCTAACTGTTGTTGCCACAGCCCCTCCGGCTTGCACCGACGATCACTGCGGACGATTTTAATTGCTTGTTTTGCTAGCTTGCCTGCTGCCACCAGGCCACAAAAGGGCACAACAGGGCAGACAACCAACAGTCAACACTACGGCATTGCGGGCCGAATGTTAAATCCAGCCATGCTAGCGCACTCCGTCCCCGTATGCACGAAAGCGCCCCGCCGGGGTCTCCACCTCCGCCGCCGCGGCGATCCCGTCCAGGATGGCCAGCCGGACGACGTCGGCTGCCGCGCTCTGCAGGTTTATCAGGCTCAACTGCCGTGCGGTGTCGGTACTGCGGTCCAGCGCGACGGCGCCAGTGGAGAGCGCGAAGACCGTATCGCCGTCGGCCAGCGTATGGCTTGGATTCAGCGCCCGGGCGAGGCCGGCGTGGGCTGCCGATGCTGTCCGCTTGCACTCGGCCTTGTCCAATACGGCGTTGGTCGCGACGACGACGAGGGTTGTGTTGAGGGGCGGCGCGGCATTCGCCGACGGGGAATCGGGAACCCGGAAGCGCGCGTCTAAGGGAGGAACGACCGAGCGCGCGGAGGGTTCGGGATTTCCCGTAGGCACCACAAATGGGAGTCCCAGCGCGTTGACTACAGCAAGCGCCCCGACGACGACGCCGTTGTCCAAGGTGATCGAGGCCGTGCCTACTCCGCCCTTGAATTGGCCCCGGCCGATAGCTGCGCCGGTGCCGGCTCCCACGTTGCCTCGTTCGACGTCGTGCCCCTCCTGGTGTGCGGCGGCATCGGCGGCGGCGGCATAGCCCATGGCCTCGTCCGGGCGGGCGGCGAAGTCGCCGCCGCGGCCCAGGTCGAAGATGGCCGCCGCGGGGACAATCGGCACCACGCCGCCGGGCACGGGGAAGCCCCTCCCCTGCTCCTCACACCAGCGCTGGGCGCCGTGGGCAGCCGCCAGCCCGAAGGCGCTGCCCCCGGTCAGGACCACGGCGTCGACGGCGGTGCTCAGCGTGGTGGGGTCGAGCGCGTCGGTCTCGTGCGTACCGGGACCGCCGCCCCTGACGTCCACCGAGCCTGCCGTCCCCGGGGGCGGCAGGACCACCGTGACACCGCTCTGCCAGCCCTCCCCGGTCCGGGCGGCATGGCCCACGCGGATTCCGGGCACATCCGTAATCGCCATCATGGCTCCATTGTGCGCCCCGCCGCCGGGAAACCAGGCGCCGCGATCTCCCCGCCCGCAAACGAACGTTGTGGAATACTGCAACCAACAATAGGTAAACGGGCAAGGAAGCCTGACATAACAAAGCTCTGACAAGGCCTTGTGCGGGGTTCCGCCCACCCAGCGTGTGGTGAAGTGTTCTTGATCCCCCGCCCAACTGCCTGCCCTCGGCAGGCCCGGATCCGTTAGAGACGCCCTATGACTAGACAATTGACGGACAGTCCCGTGGCTACCGCCGGGACCGTCACGCGGGACCAGCGCCGGGGACGCTGGTCTGCCCGGACGCGCAGGGACTTCATCGTGTTCCTTGCGCTGGCCCTGCCGAACCTGGCACTGATAGCGGTGTTCACCTACCTCCCGCTCATCAACAACATCTACTACTCCACGCTGGACTGGACGCTGGGCTCCGCCTCCGCCACGGTCGTCGGCTTCGACAACTACATCAACTTCTTCACCAGCGCCGACGCCCCCAAGGTGCTGGGCACCACGGCCATCTTCACCGTCATCACGGTCGGCGGGTCCATGGTCCTCGGACTGCTGGTGGCCCTCGCCTTGAACTCCAAGGTCCGCGGCACCACCTTCGCCCGGTCCGCCGTTTTCGCCCCCTACGTGCTAAGCGGGGTCGGCGTCGGACTGGTCTGGCTGTTCATCTTCGACCCCGGCTACGGGGTGCTGTCCTGGCTGCTCCGCGGGATCGGCCAGCAGAGCCCGCAATGGATCAACGATCCGCAGCTCTCCCTGGTCATGGTGATCACGGTCTACATCTGGAAAAACCTCGGCTACTGCGCCGTCGTCTACCTCGCCGGCCTCCAGTCGCTGCCCCAGGACGTCATGGAAGCGGCGTCGCTGGACGGCGCCAACGGGTTCCGCCGCTTCGTCAGCATGTCGGTCCCGCTGCTCTCCCCCACCACGTTCTTCCTGCTGATCACCACGATGCTCAGTTCGCTGCAGGCTTTCGACCTGATCCGGATCATGACCCCGCTCGGCAACGGGACGTCCACCCTGATCTACGAGGCGTACCTGCAGGCCTTCGGGGCCTTCAACCGGGCCGGCTACTCGGCGTCCATTTCCGTGGTGCTCTTCGCCATCCTCCTGGTCATCACCGTGCTGCAGGTGCGGTTCGTAGAACGGAAGGTGCACTACTCGTGAGCACACTCTCTCCCGTGAACCCCGATCCCGCTGCTAACGCCGGACCCGCCGCCGGCCCCGAGGTTCCACCGCAACGGCAGCGGCCGTTTTCCCGCGCAAACCTGGTCCAGACAATTGCCGCCGGCTACGTCCCGCTCATCCTCGCCACCCTCGTGGTGGTGCTGCCGCTGCTCTGGATGGTGCTGAGCTCCTTCAAGCAGCCGGGCGAGATCGTCACGACGGACCTGAAGATCCTGCCGGAAAGCGTGAACCTGGACAACTACCACGTAGCGATGACGACGGTGCCCTTCGCCAGGTTCTTCCTGAACAGCCTGATCGTCACCACGGTGGGCGCCACCGTGAAGGTGATCCTGGCCATCCTGACGGCCTACGCCCTGGTCTTTGTCCGCTTTCCGTTCAAGAACGTCATCTTCATCCTCATCCTGGTCGCGCTGATGGTGCCGCCGCAGGTGTCCATCCTGCCCAACTACATCCTGATCGCGGGCCTGGGTGGCAAGAACACCCTCTGGGGCATCATCCTGCCCGGGCTGGGCACCGCCTTCGGCACCTTCCTGCTCCGCCAGCACTTCATGACGCTGCCCGGCTCCATCCTGGAAGCTGCCGAGATCGACGGCGCGGGGCACTGGCGCCGGCTGTGGCAGGTCGTCGTCCCGGTCTCCGGCCCCTCCATCGCCACCGTCGCCCTGGTCACCGTCGTGAGCGAATGGAACGACTACATCTGGCCGCTCATCATCACCGACCGGCCGGAAACCATGACGCTGCCCGTGGGCCTGACCCTGTTGCAGAACTCTGAAGGCAACGGCTCCGGCTGGGGCATCCTGATGGCCGGCGCGGTCCTGGTGATTGTTCCGATCCTGCTGGTCTTTGCGGCGCTGCAACGCTACATCGTGGCCGGCCTCACCCAGGGCAGCGTCACCGGGTGACGCCGCCTCCGAATGCACCCCACCATCACAACAAGTCAACACTTTTGAGAGGATCCACCATGGCAACGAATCTTGGCCGCAGACACTTCCTTGGCCTGGCCGGCGCGGGCGCAGGGGCCGCGGCCCTGGCGGCCTGCGGCGGCCCGTCCACGGGAGGCGGCACCGGGGCCTCCGGCGCGGCGGACATCGACTTCAGCGGCGTGAAGCCGGCCTCGTCGATCGATTTCTGGACCAACCACCCGGGCAAGTCCCAGGACGTGGAAAAGGCGATCATCGAGAAGTTCCAGGCCAAGTTCCCGGACATCAAGGTCAACCTGATCACTGCGGGCGCCAATTACGAGGAAATCGCGCAGAAGTTCCAGACCTCCCAGGCAGCGAAGTCGGCCCTGCCCGGCCTTGTGGTGCTCTCGGACGTCTGGTGGTTCCGGTACTACACCAACGGCAACATCATCCCGCTCGACAACCTGATCAAGCAGTTGGACATCAAGGTTGACGACTTCCAGAAGTCACTCGTCGCCGACTACCAGTACGCCGACAAGCAGTGGGCCCTCCCCTACGGCCGCTCCACCCCGCTGTTCTACTACAACAAGGACCACTTCAAGGCCGCCGGCTTGCCGGACCGGGCGCCCAAGACCTGGCAGGAGTTCGCCGAGTGGGCCCCGAAACTGAAGGCCAGCTCCGGCGCCCAGTACGCCTACATCTATCCCGCACTGGCCGGATACGCCGGCTGGACCCTGCAGAACAACCTCTGGGGCTGGGGCGGCAGCTGGTCCAACGAATGGACCATCAACTGTGATTCCGCCGAGTCGGTGGAGGCGCTCCAGTGGGCCCAGGACTCGATCTACAAGGACAAGTGGGCGGGTGTCTCCTCCAAGGAGGCCGCGGACGACTTCGCGGCCGGCATCACCTCCGCCACGATCGCCTCCACCGGCTCCCTGCTGGGCGTGCTGAGCTCCGCCAAGTTCAACGTGGGCGTCGGCTTCCTCCCGGGCGGCCCGAAGAAGGAAAGCGGTGTCTGCCCCACCGGCGGCGCCGGACTGGGCATCCCCAGCGGTGTCAGCAAGGAAGTCCAGCTCGCTGCCGCGACATTCCTGAAGTTCATGACCGAGCCGGAGAACACCGCCGCGTTCTCCGCCGCGACCGGCTACATGCCGACCCGGACGTCCGCCGACATGACCGCGGTGCTCGCCAAGACGCCTCAGATCAAGACGGCCATCGACCAGCTCGCGGTTACCCACGTCCAGGACAACGCCCGGGTGTTCCTGCCGGGCGCGGACCAGGAAATGGCCAAAGCCGCCGCGAAGATCCTCACCCAGCAGGGCGACGTCAAGGCCACCATGACCGAGCTCAAGACCACCCTCGAGGGCATCTACACCAAGGACGTGAAGCCGAAGCTCAAGAGCTGACGCTGCGCTCACTGCCTGAGGATACGACGAATCCCTGGCGACGCTGGAATACCAGCGTCGCCAGGGATTCGTCGTATCACAAGCCGCCAAGCGCATCGCTAGGGAGCCGCGAAAGAAACGCTTAGGGAATCGGGACGGGTACGACGCCGAGCGGTGCCAGTTTCGCGGCTCCGCCGTCGGGGGCCGAAAGCACCCAGATGCCCTTCTCGTGCACCGCCACGGAGTGCTCCCACTGGCAGGAGCGCTTCCCGTCGGTGGTGACCACGGTCCAGTCGTCGTCGAGGGTGGCGGTTTCGATGCTGCCGCGGACCAGCATGGGTTCGATTGCCAGGCACAGTCCGGGCCGGATCTTGGGGCCGCGGTGGCCCGTACGGTAGTTCAGCACGTCCGGGGCCATGTGCATCTCGGAGCCGATCCCGTGGCCCACGTAGTCCTCCAGGATGCCCAGCGGCTTCCCGGGCACGGAGGAAACGTAGTCGTCCACAGCGTTGCCGATGTCGCCGACGAACTTGCCGGTGGCCAGCGCCGCGATGCCGTGCCACATGGCCGCCTCGGTGACGTCGGAGAGCCGCTGGTCCTCGGGGTCCGCCGTCCCGACGATCACGGTACGGGCCGAGTCGGAGTGCCAGCCGTCCACGATGGCGCCGCCGTCGATCGAGATGATGTCCCCGTCCTGCAGGACACGGTCGCCGGGGATGCCGTGCACCACCTCCTCGTTGACCGAGGTGCAGATGGTGGCCGGGAAGCCGTGGTAGCCGAGGAAGTTGGACTTCGCTCCGGCGTCCTGGAGCACGCCGGCAAAGACGGCGTCGAGGTCGCGGGTGGTCACTCCGGGGACGGCTGCCGCCACGGCGGCGTCGAGCGCGCGGCTCAGCACCAGCCCGGCCTCGTGCATGGTCCGCATCTGGGCGTTGGTCTTGTATTCAATGCGGGTCTGGCCGAATGCCATCCTCAGCGTCCTTTCGGTGGTGCCGCAGCCACCCCGCAGGGGGTGTGCGGACAAATGGCTGAGGCTCCTCCCGGCACTGCGGGAGGAGCCTCAATAGTCACGGGCCGGATCAGGCGGACTGCGCCGCTTTGATGGCCTGCATGACGCGGTCGGTGACCTCGTCGATGCCGCCGATGCCGTCGACCTGGGTGAGGATGCCGCGGTCGGCATACTTGGCCACCACGGCTTCCGTCTGGCCGTGGTAGAGGTCCAGTCGGTGGCGGATCACGGCTTCGTTGTCGTCGCTGCGGCCGGTGTCCTTGGCGCGGCCCAGGAGGCGCTTGACGAGTTCCTCGTCGTCGGCCGTGAGCTGCAGGACGACGTCGAGCTTCTGGTCGGCGTCGGCGAGGATCGCGTCGAGGTAGTCCACCTGCGCGGTGGTGCGCGGGTAGCCGTCCAGCAGGAAGCCGGCTTCGACGTCGTCCTCCGTGAGGCGGTCCCGGACCATCTTGTTGGTCACGCTGTCCGGGACGAAGTCGCCCGCGTCCATGTACTTCTTGGCTTCGATGCCGAGCGGCGTCTCACCCTTGACGTTGGCACGGAAGATGTCGCCGGTGGAGATCGCAACGACGCCGAGTCGCTCCGAAATGCGTTCCGCCTGCGTTCCCTTGCCGGAACCGGGAGGTCCGATAATCAACATTCTCGTCATCGCAAAAGCCCTTCGTAGTGACGCTGCTGTAGCTGAGCATCAATCTGCTTGACGGTCTCCAAACCTACGCCCACCATGATCAGGATCGAGGTGCCGCCGAACGGGAAGTTCTGGTTGGCGTTGATCAGGACCAAGGCAATCAGCGGGATCAGGGCCACAAAGCCCAGGTAGATCGCGCCGGGCAGGGTGATCCTGGAAAGCACATACTGCAGGTAATCCGCGGTCGGCTTGCCGGCACGGATACCCGGAATGAAGCCGCCGTACTTCTTCATGTTGTCAGAAACTTCCTCAGGGTTGAAAGTGATCGCAACATAGAAGTAAGTGAAGAACACAATCATGGCGAAGTACAGGGCCATGTAGATGGGGTGGTCACCGCGGGTGAGGTTGTTGTTGATCCACTCAACCCACGGCGCGACGGGCTCGCCCGGCGCAGGCCGGTTGAACTGGGAGATCAGGCCCGGCAGGTACAGCATCGAGGACGCGAAGATGACGGGCACGACGCCGGCCATGTTCACCTTGATGGGGATGTAGGTGCTGGTTCCGCCCACGGTGCGGCGGCCGATCATGCGCTTGGCGTACTGCACCGGGATGCGGCGCTGGGACTGCTCAACGAAGACGACCAGGGCCACGGTCAGCAGGCCGATGACGAGGACCGTAAAGAAGGTGCCCGGGCCCTGCGCCTTCCAGATGGCGCCGAGGGACGTCGGGAAGCCGGCAGCGATCGAGGTGAAGATGAGCAGCGACATGCCGTTGCCCACACCCTTCTCGGTGACGAGCTCGCCCATCCACATGATCAGGCCGGTGCCGGCCGTCAGCGTGATGATGATCAGGATCGTGGTGATGATGCTCGCGTCCGGAATGATCGGCAGCTGGCAGTTCGGCAGCAGCTGGCCGGAGCGCGCCAGCGACACCAGCGTCGTGGCGTTCAGGAGGCCCAGGGCGATCGTCAGGTACCGGGTGTACTGGGTCAGCTTGGACTGGCCCGAGGCGCCCTCTTCGTAGAGCTGCTGGAACCGGGGAATGACCACGCGGAGCAGCTGGACGATGATGCTTGCCGTGATGTACGGCATGATCCCGAGCGCGAAAATTGAGACCTGCAGCAATGCACCGCCGCTGAACAGGTTGACGAGCTGGTAGATCCCGCCCGAGGTCTGACCGTTCTGCAAGCATTGCTGGACATTCTGGTAGTTCACACCAGGCGAGGGGATGAAGGCACCCAAGCGGAAGATTGTGATGATTCCCAGCGTGAACAACAACTTGCGTCGCAGATCAGGCGTGCGAAAGGCCCGGCCAAATGCGCTAAGCAAGCGTCCTCCTGAGTAATAAGTAAAGTCGTGTGAGATAGGTCAAATAAACCCAACAACCGAGTCTAACGGGTGGATGCGTCCGGCGAACAATCGGCATGGCCGGGAAACAGAAAAAACTCCCGGCACCGGGGGCCTGAGCCCCACGGTGCCGGGAGTTTCAACAACGGGCAACTGCCCCGCCGCCTCTTTAGAGGGCGGTGGTGCTTCCGCCTGCTGCAGCAATCTTTTCTGCGGCGCTGGCCGAGAATGCGTGGACGGTGACGTCAACCTTGACGGTGATGTCGCCGGTGCCCAGCACCTTGACGGGCTGGTTCTTGCGAACGGCACCCTTTTCGACCAGGTTCTCCACGGTGACTGCGCCACCTTCCGGGAACAGCTCGTTGAGCTTGTCCAGGTTTACAACCTGGTACTCAACCCGGAACGGGTTCTTGAAGCCGCGCAGCTTCGGCAGGCGCATGTGCAGCGGCAGCTGGCCGCCGGCAAAGCCAGCCTTGATCTGGTAGCGGGCCTTCGTACCCTTGGTACCGCGACCAGCGGTCTTACCCTTGGAACCTTCACCACGACCAACGCGGGTCTTGGCGGTCTTGGCACCCGGGGCGGGACGCAGGTGGTGAACCTTCAGTGCGTTCTGCTTCTCAGCAGCGGCGCCCTGTGCCTTCTCGGCGGTGTTCTTCTCTGCCATTTACTTCGCCTCCTCTACCTTTACCAGGTGCGGAACCGTGTTGAGCATCCCGACGGTCACGGCGTCGGCGGTGCGGACAACGGTGTGTCCGATCCGCTTCAGGCCGAGGGAGCGAAGGGTGTCGCGCTGGTTCTGCTTGCCGCCAATGGCGGACTTGATCTGAGTGATCTCCAACTGAGCGTCGGAGGGAATCAGGTTCTTAGCCATGACTCAGACACCTGCCTTCTGGTTCAGGAGCGCCTTCACCATTGCCGGCGGAGCGACCTCGTCGAGCGGGAGGCCGCGGCGTGCTGCCACTGCTGCCGGCTCTTCGAGGCGCTTCAGCGCATCAACGGTCGCGTGAACGATGTTGATGGCGTTGGAGGAACCGAGCGACTTGGAGAGGATGTCGTGGATGCCCACGCACTCCAGTACTGCACGGACCGGACCGCCGGCGATAACACCGGTACCGGCGGAAGCCGGACGCAGCATGACAACGCCTGCAGCGGCTTCGCCCTGCACGCGGTGCGGGATGGTGCTGCCGATGCGGGGAACGCGGAAGAAGGACTTCTTGGCCTCTTCAACGCCCTTCGCGATGGCGGCGGGAACTTCCTTAGCCTTGCCGTAGCCGACGCCGACCATACCGTTGCCGTCACCGACGACGACGAGGGCGGTGAAGCTGAAGCGACGACCACCCTTGACGACCTTGGAAACGCGGTTGATGGTTACGACGCGCTCTACGAACTGGCTCTTCTCGGCTTCGCGGCCGCCGTCGCGGCCACCACGGCCACCACGGTCGCCACGGCCCTGGCCGCGGTCGCCACGCTCGCCACGACGGGCGCCACCACGGCGGTCGTCAGTGGTAGCAGGCGCAGCGGTCTCAGTTGCCGGAGCAGCTACAGCTTCAGTCACCTGAATGTCCTTTTCGTTATTTTCGGTCACAGTGCCAGCCCACCTTCACGTGCGCCGTCAGCGACGGCGGCGATCCGGCCGTGGTACTTGTTACCACCGCGGTCGAAGACAACAGCTTCGATACCGGCAGCCTTGGCGCGCTCGGCGACGAGCTCGCCAACGCGCTTGGCCTTGGCGGTCTTGTCACCGTCGAATGCACGAAGGTCGGCTTCCAGAGTGGACGCGCTCGCTACGGTCAGGCCCTTGGTGTCATCGACAACCTGGACGAATACGTGGCGTGCGGAACGGTTGACGACCAGACGCGGACGTACAGCCGTACCGGAGATGCGCTTGCGGATACGAAGCTGGCGGCGGCTGCGCTGGGCAGACTTGCTCTTGTTCGTACGCTTCTTGTTAATTGCGATGGCCATGGTTACTTACCAGCCTTTCCGACCTTGCGGCGGATGACTTCGCCGGCGTAGCGGATGCCCTTGCCCTTATAGGGGTCCGGCTTCCGCAGCTTGCGAATGTTGGCAGCAACCTCGCCGACCTGCTGCTTGGAGATACCTGAAACAGAGAGCTTGGTCGGGGTCTCAACTGCAAAGGTGATGCCGTTCGGAGCCGAGACGTTGACCGGGTGGCTGTAGCCCAGAGCGAACTCAAGGTCAGAACCCTTGGCCTGGACGCGGTAACCGGTACCGACAATCTCAAGCTTCTTCTCGTAGCCTGCGGTAACGCCCTGGATCATGTTGGCGATCAGGGTGCGGGTCAGGCCGTGCAGCGAACGGGAGGCGCGCTCGTCGTTCGGGCGGGCGACAGTCAGGGTGCCATCTTCCAGGGTGACCTCGATCGGGCTGGCCACAGTGTGGCTCAGCTCGCCCTTGGAACCCTTGACGCTGACGACAGAGCCGTCAACCTTGACCTCAACGCCGGCAGGAACGGTGATGGGGAGACGTCCAATACGTGACATTATTCTCTTCCTTTCCCGTTACCAGACGTAAGCGAGGACTTCGCCGCCCACGCCCTTCTTGCCGGCCTGCTTGTCAGTCAGGAGGCCGGAAGAGGTGGACAGGATTGCGATACCCAGGCCACCCAGCACGTGCGGCAGGTTGGTGGACTTTGCGTAAACGCGCAGTCCCGGCTTGGAAATACGACGAACGCCAGCGATGGAACGCTCGCGGTTCGGACCGAACTTGAGCTCGAGGGTCAGCTTCTTGCCAACCTCCGCGTCTTCTTCCTTCCAGGAGGCGATGAAGCCTTCTGCCTTCAGGATGTCAGCAACGCGTGCCTTGAGCTTGCTGTAAGGCATAGACACGGAATCGTGGTATGCCGAGTTTGCATTGCGCAGACGCGTAAGCATATCTGCGACAGGATCTGTCATAGTCATGTGGGCTCTTGCCCTTCCTCATAACGGTTTCCGCTGTCCTGGAAACAAAGCCAGGCAGCCGGACCTTTTACGTAGCTAGATTAATCTTCGGTCTTGAACGGGAAGCCAAGCGCCTTGAGCAGCGCGCGGCCTTCGTCGTCGGTCTTGGCAGTGGTCACGACGGTGATGTCCATGCCGCGAACGCGGTCAATGGAATCCTGGTCGATCTCGTGGAACATAACCTGCTCGGTCAGACCGAAGGTGTAGTTGCCGTTGCCGTCGAACTGCTTGCCGCTGAGGCCCCGGAAGTCGCGGATACGCGGCAGTGCCAGCGTGACCAGACGGTCCAGGAATTCCCACATGCGGTCGCCACGCAGAGTTGCGTGCGCACCGATCGGCATGCCTTCGCGCAGCTTGAACTGTGCGATCGACTTGCGGGCCTTGGTTACCTGCGGCTTCTGGCCGGTGATCAGGGTCAGATCGCGGACAGCGCCGTCGATCAGCTTGGAGTCCTTGGCGGCATCTCCAACACCCATGTTCACAACGACCTTCACCAGACGGGGAACCTGGTTGACGTTCTCGTACTTGAATTCCTCAACGAGCGAGCTCTTGATGGAATCCGCGTACTTGGTCTTCAGACGAGGAACGATCTTGCTTGCCGGAGTCTCGAGAGTCTCAGTCATTAGATGTCCTTCCCTGAGCTCTTGGCCACGCGGACACGCACTTCACGCTTCACGCCATCGCGCTCAACGGTCTCGGTGCGGAAACCGACGCGGGTGGGCTTCTTGGTGGAGGGGTCAACCAGAGCCACGTTGGAGATGTGGATTGAAGCCTCAACGACCTCGATGCCACCGGTCTTGGTGCCGCGCTGCGACTGACCGACCTTGGTGTGCTTGGTTACGCGGTTAATGCCTTCAACCAACACGCGGTTGGTCTCCGGGAATACGCGCAGAACCTTGCCCTGCTTGCCACGGTCGCCGCCGCGCTCAGCCTTGGCGCCAGTGATGACCTGAACCAGGTCACCCTTTTTGATCTTAGCCATGGACTAGAGCACCTCCGGAGCCAGAGAAACGATCTTCATGAACTTCTTGTCGCGAAGTTCACGACCAACCGGTCCGAAGATACGGGTACCGCGGGGGTCACCGTCGTTCTTCAGGATCACAGCTGCGTTCTCGTCAAACTTGATGTAGGAACCATCCGCACGGCGGCGTTCCTTCTTGGTACGGACGATGACAGCCTTGACGACGTCGCCCTTCTTTACGTTGCCGCCCGGAATTGCGTCCTTGACGGTAGCGACGATCACGTCGCCAATGCCTGCGTAGCGACGGCCAGATCCACCGAGAACGCGAATGGTAAGGATTTCCTTAGCACCCGTGTTGTCGGCGACCTTGAGTCGCGACTCCTGCTGAATCACTATTTACTCCTTGCGTCGCGCCGGTTCTCAGACCGAAAATCTTCCTACGGAATGAGCCTTGCGGAACGGTTGATCGGGGTGTCTCTTGACCTGCCTGGATTTTGCCAGACCAGGCCTAAACGCCCGTGCCAAAAACAGTTGCTTCCCGGGAGCGCGAGGCGCGAGGGGGCACTATGCCGTGGCACGATTGTTTACGAGGTTGATGATGACGCACGAAAGGCGCCATACAAACTCAAAATCTTAGCACGTTTCCGGCGCATCCCCATATCACAGCTGCCGGCCCCCTGCCCACGGCGCGCGAAGGGACACTTAGTGGGCGCGGGCGGGGTGCGGCCGGCCCTCAGCGGCCGACGTCGTCGCTCACGGCAGTCTCTTGGCCCGCCTTCCGCCCCCTCCCCCGCGAACTGAGCCCGCCGGCGTCGGACACCCGCTGAAACTCTGCGCGGCGTGACGTGCCGGCGACGCCACAGGCCCCCGCCGGGAACGAGGAAACCCCCGCTCCCAGAAGGGAACGGGGGTTTCGGCGCAGATTCCCGGGCGGGGAAGCTGCAGGTGTTACTTGGCCTTCTCGAGGATCTCCACCAGGCGCCACCGCTTGGTAGCGGACAGCGGGCGGGTCTCGGCGAGGAGAACGAGGTCGCCGATGCCGGCGGAGTTCTCTTCGTCGTGAGCCTTGATCTTCGTGTTGCGGCGCATAACCTTGCCGTAGAGGGCGTGCTTCACGCGGTCTTCGACCTGGACAACGATGGTCTTTTCCATCTTGTCCGAGACGACATAGCCGCGCTTCGTCTTACGGTAACCGCGCTCGTCAGCCTTGGCTGCGTCGGAAACAGTTTCCGTCACGTTCTCGTCCTTTTCACTCACTTGGCGTCCTCCTCGGTCTCAACCGTTTCAGCCTTGTCAGCCTTCTTGGTTGCAGCCTTCTTGGACTTCTTTTCTTCCTTGGCTTCCACAACCGGTGCGGCAACCTCGGCACGAATGCCCAGCTCGCGCTCACGGAGAACGGTGTAGATGCGTGCGATGTCCTTCTTTACCGCGCGCAGACGACCGTGGTTCTCCAGCTGTCCGGTGGCGGACTGGAAACGCAGGTTGAACAGCTCTTCCTTGGCCTTGCGGAGTTCTTCAACGAGACGCTCGTTGTCGAAACCGTCCAGCTGTGCGGATGCAAGTTCCTTGGATCCTACTGCCATTTCTACTCACCACCTTCGCGACGCACAATGCGTGCCTTCAACGGCAGCTTGTGGATTGCCAGGCGCAGGGCCTCGCGAGCTACCTCTTCACTGACACCGGAGAGTTCGAAGAGAACCCGGCCCGGCTTGACGTTTGAGACCCACCATTCCGGAGAACCCTTACCGGAACCCATGCGGGTTTCGGCCGGCTTCTTCGTCAGCGGACGGTCCGGGTAGATGTTGATCCAGACCTTTCCGCCACGCTTGATGTGGCGGGTCATCGCGATACGGGCAGATTCGATCTGACGGTTCGTGACGTAGGCCGGGCTCAGAGCCTGGATACCCCACTCACCGAACGAGACCTCGGTGCCGCCCGTGGCAGCGCCGGAACGACCCGGGTGGTGCTGCTTACGGTGCTTTACTCGACGCGGGATAAGCATTTAAGCCTGTCCTCCTTCTACTGCCGGTGCAGCTGCTTCGACAGCCGGAGCGTCGGCAGCAGCGGGTGCAGCCTCGGCCGGGCGGTCGTTACGACGACGGCGGTCACCACGGTCAGCGCCACCCGGGCGGCCCGGACGATCGCTGGCACCACGGCCGCGGGACGGAGCAGCAGCTGCCTGCTGAGCCAGTTCCTTGGCGGTGACGTCACCCTTGTAGATCCAGACCTTCACGCCGATGCGGCCGAAGGTGGTCTTGGCCTCGTAGAAGCCGTAGTCGATGTTCGCGCGGAGGGTGTGCAGGGGCACACGGCCTTCGCGGTAGAACTCCGAGCGGGACATTTCTGCGCCACCCAGTCGACCCGAGCAAGCGATACGGATGCCCTTGGCACCAGCGCGCTGCGCGGACTGCATTGCCTTCTTCATTGCACGGCGGAAGGCCACGCGGGAAGTCAGCTGCTCTGCAACGCCCTGGGCAACAAGCTGGGCTTCCATCTCGGGGTTCTTGACCTCGAGGATGTTCAGCTGGACCTGCTTGCCGGTGAGCTTTTCGAGCTCGCCGCGGATGCGGTCTGCCTCGGCGCCGCGGCGGCCGATCACGATGCCCGGACGTGCCGTGTGGATATCCACGCGGACACGGTCGCGGGTGCGCTCGATCTCAACCTTGGCGATGCCGGCGCGCTCCATGCCCGTGGACATGAGCTGGCGGATACGGATGTCTTCGCGAACGAAGTCCTTGTACCGCTGGCCGGCCTTGGTGCTGTCGGCGAACCAGTGCGATACGTGATCGGTGGTGATACCGAGTCGGAACCCGTGCGGGTTAACTTTCTGTCCCACTTAGCGAGCCTCCTCTTTCTCCGGGGTAGCGACTACCACGGTGATGTGGCTCGTGCGCTTCTTGATCTGAAATGCACGACCCTGGGCACGCGGCTGGAACCGCTTCATGGTCGGGCCTTCATCAACAAACGCTTCGCTGATGATGAGGTCACCTTCGTCAAACGCCACGCCGTCGCGGTCCGCGAGGACCCGGGCGTTGGAGATTGCCGACTGAACTACCTTGAATACCGGCTCAGAAGCTGCCTGCGGGGCAAACTTCAGAATTGCCAGAGCCTCGTTCGCTTGCTTACCACGAACAAGGTTGACGACGCGCCGGGCCTTCATAGGCGTTACGCGGATGTGACGCGCAATTGCCTTGGCTTCCATTGCTTTCCTTCTCTCGTCTTTGACGTAAGTGCAGGCGCCTAGCGGCGCTTGCCCTTACGGTCGTCCTTGACATGGCCGCGGAATGTCCGCGTGGGAGCGAATTCGCCGAGCTTGTGCCCGACCATCGACTCAGTGACAAACACCGGGATGTGCTTGCGTCCGTCGTGCACGGCGATCGTGTGGCCGAGCATGTCGGGGACGATCATCGAACGGCGGGACCAGGTCTTGATGACGTTCTTGGTGCCCTTTTCGTTTTCCCTGGCTACCTTCACAAAGAGGTGCTGGTCAACGAAAGGACCTTTTTTCAGGCTGCGTGGCATGTGTCCAGGCT
Organism: Arthrobacter sp. 05L428; assembly: GCF_056397665.1. Lineage (NCBI taxonomy): Bacteria > Bacillati > Actinomycetota > Actinomycetes > Micrococcales > Micrococcaceae > Arthrobacter > Arthrobacter sp. 05L428. Next base: position 351,484 of record NZ_JBFTNW010000001.1, on the reverse strand, counting down.
CCTATCGCTTGTTCTTGCCAGTACGACGGCGACGAACAATAAGCTTGTCGCTCTCTTTGTTGGGACGGCGGGTGCGGCCTTCGCGCTTACCGTTCGGGTTGACGGGGTGACGTCCACCGGACGTCTTACCCTCGCCACCACCGTGCGGGTGGTCGACCGGGTTCATGGCGACACCACGGACGGTCGGGCGGACGCCCTTCCAGCGCATACGGCCGGCCTTACCCCAGTTGATGTTCGACTGCTCGGCGTTGCCGACCTCGCCGACGGTTGCGCGGCAGCGCACGTCAACGTTGCGGATTTCGCCGGAAGGCAGACGCAGCTGGGCGAAACGGCCTTCCTTTGCAACGAGCTGGATCGATGCGCCGGCGGAGCGGCCCATCTTGGCGCCGCCACCCGGGCGCAGTTCAACTGCGTGGATTACGGTACCGACCGGGATGTTGCGCAGCGGCAGGTTGTTGCCGGGCTTGATGTCAGCGTCGGCACCTGCTTCCACGGTGTCACCCTGGGCCAGCTTGTTCGGGGCGATGATGTAACGCTTGGTGCCATCAACGTAGTGCAGGAGGGCGATGCGAGCCGTGCGGTTCGGATCGTACTCGATTTCGGCAACGCGGGCGTTGACGCCGTCCTTGTCGTGACGACGGAAGTCGATCAGACGGTACTGGCGCTTGTGGCCACCACCCTTGTGACGGGTCGTGATCTTACCGGTGTTGTTACGGCCACCCTTTTTCGGGAGGGGACGTACCAACGACTTTTCCGGCGTCGACCGCGTGATTTCGGTGAAGTCCGCTACGCTCGAGCCACGACGGCCCGGGGTAGTCGGCTTGTACTTACGGATTCCCATAATTTATTTCCTCGTTAAAGTGGTCTCCGCTACGAGAGCGGACCGCCGAAGATGTCGATAGTGCCTTCTTTGAGGCTCACAATGGCACGCTTGGTGTTCTTGCGGGTACCCCATCCGAATTTGGTGCGCTTGCGCTTACCGGCACGGTTGATGGTGTTGATCGATTCGACCTTGACGGAGAAAATCTTCTCCACGGCCAGCTTGATCTCGGTCTTGTTCGAGCGGGGGTCCACCAGGAAGGTGTACTTGCCCTCGTCGATCAGGCCGTAGCTCTTTTCCGAAACGACGGGTGCAAGCACGACGTCGCGCGGGTCTTTGATGGTGGCTGCGCTCACTTGGCATCCTCCTCGTTCTTTGCAGCCTTGTCAGCAACGAATGCTTCGTAGGCAGCCTTGGTGAAGACTACGTCGTCAGAAACGAGCACGTCGTAGGTGTTCAGCTGGTCTGCGTACAGAACGTGAACATCCTGGAGGTTGCGCACGGAGAGTGCAGCAACATCGTTGGCGCGGTCGATGACAACGAGCAGGTTCTTGCGCTCGGAGACGCCACGCAGCGTTGCCAGTGCGTCACGGGAAGACGGCTTGGTGCCTTCGACCAGATCAGCAACGACGTGGATGCGGCCGTTACGGGCGCGGTCAGAGAGAGCGCCGCGCAGTGCAGCAGCAATCATCTTCTTGGGGGTGCGCTGGCTGTAGTCACGCGGCGTGGGGCCGTGGACGATGCCACCACCGGTCATGTGAGGAGCACGGATTGAACCCTGACGGGCGCGGCCGGTGCCCTTCTGCTTGAACGGCTTGCGACCGGCGCCGGAAACTTCGGCGCGGGTCTTGGTCTTGTGGGTACCCTGGCGAGCAGCAGCGAGCTGTGCAACGACGACCTGGTGCAGCAGCGGCACGTTGGTCTGTACGTCGAAGATCTCTGCAGGCAGGTCAACCTTGACAGTGCTAGTCATTGAACTAGGCTCCCTTCACGGCGGTGCGTACGAGTACGACCTGGCCGCGGGCGCCGGGGACGGCACCCTTGATCAGGAGCAGCGACTTCTCGACGTCAACCGCGTGGACCGTGAGGTTCAGCGTGGTGTGACGAACGGCGCCCATGCGGCCGGCCATTTTCATGCCCTTGAAGACGCGGCTCGGGGTGGATGCGCCACCGATAGAACCGGGCTTACGGTGGTTCTTGTGGGCACCGTGGGAAGCTCCAACGCCGTGGAAGCCGTGACGCTTCATAACACCGGCGAAGCCCTTACCCTTGGTGGTGCCAACGACGTCGATCTTCTGGCCGGCTTCGAAGAGCTCTACGGAGAGCTCCTGGCCCAGCTCGTAAGAGTCAGCATCTGCAGTGCGCAGTTCTACGACGTGGCGGCGAGGCGTGACGCCTGCCTTTTCAAAGTGACCAGCCAGCGGCTTGGTGACCTTGCGGGGGTCGATCTGGCCGTAGCCGATCTGAACGGCGACGTAGCCATCAGTCTCTGCATTGCGCAGCTGCGTGATGACGTTCGAGTCAGCCTGGACCACAGTGACGGGGATGAGCTTGTTGTTCTCGTCCCAGACCTGGGTCATGCCGAGCTTCGTGCCCAGCAGGCCCTTTACGTTACGGGTTGCGGTCATAGTCTCTCAGCACCTCCCTACAGCTTGATTTCGATGTTCACGTCGGCCGGCAGGTCGAGACGCATGAGCGAATCAACAGCCTTGGGCGTGGGATCGATGATGTCGATAAGACGCTTGTGCGTGCGCATTTCAAAGTGCTCGCGGCTGTCCTTGTACTTGTGCGGAGAGCGGATTACGCAGTAGATGTTCTTCTCCGTCGGCAGCGGCACGGGGCCAACTACAGTTGCGCCTGCGCGCGTGACCGTCTCAACGATCTTCCGTGCTGAAACGTCAATGACCTCGTGGTCATATGACTTCAGCCGGATGCGGATTTTTTGTCCCGCCATGTCGCCTGACTCTCTTTCAGTCTGTGCTTCCCCTGTTTAGGGCTGCCCTGTTTACTTACTCGTTGTGTGGCTGCCGAAGCATTTGAAGTCGTAACTACCACCCGCCGCACAAGCTGAATCCGGATGAATCCGGGTTCCTCAACCTGCCGGCGCAACCGACCCCCGCGGTCGGGCGTGTCGCGCTTTGCACGCGTACTCGTCCGCAGTTCCTTGGGAAGTGGGTTATGTTTGGGCTCTTACTTGGACCCTGGCACCCGGCATTATCCGGATCGGGACGCGAAAGAGCGCTTGAACAACTCATCTAGTATGCCGGAATTAATCGGCAGAAGCGAATCAGCGCCGACAGGACCTGCCCCTGGCTCCCCGCTCCTCTCGACTCTTGGTCCTGCCGGCGCCCGGTCATTGCCTTCAGCAACGGTCGATACGAAGATAGGGGCATGACCGTGCAGGATTCCCCCGCCGTCCAGGCCCTCGCTGCCAAGCTGCGGCCGGGCTTCATGCTGGGGGTGGCCTCCGCCGCCTTCCAAATCGAAGGTGCCCTCGCAGCCGGGGGGCGAGGACCCTCAGGCTGGGACGCCTTTGCCGAGAAGCCCGGCAGCATCCAGGACGGGCACTCCCCCGCCGTCGCCTGCGATCACTACAACCGTACGGACGAGGACGTCCGGTTGATGCGCGAGCTGGGCATCGATTCCTACCGGTTCTCGATTTCCTGGCCGCGGATCCAGCCGGACGGCACGGGCCCGTTCAACGCCGAGGGCCTCGACTTCTACGACCGGCTGATCGACCGGCTCCTCGAGGCCGGAATCTCGCCGATGGCCACGCTGTACCACTGGGACACCCCGCTTCCGTTGGAGCACCGCGGAGGCTGGATGAACCGGACGACGGCGGAACGCTTCGCCGACTACAGCGCCGCCGCCGGCGCCCGGTTCGGGGACCGGGTGACCCAGTGGGTGACGTTGAACGAACCGGCCTCCGTCACCCTCAACGGCTATGCCCTCGGCGTGCATGCGCCCGGCCACGACCTGCTCTTCGACGCCCTGCCGTCGGTGCACCACCAGCTCCTGGCCCACGGACTCGCGGTCCAGGCCCTGCGGGCCGAGGGCGTTACCGGGGCGGTCGGCGTCACCAACCTGCACTCCCCCGTCCGGCCGGCCACCGGGTCCGTCACGGACAAGCTGCTGGCGAAGGTCTTCGATCTGGCACTGAACCGGATCTACGCCGATCCGATCCTGTTGGGGAGCTATCCGAAACCGCCGCTGCTGGCCAGGCCCTGGTTCCGTGCCCTCGCCAGGATCTCCGACGCGGACCTGCGCAATATCCACCAGCCGCTGGATTTCTACGGGGTGAACTACTACTACCCGGTGAAGGTGGCCACCGGCCGCGGCCCCGCGGACAGCCCGGTCGGCTCAGCGGAGGCGATGGTGAAACTGCCGTTCCACTTTGCCGCATTCCCGGAGTATGAAACCACCGGCTTCGGCTGGCCGGTGGCGCCGGACCACCTGGGTCCGCTGCTTCGGGAAATGAAGGACCGGTACGGCGAGGCCCTCCCCCCGCTCTACATCACCGAGAGCGGAGCGAGCTTCCCGGAACCGGACCATGTGGACGGGCCGATCGCTGACGCGGGCCGGATCAGCTACCTCGCCGACCATCTGGGCCACGCACTCGCCGCGACGGCCCCCGGCGGCATCGCCGACGACGTCGAACTCCTGGGCTACTACGTGTGGACGCTGATGGACAACTTCGAATGGGCGGCCGGCTACTCCCAGCGCTTCGGCCTGGTCCACGTCGACTTCGACACCCAGGCGCGGACCCCCAAGGAGTCCTTCTATTGGTACCAGGCCCTCAGCAGGGCCAGGCAGGACCAGTCCGCGCGCTAGATCACTGCCCCGCTACTTGTTCTTGTTGGCGCGGTCGATGCGTTTTGCACGCTCGATCTCGTGCCGGAAGTATTTCTTGGCCCACAGCCCGCCACCGACGCCGGCGGCAATTACCACCAGGAAAATGATCCATTCCATGCCGGTCTCCTCTCTTCACCTGCAACCGTAGCAGGAACTTAAAAGGAACAGCCCCGCTGCAGTGCAGCGGGGCTGTTCCTTTTCGTCACGGAGGCCGCCAGGCGGCCGCCGATCAGGAGTTCAAGCTCGGATCAGCAAGGACTACTTGATGATCTTGGTGACGCGTCCCGAACCAACGGTGCGGCCGCCTTCGCGGATTGCGAAGCCGAGGCCCTCTTCCATTGCGATCGGCTGGATGAGCGCAACGGTCATCTCAGTGTTGTCGCCGGGCATAACCATTTCCGTGCCTTCCGGCAGGGTGATAACGCCGGTTACGTCCGTGGTGCGGAAGTAGAACTGCGGGCGGTAGTTGGAGTAGAACGGGTTGTGACGTCCGCCTTCGTCCTTGGAGAGGATGTAGACGTTAGCCTCGAAGTCGGTGTGCGGGGTGATGGAACCCGGCTTGACGACAACCTGGCCACGCTCGACATCGTCGCGCTTCAGACCGCGGAGCAGGAGGCCACAGTTCTCGCCGGCCCATGCTTCGTCGAGCTGCTTGTGGAACATCTCGATACCGGTAACCGTGGTCTTCTGGACCGGGCGGATGCCGACGATCTCGACCTCAGAGTTGATCGCGAGGGTTCCACGCTCGGCGCGGCCCGTAACAACGGTGCCACGGCCGGTGATCGTGAAGACGTCTTCGATCGGCATCAGGAACGGCTTGTCACGGTCACGTACCGGGTCCGGAACGGACTCGTCGACAGCAGCCATCAGGTCCTCAACGGACTTGACCCACTCCGGGTCGCCTTCCAGAGCCTTCAGGCCCGAAACGCGGACAACCGGTGCTTCGTCGCCATCGAAGCCCTGCGAGCTCAGGAGCTCACGAACTTCCATTTCGACGAGGTCGAGGAGTTCCTCGTCATCGACCATGTCAGCCTTGTTCAGTGCCACCAGCAGGTAGGGAACACCAACCTGGCGGGCGAGCAGAACGTGCTCGCGGGTCTGGGCCATCGGGCCGTCAGTGGCGGCAACCACGAGGATTGCACCGTCCATCTGAGCAGCGCCGGTGATCATGTTCTTGATGTAGTCAGCGTGACCCGGAGCGTCTACGTGTGCGTAGTGGCGCTTCTCGGTCTGGTACTCAACGTGGGAGATGTTGATGGTAATGCCGCGCTGACGCTCTTCGGGTGCAGAGTCAATCGACGCGAAGTCACGCTTCTCGTTGAGAGTCGGGTACTTGTCGTACAGCACCTTGGAAATGGCGGCCGTCAGCGTCGTCTTACCGTGGTCAACGTGACCAATGGTACCGATGTTAACGTGCGGCTTAGTCCGCTCGAACTTTGCCTTTGCCACAGGTTCCTCCTAGAACGTTTTCAAATGACTTACCCTTCGACCGCGCTTGTCGCGGCTGAAACTCCAGTAAGTCTACTTGGGGGGCTTTGGATTGGTGAAATTGCAGATTCAGGAACTAATACTAGTCCCTCGAGCCTGTTCGTGCTGGCGGCCGGTGCCCGGCTGGACTGCGTCCGACCGGGGCCGGCCGCCAGCACCAGGTGAATCTCCTATTGAGGAAACGCACCCGAGTGTTTTCGCTGCTGCGGGAAGTCCTTGCGGACTACTCGCCGCGGCTCTTCTGGATGATCTCGTCGGCAACTGCCTTCGGGACCTCGGCGTAGCTGTTGAACGTCATGGAGTACACAGCGCGGCCCTGGGTCTTCGAACGCAGGTCACCGATGTAGCCGAACATGCCGGACAGCGGGACGTGCGCGCGAATGACCTTGACGCCCTGGGCATCTTCCATGGACTGCATCTGGCCACGGCGGGAGTTGAGGTCACCGATAACTTCACCCATGTATTCCTCAGGGGTGCGGACCTCGACATCCATCAGCGGTTCAAGCAGGACGGGGTTCGCCTTGCGTGCGGCTTCCTTGAAAGCCATACGGCCGGCGATCTTGAACGCCATTTCCGAGGAGTCAACATCGTGGTAAGCGCCGTCAATCAGCGTCGCCTTGATGCCGACAACCGGGTATCCGGCCAGGACGCCGTCGTTCAGCGCATCCTGGATACCAGCGTCAACGGACGGGATGTATTCGCGCGGAACGCGGCCACCGGTGACCTTGTTCTCGAACTGGTACATCTCGCCTTCGGACGTGTCCAGCGGCTCGATGGCGATCTGGATCTTTGCGAACTGGCCCGAACCACCGGTCTGCTTCTTGTGCGTGTAGTCGTGACGCTCTACAGCACGCTTGATGGTTTCGCGGTAGGCAACCTGGGGCTTGCCCACGTTTGCCTCGACCTTGAATTCGCGGCGCATGCGGTCCACCAGGATGTCCAGGTGGAGCTCGCCCATGCCGGCGATGATGGTCTGGCCGGTGTCTTCGTTGAGGGAGACCTGGAAGGTCGGGTCCTCAGCGGAGAGCTTCTGGATGGCCGTGGAGAGCTTCTCCTGGTCGCCCTTGGTGTTCGGCTCGATCGCGACCGAGATCACGGGCTCCGGGAAGCTCATGGACTCGAGGACGATCTGGTTCGAAGAATCGCACAGGGTGTCGCCCGTGGTGGTGTCCTTCAGGCCGATCGCTGCGTAGATGTGGCCAGCGGTAGCGCCGTCAACCGGCATTTCCTTGTTGGCGTGCATCTGGAACAGCTTGCCGATGCGCTCCTTCTTGCCCTTGGTGGAGTTGACCACCTGTGCGCCTGCTTCCACGTGACCGGAGTACACGCGGATGAAGGTGAGCTGGCCGAAGAAGGGGTGCGCGGCGATCTTGAACGCCAGTGCGGAGAACGGCTCGTCAGCGGAAGGCTTACGGGTCAGTTCCTTCTCTTCGTCGCGAGGATCGTGACCGATCATCGGGGGGACGTCGAGCGGGTTCGGCAGGTAGTCCACGACGGCGTCGAGCATCGGCTGGACGCCGCGGTTCTTGAACGCGGAACCACAGAAGACCGGGTAGAGCTCGGAGTTGATCGTCATCTTGCGGATGCCGGCCTTGAGCTCGTCGATCGAAATCTCTTCGCCCTCGAGGTACTTCTCCATGAGCTCTTCGGAGGACTCTGCAACGGTCTCAACGAGCGTTGCGCGGTACTCTTCGGCCTTTTCCTTGAGGTCAGCCGGGATCTCCTGGATCTCGTACTTGGCACCCATGGTGACGTCACCCTTGGAGTCGCCGGGCCAGACCAGTGCACGCATGTACAGCAGGTCGACGACGCCGATGAAGTCGTTCTCGGCGCCGATCGGCAGCTGCATGACGAGCGGCTTGGCACCGAGGCGGCTGACGATGGTGTCGACGGTGAAGTAGAAGTCAGCGCCGAGCTTGTCCATCTTGTTGACGAAGCAGATGCGCGGGACGTTGTACTTGTCGGCCTGGCGCCAAACAGTCTCGGACTGCGGCTCCACACCTTCCTTGCCGTCGAACACGGCGACTGCACCGTCGAGGACGCGCAGGGAGCGCTCAACCTCAACCGTGAAGTCAACGTGGCCGGGGGTGTCAATGATGTTGATCTGGTTGTTTTCCCAGAAGCAGGTCACGGCGGCAGACGTGATGGTGATGCCGCGTTCCTTCTCCTGTTCCATCCAGTCGGTGGTCGACGCGCCGTCGTGCGTTTCGCCGATCTTGTGGTTCACACCCGTGTAGAACAGGATGCGCTCGGTAGTAGTGGTCTTGCCGGCATCAATGTGGGCCATGATGCCGATATTGCGGACCTTGCTAAGGTCGGTAAGCACGTCCTGTGCCACGGTGTCTCCCTTTCGGATGGACTGCACGTTCGCCGCCGACTCGGTTGAGCCGGCGGCGTCCGGGAAGTATTACCAGCGGTAGTGTGCGAAGGCCTTGTTGGACTCGGCCATCTTGTGGGTGTCTTCGCGACGCTTCACAGCGGCTCCGAGACCGTTCGAGGCATCCAGGATTTCGTTCTGGAGGCGCTCGGTCATCGTCTTTTCGCGGCGGGCCTTGGAGTAGCCAACCAGCCAGCGGAGGGCGAGGGCCGTGGAACGGCCCGGCTTGACCTCGACGGGAACCTGGTAGGTGGCGCCACCGACGCGGCGGGAGCGGACCTCGAGGGAAGGCTTGACGTTGTCCATGGCCTTCTTGAGGGCTGCAACCGGGTCGCCGCCGGACTTGGCGCGCGCGCCTTCGAGTGCACCGTAGACGATGCGCTCTGCGGTGGACTTCTTGCCGTCAACCAGCACCTTGTTGATCAGCTGAGTGACCAGCGGGGAGCCGTAAACGGGATCTAGTACTAGCGGCCGCTTGGGGGCCGGACCCTTGCGAGGCATATTACTTCTTCTCCATCTTTGCGCCGTAGCGGCTGCGGGCCTGCTTACGGTTCTTCACACCCTGGGTATCGAGGGCGCCACGGACGATCTTGTAACGGACACCCGGAAGGTCCTTAACACGGCCGCCACGGACGAGCACAATGGAGTGCTCCTGCAGGTTGTGGCCAACACCGGGAATGTAGGCGGTGACTTCAACGCCGCCGTTGAGGCGCACGCGGGCAACCTTACGGAGAGCCGAGTTCGGCTTCTTCGGGGTCGTCGTGTAAACGCGGGTGCAGACACCGCGGCGCATGGGGCTGCCGTTAAGCGCGGGAGCCTTGGTCTTCTTGACCTTAGGCGTGCGGCCCTTGCGGACCAGCTGGTTAATCGTAGGCACTCTCGTGTTCTCCGTTTTATCCGGAGCGGTCGTTGACGGCCGCTCTCTTGTCGCTTCGCCTCGCCGCTCGAGCTTTGAAGTTCTCTCCAGAGCAGCTGAGGCGAAGCCTTAATAGTCGGACCGCATACCGGGCCTCCGGACTCTCATCCTGGACTGCCCCTAGGCATGCGAAAATGTGGCATACGTTGCACAAGAACCCTGCAAACCGGAAACGTCGTCCTGATTGAACCTTTCGGCTGCAACCGGCGCACTCATCCACTGCCACAATAACAATTAGTCTCAAGTCTAACACGGACGGCCCCCAGCCCTTAATCGGCGGGCTTTCGGGCCCATCCGCCGCCGGCCGCCTCCCGCCGTCGAGTGCTGAGATACGGCCGTTCCGGAGCCCGAAAAGGGCGGCATCGGAGCAACCGACTGACCAAGGGCCGGAGGCGCTGGCACCGGGGACGCGGCAGGCTGCGGGTTAAACGGGGATGGTCCCGCACCTTGCGGTGCGGGACCATCCCTGGCAGAGCTACGACGGCCCGGAGGGGCCGCCGTGGCGGTTAGCGGAAGTCGCTGCCCAGATCGTAGTCATCCAGCGGGATGGCGTGGAACTCAGGAGCTCCGTCGCCGCCCAGGGAGTCGTAGGAGAAGTCGCTGAACGCGCTCGGGCCGGTGAACAGATTGGCCTTCGCTTCTTCAGTCGGCTCCACCGTGACCTCGGTGTAGCGCGGGAGACCCGTGCCGGCCGGGATGAGCTTACCGATGATGACATTTTCCTTGAGGCCGAGCAGCGGATCGCTCTTGCCTTCCATGGCCGCCTGCGTCAGGACGCGGGTGGTCTCCTGGAAGGAAGCTGCGGACAGCCAGGACTCGGTCGCCAGGGACGCCTTGGTGATACCCATGAGCTCGGGACGGCCGGAGGCCGGCGTCTTGCCCTCGGAGACCACGCGGCGGTTGGCATCCTCGAAGCGGCTGCGCTCGGCGAGCTCGCCGGGCAGCAGATCCGATTCACCGGACTCGATGACCGTGACGCGGCGCAGCATCTGGCGGACGATAACCTCGACGTGCTTGTCGTGGATACCGATGCCCTGGCTGCGGTACACGCCCTGGACTTCGTCAACCAGGAACTTCTGCGCGGCACGGGGGCCCATGATGCGCAGAACCTGCTTGGGGTCGACCGGACCGTTGATGAGCTTCTGTCCGACACTGACGTGCTCGCCGTCTTCGATGAGAAGACGTGAACGGCGCAGCACCGGGTAGGCGATCTCTTCGGACCCGTCATCCGGGGTGATGACCAGGCGCATCTGGCGCTCGGACTCTTCGATGGTGATGCGGCCGGCTGCTTCAGCAATCGGTGCGACACCCTTCGGAGTACGGGCTTCGAAGAGCTCCTGGATACGGGGCAGACCCTGGGTGATGTCGTCGCCACCGCCGGCGGAGACAGCACCACCGGTGTGGAAGGTACGCATGGTCAGCTGGGTACCCGGCTCACCGATGGACTGTGCGGCGATGATGCCCACGGCCTCGCCGATGTCCACGGTCTTGCCGGTGGCCAGCGAACGGCCGTAGCACAGGGCGCAGGTGCCGACGCTGGACTCACAGGTGAGTACGGAGCGGACCTTGACCTCGGTAATGCCGGCTGCGAACAGTTCGGCAATGACGACGTCGCCGCAGTCAGTGCCGGCCGCCGCCAGGACCTTGCCCTTGGCGTCAACGACGTCCACGGCCAGGGTGCGGGCGTACGCGCTGTTCTCGACGTTTTCGTCCAGGACCAGCTCGCCGTTGGCGTCAGCCACCGCGATCGGGGTAACGAGGCCGCGTTCGGTGCCGCAGTCCTCTTCACGGACGATGACGTCCTGCGAAACATCCACCAGACGACGGGTCAGGTAACCCGAGTTGGCGGTACGCAGTGCGGTATCGGCCAGACCCTTACGGGCACCGTGCGTGGCGATGAAGTATTCCAGCACCGACAGGCCCTCGCGGTAGGAGGACTTGATCGGACGCGGGATGATCTCGCCCTTCGGGTTGGCCACCAGGCCACGGATACCCGCGATCTGACGGACCTGCATCCAGTTACCACGGGCACCGGAGGACACCATGCGGTTGATGGTGTTCATCGGGGACAGGCTGTCACGCATCGCCTGGGCGATCTCGTTCGTTGCCTTGTTCCAGATCTCGATCAGTTCCTGGCGACGCTMGTCGTCGTCGATCAGGCCCTTGTCGTACTGGCCCTGGATCTTGGCGGCCATGGTCTCGTAACCGGCGAGGATCTGCGGCTTGTCCGTGGGCACCTCGATGTCCGAGATGGCGACCGTGACGCCCGAGCGGGTTGCCCAGTAGAAACCGGCGTCCTTCAGGTTGTCCAGCGTTGCCGCCGTGACGACCTTCGGGTAGCGCTCGGCGAGGTCGTTGACGATCCGGGACAGCTCGCCCTTGTCGGCAACAGCCTCAACCCACGGGTAGTCCGCGGGCAGCGTCTGGTTGAAGATGACCTGGCCGAGGGAGGTTTCGACCAGTGCGGTCTGACCCGGCTCCCAGCCTTCGGGAGCTTCCCAGCCGGCGTAAGGAACGAAGTCCTCGAGCCGGATCTTGACCTTGGAGTTCAGGTGCAGCTCGTGCAGGTCGAACGCCATGATGGCTTCCGAAACGGAGGAGAAGATCCGGCCTTCGCCAGCTGAACCGACACGCTTGGTGGTCAGGTGGTAGAGACCGATGATCATATCCTGCGAGGGCAGGGTCACCGGGCGGCCGTCGGACGGCTTCAGGATGTTGTTCGAGGACAGCATCAGGATCCGGGCTTCGGCCTGGGCTTCGGGGCTCAGCGGCAGGTGGACTGCCATCTGGTCGCCGTCGAAGTCGGCGTTGAAGGCGCCACAAACCAGCGGGTGGAGCTGGATTGCCTTGCCTTCAACAAGCTGCGGCTCGAACGCCTGGATGCCGAGACGGTGCAGGGTAGGTGCACGGTTCAGCAGCACGGGGTGCTCGGTGATGATCTCTTCGAGCACGTCCCAGACCTGCGGGCGGTAGCGCTCGACCATGCGCTTGGCCGACTTGATGTTCTGTGCGTGGTTGAGGTCAACCAGGCGCTTCATCACGAACGGCTTGAAGAGCTCCAGTGCCATCTGCTTCGGCAGGCCACACTGGTGCAGCTTAAGCTGCGGGCCGACGACGATCACGGAACGGCCCGAGTAGTCGACGCGCTTACCCAGGAGGTTCTGGCGGAAACGACCCTGCTTGCCCTTGAGCATGTCGCTCAGGGACTTCAGCGGGCGGTTGCCCGGTCCGGTGACCGGACGGCCGCGGCGACCGTTGTCGAAGAGGCTGTCAACAGCTTCCTGAAGCATGCGCTTCTCGTTGTTGACGATGATCTCCGGGGCACCGAGGTCAAGCAGGCGCTTGAGGCGGTTGTTGCGGTTGATCACGCGGCGGTACAGGTCGTTGAGGTCGGAGGTCGCGAAGCGGCCACCGTCCAGCTGGACCATCGGACGCAGTTCCGGCGGGATCACCGGGACGGCGTCCAGCACCATGCCGAGCGGGCTGTTGTTGGTGGTCAGGAACGCGTTGACCACCTTGAGCCGCTTCAGGGCGCGGGTCTTGCGCTGGCCCTTGCCGTTGGCGATGATGTCGCGCAGCAGGTCCGACTCGGCCTGCATGTCGAAGCTCTCAAGACGCTTCTTGATGGCCTCGGCACCCATGGAGCCTTCGAAGAACATGCCGTAGCGGTCACGCAGTTCGCGGTACAGGCCCTCGTCACCTTCGAGGTCGGCGACCTTGAGGTTCTTGAAGCGGTCCCAGACCTGCTCGAGGCGCTCGATCTCAGCATCCGCGCGCTTGCGGACGTTGGCCATCTGGCGGTCGGCGGAGTCGCGGGCCTTCTTCTTGTCGGCGGCCTTGGCACCTTCACCCTCGAGCCGCGCGATCTCGTTTTCGAGGTCGCGGGCGATCGTGGCGATGTCGGAGTCGCGGTTGTCGATCAGCTGCTTCTTCTCGATGTCGTGCTCAACCTGGAGGTTGGGCAGTTCCTCGTGACGGGCATCAGCGTCGACGCTGGTGATCATGTAGGCGGCGAAGTAGATGACCTTTTCGAGGTCCTTCGGCGCCAGGTCAAGGAGGTAGCCCAGGCGGGACGGGACACCCTTGAAGTACCAGATGTGCGTGACCGGGGCGGCCAGCTCGATGTGGCCCATGCGCTCACGGCGCACCTTGGCACGGGTGACCTCAACGCCACACCGCTCGCAGATGATGCCCTTGAAGCGCACGCGCTTGTACTTACCGCAGTAGCATTCCCAGTCGCGGGACGGGCCGAAGATCTTCTCGCAGAAGAGGCCGTCCTTCTCGGGCTTGAGCGTGCGGTAGTTGATGGTTTCCGGCTTCTTAACCTCGCCGTAAGACCAGCCACGGATGTCTTCCGCGGTGGCGAGGCCGATCTGCATGAGGCCGAAGGAGGATTCGCTGGACATATGGTCCCTGTTCTCTCTTGTTCTCTAAATTCTGAAGTCTTGGGTTACGGGAAGAGGGAGGTGGCGTCCGACGGCGGGTGGTGACCCGCCGTCGGACCCCGCCTGCTAAACCTCTTCTACGGAACTGGGCTCTGCACGAGACAGATCGATGCCCAGTTCTTCCGCAGCCGTGAAGACTGCGTCATCAGAGTCACGCATTTCAATTGTGGTTCCGTCCGTGGAAAGAACTTCCACGTTCAGGCACAGCGACTGCATTTCCTTGATCAAGACCTTGAAGGACTCAGGAACGCCCGGCTCCGGGATGTTCTCGCCCTTGACGATGGCTTCGTAGACCTTCACACGACCGTGGATATCATCCGACTTGATCGTGAGGAGCTCCTGGAGCGTGTAGGCGGCGCCATAGGCTTCGAGCGCCCACACTTCCATTTCACCGAAGCGCTGGCCACCGAACTGTGCCTTACCACCCAGCGGCTGCTGCGTGATCATGGAGTACGGGCCGGTGGAGCGCGCGTGGATCTTGTCGTCCACCAGGTGGTGGAGCTTCAGGATGTACATGTAGCCGACCGAGATCGGATCCGGGAACGGCTCGCCGGAGCGGCCGTCAAACAGGCGGGTCTTGCCCGAAGAGTTGATCAGGCGGTCGCCGTCGCGGGTGACGTTGGTGGAGTCGAGCAGGCCCGTGATTTCCTCTTCACGAGCACCGTCGAAGACCGGCGTTGCGACAGTGGTCTGGCCACTCTCACGCGGCAGGTTCGGCAGCTGCTTGACCCACTCGGGCTCGCCCTCGATCTTCCAACCGGTCTTGGCAACCCAGCCGAGGTGCGTTTCGAGCACCTGGCCGACGTTCATACGGCCCGGAACACCCAGCGGGTTCAGGACAATATCAACGGGGGTGCCGTCGGCAAGGAAGGGCATGTCCTCGATCGGAAGGATCTTGGAGATAACACCCTTGTTGCCGTGACGGCCGGCGAGCTTGTCGCCGTCGGTGATTTTGCGCTTGGCGGCCACGTAGACGCGCACCAGCTGGTTGACGCCCGGGGGCAGCTCGTCGTCGTTGTCGCGGTCGAAGACGCGGACACCGATCACGGTGCCGGACTCGCCGTGCGGAACCTTCAGCGAGGTGTCGCGCACTTCGCGGGACTTCTCACCGAAGATGGCGCGCAGCAGGCGCTCTTCCGGGGTCAGCTCGGTCTCGCCCTTGGGGGTGACCTTACCTACCAGGATGTCGCCGGCTTCGACCTCGGCACCGATGTGGATGATGCCGCGCTCGTCCAGGCCTGCCAGGACTTCCTCGGACACGTTCGGGATGTCACGGGTGATTTCCTCGGCACCAAGCTTGGTGTCGCGGGCGTCGATCTCGTGCTCCTCGATGTGGATCGAGGACAGGACGTCCTCGGCCACGATCCGCTGGGACAGGATGATGGCATCCTCGAAGTTGTGGCCTTCCCATGACATGAATGCCACGAGCAGGTTCTTACCGAGGGCGAGCTCGCCCTGGTCCGTTGCCGGGCCGTCAGCGATGATGCCGCCGACCTCCAGGCGCTGGCCTTCGTTCACCAGGACACGGTGGTTGTAGCAGTTGCCCTGGTTGGAGCGGGCGAACTTGTTGATCCGGTAGTTGGTCTCCGTGCCGTCGTCGTTGAGCATGATGACGAGCTCGGCGGAAACCTCGGTGACCACACCGGCCTTCTTCGCGATGACTACGTCACCGGCGTCGACGGCGGCGGCGCGCTCCATGCCGGTGCCGACGAACGGCGCCTCGGAGCGGACCAGCGGGACAGCCTGGCGCTGCATGTTGGCACCCATGAGTGCACGGTTGGCATCGTCATGCTCGAGGAACGGGATCAGGGCGGTAGCCACGGACACCATCTGGCGCGGGGAAACGTCCATGAACTCGACGTCGGCGGCGGGAACCAGCACGGGCTCGCCTCCACCACCGCGGGCACGGACCAGCACGGTCTCTTCGGCGAAACGCTTGTTCTCGTCCAGCGGGGCGTTGGCCTGTGCGATCAGCACCTCGGCCTCGTCGTCGGCGGTGAGGTACTGGACCTCATCGGACACGACACCCTCGGAGACCAGACGGTACGGGGTCTCGATGAAACCGAACGGGTTGATGCGTCCGTAGGAAGCCAGCGAACCGATCAGACCGATGTTCGGGCCTTCAGGAGTTTCGATGGGGCACATACGTCCGTAGTGGGACGGGTGCACGTCACGAACTTCCATGCCGGCACGGTCACGGGACAGACCACCCGGACCAAGCGCGGACAGGCGGCGCTTGTGGGTGAGGCCCGAGAGCGGGTTGTTCTGGTCCATGAACTGTGACAGCTGGGAAGTTCCGAAGAACTCCTTGATGGCTGCCACGACGGGGCGGATGTTGATCAGGGTCTGCGGCGTGATGGCCTCGACGTCCTGGGTCGTCATACGCTCGCGGACAACGCGCTCCATGCGGGACAGGCCGGTGCGGACCTGGTTCTCGATGAGCTCGCCGACGGCGCGGATGCGGCGGTTGCCGAAGTGGTCGATGTCGTCGATCTCGACGCGCAGCTCGTGGTCCTGGCCGTCGCGCTTGCCCATGAGGGTCTTCTCACCGGCGTGCAGGGCTACCAGGAACTTGATCATGGCAACGATGTCTTCAACGTGCAGCACGGATGCTTCCTTGTCGCCAAGGGAGCGGTCGATGCCGAGCTTGCGGTTGATCTTGTAACGGCCAACCTTGGCCAGATCGTAGCGCTTGGAGTTGAAGTACAGGTTGTCCAGCAGGGACTGGGCAGCCTCAACGGTGGGCGGCTCGCCCGGTCGCAGCTTCCGGTAGATGTCCAGCAAGGCGTCTTCGCGGGTTTCGGTGGCGTCCTTCTCCAGCGTTGCGCGCATGGAGTCGTACTGGCCGAACTCTTCGAGGATCTGGCCTTCGGTCCAGCCGAGGGCCTTCAGCAGCACCGTGACGGACTGCTTGCGCTTGCGGTCGAGGCGAACGCCGACCTGGTCGCGCTTGTCGATTTCGAGTTCGAACCAGGCGCCGCGGGACGGGATGATCTTCGCGGTGAAGATGTCCTTGTCGCTGGTCTTGTCCGCGGTGCGCTCGAAGTAGGCGCCCGGGGAACGGACCAGCTGGGACACGACGACACGCTCGGTGCCGTTGACGACGAAGGTGCCCTTCTCGGTCATCAGCGGGAAGTCACCCATGAACACGGTCTGCTGCTTGATTTCGCCCGTGTTGTTGTTCATGAATTCGGCCTTGACGTACAGCGGAGCCGAGTAGGTAGCGTCCCGGTCCTTGCACTCGGCCATGGTGTACTTCGGATCAGCGAACTCCGGCTCGGAGAAGCTCAGGGACATGGTGCCCTGGAAGTCCTCGATCGGGGAGATCTCTTCGAAGATGTCAGACAGGCCCGAAGTGGTGGCGACGCTGAGGTCGCCTTCTTCGACGGCCTTCGCGACGCGTGCCTGCCAGCGTTCGTTTCCGACCAGCCAGTCGAAGCTGTCGGTTTGCAGGGCAAGCAGATTCGGAACGTCAAGCGGTTCGTGAATCTTTGCGAAGGAGAGCCGGCGGGTTGCACCGTCGGTGCTGTCGGCATTGATAGCGGTAGCGTTGTTTACATTAGAGGTGCTCGAGGCGACCAAGAGGGATCCTTCCACAGACCTTCAGGCGTTTTCAGATCTCCCCCGTTATGCACCCTGCGAAGTGACTTCGCAGTGCTACCAGTCCGGTTCCGCTATATGACCCGGGACCCGGCTGCCCATGCTGGTGCGCGTTGTAGACGGCACATTGATGGAGCAGCTGTCAGGCTAAGCCCACCGCTATATGAAGGCTGAAGGTAAACAGGGAAGACGCAAATATCTACGATACGGCAAAGCAACCTACTTGTCTACCCCACTTGCGGCGTGAATGCAAGCACGGCCCCCGCTCCCCCACGGCCTCGCCGCGGGCCCACCCACAGCCGGGACGATTCCGCGGAATGGCTCCGTGATGGGGCTCACGATAGCCTTGGAGGACATCGTTAGAGATCGGAAGAGATAACCATGAGCAACTCCGCGGACAACAATGATGTTGTCATCCTCGCCGCCGCCCGCACCCCGCAGGGGCGGCTCAACGGGCAGTTGGCCAGCTTCACCGCCGTCGAACTCGGCGCCCACGCGATCCGGGCGGCCCTGGCCGCCAGCGGAGTGAAGCCGGACCAGGTCGACTCGGTGGTCATGGGCCAGGTCCTGCAGGCCGGCGCGGGCCAGAACCCGGCCCGGCAGAGCGCCATCGGCGCCGGCATCGGCTGGAACGTCCCCACCGTCACCATCAACAAGGTCTGCCTCTCCGGCCTCACCGCCGTGATCGACGCGGCCCGGATGATCCGCAGCGGCGACGCCACGGTCGTCGTCGCCGGCGGCCAGGAATCCATGAGCCGGGCGCCGCACCTGCTGCCCGGCTCGCGGCAGGGCTGGACCTACGGCTCGGTCCAGGCACTCGACGCCGCCGCCCACGACGGCCTCACCGACGCCTTCGACGGGCAGTCGATGGGCCTGTCCACCGAGAGCAAGAACGTCACGCTCGGCATCGACCGCACCTCCCAGGACGAAGTGGCGGCGGCATCGCACCAGCGCGCCGCCACGGCGGCGAAGGACGGGGTGTTCGACGGCGAAATCGCCCCGATCAGCGTCAAGCAGCGCAAGGGCGACCCGATCGTGGTCGGCACCGACGAGGGGATCCGCCCGGACACCTCCGTCACATCCTTGGCGGCCCTGCGCGCCGCCTTCGCCACGGACGGCACGATCACCGCCGGCAACTCCTCCCCGCTCTCCGACGGCGCCGCGGCCCTGGTCCTCACCTCGCGGAAGTTCGCCGAGGACCACGGCCTGGACTACCTGGCCGTCGTCGGCAAGCCCGGGCAGGTCGCCGGACCGGACAATTCGCTGCACTCCCAGCCCTCAAATGCGATCAAGAACGCACTGGACAAGGCCGGCTGGTCCACCGGGGACCTGGACTTCATCGAGATCAACGAGGCCTTCGGTTCCGTGGCCGTGCAGTCGCTCAAGGACCTGGACTACCCGCTGGAACAGTGCAATATCCACGGCGGCGCCATCGCCCTGGGCCACCCGATCGGCGCCTCGGGGGCCCGGCTGGCCCTGCACGCGGCCCACGAGCTGAAGCGGCGCGGCACCGGCAAGGCCGCCGTGTCGCTCTGCGGCGGCGGCGGCCAGGGCGAAGCCCTGCTGCTGTACCGCGACTGATGAGCGAGCTCGTCTCGGGCCAGGACCGCGGCGGCGGTGCCGGCAGGAAGCGTTTCCTCGCCGACGCCGCCGCGCGCGGACTTGAGGTGGAGCTGGTTGAGCGGCTGGCCGCCAGCAGCCTGGAGGAGGCCGCCGGTATCCTCGGGATCGCCCCCGGCGACATCGTGAAGTCACTCGTGGTCAAACACAAGGACGGCAGCTTCCTCTTCGCCCTCGTTCCCGGCGACCGCCAGATCTCCTGGCCCAAGCTCCGCCAGCTGGTCGGCGTCAACAAGCTCTCGCTGCCTGGCGCCGACGTCGCCCTCGCGGCGACCGGCTACGAGCGCGGCACGATCACCCCGCTCGGCAGCACCTCCCCGTGGCCGGTCTACGCGGACAGCACCATCACCGGCCGGCGGATTTCGATGGGCGCCGGCGAACACGGCTACAGCGCGTTCGTCGACGCCGACGCGCTCACCGCGGCGCTTGGCGCCGTCGTCGCGGACATCACCGAGCCGATGCCGGCCGTCTAATACACCCGGGTTAAAACCAACGCGGGGTCACTTCCAGCCCATCCGAGGCCAAAGGATGGGCGAGAGGTGACCCCGCGTTGCTGTTTCCGGCGGAAGGGTCCGTAGGAATCAGGCGGTGACGGTCAGCGGCGCCCCGTTGACTGTGAGCCGCCAGTTGCTTTGGCTGAATACGGCCGCGTCCAGGGTGCCGAGGTCCACGACGTAGTCAATGATGCGCTGCCGGATTTCCTGCTGGCTGTTGGAGAGCACCGGCGCGGTCTTCACGGCCGGGAAGTTCCCTCCGCCGCTCTGCCGGTAGTTGTTGATCGCCATCGCGAATTCCTGGCCGGCCGGGACGGGCGCCCCGCCGTACGTCAGGTTCATGATCCGGTCCCCCACCGGGCGGGCGAGGTCGATCTCGTAGTCCAGCGGGGCGTCCAGGCCGTAGACGACGTCGTAGTTATAGTCCGGGGTGCCGTTCGGCGCCATCGCGGTGGCCGCGTTCGTGACGTCCTGGGCGCTGGCCGTTGTGCCGGAGACCGGCTTGAAGTACTGCGCGGACCATTCGAGGTAGGCCTTGACCTGGGCGCCGGTGACCTTGATGGACAACAGCGTGTTGTCGAAGATGTACAGCCCGGCCACGTCGCGGATGGTCAGCGGGCCCGCCTTGACGTCCACCGCCCGCGAGAACGCCGCCGCGATGGAGAGCACCGGGAGCCCGGCTGCCGGCCCGTTGGCCAGCTCCGCCTTGATAGTGCTCGCCTGGACATAGTTGATCGCGTCGATCGCGGCCGAGTCGCCCCAGCAGGCGGTCGCCGTGCTCAGCGGCGCGGTGGACGTGCCGATCACCTGGTTCACGTACTTCACGGTCGCCTGGTGGCCGGCCTGCACGGCGCTGACGACGGCGGCGTCGGCATCGACGGTCTTGGCGTCGAGGAGGTGGGAGTGCGCCGAGACGACGCTCCACTGCCCCCGGTCCTTGGCGAGCTGCAGGTCGATCACGGCGACGCGCATCCCCCACTTGAGGGGTTCAGTCAGGAGCACCTGCCGGCCGGTGGCCTTGTTGGTGACGAAGCGTTCCGGAATCTCCAGGTGGGCGTGCCCGACGAGGATCGCATCGATCCCGGGGACCTCCTCGGCGAGCTGGGTGGAGGCGTTCTCGGGGAACGGCAGCGCATCGCCGTAGGAAGAGCCCGGCGTCGCACCGGAGTGGCTGGAGACGATGACGACGTCGGCTCCGGCCGCCTTCATCTGCGGGATGACGGTCTTGGCCTCCTCGACGATCCCGTTGAAGTCGAGCTTGCCCTGGACGTTGTCGCGGTCCCAGAGCGCGCAGCCGGGGGTCACGAAGCCGACGAGTCCCACGGTCAGCCAGCCGTTCCCGGTCTTGACGCGCTTGAGGATGTACGGGGTGAAAGCGCGCTGGCCGGTGACGGCGTCGTGCACGTTCGCGCCGAGCAGCGGGAAATCCAGCTGCTTTTCCCAGGTCCGCAGCAACGGGATGCCGTAGTTGAATTCGTGGTTGCCGAGCGCGACGGCGTCGTAGCCCACGGCGTTCATGGCCAGTGCCATGGGGTGCTTGACGGTGTCGGAGATGGGGTTGACCTTGGCGAAGTAGTAGGCCAGCGGCGTGCCCTGGATCGTGTCCCCGGAGTCGATGGTGAGGGTGTTGCCGGCGCCGCGTTCTGCCCGGACCGCCTTGATCAGGGTGGCGGCCTGCGCGATGCCGATCTTGTTTCCTGCGTTGTCCGAATAAGGCACGTCCTTGAAGTAGTCCCAGTTGAAGACGTTGTTGTGCAGGTCGGTGGTGCCGAGCACGGTCAGCTGGAACTGCTTCTTCCCGTTGGCCGGCGCGGCCTGGGCCGCCGGGGCGCCGGAGAGGGCGGCAGCGGCAGCGCTGCCGCCGACGAAGGCCGCGGTGAGCATGGCGCGGCGGGAGAACGAAGGATTCGGATCGGTCATTGGGTGGACTCCTCAGGGTTTGGCGGCCGGTCGGCACAGAGCCAAAGTCTAGGGGCCGCGCACGCTCCTGAAAAGGAGAGCCCCCAATCATTTACAAAAGGTTCACCTGGGCCGTATCCGACCCGGAACGCAGGAAACCCCGCCCACCGGAGTGGACGGGGTTTCCCGAAGCTGGAAAGCTGAATGCCTTCCGGAGCTGAGAGTGTTACTTGAGGGTAACGGTGGCGCCGGCAGCCTCGAGCTGCTCCTTGGCCTTCTCTGCAGCTTCCTTGGTGGCGCCTTCGAGGACAGCCTTCGGTGCACCGTCGACCAGGTCCTTGGCTTCCTTGAGGCCGAGGGAGGTGATGGCGCGAACTTCCTTGATCACTGCGATCTTCTTGTCGCCAGCAGCTTCGAGGATGACGTCGAAGTCGGTCTTCTCTTCAACCTCTTCAGCGGCGCCGCCGGCGGGGCCAGCAACAGCAACCGCAGCAGCGGTAACTTCGAAGGTCTCTTCGAAGAGCTTGACGAACTCGGAGAGCTCGATGATGGTCAGTTCCTTGAAAGCTTCAATGAGCTCTTCGTTGGTGAGCTTCGCCATGGTTGGCGTCCTTCCTATAGTGGTGCTTGGCGGCCGGGGCCGTGCCTTCGCACCGGAGTCTGGTTTGAAAGAGAGTTAGTTCTCTTCGGCAGCTGCGGCTTCGGCCGGAGCTGCGGCTTCGGCGTTAGCCTCGGCTGCGGGGGCTTCTGCTTCTTCAGCGGCGGGCGCTTCGGCAGCTGCCGGTGCACCGTTCTCTTCTTCAAGCTTGAGGCGCAGTGCGTCGATGATGCGTACAGCAGCGGCAGCAGGAGCCTTGAGGACGCCTGCAACCTTGGCGAGCTGCAGCTCACGGGACTCGAGTGCTGCCAGGGCAGCAACTTCGCTGGCGTTCAGTGCCTTGCCTTCGAAGTAACCGGTCTTGATAACCAGCTGCTTGTTGGCCTTGGCAAAATCCGTCAGGCTCTTGGCAGCGGCAACTGCGTCACCCTTGATGAACGCGATTGCAGTGGGGCCGGCGAGCTGACCGTCGAATGCTTCGACACCAGCTTCCTTGGCTGCAATTGCGGTCAGGGTGTTCTTGACGACCGAGAACTTGGTTTCCTGGCCGAGAGAAACACGCAGCTGCTTGAGCTGTGCAACGGTGAGCCCACGGTATTCGGTCAGGACAGCGGCGTTCGATTCCTTGAAATCGTTAGTGATCTCAGCTACTGCTGAAACCTTGCTAGGCGTTGCCATAACCCTCCTTCCGGGGATAGTGCCGGTTTGTCCGGGTCCCCGCTCGGATGAGCTAAAACTAAAAACGCCCCGCGCAGATGCACGGGGCTTGGCTCAACGCGATCATGCCGCGGAGCTTTGCTTCGTTCACCTGCGCCGGCCGCCCTATGTCAGGGTCCTTCGTCTGGAGATCCACTGGCCCTCCCGGCGCAGCTGCAGAATTGAGCCTTGCTTGGGAGAGTGGATTTCCAACAACCGACGGTCTTTGGTCCCATCAGCTTACGGGAAGGGCACCGTGTGCTCCAAATCGGCTCAGCTGACACTGGGCCGGAAGTCCGGCAGCTCCTTTTGCCAGATGCCCGTCACGCCCGCGGTGGTGAACCCGAGCTGCTGGTTGACGGTGAGGAGGTAGCGGTTTTCCGGAGCGTTCCAGGTATAGAGCACACGCGCGTCCGGGAACTGTTCGGTCAGCCTTTCCATGTTCGCCACCTTGATCAGCAGGCCAAGCTTGTTGCCGCGGTGCTCGCGCAGCACAACGGTGTCGTCCTGGAAGACGACGTCGGGGCGCAGGGCCAGGACGCTGATGGTGGTCAACCCCACGAGCGTTCCGCTGGCGATGTGCTCGACGGCGGTGACCACCGTCCGGCGTCCCTGCGCGATGGCGACGTCCTCCGCCTCACGGAGGATGCCGCCGTCGAACACCAGAGCCCCGTCGTCGGCGCCGGGGATACCATCCTCTCCGGCCTGGTTCTCCAGCGCGGCGACAGCCTCGAGCCACTGCTCCGGGCAGCGGTCCGTCCAGTGGTGCAGCCGGTAACGTCCGGCGTTGGCTTCTTCCGCCTCGGCCTGCAGCTCGGCGACCAGCTTGCTGTCCAGCGGAAGGGTGCAGGAGCTGAACTGTTCGATGTGCTGCAGGGTGTAGCCGGTGTGCTGCGCGAATTCCACCTCCCGGCTGTTCAATGGCACGAACCCCATCCCGGTACCGGGAATCAGCTGCCCTGCCTTGCTGTCGGCGAGCGTCGCGCCGGGGTGGTTCGTGTCGATCAGGATGATGCGCCTGCCCTCCTCCCGGGCCAGGTGCTCCGCGGCTTCCAGCAACTGCCGCCCCACGCCGCGGCCCTGGAACTCCGGCAGGATGTCGAGGGTGAATTCGGCCAGGTCCAGGTTGTCCGCGAGCGGCAGGGCAATATCCACGGTTCCGACGATCTGGTTGTCGACCTTGGCCACCAGGATCACCTGGCGTTCATAGGGGTCCGCCAATTCCAGCAGCTTCTCCAGCGGCGCGTAGGCCAGGTCATCGCTCCCCCACGTCTGCATCCGGACCTTCCGCCCTACTTCGACGGCGGCAAGGAAATCTGCTGCATCCGGTCCGTCCAGCGAATCCGGGATCCAGAGCTGCTCGACCCGTACCTCGTATGCCTTAGCGGGCATGTTCCCAGCCATCCTGCCGCCCAATGCTCTACCGCCCCATGCGTTGCCCGGCCCGCGCCGGGCTTTCAAGCGTCAGCATATGCCCGTTTGGGTCCGCATTCCATGGCCGGCACCGGGATGTTTGCGGGCAGCCTCGATGCAGGCGGGGTCACTGGGACGACGCTGCTGTCCCGGACGTGACGGAGCGTTGCCATTCCCCATCCCAGCCGGCCGGACGGAAGCCGAGGGCCACGTTAATGGCCAACATGTGGTCGTTTTCGGCGGCGTTGAAGGTGGCGACGCGTTCGACGCGGGGGTAGTCCGCCAGACGGCGGAGGTTGGCGATCTTGACCAGCATGCCCAGGCGGTGGCCGCGGTGGTTGGCGGCCACCAAGGTGTCATCCTGCTCGGCAAGCCACGGCTTGCTGGGCGCCAGCTCGAGGACGGAGTAGGCGGCCAGTGCGCCGCTCTCCCGGTGCCGGGCCGCAGCCACGAGCGAGACGTTGCCGGCCTGTTTCCAAGTGTCCTCCACATGCCGGACGCGTGCGGCGTCCCAGGTTTCCTCGTCAAAGCTGAGGCCTCCCGTGGGCGCGTCCGTGCTCATCCGTGACATCAGCACGGCAAGCTGCTCCACGTGTTCGTCCGGGCAGCGGTCCGTCCAGGTCAGCAGCTCGTACCCGGCGGCCCTGGTCCGCGCGTCCCGCTCCAGGCCGTCCAGCGCCGGCGCCGCGGCAGCGAGATCCAGGCTGCTGAACCGCTCCACCTGCTCGAGCTGGTAGCCTGCCGCCGCGGCGAAACGAACGCCGCGGGCCGCCGCCGGCAGGGCGCCGGTCCCGGTCAGCGGGGCGATCACGTCCGGGCCGTCGGCGTCGAAGTCCGCCGGGTGTTCCGTGAAACTCATCAGGACGCTGCGGCCGTCAGCGGCGGCCAGCTCCTCAGCGTGCTGCAGCAGCGCCCGGCCGATCCCGCGGCCGGCATACGCCCTGAGCACGGCGACGTGCAGGAGTGCCCGGCCAAGGTTCTCCTGCTGCTCGAAGCGGATCCAGGACTTCGCCGCCATCCGGCCGTCAACGCGGACAAAGAAGATCCGCATCCGGGTGTAGGCGTTGTCGCGCCAAAAGCGCAGCCGCGCCGGGGGCGCCGTCGCCCGGTCCAGGCTTCCCCAGGTTTCGAGGGTCAGCGCGTCACAGAGGCGACCGAATTCGTGGAAGTCCGCGGCGTCCGGGGCGTCGATGGTTTCCGGGAGGGTCAGGGGTTCGATGAGGTACGTCGCTGGAGTCACCGGGACAGCCTAACCGGGGTCCGGAATGCAGAAAAGACCGCCCCGCGGACGCGGGACGGTCTTTTCGCTGCTTACTACGGCAATCCGGGAGGGGATTAGACCTCGGTCAGGACCTTGGTGACGTTGGGGTCAACCGAGATGCCCGGGCCGAACGTGGTGGCGACGGTGGCCTTCTGGATGTAGCGGCCCTTGGAAGCGGACGGCTTGAGGCGAAGGACCTCTTCCAGAGCGGCTGCGTAGTTCTCGGCCAGCTTGATGGCGTCGAAGGAAACCTTGCCGATGATGAAGTGCAGGTTCGAGTGCTTGTCGACGCGGAAGTCGATCTTGCCGCCCTTGATGTCGTTGACAGCCTTGGCGACGTCAGCGGTCACGGTGCCGGTCTTCGGGTTCGGCATCAGGTTGCGCGGGCCGAGGACCTTACCGAGGCGGCCAACCTTGCCCATGAGGTCAGGGGTGGCGACGGCGGCGTCGAAGTCCGTCCAGCCGCCGGAGATCTTCTCGATCAGGTCGTCGGAACCGACGAAGTCGGCGCCGGCTGCGATTGCGGCCTCAGCCTTGTCGCCCGTGGCGAAGACGAGGACGCGGGCGACCTTGCCGGTGCCGTGCGGCAGGTTGACGGTGCCGCGGACCATCTGGTCGGCCTTACGGGGGTCGACACCGAGGCGGAACGCGACCTCAACGGTGGCGTCGAACTTGGACGGGTTGGTGTCCTTGGCGAGGGTCACTGCCTCGAACGGCGCGTAGAACTTCTCCGCGTCGATCTTGGCGGCGGCTGCCTCATATGCTTTGCTGCGCTTTGCCATGCTGCTTATTCTCCTTGTGCAGTTGTGGTCTGCGGACCGCGCTGGGCCCTGCCACAGTCGGATGCCGAACGGTTGATCCGTTCCTGGTTCCCGACATTTCAATGTTTAGGTGGTGCCGGTCGCCCGGCGGTGCTGTCCGTCGTCGGTTTCGGTTTCCCGGACCCGGCGCCGCATCAGCGGTGGGGGAATTAACCCTCGACGGTGATACCCATGGAACGGGCGGTGCCGGCGATGATCTTCGCGGCGCCTTCCAGGCTGGTGGCGTTGAGGTCTTCCATCTTGGTGGAGGCGATCTCGTTGACCTGGGCCTGGGTCAGCTTCGCAACCTTGACGGTGTGCGGGGTAGCCGAACCCTTGGCGACGCCTGCAGCCTTCTTGATGAGCTCTGCAGCCGGCGGGGTCTTGGTGATGAACGTGAATGAACGGTCTTCGTAGACGGTGATTTCAACCGGAATAACGTTGCCGCGCTGGGCTTCCGTCGCAGCGTTGTACGCCTTGCAGAATTCCATGATGTTGACACCGTGCTGGCCAAGCGCAGGACCGATCGGCGGGGCCGGGTTAGCGGCACCTGCCTGGATCTGCAGCTTGATGAGGCCGGTGACCTTCTTCTTGGGAGCCAATGTAGGGTCCTTCTCTCAATTACGTCCTGGGACACAGGAGCGTGCCTCAGGTTGTTGGCCGCCATGGCGAGGCGGCCTGCCGCTCCAAGGCTGCTAAGCGGGCAGCCCGGGGCGAATTCTGTCGGTGTTGCTAGATCTTGCTGACCTGGTTGAACGCCAGCGTGACCGGGGTCTCGCGCTCGAAGATGGAGACCAGCACCACGAGGGTCTGCGAATCCACCTTGATCTCGGAGATCGTGGCGGGGAGGGTCTCGAAGGGACCTTCCTTGACGATAACGGATTCGCCGACCTCGAAGTCGACGTCGACCGCGGCGGCTGCGTGCTTGACCGGCTTGCCCTTCTCGGCCTGCTCTTCTTCGAAGACCGGGGCGAGCATGGAGAAGACCTCGTCGAGGCGCAGCGGCACGGGGTTGTGGGCGTTGCCCACGAAGCCGGTGACGCCGGGGGTGTGGCGGACGGCGCCCCACGAGGCGTCGGTCAGGTCCATGCGGACCAGTACGTAGCCGGGGATGCGGACGCGGTTGATGACCTTGCGCTGAGCGTTCTTAATCTCAACGACTTCCTCCATCGGGACCTGGATTTCGAAGATGTAATCTTCCATGTCCAGGGTCTGGATGCGGGTCTCAAGGTTTGCCTTGACGCGGTTTTCGTAGCCGGCATACGAGTGGATGACGTACCAGTCACCCTCCTGGCGGCGCAGCTTGGCCTTGAATTCGTCGGCGGGGTCGACCTCGGCCGCGGCGGCGGCAGCCGCGAGGGCGTCGCCTTCCTCGCCGGTTCCGGTTTCCTCGGCAGCTACGGCCTCGTCAGCAGTCTCATCGGCGGCGTCGGATTCGGGCGCAGCAGACACAGCCTCGGACTCTTCCGTGGCTTCCGCCGCGGCGTCCTGGCTCTTATCCAGCTCAGTCTCAGTTACCTCGAGCTCCTGCTCAGACACTTGGTCTCCTGCTTCCTCATTGCCTAACATGCCTATTTAAATGACTCAATTCCGCACACCCCGCGGAAGCTCCGGTTTCCCGGAGGTCCACGCAGTCTGCGGACCGGTCGCCTTAGCGGTCCGTGGCGCCTGTTCCGCCGAATACCCAGCTCACTCCGGTCCCGAAGGCCAGGTCCAGCAGGGTGACGATCACCATCATGATGACCACGAACACCAGCACCACGAGCGTGTAGTTGATCAGTTCCTTGCGGGTGGGTGCAACGACTTTCTTCAGTTCACCGATGACCTGGCGGACGAAGAGTGCAATCCGAGCGAAGAATCCTGCCTTAGGGGCATTCTTGGCGGGGCGGCCTTTGGAGCTGCTGGCAGCTGTTTCGGTCACCTGATCCTCACTCATCCTCGCGATGTCGGATACCCGGCTCTGGACTGAACCATGGTTGCTGCGCTGGTTCCGATAAACCCCGGAACAGCTTGCGCAGGGCAGACAGGACTCGAACCTGCAACCTGCGGTTTTGGAGACCGCTGCGCTACCAATTGCGCCACTACCCTATGGATCGAAAACCGGTCAGACCGCGCATTTCCGCAGGCTTCCCTGAGGCGCACGCCATCATCGTGTTTTCAACACCGGAGAACCAGTCTACGCAACAACTGCGTCCACGTCGAACCGGCTCCGTCCGGACCCCTGGCTGCCTGCGGAAACGGCGGACCCGAAAGCCGCTTTCCCGCTCTGGGTCACATTCATACCCGGCACCCCGGAGGATCCGCTGAACAGCATAGAGTAGATTTCGTCGAATCCCCTCATCCAGCCACGAGCTGAACGCGAAGAACGGACCCGCAATGCCTGCCGCCCGCATTTCCCAGCGCATTTCCGCCATAGCCGAATCCGCCACACTGGCTGTCGATGCCAAGGCGAAGGCGTTGAAGGCGGCCGGCCGGCCGGTGATCGGCTTCGGCGCCGGCGAACCCGATTTCCCGACTCCCGGCTACATCGTCCAGGCAGCCATCGAGGCCGCGGGCCAGCCGAAGTACCACCGGTACTCCCCCGCCGGCGGGCTGCCCGAGCTGAAGCAGGCCATCGCGGACAAGACCTTCCGGGACTCCGGCTACAAGGCCGAGGCATCCCAGGTGCTCGTCACCAACGGCGGCAAGCAGGCTGTCTACAACACCTTCGCCACGCTGCTGGATCCGGGCGACGAAGTGATCGTCCCTGCGCCGTTCTGGACCACTTACCCGGAGGCGATCCGGCTGGCCGGCGGCGTTCCGGTGGAGGTCTTCGCCGGCCCGGAACAGGGCTATCTGGTCACGGTGGAGCAGCTGGAAGCGGCCGTCACGGACCGCACCAAGATCCTGCTCTTCGTCTCCCCGTCCAACCCCACCGGCGCTGTCTACTCCCCGGAGCAGGTCCGCGAAATCGGCCAGTGGGCGGCCGCCAAGGGCCTCTGGGTGGTCACCGACGAGATCTACGAGCACCTGACGTACGACGGCGTGCCTTTCACCTCGATCGCCACGGCCGTCCCCGAGCTCGGCGACAAGGTGGTCATCCTCAACGGCGTCGCCAAGACCTACGCCATGACCGGCTGGCGGGTGGGCTGGATGATCGGCCCGGCCGACGTCATCAAGGCCGCCACCAACCTGCAGTCGCATGCCACCTCCAACGTTTCCAACATCATGCAGATCGCTGCCCTCGCGGCAGTTTCCGGCCCGCTCACGGCGGTCGATGAGATGAAGGTGGCCTTTGACCGCCGCCGGAAGGCCATCGTGGCCGGGCTCAACGCGATCGAGGGCGTGGACTGCCCCACGCCCAAGGGCGCCTTCTACGTCTACGCCGACGTCCGGGGGCTGCTGGGCAAGGAGTTCCCCACCGCGAACGGCCCGGTCCGGCCTTCGACGTCGGCCGAACTCGCCGCGCTGATCCTCGACGAGGTGGAAGTCGCTGTCGTGCCCGGCGAGGCCTTTGGCCCCTCCGGTTACCTGCGCTTGTCCTACGCACTGGGCGACGAGGACCTCGCCACCGGCGTCGGCCGCCTCCAGGACTTCCTCGGCAAGGCCAAGTAGCGGCCCGAACCTCTGATGCTCTCTCACATAGGGTCCCCAAGCCGCCGGCTTGGGGACCCTATGTGAAGGAGCATCTTAGGGTTAGAGGAGGCGGCGCTCCGCGGCCCAGCGGGTCAGCTCGTGCCGGCTGGAGAGCTGGAGCTTGCGCAGTACCGCCGAGACGTGGGTTTCTACTGTCTTGATCGAGATGAACAGCTCCTTGGCCACTTCCTTGTAGCTGTAGCCCCGCGCGATCAGCCGCATCACCTCAAGTTCGCGGGCCGACAGCCGGTCCAGTTCGTCGTCGGCGATGTCCGCCGGGGCGGTGCCGAAGGCGTCGAGGACAAAGCCCGCCAGCCGGGGTGAGAAGACGGCGTCGCCGCCCGCCACGCGGCGCACCGCGTCGCTGATCCCCGCCCTTGAAATGCTCTTGGTGACGTAGCCCCGCGCTCCGGCGCGGATTACGGAGACGACGTCCTCGGCGGCATCCGAAACGCTCAGCGCAAGGAACCTGGTGCTGCCCAGCAGCGCCGCGGAGCCGGCCAGGACCTCGCGTCCGCCGCCGCCCAGTCCGCCAGGAAGATGGACGTCCAGCAGCACGACGTCGGGACGCGCCTCGGCGATGACGGCGACGGCTTCTTCTACGGTGCCCGCCTCGCCGACCACGAGGATGCCGGGATCCAGGTCGGCCTTCAACCCGGAGCGGAAGATGGCGTGGTCATCGACGATCACCACGCGCGTGGCCACGGGAGGGGTCCCGGCCCCGCTGCTGGCCAAGGGCTGGGTGCTCATGGTTGGTCCTCTCCGTTGGTTCTGGTGCCGTTGCCGGCGGCTGTGTTGTTGGTGGTGGCAGCGAGCGGCAGCCTGAGCCGCACCTCGGTACCGTCGGGGCCGCTGGCGATGGCGGCGGTGCCTCCGTGGCGCCGCATCCGGCCGATGATGGATTCCCGGACGCCCAGGCGGTCGGCGGGGATCGCGCCCGGATCGAACCCCGGCCCCCGGTCCTTGACGAAGACCTCGGCGGCGTCATCGGTGACTTCCAGGTACACCGAGACGGCGCCGCCGCCGTGGCGGGCCGCGTTGAGCATGGCCTCGCGGGCTGCCTGGACGAGGGCCTCGCGGCGTTCTGTCATGGCGCAGTCCCCCACGGTCACGACTTCCACGGCGTGCCCCAGGGAGTCCTCGACGTCCGCGGCGGCAGCCTTGAGCCCGGCGGAGAGCTGGCCCGAGTCCGGCCCGGGGTCGCGGTAGAGCCAGCCCCGCAGCTCCCGTTCCTGGGCGCGGGCGAGGCGGACGACGTCGTGCTCGTTGGCGGCGCGACGCTGGATCAGCGCCAGCGTTTGGAGCACGGAGTCGTGCAGGTGGGCGGCGATCTCGGCCCGTTCGGTGGCACGCACCCGGCCGGCGCGCTCGGCCTCCAGATCACGCCAGAACTTCAGGCCCCAGGGCAGCAGCACCAGCGCCACGCCGCCCAGGACGGCCACGGAGGCCAGCAGCGCGAGCCAGGTCTGCTCCCAGGAGCCCGAGCCGGACACCATCAGCAGCACCCCGGCCACCACCAGGGCGAGCCCGGCCGCGAGCCTTGCCCAGCCCCCGGCTTGGTCGGCCTTGGTCTTGTCCACGAGGCCGGCCCGCCGCGTTTCATCCAGCTGCATCCAGGCGATGGCCGCGCCGCCCAGGATCGCGGCAACCGGGATAAGTGTGCCTAGCGGCACGTCCAGGCCAAAGAGCCGGGCGATCAGGATGCCGGCCGCCAGCAGCAGCCCGGCGCCGAGCAGGATTTCCTTGCCGTACGGCATGCCCGGGAACCGCGTCCGCCAGGCCCCTGCCGGGACGCCGGCGCCGGCATCCACGCCGACGCCGCTCCCCCCGCCTACCGCGGGACCGCCTACCGCGGGCGCGCTCACCGCGGGAGCGATCGGCGACGCCGGCTGACGGGCGTTGCGCTTAGAGTTCTCGTCCGCGGTGGGCACCATGATCCAAAGCCAGGCATAGAACGCGACCCCGGCGCCGCCCGCGAGCGCCGCCACCACCATGCCGATCCGGACCATCCGCACCGGCCAGCCCAGATGATGGGCCAGGCCCGCGCAGACGCCGGCGATCACGCGGTCGCTGCTGCGGACCAGCGGCGGGCGGGAAACGGCTGTCGTCATGGGTCAATCCAAACACGGACCGGGGTTTCCCGGAGCCGTTTTCGGACGGAACCGGGGACCGCTCAGGGGCCGTTCAGGGTCTTCCCCAGTAGAGCGCCGGGCCCCCTGGGCGGGAGGATCGAGGTATGAACCCGCACACTCCGCACCCAGATGAGGACCCGAACGCTTCGGGCCGTCCGGATAGCACTCCGGACGCCACTTCCGGCGGCCCCGCCGACACCACTGCGGCGGCCGGCGAACCAGCGCAGGAGGCTCCGCCGCTTTACCCGCCGGGCGGCCCGTACCCGTCCGGCCCCGGGGCCACCCCTCCCCCGTACACCGGCGCCCCGCCGGCCCCGGGCGTGCCGCCGCAGAACTTCTTTGACTGGATCCGCAGCCACGGGATCTACCGCGGCCGTCAGCGCTGGGTCGGCGGCGTCGCCAGCGGCATTGCCCAGCGGCTCGGCGTCGACCCCTTGATCGTGCGCGGCATCCTGATCGTTCTGACCGTGTTCGCCGGCGTCGGCGTCCTGTTCTACGGCCTGGCCTGGGCGCTGCTGCCGGAGCCGGACGGCCGGATCCACGTCCAGGAGGCGGCCGCCGGCCGCTGGAGCTCGGGCATGACCGGCGCCCTGATCACCACCATCATCGGGTTCCCCAGCCTGGGCAGCGGCGTCTGGGGCTGGGACCGCTACGGCTTCGGCGCCTTTGTCTGGACCGTGTTCTGGGTGGGCGGCGCCATCTACGTCATCTACTACCTGACGCAGCGCAACAAGGCCCGGGCCGGCGGACCCCCCGCGTCCCCAAGGCCGGGGACGGGAGGTGCCGGCTGGAGCGCGGCGGGCGCCGGCACCTACGGCACCATGTCCGGCACCGGCACCGGCACCGGCCCGGGCAACCCCGCCACACCCGGCGACAGCGCCCTCGACGGCACCTACGAGAGCACCTACGAGAGCACCTACGGCGGCACCGGACCGAACCCCACCGGCACCAACCAGACCCTCCCGCTGGAAGGACTCCCGGCGCGGAATTGGGAGGACCATTCCGGAGCTGCCCCCGGCTGGGCGGTACCGCCCGCCGCCGGCCTCACCCCGCCCTACGGCGGCGGTTACGGACCCGTGCCGCCGGCCGCGCCGGTGCCGGCCCCCAAGCCCCGCAACCTGGGCCCCGGCGCTTCTGCCGTGGCGGTAACCGCCGGCATCGCGCTCCTGGTCGGCGGCGGCATCAAGGCCCTCGACGCCGCCCACGCGATCAACCTCGGCACCGCGGGCAACGCCGTCGTATGGGCCAGCGCCGCGGCGGTGCTGGGTCTGGGGATCCTGGTCTCCGGGCTCCGGGGCCGGACGGCGGGCATCCTGGGGTTCTTCGCCGTCGTGGCACTGATCATCGGCGGGATCTTCAACCTGGTGCCCAACGCCGACCGGGCCCGCTTCCAGAACATCGACTGGGCCCCGGCGAGCATCGAGCAGGCCCGGGACGGCTTCGACATCACGGGCGGGACCGGCACGGTGGACCTGACCAAGCTCAACCTGAACCCGCCGCTGGGTTCCGACGTCGTGGTCCGGCTGGATGCCACGGCGAGCAATGTCACGGTGGCCATCCCCACCAGCGTCCCGGTCCAGGTCCAAGCGGACATGACGATGGGAAACCTCAGCGACAGCCGCGGCAACCACGGCGGCATGACCACCCAGCAGAACGACTACAACACGGACAAGCCCGGCAGCCGCCTGATCGTCAAGATCTCGGGGACCCTGAGCAACGTCACCGTGAAGGAAGGGAACTGACATGAGCAGCTACGACCCGGCGGACACGCCGGCGGGGCCCTCGACCGACGGCGGTCCGCGGGCCCGCGTGGGAACCGTGGTTTGGGGGCTGATCGTGCTGGCGCTGGCCGCGCTGATCATCATCTCCCGGCTGGGCCTCGTCGCCCTGAACGGAACCTATGTGCTGATCGGCCTGATGATCGGGGCCGGCGCCGCGCTGGTGGTCGGCGGATTACTGTCCGCCCGCAGACGTGACAAAGACACTACGACAGGGAAGTCTTGAACCATGGATAAGTTCTTCAGCATCGTCCGGGGCCTAGGCCTGAAACGCGGCCCGCAGCGCTGGCTGGGCGGCGTGTGCGGCGGGATCGCCGCCAAGCTGAACGTCGACGTCGCGTACGTCCGGATCGGATACCTGCTTTTCGCCCTCATCCCCGGCCCCGCCTTCGTGTTCTACCTGGCAGCCTGGCTGATCCTGCCGGACCAGCGGAACGCGATCATCCTCGAGTCCTTCCTGGAGAGGCGCGCCGGTCGGCCCTGAGCCGGCCCTGAGCCGCGGCGGCAGCCGCCTGCCCCACCACGAACGCGCAGTGCCCCCGCCGACTCCGGCGGGGGCACTGCGCGTGGGTCACCGTTTGTGTGCTGCCCCACATCCGCGATTACACTTCTAGGTGAGCTCAGCGTGGCGCTCTGCCTGTACCCCTTCGAACCAGGATTTGAGCCGAGACATGAAAATTGGAATCCTCACCAGCGGCGGAGACTGCCCCGGACTGAACGCCGTGATCCGCGGTGCCGTCCTGAAAGGCATCGCCGTCCACGGCCACGAATTCGTGGGGTTCCTGGACGGCTGGCGCGGCGTGGTCGAAGGCGACATCATCGACATCCCGCGCGCGCTGGTCCGCGGCATCGCCAAGCAGGGCGGGACCATCCTCGGCACCTCCCGGACCAACCCGTTCGAGAACAACGGCGGCCCCGAGGTCATCAAGGCGAACATGGACCGCCTCGGCATCGACGCCATCATCGCCATCGGCGGCGAAGGCACCCTCGCCGCCGCGAAGCGCCTGACCGACGCCGGGCTGAAGATTGTCGGCGTGCCCAAGACCGTCGACAACGACCTCGACGCCACCGACTACACCTTCGGATTCGACACCGCCGTCGAGATCGCCACCGAGGCCATCGACCGCCTGCGCACCACCGGGGAATCCCACCACCGGACCATGATCGCCGAGGTCATGGGCCGCCACGTCGGCTGGATCGCCCTGCACGCCGGCATGGCCTCCGGCGCCCACGCCATCCTGATCCCGGAGCAGAAGGCCTCCATGGAACAGATCACCGAATGGGTCATCTCGGCCCGCGACCGTGGCCGCGCGCCGCTGGTCGTCGTCGCGGAGGGCTTCGTCCCCGAGGGTCAGGAGTCCCCGCACTCCGAGCGCGGACTGGACACCTTCGGCCGGCCGCGCCTCGGCGGCATCGCCGAACTGCTGGCCCCCGAACTGGAGGCCCGCACCGGCATCGAGACCCGGGCCACGGTGCTGGGGCACATCCAGCGCGGCGGTGTCCCCACGGCTTTCGACCGGGTGCTGGCGACCCGCCTCGGCATGGCGGCGATCGATTCGGTGGTGGAGCAGCGCTGGGGAACCATGGTGTCGCTGAACGGCACCGACATCGTCCATGTCGGCTTCGACGCCGCCTTGGGCAACCTCAAGAGCGTGCCGCAGCACCGCTACGAGGAAGCGGCCGTTCTCTTCGGCTGAGGCGTCCCCGGGCTGGGCTTTCCCGGCTGGGCGTTGCCGCTGGGTAGGGTTGAGGCATGACTCTTGCGCCCGGTTCCGCTGAAATCATCCAGCTCGCGTGGGCCCGCCGGCTGGGGCTCGACGACGGCGCTTTTGCCACCGCCGCGGGTCGCCGCCTCACCCGGGTGGACGACGCGGCCCGTTCCCTGCAGTTCGTCCGCCTGTTCGGCAGCTCCGCCCTGGTCGGGCCGGGATGGGCCATCGACGCCGCGGCCGGGTACTCCGAGGAGGAGCTGGCGCAGCACGTCACGCTGCTGACCATCACGCGCGGGCACGGCGGCCACGGCCTGGGCGCCGCCGCACTCTTCTTCGCCGACGACCTGCCGCTGCAGCAGCCGGCCGAGGAGCTGACCGTCTCGCAAGGGAACCCGGAAGCGATCGAACTCGAAGCACTGTGCCCGCCGGACGACGTCAACGAGGTCGGCCTCGCGGACCTCGAACACCGCTTCACTATCATGCACGTCGAAGACGGCCGGCGGACGCCCGTGGCCTGCGGCGCCTACACCGAATGGGAAGGCATCTTGGCACAGCTTGGCGTGCTGGTGGCCCCCGAGTGGCGGCGCCGCGGCGTCGGCACCCTGGCCGCCTCGATTGCGGCCCATGAGGCGCTGGCCTCGGGGTTGACGCTGCAGTGGCGCTCCGATGTCAGCAACAAGGGCTCGCTGGCCCTGGCCCGGAGCCTGGGCTTCACCGCCGGCGGCATCCAGACCAGCGTGCTGCTGGGCTAGTCGGGCCGGGTCCGGTTGCGCCCGGCCGCGTTGCCCTAGCCCCGCTGGGCGTCGGCGTCCTCCGTGACGGTGGCCTCCGTGACGGTGGCCCCGCCGGTTGCTGCCGCCGGAACCGTGCCGGGGGTTCCCCAACCCTCGTGCGGCTGCGGCTTGGCGAAGAACAGCGCCACGGCAGCGCCGAGCAGGATCACCGCCGCGGGCAACAGGATGGACTGGCCCATCGCCGTCGAGAATCCCTCGTGCAGCGCCTCGGGCAGCCTGCCGCCGAACGCCATCGGGTTTGACTCCCCGGACGCACCCGGGGCTGCCGGGAGTTCCGCGGCAAGCCGGGCCTGGATCAGCACGGCGATGGCAGCGCTGCCCAGGACCGCACCGATCTGGCGGGTGGTGTTGTAGACGCCGGAGCCGGCCCCGGCCTGGCGCGGCGGCAGGTTCCGGGTGGCGGTGGAGCTCAGCGGCGCCCAGATGCCGGCGTTCGCGAATCCCAGCACGGCGCTGGGCAGCAGGAAGAGCCAGATGGGGGTGTCCGGGTGCATCAGCGAGGCGTTCCAGAACAGCGCCACTGACATCAGGACCAGGCCGCCGGCCGTGATGAACTTCGGGTTGACCCGGTCGATGATCTTGCCCACGACCGGTGCCAGGCCGCCGGAGATCACGGCCATCGGAACCATCATGAGCGCGGACTGCGTCGGGGTGAGGCCCCGGACCACCTGGTAGTAGAAAATCAGCGGCAGGCTGAAGGCGGTCACGGTGAAGCCAACCGTGGTGATGCCCACGTTGGCCAGCGAGAAGTTGCGGTCCTTGAACAGGCCGAGGGGCAGCAGCGGTTCGCCCTTGTTGAACCGCTGCCAGGCCACGAAGGCGACGAGGACAACGACGCCGCCTATGATCAGGCCCCAGACGGTGATGGGGCCGGTGATGGTGCCCCAGTTGTAGGTTTCGCCTTCTTGGATCCCGAACACCAGCAGGAACAGTCCGACGGCGCTGAGCAGCACGCCGGGGATGTCGAACTTGTGCGGGTGCGTACTCAGGGCCGGAACGAAGCGCAGGGCCAGGATAAAGCCGGTGATGCCGACCGGAATGTTGATGAAGAAGATCCACTCCCAGCCCAGGCCGTCCACCAGGACCCCGCCCAGGATCGGCCCCACCAGGGTGGCAACCCCGGCCGTGGCACCCCAGATGCCCATGGCGGCGCCGCGGCGGTCCGGCGGGAAGATCCGCGTGATGACGGCCATGGTCTGCGGTGTCATCATCGCGGCCCCGAGGCCCTGCAGCACCCGGGCCTCGATCAGGGTGTGCACGTCGCCGGAGAGCCCGCACCACAGCGAGGCAAGGGTGAAGACCACCAGTCCGGACAGGTACAGCTTCTTCGGACCGAAGCGGTCGCCCAGCCTGCCCGTGATCAGCAGCGGGACGGCATAGGCCAGCAGGTAGGCACTGGTTACCCAGATCACCGAGTTGATGTCAGCGTTCAAGCCCTCCATGATCCGGGGGTTGGCCACCGAGACGATGGTGGTGTCGATCAGGATCATGAAGAATCCGATCACCAAAGACCAGAGGGCGGCCCACGGCCTCGCTACGTTTTCCATTAGGTTCCTTAGGGTGCGTGGGTGGCCGGTTCAGGCGAGGAGCGCCAGAATATCGTTCCGGGCAAACATTTGGGCGGCTGCCCGGGCGGAGGGACTTCCGGCGTCGGGGTCGGCGCCCGCGTCCACGAGGACCTGGACCACGTCCGGGTAGCCCTTGAACACGGCCCCGGCCAGCGGTGTCTGGCCGCGGTCGTTGGCTGTGTTGGCGTCGCCGCCGTGCGCCAGGATGAGCCGGACGGTGTCCGCGTGGCCATGGTAGGCGGCAAGCATCAGCAGGGTATCGCCGGCCGCGGTGGTCAGCGTGGCGGGCGCCCCGGCGGCGAGGTAGCTGCCGAGCAGGGCGGAGTTGCCGTCGCGGGCGGCGTCGAACAGCGCGTGGGCGAGGGCGAGGGTCTCCTCGTCGGGGGCGGCCGGCTCGGAAGCGGCCGCTTCCGGCCCGCCGCTCACCGGGTCCCCCGGAGGAAGCCGGTCTGGCGTCCCACGACCTGACCGGCGTCGGGCGCCACAATGAGTTCCTGGGCGGCGGTGTACGCTTCGTCGCCGTCCATCACGGTGAGCACCTCGTCCGGGGCGACGGAGCGCTTGATGACGGCCAGGGCCACCGGACCCATTTCGTAGTGCTGCGCCACGGAAGTCAGCGTGCCGACCTTCCGCTCGCCGGCCCGGACTTCGCTGCCGACGGCGGGCAGCGTGTGCTGGGACCCGTCCAACTGGAGGAACACCAGCCGCCGCGGGGGATGACCTAGGTTGTGCACCCTGGCGACTGTTTCCTGTCCCTTGTAGCAGCCTTTCGCCAAGTGCACTGCCGTGCGCAGCAGGTCCAGTTCGTGCGGGATGGTCTTGTCGTCGGTCTCCGACCCCCAGCGGGGGCGCCACGCGGCGATGCGCAGCGCCTCGGCCGCCAGGACACCGGCCAGCGGGCGTTCCGCCACGGTGGCCTCAAGCTCTGCAGCCGGCACGAGGTATTCGAACCACGGCCGTTCCAGGCCAGGGTGGGTGTCCTCGCCCACCACGGCGTAGGAGTACCCGCCGGCGCCGACGTGCGGCCAGGGATCTTCCCAAACACGGAGACCGGACCACTCCGGAACCGGCCGGGTGGCGCCCAGCACAGCCCAGTCCGCCGAGACGTCGGCGACCTCGACCCGGAGCATGAACTTCATCCTGGTCAGCCATTCGGCCAGCGGCGCGGCCTCGGCCGCCTCCACGATCAGCCAGGTGGTCTCGCCGTCGTCCAGCACCCGCGCGTCGAACTCGATCCGGCCCTGCACGCTGAGCAGCAGCAGTTCGGTGGACTGGCCGGGGGCCAGGGCCGTGAGCTGCTGCGAGGACAGGGTGTTGAGCCAGCTCAACCGGTCCGGCCCGCTCACCGTGACCACGCCGCGCTGGGACAGATCGACGACGGCGGTGCCGGCAGCCAGGGCGCGCTGCTCGCGCAGCGGTTCGCCGTAATGGGCGGCGACGCCGGCGTCGGCACCGGCCGCTTCGACGGCGCCCGGGCGCGACAGCAGGGGGCTCTTGGTAGTCATATGAAGTAGAAGTCCTCAGCGCTCAGCGGTATTCCGGATTTTCGAAGTCGAATCGGGTGCCGGCTTTCCAGCCTTCGGGCAGGTTGCCGTACGCGGGGATGCCGCCGGCATCCTTGAGCATCCGGGCCAGGTGCAACAGGTTCCACGTCATGAAGGTGGTGTTGCGGTTGGTGAAGTCACTTTCCGGGCCGCCGGAGCCTTCGTCAAGGTAGCTCGGCCCCGGTCCCACCGCACCGATCCAGCCCGCATCAGCCTGCGGCGGGATGGTGAAGCCGATGTGCTGGAGGCTGTAGAGCACGTTCATGGCGCAGTGCTTGATGCCGTCCTCGTTGCCGGTGATGAGGCAGCCGCCCACCTTCGGATAGAACGCCCACTGGCCCTTGGAATTCAGCTCGCCGGAGTGCGCGTAGAGACGCTCGATCAGTTTTTTGGTCTGGGACGAGTTGTCCCCCAGCCAGATCGGGCCCGCCACCACCACAATGTCCGATTCCTGCACCGCCGGGTACAGCGCGGGCCACTCGTCGCTCGCCCAGCCGTGCTCGCGCATGTCCGGGTAGACGCCGCTGGCAATGTCGTGGTCCACCGTCCGGATGACGCTGGTGGCGACGCCCTGCTTCTCCATGATCCTGCGGCTGATCTCGATCAGGCCCTGCGTGTTGGACGTCTCCGGGGATTTCTTCAGGGTGCCGTTGAAGAAGACTGCCTTGAGGTCGCCGTACGTGCCGGGTCTCGCCGCGTCAGTGCCGGTTTCATTTGCGGTGCCACTTGCTGTGTCGTTCACTGTGGTGCTCCCTGCGTTCGCTGCGGACAACGGAAATCCAGTGAGACCCCGGCTTCGGCCGGACGTGCGGTTCAGCCGACCTTGCTGAGGATGGCGGAGGCGTGCGCTTCCAGGCCGCCGCCCGGCGTCGAGCCCTTGCCGGCGGCGACGTCCCAGCGCCAGAGCAGCTTGCCGTCGACCAGGCCGAAAATCCGTGTTGCCGCGGTGTACTCCTTGGAGTGGCTGCCGCGCATCACCATGTCGGTGCTGAGCTGGATCTGCGGTCCCTTGATCTGGCCGTAGTAGAGCTCGGAGATCCCGCCCGGATGCGAGATGGAAACGGAAATGTCGAAACCGCCCTCGCTGTTGCGCAGTTCCTCGACCTCGTCTGCGCTCTTGAGCACCGGGACGATGTCGGCCGGAATGAGCCCGGGGCCGCCGTCCTCCTCGCGCTGCTTGCGCTCAAGGGCCCAGAAACCGGTCTCCACGGTCAGCGGCCGGAGTTTGGTTCCCTCGTCGTCCGTCAGCCACGATTCGGCCCGGTACTGCAGGTACGGCAGGCCGTTGTGGGTGAAGGAGACGTGCTGGAGGAAGTGCTCCGAGTCCTCTTCCCCGGCGCCGAGCCGGCCGCGGCCCTCCCACTCACCAATGAGCCAGGACAGCGGAACAAGTTCGGGGGTCAGATCTGTAGGAATTTCAATCGGCACAGCAGCTACCTCTGGAAACTACGGGTTCTGGACGCTTAGCGGCTTTTTACTTCTGGC
The DNA here is from genome assembly GCF_056397665.1 of Arthrobacter sp. 05L428. Lineage (NCBI taxonomy): Bacteria > Bacillati > Actinomycetota > Actinomycetes > Micrococcales > Micrococcaceae > Arthrobacter > Arthrobacter sp. 05L428. The sequence goes on along the minus strand of NZ_JBFTNW010000001.1, from coordinate 310,577 downwards.
CCTTGAAGAGCCGGTACACCACGAAGCCGGCAAACCAGGCCATGGAAAGGCCGGCGACGGCAAGCAGGACAAGGAAGAAGATCTCAAATGCAAGTACGGACATGATGCCATCCTAACGCGTTAGTGGAGGAGTAGTTTGTCTATGAAGTAAGCCAGCGAACCGACCGCGGAGACGGGCGCCAGGCCCATGCTCAGCACGGCCGGCAGGTTCAATGTAGCGCCCCGGATGATCACCAGCCGGCGGAAGCTGACCAGGACGGCCCCGACCACGATCCCGACGAGGGCGGCCGGCAGCACGGCGATGTCGGAGAGCACGAGGCCGGCCAGCGGGCCGGCAAGCCCTGCCCCGACGATGCCGAGCGGAGCGACGATCCGGTCCGGCCAGCGGATCAGGCCCGCCATCAGGGCGATCGCCGCGCTGATGGCGGCAACGAGCAGCATTTCCCTGACCCCGTTGAAACGCGAGCAGGCGATCCAGCCGGCGCCGAGGCAGGACAGCAGCACGCCGGCGCTGGACCCCAGGGTGGACTCCAGCCGCTGGGCCTGGCCCGTGCCGCGGATCAGCTGCATGACGAAGATGGCCATCACCCCGGCCGCCACGAATGCTGGCGTCCAGTTCAGGAACCCCGGCGCGGGCAGGTAGGTGGCGGCCACAGCGGAGCCGATTCCGGGGAGGCCGATCAGGGCGGCGAGGGTCTTCTTGGCCGGGATGCCGAGGAAGTGCGGCCAGCCAATGCCGACGCAGGCCGCGGTGAGCACTGCGACGGCCAGCAGGACCTCAGGCGCGGAGTAAGCCCCGGCAATGATCGCGGCGAGTCCGGCCAGGCCGATGACGCCGACACTCCAGGACTTCACAGTTCCCCCTCCAACGTCTGTCTCAAAGCCCTCCCCAGCAGGGCACCCGGAACGCGGTCCCCCACGATCAACTTAGCCACGATCAACCGGTACCTTCGCTCACTGCGGACCCGTTGGGCCTGCTCGACTCGCCGGGCTGGAGGCCCTGACGGATCAATCCTGCCCTATGTGAACGTTTTGTGTCGCAAAAGGGCCAAGCTGGAGCGGCGGAACAGTGCCTGTCGGGGGCCGTTTGGGTATACTCAAAGCTCAGCTACGCTTCCTCCGGCAGCCGCAGGCAGGTCACCGTCCGGAAGCTCAGTACCGGCCGGTGAGAGCCCGGCTCAGACGCCCAATGATGCGCGGACACCCCTTGGAGGAACCATGTCGCACATCCTGCTACTGACGAACAGCACCGGGTCATCGGTGGATGTCCTGCCTGCGCTGGAACTGCTTAATCACCGCGTCCACATTCTTCCCGCTGAGCCCACGGCCCTGCTCGAGACCGACCCGTGCGACATCGTGCTCCTCGACGCCCGCAAGGACCTGGTCGGCGCCCGCTCCCTCACCCAGTTGCTCAAGGCGACCGGGCTGAGCGCACCACTCATGCTGATCCTGACCGAAGGCGGCATGGCAGCGGTCTCCTCGGCCTGGGCCGTGGACGACATCCTGCTGGAGTCGGCCGGGCCCGCGGAAGTCGAAGCCCGCATCCGCCTCGGCGTCGCGCGTGCCCTGCCGGACCAGGACGACACCCCCACGGAGATCCGGGCGGCCGGCGTCGTCATCGATGAAGCCAGCTACACGGCCCGGGTCAACGGGGCGGCGCTCAACCTGACGTTCAAGGAATTTGAACTGCTCAAGTACCTCGCCCAGCACCCCGGCCGCGTCTTCACCCGGCAGCAGCTCCTGACCGAGGTCTGGGGCTACGACTACTACGGCGGCACCCGCACCGTGGACGTCCACGTCCGGAGGCTGCGGGCAAAGCTTGGCGCCGACCACGAGAACCTGATCAGCACCGTCCGCAATGTCGGATACCGCCTGACGCTGGTCCGGCAGCCGGATGAGGAACTCACCGAGGCCTGAGCGGCTCCGCCCACCGCGCTGGCCCGTTTCGAACACAGAAAAGCCCCGGACTCAACAGTCCGGGGCTTCCTTACGCCGCTTGGCGCTGCAGTGGAGGACATACGGGTCGAACGTATCGAGGCCACCCCAGTGGTGGATCCCCCTCGCATCCATTCAACGTTTCGAACCGTTGAGCCGGATGAGATAACGACTATACGTGCCCCGAACGGATGCATCAAATCGACGCGGCCCCCACCCGCCGGCGGGCAGCGGACGTATAGCCTTGCACCATGAGTCCTGCGCATCCGGAAAACTGGCCCGTACTCACCCTGCAGGGAGCTGTGGACGAACAGCTGCTGCGGGACGTCAAGACGCTCGTGGCGGCCGCCGAGGAGTCCGACGGCAACCCGCCGCTGTCCGAGCAGACCCTCGTGACGCTCCGCGCCGCGGGCGCGGGCCCGCATTCCGTGCTGGCCTTGGCCCTCTACTCCCCCGACTATTCCCGCGAGGACTCCGGCGTGGATGCCGCTGCCCCCGGCCACGCCGGATCACCACACCCGGGCCGGGGCAACGACTTGGCGGGCTTCGCCGTCGTCGTCGAGGAGGCGGACGGCACCGGGGTGCTGGAGGTGGCCGTCCATCCGAGCTACCGCAACCAGGGCGTCGCAGACCGGCTGGTCGGGGAACTCCGGAAGGTGCGCGGCTTCGCGGGCCTGAAGGCGTGGTCACACGGCAACCATGAGGCCGCCGCTGACCTGGCCGCCCGCTACGGCTACGCCCCGGTGCGCGAGCTGTGGAAGATGCGGCTCGCCACCGCGGCCTCGGAACTGCCCGACGTCGCCCTGCCCGACGGCGTGTCGCTGCGCAGTTTCGTGCCCGGCCGGGATGAGGAGGCCTGGCTGGCGGTCAACCGGGCCGCCTTCGCCCACCACCCGGAACAGGGAAACATGAGCCGCGCGGACCTGGACGCCCGTATGGCCGAGCCGTGGTTCGACCCGGCCGGTTTCCTGCTCGCGGTCGACGCCGACGGCCGGATCCTCGGCTTCCACTGGACCAAGGTGCACCCCCGTCACGGCGAGCACCCGGCAATCGGCGAGGTCTACGTGGTCGGCGTCGCCCCCGAGGCGCAGGGCACCGGCCTGGGCAAGGCCCTGACCGTGGCCGGCATCAAGCACCTGCAGCAGCAGGGCCTGCACGCCGTGATGCTCTACGTCGACGCCGACAACATTCCCGCCGTCGCACTGTACCGGCGTCTGGGCTTTTCACGCTGGGATGTGGACGTCATGTATGCCCCGCTGGAAGGGCAGTAGCCGGGCCGGCGGCCGGGCACCCGGCCGGGGTCGAAACCTGGGCTCATCCGGATCTGATTCCTTGTAAGGTTGAAGCTAAATCGCGCCAGCATTAGGAGAGACCATGCAACGGGAATCTGCCCGGACAGCCACGTCTGAAGCCGCTACGCCGGACAAGGCTGCGCGTCCCGTGCGGGCGCGGTTCGGTTCCTCCGAAGTGCCCGCCTCCCGCGCCACCCAGGACCGGATCGACATCCCCGAGTTCGCCCCCAACCTGGAACCGGAAGGCGACATCAGCCCGGACCGCTTCCTGGACCGGGAGCTGAGCTGGCTCGCGTTTAACTCACGCGTCCTGGAACTCGCCGAAGACCCCAACCTTTACCTGCTGGAACGCGTCAGTTTCCTCTCCATCTTTGCCTCCAACCTGGACGAGTTCTTCATGGTCCGCGTCGCCGGCCTCAAGCGCCGCATCGCCACCGGCCTGGCGGTGCCCTCCCCCGCCGGACTGAGCCCCATGCAGGTCCTGGAACAGATCGGCGACGCCGCCCACCGGCTCCAGCAGCGCCACGCCAGGGTCTACGCGGAACAGATCCGCCCCGCGCTGGCCTACGAGCACATCCACCTGATGCACTGGGAAGAACTCGACGACCAGGCCAAGGACCAGCTCAGCGCCATGTTCGCGGAAAAGGTCTTCCCAATCCTGACGCCGCTGGCCGTGGATCCGGCCCACCCGTTCCCGTACATCTCCGGGCTCTCGCTGAACCTCGCCGTCGTGGTCCGCAACCCGGTCAGCGACAAGGAGCTCTTCGCCCGCGTCAAGGTCCCGGACCAGCTGCCGCGGCTGATCTCCATTGACGGCCCGCGCGCCGGCTCCGTGCCCGGGCGGGTGGCCCGATTCATCGCGCTTGAGGAAGTCATTGCCGTCCACCTGGACCAGCTCTTCGCCGGAATGGAGGTGCTGGAACACCACACCTTCCGCGTTACCCGCAACGAGGACGTCGAGGTCGAAGAGGACGATGCCGAGAACCTGCTGCAGGCCCTGGAGAAGGAACTGCTGCGCCGCCGCTTCGGCCCGCCGGTCCGGCTCGAGGTCACCAACGACATCAACCCCAACATCCGGGCGCTGCTGATCCGCGAGCTCGGCGTGGAGGAATCCGAGGTCTACTCCGTCCCGGCCCCGCTGGACCTGCGCGGGCTCTCCGTGATCGCGGGGATCGACCGCGCGGACCTGCACTACCCCAAGCATGTGCCGCACACGTCCCGGTACCTCAACGAGTCGGAGACCTCCAAGGCAGCGAACGTCTTCGCGGCCATGCGGCGCCGGGACATCCTCCTGCACCACCCCTACGATTCCTTCTCCACCTCCGTGCAGGCCTTCCTCGAGCAGGCCGCCGCGGACCCCAAGGTGCAGGCCATCAAACAGACCCTGTACCGCACCTCCGGCGACTCGCCCATCGTCGACGCCCTGATCGATGCCGCGGAGGCCGGCAAGCAGGTGCTCGCCCTTGTGGAGATCAAGGCCCGCTTCGATGAGCAGGCCAACATCTCCTGGGCCCGGAAGCTGGAGCAGGCAGGGGTGCACGTGGTCTACGGCATCGTGGGCCTCAAGACCCACTGCAAGCTCTCGCTCGTGGTCCGCCAGGAAGTCGACGGGCTGCGCCGCTACTGCCACATCGGCACCGGGAACTACCACCCGCGCACCGCGCGCTATTACGAGGATCTCGGCCTGCTGACGGCCAACGAGCAGGTGGGCGAAGATCTGTCGAAGCTGTTCAACCAGCTTTCCGGCTATGCACCCAAGTCCACCTTCAAGCGGCTGCTGGTTGCTCCAAGGTCGGTGCGCTCCGGGCTGATTGACCGGATTGAAACGGAAATCCGGAACGCCCGGGCGGGAATCGCCGCCCGCGTCCAGATCAAGGTGAACTCGATGGTGGACGAAGCCATCATCGATTCCCTCTACCGTGCCTCGCAGGCCGGGGTGCAGGTGGACGTCATTGTCCGCGGCATCTGCTCCCTGCGTCCCGGCGTCCCCGGACTCAGCGAGAACATCACTGTGCGCTCCGTCCTGGGCCGATTCCTGGAACACTCCCGCGTCTTCGCCTTCGCCAACGCCGGAGACCCGGTGGTCTACATCGGCTCGGCGGACATGATGCACCGCAACCTGGACCGACGGGTGGAGGCCCTGGTGCAGCTCAGCAGCGGGGACGACACCTCGTATGTCCTGGACATGCTCCGCCGCTACATGGATCCGGGTACCGCCAGCTGGCATCTGGACAACAGCGGCGAATGGGTCCGCCACCACCTCGCGGAGGACGGCACCGCCCTGCAGGACGTCCAGTCATGGCTGCTCGCATCGCGTTCGCGGCAGCGCTCGGCGAGCCTGCGCTAGGGCCTCCGGTTGTGAGCAGCGATTCACTGGTCGCGGACCAGACCGACCATCCCGGCGAGGCCATAGCCGTCGTCGCGGCCGGCGCCCTGCCGTGGCGCGTCAACAAAGACAAGCTTGAGGTCCTGCTGATCCACCGCCCGCGCTACGACGACTGGTCCTGGCCCAAGGGCAAGCTTGATCCGGGCGAGACCGTTCCCGAGTGCGCCGCCCGCGAGGTGGAAGAGGAAATCGGCCTCAAGGCTCCCCTGGGCATCCCGCTCCCGCCCATCCATTACCACGTGGCAGCAGGCCTGAAGGTGGTGCACTACTGGGCGGTCGACGTCGACGGCGCCCCGCTCCGCCCGGATGGCAAAGAGGTGGACAGCGTCATGTGGTGTTCGCCGGAGAAGGCCGCCGGCCTGCTCAGCAACCCCAGCGACCGGGCCCCGCTGGAGCACCTCGCGGCGGCACACTCCCGCGGCGAACTGGACACCTGGCCGCTGCTGGTGTTGCGTCATGCCAAAGCCAAGCCGCGCTCGTCCTGGTCAAAGGCCGAGGGCGACCGTCCGCTGGCTGCCACCGGGACACGCCAGGCCCAGGCCGTCGGCCGGCTGCTCCAGGCCTGGAGCCCGTCGCGGGTGGTGACGAGTCCCTGGCTACGCTGCGTAGCCACGGTCGCGCCCTATGCCAAGGCCGTCGACGCCAAGGTGAAGCTGCATGAATCACTGACCGAGCACCTGCACGGCCGGAGCCCGCACAAGACCGCCAACGTCGTCGAATCCCTGTTCGACAAGGGGCGCCCGGTGGCACTGTGCACGCACCGCCCCGCACTGCCCACGGTCTTTGCGCAACTGGGCAAGCACATGAACTCCCGGCTGCGGGCCCTGCTGCCCTCAAACGATCCATTCCTCTCGCCCGGGGAAATCATCGTCTGCCATGTCTCGCACAGCAAGGGCAAGGTCGTGGCCGTGGAGCAGTTCCGGCCCTTCGACGACTAGGGTCCTTGACCCCGGCGCCCCCCGGCCCTAGTTTGTATCAAGTACTTGGTACATAACTGCGGGATCTTTGGGGGATTTCATGCCGGGCGAGTTCTACTTTCCATCGATGCTGCTGTTCGGCCCGATCATCGCCGCCGTGCTGGTCTACGCCGTGCTGCGCTGGGTAATCTGGGCGCCGGATACAGGCACCTCCCCGGCATCGGTGTCGGAACACGCATAGTGGGTGGGGGTCATCGGCTGGCTGGCGAGCTCGCTGCAGGGCGCCATGAATCTGGGCATCATTCCGGCCGACCCTTCCGCCGGCGGCGCCATGACGACCCCCGCGACGATCCTGCCGGCCCTTACCTGGCCGATCCTGGGTTGCCTGGGCGTACACGCGCTCGGCCAGGTCAGCTATCCGGGGCCGCGGCGAATGCGGCGGCAGACCGTCCTGTCGGTCCGGCGGATCCGCGACTTCCTGCCGCACCGGCTGGCCGCGGTCACGGCGGCCGTCTTTGCCGCCGCCGGCGCGCTCATCGCGTGGACCGCCACGCTCCCGGGGTTCGCACCCGTGCCGCCCACAACCGGGGCGGACGGCCCGTACACCCGGCAGACGCTGGGCGTTGACGGCCGTATTCCCGGGGTTGAGCTAGCCGCCTGGCTGGGCGGAGCCCTGGCCGTCCTGGCCGCCGGGACGATGCTGGTGCTGTGGCTGATTGCCAGCCGCCGCCAGCTGGAGGCCCTCGACGCCGGCGACAATGCGGTGCTGCGCACCATCGCCATGAACCGCCTGCTGCGGACCGCTTCCATAGTGGCTGCGGGGCTGGGCGTGATCGCAGGCAACTTCGCAGCGCGGCCGGACCCGTCAACCGGCGTCTCGTCCTGGACGAATGCGGCCGGCCTGGCGGGCATGGGTGTCCTCTTGATGATGTGGTTTTGGGGGCCGCCGCGGCTCGCGGCCGCCGGGCTGGGCGCGCGCAACCGGCCGCCTGCAGGACTGCAGGCCGGCGGCCAGCACCCCGCGGCCCGGCTGGTCTCGTCGCTGGGTCCGCTGCTGGGACTCGCGGCGGCGGTGCCCCTGCTGGCGGGGGTCTTCATCGTCCCCGGATTGACCGCCGCCGCGGCGGGCTTCGGAATGGCGGGCTTCGCTACCCTGATGGCGGCCGCGGTGCTGGCGGTCATTGCGGCCGGCGAGCTGCTCCTGCAGCGCAACTACGGCGACCCGGGAGCGCCGCGCAACTGGCCGCGGCAGCCGGTTAGCCCGGCAATGCTGACCACCGCCGTCCTGGCCCTGCTGTCGTTCCTGCTGGCCCTGGCAGTCACGGCGGTCGGTCAGGAACGGCTCTATGGCGAGCCGGACTGGGTTCCGCCGGCCCTCCTCGCGGCCGGCGGCGCGCTTGCCTCGGTGCCGGCTTTCCTCGCCGCCAGGCACCGGCAGGGGGTCCCCGGTCTTGCCGCCGGCATGGACGCCGCGCTGCGCGCCGTCGCGATCCACCGGACCGTGCGGACCCTCGCGGCCCTGTTCACCGCCCAGGCCGCCGTGTTGCTGCTGACCCAGGGGCCCGCGTGGGCTGCCTTGTTTGCCGCCGAATCCTTCGGGGGACCATTCAATCCCGACGCCAACACGTGGTGGCCGGCGACCCTGGCCGGAGCGGTCCTCGGCACCCTTGCCACCATCATCGCCGTTATCCCCGTCGCCGGCCCCGCGCGCAGCCCGGCCGGACCCGTGCCGCGGCGGGACAAGGAGCCCGCCGCGTGACCGCGGGAATCTCCATCGACCTCCGCTCGGCCACACCGCCGTACGAGCAGATTCGGGCGCAGATCGCCTCGCTGATCGTCATCGGGGCGCTGCCGCCGGGAACCCGGTTGCCGACCGTCCGGCGCCTCGCCGCAGACCTCGGCATTGCGGCCGGAACCGTCGCACGTGCCTACAAGGAGCTCGAACAAGCCGGGCTGATCCAGACCGGGCGCCGCAACGGAACCGTCGTCGCCGGCCCGGTCGGCGGGGACGGCCCGGGTGGCGCCCTCGGTGATGCTGTCCCGGCGCGGCCGGCGGCCGGACCGAACGCCGCGGTGATCGCCGCCGTCGACCGCTGCATTGCCGCAGGCCGCGCGGCCGGCCTCGACGACGGCGCGTTGCTCGCCGTGATGCGCGCCCGGCTCGGCCAAAGCCATGAATACGGCGAGCAAGACTCTTCTCAGTAGACTGGGAGCGTGAGCATCCCAACGCCCTACGAAGACCTGCTGCGCGATGTCTTCGAGCACGGCACCCACAAATCGGACCGCACCGGGACGGGCACCCGCAGCGTGTTCGGCCGGCAACTCCGCTTCGACCTGGGCAAGAGCTTCCCGCTCATCACCACCAAGCGCGTGCACTTCAAGTCCGTCGCCGTGGAACTCTTGTGGTTCCTGCGCGGGGACAGCAACGTGAAGTGGATGCAGGACCAGGGCGTCACCATCTGGAACGAATGGGCCGACGCCGACGGCGAACTCGGCCCGGTCTACGGCGTCCAGTGGCGCTCCTGGCCCACGCCCGACGGCGGGCACATCGACCAGATCGCGGAACTGGTGGAGAACCTCAAAAGCAACCCCGATTCACGCCGCCACATCGTCTCGGCCTGGAACGTGGCGGAGCTCAAGAACATGGCCCTGCCCCCCTGCCACGCCTTCTTCCAGTTCTACGTCGCCGACGGCAAACTCTCCTGCCAGCTGTACCAGCGCTCCGCGGACACCTTCTTGGGCGTGCCCTTCAACATCGCCTCCTACGCCCTGCTGACCTGCATGCTGGCCCAGCAGACCGGGCTGGAACCGGGCGAATTCGTCTGGACCGGCGGCGATGTCCACATCTACGAGAACCACCTGGACCAGGTCCTCACGCAGCTGGGCCGGGAGCCCTACGAATATCCGCAGCTGAGGATCACCCGCCAGCCGGAGTCCATCTTCGACTACACCCTCGAGGACTTCGAGGTCGTCGGCTACCAGCACCATCCAACGATTAAGGCCCCGATAGCCGTATGAGCAACGAGACCAGCAACCCCACGGATCCCGTCGATTTCACCGAGCAGCTCCGCGGCACCGTCACCGGCCTCGGCCTGGTGTGGGCGCAGACCAGCACGGGAGTGATCGGCCAGGCCGGGACCATGCCGTGGCACCTTCCAGAGGATATGAAGCACTTCAGCCGGCTCACGGCCGGGCACCCCGTCATCATGGGGCGCAAGACCTGGGATTCCTTCCCGGACAAGTACCGGCCGCTGCCCGGCCGGACGAACATTGTCATCACCCGGCAGGAAGGCTGGGGCGGGACGCCGGAGGCCGACGGCGCCTTGGCGGTCAAATCCCTCGACGACGCCTTGCTGGAGTCGCAGTTCGCGTCCGGTCCCGAGATGGTCTGGATCATCGGCGGCGGCGAGATCTTCACGCAGTCCCTCGACCTCGCCGACGTCGCCGTCGTGACGACCATCGACACCGCGACGGAGGGCGACACCTTCGCCCCGGAACTCGGCTACGACTGGACCGCGGAGGCCAGCCTCCCGCCCGACGGCTGGCTGACTGCCGCGAACGGCACGCGGTACCGCATCACCCTGTGGCGGCGGACGGAGGCCAAATAGTGCTGCGTAAACCGGAAATCCTCTTTGTCCTCGGCTACATGCTGCTGCCCCTGCTGGCGCTGCTGTCCGCGATCGTGGGACTGACCATGATCCTCGGCGGCAACAAGATCGCGGGCGCGATCGTGCTCGTCGTCGTCACGCAGCTGTTCGCTTTCGGCGCCATGTTCGCCCTGCGCCGGCGCAAGAGCGCACTGCTGGCGGAGCCCGACGGCGAGTAGCGGCACCGGCCGCGGCTCCCGCCGGTGCCGGCGGATGGGGAGACCACCCCATCGCGCGATCCCGGCGGCACGGCTAGATTGGGGCCGGTCAGATTCTTTGGTCTGGCTGTAATGAGCTGGAATGCACTTGGTCTTGGCAGTGGCCCGTTAGGCTGTTGCCCGTAAGGGGGGATGCCATCATGGCAGGTAACGTGTGGGGCGCCGACGTCGCCCAGCTTCGGTCGCTCGCGCAGCACTTCGGCAAGACGTCGGAAACGCTACTGCAGCAGTCCTCGGTCCTCACGTCCACGATCAACAACAACACCTCGTGGAAGGGCGCCGACGGCGCGCGCTTCAAGTCCGACTGGAACGACACCCACCGTGCCTTGATCCAGCAGACCGCCCGGGCGCTGAAGCAGCAGTCCAAGGCACTCCTGACCCAGGCCGACGAGCAGGAGAAGGCCAGCAACGCCGCCCCGGGCTCCGGCGGCGGCCCGCTGGGCCCCCTCGGCCACGGCGCCGGCCCCGGGGCGTGGGCCGTGGCCGGCGGCATCCTCGCCGGCGGAGCCGCCCGCCTCAAAATGTTCATGGGGATCCAGAAGAACTTCAAGACCCCGCTCACCCTGGCCAAGCACCTCGGACAGTACGGCTGGGTCTTGAAGAACGAGCGGGATGCACTGTCCAAGGCGTTCTTCACCACCGGCCGCCACCGGTTGGGGGGACCCGGATTCACCGCAAGCAACCTCTTGCGCAGCGACCCGCTCAAGGAGCTGCTCACGGCATCGACGAAGTCCAGCAGGGCCCTCGGCCTGATCGACAAGGCCTCGGACATCGCGTCGCTCAAGGACCTCAACAAGCACATACCCGGGCTGTCACGTCTGGCGCCGCTGCTCGAAGAGCGGCAGCTCTTCGGGGCCAACAAGAGCTGGGACTGGCTCGGGAAGTCCGGACTGTCCCGCACTCTCGGCTGGGCCGGAGTCGGATTCAACGCCGTGGACACAGTAAAGAGCTTCGCGGACGGCGACCTCAAGGGTGGTGCCGCCAGCCTTGGCAAAACGATGCTCGGCGTCGGATGCTTCATGCCGCCGCCTGCCGGGACCATCTGCCAGGTGGCGAGCGTGGGCGTAGCCGTTTACGAGAACTGGGACACCATCAGCAGCGTCGGCAAGAACGTCGGCGAAGGCATCGTCGACGCCGTCAAGGATCCGGGCAAGTTCGTCAGCGATGCCGCTGACAGCGTCAAGGATGCCGGCGAATCCGTGGCACACTTCTTCGGCTTCTAGATTAGGAGAATCACATGACAGTTCAGGATGAAACTGCCTACGAGCCCCGGCTCGGCGTCGATGTCATCGGCTTCGGCATCGGGGAAATCGCGTACCTGCTTGATGTTTTCGAGGGACCGGCCCGTGACCGTTCCGTCAGCGTCTTCCGGGCTGAAGAGATGGTGGACGACGTCACTCTGGCGACCGCCGGCGCCTCCTCGCTCCTTGCACGGGACCTGGCCACGGTCAACGAGGAGGGAGAGCTCGGCGTGACCGGTGTCGCCGCCGCCGTCGCGTCCGCTTTCGGCCACGCAACCCACTGGACGGAGGTGTCCCTCCTGGCACCCGAGTCGATGGACAACGTGTTGCTCATCGAAGCCCCCGACGTCGCGCTGATGCTGCAGCCCCGGCTGCTGGGCACCTGGTTCGTGTTCGCGCAGGACCCCGCCATCAGCTCGGCCGAGGCTACGCTGCGGCTGGTCAAGCAGCACGCCGCAGAAACCCCCGGCGGCTCTGCCTATTTCGTGTTCAAAACCCTCACTGCCGAGACCCGTCTGCTGGTGCGCCGGGAAGGCGAAACGTGGACGACCGGCGTGCCCGACTTCGAGACGGATGAGGTCGTGGAAACCGCAGGCCTGGACGACGCCGCGCTGCTGCGGGCGATTGAGGAGTCCCGTGGACAGGCATAATCAGAACACCCCCCAGGATCCCGCCCGCGACGGCGCGCAAGGAGAGCCTGAGCGGGGAGCCGGGCCAGAGCGCCCGATCCGCCGCAGGGCGGACAACGGGGATCTTGTCGCTTACAGCGCCGAAGAGTACGGGGTCCGCAAGGATGAAGGCCTCGGCGTGATCAAACCCGTCAATAGCGCCAACGGCATTCTCTTCCTGGCTATCCTGCTGACGATCGGAATGGGAGGGCTGGTCTACTTCGTCGTCCAGATCATCAGGCAGGACGCCTGGCACATCGCCGGCGAGGTCTGGTGGGTCTTTCCCGCCTGCATCTTCCCCTTCGCCGCTGCCTGGTTCAACTACTTCAAGGAACGCAAGGCCGAAAAGCTCCGCAAGGCCGGCAACCTGCCGCGGCCGGTCGAGTAGCGTGACGGAGGCACCGCCGCTCCCCTTTCAGTCGCGGAGCATGCTGAATTTTCCCGACGTCGCCGAGGGTCCGACGATCTCGTCGAATGCTGCGCAGGCCTACGGCACCGGAGGTAATCTCCTGAAGCCGCGAGGGTCCCGTGGCGAGGCGTAGCCGGGACGTGCCCCAGGAACGCGGTTACACACCGCCGCCGGCCCCGGAGGCGCCCGTGAAGCACCGGATGGCCGAAAATGGCGAAATTGTCAGCTATACCGACGAGGAATACGGCGTACGCAAAGACGACGGGCTGGGCATCATCAAGCCGTTGAACGCCTCCGGCGGCCTGCTGTTCCTGGCCCTGTTGATAACCGCCTTCTTCGGACTGATGCTCTACGGCGTGGTCCAGATGGCCGTCACCGACCAGTGGCACATCATGGGCGAGATCTGGTGGATGTACGTGCTGGTACTCTATCCACTGTTCGCCGGCTGGGCCGGCTACTTCAAGGAACGCAAAGCCGAGAAGCTGCGTAAGGCCCGCAACCTGCCGAGGCCGGTCAAGTAGCTTCTCCGCAGGTAAAAAGTTCCGTGGCCCGGTGGGCGCGACGGCGTCATCTGAAGGGCCGCTGGCAACCGTCTTCCCGAGCAGATCCGCACCGTTAGTCAGGACGAACTGTGAGCTTCGATCGCGAGCGTGAACGCCGCAACGACGACGTCAATGCCGAGCACAAGGAGGCGCTCGCGCGGGGCGAGAAGCGCGTGCTGCGAAAGACCGACACAGGCGAACTGCACAGTTACCCCGCGGACGAAATCGGGTTTTCCCCCGGCCGCGGCCAGGTGCAGGTCCGGTCCTGGTGGGGCATGGGAATCCTTACCGCCGTCATGGGGCTCTTAGTCATTCTTTCCGGGGTGATCCTGCTGGCCCCCGTGGGCCGCGGTGAGCAGCCTTTCTGGGGAGCACTGTTCCTGACGGCATTCGGCGGTTTCGGAGCCTGGTATACCTTCGGCATGGCAAGTGACGAGTACCGGGCCAAAAAGCTACGGACGGAGCGGCAGGCGCCCGAGCCTGGAGCCGGGCACATCTCGCAGTAGTTCGCAGGGCCGGGCATCGCTCGCTCGCATAACGTACCCGACTGCGAATGCGTCATCCACACCATCCAGAAGGTAGAACCACGTGCCTACAGACACTGACAACCACCAGCACGACGAAGAGATCCGGGCCCGCCATGAACGGGCAGTGGCTGCCGGGGAGAAACGGTTCCTGACCAGGACCATGGACCACGGGCGACTGCACTCCTACGCCGCGGACGAGATCGGCTTTGCCCGCGCCGGGTCCGGCCCGATCGTCGCCACGGCGTCCGGGATGGTCCTTCTGGCGGCCGTGTTCGCCGCGGTGACCGTGTTCTCGATTTTCCTCGTCGCCGCCCCTACCTCGCGGGGCGAAAGCCCGCTGTGGGGCGCTCTCGTGCTGACCGTGATCGGCGCCTCGGGTGTGCTCTACGCTGTTCGGCTCGCCGTCTCCGAATTCAAGGCCAGGCGCATCCGCCGCGAGCGCGGCCTTCCGGAGCCCAGCCCGCGCCAGCTGAACTGATACGGGACGTTGCCGAGCCCTGCGGGAGGGCCGACGTACCCACGTGACGTAACCGGCTGCGGGCCAGGCACCGCAAAGTCTAAACTGGCCCAATGACTACAGCAGCTACCCCGTCCGTCGGACTGGTCGGTTGGCGTGGCATGGTCGGCTCCGTCCTGATGCAGCGTATGCAGGACGAGGGCGACTTCGCCAACATCAACCCGGTCTTCTTCTCCACCTCGAACGCCGGAGGTGCCGCCCCGGCCATCGCCGGTGCGGCGGCAGGCGCTGCCGGCAAGCTCGAGGACGCGTTCGACGTCGAGACGCTGGCGAAGCTGCCGATCATTGTGACCGCCCAGGGCGGCGACTACACCAAGCGGGTGCACGGCGAGCTGCGCAGCCGCGGCTGGGACGGCCTGTGGATCGACGCCGCTTCCACCCTCCGCATGAACGACGACTCGATCATCGTGCTGGACCCGATCAACCGCGACGTCATCGACGCCGGCCTCTCCGGCGGCGTAAAGGACTACATCGGCGGCAACTGCACGGTCTCCTGCATGCTGATGGGCCTCGGCGGCCTGTTCAAGAACGGCCTCGTCGAATGGGGCACCTCGATGACCTACCAAGCCGCGTCCGGAGGCGGTGCCCGGCACATGCGTGAACTGCTGAGCCAGTTCGGCACGCTCAACGCCGAGGTCAGCAGTGAACTGGACGACCCGGCGTCGGCCATCCTGGAGATCGACCGCAAGGTCCTGGCCCACCAGCGCACCGACATCGACGCCACCCAGTTCGGTGTGCCGCTGGCGGGCTCGCTGATCCCCTGGATCGACGCGGACCTCGGCAACGGCCAGTCGAAGGAAGAGTGGAAGGCCGGGGTGGAAACCAACAAGATCCTGGGCACCACCGGCGCCGACCGCGTCATCATGGACGGCCTGTGCGTCCGGATCGGCGCCATGCGCTCCCACTCCCAGGCGCTCACGCTCAAGCTCCGCGAAGACCTCTCGGTCGCCGAGATTGAGAAGCTCCTGGACGCGGATAACGAATGGGCCACCGTGGTGCCCAACACCAAGGAAGCCTCGATGGCGGACCTGACCCCGGTGGCGGCGTCCGGCACCCTGGATATCCCGGTGGGCCGCATCCGCAAGCTCGAAATGGGCCCGGAGTACATCAGCGCGTTCACCGTCGGCGACCAGCTCCTCTGGGGCGCCGCGGAGCCGCTGCGGCGCATTCTCAAGATCGCCACCGGGACCCTCTAGCCCCTGCGGGTCCGGTCAGGTTCGGTCGAGGCCGAGGAACCGGCGATACTTCGCGGCCTGCAGCTCAAAGGATTTTCGAGCCGCAGGCCGCAGCCCGTTAACGTCGTCGAACGGTTCGGGCACGACGGCGCCGGACCGGCCGTTGCCGGGCGCCGCCCAGGTCCCGACCACGGCACCCCCGGCCACGAGGGTCTTCCTGAACACCCCGTTGCCGCCGGGGACGATCTTGTCCGCGTGCTGCGCGTGCAGCGCGATGGACCGGTCGGTGTAGCCGAGGAGGAACTCGTCGAATCCGGGCAGCGCCAGCACGGTGCGCTGGCCGGGGACGGCGCCGTCGAGCAGGGCCGCCGTCTGCGGGGAGAGCCAGTAGGTTTTTCCGTCAAATTCCAGCTCCGCCAGCCGGTCGCGCACGTCCGCCAGCGCAGCCCGGACCTCGGTCAGCGGGACGCCGGACCACCAGGCGAAGTCACGTTCGGTGGCAGGGCCGTGGCTGTAGAGGTAGCGCAGCAGCCACTCGGCGATCCCTTCCTCGCGGCCCAGCCGCCGCGAGTCCTTGATCCAGTCGTCAAACGCCACCACCAGCTGCTGGTTGCCGGCGAGCGGGCCCAGCACCAGCAGGCCGCGCTGGCACAGGGTCCCCAGGAGATGGATGCCGCGCTGGCCTGCCGTGGACTGGCCGGCTTGTTCGAAGGCCTGGAACAGCTCCGCCCGGCTGGCTGCTGCCCCGCCGGCGACCCGCTGCAGGGCGGCATCCGCGGCGGCGTCGACGTCCGCGGCAGAGATGCCCAGTTCCCGGTGCCGCCCCGCCAGGCCTTTGATGAGGCGGGCGGAGGTGATGTCCAGGACCCATTTCAAGTCCTCGGGCGCCAACAGGTGCAGCGTGCCGCGCATCGGCCAGGACCGGACGATTTCGCCGCGGTCCAGCGAAGCGCGGACATCGGCCGCGCGGGAGCCCGGCACGCGCTGCCCTACGGCCCACAGCGCAGCCTGGAGGTCCTGCGCCTGCATGGCGGTCATACCCCGGACGGCGCCGGGAACAGACTCGAAAGCCGGGCCGGCAAGCCCTTGGGAGACCAGGCGGAGCCGGCCCATGACGCTCCGGCTCAGACGCGTGCGCACCACTGCTGCCATGACAACATCCTAGGCCGGGCTCAGCCGCCCCGGCGGAATCCGGCCGGTGCGCGGCCACCGCCCGGTCCTCTCCCAGCCTGCGTCCAGCCGGCTTCATTACCGTGGATGCATGACTTTGGGTGATGTGTGGCCTCTCCTGCGGCCCCTGTGCAGGAGGCTGGCCCTGTTGGGCTGGGCCTCCAGCGCGGCCGGTATGGCCGCCGGACTGGCCGTCGCCATCGCCAGCGGCACCCGTCTCTCCCCCATGATGACAACGTTCCAGACGGTGTCCGCCGCGTCCATGGCGGTAGCCGTGGTCAGCTTTGTCACGGCTGCGATGATCCAGCCG
Source organism: Arthrobacter sp. 05L428 (assembly GCF_056397665.1). NCBI lineage: Bacteria > Bacillati > Actinomycetota > Actinomycetes > Micrococcales > Micrococcaceae > Arthrobacter > Arthrobacter sp. 05L428. The sequence goes on along the minus strand of NZ_JBFTNW010000001.1, from coordinate 293,623 downwards.
CGGTCTCCGGCGTTGCAGAACGCCGACCGCAGGGAAGCCGACCCGGATCCCGGCGCGGAGTTTCCCGCCACAGTGCACAGTTTCCTCCTCGGTTCGCTGGCACTGCTGGCCGGGGCGGTGGCTTTCGCCTGCGCCGGGCTCCTGCTGCGGAGCGGGCCCAGCGCCCAGTCCGTGGCGTTCTGCCAGGTCTTCCTGCTGGGCGCCGCGGCGTCCGGCTTCACCTTCATGCTCTTCAGCAAGGTGGTCCCCCGCCGCGGGAGGAACTAGGCCCGGCGGCTGCCACGACTTAGAGCTCGACGCCGATCAGCAGCGGCTCGGGGTGCAGCTCAATACCGAAGCGTTCGAGGACGCCGCGGCGCACCTCGCGGGCAACCGCCAGGAGATCTGCCGCGCTGGCGCCGCCCCGGTTGGTGATGGCCAGGGTGTGCTTGGTCGACAACGATGCGCGGCCGCCGGAGACGCTGCCCGGCTCAAGCCCGAAGCCCTTTCCGTAGCCGGCATGGTCGATCAGCCAGGCCGCGGAGAGCTTGGTCAGGCCCTCGGCGCCGCCCGGGTAGCGGGGGGCATCCTCGGGCAGCCCCGCGGCAACCTCGACGGGCACGATCGGGTTCGTGAAGAAGGATCCGGTGGAGTACGTATCCCGGTCCGCCGCATCCAGCACCATGCCCTTGGAGGCCCGGAGCCGGAGCACCTCGCGCCGGACGTCGTTGGAGTAGGCCCGCTGGCCGGTCTCGACGCCGAGTGCCCGGGCCAGTTCGGCGTAGCGGATCGGAGCGCTCATCCGGCCCAGCGGCAGCTGGAATTCGACCGTGAGCACCACGTACCGCGGAGAGCCGTTGGTGGTGGTCTGTTTCAGCACGGAGTCCCGGTAGCCAAACTTGAGCTCCGAATTGGTGAACGTCTGGACGGCATTGCGTTCCCGGTCCCAGGTGCGCACCGCGGCGATGGTTTGCGAGACGTCGGAGCCGTAGGCTCCGACGTTCTGCACCGGCGTCGCGCCGGTGGCGCCGGGGATCCCGGACAGGGCCTCTACGCCCGACCAGGCATGCTTGACGGCATGCTCCACGAGGGCGTCCCAGTTGTGGCCGGCCTGGACCACCACGGCGACTCCGCCGCAGGAGTCTTCGGCGTTGACGGTGAATTCTTCCGACGCGATTTTCACGACGGTTCCGGGGAAGCCTTCGTCGCCGACCAGCAGGTTGGAGCCCCCGCCGATGATCAGCAGCGGCTCGCCGGCGGCGTCGGCCGTGCGGACGGCGTCGATGATCTCCGCCTCGGTGCGGGCTTCGACGTAGTTGGCGGCAGGGCCGCCGACGCCGGCCGTGGTCAGGGCGGAAAGCAGTGTCTGGGTCACCCCTCCAGCCTAGCCGGGTTCGGCGTGTGCCCGGAATGGCGGCAGCACCGGGCCTAGGCGGTCTTGCGGGCCACCGGGGAGAGCAGGAAGCTGACGACGAGCATCACCATGACGGCCAGCAGCGAGTGCAGGATGCCGACGTGCTCGGCCAGCAGGCCGAGCAGTGGCGGTCCGCAGAGGAACGCCCCGTAGCCGATGGTGGAGACCACCGAAACGCGTGCGGCGGCCTTGACGGGGTCGTCCGCGGCGGCGGACATGCCGACCGGGAAGCCCAGCGAGGCGCCCAGCCCCCAGACGGCCAGGGCGACGTAGGCCAGCCACGGAACCGGCGCGAAGACGAACAGGCCCAGTCCCGCCACGGCCAGCGCCGCGCACCAGCGCATCACCGGGACCCGGCCGTAACGGTCCAGCACCAGGGTGCCTGCGAAACGGCCCACGGTCATGAAAGTGACGAAGAGGCCGTAGCCGGCGGCTCCGGCGGCGTCGGACTGGCCGTGCCCGTCGGCGAGCGCCAGCGCCACCCAGTCCCCCGCCGCGCCCTCGGCCAGGGCGAGCCCGAGCACCAGGACGCCGAGCAGCAGGGTCCGGCGGTCCCGCCAGGCCTGCGCGATCTGCCGTTTGTTATCCAGCGGTTCTTCCGGGCCCTGTGTGGCCTGGCTGATGATGGGCAGCGGACCGGTGGAGGGATCCTCAAAGGTGTCCGGCCCGGACGGGGTGAAGTCCTTCTCGGCCTCGACCGGGGTGATGTCGGCGCGGAACCAGCTGGCGGCCGTGGCCACGGAACCGGCGACGAGCAGTCCCACGGCGGCCAGGTGCCAGAAGACCGGCACGCCGGCGCCGGCAGCCCAGGCCCCCGCGCCCGCGCCCGCGACGGTGCCCAGGCTGAACGCGCCATGCAGCCGCGGCATGATGTGCCGGCGCACCGCGCGCTCGACGGCGGCGCCTTCCACGTTGGACGCCGTGTTCCAGCTGGCCGTGCCGAGGCCAACCACCACGAGCCCAGCCGCCACCGCCAGCGGGTTGACCAGGACCGACGTCCCGAACCCGGCGAGGACCAGCCCGGCGCCCACCATGATGCTGCCGATCCGGATGGTCTGCTTGGAGCCGAAACGCAGCACGATCAGCCCGGACGCGGAGACCGAGACGAAGGAGCCCAGCGTCATGCAGAGCAGCAGCAGGCCGACGTTCCCGGGCGTGAGGTCGAGTCCGTCACGGATGGCCGGAAGCCGGGACACCCAGCTGGCGAAGGCTATCCCGCTGAAGGCATAGGCCACCACGACGGCGTTGCGCCACCGGGTCACCTCGGCGGACTGGGCCACACGGACCCTCACGGCTGGATCATTCGGTCAGGCCAGCCTGACGACGGCCTGGGCCTTCATGAGGACCTTCTGCCCGCCTGCGACGACGGTGAGGTCCACGCGGGCGGTGCCCGCGTCGGCGTCGAGCGCCCCAATGGCGCCGCTGACCTCGATCACCGCGCCGGCGTCCGGGGTACCGGTGGTGTCGGCCACCGGGACCGGCTTGCTGAAGCGGGTCTGGAAGTCGACGACGGCGGCCGGGTCACCGGCCCAGTCGGTCACGAGCTGGACGGCGGCGCCCATCGTGAACATGCCGTGGGCGATCACGCCGGGGAGGCCGACGCCGGTGGCGAAGGCCTCGTTCCAGTGGATCGGGTTGAAGTCACCGGAGGCGCCGGCGTACTTGACGAGGTCTGTGCGTGTGACCTCGATGCTTCGGCTGCCGAGGTCCTGGCCGACCGTGAGTTCTGAAAATGTGGGGGCCATGGCTTACTGTCCCTCTCCGCGGACCAGGATGGACGAGGTGGTGGTGGCGACGGCTTCACGCGGGGCGGCCGCATCGCTGCCGGCGAGGGCGAAGATCTCGGAGCGGGTGGTGATCATGGCGCCTCCCCCCATGGCGCGGACGCCGTCGACGTGCAGTTCGGCCACGAGCCGGTCCCCGGCGACGATCGGGCGGTGGTGGACGAAGCGCTGGTCGGCGTGGACCACGCGGGAGAAGTCGATGCCGGAATCCGGGTCCTCGATCAGCTGCGCGTCGGCGCGCTGCGCGACGATGATCGCGAAGGTGGGCGGGGCCACGAGGTCGCCGTGGCCCAGGGCCCTGGCGGCGTCCACGTCGAAGTGGGCGGGGTGGGTGGCTTTGACCGCGCGCGCGAACTCGCGGATCTTCTCGCGGCCGACGTCGTACACCTCTGCGGCAGGGTAACTGCGGCCCTGCAGATCCGGATTGATAGTCATGGTTCCAGCCTAGCGCCCTGCCTTCGGATGGCTTTCCCCGTTACACGGCCCCGCGGCGCTTGCACCCGAACGATATGATGGAAACATCAATTCATAAATCCACGGTGCGGGCGGTGCCCGTCCGCAGGCCAAGAGAGCGCAGGACCGCCATGATTTCCGCAGCGCAGACCCCCTTGTACGAAATCAAGGCCAACCTGTTCAAGGCCCTCGCCCACCCGGCGCGGATCCGGGTGCTGGAACTGCTGGCGGCGGCCCCGGACGGCTCGGCTCCGGTCAGCTACCTGCTGGCCGAGACCGGTCTGGAGGCCTCGCACCTGTCCCAGCACCTGGCCACGCTGCGCCGGCACCGGGTGGTGACCTCGGTCCGGACCGCCAACGCCGTGACCTACCGGCTGGCCCACCCGAAGATTGCCGAGCTGCTCGCCATTGCCCGGATCTTCCTGCTGGACAGCCTGGCGGATTCGGGCGAACAGCTCCGGCTCGCGCAGGAACTGCCGGCCGCGCACCTCCAGGGGTCCGCCTCGTGACCGCCGCGACGGCAACGACGGCGGCCCGCGGCGTCCGGGGCTACCTCGCCCGCTTCCTGCCCTCCCGCCGCGACTACGACGGGCTGCGCGGGTCGTGGCGGACGGACTTGCTCTCCGGCATCACGGTGGGCATCGTGGCCCTGCCGCTGGCCCTCGCCTTCGGGGTGAGTTCCGGGGTGGGTGCCGAGGCGGGGCTCATCACGGCAGTGGTCGCGGGACTGGTTGCCGCCGTCATGGGCGGCTCCCACGTCCAGGTTTCCGGGCCCACGGGCGCGATGGTGGTGGTCCTGGCCCCGGTGGTCGCCGCGCACGGCGCCGGCAGCATCGCCCTGGTCTCCGTGATGGCCGGGCTGCTGGTCATCATCCTCGGCGTCAGCGGCCTGGGCCGGGCGGTCGCGTTCATCCCGTGGCCCGTCGTGGAGGGCTTCACCCTGGGCATTGCCGCCATCATCTTCCTGCAGCAGGTGCCGATGGCCACCGGCACTGAGGGAGTACCGGGCCACAACACCGTGCTGGCCGCCGTCGAGAGCGCCGCCACGGCGACGGCCCCCACGGTGCTGCAGACCCTGGCTATCGTGGCGGGCGTCGCCGCGGTGATGTTCCTGCTGCCCCGGCTGAACAAGGCCATCCCCGCCAGCCTGGCCGCCGTGTTGCTGGCCACCGTGGCCGCCGAACTCCTGGACCTGCAGATCCCGCGGATCGGCTCACTGCCGCATTCCCTCGCCGCACCGTCCATGCCGGCACTGGACCCGTCGGTGCTGGGTGGCCTGCTCATGCCCGCCGTCTCCATCGCCACGCTCGCGGCCATCGAATCGCTGCTGTCCGCGCGGGTGGCCGCCGGCATGGTCGGCCCCGACGGCCGGCCCACCGGGACCTACAGCCCGGACCGCGAACTCACCGGCCAGGGCCTGGCGTCGGTAGCCGCGGGTTTCTTCGGCGGCATGCCGGCCACGGGCGCGATCGCCCGGACCGCCGTTAACGTCCGCTCCGGGGCGAAGACCCGGCTCGCGGCGATCGTCCACGCCCTCGTGCTGCTGGCCATCATCTACCTGGCGGCGGGCCTGGTGGGCAGGATCCCGCTGGCGGTCTTGGCCGGGATCCTGATGGTCACGGCCACCCGCATGGTCTCACGGCAAACCGTGGCGGCGGTGATGCGCTCCACCCGGGCCGATGCCTTCGTCTTTGTCCTGACAGCACTGATCACCGTCGCGTTCGACCTGATCGTGGCGATCGAGATCGGGCTGGTCGCGGCGGCGGTGTTCACGCTGCGCAAGTTCGCCTCGCTCAGCGGGGTGCAGCGCGAAGACATCCCGGGCCCGGCTGTACCCGGTGACAGGCACATCGCCATCTTCCGGCTCGACGGCGCCATGTTCTTCGGGGCTGCGGAACGGGTCCTGCAGGAGATCAGCCAGGTCAAGGACATCCAGGTCGCGATCATCCGGCTCTCGCAGGTGCGGATGCTCGACGCGACCGGGGCCCACACGCTGGTGGACGTCATCTCGGCGCTGGAGCTGCGCGGAGTCACGGTGCTGCTCAAGGGCGTCCAGCCTCAGCATCTGGACCTGGTGACCAATGTCGGCGTGATCCGCTCGCTGCGGCACCACAAGCATTTGTTCGCCAGCCTGCCGGACGCCGTGGAGCACGCCCGCAGCCACGTGGTGCGGAACGCCGCCGCTAGCGCTTGAGGTTTTTCCGGATTGTCTGGCCGCGGACCACGATCCCGGCGATGTGCAGGATGAGACCGACGCCGATGACGGCCAGCGAGGCCAGGGCCAGGCCTTGGTTGCCCGTGTTGTTGCCGACCAGATTGAGGATGATGCCTGTGGCGATCAGGCCCATGGCGCTGAAGACGAGCACCTTGTAGGTGGTTGACGCGGTGGCCCAGAATTCGTTCAGCACCGTGCCAGTCTACCGGGGACCCCTGCACCCGCCGTCGTGGGCGGACCCGGGCTCAGAACAATGCCTCCTGGACAGCGGGGACCTCGGAGCCGTGGTCGCCAAGCTCGATGGTCCGCGCTTTCAGCTCGCCGAGGTTGACGACGAATTCAAGGTCGGCGCCGTCGAGCCTGGCCAGCGCGACGCTGCCGCTCAGCGACGCGAGCCGGAAGCCGTGGGCGTCCGAGCCGAGGTCGTGGGGGTAGGCGTGCCGGGCGCCCGGGGTGCAGGCCGCGTCGGCCAGCGCGGGACGCAGCCACCGTTCGTCCACGACCTCAAAGCCGTCCGTATTGGCACCGCCCAGCAGGTTCCGGACTCCGGCTGCGAGCCGGCTGTTGAGGGCCTCCAGTGCTGCGGCGGGCGGCGGCGCGGTGAGCCCGGCGGCCTTCGCCGCCGAGCGGACCTGCTGCGGCAGCCCGGCGTCGCGCGTGACCAGATCCTCCAGCACCCTGACCACCCGCCCGTCGTCGGCGCGGGCGACGTAGCGGGCCACGACGGCACCCTGCTCGGCAAGCCGGTGCCACTTGCGCAGGTTCGAGGCGGTGCCCACCTTGCTGGCGCCATTGGCGAAAGTCGCGACATAAAGCCAGTGCGGCTGCATCAGGTAGGCGCGCAGCCCCGGCGGGACCCGGCCGCCGCGGTGGAAGTCATGGATCAGCCGCGAATCGTCGACGGCGAAGCACGGCCCGCACTGCTTTCCTCGGGCGGCCGGGGCACGGTCCGGGCAGACCATGTGGTCCCGGTCCGCGGGTCCGTGCACTTTGTGGTGGCCCAGGCAGTGCTTCCCCCGCGAGGCGAGCCGGAAACCGAGGCGCGTACCGGCGTCGAGCACCAGTTCGGTGAACGCACCCGCGGGGTCCTGCAACCGCAGGACGGCCCGGCCGGCGTCGGGCTGGCCAGGAACCGGCGAGGCCGGCTGCAGACCATCCCAAAAGACCCCGTGGACCAGATAGCGGGTATCGGTCACGGGGTCTCCTTGCTTGGGCCGGGAACCGGCTACAGTGCCGGCTGCACCCCAAAGGCTACAGCGAGCTTCATGATCTTTTCGGCTCGGCCCAGGCGCGGCAGGTCGGAGCCGTCCCGGATGACGCGGCCGTTGGCCTCGAAGTCGGCCATGAAGTCGGTGGCCCAGGCGACGTCGGACGGCGTCGGGCTGATGACCTCATTGATGACGCTGGTCTGGTCGATCGCGAGGCAGAGCTTGCCGGTCATGCCCATCATCACGGTGATGCCGGTCTGCTCGCGCAGGATCGGGTGGTTGGTGCCGACGGTGGGGCCGTCGATCGGCCCGGGCAGGTTGCCGACGCGACTGGCGACGACGAGCTTGGCGCGCGGGTAGGCCATGGCCTCCGGGGTGGCGGCCATGCCGGTGTCGCGGCGGAAGTCACCGGAGCCGAAGGCCAGCCGGAACGCGCCCTGGGCCTTGGCGATGTGGTTGGCTTCCTCGATGCCGACGGCGGACTCGACCAGCGGGATGACCGGGGTCTTGCCGTCCATGCGGTGGTAGCTCTCGGTGACCTGGTCCGCGGACTCGGTCTTGGCGAGCATCACGCCCAGCAGTCCCGGAGTGCCGCGCAGGCCGGCGAGGTCATCGGCCCAGAAGGGGCTCGTGGCGTCGTTGATCCGGACCCAGGCGCTGCCGCCGGCGGTCAGCCAGTCCACAACGTGCTCGCGGGCGGCATCCTTCTGCGAGGGATCCACCGCGTCTTCGATGTCCAGGATGATGGCGTCCGCGCGGGACTCCGCCGACTGGCCGAAGAGCTCCGGCTTCATGGCGTTGACCAGCAGCCAGGAGCGGGCGATTTCGGCCGGGACATTGCGCTGGGGCCGGACGATCCCGGCGGTGGTGGTAGAGGTCATGCCTCTACGCTAGCCGCCCGGGGCCGCCCGCCGCCAAGTAATACCCCTGTTTAGGGCGACCAATACGACCAAAATCACCCCGGCGCGCGAAACTGGCTCGCAGTTGTTGTCGTTTGAAGCGCTCATAACGACAACAACTGCGAGCCAGTTGGGCGGGCACGACGGCCGGCGCGGCCGGTGCGTGCCTAGGGGATGTTGCTGCCCCGGGCCGTGATCCAGAGCCGGTACCACTCGGTGCGCGTCATGGCCGAGGCCACCTTGGCGGCGCCGGCGCAGGCCCGGATCCGGTCCGGTTTGGCGGTGCCGATCACGGGGGCGATTCCGGCCGGGTGCTTCATCAGCCAGCCCAGCAGCACAGCCTCGCCCGTGGTGCCCTTCTCCGCGGCCAGCTCGGCGACGAGTGCCGCGGCGGCCTCCTCCGCGGCACTCGGGCTCGCCGCCGGCGCCCCGGTATAGAGCCCGCGGGAGAGCGCGCCGTAGGCCTGCAGGGTGATGCCGCGCCGGACGCAGTGCTCCACGGTGCCGTGCGGAAAGCTGTAGTCCGTGCCCTCGGCGTGGTTGACCAGCACGGTGCTCTCCAGCCAGGCCCGCGCGGAGAGGCTCATTTCCAGCTGGTTGGCCACCACAGGCACCTCGAGCTGGTCCTGCAGCAGCTCGATCTGCGGGGCCGACATGTTGGAGACCCCCACCGCGCGGACCTTGCCCTCGGCCATGAGCTGCCCGACGGCGGACGCCACCTCGGCAGGGTCCAGCAACGGGTCCGGGCGGTGCAGCATCAGCACGTCCACGTAGTCCGTCCGCAGCCGGTCCAGGCTGTCGTTGACCCGGTCCAGAATGCCGTCCCGGCTCAGGTCGTAGAACGCATCGAGGCCCTGTTCGCCCAACCGGATGCCGCATTTGGTCTGCAGCCTGACCCGTTCCCGCAGGCCGGGCGTCTGCGCCAGCACCTCGCCGAAGACCGCCTCGGACTTGCCGTTGCGGTAAATGTCGGCGTGGTCGAACAGGGTGATGCCAGCGTCCAGGGCGGCGTCGACGGCCGCGGCCGCCTCGTCCACGTGCGCGGACGAGTACGGTTCCGCCGACCAGCTGCCGCCCAGGCCCATGCAGCCATAAATCAGTTCCTGGGTGGGGAACCCTCCGGGCTTAGGGGGCGCGGAACTCACCGAAGCCAGACGGTGGTGTTGCCCGGGAGCAGCTGGCCGTCCAGCGGGCCGCTGCTGACCAGCATCTCGCCGGCGGGCAGTTCGACGGCGTCGTCCCCGAAGTTGGTGACGGACTGCCAGCCGCCGTGGCGGCGGAAGTGCAGCACGTCGGCGCGGCCGGTCTCCAGCCACTCCAGTTCCTCCGAGGTCTGCAGCTCGCGGCGCAGCTTCAGGGCCTTGCGGTAGAACTCCAGCGTGGAGCCTTCGGTCCCGTCCTGGGCTGCAACGGCGTAGCGGCTGAACCATGCCGGCTGCGGCAGGTGGGCGCCGCCGTCGCCGAAGCCAAAGGAGGAGCCTTCCGGGGCCCAGGGCAGCGGCACCCGGCACCCGTCGCGGCCGATCTCGACACCCTTGTTGCGGAAGAAGGTGGGGTCCTGGCGTTCGGCGTCGGGGATCTCAGCGACCTCCTGCAGGCCCAGCTCCTCGCCCTGGTAGAGGTACGCGGAACCGGGGAGGGCCAGCATCAGCAGGGTCGCGGCACGGGCGCGGCGCAGGCCCAGTTCGACGTCGAGTTCCTCGGCCGGGGCGCCGGCCAGCAGCCAGCCCTTGCCGTCCTGGCCCTTGGCGTGCCGTCCGCCGCCCTTGGGCAGGCCGTAGCGGGTGGCGTGCCGGACGACGTCGTGGTTGGAGAAGACCCAGGTGGAGGAGGCGCCGGACTCGGTGGCCTCGGCGAGGTTGCGGGTGATGATTTCGCGGAACTCGTCGGCGTCGAAGTCGGCCTGCAGCAGGTCGAAGTTGAAGGCCTGGCCGAGCCCCTCCGGGCTGGCGTAGCGGGCGCGGCGGGACGCGTGCACCCAGGCCTCGGCGACGGCGGTGCGCGGCGGGTTGTACTCGTTGAAGACCTCGCGCCATTCGACGTAGATCTCGTGCACCTCGTCGCGGTCCCAGAACGGGTGCGAGCCGTCGTCGAAGCCGTCGGTGCCGGAGTTGGCCTCGCTCAGCTCGACCTTGGACAACAGCGGCTCGGTGAGGTCCTTGGTCAGGGCGTGCGCGACGTCGACGCGGAAGCCGTCCACCCCGCGGTCCGACCAGAAGCGCAGGGTCTTGAGGAAGTCGTCGCGGATCTCGCGGTTGGACCAGTTCAGGTCCGGCTGTTCCTTGGCGAAGATGTGCATGTACCACTGGCCGGGGGTGCCGTCCGGCTCGGTGATGCGCTCCCAGGCCGGGCCGCCGAAGACGGACTCCCAGTCCGACGGCGGGATCTCTCCGTTTTCGCCCTTGCCGTCGCGGAAGATGTAACGCTCGCGGGCAGCCGAGCCGCGCGGGGAGGCGAGGGCTTCCTTGAACCATTCGTGCCGGTTGGAGGAGTGGTTCGGGACGATGTCAGCGATCAACTTGATGCCTGCGGCATGCAGCGCGGCGGACATCTCGTCGAAGTCTTCCAGGGTGCCGAGCTTGGGATCGACATCGCGGTAGTCATCGACGTCATAGCCGCCGTCGGCGAGGGCCGAGGGATAGAACGGGGAGAGCCAGACGGCGTCGATGCCGAGTTCCTTGAGGTACGGGACCTTGGCGGTGATGCCCTTGATGTCGCCCAGGCCGTCACCGTTGGAGTCGGCGAAGCTGCGCGGGTAGATCTGGTACACGGAGGCCTGGCGCCACCAGTTGGGGTCTGCGGCGAGGTCGGAACCGGACAGGGTTGCCAGCGTGGCGGTGTTCGACAAGGTGAATCCTTCGGGGCTGGGGAGCGGTGTCTGACAAAAGCGGGTCTGATAATTTAGATACAAGCTAAATCTATTGCAGGTCCAATTATGGGTCCGCACTTACAGGGAGGTCAAGATTCCGAAGCCGCAGGCAGCCGCCACCCCCCAACTGCTGCGCCGCGTCAACGCCCAAGCGGTGCTTGCCGCTATCCGGGGCACCGAGGTGGCCACCGGCACGGAACTGATGGCGGGAACCGGACTCACCCGGGCTTCGGTGATTGCCGTCTGCGAGGACCTGATCCGGCGCGGCTGGATCCGCGAACTGGACGCCCCGCGGAAGGACGCTCCCGCCGCTGGACACCCTCAGAAGGGACGGCCTGCCCGGCGTTTCGAGCTCCGGGCGAGGGCCGGCGTCGTACTCGGCATCGACATCGGCGCCGCCACCACCACCGCGGCCGTTGCGGACCTCCGGGGCACAGTCCTGGGCCGCGCCAGCGGGAGTTTCCGTGCCGCGGACATCCCCGCCGCGGAGCGGATCGGCGTCGTCGACCGGGCCTGCCGAGAGGCGCTGGAGGCCGCCGGCGAGGCCCCGGGCAAGGTTCTGGCTGTGGGTGCCGGCATTGCCGCTCCGGTGGACCGCGGCGGCAATGTGCTGGCCGCCCAGCACTTCTGGAGCCTGTTCGACGTCGGGCTCCGCTCGGCCCTGCAAGACCTCCACGGCTGGACCGTGCTGCTGGAGAACGATGCCAACCTGGCAGCACTCGGTGAACGCTGGCGTGGATCCGGCGCCGGCGTGGATGACCTCGTGGTGCTCCTGGCCGGCGAGCGGCTCGGCGCGGGCGTGCTGGAGTCCGGACGGCTGTTGCACGGCCGCGGCGGCGGCGCCGGTGAAATGGGCTTCCTGGACATGGTTGAGGGCGTCGGCTCCAGCGACGGCATCGCGAGCCTGGCCCGGCAGTGGCAGTCAGCGGGCGGCGGCCCGGCCGACGGCGGCGAAGCGAGCGCCCGGCGCGTGTTTAAGGACGCCGCCGCGGGGGACGCCGCGGCCCTCGCGATCCTGGGCCGGCTCTCGGAGCGGATGGCCCGGGTCATCGCCGCCATCGCAAGCTTGATCAACCCGGAGCAGGTGGTGATCGGCGGCGCCGTCGCGGATTCGGCCGGCGCACTGGTGCCCGGCATCACCGCCGCGCTGCCGCGTTTCACCGCCACTCCCCCGCGTGTCACGGTCTCGCCGCTGGGCGACAAGATCGTTACGGTGGGCGCCATCCGGCACGCCCTGGATTTCGTCGAGGCCAACGCCCTGGAAGTGGAACTGGCCGGCTGACGGCCGCCCAAGCAGGCCACTTTTCCAAGGAGCCGAATCTCAAGATTCGGCAACGATTGGATACCCAAGTCGAAAGTTTGACGCAGGTTTCCTTTTATTCTTCTCTCTCATCCGTAGACTGGCGTCACTCTGGTCACTTGCGGCCGTCCAGCTGACCCGTCGGCCGGGCGGCGGTCTCATGAAAGATAAACGTGAACTCTTTACGGATGAAGGCCGCGTTCTTTGCCGCGCTTGTCCTTGCCCTGGCGTCGGTCCCAACAACCGGCACGGCACCTGCACACGCCGAGCTGACGCCGGCACCTGTCGCGACCGCCACGGCAACACCGACTCCTAGCGCTCCGGCCGCGGCAACGCAGACGGCGACCGCCACCCAGACGGCAACACAGACGCCGACGGCGGCGCCCACCGCGGAAGCCCTGACTCCGGGCGCGGACGCCGTCCAGCCGGCGCCGACCCCCTCCGCTACTGCCGGCACCAGCCCGTCCCTCACGACGGTCGAATCGCTGCCCCCGGAAAACTCGGGCGAGCCCTTTGTGGCACACACCTTTGAGAATCCGCCCCCGCCCGGCGTGAAGGGGGCTCCGGCCACGGCCAGCGCGGGCATGCTGTCCACGGAGTCCTATTCGCTTGCCCGCCAGGGTGACATCAAGGTTCGCCTCGTCCTGGTCCAGTTGGCCGACAAGAAGGCCACCATCTCGCAGACAGCGGCTAAGGCCTCCATCACCACCAGCAGCAATTACTGGAAGACCATGTCCAACGGCCGCCTGTCGATGAGCGTGGCGACGGTGGAGAGCCGCACCAGCAAGGCCACCTCGACGCAGCGCTACCCGGACATGATGAACACCATCGCCACCGAGCTCAAGTGGACGCCGAATCCCTACACCGCACTCGTCGTCTTCGTGTCCACGCCCACGCTCTCCGACGGGGCGTACGGCGCAGGCTGGAGTTACAGCGGCACGAGCGGGCGGGTCATCATGCCGCTCCCGGCCACCCTGACCAACAGCGTGCTGACACACGAATTCGGGCACGTGCTGGGCCTGATGCACGCCAACAGCTTGCAGTGCGGCAGCGGCGCGCAGGACGTCGCCACCAAGTCGGACGGAACGTTCGCCGACTCCACCTGCAGCATCCGTGAATACGGCGACAGCCTGGACCTGATGGGCGTCTCCCAGACCACCCAGCCCGCCATCAGCTCGACCCTCTGGACCTATGGAGGATTCGGCCGCGGGGACGAGGTTCTCGACGCCGGGATCCTCAAGGACGTCAAGAAATTCACCTTGAAGGCCTGGGCCGGCACCGATGCCAGACGCGCCGTGAAGTTCACCGACCCGGTGAGCGGCGAAGTCTATTTCCTCGAGTTGCGCCTGCCGGTCAGCTACGACACCGCGAAGGCCGTGAACCTCAACAGCGGCGTCAAGATTGTCCAGCAACTGGGGGCGGGCTCGCTGATCCTGCTGCCAGACTCACGACCCTTCTCCGGGTACTACAACCCCAGCCAAACCTGGCAGGCCGGCCAGACCTTCAGCACCCATGCCGGCACCCGGGTGAAAATTGATTCCATCTCGGCTACCGCCGCGGCCATCACCATCACCGCTGCCAACGCCGTGACCGGAGTGTTCCGGGACGCCTGGCTGCAGGCCGGCGGGGAAGCCAGCCTGGGCTACAGCACCAGCGACGTGACCTGCCCGTACGGCGCGGCGGCCACCACCACTTGCCACCAGACTTTCCAGCGCGGCGTGGTCTACAGCACCCCGGGCGTGGGCACCTATGCCGTCTCGAACACCTACATGTCCGGGTGGAAGGACGCCGGCTGGCAGCAGGGCATCGGCTACCCCACCGGGACCGCGAGCTGCGGCCTGTACGGCGGAGGCTGCTACCAGCCCTTCCAAAAGGGCAACATCTACTACTCCACAGCGTCGGGCGCCCACGCCGTCGTCGGCGTCTATTGGAATGCCTGGCGGGACGCCGGCTGGCAGCCCGGCATCGGCTACCCCACCGGAGCACCAAGCTGCGGACTCTACGGCGGCGGCTGCTTCCAGCCCTTCCAAAAGGGCAACATCTACTACTCCACAGCATCCGGCGCCCACGCGGTCATCGGCGCCTACTGGAACGCCTGGCGGGAAGCCGGCTGGCAGCCCGGCATCGGCTACCCGACAGGCGAACCCGTCTGCGGGCTCGCCGGCAGTGGCTGCTCCCAGTCGTTCCAAAAGGGCAATGTCTACTTCACCACCGCCACCGGCGCCCACGCCGTGAGCGGTGTTTACGCCACAGCCTGGGCAGCGGCCGGACTCCAGCCGGGCCTCGGCTACCCGACCGGCGCACCGGCGTGCGGGTTGTACGGCGGCGGCTGCTACCAGCCCTTCCAGAAGGGGAACATCTACTACTCCTCCGCCTCCGGCGCGCACGCGGTCATCGGCGTCTACTGGAACGCCTGGCGGGAAGCCGGCTGGCAGCCCGGCATCGGCTACCCCACGGGCGAACCCGCCTGCGGGCTCGCCGGCGGCGGCTGCTCCCAGCCGTTCCAAAAGGGCAACGTCTACTACACGCCCACCACCGGCGCCCACGCCGTGAGCGGCGTCTACGCCACGGCCTGGACGGCGGCCGGACTCCAGCCTGGCATCGGCTACCCCATCGGAGCTCCCAGCTGCGGGCTCTACGGCGGCGGCTGCTACCAGCCTTTCGAAAAGTCCAACATCTACTACTCCGCCGCGTCCGGCGCCCACGCCGTCACCAGCCGGTACTTCAACTCCTGGCGTGCGGCCGGATGGCAGAAGGGCGTGGGGTACCCCACGGGCCCGGAAAAGTGCGGGTTGTGGGGCGGCGGGTGCTACCAGCCCTTCCAGACCGGCAACAGCTATTACACCGCCGCGACCGGCGCGAACATGATCGGCCAGCCCTACCGGGAAGCCTGGCGGCTGGCCGGCTGGCAGTCCGGCGGACTGGGCTACCCGCTCGGCGCAGCTGTGGCCTACAACGGCTACCGGACGGTGCCGTTCCAGGGCGGTTCCATGATCTACAGCTCGACGGGAGTCAAGGTCGTCCGTAAGTAACGGACTTACCGGTGGGCCGGTGCGTCACTCCGGCATGATCATGGTGCGCAGATCCAGCTGCCGCAGCACCCGGTCCGCGACCTCCGGGTCCATGTCGGGTTCGTTCCGGGCCGCCACAACCTCCTGACGCGCGGCGTCGAGGGCGATGGTCTGGACGGCAATGGCCAGCTCGCGGCCGCGCTTGCGTTTTTCGGTGACGCTCTCGTTCCGCAGGCTGCCGTCCAGGAGTTCGGCGTGCAGCCGGGTCATCTTCTCCTTGACCAGGGCCACCTTTTCCTGCGGCAGCTCCTTCATAAGCTCGTGGTCCTTCAGCGCCGCAATGGCCGCCTGCTGCGCGCGGGAGGCCAGCAGCCGGGCGGCGTCGCGCTCCACGGACCCGTCCTCCGAGGCCTTCAGGACCCGCATCAGCCACGGCAATGTCAGACCCGGCAGCACGAGCGTGGCCAGCAGCACGGCGCACGCAATCACCAGCAGCTCGCTGCGGGCCGGGAACGGGGTCCCGTCGGCCAGCGTGGCCGGGAGGGCCAGCGCCAGCGCCAGGGTGGCCAAGCCGCGCATGCCGCACCAAGTCAGGATCAAGACCTCTTTCGCGGAGGTGGGACGCAGCGTGTTTTTCTTGCTCCGCGCCAGGCCCGACATCATCGCCAGCCAGCCGAACCGCACGGCGAAAACCAGCACGCAGACCACGGCGGCTGTTCCGGCCATTCCGATCACCGCGGTGCCCTCGTCGTGGATGACCTGGCGGATCTCCAGGCCCACCAGCCCGAAGGCGAGGCCCGTGGCGAGCAGCTCCACCACATCCCAGAACGCCGTGCGGGTGACCCGTTCGGCGGCCTCCTGCGGCCGTGAATGCCGCTGGATCTCCAAGGCCGTGACGACGACGGCGATCACGCCGGAGGCGTGCACCTCCTCAGCGAGGATGTAGGCGGCAAACGGGACCACTAGCGTGACCGCGCTGCGGGCCACCATCGAGTGCACCAGACGCGTGATGAGGCGCGTGAGCCAGCCCATCCCGATCCCGACGCCGACGGCAAGGGCCGCCCCGACGGCGAACTGGAGAACGACGTCGGGCCCCACCCTGCTGCCGGCAACGGAGGCCGCCGCGGCCGCCTGGAAAATGACGATGGCGGCCGCGTCGTTGAACAGGCCCTCGCTCTGCAGGACCGTGATGAGCCGGCGCGGCATGTGGACCCTGCCTGCGATGGAGTCCACCGCCACGGGATCGGGCGGGGCCACCATGGCGCCCAGGGCGATCGCGGCCGGGATGCCGATACCCGGGATCATGAGCCAGGCGGCGCCTGCCACGACGGCGGTGGAAACCACCACAAGCGCTACGGCGAGCATCAGCAGCGTCCGCCAGCGCACCCGGAAGACGGCCCAGGAACTGCGCTGCGCGGTCGCGAAGAGCAGCGGCGGCAGGAAGATGGGCAGGATCAGTTCCGCCGGAATGTCCACCTCCGGAAAGCCCGGGATAAACGTCAGCGACGCGGCGAGGATCAGCATCAGGACCGGGTATGGCAGGCGGAGCCGGTCGCCCAGGCCCACCGCCACCACGGTGGCCAGAAGAAGTCCGATGATGAGGGCCAGCTGGTCCATGTGCACTCTTTCCCCGGGGTGACGGCGACCAGTCCCCGGCCATCGACGCGCCAGCCGCCCCCACCACCCTATCGGGGCACTGGTTCGCCGGGGCCGGCCCGGCCGACTACCTCACGGGTCCAGTTCGCCGGTTTAGCTCACGGGACCGAGGGCCGCGGCGAGCGGCAGGGTTCCGTCCCGGAACTCGATTGTCCGGCCTGCGGTCTGCGGCAGACCCAGCACCGCGGCGGCGACGAGCGCCACGTTGGAGCGCGAGGTGCCGGTGCCGTCAGAGGTATCGGTGGGGTTGACGTCCAGCAGACCGTTGCCGGGGCCGTCGGTCAAGGCTCCCGGGCCCAGGATGGTCCACTCCAGGCCGCTGCCACGCAGGTGGGCGTCCGCGGCAGCTTTGGCCTCGGCGTAGGCGTGGAAGCTGTTGTCCGCGGGGACGCCATGGTCCGGCCCGGCCCCGAGGTAGGAGACCATAAGGTAGCGCCGGACGCCGGCGTCGCCCGCGGCGTCGATCGACCGGATGGCCGCGTCCCGGTCCACGGCATAGGTGCGTTCCGGGCTACCGCCGCCCGCGCCGGCGGACCACACCACGGCGTCGTGGCCCTTCAACGCTTCGGCGATTTCCGCCGTCGTCGATTTCTCCACGTCGAGCACCAACGGGGTGGCGCCGGTGGCGGCGACGTCGTCGCGATGGTCCGGGTTGCGGATGATGGAGGTCACCTCGGCCCCGTCCTTCGAGAGGATGCCGGACAGTTCCATAGCCACTTTTCCGTGGCCGCCGATGATTGCGATTCGCGTCATCGTCCCATTCTGTCCCACCGAGCCCCGTCCCCGCACCCGGACCGTGGCCATTCGAGCGCGATGCGCTATCACTTCTGGCGGTTGTGGGCGCGGCAGAACAGCCATAAGTGACAGAGCAACGGCGGAACCCGGACCGCCGAACCTGGCAGGTCCCGTAGTAGTTACCCGATGGTGTAGCCGTTGAAGCCGTGGCCGATCTGCACGCGGTGCTTGAGTCCGCGTTCACTCGCGTAGAGCCACAGCCCGCCGTGGGTGTCCGTGGCGACGAAGTCGATGTACCCGTCCACGTTCACGAAGTCACCGTCCTCGACTATGCTCCTGTACTTGCCCCAGCCGGAACCGTAGTTGAACGGCGACCGGTGGACGTGCGGCCCGTAGTGGCTGTCGTAGGTGAAGTAGTAGGGCCAGAGCGTGCCGTGCGTGTCCCGGGCCAGGAAGTCCGAGTCGTTGTACCCGCGCGAGGCGACCAGCATGTGTCCGGCCCATCCGGCGCCGAGCCGCTGGCGGGTCAGCCAGTGGATGCTGTGCGATCGGACCTCATACGGATACCGCCACAGCGTGCCGGAGCGGTCGATTGCCAGGAGCGCGGGTTCGTGTGAGGCGGGGATGATGCTGGTCATCTGGTTCCAGCCGCCGCCGGTGCGTATCCGTTTGAGCCAGCCGCCGTGGCCGTTGCTCGGGATCGCCCAGAGGGTTCCTTCGCGGTCCCGGGCGAAGACGCCCGTATATTGGGCCGGACCGGGCACCACCCCTTCCAGAATGGCGGTGTAGTGCCACCCCGTGCCGGACCTAATACGCGGTTTCAGATGGCCGTCCCCGTCGTTGGGGTAAAGCCAGAGTGTGCCGTGGCTGTCCTGCGCGAGCAGGTCCGGACGGCCGTCGCAGGTGAAGTCGCGAACACCGGACCCACACGGCGCCGGTTGCAGTGCGGCCTGCGCCGGGGCGGCGAAGATGCCCGCGGCCAGGAGCAATGGCCAGGTGATGCTGATCAGAAGACGCCGGCTTGCTTTCATGGCCCGGAGCCTAGACCCGTGTGCCATTGTGCACACGAGTATCAAAACCCGTGACTAGTACGACCCCTACGCAAGTAGCGGCTGCCGCCCTCGACGCTCACCTGGTTCCGCGGATATGAAACGCAGCCAGCAAGACCGATGACCTGCTTCTTCGTGGCGGTTAAGACAAAAGGACCCCGCAGGCCGGGCCTGCGGGGTCTTTCTGTAGCGGCGGGGAGGCTCGATCTCCCGACCTCACGATTATGAGTCGTGCGCTCTAACCAACTGAGCTACGCCGCCACGAATGAGAAAAACCTGCGTCAAGCCGGTCAAAAACCGCCTTGACGCAGGCCCTCATTCAGAGCCCCCCACCGGAATCGATCCGGTGACCTCGTTCTTACCAAGAACGCGCTCTACCACTGAGCTAGGGGGGCAACGAGTAAATACTCTACCGGAAGATTCGGCTCCCAACAAATCGGCTGGCCTCCCCTGCCGGCGGTGCCAAAATCCGCGCGATTTCGGGGGTATCCCGGGCCTTCGGGCATCCCCCGGGGGCCCATTCCGGCCGGTCCGCACCCCGGATGTGACGAAGGCGACTCACGGGTCCGGAGCGTGCCAGGAACTGCGCACGCTCCGGACCTTAAAGCAGGACGGGCCGGCTCAAAGAGAGCCGGCCCGTCCTGCTTGCCTAGGAACTAGTGGTTACCACTTGTTGCGGGGCTTGAAGCCGCCTTCGGTGCGGGGCTTGCGGGTGTCGGTGCCGACGCTGCGCTCGTTGCGGTCGCTGAAGGAGCGGCCGCCGCGGTCAGCGGAGGAACGCTCGCCGTCGTTCTTGCGGAACTCGCGCTTGAAGCCGCCGTTGCCCTTGAAGTTGCCGCTGCCACCGGAGTAACCGCCGCGCTCGCCGCCACGGTTGCCCTGGTAGGCGCCCCGGTCGCCGGAGGGCTTGCGGCCGTTGTCCAGCTCGAGGTGGATCAGCTCGCCGCCGATCCGGGTGCGGGACAGTGCCTTCAGCTGATCCGGGCTCAGGTCCGCCGGGAGCTCCACGAGGGAGTGGTCCGAGCGGATGTCGATGCCGCCGATCTGGGCCGAGGAGATGCCGCCTTCGTTGGCAATGGCGCCCACGATGGAACCCGGCATGACGCGCTGGCGGCGTCCGACGGCGATCCGGTAGGTGGCGTTGCCCTCGGTCAGGGTGCGGGTCGGGCCACGGGAGCCGAACCCGTCCTTGGAGCGCTCGCGCTTCTGGAATTCCGGCGCGGCGGGCAGTTCCTTGACCAGGAGCGGCTGTCCGCCCTGCGCCATGACGGCCAGTGCAGCGGCAATCTCGGCTGCCGGAACGTTGTGCTCTTCCTCGTAGGAAGCGATCAGGTCGCGGAACGCCGAGACGTCCTCAGATTCGAGGGTTTCGGTGATCTTCTCGGCGAACTTGCCCAGCCGCAGGGTGTTGACCGTTTCCGCGGTAGGCAGGTGCATCTGCTCCACCGGCTGGCGGGTGGCCTTCTCAATGGAACGCAGCAGGTACTTCTCCCGCGGGGTCATGAACAGCACGGCGTCGCCGGAACGGCCCGCGCGGCCGGTGCGGCCAATGCGGTGCACGTAGGACTCGGTGTCGTGCGGGATGTCGTAGTTGATCACGTGGCTGATGCGCTCGACGTCCAGGCCGCGGGCCGCGACGTCGGTGGCGACGAGGATGTCGATCCGGCCCTCCTTCAGGGCCTCGACCGTGCGCTCACGCTGCTGCTGCGGGATGTCGCCGTTGATGGCCGCCGCCTGGAAGCCACGCGAGCGCAGCTTGTCGGCCAGGTCCTCGGTGGCCATCTTGGTGCGGACGAAGGCGATGACGCCGTCGAACTCTTCGACCTCGAGGATGCGGGTCAGTGCGTCGAGCTTGTGCGGGCCCATGACCTGCAGGTACCGCTGACGCGTGTTGGCGCCGGTGGTGGTCTTGGACTTGACCTGGATCTCGGCCGGGTTGTTCAGGTACTGCTTGGAGAGGCGACGGATCTGGCTCGGCATGGTGGCAGAGAACAGTGCAACCTGGCGGCCCTCGGGGGTCTGCTGGAAGATCTGCTCCACGTCATCGGCGAAGCCCATCCGCAGCATCTCGTCAGCCTCGTCCAGCACAAGGTACTGGAGTTCGGACAGGTCCAGGGAACCCTTGGCGATGTGGTCGATCACACGGCCGGGGGTACCGACGACGACCTGGGCGCCGCGGCGCAGGCCGGCCAGCTGGGGTCCGTAGGCGGAGCCGCCGTAGACCGGCAGGACGGTGAAGTCGTCGATGTGCTTTGCGTAGGAGGTGAAGGCCTCCGCGACCTGGAGCGCAAGCTCGCGGGTCGGAGCCAGGACCAGGGCCTGCGTCTTGCGGGAGGGGCCGTTCAGGTCGTGGAGTTCGGCCAGCCGGGACAGTGCCGGTACTGCGAATGCTGCAGTCTTACCGGTACCGGTCTGGGCTAGGCCCACAACGTCGCGGCCTTCAAGCAGCACCGGGATGGTCGCTGCCTGGATCGGGGACGGCTTCTCGTAGCCGACGTCCTGCAGGGCGGCAAGGACGCGGGCATCAATGCCGAGGTCGACGAAGCGGAGACCGGTTTCGTCGTCACCGGCATCGTTCGGGGTGTTTTCGGCCGCGGTTTCCACCGGCGTGGTGGCTGCTTCGGCGGCAGGGGTTTCGGTGATCTCGACGTCGGCCTGGGTGTTTTCAGTGTCGACGGAGTTGTCCTGATTTTCGGGCATAGGGGAATCTTCCTCATCCATAGGGGCCAGGCGGCACAACCCGAGGTGAGCGGAGCCGCAGTACACGTGCCGTAATTGCCGGGCATACGTTGACCGGCCGGTCACATAGAAGCCCGGCGCTTTCGCAATCCCGTGGCAGGACTTCCCGCTGCAACTCTTGGCTGCTATCCCAGCAGTCTGTACAGCGTTTTCTTTAGCCGGCTCTCCCTATGAAAATGCCCGCATCACAGTAGCGGGCCCCAACACTTGCCAGTCCTGCCTCAAAAATTGGGCAGGAATAAGGGATTTCCGGAGTGGGGGATATTTCAAGTGTAAGGCATGCACACCTGCAGGTGGTAACGCAGGGGTCGACGGCGGCGGTGAGCTTGCGCACATGCCGCACCGCCCGGGCCTGTGCGGGGCCCCGGACCGCGCTCCGGCGGGCGTGCTAGTCCGCCGGTTGCAGCTTCGCAAATTCCTGGTGGTACTCCGGCTGCAGCCGGATCAGGCCATCGGCGTCGGCATCCCGCAGCGCCTCCATGTCCTGGACCGTGGGGTCGGAGAACCATTTGCCGATCGTCACGCCGTGCGCCGGGACGTAGAGCCGGTGGATGTGGTCCCCCGCCTGGATGCTGCCGGTGCGCACCACGCGCAGATAGGTGCCTACAAGTCCGGCCTCGGTGAACCGCTTGACCCAGTGGGGTTCGTTCACGCGCCGCTGGAAGGTGCTGCACGGCCGGCGGGGCGAGGTGACTTCCACTTCGACGTCGAGCCCGATCTTCCAGCGTTCGCCGATCACCGCGTTGGTGGCGTCGATGCCGGCAACCCGGAGGTTCTCGCCAAAGTATCCGGGCGGGATGTCCCGTCCAAGTTCCGCGGCCCAGTAGTCGGCGTCGGCCTGGGAATAGGCGTACAGCGCCTGGTCTTCGCCGCCGTGGTCGATCCGGTCGGCCTGGATGTCACCGCGGAGGCCCAGCCGGTGGACTTTCACGGGTCCGTCCACGGGACGCTTGTCGATGGCGGTCACGCCCAGTCGTCCCTCGTCGCTGAGCAGCTGGTGCACCCGGCAGACGGCAAGCACAGAAGCGGTGTTCATGGCACCAGTGTAGGCCTGGGGCCGCGTCCAGACGGCGGAAAGTAGGATGCTCCCATGAGCAGTGTTGGAGCAACAGACGTGTCCGATGTCCTGGCGATCGATTCCCTGCTGAGCGCCGAAGAGCTGGCTGTTCGGGAAAAGGTCCGCGATTTCACCAGCCAGCGGATCCGGCCCGGGATCGCAGCCTGGTATGACGACGGCGTCTTCCCGCTCGAACTGGCAGCGGAACTGGGCGAGCTGGGCGTACTCGGGATGCAGCTGGAAGGCTACGGCTGCCCGGGCCGCTCCGCCGTCGAGTACGGCCTGGCCGCGATGGAGCTCGAGGCCGGCGACTCCGGCATCCGCACCTTCGTCTCGGTGCAGGGTTCCCTCGCCATGACCGCCATCCACCTGTGGGGCTCGGAGGAGCAGAAGCAGGAGTGGCTGCCCCGGATGGCCGCGGGCGAAGCGATCGGCTGCTTCGCCTTGACCGAGCCCACCGCCGGGTCGGACCCGGCGGCGATGCAGACCTTCGCCCGGCGGGACGGTACGGGCGATGACGCCGGCTGGATCCTGGACGGGGCGAAGCGCTGGATCGGGCTCGCCTCCGTCGCGGACGTGCTGGTGGTGTGGGCAATGACCGACGACGGCGTGCGCGGCTTCCTGGTGCCTGCCGGCACGCCGGGGGTGACTGCCACGCCGATCGGGCAGAAGCTTTCGATGCGCGCCTCGATCCAGTGTGATGTGGGCTTCGACGGGGTCCGGCTGGGCCCCGAGGCACAGCTGCCCGCCGCCCGCGGGCTGCGCGGACCGTTCAGCTGCCTGAACGAGGCACGCTACGGGATCGCCTGGGGCGCGATGGGCGCCGCCCGGGACTCCTACGAGGCTGCGCTGCGGTACTCGCAGTGGCGGCTGCAGTTCGGCAAGCCGCTGGCCGGGTACCAGCTCACCCAGGAGAAACTGGTGAACATGCTGCTGGAAATCCAGAAAGGCACCCTGCTGGCGCTGCAGCTGGGCCGGCTCAAGGACGCCGGGAAGCTGAGGCCGGAGCAAATTTCGTTGGGCAAACTGAACAATGTGCGGGAGGCAATCGCGATTGCCCGCGAGGCCCGCACCATCCTGGGCGGGAACGGGATCACGCTGGACTATTCACCGCTGCGGCACGCCGCCAACCTCGAGTCGGTGCGCACCTATGAGGGCACCGACGAGGTGCACACCCTGGTCCTGGGCCAGCACATCACCGGGCTGGCCGCCTTCCGCTAGCGGCGCGGGGTGAAATGACAGTTCGCGGCAGTGTTGCCGCACCACACTGCCGTGAAATGTCATCTCGACGGCGGCGACGGCGCGGCCTCAGGCGGAGAAGCCTCCGTCGGCCTTGACCAGCTGCCCGGACACCCAGCGGCCCTCGGGTGAGAGCAGGAACGCCACCGTCCCGGCCACGTCCGCGGGGGTGCCGATCCGGCCGCCTGGATGCCGGCGGGCCAGGTCCTCGCGCAGTTGCGGGTCCATCCAGCCGGTGTCCACCGGCCCCGGGTTGAGCACGTTGGCGCTGATGCCCTGCGGGCCCAACTCCCTCGCGGCCGCGATCACGATCCGGTCCAACGCGCCCTTGGACGCCCCGTACGGCAGGTTGAACGCGGTGTGGTCGCTGGTCAGCGCCACGATTGCACCGCCTTCAGCCGGCGCCTGCCGGGCAAATGCGGCGACCAGCTGCCAGCTGGCGCGGGTGTTGACGGCGAAGTGGCGCTCAAAGCTCTCCAGGGACGTGTCCAGGATGCCCGAGTCCACGGATTCGGCGTGGCTCAGCACCAGACCCTGCAGGGCGCCAGCCTCTTCCGCCACTGCGGCCATCAGCCTTTCCACGGCCTGCGGATCCTCGAAGTCGGCGGGCACGGCCAGCACGGCGGCGCCGGTCGCCTGCAGCTCGGCGGTGAGGCGTTCGACGTCGTCCGGCTGCACGCCCCAGGGCATCCGGGTGTCGTAGTCCTGCCAGTAGGTGAGCACCAGGTCCCAACCGTCCGCTGCGAGCCGCCGCGCAATGCCTGCACCGATGCCGGCGAGCCTTCCGACGCCGGTAACCAGGGCCGTCTTGCGCTGCACCGGCGGGGCATCGGCGGCCGGCGTGTCCGGGTTATCTGGCCTGGGCGGGGTGGAAACCATGGTGCCCAGCCTAACGTCCGGCCTAGGCCGGGACCGGGACGGCCGCCTGCTTTCCGGTGTCCTTGCGGATGGTCGCGCTGATGACGGCGGCGATGGTGCACATCGCCGCGGCGGCGAACCAGGCGTACGTGTACTGGCCGGTGGCGTCCCGGACGGCACCGGCCGCCAGCGCTGCCGCGGCGGCGCCGAGCTGGTGCGCGGCGAAGACCCAGCCGAACACGACACTGCCGTCCGCGCCGAACACCTGGCGGCAGATCGCGGCCGTCGGCGGGACGGTGGCTACCCAGTCCAGGCCGTAGATGATCACGAAAACGATCATGCTGGGCTGGATCTCGGCGCTGAGCAGCAGCGGCAGCACCAGCAGCCCGATGCCCCGGAACTGGTAGTAGACGGCGAGCAGGATCCGTGGATTGAAGCGGTCCGTCAGCCAGCCCGAGGCGATGGTGCCGAGAATGTCGAAGATGCCGACGACGGCGAGCAGGCCGGCGGCCGTGGTTTCGGCCATGCCGTGGTCGTGGGCGGAGGGGATGAAGTGGGTGCCGATCAGTCCGTTGGTTGTGGCTCCGCAGATGGCGAAGCCGGCCACGAGTGCCCAGAACGTCCGGACCCTGCTGGCCCGCTTGAGCACCTGGAGTGCCCGGACGGCGGCATTCCGGCGGGGCCCGGCCGGGACCGCCTGCTCCCCCGGCGTTGCGGTCTCGCCGGCTGTAGCCCCACCCTCCGCGGACTCGGTCTCGGCGCCATACGGCAGTGCACCGACGTCGGCCGGTGAGTTCTTCAAGAACTTCAGCACCAGCGGCACCACCGCCAGGGCACCGGCGGCGATCAGCAGCGAGGCCTGCCGCCAGCCGGGGCTCTGCGCGAGGGCGGCGATGAAGGGCAGGAACACCAGTTGCCCGGCCGCGCTGCCCGCGGTGAGGATGCCGATCACCAGCCCGCGGCTCTTCACGAACCAGGTGTTGGCGACCGTGGCGGCGAACACCAGCGCCATCGATCCGGTGCCGAGTCCGATCAGCAGCCCCCAGGTCAGCAGGATCTGCCACGACTGGTTGACCAGGACGGTCAGGGCGCTGCCTGCCCCGATCAGCACCAGCGCCACGGCGGTCACGGCGCGGATGCCGAAGCGCTCCATCAGGGCCGCGGCGAACGGTGCCGTGAGGCCGAACAGCACCAGGTTGATGCTGACCGCGGCCGAGAGGACCGTGGTGGACCAGCCGAACTCGGTCTGCAGCGGCACCATGAGCACGCCCGGGGCGGCCCGGAAACCGGCAGCGCCGACCAGTGCCAGGAAGGCGACGACGGCGACGATCCAGGCCGGATGGATGCGGCTCCGGGTGGAGGTGCGGGGCTCACTCATGCTGCGGTTCCGTTCTTCCGTGTCGCCGGAGCGGTGGCGAGGGGGACAGGGTCGGCGGTCCGGGTGAGGCTGTGCCAGCTGGTGTTTTCGGCCGTGAGCCGTTCGCCGCAGGCCGTGCAGCTGTCCGCAGAGGAGGTGCGCTGCCCGCAGCCGCTGTGGACCACAAACATGTGCGCCTGTTCGGACGGCGCGGCGAGGTGCTTCTCGGACCAGATCACGACGGCGTTGAGCACCGGCAGGGCGTCCTCGCCTTTGGCGGTGAGCACGTACTCCTGGCGGCGGCGGCCGCCGTCGTCGTCGTAGGGGCGGCGGGTGAGCAGGCCGGCGTCGACGAGTGCTGCCAGCCGCCGGGTGAGGACCGAGTCAGCAGCGCCCAGCCGGGCCTTCATGGCGTCGAAGCGTCCGTTGCCGAAGAAGACTTCGCGCAGGACCAGCATGCCCCACGGGTCGCCGAGGATGTCCAGGCCGCGGGCCATGCTGCAGTTGCGCCGGGACCAGTCGGATCGAAGTGCCATACCGGCAGATTAGCTGGCTTTCTTCAAGATAGCTAGAGGCCGCAGCTGCCGGGACCTAGAGGTACGGCCGGAGCCCGGCGCGGGACGGCCGGTAGGCCAGCGCCCAGTACACCAGCATCGCCATCCCGCAGACCACGCCGAGGCTGGCGACCGTGAGCTGCCACTGCGTAGTGGGATCCTTGCCCCACTCGTGTGCCCCGGCCATCACCGCGAGGTACTTGGGGGTGAGGTAGAAGACGACGGCGGAGGCGGCGACGATGATCCAGCCGGCCAGCCGCATTTTGCCGTCACGCGAGGGGACTCGGTGGATGGCGAACCCCATGCACGGCAGCGCCACGGCCATCCAGACCCAGTGGTGGGACCAGGACACCGGGCTGATCAGCAGCATCAGCAGCGCGGTGGCGGACACCGCCACGAAGTTCTCCTCCGCGTCAACCGCCCACTTGATCACCAGCGCGGCGACGGCGGCGAGGCCCAGCGCGAGCACCAGCCAGACCACGGAGGTCAGGGACGAATCCGGCATCCCCAAGTGCAGCAGCAGGCCCTTGACCGAGAGGTTGTCCACGTAGGCCGGCCCACCGATCCGTCCGGTGTCCGGCAGGATCTTGGTCCAGAACGTCACCGAAGCGGTGGGCAGCATGGCCCAGGCCAGCGCGATCGAGCCGAAGAACCCCGCGGCCATCCAGCCCAGGGCCTTGAAGTCGCGGCGGACCAGGAAGTATAGGCCGAAGGCGAGCGGGGTCAGCTTGATCCCGGCCGCGATCCCGATCAGCAGGCCCGCCGGCCAACGGAACTCGCCGGCCCGGGATTTTCCGTAGAGTGCGAAGTCGGCCAGGATCAGGCCCATCAGGATGATGTTGATCTGGCCGAAGTCGAAGGTATCCCGCCACGGGCCCATCAGCAGGATCGCCGCGGTGCCGGCCAAGGCGACGGCCCGGAACCGCCAGTCCGCGACGGCGTCGCGCCAGCGGCCCAGCCCGAAGTAGTGCCGGGTCAGCCAGGCGGACACGACGGCTGCGCCGAGCAGCGCGGTGGCAGTGAAGACAAAGCCGCCGGCGCTTTGGCCCAGGGTGGCGAGGGCGGCGAAGATCAGCGCGGCGAACGGCGGGTAGGTGAACGGAAGCCCGTCGCGCGGGGCGTAGAGCTCGTTCACGCCGGCTTCGCCGGTCTGCAGCACCCGGTTTCCGCCGTAGAAATAGACCTCGAAGTCGTTCAGCAGCGGGATGTAGGCCGAGTACAGCACCACCAGGGCGGCGACGACGGCGGCCGCGCCGGCCGCCGTCGCGATCCAGCCGCGGGTGGTGGAGCTGGCTGCCCTGGAAGTGCTGGTCACCGGAGGCTAGCTGCCCGTCTCAATGCGCGCGAAAGCCTGCTCGAGGTCCGCAATCAGGTCCTCGACGTCCTCGATGCCGCAGGAGAGCCGGATCAGGTTCTCCGGGACTGCCAGTTCGGTGCCCTTGACCGAGGCGTGGGTCATCTCGGAGGGGTAGTTCATCAGCGATTCGATGCCGCCCAGGGATTCCGCCAGCGTGAACACGGAGGTGGATTCGGCCACCTTGCGTGCCGCGGCCTCGCCGCCCTTGAACTGCACGGAGATCATCCCGCCGAACTTCTTCATCTGCTTCTTTGCCAGTTCGTGGCCCGGGTGGGAGGGCAGGCCCGGGTACAGCACGGCCTCCACCTCGGGGCGCTGCAGCAGCCATTCGGCCACGGCCTGGGCGTTGTCGCTGTGCCGGTCCATCCGCACGCCGAGCGTCTTGAGCCCTCGGGTGGTGAGGAACGCGTCCATCGGCCCGGACACGGCGCCGACGGCGAACTGCACGAAGCCGATCTTCTCGGCCAGCTCGGGGTCGTTGACGATGATCGCGCCGCCGACGACGTCGGAGTGCCCGCCGATGTACTTGGTGGTGGAGTGCACCACGACGTCGGCGCCGAGGGCCAGCGGGTTCTGCAGGTACGGCGAGGCGAAGGTGTTGTCCACCACGAGGAGGGCGCCGGCGTCGTGCGCCACCTTGGCGAGCGCCTCGATGTCGGTGATCTTCATCATCGGGTTCGACGGCGTCTCCACCCAGACCAGCCGGGTCTTGCCGCCGGCCGCGCCGCCGTTCGATCCGCCTGCGGCGACGGCCTTCGCGACGGCGTCAAGATCGGACATGTCCACCGGGGTGTTGCCGATCCCCCACTCGCCCAGGACGCGACTGATCAGCCGGTACGTCCCGCCGTAGGCATCGTTGCCGAGCACGATGTGGTCTCCGGGCCGGGTGAGGGCGCGGATCATGGAATCCTCGGCGGCCAGGCCGGAGCTGAAGGAGAACGCCGCTGCGCCGCCCTCCAGCGCGGCGAGCTGCTCCTGCAGGGCGTCGCGGGTGGGATTGGTGCCGCGGCCGTATTCGTAGCCTGCCCGGAGGCCGCCGATCCCGTCCTGCGCATAGGTGGAGGAGAAGTGCACCGGGGGCACCACGGCGCCGGTGCGCGGCTCGAAGGCCTGGCCGGCGTGCACGGCCCGGGTGTTGAAGCCGGCGTTGGCCGTGGAAGAGCTTTCTGGCTGGGACATGGGACTCCTTGAACTGGTCAGTTGCTGAGGTAGGCGAGGAGGTCGTGGCGGGTCAGGATCCCCACCGGAGCGCCGACGAACGTCACCATCAGGGTGTCGGTGTCGGAGAGGAGTTCGCGGGCCGTCGAGATCGATTCGAGCGAACCGATCACGGGCAGCCGTGCCTCCATGTGTTCGGAGATCTTGTCGGTGAGGTTCGCCTCGCCGCGGAAGAGCTTGGCGGTCAGGGTGCGCTCGTCGACGGCTCCGAGCACCTCGCCCATCACGACCGGCGGTTCCTGGGACAGCACCGGGATGTGGGAGACGCCGTACTCGTTCATGATGTTGATGACGTCCCGCACGCTCTCGTTCGGGTGGATATGCACCAGGTCCGGCAGCTCGCCGGTCTTGGACTTGAGCACTTCTCCCACCGAGGCTTCATCGCCGCCGGCGAGGAAGCCGTAGGAGCGCATCCACTGGTCGTTGAAGATCTTCGCCAGGTAGCCCCGGCCCGAATCGGGCAGGATCACCACGACGACGGCGTCGGCAGGCAGGTCCTTGGCGGCCTGCAGCGCGGCGACGACGGCCATGCCGGAGGAACCGCCCACCAGCAGGCCCTCTTCCCGGGCCAGGCGGCGGGTCATGGCGAAGGACTCGGCGTCGCTGACGGCTATGACCTCATCCGGAACGGCCTTGTCGTAGTTGGCGGGCCACATGTCCTCGCCGACGCCCTCGACGAAGTACGGCCGGCCGGTGCCGCCGGAGTAGACCGAACCGGCCGGGTCGGCGCCGATGATCTTGACCACGCCGCCGTCGGCCTCGGGCCGGTCCGCGGAGACTTCCTTGAGGTAGCGGCCGGTGCCGGTGATGGTGCCGCCGGTGCCGGCGCCGATCACGCAGTGCGTGACTTTGCCGTCCGTGTCCTCCCAGATCTCCGGGCCGGTCGACTCGTAGTGGCTGGCCGGCGCGGCCGGGTTGGAGAACTGGTCCGGCTTGTAGGCGCCCGGGATTTCAGTGACCAGGCGGTCCGAGACGCCGTAGTAGCTCTGCGGGCTGTCCGGCGCGACGGCGGTGGGGGTAACCACCACTTCGGCGCCGTAGGCCTGCAGCACGGCGCGCTTGTCTTCGCCGACCTTGTCCGGGACCACGAAGATGCAGCGGTAGCCCTTCTGCTGCGCCACGAGCGCCAGGCCCACACCCGTGTTGCCGGACGTGGGCTCCACGATGGTCCCGCCGGGCTGGAGCTTGCCGCTGCGTTCGGCCTCTTCGACCATCTTGGCGGCGATGCGGTCCTTGATCGAACCGCCGGGGTTCAGGTATTCCAGCTTCACCAGGACCGTGGCGGCGATGCCGTCGGTCACGTGATTGAGTTTGACGAGCGGCGTGTTGCCGATGAGGTCCAGGACGGACTGGGCGTACTTCATAGGTACAAAGTTACCGTCTCCGGGACGGCGGGCACGTCGCGTCGCCGGCGCCGCGGTCCGGGTGCGACGATAAGGCAGTGAAGCGAAGGACCTGGTTGAAGACGCTGAGGAGCTACCTCGTCCCCGGCGGGATGCTCCTCGCCGGGGTGGCGGTGCTGGGCACCGGGCTGTTGCCCTGGCCCGCATTCGAGGAGCTCACCGGCCGCACGGTGCCCGTACTGGGCTTCGTGGTGGCCATGTCCCTGGTGACGGAACTGGTGGATGACGCCGGGCTGTTCCGGGCCGTCACGGACCGACTGGCCGCACTGGGCCGGGGCAGCGTGCTGCTGCTCTGGCTGCTGGTGATCGCGCTGGCAACGGTCTCCACCGTGTTCCTGTCGCTGGATACGACGGCGGTGCTGGTCACGCCCGTCGTCGTACTTCTGGCCGTCCACGCCCGGATCCCGCCGCTGCCCTTCGCGCTGACTACCATCTGGCTCGCGAACACGGCCTCGCTGCTGCTGCCGGTGTCCAACCTGACCAACCTGCTGGCCCAGTCCCGGCTGGGTCTCAGCCCGGCCGCCTTCGCCTCGCTGGTCTGGGCCCCCGCGCTGGTTGGGATCCTGCTCCCCCTGGCTCTGCTCTGGCTGGCCTTCCGGAAGGATCTGCGGGGCCGCTACGGCCCCCAGCCGGTCCACCGGGTGCGTGACAAGGTGCTGCTGTACGCCTCGGCTGGCGTGATGCTGCTCCTGCTCCCGGCCCTGGTGTCCGGAGTGCCGGTACAGATTCCCGCCGCTGCCGCGGCCGCGGTCCTCCTGGGGCTGTTCCTGTGGCGGCGCCGCTCGGCCCTCCGCTGGGCCATGGTCCCGTGGCGGCCGCTTATGCTCACCGTCGGCCTGTTCATGGTGGTCGAGGCGTTGCACGCCAACGGCCTGACCAAGGTCCTGGCGGGCGTCGCCGGGTCCGGGGAGAGCCTTCCCGCGCTGCTCCAACTGGCGGGGCTCGGCGTGGGAGCCGCGAACACCGTCAACAACCTGCCGGCCTACCTCGCGCTGGAACCGGCGGGCGGCTCGCCGGTGAGGCTCGCGGCCCTCCTGATCGGCGTGAACCTTGGCCCGCTGGTGAGCCCCTGGGCGTCCCTGGCGACCCTGCTCTGGCACGAGCGCCTGCGGGCCCTCAACGTCGAGATCCGCTGGGGCGGCTTCGCGCTGGCCGGCCTCGCCGCCGTCGTCCTCACGGTTCCCCTCGCGGTCGTGGCCCTCTGGCTGGCCAGCGGCATGCACTAGGCGCGGGTCAGGCCCCGATGTCGTTTCCGGCGGTTTCGCCGCTGCCGCCGGCCGGAGCCGGTGCCGCGGGCGCGGCGTTCTGCCACAGCCCCACTACGTTGCCCTCGGTGTCCGTGAAATACGCGTTCCAACCGGACCCCGGCACCTCCATCTTTGCCCGCTGCACCGAACCGCCCCGGGCCACGATCTGCTCCAAGGCGGCGTCGATGTCGTCGACGTCGACGGTCACCACCGGGGCGGTGAGCTCGCCGCGGCGGAACAGGCCGCCGTTGATCGACCCGGAGACCGCGGGCCGGCCCTCCTCGTCCATCGGGGTGGTCAGCGCCAGGCTGTATTCCATCTCCGGCATGACCTGGAAACCCCAGCCGAACACCGAACTGTAAAACTCACGCGCACGGTTCTCGTCGTCCGCGGGAAGCTCGAAGTGCACCACTCCACCAGCCATCACACTCTCCTGACCATCAAGGGATCCGATCCCGGGGCGGGCGCGGGAAGTCCGGGCCACAGCCGGAGTCTAGTCCCGTCCGGGGCCGCGGATAAGGGCCGTCCGGTTGCGCGCATCCCTCCGCCCAACAGCCCGGATGTGCCCGCCGTCGGCCGGGCGTGGGAACATATTCGAGTGACCACCGCAGAGCTCCCCGCCGGCGTGCCCGCCGCGGCGGACGCCTCGCTGCGGTGGCACCCGGGCGGCCCGTTCGATCTCCTGCAGACCCTCGGCACGCTCCGCCGGGGCCACGGCGATCCGTCCATCCGGGTCACTGCGGACGGCTTCTGGATGGCGTTCACGACGGCGGCCGGTCCGGCCACGCTGCGCCTGGCGTCCGCGGGTCCGGCGGCCGCGCCCTGGATCGAGGCGCGCGCCTGGGGGCCCGGGGCAGCCGCGGCGATCGAGGCCGTTCCGCGAATGCTGGGACGCGACGACGACTGGACGGCCTTCGACGAACCCGGCTTCCACGCCACGCTCCCCCGGATGGTTGTCGACGCACGACGCCGCAACCCCGCCCTCCGGCTGCCGGCCACCGGGCGGATGATCGATTCCCTGGTGCCTACGGTGCTCGAGCAGAAGGTCACGGTGATCGAGGCACGCCGCGGCTACCGCTACCTGATGTACCGCTTCGGGACAGCGGCGCCCGGCGCCGGCACCGTGGCCCCCGCCAACCTCCTGGTCCAGCCCACGCCCGAGCAGTGGCTGCGCATCCCGTCCTGGGAATGGCACAAGGCCGGAGTCGGCCCGCAACGATCGGACACCGTCATGCGGGCGCTGCGTTCCGCGGCCGCGCTGGAACGGCTGGCGGCGCTGCCGGCGGCCGAAGCGGCCGCGAAGCTGCAGACCCTTCCCGGGATCGGCGTCTGGACGGCGGCCGAGGTGGTGCAGCGCACGCACGGCTGTCCGGACTCGATCGCGGTGGGCGACTACCACCTCGCGGCCTACGTCGGCGCGGCCCTGACCGGGCGGCGGACCGACGACGCCGGGATGTTGAGGCTGCTGGCGCCCTGGGCCGGGCACCGCCAGCGGGTGGTGCGCATGATCGGCCTCAGCGGGTTCCGCAAGCCGGTTTTCGGGCCGCGGATGACCATCCAGGACCACCGCGGCCACTGACCGGCGCCGCTGAAGCAACGCGGGGTCACATCCGGCCCATCCGGGGCGCCTTTATAGGCGCGATCTGACCCCGCGTTGCGTTAGACCGAGCGGAGCCGGGTCTTCTTGATCCGGCCAACGACGGCTTCGAAGCCATCGGCGAGGTCATCGGCGTTGGCCTTGAAGTACGCCCAGCCAGCGCCGCGGAACGCTTCGTCCCGCCGGATGTCCCTGGATTGTTGTTCCCGGGTGAGGTGGTGGGCGCCCTCGTACTGGATGGCGATGCGGTACCTCCGGTAGCCCAGGTCTGCGGCCGGCGAGCGCCGGTCGTCAGGGTCCAGCCTGATCTGAAGCTCCGGCTCCGGTAATCGCGCGTCCATCAGCGCCAGCCGCAGAAAGGTCTCCGGGAACGAATCCGCCCCCACCCGCATCTCGTCCAGGGCCAGCCGGGCTTTCTCGACGCCCTTCATGTTGGGATGCTGGCGGATGAGTAGCCGCAGTCCGTCCTTGTACGCGTAGGGCTCTGAGCGCTGTTCCAGGCCAGGCCGGGGTATCCGAATGATCTGGTCGCCCAGGGCGATGAGGTAGTTGAGAGGCAGGCCCGAGGCGAGATCCAGCCAGGTCCGCGGCGGTGCCGTCACAGGGACGCCGTCGACGTCGGTCAGCTCGCCGGGGATACACCGCACGCGGTGTCCCGTAACCCCGGCCCGGCGGACGCGAGGCAGTTCGTGCGGCTTGCTGAGGTGGATGGTGGAACACCCGCCCAGCCACGGCGGCAGCCCGAGCCGGGTGAGCACGGCGGCGGTCTCGTGGGACACCCAGGCGCCGGGCGTGGCTGCGCTGAGTACCCGGGCACGTTCGAAGATCTCCAGGTGCCTGCCGGCCGGCAGATAGATGAGACGGCCGCCGTCGGACAGGTCCTTCGCCCGGAGTCGCTTGGACGTAACGCCGGCCGCACGGGATTCGTAGACCGTGAACGGCGTCTGGAAGAGACTTTCGGGGAGCGGCACAATGCGGACCATGGGCACCATTGTGGCCGCGGATTAGGCTCGCTGCCTGAGTTATCCACAGGCCTGCCTAACTCGAAGCATCGCGGGGTCAAAGATGCAGCCTGGCCACGGCTTCCTGGCGCATGTCCACCTTGCGGATCTTGCCGGACACGGTCATCGGGAAACTTTCCCGGACGTCCACGTAGCGCGGGATCTTGTAGTGCGCCAGCTTGCCCCGGCAGAATTCCGCCAGCCCCGCGGCGTCCAGCCTGCCGGCTCCGGGCTTGAGGATCACGCACGCCATCAGTTCCTCACCGTACGTGGCGTCAGGGACACCGATCACCTGAACGTCCTGGATATCCGGGTGCGTGTAGAGAAACTCCTCGATCTCGCGCGGGTAGACGTTCTCGCCGCCGCGGATCACCATGTCCTTGATCCGGCCCTCGATCACCAGGTAGCCGTCCTCATCCATGCGCGCCAGGTCGCCGGTATGCATCCAGCCTTCGGCGTCGATCGCCTCGGCCGTCTTGTCCGGCTGGTTCCAGTAGCCCTGCATCACGGAGTACCCGCGGGTGCACAACTCGCCGATCTCGCCGCGCTGCAGCACCTCCCCGGTCACGGGGTCCACGATCCGGTTCTCCAGCTGCGGCATGGTGCGGCCGACGGTCTGCGTGCGCTGGGCCATGGTGTCCCCGTCGCGGGTCATGGTGGAGACCGGAGAGGTCTCGGTCATGCCGTAGCAAATGGCCACGTCGCGCATGTTCATTTCCGAGATCACCCGGTTCATGACCTCGATGGGGCACAGCGACCCGGCCATGACGCCGGTGCGCAGCGTCGAGAGGTCGTAGGAGGCGAAGTCCGGCAGCGCGAGTTCGGCGATGAACATGGTCGGCACGCCATAGAGCGACGTTCCGCCGAAGTCCTGCACTGCCTCCAGCGCGGCGGCCGGCGTGAACCCGCGGCCCGGAATGATGGTGGCGGCGCCGTGGCTGAAGGCGGCCAGGTTGCCGATCACCATTCCGAAGCAGTGGTAGAACGGCACCGGCAGCACCACCCGGTCGTGCTCGGTGTAAGCCAGCAGCTCGCCGATGGCGAAGCCATTGTTGAGCAGGTTGTGGTGGGTCAGGGTGGCGCCCTTGGGAAAACCGGTGGTGCCGGAGGTGTACTGCAGGTTGATCGCGTCGTGCGGGTCCAGTTCGGCCATCCGCGCCTTCAAGCCGGAGTGCGCGACGTCGTCGGCCCGCCTCAGCAGCTCGGCGAATGTCCGCTCCGCCTCACTTTCCGGGACCCCGGCGGTGAGGCCGGGCTGGCCGGAATCGGGCAGGAACACGACTTCGCGCAACTCGGGACATTCCGCCAGCGCCTGCCGGGCCATCACCGTGTAGTCGCTGTTCCGGTCCGACGGCGCCGCCACCAGCATCCGCATGCCGTTCTGCTTGACGACAAACTCCAGCTCGTGGCTGCGGTACGCCGGATTGACGTTGACCAGGATCGCCCCGATCTTCGCTGTGGCGTACTGCAGAATGGTCCATTCGGCGCAGTTCGGGCTCCAGATTCCGATCCGGTCTCCCTTGGCGACGCCGAGCGCCAGCAGCGCGCGGGCCAGCCGGTCGACGTCGTCGTTCATCTTGGTGTAGCTCCACCGCCGGGCCTCCCCGCCGGGAACCGCCGCGGCCTCGATCAGCGCGTCGTGGTACGGGAACCGGGCGACGATCCGCTCAAAGTGGTCGCCGATGGTTTCATCGATCAGCGGGACGTCAGTGTCCCCGGCTGTGTACGCAAGCATGGTGTGACGCTACCAACAGGCCGCCGGCAAGAGAAGGGCAAAGCGTGGAAGTCCTAGGAAATCTTCAGGACATCTTCCGACGCCGGGTCGGCCGCCCGGTAGGGTAAAACCCATGAGCGCACCCATTGACCTGCAGGCCACTTTTATTCCCAACGAGGGCGAATTCTTCCGCGTGAAGCTTGCCCTCGAAATCGCGATCGACGAGGTCGTCAACGAACCCGGTTGCATCCGCTATGAGCTGACCGAGGCGAGCGAGGACAAGCTGGTTCTGACCGAGCAGTGGGCTTCCCAGGCAGACCTGGACAAGCACTCCAAGGGCACCGCGGTCCAGGACCTGAACGAGTCCCTGAGCGCTTTGCTGGCCGAGCCGGTCAAGCTGGAAAAGCTCTAAGCCCGCCCCGCCTCCGAACACAAACGCGGGGT
This sequence comes from Arthrobacter sp. 05L428, assembly GCF_056397665.1. Taxonomy (NCBI): domain Bacteria; kingdom Bacillati; phylum Actinomycetota; class Actinomycetes; order Micrococcales; family Micrococcaceae; genus Arthrobacter; species Arthrobacter sp. 05L428. The sequence continues at coordinate 257,266 of NZ_JBFTNW010000001.1, read as the reverse complement.
CACCTCGCGCCGGTAATCCCTCAAGGGATGGGCGCGAAGTGACCCCGCGTTGTTGTTTGTTGCGGCAGTCCGGCTTAGATATCCGGAATCTGGCTGCCGTCCTGCTGGGTTGCGGCGGCCTCGGCCTGGGAACGGGCCACGTGCGCGTGGACCTCCTCCATGTCGAGGGCCTTGACGGCGTCGACCACCTGCTCCAGCTGCTGGGCGTTCAGCGCACCGGGCTGGGAGAACACCAGTACCTTTTCGCGGAAGGCCATCAGCGTGGGGATCGAGGTGATACCGGCCTCGGCGGCAAGCTGCTGCTCCGCTTCGGTGTCCACCTTGGAGAAGACCACGTCCGGGTGCTTCTCCGAAACGGCCGAGTACGTGGGGCCAAACTGCTTGCACGGGCCGCACCATTCGGCCCAGAAGTCTACGAGGACAATGTCGTTGTCCTCGACGGTCGATGCGAACTGTTCACCTGTAATGTCTACGGTAGCCATGCGTCAACGGTACGCGAGCCGCCCGCGAAAGTCCCCTGCGTTTCGCTGATGGCACATCCCGGCGGGCACGGCGCGGAGGTCACGCCCAGACGTGCGGGGCGGGGCGGCGGGCGCCCGGCAGCGCGTTCGTTTCCCGCCACTCGTGGATCCATTCGGGCAGCTCCAGGTCCGCCGGCGGCGCCCCGAACTCGCGGATGATCTCTTCCTGGCTGACCGGCTTGCCCTTGCTGACCAGCCGGGTGGCGATGTGGGCGCGGGCGTAGATTTCGCCGTCGACCACCATGCGCTGCTCAAAGTAGATGGCCTTCTCATCCAGGCCGATGACCTTGGACTCGATGGTGTACTGCTGCCAGAGCTGCAGGGAGCGGCGGAAAGCGATCGTCTCCCCCGCCACCACTGGCGTCCAGCCGCGCCGGCGCATGGCCTTCCAGGTCCCGCTGCGTGCCATCAGGTCGAAGCGGCCCAGGTCCATCAGCGAGAGGTACATGCCGTTATTGACATGCATTGCGATGTCGATGTCTGTCGGGAGCACGCGGAGCGGCAGCGAGGACGTGTCCCAGATGCTCAGCGGCGAGCGCCGGGCGGACTTGATGAGCAGGAGGAGGGTGCGGAGCAGCAGGTGCATGGGACTATGTTACCCGCGGGTAACAAAGGTGCCAAGAAGGGTCGGCCGCTCAGCCGGCGGACAGCACCGCCACCGTGGCCTTGCGGCCGGAGCCGCGGATGGTCCAGCAGTTCCCGGTGCCGAGCACCTCAAGGTCCTCGAGGCCCGCGTGGCGCAGCACCAGCGCGGTGTTCTCGTCCACGGCCACGGCCCGGTCAACCAGGCCCTCCGCCACCGCCGCGACCGCGCGGCTCAGGGTTCCGGCCTGCGCGGTATGGACGTCAACGGCGAACGGCACCAGGCCCAGACCGTCGCGGACGTCGAGTTCGTCAAGGCCTTCGGAGCATTCCTCCGAGCACACCTCGATGCCCCGGACCCGGTATCCGCCCACAAGCGCCCGCTGCGGCGCGATCATCGCCCCCGCGGAGAACCCCAGATAAGGCACGCCCGAAGCGACCGCCTTCCGGATTGCCGCGGCCGAGGCCTGCAGGCCGGCCAGATAGTCCGGGGCGGGGCCGCCTCCGACGAGGATCCCGTCGACGTCGTCGAACGCCCCCGGGTCCGCCGGCTCGTGGGAGCGCAGCAGGATCGGTGTCAGCTGGCAGGGCGTGCGGCTCTGCAGCGGCTCCAGGTACGCGGGGAGGAAATACTCCGAGCTGCCTTCGCGGTCGAACAGCACGACGACGATCCGGGGAGGCCGGCTTCCCCCGCCGCGGTTCCGGACATCCTTGACGAAGCGGTCAAAGATAACCGGGGTGGTGACGGTATCGGGGCCCCCGCCCACCAGGATGATGCTCATGGGTATCACGGTACCCGCCCGGCCGCCGGGTCAGCCGGTGGCGACCAGCTCGACTTCGAAACCGTCCGAGTTCACCAGGTAGGCAGCGTAATGTCCGGGGCCGCCGGCGTGCGGATATTTTTCCGGAAACAGCTCGGTCCAGCCGTTGCCGGGGCCGTCCGCGGCCAGCGCGTCCACGTGCTCCGGCGTTCCGCCCCGGAACGCCAGATGGTTCAGCCCGGGCGCGGTGCGGTGGTGGTTCCGGCCGTCCAGGTCGGGTGACTCCTCGACGACGATGTACGTGGCGCCGCGCCGCCAGCTCCGCCCGCGGGGCCAGTCCTGGAACTGCCCGTAGCCGAGCCTGGTCAGCAGCCAGCCCCATTCGTCCCGGGCCCGCGCAAGGTCCGGCACCCAGAGCTCGACGTGGTGCAGGTCGCCGAAGGATTCGTCAGTCACTGTGTGAGTCTCGCACGTGCCTCAGTGCAGGATGCGCTGGAACAGGAGATGGTCCTGCCAGGCGCCCGCAATCTGCAGGTACTCCGGGGCATGTCCGATCTGCTGGAACCCGGCCCGCTGCAGCACCCGCTGGGAAGCGGCATTGTGCGGCAGCGTGGCCGCCTGGATCCGGTGCAGGCCCAGCGCGGTGCTGGCGGCTCCGACAACATGGGCGACGGCGGCCGATCCGATGCCCCGCCCGTTGAAGTCCTGATCCACCCAGTACCCGAGGTTGGCGCTGAGGAAAGGCCCGCGCACGATGCCGCTCAGCGTCATCGTCCCCACGGCCTCCCCGCCGGCCAGCAGGACCCACGGAACGCCGGTTCCGGCGCCGAACATGGCGAGTTTGCCGCCGATGTTGGCGCGCTGCCCCTCCGTGGTGAAGAACTCGGCGCTCCGGGCCGGTTCCCAAGGCGCAAGATGATCCCGGTTCCGCCGGTACGCGGCCCCCAGCCGTTCGGCGTCGGAACCGCGAAGCAGCCTGATGCGGAGACCGCCGGGCAGCTCTCCCGCCAGCGCGCTTGGGGCGTCAGTCGTCACGTGCCCCTGCCGTCCCGGTGAGCGCAATGATCATCCGCTCCATCCTGGCAACGCCGGCGAAACGCCCCGCGTTGTCCGTCACCAGGAGCGAGTCGAACCTCTGGTTCTTGGGCCTCGTCATGGCCCGGGCCAGGGCCTGGCTGAGCGGGGTATCGAGGTTCACGCGCATCCCGGGGCTGACCACGCCCAGTGCGGACGCTCCGGCGTCCAGCACCGCGACCGGCCGCAGGTGCTCGCCGAGCAGCACGACGGCCTCCAGCGCCGGGTTGGCCGCGAAGGCGTCAGCGGCCTGGGTGACGCTGCCGGCCGTCGTCGCCGGTTCGACGACGTCGCGGATGACCGTCTTGTGTGCCACCGGACGGGCGCTGGCGAGGCGGTGGGCCAGGTCAAGATCAATGCCGGCCCAGGGCGGGGCGGGCCGGGCGAGGTAGTAGCCCTGCACGAGCGGGACGCCCAGCGAGACCAGTGCCTCGAGCTCCTCCGCCCGTTCGACGCCCTCGGCCAGGATCCAGGCGTCGACCTGACTCGCAAACGCGCCGAGCATCCCGATGAGGGCACGCTTCGCCTCATCACGGTCGACGTCCTGGATCAGGTCCCGGTCGATCTTGATCAGGGCGGGGCGCAGGGCCAGCAGGTGGCGCAGTCCCGCGTAGCCGGCTCCGGCGTCGTCGACGGCGATCAGGGCACCGGCGGCGCGCAACTGGTTGAGGTCCGGTTCCAGCTCCACGTACGAGTCGATCGGTGTTTGCTCTGTCAGTTCGACGATCAGGCCGCCCAGTTTGCCCTCGTCGCGCCAGACGCTGCGGATGCATTCCGTGGTCAGCAGCTCCGGTGAGACGTTGAGGGTCAGGAAGCAGTTGGCCGGCAGGGCGGCGCGGGCCTTGAGCGCGGTGCGCAGCGCGGCCGCTTCGAGTTCAGCGGCTTTCCCGTGTTGACGCGCAGCGGCGAACCAGACTTCGGGGTTCTTCTCGGCATAGCCGGGAAACCTGGCGAGGGCTTCATAGCCCACCACCGCTCCCCGCGCGGTATCAACGATGGGCTGGTAGGCAGCCGCCAGGCCTTCGCCGCGGCAGGCCGAGGCCAGCAGCCCATCCCAGTCCGGCGGTGCAGTGGCGCCGGACCCGGAAGGTGGACCGCCCGCCGCAGGAATCAACTAACCGGGTGGATTGCTTTGTGCACCGAGTCGACGAGCTCGGCGGGAAGCTCGGTCAGGCCGTGCACGGACGCGGCATGGGCGCCGACCTGGACCAGGATTTCGTCATCGGTGCTGCAGACCCAGCGGGCTTCACAATCGGGAACAACGTCACCACATGCAAACGATTTCATGTCAACTCCTCAGGCTCATTCGATCAACGCGCCTAACCCTACTCCGCAGTAATGCCGGATCGGCCGATTATCCGCCCGGGTGTCGCCGGAGCCTCCGGTGCCGCGGAAGGATCAGCCGGCGACGCTCTGCGGTTCGTCGCTGGCGGCCAGCTCACCCAACCACTCCAGGGCGTCGGCGCGGGAGGTGAAGTAGCGTTGCGGGCAGTCGTTTCCGCGGCGCATCCACGCGGCGACAACCCGGTCCACGTTCGATTCGCCGACGAGTGCCACGGAGGAAACGAAGCGGCTCTCCAGGTAATGGTTGCGGGCTCCGGCGGTCAGCTTGACGTCGCTGATGTCGATCAGCAAGGGCAGCATCCGCCCGGCGCTGATTTTTGAAATGGCAACGACGGAATCGACGGCGTCCGCCGTATCGAGCATGGACCCGGAGGCCCAGGCCAGCCGAAGAATTCCGCTCTCATCCAGGTTGAGCGTCCCCTTGCCAGCTGCCAGGACTATCTCCATGTGATTCCCCCTCCTGCGACAGAGTAGCGCCTCAGCGGGCCAAGATGTGACGCCGGGCACGTTTTCGACCGGAAAATGACGTTCGACGGCGGAAACCCCCTGCGTTGCGCGCCTTCGCCAGCGGCCGGACCGCGTAGGGTGCCGTCATGGACATCATCCTGGTTCCCGGTTTCTGGTTGGACGCGTCGTCGTGGTCGGAGGTCACGCCGCCGCTGGTCGCCGCGGGGCATCGGGTCCACCCGCTCACGCTGCCCGGGCTGGAGTCGGCTGACGCACCGCGCGCCGGCATCGGCTTGCGCACCCACATCGACGCCGTCGTGGCCGCCGTAGACAGGGTGGATACCCCGGTGGTCCTGGTGGGCCACTCCGGCGGCGGGGCGATCATCCATGGCGCCGTGGATGCGCGACCGGACCGCGTTGCCCGCGCCATCTACGTGGACAGCGGCCCGCTGGGGGACGGCGGCGTCGTCAACGACCAGCTGCCGGCCGACGGCGACGAGGTGCCGCTGCCGCCATGGGAATTCTTCGAGGACGAGGACCTCGTTGACCTGGACGAGGAGCTCCGGTCCGCCTTCCGGGCCCGCGCCGTCCCGGAACCCAAGGGCGTTGCCTACGACCAGCAGAGGCTCCACGATGACCGCCGCTACGACGTTCCGGCAACTGTCATCGCCTGCGAATTTCCGACGTCGGTGCTGCTCGAATGGATTGCCGCGGAGCAGCCGTATGTCGCGGAGCTGGCACGGATCCGCGACGTCGAATACCTGGACCTGCCGACCGGGCATTGGCCGCAGTTCACCAGGCCCGCGGAACTGGGTGCTGCCATCGTCGCCGCCGTGGACCGAACGCCGATTGCTCCATAACTGCCGTTTTCACGTCCCGTAACGGCACCTACGGAGCAGTCGCGCAATAAAACAAAAAAGCCTCCGGAACCGTTTGGTTCCGGAGGCTTTCTCGAGGGTGGCAGATGAGGGATTCGAACCCCCGTAGGCGTTGCCAGCTGATTTACAGTCAGCCCCCTTTGGCCGCTCGGGTAATCTGCCGAACTTCAAAAGAAGATCACTCGCGGCTTCCATCTGCCGAACGCCTGTTTCCAGTCCGTTCCGCTTCCAGCAACCGCGGGCAAGACAACTTTACAGAACTTCCGCCGAAGAATCGAATCGGCGCCGCGTGGCCCCGGGTGGCCCGGAATATCAGGCTTCTCCGAGGATGCGGCCGGCGAGTTTGGCCTCGAACTTCGCCGCCTGCTCGGCGGTGACCTGGTTCAGCTGCACCGCCCGGGCCAGGTCCGCCTGCACGCCACCGAGGCGGGCGGAAGCGTCTGCGGCCGGGCTGAGGATGATGGAGGCCGCCAGGGCCGCGGCGGCCACCGACGTCACCGCCGTCGTGATGGAACCCGCGGCTGCGGCGGTGGTGCTGCTGACGTTACGGATGGCCCTGCGGTTCATGTGCCCTGCCTTTCAAGCGGCTCTTCCAACGGTCCCAACTCTCCCGGGCCAAGCTTCGTTCCCCCCGGGGTTCAGCTTTGAGCCAACTGTGAAGACCGGCCGCCCCGCGGCACCTTCACATCCGGAGCATCCGTACTAGGCTGGAATGCAGAAAACACCGCCCTCCAGCAGGGCGTCCGGACAACATCAGGAGGACAGTCATGGCAGGCGAATCCACATTCGACGTCGTCAGCAAGGTCGACAAGCAGGAAGTCGCCAACGCGCTGAACCAGGCGCAGAAGGAACTGGCGCAGCGGTACGACTTCAAGGGCGTCGGCGCCGAGGTCGACTTCAGCGGCGAGAAGATCCTGATGAAGGCCAATTCCGAGGAGCGGGTGCTGGCCGTCCTCGACGTGCTGCAGTCCAAGCTGATCCGCCGCGGCATCTCGCTGAAGTCCCTCGACACGGGCGAGCCCTACCCTTCCGGCAAGGAATTCCGCCTCGAGGCCACCATCAAGGAAGGCATTGCCCAGGACCTCGCGAAGAAGATCAACAAGTTGATCCGCGACGAGGGCCCCAAGTCGGTCAAGTCCCAGATCCAGGGCGACGAGCTGCGCGTGACGTCCAAGTCCCGCGACGACCTCCAGGAAACCATGAACCTGCTGAAAGGCTTCGACGAGGCCGATCTCCAGTTCGTGAACTTCCGCAGCTAGCTGCGCTCCGCGTCGGGCACTACCCTGCGACGCACAAAAGGGCTGGCGCCACCGGTATTCCGGCAGCGTCAGCCCTTTTGTGCGTCATGGAACCAGGTGCGCGTCGTCGGGCCGGCGGGCCTAGCCCAGCTGACGCCCCGCCATCCGCTCAAGCCGGCCGATCCGTTCGCTCATCGGCGGGTGCGTGGAGAACATCCGCGCCATGCCGCCGCCGCGGAACGGGTTGGCGATCATCAGGTGCGAGGCGTTGACCAGCCGCTGGTCCTGCGGCAGCGGCGCGAGCTGGACGCCCTGTTCGATCTTGCGCAGGGCCGAGGCCAGCGCCAGCGGGTCGCCGGTGAGCGCCGAACCGTCCTCGTCGGCGTCGTACTCGCGGGTCCTGGAGATGGCCATCTGGATCAGCGACGCGGCAAACGGCGCCAGCAGGGCCATCGCGAGGAGGGCGAGGGGATTGCCGTTGCGGCGGTCTCCGCCCCCGCCGAAGAACAGCAGCATCTGGCCCACCGAGGTGATCACGCCCGCGACGGCGGCGGCCACCGACGAGGTGAGAATGTCCCGGTTGTAGACGTGCATCAGCTCGTGGCCGAGCACGCCGCGGAGTTCGCGGGCGTCGAGCAGCTGCAGGATGCCCTGCGTGCAGCAGACCGCGGCGTTTTGCGGATTCCGGCCGGTGGCGAAGGCGTTGGGTGCCATGGTCGGTGAGATGTAGATCCGCGGCATCGGCTGGTTGGCGCGGGCGGAGAGCTCCCGGACGATCTGGTGCAGCCCCGGCGCCTCGGCCTCGGTCACCGGATAGGCCTGCATGGACCGGATCGCGATCTTGTCGCTGTTCCAGTACCCGTAGGCGGTGGTGCCGACGCCGATCAGGGCCATGATCCAGATGGGCGCCGAACTCCGCATCCCGGATCCAATCACCGCGCCCAGGCCAAGCAGCACCGCCCAGAGCACGCCGAACAGGGCCGCCGTCTTCAAGCCGTTGTGATGGTTATGCACTGATCCTCCCAAGCCATGCCGTCGATCGGGTGTCCCACGGGTCACCCATCTAAGAAACGAACCGCTAGGGAACCGGGTTCCGCGCGTCGTACTTCAGGAACCCGGACTGCCAGCGCGCCACGAGCCAGGCCACCACCGCGCACAGCACCCCGCCGGCGAGCAGAACCCAGCCTTCACTGAGCAGCTTAGTCGCGCCGCCGGCCAGCATGTCCCCCACCCGGGGGCCGCCCGCGACGACGACCACGAAGACGCCCTGCAGCCGGCCGCGCAGGTGGTCCGGGGTGGCCGATTGCAGGATGGTGGTGCGGAAGACCGCGCTGACGGAGTCGGCGATACCGGCGAGCGCGCAGCACACGGCGGCAGGCACCAGCCAGGGGGTCACGCCCGCGGCGCCGGACCGGCCGGCGAGCACGACGACGAGGCCCAGCCCCGCGATGGAGGCGCCCCAGCCCATGACAGACCAGACCACCGCCGTGCCCTGCGCCCGGACCGCACCGAGCGGGCCGGAGAAGAGCCCGGCCAGGAACGCGCCGACGGCAGTTGAGGCTAGCAGCACGCCGACCGTGGCTTCGCCGCCACCGATCATGAGTGCGGCGATGGCCGGCAGCAGCGCCCGCGGTTGCGCCAGGATCATGGCCACGAGGTCGATCACGAAGGTCATGCGCAGGTTCGGCCGCGTGCCGAGGAAGCGGAAGCCCTCGACGACGGAGCGCAGGCCGGCCCGGTGCGACTCATGCCCTGGCGGCATGGGCGGCAGCTTCAGCAGGGCCCAGACGACAAACGCGAAGCTGGCCACATCGATCGTGTAGGTCCAGGCGAAGCCGACCGTGGCCACCAGCACGCCGGCCAGCAGCGGACCGGCGGTCATGGTCAGGCCGAAGATCATCATGCTCAGGGCATTCGCCGCGGGCAGGAGCTCTTTCCGGACCAGGACCGGGATGATGGCGCTGCGGGCCGGCTGGTTGATGGCCTGCGCGCCGCTCTGCACCGCGACGAGCAGGTACAGCAGCCAGACGTTGCCCAAGTGCAGCCACGCCTGCAGCGCCAGGCCGACCGTAGTCAGCCACAGCACCGCGGAGGCGAGCAGCGCGACCTTGCGGCGGTCGTGGGCATCCGCGATGGAGCCGCCGAGGAGGCCGCCGAACACCAGCGGGACCAGGGCAAAAATGCTCAGCAGCCCCACGTACAGGCTGTCCTGGGTGAGCCGGTAGACCTCGAGGCTCACGGCTACGAGGGTGAGTTGGCTGCCCAACGCCGAGGCGGCGGATCCAAGCCACAGACGGCGGAAGGCCGGGCTTTCGCGTAACGGCGTGATGTCCGCCAGGAATTTCCCCACCCGGCAACTCTAGTGGGCCACAAAGGAAATAAGCCGAACCTTATTGTGACCAGCTAAAAATAAGTGCTTGAATGGGGCCATGACGGATTCGGTGGGCGGCAGCGAGGCATGGACCGCCGCCCTGCATGCCCACGGCCGCCGGGTCACTAAGCAGCGGCTGGCCGTGCTGGCCGCCGTCGAACGCCACCCGCATTCGCCGGCGGAGAGCATCCTTGCCGCAGCCCGCGAGGAGCTGCCCGAACTTACGGCGCAGTCCGTCTACGTGGTCCTCGGCGACCTGACCGAGCTGCAGATGCTGCGCCGCTTCGAACCCCCGCACTCGCCCGCGCTGTATGAGACGCGTGTGGGGGACAACCACCACCACGCCGTCTGCATCAGCTGCGGCCGTGTGGAGGACGTTGAATGCGCCGTCGGCCACGCGCCGTGCCTCACCCCGCACTGGGAGTCGGGCTCCAAGCCCATGACCATCCAGATCGCGGACGTCCTGTACCAGGGCATCTGCGAGGACTGCCAGCGCACCCAAAAACTCCCCGCCGACCGTAACTAAGTTAGAAACAGAAATAGGAGAATGATGACTCAGAACATCTCTGCGCCCGCAGTGTCCACGACACAGTCCGGTGCCCCCGTCACTTCCGACGCCCACTCGCAGTCCGTCGGTGCTGACGGCGCGATTATCCTGACCGACCACTACCTGGTGGAGAAGCTCGCCCAGTTCAACCGCGAGCGCGTGCCGGAGCGTGTCGTGCACGCCAAGGGCGGCGGCGCCTTCGGCACGTTCACGACCACGGGGGATGTCTCCCAGTACACCAAGGCCGCGCTGTTCCAGCCGGGCGCCGAGACGGACATGCTCATCCGTTTCTCCTCCGTCGCCGGCGAGGCAGGCTCCGCCGACACACTCCGCGACCCGCGCGGCTTCGCCGTGAAGTTCTACACCACCGAGGGCAACTACGACCTCGTCGGCAACAACACCCCGGTGTTCTTCATCCGCGACGGCATCAAGTTCCCGGACTTCATCCACTCGCAGAAGCGCCTCCCGGGCACCCACTTGCGGGACGCCGACATGCAGTGGGACTTCTGGACCCTCTCCCCCGAGTCCGCCCACCAGGTCACCTGGCTCATGGGCGACCGCGGCCTGCCGGCCTCCTGGCGTGAAATGCAGGGCTACGGCTCGCACACCTACCAGTGGATCAATGCAGCGGGCGAGCGCTTCTGGGTCAAGTACCACTTCAAGTCCAACCAGGGCGTCAAGTCCCTGACGGGCGACGAAGCGGAAGAGCTGGCCGGCGCGGACGCGGACTTCTACATCCGCGACCTGCAGGAGAACATCGACGCCGGCAACTTCCCCTCCTGGGACCTGCACGTCCAGGTGATGCCGTACGAGGACGCCAAGACGTACCGCTTCAACCCGTTCGACGTCACCAAGGTATGGCCGCACGGCGACTACCCGCTGGTCAAGGTCGGCACCATGGAGCTGAACAAGAACCCGGAGAACTACTTCGCGCAGATCGAGCAGGCCACCTTCGCGCCGTCGAACTTCGTGCCGGGCATCGCCGCCTCCCCGGACAAGATGCTGCAGGCCCGCATCTTCTCCTACGCCGACGCGCACCGCTACCGCGTGGGCACCAACCACGCCCAGCTCCCGGTGAACCTGCCCAAGAGCCAGGTCAACAACTACAGCCAGGACGGCGCGGCGCGGTACCACTTCAACGCCCCCTCGGTCCCGGTGTACGCGCCGAACTCCTTCGGCGGTCCCGCCGCCGTGGAACCGCAGAACCCGGCCGGCGGCTGGGAGAACGACGGCGAGCTGACGCTCTCCGCGCACTCCCTGCACGCTGAGGACGGCGACTTCGGCCAGGCCGGCACGCTGTACCGCGAGGTGTTCGACGACGGCGCCAAGGCCCGCCTGCTGGACACCCTCACCGGTGCGGTGGGCGGCGTCAAGGACGCTGGCATCAAGGAGCGCGCCATCCAGTACTGGACCAACGTCGACGCCGAGCTCGGCGCGAAGCTTCGGGCCAACCTGGGTGCCGCCGCCGGTGCTGCCACTTCGGACGCAGAGGCTGCCAACAAGATCGGCTAGCCTTTCCCGGCAATGAAAGAACACCCCGCCGCGGAGAACCGCGGCGGGGTGTTCTTTTCGTCCGGCGCCCGGACCGGCGGGACAGCTAGGCGCCGCTGGCGCCGGGGTCCGCCGCCGGGGCCGCCGGCGCCGACGCTGCCGCGGTAGCTGCTGCCGGCGCGCCCGCCGCTGCGGGGCGGTGGCCCCTCTTGGCGAGCTGGATCTGCTCGTAGACGTGGTGGCGGAGCTCGGTGAACCGGGGCAGGGAACGGGTCTCCAGCTGGTCCCGCTCGGCCGGAAGGTCGATCACGATGTCCTCCTGCACCACGGTCGGGGAGCTCGAGAGGATGATGACCCGTTCACCGAGGTAGACCGACTCGTCGATGTCGTGGGTCACGAAAAGCACGGTCACGCCGAGCTTCTTCCAGACCACCCGGATCAAGTCCTCGAGGTCCGCGCGGGTCTGCGCGTCGACGGCGGCAAACGGCTCGTCCATCAGCAGGACCTCGGGCTGGTATGCGATGGCACGGGCGATCGCCACGCGCTGCTGCATGCCGCCGGAAAGCTGCCAAGGGTAGGAGCGCGGCACGTGGGCCAGGCCCACGGCCTCCAGGGCCTCGTCGACGAGTCGGTCGCGTTCGGCCTTGGGCACGCCCTGGTTCTTCAGCGGCAGTTCCACGTTGTCCCTGACCCGCATCCAGGGGAACAGCGAGCGTCCGTATTCCTGGAAAACCACCGCCATCTTCTTCGGCGGCCCGGACACCCGCTTGCCGTCCAGGAGCACTTCCCCCTCGGTGGGGGTCATCAGGCCCGAGATGCACTTGAGCAGGGTGGTCTTGCCGGACCCCGAAGGGCCCACGAGGCAGGCCAGTTCACCGGCGCGGAGATCGAAGGTGAGGTTCCGCACCGCTTCGACGTCGCCGCCGTCGGTCTGGTAGACCTTCTTCAGTCCGCGGACGGAGAGCATCGCCTCCGGGGCCGCTTGCGCTGCACTAGGCTGCATTTTCTACCTCTTTCTGGCCGTGGTACCAGCGCAGGATGTTCCGCTCGGCCCACTGGAAGATGAATGACATGGCCACGCCCAGCAGTCCGAGGACCACGATGCCGGACCACATTTCGGGGATGGCGAAGGACCGCTGGAACTGGACAATCGTGAAGCCCAACCCGGAGGACGAGGCGAACATTTCGGAGATGACCATCAGGATCAGCCCCAGGGACAGCGACTGGCGCACGCCGGCGAGGATCTGCGGGCTGGCCGAGGGCAGCACCAGGTAACGCACACGGGCCCAGCCGTCGATGCCGTAGGTGTGGGCCGAATCCGAGAGGACCCCGTCCACGGCGCGGACGCCCTCAATGGTGTTCAGCAGCACCGGCCAGACACAGCCGGAGATGATGACCGCGATCTTCATCGAGTCGGTGATGCCCATCAGCAGGATCAGGACCGGGACCAGCACGGGCGGCGGGATGGCGCGGAAGAATTCGAGCGTCGGTTCCAGCAACGCCCGGAGCCATTTGACCGAGCCGATCAGCACCCCGCCCACGACGCCGATCACGATCGCCGCGACCACGCCGATCAGGAGCCGGGCGATGCTGGGCAGCACATCCGAGAAGAAGCGGGGGCCGAACCAGACCTCGCCGAACTTGTTGACCAGGGCGGCCGGGGTGGGGACGAAGAAATTGACCGTTCCGAGGGTGGAGGCCCACCAGGCCAGGACGAGCAGAACTGGCAGCGCGAGCAGGTAGGCCGCCGTTTTCAGTGCTTTCATACGATCACCTCAGAACGGACCGAGGAATGCCAGGACAGGGTCTTCTTTTCGATGAAGCGCATCAGGACGTTGATCAGCACACCGATCAGCCCGGTGGCGAGCACCAGGGCGTACATGCCCGAGATGGCGCCGCCGGATTGCGCGAGCGCGATTTCACGGCCTAGCCCCGGCGAACCGATCACGAGTTCCGCCGTGATGGCCAGGACCAGCGCCACCGTGGCTGCGAGCCGGACACCGGTCATCAGGTAGGGCAACGCGGTGGGGAACACGACGTAGCGGATCCGCGCCATCCACCCCAGCCCGTAGGTCTTGGCGGTGTTGTTGGCGACCATGTCGACGTCGGCCACCCCGTAGAGGACCTGAATGAGGACCTGCCAGAAGGCGGCATAGGTGATCAGCATCAGTGACGACTCGATCTTCACGCCGAAGAGCAACACGGCCAGCGGGATGAGGGCCACGGACGGAATCGGGCGCAGGAACTCGACGGTGGAGTTGGTGGCTTTGCGCAGGAAGCTGCTGGATCCGATGATGAAGCCCAGCAGCACGGCGAGGGCAACCGCGATGATGAGGCCCAGGAACCAGGCCTTCATGGTTTCACCGACCGAGACCCAAAACGCCGTCAGGCCGAAGTCGAGGGCCAGGGCGGAAATGACCTCGCTGGCGGGCGGAAGGTAACGTTCGTCGATAATTCCCAGACGCGGAATGAGCTCCCAGGTTCCCAGGAACCCAATTATCCCGACCACACCGAGCAACTGCTTCACCGGAAGTTTGTGGCCGGACCGGCGGTTCCGCCTCCCGCCGGAGGCGGAACCGCCGGACGCCACAGCGTCGGAACTCATGGAACTTACGGAACTCACGGGAGGAGGTCGCCTGCGTTCGGGGCCTTGGACAGCGTCCCGTACTTGGCGGCAGCATCACCGAGGGTCTTGAAGGCGTCCTTGTTGAACTCCACACGGTAGCGGGGCAGGACAATCTTGGCCCGGGTGGCTTCGTCGATCTTGGTGTAGGTGCCCACGATGTCGCGGACTTCCTGCGGGTGCGCCTGGGCATATTCGAGCGACTTGTTCATGGCCCGGGTGAACTTCTGGGTCAGCTCGGCCTTGCCCTTGATGGTGTCCGCCTTGGTGAAGTAGCCGGCGATGTCCAGCTCAGGGCTCATGTCCACGAAGTTGGAGGAAATGATCTTGCCGCCCTCTGCGACGGCCTTGGACAGGAAGGGCTCCAAAATCCAGGCCGCGTCCACCTGCTTGTTGGCCAGCGCGGCGGGGGCGTCCGGGAAGGCCACCTCCACGAACTTCACGCTCGAGGGGTCGCCACCGGCCTTTTCGACGACCGACTTGATGGTGGTGTCCCCGATATTGGAGAGGTTGTTCACCGAGACGGTCTTGCCCGCAAGGTCCTTCGGGGACTGGATGCTGGACCCGGCCGGGACGACGACGCCGCCGATGTCCTTGCCCTTCTCGCCCGTGGTTGAGGCGCCGTTGGCGACGAATTTCAGGTCAAGGCCCTTGTCCTTCGCCACCATGACGGAGATCAGGTTGGAGAAGGCGAAGTCGAAGCTGCCGCTCACCACGCCGGGGACGATCGCCGCACCGCCGGTGGCCGTCTGGATGTCCAGCTGAAGGCCTTCGTCTTTGAAGAATCCCAGCTTGTTGCCCAGGTAGATGGGGGCGCAGTCGACGATCGGGATGACGCCGACGCTGACCTTGGTCAGATTTCCGCCGCCCGTTGCACCGCCGGATGCGCTGCCCCCGCCGGTGGAACTCGGCGATCCGCTGCCGCAGGCCGAGAGGGCCAGGACCGATGCGGCCGCCAGCACGGCGATAATACGACGTTTCATGTTCACTCCTATGTGCGCATTGGCGTGGGCGTGACAAGCTCCCAAGCCCCAAAGTTCGCTCTCCGAACAAGCGTTCAAAATCAAGTCTGACCTAAGGCTACTGTGAGGTCAACCACATTAGGCGCATTGTTACAGCTCCGAGACGAGCGCGGAAGAGGCCGCGGCAATACCTCCCGCAACGCAGCAACGCGGGGCCCCTACGCCCGTCCGGACAGGCCGGACGGGCCGTAGTGACCCCGCGTTGACTAACCGCGTGGCAGTGCAGCGTTGCAGCTACGAGCGGGTGAGCGACTCCGCATCCTCGTCCGCAACCGGATCGGCGGCCGGGCCGTTGACGGCGGCCCTTGCCTCGGCGAACTTCTCGTTGAGCCGGGAGTGGCGCTGGCCGTAGGCGAAGTAGATCGCGATGCCGATGACCAGCCAGATCGCGAAGAAGATCCAGGTCTCCACCGCCAGGTTCGTCATCAGGTACAGGCACAGGACGGCCGAGACGACCGGGAGCACCTTGCCGAACGGCACGCGGAAGGCCGGCTTAAGGTCCGGCCGCTTCCGGCGCAGCACCAGGATGCCGAGGCTGACCATCACGAACGCGGAGAGCGTGCCGATGTTGATCATTTCCTCGAGCAGGTCCACGTTGGTCAGTCCGGCCACGACCGCCACGGCCGTGCCGCAGATGATCTGCAGGCGTGCGGGGGTCGCCCGGATGGTGCCGGTCTTGGAGAGCGAGCGCGGCAGCAGGCCGTCGCGGCTCATGGCCAGGACCACACGCGAGAGGCCCATCAGCAGCACCATGATCACCGTGGTGAGGCCCACGAGGGAGCCGAAGGCGATGACCTTTGCGGCGTCGGTGTTCCCCACGGCCTCGAAGGCAGTGGTCAGCGTCGGGTTCTTCGCCTCGGCCAGCTTGGTGTAGGACACCATGCCGGTCAGGGCCAGCGAGACCAGGATGTAGAGCACGGTGACGATCGCCAGGCCGCCGAAGATGCCGCGGGGCAGCGTCTTCTGCGGGTTCTTGACCTCCTCGGCGGAGGTGGCGACGACGTCGAAACCAATGAAGGCGAAGAACACCAGGGCGGCGCCGGCGAAGATGCCGAGCGTGCCGTACTGGGCCGGGGCCGCGCCGGTGAGGAAGCCGAAGAAGGACTGCTTGAGCACGTCCGTGGCGCCGGTACCGCCGGTGGGTTCGGAGGCAGGGACGAACGGGGCGTAGTTCTCAAACTTCACGTAGCTGAAGCCGACGACGATGACGAAAAGCACGACGGCGATCTTGATCAGCGTGAACACGTTGCCGACACGGGCGGACAGCTTTGTCCCCAGCACCAGCAGCACGGTGAACACGGCAACAATCAGGAAGGCGCCCCAGAAGAGGTCGACGCCGGCCACGGAGATCGACGGCGGGACGTCCAGTCCCATCAGCGCGAACACTTTGCTGAGGTAGATGCCCCAGTATTTGGCGATCACGGCGGCGGCGGTGAAGAGCTCGAGGATGAGGTTCCAACCGATGATCCAGGCGAGCACCTCCCCCATGGTGGCGTAGGTGAAGACATAGGCTGAGCCGGCCACCGGGATGGCGGTGGCGAATTCGGCATAGCACATGATCGCCAGGGCGCAGGTGACGGCTGCGATGGCGAACGAGATGGTGACGGCGGGGCCGGCGAAGTTGGCGGCAGCCTTGGCCCCGACCGAGAAAATGCCTGCGCCGACCGCAACGGCGACGCCCATGATCATCAGGTCCCAGGTGCTGAGCGAGCGTTTCAGCTTGCGTCCGGGCTCATCGGCGTCGGCGATCGACTGCTCGATGGATTTGGTCCGGAAAAGGTTCATAGGAAAGTCCAAAATCTCGGTAGCTGGTTGGAAACAGACCTATTAATAGTAGTGTCCATCCACTGGACGGCCGCTTTTATCCCACATCGTGAGACGCAAAAGAGCGCGAACATACCCTTGGGGGCCCCGGCCGCGGGGCCCCCAAGTGAACGTTCGCGCCCAGGGCTTCAGTGGCTCAGGCGGGCCAGTCCATCAGCGTCGAGCGGATCAGGAAGCGCTTGCCCTCGGGAGCCTCGACGGAGAAGCCGCTGCCGCGGCCGGGGACGACGTCGACCGTCAAGTGGGTGTGGCTCCAGTAGTTGAACTGCTCCTTGGACATCCAGAATTCCAGCGGCTGCGGCTGCAGGCCGTCCGAGATGTCGAACAGGCCCAGCCGCACATCGGAGTCTCCGGTGAGGAACTCCCCCGCCGGGTAGCACATGGGCGAGGAGCCGTCGCAGCAGCCGCCGGACTGGTGGAACATGAGCGGGCCGTGCTGGAGCCAGAGCTTGCGCAGCAGCTCAACGGCTTCGGGGGTGAGCGCCACGCGGGAAAAGTCCTCGCCGGCCTGTGTCACGGCGGCGTCGAGCCTGGTCTGGGTCATCGGAGCTTCTCCTGCAAGTAGGGGCGGCTGTCACGGGCGGGACGGGAAGGCGGGGCGGACCGGTCCGGTCCGCCCCGCCGCAACGGCTTAGAAGAAGCCGAGCTTGTTCTCGTTGTAGCTGACCAGCAGGTTCTTGGTCTGCTGGTAGTGGTCCAGCATCATGGCGTGGTTCTCGCGGCCGATGCCGGAGGACTTGTACCCGCCGAACGCGGCGCCGGCCGGGTAGGCGTGGTAGTTGTTGACCCACACCCGGCCCGCCTGGATTTCGCGGCCGGCGCGGTAAGCGACGTTGCCGTTGCGGGACCAGACGCCGGCGCCCAGGCCGTAAAGGGTGTCGTTGGCGATGCCCATGGCGTCGTTGTAGTCGCTGAAGCGGGTCACCGAAACCACCGGCCCGAAGATCTCCTCCTGGAAGATCCGCATCTTGTTGTGTCCCTCGAAGATGGTGGGCTGGACGTAGTAGCCGCCAGCGAGGTCGCCGGACAGTTCGGCGCGGGCGCCGCCGGTAAGCGCTTTGGCGCCCTCCTGCTTTCCGATGTCGATGTAGGAGAGGATCTTCTCGAGCTGGTCGTTGGAGGCCTGCGCGCCGAGCTGCGTGTCGGTGTCCAGCGGGTTGCCCTGGATGATCTTCTGGGTGCGGGCCAGCGCGTCGGCCATGAAGGAGTCGTAGATGCCTTCCTGGACCAGGGCACGGGAGGGGCAGGTGCAGACCTCGCCCTGGTTGAAGGCGAAGAGCGTGAAGCCCTCAAGAGCCTTGTCGTAGAAGGCGTCGTTGTTATCCGCGACGTCGTTGAAGAAGATGTTGGGGCTCTTGCCGCCGAGCTCCAGGGTGACCGGGATCAGGTTCTGGGACGCGTACTGGCTGATCAGGCGGCCGGTGGTGGTCTCGCCGGTGAAGGCGATCTTGCGGATTCGCGGGCTGGAGGCGAGCGGCTTGCCGGCTTCGACGCCGAAGCCGTTGACGACGTTGATGACGCCCGCCGGCAGCAGGTCGCTGATCAGCTCCATCAGCACCAGGATCGAGGACGGGGTCTGCTCGGCCGGCTTGAGGACGACGGCGTTGCCGGCGGCGAGCGCGGGGGCCAGCTTCCAGACGGCCATCAGGATCGGGAAGTTCCACGGGATGATCTGGCCGACGACGCCGAGCGGCTCGTGGTAGTGGTAGGCGGTGGTGTCGTCGTCGAGCTGGGACAGCCGGCCCTCCTGGGCGCGGACGGCGGAGGCGAAGTAGCGGAAGTGGTCCGCGGCGAGCGGGATGTCGGCGTTGAGGGTTTCGCGGATCGGCTTGCCGTTGTCCCAGGACTCGGCGACGGCGAGCATCTCGGTGTTCTCGTCGATCCGGTCGGCAATCTTGTTCAGGATGGCCGCGCGCTCGGCGACGGAGGTCTTCCCCCACGACGGTGCGACCTTGTGCGCGGCGTCCAGGGCCAGCTCGATGTCCTCGGCGGTGCCGCGGGCGACCTCGCAGAAGGCCTTGCCTGTCACCGGGGTGATGTTCTCGAAGTACTGGCCCTTGACCGGGGCAACCCATTCGCCGCCGATCCAGTTCTCGTAGCGGTCCTTGAAGGTGACCTTCGAGCCCTCGGTACCGGGCTGTGCGTAGACAGTCATTGCTAGCTCCTTTGCTGTGCAAGATTGGTGGCGGGAGCGGCCAGGATCTCTGCGGCCGCCGCTGGCACCAGCCTAGGAGCCGGGAGGTTGCGAGCAGGTTGCAACCATGTGAGCCGGATCACGCGGACTCTCATTGCGCTGGGCTCGTTCAGGAACGCGGCCACCATCCAGGCAATAGGGCCCGTGTTCTGGTACTTACCTCCACCCCGCAATACCTATGGACACCGCCGGAGCCCCCTCCGATACTCAGCGTGACGCCGCAGGCTGTTGCGGCGTGGGCGTCCAGCTGCTCACCAACGGCGCTCACACCTTCATTGAGGGGGCTCTTGGCATGGTGGTAAAAACGGCAACAAAAGCAGGAGGAAGAGGCTGGCGGATGGCGTCGGCCATTGCATTGGCTTCGGCGATGGCCAGCACCTTCGTGGTCTCGCAGGCTGTCCCGGCGAGTGCGGCGACGTCGGGCGGGATGGTGATCTCAGAACTCAACTACCATTCCGGATCGGATCTGGATACCGACGACTTCCTGGAACTGACCAACACATCAGGCGCTCCGCTGGACATCTCGGGATGGTCCTTCACCGCCGGCGTCACGGCCGTCTTCGCTGCGGGCACCGTGGTTCCCGCCAACGGCTACTTTGTGGTGGCGAAGGATGCCGCCCAGTTCCAGACCACATACGGGTTCGCCCCGAACGCCGTCTACGGCGGAAACCTCAGCAACGGCGGCGAAGCGGTCACGCTGGTCGATGCGGCGCTGAACGTCGTGGACACCGTCACTTACGCGGACGTCGCGCCCTGGCCATCGACGCCTGACGGGACGGGCCCCACCCTCGAACTGCGCGACCTGACCTTGGACAACACACAGCCCGACAGCTGGGGCGCGAGCCTGGCTGCGGGCGGCACCCCCGGGGCCAAGAACTCGCTCGACGGGACCGGGCCGGCGCCGGTCGTCGCTGAGCTGAAGGCGACCCCGGCGCGGCCGTCCGCCGGTCAGCCGGTGGCCGTTACGGCCCGGCTCCGGACCGGCTCCACAGCTCAGCTCACCTACAAGGTGATGTTCGGCGCCGACGTCGTGGTTCCGTTCATAGATGATGCGGCCAGCCCCGGCGGGGCAGGCGACGGCGTGTATTCCGGAACCATCCCGGGTCAGAGCGCGGGCAACCTGATCCGCTACCGGGTCGATGCCTCCGCGGGCGGTACCGGCTATTCGGAACCTGCGGCCGGTGACTCGGTGCGCTACCGCGGCGTGGTGGTCCTGAACTCCGCGGTCAGCAGCTCGCTTCCTGTCATCGAGTGGTTCATGGATGACGCCGTGTACAACGACATTCTGGCCAACCACCGCTACGACGACTACCAGGGCGCGGCGGTCTGGGCCTACAACGGCCAGGTCATCGACGGCGCCCTGATGAACGTGCGCGGCAACACCTCCCGGAGCAATGCGAAGGTGAGCTGGAAGGTCGAGCTGCCCAAGGGTTACATCTTCGATCTTGGCGGCAAGCTGCCCTATCCGCTGGACGAATTTGCGCTCCAGAACTACGCGGACAACTTCGCCGACGTCGGCTGGGCGACCGTGAAGGCCGGTGGCGACCGGGCCCTGAACATCGTCCCGGTCCGTACGCAGCGCAATGGCACCTTCTGGAGCCTGGGCCGGATCATGGAGACCGAGGACGGCCGCTGGCGGGATGACCAGGGCGTGTCCAACTGGGCGATCTACAAGGGCGACGGCGGCAGCGTGGGCGCCACGTCGTCTCCGGCCGCGCTCCAGGCCTCGAGCTGGCTGGACAAGAAGACCCGCAAGGATGAGGACTTCTCCGACGTCTGGACCCTGTCCAACTCGGTCGACGCCTCGCCCTCAGCGGCGCAGCAGGCCTGGATCTACCAGAATGTGAACATGCCGGAGCTGGTCAACTATATGGCGATCAACTCGATCATCCGGCACCAGGACAGCGGCTGGTACAACTGGTGGCTGGCCCGCGACACCGACGGGACCGGCCGGTGGGAGATGTGGCAGTGGGACCTGAACTGGATCTTCACCACTCCCTCCTCGGACGGCAAGGGCCTCTTCCTGACCCCGGACACCTCCAACAATTTCACGCAGGCCATGCTGAGCTACCCGGAGATCAAGGAAATGTTCTACCGGCGGCTGCGTACCCTGGCCGACCAGTTCCTTCCGGCCGGGCAGTACGAGGCGCAGTGGGACGCGATATCGGCCCAGACCACGCCGGACTGGAACCTGGACCGCGCTAAGTGGGGCGGGTACACGCCGGCGTCGGCGCGGACCGCGTTCCTGGCCGGCCTGGCGGATCGCCGCAACACGATCAACGGCAACACGGGCCCGGGACTGCCGGTGCCCACCACACAAGCGGCCGACGCGAATGTGGTGGTCAATGAGATCCAGTACCACCCGGCCGGAAGCGGTGGGGAGTACATCGAGCTGGCGAACCCCGGCAGCACGGCCGTGGATATCTCGGGCTGGACGATCGATGCGGTCGGCCTGAAGATCCAGCCCGGCACGGTGATCCCGGCCGGCGGACGCGTGGTGTTCGTGGCGAATGACAAGGCGTTCCGCCTCGCCTACACCGGGGCGAACCGCTTTGTGGGCGGCACGTTCACGGGCACTCTCGACGACGCCGGCGAAGCCATAGTGCTGCGCGACGGCAGCCGGGTGGTGGACTCCGTCACCTACTCGAACGCGGCGCCGTGGCCGACTGCGGCAGACGGCACCGGCCCTTCGCTGGAGCTGACCTCGCCGACGGCGGACAACTCCGTTGCGTCGAACTGGACCGCGGTGTCCACCACCGGCGGCACACCGGGACTGGCAAACACGAAGGGGACTCCGCCGTCGAATGTGGCGCCTGTTGCGGCGTTCACGAGTGGGGTGAGCGGGTTGACGGCGAACGTGAACGGGGCCGGTTCAACGGACTCGGACGGCACGATCGCCTCGTACGCCTGGGACTTCGGTGACGGCGGGACCGGGACCGGGGTGACGGCGAGCCACACCTACGCTGCCGAGGGGACGTATACGGTCACCCTGACCGTRACGGATAACGGCGGCGCCAAGGGTACGGTCAGCCATTCGGTAAGYGTTGCCGCGCCGCCGGCGGGCAGTGTCCTGGCTCAGGACACGTTYACCCGCACGGTCACCGGCGGTCTGGGGACGGCGGAAACGGGCGGGCCCTGGACATTGTCCGGGACAGCCTCGAACTTCGCCGTCAACGGCAGTGCGGCCACGATTGCCAGCCCCGCTGCCGCCAACCGCTACGCCTACCTTGACGGTGTCTCCTCCACCGACACGGAGGTGCGGGCAACGATCGGCTTCAACCGGCCGACCGCCAGCAGCATCTACACCGGCCTGATCGGCCGCCGGGTGGGTGCGGATACCTACGGTGCACGGGTGGTGGTTAATTCCGCCGGCGCGGTGAGCCTGCACCTGACCCGCAGCACGAATACGAACATGAGTGCCGCGACAGTGTCCGGACTGACCTTCAATACCGGGGACCGGCTTCAGTTCCGGCTGCAGGTTACCGGAACCGCACCGACCACCATCCGGGCGAAGGTCTGGAAGGTGGGCACCGCGGAACCGGCGAACTGGCAACTGAGCACAACCGACAGCACGGCCACGCTGCAGAGCGCCGGTGGAATCGGCATCTACAGCTACCTCAGCACCACCGGAACGCCGACCCCGTTGACCGTCAGCTTCGACGACCTCTGGGCCGGGCGCACCAACTAGCGATACTCGGCAAAGAAGTCCCCGCCGGCGCAGACGACGCCGGCGGGGACTTCTTTGTGCGCCATGCAGCGCCGAGAGCGCGTCCTGCTCAGGCGCCGAATTCGGCTTCGAGCCGCTCCAGGTCCGCGACGACGGCGGCGCGCCTGGGCGAGCGCGGCGGCAGCAGCTTCAGCGCGGCAGTGCGGACCTCGACGTCGTCCCGCGCTTCCGGCAGTTCGGCATATTTCAGCAGCGATTCGGCGCTGCCGTCGGTCAGTACGGCCTCGCGCAGCAGGGACGAGACGCGGCTGCGGAGCTCGGTGATCCCCGGCGCCTCGGAGCGCGGCAGGACCGCGCCGCGGTAGATTTCCAGCGCGATCCGGTGCGCGCCGCGCTGCAGGCAGCTGAGGATCTGGCCGGAGTCCGGCACGAGGTCCACCGGGAGGCGGTACGGCCTGGACTCCGGGACGGCGTCCGGATTGAGCTGCTGCAGGACCTTGCGCAGCCGCACCATCTCGGCGCGCAACGTCATGGTGGAGCCGTCGCGCGGGTAGAGCAGCGAGCTCAGCTCCTCGGCGTTGAGGCCTTCCGGATGCGTGCTCAGCAGGGTGAGGATTTCGCTGTGCCGGGCCGAAAGCGTGACGGTGCGGCCGTCGATGCTCAATACGGCCTGGTCGCGGCCGAGCAGCTGCAGGCTGTTGCGGTACAGGCTGCCGGGCGCCCTGGAGCCCGCCCGGGCGGGTCGCGCTCCGCCGGACGCGGCGTCGGACCCGGCGCGAGACGCGGCGGCGGTCTGCCGGCGTCGAACCGGGGCGGCCTGCCGGGCGGCGGCAAGCTGGAGGCGCTCCACCCGCAGGTGCGCCTGCGCGGCGGCTACGGTCGCCTCGACGAGGGACAGGGTGTGCGGCGCGACGGCGGATTCGGTGCCGGTGATGTCGACGACGCCCAGCAGGGCCCCGGAATCCGGGTCGTGGAACGGCACGGCCGTGCAGCTCCAGGGGTGGACGGAGCGTTTGTAGTGTTCGGCGCCGGCGATCTGGATGCCGCGGCCAAGGGCGAGCGCGGTGCCGGGGGCGCTGGTGCCCACGGTGGCCTCGGACCAGTCTGCGCCGGGGACGAACATCATCCCCTCGGCGCGGCGCTGCATGGCGGGGTCCCCTTCGACCCAGAGCAGCCGGCCCACCTCGTCCCCGACGGCCACCAGCATGCCGCTGTCGTGGCTGGGCAGGACCAGCAGTTTGTGGATCACGGGCATGATCGCGGCCAGCGGGTGCTGCCGGCGGTATTCCTCGAGTTCCTCGCGGTCCATGGCCAGCGGGGCTTCGGGGTTGTCCGGGTTGGCGTGCAGTTGCGCGGAGCGCTGCCAGGATTCCCGGATCAGGCTGCGGAGCCCGGGCGGCTGCTCACCGCCCAGGCCTATGGAGTCCAGTTGCTCGTGCCCCGCGTAGGCATACTGCTGGCGCAACTCCGGGCTCAGGCCGTGGCCGGAGCCGCGCGGGGCCGTCTGCTCGACCGGATTCCTCATTGAACTCCCACCTGGCTGGCACACTCTTCAGCGCGCGACCGCATGCCGGAGGCAGCGTCGTCCGGCCCAGTCTAGTTCCGTGCCGGGAGATTGGGAATGCACCCGCCCGGGCCTCAGCCAGTGGCGCCCGACGGAAGAACGTAGCTTTGAATCTCGCCAAGAGCCCGGATCTCGGGGCTGGGCAGGCCGGCGTCGGCAGTAAGTTTCCGGAATTCCGCGCTGCTGCTGAAGCCGTCAAAAACCTCCCTGCTAGGGCAGGTATCCAGGACAACGATGCCTTCATCGGTCTGCACGCAAAGATGGAATTCCAGTTGGCCGGCGGGCAAGAGCGCCAGCATCCGGTCGTGTGCTGCAAGGAGCTCCGCCGGGTTCCCGCGGAAGCTGTACATTCCCAGATACATTGCCTGTCTCCTTTGCATTGATTGCGGTGTTTGGTTTCTCCGGCGCGGTCCTCGCGGAGGCTCACCGCGCAGTGGTTGCGGGCCGTCGCCCGGCCCAGGGTCTGGCCTGTTCAAGCTGGGCAGCAAGCCTGAAGAGACTTGCTTCGGCGCCGAAACCCGCGAGGAAAGACATCCCGACGGGCAGCCCGGCGGAATCCGTGCCCAGCGGAATGGACATGGCCGGGTTGCCTGTGACGTTTGCGTACTCTCCGTCGAACATCAGGAAACGGCCGGCCTCCTGCTCCCCGCGGAGGGGGTTCTCCGGAGTCGCCGTGAGCGTGCCCAGCGGAAGCGGCGGCCAGCCGACCGTCGGCGTCAGCCAGAGATCGTACAGCTCGAAGAAGCCGGCAACGCGGCGGCTGAAACGCTGCAGTTCCTCCACGCCCTGCAGGTAGTCCCCCGCGCTGACGTTCCGGCCGCGCCCGAACAGGACTTCGGTGTAGAGCTCCAGCTCGCCCGGTTCGGGCCCCCGCCCCAGTCGCCGAGTCCAGTACCCCTCGATCCAGGCCGCTGCAGCAGCGTACACGTCGCGGAGGGCCCGGCGTCCGGCCCGGTCCAGCGGCGCCGGGCGCCCTTCCTCGAGCTCGTGACCGAGGTCGCTCAGCAAGTCCACGGTCGCGTCGAAGACCCGTAGATAGTCAGGATGAACCGGCTGGCCGCGGTTGGGGGTAGCAGTGGCCGCGATCCTCAGCCGTCCCGGTGGTGTCGCGGTTTCGGCCACATAGGGACGGAGCTGCGGCGGGGCCCGGTAGGGGTCCCCCGGAGCCGCACCCGCGACGGCGTCGAGCAGCGCCGCCGCGTCGCGGACCGTGCGGGTCAAGGCGAATTCGGCAGCGAGGCCGCCAACAACGTCGCCGTATTCCGGCCCCAGCGGCACACGGCTGCGGGTCGGTTTGAGACCGAACACTCCGCACCATGCCGCCGGATAGCGCAGCGACCCGCCGAGGTCGTTGCCGTGGGCCATCGGAACGATCCCCGCCGCGACTGCCGCTGCCGACCCGCCGCTCGATCCGCTCGTGGACAAGGACAAGTCCCACGGGTTGCGTGTAGCCCCGTGCAGGAGCGGTTCGCAGTGCGGGCTCAGGCCGAACTCACAGGTGTTGGTCTTGCCGATGACGGCCAGTCCGGCGCGGCGGAAGCGGCCTGCGAGCTCCTGGTCGTGGCGGGAGACGTTCCCCGCAAGCCAGCGGGAGCCTTCGGAGAAGGGCGTTCCGGCAATTTCCAGCGCCAGATCCTTGACGAGGAACGGCACGCCGGGGAAAGGAAGAGCATCGGAGAAGACGTCACCGGGCTGGGCGCTGCCGGTGTTGGGAGCGTCCCCGTCCAGCTCGACAATCACGGCATTCAGGGCTGGGTTCAGTACCCTGATCCGTTCCCTCGCCTCGGCGAGGAGTTCTGCCGCACTAACCTGGCCGGAGCGGACCAGATCGGACTGCCCTGTCCCGTCCATCCACCGAAGTTCGTCATCCACGGCTGCCTCCCGGAGGGGGACCCGGGGCTATGAGCGAGCCGTTGCAGTCCCCGCGGGTGAATTCTACGTCCGGGCGCAGCGCAGGAACAGGTCAACGCCTACTGCGGTTCGGCGGTTCAGTCCCGGGAAATCCGGATCATCTCTTCCCGCGGCACGACCTTGATGCGTTCGCGCACCACGCCGTCGTCCGGATGGGAAGCGGTCCACGCCGCGCCGAGGGCCAGCTCGTGGGCGTCCAGCTTGTTCCAGCCTTCCCAGGTGGTGTACTGGATGCCGCGCTCTTCGAGCAGGTCGATGATGGCCTGCGGATCCGGGTTCTGGGCCGGCGGAAGGGTCAGCCGGTCCTCGAGCAGGAAGCCGATGGTCTCCAGCGCATCTCCCTTGGTGTGGCCGATCAGGCCGACCGGGCCGCGCTTGATCCAACCCGTGGCGTAAATGCCGGGCACGGGCTTGCCGTCGGCGCCGAGCACGCGGCCGCCTTCGTTGGGGATGACGCCGCGCCGCGCGTCGTACTCCAGCTCGTCGAGCTGGGAGCCGTGGTACCCGATGGCGCGGTAGACGGCCTGGACCGGGTAATCGACGAACTCGCCGGTGCCCTTGACGTTGCCCGTGCCGTCCAGCCGCATGCGCTCGAACTTGATGCCCGTCACCTTGCCGGGATGCGCAGCGTCGCCTGTTTTTTCGCCGAGGATCTCGACCGGATTGTGCAGGAAGTGCAGGTGCAGCCGGCGGGAGGACGGTTCCTCGGCCTCGGCGTGCTCCTCGACGAGCCAGTTGCCAAGGGTGCTCACCATGGTCTTGATCTGGTTGTTCGTGCGGATGGCCTCGTCGGAGGCTTCGTCGAATTCGAAGTCCTCCGGGTAGAGCACGATGTCCACATCCTTCGCGTGGCTGAGCTCGCGCAGCTCCAGCGGCGTGAACTTCACCTGCGCCGGTCCACGGCGGCCAAAGACGTGCACGTCCGTCACCGGCGAATTCTTGAGCCCCTGGTAGACGTTGTCCGGAATCTCGGTAACCAGCAGGTCATCTGCGTGCTTGACCAGCATCCGGGCGACGTCCAGGGCCACGTTGC
Organism: Arthrobacter sp. 05L428; assembly: GCF_056397665.1. Taxonomy (NCBI): domain Bacteria; kingdom Bacillati; phylum Actinomycetota; class Actinomycetes; order Micrococcales; family Micrococcaceae; genus Arthrobacter; species Arthrobacter sp. 05L428. The sequence goes on along the minus strand of NZ_JBFTNW010000001.1, from coordinate 230,174 downwards.
CGTTGCCGATCACCGCGATTTCTTTGGCCTCCAGCGGCCAGTCGCGGGGAACGTCCGGGTGCCCGTCGTACCAGGAGACGAAGTCGGCCCCGCCGAACGAGCCTTCGAGCCCGACTCCCGGAATGTCCAGGTCCGCGTCCTTGATGGCGCCGGTAGCGAAGATCACGGCGTCGTAGAAAGCGCGGAAGTCGTGCAGGGTCAGGTCCCGGCCGTAGCTGACGTTGCCGAGGAAGCGGATATCGCCGCGGTCCAGCACCTTGTGCAGGGCGTTCACGATCCCCTTGATCCGCGGGTGGTCCGGCGCCACGCCGTAGCGGATGAGCCCGTAGGGCGCCGGGTAGGCCTCGAACAGGTCGATGCTGACCTCGAAGTCGCCGTCCTTGACCTCGTTGGACTTGGTCAGGATGTCCGCGGCGTAGACACCGGCCGGTCCGGCGCCGACAATCGCAACGCGGAGGGGACGTTTGGTCGTTCTTTCAGGCGAGGTTTCGGCCGAGTTGGACACCGGGAGCCCTTCTGAGTCTTGGCGGGTGCGCCGGCAGATACAGCGCACAGTCCCCTATTCTAAATGCCCCCGCGGTGGGGTGGTCCCCGGGTGAGGGAGAACGCAGGTGACGGACATCGCAGACGCCGCGGCCGCCCTGCCGGGCTCCGCGGCAGGAATAGCCGCGCCGGGGGTGGTGTTATGGGTCTTGTGCCTATCTCCGACGGATCCCCCGCTCCCGCATCCCTGACTTCCCCGGGCGGCGTTGCCCCCGCTACCGGAGCCGCCGGTGACGCCGCTGGCCCCGCTGCGGCACCTGGACTCAAGGCAGTGGACAAGGACACGACGGCGGGGATCCTGTTCGGCATCGGCGCCTACGGCTTATGGGGCCTGCTCCCGCTGTACTTCTTCGTGCTGCACCCGGCCAGCGCCGTCGAGATCGTGGCCAACCGCGTGGTCTGGTCCCTGCTCTTCTGCGTCCTGCTGATCACCGTCACCCGCGCCTGGCGGGTGATCGGCGCCGCGTTCCGGAACCGTACCGTGATCGGTCCGCTGGCCCTCGCGGCCGTCCTGATCGCGATCAACTGGCTGACCTACACCTACGGCGTGACCACCGGCCAGGCCGTCGAAACATCGCTGGGCTACTTCATCAACCCGCTCGTGTCCGTGCTGCTGGGCGTCTTTGTCCTGAAGGAAAAACTGCGGCCGCTGCAGTGGGCCGCCGTCGTCGTCGGTTTCATCGCGGTGGGCGTACTGACATATTCCTACGGCAAGCTCCCGTGGATCGCCCTGACCCTGGCGTTCAGTTTCGGCCTCTACGGCTTCGTCAAGAAACGTGTGGGTCCGCGGGCGGACGCGATCACCAGCCTGTCGGTGGAAACCATCGTGCTGGCGCCGATCGCCGGCGTGACCATGATCGTCCTGGCCCTGACCGGCGCCGCCTCGCTCACCACCAACGGCGCCGGACACTTCTGGCTGCTTGCCGCGTCCGGCGTCATCACCGCTGTCCCGCTGCTGTTCTTCGGCGCCTCCGCGCGGCGGCTGCCGATGACCACGATCGGGCTGCTGCAGTACTTCGCCCCGGTACTGCAGTTCATCGTGGCGCTGGTGGTGTTCAAGGAGGCCATGACCCCGGAGCGCTGGATCGGCTTCAGCGTCGTCTGGCTCGCGCTGTTGCTGCTCACGGCGGACATGCTGCGGACGGCCCGGAAGAACTCCGTCACCCGCAGGCTGGCCCGCGCCGCCGCCTAGGGCAGACCAGCCCAGGCGGCGGCGCCGGCTTAGTCGTCCGGGCTGGTGTCGATGCGCACGTAGTCGCGCGGCACTACGACCATGGGGACCGGCAGGGCGCGGAGCACCTTGTTGGCCGTGCTGCCGATGAAGAGCTTGTTCTTCTCCGCCAGGCGGGACGAACCGACAATCATAATCTCCGCGTCGTCCCAGTCGAGGTCATCGATGGCTTCCTCAATGGTCCGGCCGTGCGCGACCTCCACGGTGACGTGGTGTCCCGCCGGCAGGCGCTCGGCCGCGGCCTTCAGGACGGTGTTCGCGTGGACATGCGCGGCGTTGACGTTTTCGCCGCCGTCGCCCTCGGCGTCCAGTTCGACGAGCGAGACCAGCCGCAGCGGCACGCCGCGGCGCTCGGCCGACTCAATCGCGACGTCGATCGCCGCCTCCGCGCCGGTACGCTGGCCGACGGCGAGGGTCAGCCGGGTGATGGGGTCGGTGTTGCGGTAGCCGCGGGGCGCCAGCGCAACCGGCACCGGTGAGGCATGCAGCAGGGCGTTGGCCACGCTGCCAACGCTGTACCGCTTGAACAGGCCGCTGTTCGCGGCACCCACGACGATCAGGCCGGCGCGGTATTCCTTGGCGGCGTCGATCAGTCCCGCGGCGAAGGAATCAGCCTGGCGCACGTGGAACCTGGCCTCCAGGCCCTCCGGAACCAGGGACAGGCCCTGCCGCTCCGCCGTCAGCACGGACTGCTCCGCGGCACTGACGCGGTTTCCCTGCGGGTTCAGCGCGACATAGGGTGTGTTCCGGTCCACCACATGAACCAGGTCCAGGTGCGCGCCCTGGGCGCGGGCCATGGCGGAAGCCAGGGCGACGGCGTCGGCGCCGCGGTCGTTGGGTGTGTAGCCAACTACGTATCGCATGTAAGAACCCCTTATGGGTCTGGGGCAGAATCCAGCTTGGCTCCGGGGTTCCGGGCGACGTCGGCCGGTCTGCGTTCCTGCAGTGGTAGGAACGACTCTAGCCCAGCGTTGCGGGGAATAGTGGGTGACTTTTGGCCCTGCGGCACGCAAATTTCCGCGACTACGCTGAAGCCGTGGAGGGGAGCTCACCATGAGTCTGACCAGGAACACCGGGTTCGCGGCAAAAACGAGCGGGCTGGGAGCGCTGATCTTCCTGTTCGCGCTGACCGGCTGCACCCCTTCTTCGCCCCAACCCTCCGGGAGCAGCCCCGCGTCGGCGACGGAATCAGCGACGGCATCGGCGACGTCGACCTCCACACCTTCCGGCGCTGCGACGCCCTCATCCACCGCCTCGGCGACGCCGTCGGCCTCCGCGACGCCGTCTCCGGATTCCGACGAGACCAAAGCCCCGCAGGACGGCGACCGCGTGATCTCCTCGACCATTACCCATGACTGGGCCTGGCCTGGAGCGAAGTCGCCGTTCAAGACCACGCACAGCAATCCCGTACCGTTGGCCCCACCGCCGGCGGAGCCCCTGCCCACGCTGTACGCCATTGGCGCCGGCCAGCACCCCTCGGACACCCCGCCCTATGACCAGCTGAGCTTCCGGTTCAACGGCGCCTTTCCCAGTTACGACATCTCGTTCGTCCCCGAACTGATCGCCGACGGCAGCGGCCTGCCCGTGCCGATGCCCGGGACGGGCGCCATCCTGAAAGTTGTCTTCCACGGCGCCCAGGCGCACACCGCAGACGGGAAGGGCAGCACCGTCAAGAGCAGCCCTGCCCCGTCGATCGGCTACCGGGCACTCACCCGCTACGCCCCGGCCGGGGACTTCGAAGGGGTCCTTAGTTATGGGATCGGCGTCGGCCGCCCGGGTACCGCCGTGCAGCAGACCAAGGTGCGGGTCTACGAGGTGGAGAAGATCGAGCAGGGCCGGCACCTGTACGTCGTCGCGATCCAGCTCGACGCCAGCTCCTGGAAGTAGGCCCGGACGCGAACGAGCCGCGGACTTCTCGGTCCGCGGCTCGTTCATGTTGCTCGGTGGTGTCCCGCTGGGGGTGTCCCGCCGGTGGTGTCCCGCTGGGGTTGTCCCGCTGGGGGTTCCCGCCGGCGCTTAGGCGTTGGCGCGGACCGCCGCGGCCAGCACCTCGAGTCCGTCCAGCAGCAGCTCGTCGCTGATCACCAGCGGCGGCAGCAGCCGGATCACGTTGCCGTAGGTGCCGCAGGTGAGGATGATGACACCCTCTTTGAGGCAGGCAGCGGCAACGGCCTTGGTCAGTTCCGGGTTCGGTTCCTTGGAGCCGGCCTGGACCAGTTCGATCGCGAGCATGGCGCCGCGGCCACGGATGTCACCGACCACGGTGAGCTCGGACGCGAGCTCCCGCAGCTTGCCCAGGGCGAGTTCCTCGATGTGGCGGGCCCGGGCGTTCAGGTCGTACTGCTCCATCGAGCCGATGGAGGCCAGCGCCGCGGCACAGGCCACCGGGTTGCCGCCGTAGGTGCCGCCGAGGCCGCCCGGGTGGACGGCGTCGAGCAAGTCGGCGCGGCCGGTGATGGCGGAGAGCGGCATGCCGCCGGCGATTCCCTTGGCCATGGTGACGATGTCCGGGATGACACCCTCGTGGTTCACGGCGAACCATTCGCCGGTGCGGCAGAACCCGGACTGGACCTCGTCGGCAATGAAGACGATGCCCTTCTCCTTGGCCCAGGCGGCAAGGGCCGGCAGGAAGCCCTCGGCCGGGACGATGAAGCCGCCCTCACCCTGGATGGGTTCGATGATGATCGCGGCCACCGACTCGCCACCGATCTGCTTCTCGATCATGGTGATGGCACGCTTGGCGGCCTCGGCGCCGGTGATCTCCGGGTTTTCCTCGCGGTACGGGTAGCTCATCGGCATCCGGTACACCTCGGGCGCGAACGGGCCGAAGTTGGTCTTGTACGGCATCGCCTTGGCGGTCAGCGCCATGGTGAGGTTGGTCCGGCCGTGGTAGGCGTGGTCGAAGGCGACGACGGCGTCCCGGCCGGTGGCGAGGCGGGCCACCTTGACGGCGTTCTCCACGGCTTCGGCGCCCGAGTTGAACAGCACGGTCCGCTTCTCGTGGTCGCCCGGGGTGAGCCGGTTCAGCTGCTCGGCGACGGCGACGTAGCCCTCGTAGGGCGTCACCATGAAGCAGGTGTGGGTGAAGTGCTCCACGGCTTCCTTCACCGCGCCGACGACGGCGGGATCCGAGGCGCCGACGCTGGTCACGGCGATGCCGGAGCCGAGGTCGATGAAAGAGTTGCCGTCGACGTCCTGGATGATGCCGCCGTCGGCGTCGGCGACGTAGACCGGGACGCTGGAGGCGACGCCGGACGCGACGACCGCCTTGCGGCGCTCGGTCAGGGACACGGACTTGGGGCCGGGGAAGTCGGCCTGGACGCGGCGCTTCTGCTCCAGACGGTAGGTGAGGTCGTTTGCTGTGGTGGTCATGGGGAAGGCCTTTCTAAACGTGTAAGGGTCGGCGGGGCCGGGTCTGGCGGGAGCGTTAGGCAGCCGCGTCAGGCATCGAGCGCACTCATGACGTGCTTGATGCGGGTGTAGTCCTCGACGCCGTACATCGAGAGGTCCTTGCCGTAGCCGGACTGCTTGAAGCCGCCGTGCGGCATCTCGGCGGTGAGCAGGATGTGGGTGTTGATCCAGACGGCACCGAAGTCCAGGTCGCGGCTGACCCGCATGGCGGTGCCGTGGTCCGTGGTCCAGACGCTGGAGGCGAGGGCGTATTCGACGTCGTTGGCCAGCTCGATCGCCTCGGCCTCGGTGCTGAACTTCTGCACCGTGATGACCGGGCCGAACGTCTCCTTCTGGACAATGTCGTCGGTCTGCTTGGCGCCGGTGACAATGGTGGGCTCGAAGAAGAAGCCCTTCTCCCCCGCCCGGTGGCCGCCGGTCTCAATCTTGCAGTTCGCCGGCAGGTGCTCAACAACGTTGGTGACCGCGTTGAAATGGTTGACGTTGTTCAGCGGGCCGAAGTAGTTGTCTTCGTCGTTCTGCGAGCCGGTGTGCAGGGTCTTGGTGTGTTCCACCATGGCGGCGACGACGTCGTCGTGCACGGAATCCTCGACCAGGACCCGGGTGATTGCCGTGCAGTCCTGGCCGGCGTTGAAGAAGGCGAACTCGGCGATGGCCGCGGCGCTCTTCTTGATGTCTGCGTCCTTGAACACGATCGCCGGTGCCTTGCCGCCGAGCTCCAGGTGCGCGCGCTTGAGCCCTTTGGCGGCGCCGGTGGCGACAGCAATGCCGGCCCGGACGGAACCGGTGATGGAGACCAGGCCCGGGACCTTGTGCTCCACCATCATGGCGCCGGTCTCGCCGGTGCCGAGGACGACGTTGAGCACGCCGGCGGGGAGGATCTCGCCGGCGAGGCGGGCCAGGACCAGGGTGGATTCCGGCGTGGTGTCGGAAGGCTTGAGCACCACGGTGTTGCCGGCGGCCAGTGCGGGGCCGATCTTCCAGATCGCCATCAGGAACGGGTAGTTCCAGGGGGCAACCTGCGCTACGACGCCGATCGGTTCGCGGCGCACGTAGGAGGTGTGGCCCTCGAGGTATTCACCGGCGGACTTGCCCTCCAGGATCCGGGCGGCACCGGCGAAGAAGCGCAGCTGGTCTGCCCCCGCGGCAACCTCCTCGGCTGCGATCAGGGAGCGGACCTGGCCGGTGTTGCGGTGCTGGGCCTCGACGAGTTCGTCACTGTTGGCTTCGACGGCGTCGGCGAGCTTGAGGAGCATGAGCTGGCGCTGGCCGGGGGTGACGTGCTTCCAGCTGGCGAAGGCGTCCTTCGCGGCGGTCATGGCGGCGTCGACGTCGGCCTGCACCGAGACCGGCGACTTGGCCACCACCTCCCCGTTGGTGGGATTGACAATGTCCAGCAGGGCGGTCCCGGCGGGGGTGACGAACTCGCCGTTGATGAAGTTCTGCAAGGTTTGAACCACGGTGTACAACCTCTTTCGTGCTGGCCTCGGAAAGGCAGGTATGAGGGATCTGCGACTGCTCCGAGCCTATGCCAGGCACGCAAGGCAGGGAATAGGCAGCTGCACACCGAAGCAGCGCGACTTTAGTGCGGTTGACCAGCCCCCGGCTATCCTGATTCCATGGCAATTTCACTCGCGGCCCTGCTGGGGGTTCCGTCCCTCAAGCTGACGAAATCGGGCCTCGCGGAGACCACCTGGCACCAGGACATCCACTGGGTCGCGGTGACGGAGCAGGAAGACCCGCAGCGCTTCCTCAACGGCGGGGAACTGGTCCTCACCACCGGGATGCGGCTCAGGACCGCCCCGGAGCAGCGCCGCTTCGTCCGCCAGGTCCAACGCGCCGGCGCCGTGGGCATCGGTTTCGGGATCGGGCTGACACACGACGCGGTGCCGCCGGCCCTGATCGCCGAGGCCAACCGCTGGGGCCTTCCGGTGGTGGAAGTGCCCTACGAGACACCCTTCATCGCCATCGGCAAGCTCGTGGCCGACGCCCAGTCCGCGGACCACTACGCCAAGCTGGAGCGCCTGATCGCGGGGCACCAGGTCTTGGCCCGCGCCCTGCTGACCGGCGGCGGCCTCGCCGAGCTGCTCAGGCACCTCGGCTCCATGCTGCGCACCGAGATCGTCCTGACCCAGTTCACCGCGCAGCTCTACAACAGCGCCGCCGGCAACCCCTCCCCCACGGCGGACGGCTGGGCCTCGTACCCGATCCCGACCGGCCGCCGCGACGCCTGCACGCTGTGGGTCAGGCACCCGTTCGAAGACTCCGGAATCATCGGCTATGCGCAGAACCTGATCAGCGTCGAGCTCAACAACATGGTCAAGCAACGCCAGTCGCAGCGCGCCCTTGCCGGGCAAGTGCTTGAGGACGTGATCCACGGGACCCTCGATGCCACCGAAGCCACCCGCCGGCTCGCCGGCATCGGCGTCAACAGCACCCGCAAGAACGTGGTCCTACTGGCGGAATCTGCCGCCCACGCCAAGCAGCTGGGCAGCTCCTCGCTGCCTCAGCCGCTGGCGGCGGCGGTGACCGCCGTCGTCGGCAAGGACCTGGTGGTGCTGGTGCACGACGACGGCAGCGGCGCCGGCGCCCTGGCCCGGAGCCTCAGCGACCACCTCGCCGAGGCGGGCATCCACGCCACGATCGGCATCGGCGGGGCGTACACGAAGCCGAACGGCCTGCGCTGGAGCTACTTCGAGGCCCGCGACGCCGCCAGCCACGGCCTGCCGGTCAACGAGCCGGAGCGGCTGAGCCTGACCTCGCTGCTGCTGGCCAGCGAGGACGTTCCGCTGGCGGACATGGCGAACGAGTCGCTGAACCCGCTCCGGAACTTCGACGCCGCGCACGGCGCCGAACTGATGACCACACTGGAGAGTTACCTGAGCAACAACGGCTCGGTCGCCGCCGTCGCCGAGGAGCTCACCCTGCACCGCAACACGGTCCGCTACCGGCTGGCGCAAATCACCGAATTGACCGGCTACGACCCGGCGCAGACCGCGGACCGGGTTCAGCTCTGGCTGGCGCTGGCCGTGCAGCGGCTCAGCGCCCGGCAGCCGCGCTGACGCACCCGCCACCAACAACGCGGGGCCAGACCGCGCCCATCCGGCAACTGCCGTGGGAACGTTCTGACCCCGCGTCGGAGTGGAACCAGCGCGGCTAGCGGGAGAGGCCCTTGAAGACGTTCTTCGGCCGCTGCATTTCGCCGTGCTTGGCGCCCAGGACGATCACCCAGCCCGCGAAGACCGGGATGGCCCACTGCAGGATCTTCAGCTGCTGCTGGGCGGAGCGAAGTTCCTCCGAGGCGCCCGGCTTGGGCTCGGTGGCGCCCTCGGCACCCTCGGCGGCGAGCTTGTCCACCTTCGCGCCCTGCAGTCCGGCGTACAGGGTCACGGCTGCACCGGCCAGGGTGACGATCGACTTGTAGATGCTCAGCCGGGTCACGCCGTCCTGCTTGGTCATCCGGCCCTTGTTCTCCCACATGATGGCGAGGCCGGAAAGGAAGTGCGCGCCGAATGCGGCCGTCTGGTACGGGGCCCACTTCTTCCAGCCCAGGCTGGACAGACGGGTGCGCTCGGCGGGATCCTTGGCCTCCGCCGTCGCGCCGTTCAGCCCGATGGCGCCCATCAGCGAACCGCCAAACCACGCGCCGGCGGTCAGGTCGTGGATGGATCGGGCAACAAGATTACCTGCCATGGTGAGCTTCCTATCGTGTGAATTCGAATCCGGAATGGTGCGGCCACATGCGACGCCGCACCCCGGACATAGTAAGCACACTTACCAACAAGTTGGTAGTCCCGGTTTCGGGCCGCCGACCGCCGGACGGAGCTTCCAGGCAGCCGATCCGTTACGCGTAAGCTCGAAGCAATGGAAGAAATCAGCAGGGAGCTCCCGCAAGGGCAGGCCGTGCCGCGCCACGCGGCTGGCATCGGCGAAGCCGCCGATGCCGCAGAGGCCGCCTCAAACAGCAGGGTGCTCGACGTCGTCGCGCGGTGGGGGTTCGCCGTGATGGCGTTGCTCCACATTGTCATCGGCGTGATCGCCGTCGCGCTGGTCCTGGGGGCGCCGGGCCAGGCCGAACCCACCGGAGCGATCGAGCAGCTCGCCGCCAACCCCTGGGGTCCGGCGGTGTTGTGGCTCTGCTTCACCGGCTGCGCCGGACTCGCCCTGTGGCAGCTGAGCGAGGCGACCCTGCGGGCCAGGCACCTGCCCCGCGGCGAACGGCTGGGCAAGCTGGTCTCCTCGGGCTTCCTGGCCATCGCCTACGGCAGCGTCGGCTTCACCTTTGCCAGCTTCGCCCTGGGTTTCCGCAGCGACTCGGGGGATTCCACCGCGGCCTTCAGCGAAGCCCTGATGAACCGGCCGCTGGGCGCACCACTGCTGATCGGACTGGGACTGACCGTGGGTGGGATCGGCGTTTTCTTCGTGGTCAAGGGCCTGGGCAAGAAGTTCAAGGAGGAGCTGCGCCACTTCGAAGGCACGCACCGCGGCCACCTCATCAGCGGCCTGGGCGTGGCCGGCCACGTGGCCAAAGGCCTGGCGCTGGTCCTGACCGGTCTGCTGTTCGTGATGGCCGCGGCCACCAATGACCCCGGCTCGTCCACCGGGCTGGACGGAAGCCTCAAGGCGCTGCAGCACCACCCGTTCGGGCCATACCTGCTGCTGGCCATTGGCGCAGGGTTTATGGCCTACGGGGTTTTCGCCCTGATCCGCGCCCGGTTCGGCCGGATGTAGCGCAGGTTTCCTCCCTTGTTGCCGAGCGGAGCCGGGGATATCGTTTTAGCTACCCGGCACGGCGTTCCCTTCTCTTCCGACAGGTGCCGCGCACGCCCCCGGTGGTCGGTTCTTCGAGGTATGGCCATGAGCTACGTCCCAGTCAGCAGGCGCACCATCCGGCGCCACCGTGAGTCCGAGCGGTCCACCCGGCGCCTGGTGATCGTCCTGTCCGCGGCGGCGGCAGTGGCGTGGCTGCTTTCGGTCACGATGTCCACGGCGGTCCGGGTGGGCGGCTACGCCCACGGCCTGGCCGTCGTCCTGCACGTCCTGTCCCTGGTGGTGTCTTTCGGCGCCATCATCCTGGTCGACTGGCACGGCTTCCTGTGGCTTATCGGCCGCCGCAAACTGGCTGAAACCATCCGGCTCGACGGCGCTGCCACGCCGCTGATCTGGGCCGGTCTCGCCGGCCTGCTGGCCACCGGCGTGTTCCTGAACCCGCACCTGACCAACCCGATGACAGACGTCAAACTGGCCGCCGTGCTGGTTCTCAGTCTGAACGGCATCATGCTGATCCCGCTGATGCGGCGGCTGGTTCATCTTCCTCCGGAAACCCCGTTCCGGGGCCTAAGCGCCGGTCAGCGGACCCACCTGCTGGTCTGCCTGGTTATCTCGCAGGCGTGCTGGTGGACGGCGATCATCATCGGATTCATCAACGCCGAGTTCTGACGCGCCGGGTCCTGAGCGTCACACCGGTCAGCGCAGCGGGACGACCGCACCCTCCTGGTACAGCAGCGCCCGGATCTCCGATTCGGCCGAATCCAGCCGCTTCGGATCGATGGTCTCCCCCGCCGCGAAGTGGTCCAGCAGGCGCGGATCGACGTAGCTCTTTCGGGCGATCGACGGCGTGTTGCCCAGCACCGCCGCGGCGTCGACCATGGCGCGGCTCACGGCGCGCTTCCGGGCCGAGACCTTGGCCTGCGGGCCGCTCTTCGCCAGGCTCACGGCCGCCGCGACGGTGCCGCGCAGGGTGCGGAAGTCCTTCGCGGTGAAGTCCGCGCCGGTTCGTTCCTTGACGTACTCGTTGATCTCGGCGCTGGTGACCGGATGCCAGCTGCGGCCGTTCTTGTAGGCCAACAGCCGGGCGTTGCCGCCGCGGCGCTTGAGCGAGCGCACGACGGCGGCGAGGTCGGCGTCGTCGATCCGTGACTCCCAGGTCTTGCCGCTCTTGGCCGGGAAGCTGAGCCGGAGTTCGTCTTTGCGCACGTTCACGTGGGCGCAGAGCAGGGTGGCCAGTCCGTGGCTTCCGTTCTCGTTGGTGTACCGCTCGGAGCCCACGCGCAGCGATCCGCTGTCCAGCATCCTGAAGGCGGCCGCGAGCACGCGCTCCCGCGTGAGGCCTTCGGAGCGCAGGTCCAAGGTCACCAGGCGGCGGGCCGACGGCAGGGTTTCCGCGAGTTGGAGCGAACGGTCGAACTTCAGCCGGTCCTTCCGCTCCCGCCAGCTTGGGTGGTAGATGTACTGGCGCCGGCCGACGGCGTCGACGCCGGTGGCCTGGATATGCCCGTTCTCATACGGCGCGATCCAGACGTCGGTCCAGGCCGGCGGGATCCCGATGCTTTCCAGCCGCTCCCGCACCGGGCCGGCCGGCAGGGTCGACCCGTCCAGGTCCTTGTAGCTGAACCCGCTCCCGGCGGGAACCCGGCGGTAGCCGCGGCCGGACGCGTTGCTGTGACGGAGCCTCATCGGCCGGATCCTGGGTGCCTGGCAGTGTCCATGACGGTAAGCCTACTGACTACCCGCCGGGAATGCGCCGTTAACAACCAACGTGGGGTCACTTCGCGCCCGTCCCGGAGGGGATTTTGGGCGCGATGTGACCCCGCGTTGCAGTTGTGAGGCGGCCGCTTAGACCTCCGCAGCGACTCCGCCGCGGGAGATCTCCACCATGTCCTCGCGCGGGACCACCTTGATGCGTTCGCGCTGGACGCTGCCCGCGCCGGCGCTTGCCTTTTCGCCGAGGGACCGCTCGTGCGCGTCCAGGGCCAGCCAGCCCTCCCAGCTGGTGAACTGCACGCCCCGGTTTTCCAGCAGTCCGACGATCGCCTCCGGCGCGGGTGCCGCCGTCGGCGGCAGGCTGCCGCGGTCCTCCAGCAGGTAGGTCACGGTTTCCAGGGCGTCACCCTTGGTGTGCCCGATCAGGCCCACCGGGCCGCGCTTGATCCAGCCGGTCGCGTAGATGCCGGGCACGTGGGCTCCGGAGGCGTCCAGCACGCGGCCGCCGTCGTTCGGGACAACGCCCTTGCTGTGGTCGAACTCGACCTCGGGCAGGGCCGAACCGAAGTAGCCGATGGCGCGGTAGACGGCCTGGACCGGGTAGTCGATGAACTCGCCGGTGCCGCGGGCGTTGCCCGTGCCGTCCAGTTCGGTGCGCTCAAACTTGATGCCGGCGACGCGGCCGGGGGCGGCGGCGTCGTCGAAGATCTCGACCGGGCTGTGCAGGAAGTGCAAGTGCAGGCGGCGGGACGCGGTGAGCTCGGAGAGATCCTCCGGCTGCTCGGCGATCCAGTTGGTGAGCGTGCCCACCATGGTCTTGGTCTGGTTGTTGCTTTGGATCTGGCGGTCAGATTCGGCGTCGAACTCGAAGTCCTCCGGGTAGAGGACAATATCGACGTCCTTGGAGTGGGAGAGTTCGCGCAGTTCCAGCGGGGTGAACTTCACCTGCGCCGGGCCGCGGCGGCCGAAGACGTGCACGTCGGTGACCGGGGAGTCCTTCAGCGCGCGGTAGACGTTGTCCGGGATCTCGGAGACCAGCAGGTCATCGGCGTGCTTGGAGAGCATCCGGGCGACGTCCAGGGCCACGTTGCCGTTGCCGATCACCGCGATTTCCTTGGCCTCCAGCGGCCAGCCGCGGGACACGTCCGGGTGCCCGTCGTACCAGGAGACGAAGTCGGCCCCGCCGTAGGATCCCTCAAGCTCGATGCCCGGGATGTTCAGGTCCGCGTCCTTGATGGCGCCGGTGGCGAAGATGACGGCGTCGTAGTGGGTCCGGAGGTCCTCGAGCGTGAGGTCCGTGCCGTAGTCCACGTTGCCGAAGAACCGGATGTCGCCGCGGTCCAGGACCTTGTGCAGGGCGTTCACGATCCCCTTGATCCGCGGGTGGTCCGGCGCCACACCGTAGCGGATGAGCCCGTAGGGCGCCGGGTAGCGGTCGAAGAGGTCGATGCTGACGGTGAGCTCGCCGCTCTTGACGGCCTCGCTTTTGGTCAGGATGTCCGCGGCGTAGACGCCGGCGGGGCCGGAGCCGACGACGGCGACGCGCAGCGGGCGGGCGGCGGTTCCTACAGGGGTGTTCGTTGACACGGCTGTGTTCCTTTGGTTCGATCCGGGTGCTGCGGGTGAAACTAGCGGGCGGCGACGCGCGGGGCGTTCGGGGAGGTGGTGCTGTAGTCCGCGGTCTTAAAGTGCGACGGCGCGAACGGGCTGACGCGGACCACGTCGCCGATCACGATCACGGCAGGATTCGCGACGCCTGCTGCCTCCGCCTGGTCCGCGATGGTTTCGAGCGTTCCGATGGTCACCCGCTGGTTGGGCAGGTATCCATTCTCTACGATGCCAACAGGCGTCCCGGCTGGCAAACCGGCGCGTTCCAGCGAGGCCGCGGAATCGCGCAGTTGTGCCACGCCCATGAGCAGAATCACGGTGTGGTCGGAGCGGGCGGGCACCTCGGAAAGCTCCTCGTGGCCGGTGACTACGCTGAAGCCCTTGGCGAGGCCCCGGTGCGTGACCGGGATCCCGGCGGCGGCGGGGACGGAGATCGCCGAGGTGACGCCGGGCACCACTTCAACCTCGACGCCGTGCTGCCGGCAGAATTCCGCTTCCTCGCCGCCGCGGCCGAGGACGTAGGGGTCGCCGCCCTTTAGCCGGACCACCCGGTGGCCGGCGAGGGCTTCGTCGACGAGGATCCGGTTGATTTCGGACTGCGGGACCGGGTGGTGGCCGGGGGTTTTGCCGACTTCGATCACGCGGACGTCGGGGGCCAGTTCGCCCAGGAGCTCACGCGGGCCGAGCCGGTCGGCGACGACGACGTCGGCCTGGCCCAGGAGCCGCCGGCCGCGGACGGTGATGAGTCCGGTATCGCCCGGCCCGCCGCCCACGAGCGCCACCGTACCGTCCCCGGCGCCTGGGCCCGTGCCCGAAGCGCGGTGTCGGCGCAGCGGCAGGTCTCCGGCCGCCAGGGCGGTGGCGACGGCGTCGCGCAGGGCCATCGCCCGGCGCGGGTCTCCCCCGGCGTTGACGGCGATCTTGACGTCATCCACGACGGCGACGGCCGGCGTCCAGGCGGCGGAGGCCTCGTGGTCGGAGGCGTTGACGCACCAGATCCGCTGCGCCTCGGCGTCGGCGGCGACCTGCGCGTCCACGCCGGCGTCACCGGTGGCGGTCTGGACGAACCAGACGCCGTCGACGTCGGAGCTGCGGTAAGGGCGGGGCTGCCAGCTGAGGAGCCCGGCGTCGGCCAGGTCGTTCAGGGCCGGGCAGGCAAGCGGCGCCACGACGGTGACTCGGGCGCCGGCGTCGAGCAGTCCCCTGGCGCGGCGTGCGGCGACGGGTCCGCCGCCTACGACCAGCACGGGCCGGCCGAGCAGGCGCAGCGCGGTGGGGTAAATGTCCTGAATTGCCATGCATCGACGATAGGGCGGCGTCCGAGAGCGGAACAACGGTGCGGAAACACCCGTTCACGCAGGGTAACGGGGCGTAACCTGGGGCTCCGCCGGCTGGCAGTCCGGCCGATGTTTGGGTGAGGCGACGAGTTCTGAATAGCCCTCGTCCCTACTTCACCGCAATGACTTCGACCAGTTTGATGTCAGGATCCTTGGCCAGCAGCTCCGGGCCGTGTTGGCCGAGGGCAGCAGGAATGGCCCCGTTGAGGTGGGCCTGCCGGTCCTCCTCGGTGTCAAAAGTGTCGAAAATGCCGAAGGTGTTCTCGTTGACCCGGAACGCGTACCAGGTCCTAGTGCCCGGCTCGGTGAGCACGATCTCCCTGCCGCCGTTGAGGAAGTCCCAGACTTCCTGTTCCTTCCCCGCTTTCGCTTCGACCAGTGCCAGCACTCCAAATTTCGGTGCCACGGCTACCTCCTTGGAATTGGGATGGTTTGGCCGGCAGCCCGGCCTATAGCCGTGAGTGTAGGCACGCGGTCGGGGCGGAGCAAGGGGGTGGCGGCGTTAGAGCGATGTATCGGTCCAGGGCAGGCAGTGGCTGCCCTCTGCGGGTGCATCCGCTCATTGTCGCCACTCCCCAATACAATTGCTCCGACCGGGCTAGCCGGTCCCGAAATGGGGGAAGGGGACTTAGTTGTCTCTGCACGAAAACGTCCGTACTCGGACGCGCCCTGGCCGAATGACCAGGGCAGTAGCCACAGCCGGGAGCATCGCACTGCTTGCCGGTCTTCTGATGGCTCCGGCAGCGCAGGCGCTGCCGATGGAAACTGACATCATCGCCGAACAGCCGACACCCGCACCGGCACCTGCGGACACGCCTGCCGAAACACCGCCGGCGGAAATAACACCCGTCGAAACACCGCCGGCGGAAGTAACGCCCGCCGCTCCGCAAAACGTCAGCCCGCCGGTTATCGAGGGTGACCCTGTCGCGGGAGGCACACTCACCTCGACAGGCGGCCAGTGGAACGGCGCCGGCTGGATCAAGTACAGCTGGATCGTCGAAGGTGTCACAGTTCAAGCCGCCGACCACGCGGTTGGTGAAGCTGACGTGCTGCACCTTGACCCGTCCATGGCAGGCAAATCGGTCCAACTGACGGTGATGGCCTCACTGGAGGCCCAGGGACCCGGCACCGAGCTGGCGGCGACGCCGGTAACGGTTCGTCCGGGAACTTTCGCGGGGGTCAGCTGGAACAACGCCGTAGCCGGCAAACCCGTCGTCGGGCAAGCGCTGTCGCTGAGCGCACCGACGTGGAGCGACGCCGCCGTCCAAGGTGCAGCAATCGGCTACCAGTGGTACCGCGGACTTGACCCCATCACTGGTGCGACGGGGCCGAGCTACACTGTCGCGGCCGCCGATGTCGCACAGAAGCTGTGGGCCAAGGTGATGCTCTCCGCACCGGGCTTCACCTCAGTGGAACTCACTTCCGCCCAAGTCACCGCCGGCAACGGAAGCTTTGTGGCCGCGCCGGTTCCGACAGTCAGCGGTGTAGCGAAAGTGGGCCAGTTGCAGAGCGCCAATGCCGGCACGTGGGCGCCGACCGGGGCCACGCTGTCCTATCAGTGGTATCGCGGAACGGGAGCCATCGTTGGCGCAGTCGGCCGCACCTACGCCACAACTGCACTCGACTACAGGAAGACGCTCAAGGTCAGGGTGCGTGCAGCCAAGCCTGGCTTCACAACGCTGGACCGCTACTCCGCCGCCCGGTCGATTGCTGCCGGAACCATCGCGGCCACCCGGTCGCTCACGGTAACCGGAACCCACCGCTATGGGCAGACGGTGAGAGTTTCTCAGGGTTGGACTGCCGGTTCGACCATCCGATACCAGTGGTACCGGAACGGCGTCGCTCTCAGGGGAGCTACGGGGTCCGCCCTGCGACTCGGCGGCGGCCACGTCGGCGCTCGGGTCGCTGTGAAGGTGACCGTCACGAAACCGGGCTATGCCGCCCGCACCGCCGTCACCAAATCCGTGGTGGTTGGTAAGGCGCTCATGACGGTCAGGTCCGTCCCGAGAATCAGTGGCGGGCGCGGGCTGGGCGGCACGCTGACAGCGGCGCCTGGTAGCTTTGCTCCGGCTCCGACGTCCTTCGCATACCAGTGGTACCGCAATGGAGCTTCCATCCCCGGCGCCAGGTACCGCACCTACAGGGTGGCTGCAGCGGACAACGGTCGGTCCATTTCCGTGAAAGTCTGGGCGGCCAGGCCTTATTACGAAACCCGGGCCGCCTCTAGTGCAGCAATAAAGCTTCCCGTCTGGGCTGTCACCGTGCTTCGCGGCGACGGCACGTACCGTGTCGGAGTCAACATCAGGCCAGGCCTGTACAAAGCTACGGGGACGGGCAGTGGATGCTACTGGGAGAGGCTCAGCGGCTTCTCCGGAAAACTCAGCCAGATCAAGGCCAACAACTATGGATCGGCGCGGACTTACGTCCAGATCGTTCCAGGAGATGTTGGATTCAGCTCGGACGGCTGCGGCTCCTGGACGACCGTCCCGTCCACCGGCGCCCGGTCCAGCCGGATCACTACCGACGGCACCTACCGCGTCGGCATCGATATCCTGCCGGGCACCTACTACGGCTACGGGGCAGGGAAGTCCTGCTACTGGGCCACGCTCCGCGGTTTCCGGGGTACGTTGAGCGATATCATCGACAATTACTACGGTGCGGCCAGAACGATCGTCACCGTCCCCGCCGGAACTAGTGGCTTCGAAGTCAGCGGCTGCGGCACGTTGACGCGTCGCTAGTACCTCACCACCACGACACCAGAAAGCCCGACGGCGAGTATCGCCGTCGGGCTTTCTTGTTCAGTCTGGGGCGCCAGAGACCTAACGGGTGCTGCCGGCGAGGAGGCCGCGGCGGCGGAGCAGGCGCTTCTCGATCGGGGCGAACACCAGCAGTTCGATCAGGATCCCGACGCCGAGGATCAGCAGGATGGCGGACATGACGATGGTCATGTCGGAGAGGACGCGGCCCTGGTCCAGCATCGAGCCGAGGCCGAAGCCGATGGTGCCGCCAACGGCGATGATTTCCGCGGCCATGAGCGAGCGCCAGGAGAACGCCCATCCCTGTTTGAGGCCGCCGAGGTAGCCCGGCAGGGCCGCCGGCAGGATGATCTGCAGGGCCAACTGGAGTCGGGAAGCCCCCAGTACTTTTCCGACGCTGCGGTACTGCGGTGGAATCTGGTCGACGCCCGAGACCAGCCCGTTGATGATCGACGGGATGGCACCCATGAACACCACGAAATACACGGTGGCATCAGTGATCCCAAACCAAAGAATGGCGGCCGGCACCCAGGCCACAGACGGCAGGACTTGCAGGCCCGAGATCAGCGGCCCGAAGGCGCGCCGCAAGGGTGCCACCTGCGCCAGCACGAGCCCCACCGGCGTGGCAATGACCACGCTGATCAGGAAGCCCAGCACGCCGCGCTGCAGCGAGGTCCAGACAGCCTCCTGCAGCTTGCCTTCGCTCCAGAGGGTGCCGACCTGGCCGATGACATCCAGCGGCCCGGGCACGACGTCGCGCCGCTTGAAACCGAGGGATACGTACAACTGCCAGAGGATCACCAGCACCGCGAGCGCAGCCACCGGCAGCAGGATCCGGCCCCAGTCGATACGGGCCCTGCGGAGGGCGTCGGACTGCAGGGAATCGAGGCCTGCTTCGAGCTCGCGCAGGTCTTCCTTTCCGCTGGAGGAACGGGTCAGGGCGGCGGTGACCTTGCGGGTCTCGGCCGGAGCTTCCGCCACGGGAAGTTGGCTATTTGGCATGGCGACGGATTTCCTCTCGCAGCCGGGCGGTAATTTCGCCGGTGAGCTGGCCGGCCAGGCCGGCGTCGGTGCGGTGTTCCTCGCTGACCTGCCATTCGCGCACCACGCGGCCGGGCCGGGAGGAGAGCAGCAGCACGCGCTGGCCCAGGCGGACGGCTTCCCGGACGTTGTGCGTGACAAAGACGATGGTGCGGCCGGTTTCCTTCCAGATCCGTTCCAGTTCGTCGTGGAGCAGGTCGCGGGTTATCGCGTCCAGGGCCGCGAAGGGCTCGTCCATGAGGAGCAGTTGCCGGTCCTGGGCCAGGGAACGGGCCAGGGATACCCGCTGGCGCATCCCGCCGGAGAGTTCGTGGGGCCGTTTGCCGCCGGCGCCGCCCAGGTGCACCAGGTCCAGCAGCTCCCCCGCCCGGATCCTGCGCTCGGCTTTCCCGATGCCTCGCAGCTTCAGGGCCAGCTCGATGTTTTCCCGCGCGGTCAGCCACGGGAAGAGTGCCGCGTCCTGGAACATGAACGCCGCGCCGTCGCTGGGCACTTCGAGCGCGCCCGACGTCGGGGCTTCCAGTCCCGCCATGATGTTGAGCAGGGTGGACTTGCCGCAGCCGGACGCACCGAGCAGGGCGACGAATTCGCCCTGCCCGATGGCGGCATTGACGTCGTCCAGTACCGGGGCGCCGTCGCCGAAGCGCTTGCCCAGGTTTTCCAGTACGACTGGCATGGTCGGGTCCTTACTGTTGTGGCGGGTGGCTGGAGGCTAGGGAGCTAGTCCTTGCCTAGCCCTCCGGCGGAGATCTTTTTGCCGGCCGCAGTCTCGCCCAGGACACTGTTGAGCGACGTGAGGTCGAAGATGCCGTTAATGTCAGCCTGCTTGGTGGTTCCGGCGTCGACGCCGTCCTGGAGCAGTTTCTTGTAGGTCCCGGCGAGCGGGTCGGTGGTGAAGACGATGTTTTTCAGGGACCGGTCGATGACGTCGGCCGGCAGCGCCTTGCCGGCGGCTGCCTTGAGTGCGTCGTTGAGGACGGTGGCTTTCTCGGCGGCGGGAGCCGCGTTCAGCCAGTCGACGGATTCAACATGGCCCTTGAGGAGCGCCTGCACGGTGGCCGGGTGCTCGGCCGCGAACGTCTTGTTGACGATCAGGACGGTGGTGACGAACTCGCCCTTCTCCCACAGGTCCTTCTCATCGACCAGGACCGTCGCGCCGGCCTGGAGCACCAGGCGTGACGCCCACGGCTCCGGCAGCCAGGCGCCGTCGAGCTTGCCGTCCTGGAAGAGTTTGAGGGTCTGGGCGTTCTCGGTTGGGTTGATCGTGACGTCGCCGCTGCCGTCTGTGGAGGTCTTGAACCCCTGATGGCCGAGCCAGGCGCGCAGGGCCACGTCCTGGGTGCCGCCGAGCTGCGGCGAGGCGAGCGTCTTGCCTTTGAGGTCGGCGGCCGAGTTGATGCCGGGTTTGACCACCAGTTGCGCACCGCCGGCCGTGGCGCCGGCGATGATGCTGATGGATTCGCCTTTGCTCTTCACGTAGGAGTTGATCGCCGGGTTGGGGCCGATGTAGGTCGCGTCGATCGCGCCGGCGTTGAGCGCTTCGATCGCGGCGGGGCCGGCGTTGAAGACCTGTGTGCTGAGTTTGGTTTGGCCCAGTTCCTTGGCGATGAACCCCTTGGTGACGCCAATCAGGGCCGGGCCGTGGGTGATGTTGCCGAAGTAGCCGAGCCGCAGTTCCGCCGCCGGGGCGGTGCCGGCGGCCGGTGCTGCACCGGCGTCGTTGGTGCGGGACACCGTCGAGGCGACGGCTGCGCCGGCGCCGATCAGCAGGGCGAGGCCGACGGCGACGCCGATTTCGACGGTGCGCCTGCGTTTCGGCTTGGCCGATTCGCCGGCGACGATCCGGGTGGTGCCGGGGGTGGGGTTCTTGGGCGTGGATGACATGGGAGGATCCTGTTCGTGGGGTGCGGGTGGGCCGGGCGGGTGGTCAGCGCCGGCGACATCGCCCCTGGAGTGCCCTGAGGAAGGGGCTGTTGAACCGTTCCGGAGTAGTCATGGACTCACCCTAGGGAGGGTCACGAACCGGGTTCAATGGTGCGGAAACCCGGGGTCACGCAAGTTCATGCAGCGTCATATGCGGAGCCTGCATTCGCACCCGGCCGGGGCTCAGTCGCCTTTGATGTTCACGAGCTGCTGGAGCTTGTGCCGCACCCTGACCAGGTCAGTAGAGTCGCGCATCACCAGGTCGATGGGCTTGTATGCGGCCGGGATCTCGTCGATGAAGGCCTCGCGGGGCCGGAATTCGATGCCCTGCATGGCGGTCTTCAGCTGCGCGAGCGAAAACGCTTTCCGCGCGGCGGTGCGGGAATACTCCCGGCCGGCGCCGTGCGGTGCGGAGTTCAGCGACGCCTGGTTCCCCCGCCCGACGACGATGTAGGACGCCGTGCCCATGGACCCGGGAATCAGCCCGGGATCCCCGGCCTGGGCTCTGATCGCGCCCTTGCGCGAGACCCAGACGGACTTACCGTAATGCGTTTCCTGCGCGGTGAAGTTGTGGTGGCAGTTGATCCGTTCGAGTTCCCGGACCGGGCCGCCGACCCAGGACTCGAATTGCTGGACCACCCGGTCCATCATTTCCTCACGGTTCAGCAAGGCGAAGTGCTGCGCCCAACGCAGTTCCCGGAGGTACCGGACGAACTCGGGGGTGCCTTCCTCGAGGTAGGCCAGGTCCCGGTCCGGCAGGGCGATGTGCCGGCGCAGGGCCATGCTCCGGGCTTCGGCGATGTGCCGCTGCGCGATCTTGTTGCCCACCCCGCGGGAGCCCGAATGCAGGAACAGCCACACCGCGGCGTTCTCATCCACGCACACCTCGATGAAGTGGTTGCCCGAGCCCAGCGAGCCAAGCTGCAGCTCCCAGTTCGCCGCGTACTTGGCCGGGTCAAAGCCCGCTTTCGCCGCCAGCCGCCGCAACTCGGCGAGCCGGGGTCCGGCGGTGGCGGAGATCCTGCGGTTGAAGTGGCCGGCGGACAAGGGAATGGCGCGCTCGATTGCCTCGCGCAGCCGCTGCAGGTCCCTGGGCAGCTCCTTGTGCGCATACTGGGTGCGGACGGCGATCATGCCGCAACCGATGTCCACGCCCACGGCGGCCGGGATGATCGCGCCCACGGTGGGGATGACGGAGCCCACGGTGGCCCCCTTGCCCAGGTGGGCGTCCGGCATCAGCGCCAGGTGCGGGTAGATGATGGGCAACTGGGCCGTGGCGAGGGCCTGCCTGCGGGTCTCGTCGTCCAGGATCGATGCCCAGCTGAAGAGACGGCTGTTGATGGCTTCCAACGCTCTGCCCTCCCACGACGATGATGGTCCGCCGGGGGCCGGGTGGCAAGGGACGACCGTTGCGGCGACTTGGCCGGCTTTGACGAGCCCCGCGGCCATTGCTGGCCACGCAGCCGACTGCCATTCTTACTGAACCGGGACACGCAGGAAAGGACGAGACGATGCCCCTCTATCTGTCGAAGTTCAGCTACACACCCGAGACTTGGGCGAGACTGATCAGCAAACCGGAGGACCGCAGGAAGGCCGCCCAGGCCTACATCGAATCGGTGGGCGGGAAGCTCCACGGCTTCTGGTATGCCTTTGGCTCCCACGACGGCTACAACCTGTGGGAGGCGCCGGACAACGTATCCATGGCCGCCGTTGCACTCGCAATCAGCGGAGGCGGCGCACTTAGCTCCTTCGAGACGACCGTGCTCCTGACGGTCGACGAAACAATGGAAGCACTGGCCAAGGCCGAGCAGATCAAGTACCGGCCGCCGGGCACCTGATTGTTTCGGGTGCGGCAGGCTCAGTCCTGCATCCGCTCCAGCCGGTACGTCAGCTTCGCCTCCCGTTTGGGGTCGCCGCCCAGGGACTTGGTCCGCGCAATGTAGTCCGTTCCCCACGTCTTGAGCAGGAAGTCGTCGGCAATCCGGACGTGGCCGGCGGGGAATTTATAGTCCATCCGCTTCGCCACGCCGGACCAGTCGGCGGCACCGAACAGCTCCTCGGCGTCGGCCACGGTCCGCACCCCATTGGCCGCCAGCACGTCCCCCAGCCAGCCGTACTGCCGGGCCTGGCTTCGGGGGTGTTCGGGGAGCAGCCGCGCAAGCATGTCGTGGAGGATGTCCCCGGTGAGCTCGGTGGCGGGATTCGCGGCGAACTCGGCCGTGCTTTCGGCCTGGCGGCGTTTGACGATGTCGTTGATTGCCGAGAACTGGGCGTCGGCGAGTTCGATCAGGGTCGACGCCATGGTGAACGCCCGGTCCACTTCCGCGTTGGCCTCCGCGAGTCCCTTGTACCGGATGTCATGCTCGAAGGCCGCCCAGGCGTGCTGCAGCACCGTCCGGATCTGGACTTCGAAGCGCTCCCCGATGAACGTGTGGCAGCCCACCGGCACGTTGCCGGCAGGGACTTCGAGGACGAGGTGCCGGCCGGCGTAACCGATCTGGCCGTTCCGCCGCTGGGAGCTGGTCTTGTCGTCGTCCTCGCGGCAGTCGAATTGCCCCTTCAGCGCCGTGGCAACGTCCGCGATGTCGGGTTCCAGGAACATGATGATCCGGACACCGATGAGGTCATCGAGCTGCTCGAGCCCGCGCTCGTATTTGAATCTGCCGTCGGCGGTGAGGCGGTCCAGCTTTTCCTTGACCGAGCCTGGGTCCTTGACCCGGGCCTGCACGGTGTGGTGGTTGAGACCATCGTCGCGGAGCCGGGCGCGGATGGCATCCCCGATCGCGTCCGAAGCCGCATTCAGCCGGGGCAGCAGAACACTGTACTGCTCCAGGGACCTGGCAACAACGGAATCATGGTCTTCCAACCGCTCCCCCTCGGATCAACGCGCAGCGCCTCTACTCAGCAGGGTATCCAAGGGCGCCGGTTTGAGCTATCGCAAAGCCTAGAACAGCAGGACGGCGTCCCGGACCGGTCAGCCTCAGATCGAGTAGCGCTCGTCCTCGTGGTCGCCCGGGTGGTCCTTGACGAGCCCGGCGGCAAGCGTGTTGCCGTCCTGCGGGTCGATCACCAGGAAGGCCCCGGTCCGCCGGTGGTGCAGATAGTTTTCCAGCGGCAGCGGCGCTGCGAGCCGGAGCTGGGCGTGGCCGATGTCATTGAGCTCCAGCGTGCTGGTGGGCTCAAGCTGGAAGTTGGCGAGGTCCACCTTGCCCGTCACGTTGCGGACCAAGGCCTGGACCGTGCGGGTGCCGTGCTTCACCAAGACCTTCGCGCCCTCGCGGAGCGGCTTGGGCGAGAGCCAGCACAGCGCCGCGTACAGGTCGGCGGAGGAGCCCGGTATTTCGCCCCCGGCGGGCCCCGCGGCCGCGATCGTGTCGCCGCGGGCGACGTCGAACTCGTCCGCGAGCCGGAGCGCTACGGACTGCGGTGCCACGGCCTCGGTAAGTCCGCGGCCCGCAAAGTCGATCCCGGTGACGGTGGTGGTGCGCGGCGCCTGGCCCGGGGTCAGGACACTGACCTGATCCCCCACCTGTACCGAGCCTTCGGTGATTTGTCCGGCGTAGGCCCGGTAGTCACGGTAATTCTCGACGTCGAGTCCGCCGGCGACGGCGTCGGGCGCCAGTGCACCCTGCGGCCGAATGACCAGCTGGACCGGGAAACGGAAGCTCTCCAGGTGGCTTTCGAGTTCGTCGGCGGCGGGCAGCGTCTCGAGGACCTCCAGCAGCGCCGGGCCCCGGTACCAGGGGGTGCGGTCCGAGCGGTCGACGACGTTGTCGCCGTCGAGCGCGGAAACGGGGATGACCAGGAGGTCGGTGATGCCATCGGCGCCGAGCCCCAGTTCGCGGCCGACCTTCTGCACGTCGGCCTCGATCCCGCGGAACACGTCCTCGCTGAAATCCACCAGGTCGATCTTGTTCACGGCCACGACCACGTGGGCCACACGCAGCAGTTGCAGCACGGACAGATGCCGCCGGGTCTGCTCCAGGACACCCTTGCGGGCGTCGATGAGCACGACGACGGCGTCCGCGGTGGACGCGCCCGTGACGGTGTTCTTGGTGTACTGCACGTGCCCGGGGCAGTCCGCGAGGATAAAACTGCGCCGGTCCGTGGCGAAATAGCGGTAGGCGACGTCGATGGTGATGCCCTGTTCCCGCTCGGCCCGCAGGCCGTCGGTCAGCAGCGCCAGGTCAATCGCTTGAACACCGACTGCGCCGGCCCCGCCGAAGCCACGGTCCGCGGAGGTGCGGGCAACGGCGTCGAGCTGGTCGGAAAGGATCGCCTTCGAGTCGTGCAGCAGCCGGCCCACCAGGGTGGACTTGCCGTCGTCGACCGAGCCGGCAGTCGCGAACCTAAACAGTGAAGCGGATGAGAGCCCGAGGCTTGCTGCGGCGGATTCAGGCACAGTTGCGGTGGTGCTCATTAGAAATAGCCGTCCTTCTTGCGGTCTTCCATGGCGGCCTCGGAGATCCGGTCATCGGCCCGAGTGGCCCCACGTTCGGTGATGGTGGAGGCTGCGACTTCAATGACGACGTCGCGAACGGTGGCGGCCGCGGATTCCACGGCGCCGGTGCAGGACATGTCGCCGACGGTCCGGTAGCGGACCGTCTTGGTGATGACTTGCTCATTCTCGCGCGGCCGGGAGACCTCGCCGACCGCGCGCCACATGCCGTCGCGGGCGAAGACCTCGCGCTGGTGGGCGTAGTACAGGCCCGGCAGCTCGATGTTCTCGCGCTCGATGTAGCGCCACACATCCAGTTCGGTCCAGTTGCTGATCGGGAACGCGCGGACGTGCTGGCCCACGGTGTGCCGGCCGTTGTAGAGGTTCCACAGCTCGGGGCGCTGGTTGCGGGGGTCCCACTGGCCGAACTCGTCGCGCAGGCTCAGGATCCGTTCCTTGGCCCGGGCCTTGTCCTCGTCCCGGCGGCCGCCGCCGAAGACGGCGTCGAACTTGTTGCGCTGGATCGCGTCCAGCAACGGCACGGTCTGCAGCGGGTTGCGGGTTCCGTCCGCGCGTTCGGCCAGCTCGCCCGAGTCGATGAACTCCTGGACACTGCCGACGACGAGCCTGAGGCCCAGCCGTTCCACCGTCCGGTCACGGAACGCGATCACCTCCGGGAAGTTATGCCCGGTGTCCACATGCAGCACCGGGAACGGCACCTTCCCGGGCCAAAACGCCTTCGTAGCCAGGTGCAGCATCACCACAGAATCCTTGCCGCCGGAGAAAAGCAGCGCCGGCTTCTCAAACTCGGCAACCACCTCGCGGATGATGTGAATGGCCTCGGACTCGAGCGTGTCCAGGGACGAGAGGCGGGCCGGCGCTGCGACGCCGATTGCCGCCCCCGCCCCTGCGCCGCGCGGCTGATCTTCGATCAGCCCAGCGCGCGGCTCCGACAGGACCGATGCCACTCCCGGGGCGGCAATCGGCGTCTCAGTAGCGTCATGGTCCATCCCGGACAGCTCCAGGTCCTCGTTGGTGATTTGAGTGCTCATACGTGTAGTCCGCATTCTGTCTTGTCGGTTCCTGCCCAGCGTCCGGCGCGGGGGTCCTCGCCGGGCGCCACCTTGCGGGTGCAGGGCTGGCAGCCAATGGACGGGTAGCCCTGGGGAAGCAGCGGGTTGACGGGCAGGAGATTGTCATCGGAGTACTGCACCAGCTGGTCGAAGCTCCAGGCCGCCACCGGGTTGACCTTGACCAGGCCGTTGGCTTCGTCCCAGGTGACCAGCGGGGTGTTGGTGCGGGTGGGGGCCTCGTCGCGGCGGACTCCGGTGAACCAGAGCTCGTAGCCGGCGAGGGTGCGGCGCAACGGCGCCACCTTGCGCAGGGCGCAGCACTGGGCGGGGTCGCGGGCGAAGAGGTCCTTGCCCAGGAGCCGGTCCTGCTGCTCCACGGTGGTCTCCGGCAGCACGTCGACGACGTTGACGCGCAGGCTCGCGGCCACTTCGTCGCGGGTGGCGTGGGTTTCCGGGAAGTGGTAGCCGGTTTCGAGGAACAGTACGTCGACGCCGGGGAGCTGGTCCGCGACCAGCGCCGGGAGGACCGCGTCCGCCATGGAGCAGGCGACGGCGACAGCGGGCAGCTCGAAGTTGCGGGCCACCCAGGCGATGACCTCGCCAGCCGGGGCGTCCCAGCCGAGCTCGGCGGCACCCGTCGTGGCGAGGGCCTTGAGCTCGTCGCGGGAACGGAGGGCCGCCGTCATTGCAGATCACCCTCATCGGCGGCGAAGGCCCACTCGGCGAAGGTCTGGCCCTCGACGTGGTCGGACACGAATTTCCGGACCACACGCTCCACATAGTCGGGCAGCTCTTCGGCTGTGACCTTGAGACCGCGCACCGTGCGTCCCAGACCCGCTTCCTCGCGGCTGTCCGAAGCCAGCCCGCCGCCCAGGTGGACCTGGAAACCCGGGGTGGGGTCGCCGTCGGGCGTGGGAAGCATCATGCCCTTGAGGCCGATGTCCGCGGTCTGGATCCGGGCGCAGGAGTTGGGGCAGCCGTTGATGTGGAGCGACAGGGCCTGCGGAAGCTGTCCGGTTTCGACCAGGTCGGCGAGGCGGCGTTCCAGCTCGGCCACGGCGGTGGCGGCGGTGACCTTGGTTTCCACGATGGCGAGTTTGCAGAACTCGATGCCGGTGCAGGCGATGGTGCCGCGGCGGAACACCGACGGCCGGGCGGAGAGGCCGAGGGCGTCAAGTTCGGCCACGAGCGGTTCCACCTCGTCCTTGGGCACGTCGAGGACCACGAGCTTCTGGTGCGGCGTGGTGCGCAGCCGCTGCGAGCCGCGGGCCTCCAGGGTGTCGGCGAGTCTCACAAGCTGGCTGCCGGAGAGCCGGCCGGCCACCGGGGTGGCGCCAATGAAGAACTTCCCGTCTTTCTGCTCGTGCACACCGACGTGGTCGCCGGGGGTGGCGGGCTTAGGCGCCGCGGGACCGTCGGAGAGTTTGTAGCCGAGGTATTCGTCTTCGAGGACCCGGCGGAACTTCTCCGTCCCCCAGTCGGCCAGCAGGAACTTCAGCCGGGCCTTGGTGCGCATCCGCCGGTACCCGTAGTCGCGGAAGATGCTGGTGACTCCGAGCCAGACGTCGGCGGCCTGGTCCGGCCGGACGAAGGCGCCGAGCCGCTTGCCCAGCATCGGATTGGTGGAGAGGGCGCCGCCCACCCAGAGGTCGTAGCCGGCACCGAGCTCGGGGTGGACCAGTCCCACCAGGGCGACGTCGTTGATCTCATGGACCACGTCCTGGCTGGGGTGGCCGGTGATGGCGGTTTTGAATTTGCGCGGCAGGTTGGCGAGCTCCGGGTCGCCAATGAACCGTTCGGCGAGCTCGTGGATCAGCGGCGTCGGGTCGATGATCTCGTCCTTGGCGATGCCGGCGACCGGGGAGCCAAGGATGACGCGGGGCACGTCACCGCAGGCCTCCGTGGTGGACAGACCCACGGATTCGAGGCGGCGCCAGATTTCCGGCACGTCCTCGACCCGGATCCAGTGCAGCTGGATGTTCTGCCGGTCGGTGAGGTCGGCCGAGCCGCGGGCGAAGTCCACGGAGATCTGGCCGATAACGCGCAGCTGTTCGGTGCTGAGGGCGCCGCCGTCGATCCTGACGCGGAGCATGAAGTACTTGTCCTCGAGCTCGTGCGGCTCGAGCGTGGCGGTCTTGCCGCCGTCGATGCCGGGTTTGCGCTGGGTGTAGAGGCCCCACCAGCGGAAGCGCCCGTGCAGGTCGGTGCCGTCGATCGAGTCGAAGCCGTGCTTGGCGTAGACGGACTCGATACGCTCGCGGACGTTGAGGCCGTTGTCTTCCTGTTTCCAGGTTTCGTTGGCATTCAGTGGGGCGGTGCCGTCCACTTTCCACTGCCCGTGCGGCTTGGCCGCGGGGCGGGCGGGTCGTCTGGCGCGGCCTGCGTCAGCCTGGTCCGGGGACGCTCCGGCTAGAGCTGTATCAGTCATGGATCGACTGTAGGGGTGGCCGCAATGGCGTCACAAAGGGTCAGAAACGCGGGGTCACCTAGGGCAACATTTCGTCATGAAGCGCTGCCGGCGACGGCCGCGTCATAACGCGCCAGAGCAATCTCGGCGAGCACCGGGGAGGGCAGCAGCGGTGCGGTGATCAGGTCGGCACCGGCCTTGGCGAGCTGGTCGTGGAAGAACCCCGGGGCGAGCAGGTAGGAGGCGATGACCACGCGGCCGCCCAGGTCCACCGCTCCGGCGGACAGCCCCGCGCCGGCGCCTCCCGCCGCCTCCTCGCGGAGCATGGCGACGGCGTCCGGCACCGACGGCGTCGCCGAGGCGCCGTATGCGGCCACGATCCGGTTGGAACGGAGCGAGCGCAGTTGGCCCGCGAGTTCCTCGACGTTTTCCGCGGCGGTGGCGTCGGAAGATCCCGCGGCAGCGAGGATCACGGCGTCGTTGTCGGTCACTCCGGCCTCGCGCAGCCGCTGGTCCAGTAGCGCGGCGAGCCGCGGGTCGGGGCCCAGCGGCGCCGCGGCGAGGGTGCCCGGCCGGCTCTTCACGGCCCGGGCGATGTCCACCTTGACGTGGTACCCCACGCTCAGCAGCAGCGGCACGACGACGGCGGTTTCCCCCGCCGGGAGCCCCGCCACCACGGCCGGCAGCTCGGGGTCCTGAACATCGACGTAGGCTTCGCGGACGTCGAGCCCGGGGCGCAGCGCGGCGATCCCGGCCCGCAGGGCATTGACCTCCGCGGCCCCCTGGGTGCTGGAGGTGCCGTGGGCGCAGGCGATCATGATGGGGCTATTCATAGCCGTTAGCGTAACCTTGGAGCCGCCCCATCCGCCCCCTGCAACCGACCGGGACGCTCCATGACCTTCTCCTTTAGCCTCGTTATGGTCTGGCTGGACCTGGCCGGCGTTTTCTTCTTCGCGGTCTCCGGTTCGCTGCTCGCGGCGCGGAAGCAGTTCGACATTGTCGGGTCCCTGCTGCTGGCCTCCGTGGTGAGTCTGGGCGGCGGCGTCATCCGCGACATCATCATCAACGCGGGCCCGCCGGCGGCCTTTACCAACCCGGCGTACCTCGCTCCCCCGCTGCTGGCCACGGTGTTGGTGTATTTCCTGTTCTCCAGTGTCCAGCGCTTCACCTCGCTGCTGGTCCTGTTCGACGCCGGCGGGCTGGCCCTGTTCTGCATCACCGGAAGCCTGAAGGCCCTCGCCGCGGGCATGCACCCGGTGGCGGCGGTGCTCCTGGGGGTCACGACGGCGGTTGGCGGAGGCTTGCTGCGGGACATCACCGCCAACGAAGTGCCGCAGCTCTTCGACCCCAAGGACATCTACGCCCTGCCGGCGTTTGCGGGGGCCGCGTTGACGGTGGCGTTGTCCGTCTCCGGGGTGTTCACCGCGGTGACGGCGAGTGCGGTGGCGGCCGTGGTTTTCGCCTTCCGCGTAACCGCCTGGCGGCGCCACTGGTACGTGCCGCTGGCGGTCCGCGGCTGGCACCGTCTGGGCCTGGACGCGGCCGAAAGTGGACCCCGGGATTAGCTAGGATAAGAGCATGACTGACATGTTCCTCGAGAAGTTCCGCGCGCTTGTTCCGAAGTATCTCGAAGACGAATGGCAGGAAGAGGACGGGCTGCCGGCAGACGAGCTGGATGCGGCCCTGGCCGAGCACCAGTTCCAGGTTCCGCTGGTCCTCCGGGAGTTCTACCTGGCCCTCGGCGGCTGCGAGGACCTGATGGAGGCCTACCACTACTTCTGGGACCCCGAGGAACTTGAGGTCGACGACGAGGGCTTCCTGATGTTCCTCGAGGATGAGGAAGAACAATTCACCTGGGGCTTCCGTGTGGGCGATCTCAGCGTCCCGGACCCGATCGTGTACCGCCGCAACAACGCCCGCGGCCAGTGGAAGAGCGAGGAAGGCACCTTCTCCGAGTTTGTCTTCGACATGTTCGAGTGGGCCTTCAACGAAGAGGACGAGGACTAGAGCCCCCTCCCGGCTGCCCACGCCCCGGGGCGCCGAGTTTCCCCAGGTTTGAGCCGGCCGGCCGGCGTGTTGCGCAGAACCGCCGGTCCATTGCGGCCCTTGCTGACCAAACATGGGGAGATTCAGCGGACGACCCTGCCGCGCAGCACCTGCCGCACTTCCGCGACGATCTTCTCCGGGTTGAAAACGACGTCCTGGTAGCCATACCTCAACACCGCGTACCCGGTAAGGGTGCTGGCGTTGTTGCGCCGACGGTCTTTCTTGACCTGCGCCGGTTCCAAATGCGTGCCGCCATCGATCTCCACAATGAGGAACCCTTCCAGCAGGAAGTCAACGATCCCGATCCCCGGGAGATCGACCTGGGTCTGCGTGAAGATCCCTTCGCTCCGGAACAGGAGCCTGGCTACAACTTCGATCGCGGATCCTGCCGAACCGTCCACCAATTCCAGCGCCGCCCGGGCCGAACCGTTGCGGTTGCCGGGAAGATGCCCTCTGAGATATTCGAGAGTGGTTCGACCCTGCAGGAGGGCGCTTTCCACCATGACCACGGATTCCATGGGCGGCCGACATCGCAGGGCGTGCAGCAGAGTATCCGTCAGCCCAGCCACGGGCCGCGGGAACTCCGGCGGGACCACACTGCCCCGGTGGACAACCACCCCGAAGGCCGAACCATGGCGGCAGAAAAGGTGCAGCTGCGCCGGTTCGTGGAGTCTCCAGATCCTGTGGTGTCCCGCCGCCGAGACACAGGACAGCAAGCCATTAGCCAAGACTGCGGCCACCAGGTCCGGCGCCGCACCCGGCAACGCAACGACACCATGGCGCAACCGCAGTATTTCCCCGGAGGTAAGCAAGTTGCGGATACTCCGTTCCGAGAACCCAGCCTGAAGCAGCGTTCCGGTCCGTGCGACCGAGCCGGCAAATTTCATGTAGGTCGTGACATCCATGCGTCCAGCAGACCTGCCCACACCCACAGCGGGGAGGCTGCCCGGCTGCTATGTGGACAACTGGCGGGCTGCTTCTCCCCAACTTCGGAGACGCCCGACGGCGGGTCGTCGCGACTTGCCGGTAATCCGAGGTCCGCGGCGCCCAAAACCGGGGAGAGTCCCCCGCCCCGGCCACCCAGCAAATCCGTGACAGGCAATTTACAGAATCACTAGACAATATGACACGACTGTCATAAAGTTGTTCATGGGTCACCAAATGCCTCCGGTGAATCTGATGCGAACGGAGAAATGGCCCCGGTTCCGCACAACGGACGACTCGTAACGTTGTGAGGAACCGGGGCCATTCCGGTTTAAGACCCAGGCGGGATACCGCTAGCTGCTGCGGTCCACCACGGCGTGCGCGAAGCT
Source organism: Arthrobacter sp. 05L428 (assembly GCF_056397665.1). Classification (NCBI taxonomy): domain Bacteria; kingdom Bacillati; phylum Actinomycetota; class Actinomycetes; order Micrococcales; family Micrococcaceae; genus Arthrobacter; species Arthrobacter sp. 05L428. The sequence continues at coordinate 198,564 of NZ_JBFTNW010000001.1, read as the reverse complement.
GGTCAGCGAATCCTTTACCACGCCCGCGGGCAGCGGCGCGAGGGCGGCAATGGCCTCGTCGGCCCAGGCCCGCGCCACAACCCAGGACTCGGCGGTGACGGGGTGTTCGCGCAGCCCGGCGACGGCGGCGGCGAGGGCCTCGTCGGAGCTGAGGTCGCCATCGATGAGCTGCAGCAGCTCCACGGCGGACTGGTCGCCGTCGGCCGCGGCCTTGCGCAGCAGCAGGACAGGCAGCGTCGGCACGCCCTCGCGCAGGTCGGTGCCCGGGGACTTGCCGGACTTGACCTTGACGCCGGTGACGTCGATGACGTCGTCGGCGAGCTGGAAGGCGACGCCGACCTTTTCGCCGTACTCCACCAGCAGCGCCTCGTAGGATTCATCCGCTCCCGAGAAGATCGCACCGAGCTGGCCGGAGGCCGCCACCAGCGAACCGGTCTTGTCCGCGATCACCGAGAGGTAGTGCGCCACCGGGTCCTCGTCCGGGCGCGGCCCCACGGTCTCGTGCAACTGGCCCAGGCAGAGCCGCTCGAAGGTGCGGGCCTGGATGCCGAGCGCCCGCGAACCGAGCTCGGAGACCAGGATGGAGGCCCGGGCGAAGATGAGGTCGCCGGTCAGCACGGCAACGGAGTTGCCCCAGACCTCGTGCGCGGTGGGGGCGCCGCGGCGGAACGGGGCGGAGTCCATCACGTCGTCGTGGTACAGGGTGGCCAGGTGCGTCAGTTCGACGACGACGGCGGCCTGCACCACGGCCGGCAGCGAGGCATCACCCAGGTGGGCGCAGAGCAGGGTCAGCAGCGGCCGGATGCGTTTGCCGCCGGCTTCCACGAGGTGGCGCGACGTTGCGTCAGCCAGCGGATCCGAGTTGGCGATGGCCTCGCGCAGTTTCTTCTCCACGCGCGCGAGGTTCGTGGTGATGGCCGGGCCGAGTTCCGGGTCCCCGGCGATGGCCGCAAAACCGGCCGGCAGCTGCAGTCCGGTGGCGATGGCGGTGGTGTTGAGGCTGGGTTCGGAGCCCGGCAGGCCGTGTCCGGCGTGCGTCCAGCTTTGGTCTGCAGAGTTGGTCACGGGTTAACCCTAACTTTTTGTTGCGGAATCCGCGGATTTGAGTCTGGAACGGGCCGGGTATTGGAGGTGGCCGGGACCAGGGCTTCCAGGACCCGGATCATCCGGTCCTCGATCCCCTTGGCCGAGGGGTCGGTCAGGTTGGCCAGCAGCCGGACGACGAACTTCATCAGCACCGGAAGGGGCATGCCCGTCCGGAGCGCCAGTTTCATCACGGCCGGCCTGCCGATCACGGCAGCAAAGGCCCGGCCCAGGGTGAAGTGCGAACCCCACTGATCCCTTACGAAGTCGGCGTAGCCGGCGAGGTGGGCGTCGGCGTCGGCCCCGTTCCAGGCCGCCGAGGCGGAGCGCGCCGCGGTGTCGATGATGAACTCGGCCGCGAAACGGGCCGATTCCATGGCGTAGGAGATGCCCTCGCCGTTGAACGGGGAGACCATGCCGCCGGCGTCGCCCAGCAGCAGCAGGCCCGGCGAATAGTGCGGGGTGCGGTTGAAGCCCATCGGCAGCGCGGCGCCGCGGATCTCGCCCACCTGGTTCTCCGGCGTGAAACCCCAGTCCGCGGGCATCGCGGCGGTCCACTCGCGCAGCACCTGCTTGTAGTCCAGCTTGCCGAATTCCTTGGACGAGTTCAGGATGCCCAGGCCCACGTTGGAGGTGCCGTCGCCGACGCCGAATACCCAGCCGTAGCCGGGCAGCAGCTTGCCGTCGCGGCCCGGAAGCTCCAGCCAGCCTTCCATCCAGTCGTCGTCGTGCCGCGGGCTCGTAAAGTAGGTGCGGACGGCCACACCCAGGGGGCGGTCATCGCGCTTGTGGATGCCGAGCGAGACGGCGGTGCGGGTCGAGTTCCCGTCCGCGGCGAGGACGACGTCCGCATTAAAGTCCCGCGTTTCGCCGGTCTTGCGGCCAGCGTCGTCAAGCAGCGCGGCGCGGACGCCGGTGACCCGGCCGTCCTCGGAGCGCAGCGCCTCGGTGACGCTGTGGCGTTCCAGCACGACGGCGCCGGCCGACTGCGCGTGCCGGGCCAGCTCCTCGTCGAAGCCGAGGCGGGTGCGGATCAGGCCGTACTGCGGGAAGTCGGAGACCTCGGGCCAGGGAAGTTCGATGGTGCGGCCGCCGGCAATGAGCCGCAGGCCCTTGTTCCGCCGCCAGCCCTCGCTTTCGGGGTGCGGCAGGCCAAGCTTCTGGATCTCCCGGACCGCGCGCGGGGTCAGCCCGTCGCCGCAGACCTTTTCCCGCGGAAAGCTTGTCTTCTCCAGCACCGTGACGTCGAGGCCGGCCTGGGCAAGGTAGAACGCGGCGGTGGATCCTGCCGGACCAGCGCCGACGATCAGTACTTTCACGGCAGCTGTCGGCTAACGTTCGGGCCGGGTGATGTTGCGGCGCAGCTTGGCCACGGGGCCGGTGTGGTTGGCAAGCGCGGAGGCGCCCGCAGCGGGTCCGGCAGCCGGGCCCGCGGGCTTCTGGGCGCGGTGGACGGCGACGATGCCGCCGCTGAGGTTGCGGTACGTGACGGACTCCCAGCCGGCTTCCTGCAACCAGGCGGCGAGGTGGTCTTGGTCCGGCCAGGCGCGGATGGATTCGGCAAGGTAGACGTAGGCGTCCGGGTTGGAGGAGACCTTGACGGCGATCGCGGGCAGCGCGCGCATCAGGTACTCGGTGTACATGGTGCGCCAGAGCGGCACCACCGGCTGGGAGAACTCGGCGATGACCAGGCGGCCGCCGGGCTTGGTGACCCGGAGCATCTCGGCAAGGGCCTTCTTGGGCTCGTTGACGTTGCGCAGGCCAAAGGAGATGGTGCTGGCGTCGAAGGTGTTGTCCGCGAACGGCAGGCGGGTGGCGTCACCGGCGATGAAATCGATGTCCGGGCGGCGGCGCTTGCCGACCTTGAGCATGCCGAGGGAGAAATCGCAGGCGATCACGTCGATGCCGGCGTCGGCGTACGGCTCGCTGGACGTGCCGGTTCCGGCGGCCAGGTCCAGCACGCGCTGGCCGGGCTTCACATCCATGGCTTCAACGACGACCCTGCGCCAACGGCGCGTCTGTCCCATGGACAGGACGTCATTGACGACGTCGTATTTGGGGGCGACGTCGTCAAACATCGTGGCTACTTCGTCCGGACGCTTATCCAAGGATGCTCGGTTCACCCCGTTATTGTCTCAAATCTTCGACGCACCCCCTAACCACGGGCCGGGCCGGGGCGCGGCGCGAGGCGGGAGTAGTGTTATCTCATCATGACGAGCGCGTTCCATACCAGAATTATCAGGACCCTGACAGTCCCCCTCGATGCCGATTCGTTCCCCGGGGGGCTGCCGTCGTTTCTGGTCCGTGACGACGTACTCTGCTGGACGCGACGCGAGGCCGGCCTGGTCGGCTTCGGCGAGGTGGCCCGGTTCAGCGCCACCGGCCCCGAGCGGTTCCTCGAGGCGGACATCTGGTGGCGGCACCTGGTCCTCGAGGCGGACATCACCGACGCCGTCGGCTGCCCCGGCACCGGCCCGGTCGCCTTCGGCTCCTTCGCCTTCTCCAAAGTTTCCGAACACGCCTCCCGGCTGATCGTCCCCGAAATCGTGGTGGGCCTGCGCGACGGGAAAGCCTGGCTCACCCAGCTCACGTTCGACGACGGCGAGCTCACCGAGGCGGGCGCCCGCGCCGCCCTGCGGCGCTGGCTCGACGTGGACGGCGCAGCGGCGCCGGGGCAGACGCCGTCGCGGGAAGCCAAGCTCAGCACCGGGTCCCTCACCGAGGCCGACTGGATGGCCGCCGTTGCCGAGGGCGTCGCCGAAATCCGCACCGGGGCGCTGGAGAAGCTGGTCCTGGCGAGGGACATTGTGGCCACCCTGCCCGACGGCGTGGACGCCGCCGAGATCCTGCGCCAGCTCGCGGTCCGGTACCGCGAATGCTGGACCTATGGCGTGGACGGGCTGGTGGGATCCACCCCCGAAATGCTGATCCAGGTCGAGGGCCGCACGGCTCAGGCGCGCGTCCTGGCCGGGACCCTGGACCGGCGCGACGCCGAGGGGATGGCCGGCTCGCCGATGGAGTTTGCCGAGCGCGTGCTGGCCGGGTCCGAGAAGCAGCGGCATGAGCACGACATTGCCATCCAGTCGCTCACCACGCAGCTGGCGCCCTTCTCCGAGGCCATGAATGCGCACAGCGAGCCGTTCATCCTGGAACTGCCGAACGTCTGGCATCTGGCCTCGGACGTGAAGGCCGAACTGACCGAGGTGGAAGGCCATGTGCCCACCTGCCTGGCCCTGATCAACGCCCTGCACCCCACGGCCGCGGTCTGCGGCACCCCCACCACCGTGGCCGGAGCCCTCATCCGCAAACTTGAGCACCTGGACCGCGGCCCGTACGCCGGCCCAGTCGGCTGGCTCGACGCCGCCGGCAACGGCGAGTGGGGCATCGCGCTGCGCGGCGCGGTCATCGAGGGGCCGGACACCGTCCGGCTCTATGCCGGCTGCGGCGTCGTCGAGGGCTCCGTCCCCGAGGCCGAACTGGCAGAGACGTGGGCCAAGTTCCGGCCGATGCTGGAATCCCTCGGCATCAGCAGCTAGCCATCAGCAGCTGGCCCTGGGCCCCGACGGGCCGCTTGGCCCGCTTGGGCCGCCTCGGCGGGGCCGCCCCGGCCCGCGCGCCCCGGCCCGCGCGGGAATCCGTAATCACAGACAACCGCCGGGTGCGGCCCCTTGATATTTGGCGGCAATTAGTTATCCAATAGTGAAACTAAGTTTCCTGTGATGCACATCTCTTATTCGGCGATAGACTACAAGTCGTTTTGGACTCGCATGCCCCTGCAACAAAAGGTAAAGAAATGCTGATCTCCCGTTCCTTCCTGGCCGGCTCCGCGGCCAAGGCGGCTGCCCTCGTGGCCGTCGGCGCCCTTGCCCTGACCGGCTGCAGCTCTTCCGGCGGCTCGACGACCACCGATTCCGGCGTCAAGCTGATTGAATCCGGCAAGCTCACGGTCTGCTCGGACATCCCCTACGAGCCGTTCGAGTTCGTCAAGGACGGCAAGAACGTCGGCTTCGACATGGATCTGGCATCCGAGATCGCCAAGGATCTCAAGGTCGAGCCGAACGTCCTGACCGTGGCCTTCGAGGGCATCCAGTCGGGCCAGGCCTTGAACACCAACCAGTGCGACGTCGCCATCTCGGGCATCTCCATCACCGATGCTCGCAAGACCGTCATGGACTTCTCCACCCCGTACCTCGACGACGACCTCTCGCTGCTCGTGACGAAGGCGTCCGGGCTCAAGACCCTGGCCGACCTCAAGGGTAAGAAAGTCGGCGTCCAGCAGGGCACCACCGGCGAAGAATACGCCAAGTCCAAGGGTCTGGAGACGATCCAGTACGAGAACACCGGCCTGCTGATCCAGGCGATCAAGACCGGCGGCGTGGACGCTGCCATCAACAACCAGTCCGTTCTGGGCTTCGCCGCCAAGGGCGACAACAGCCTGGTCTTCGCAGAGACCTACAAGACCGGCGAGAAGCTGGGCGTCGCGATCAAGAAGGACAACAAGGCCATGACCGAGTCCGTGGACAAGACGCTCAAGCGCCTTGCCGACGACGGCACCATGACCAAGCTCAAGACCACCTGGTTCGGCGAAGCCGCCAAGTAACCCACCCGCCCGGACCGACCACAGCAGGGCGGTTCCGGATCAGTCGTTGGCTCCGGCCGACTCCTGGCCCGGAACCGCCCCGCAACATGTAAAAGGCAATCACATGGCAATGACTGTTCGCCAACGGGCCCGCGTCAGCCGGTCCGTTCAGTACGGACTGCTGGCACTCGCCGTCGTCCTGTTCATCCTCTTCGCCGACTGGGCCTCCATCGGCAAGGCGTTCTTCAACTGGGATTCCGCGGTCAAGCAGTTCCCGGAGATCATCACCCTGGCGCTGAAGAACACGCTGATCTACACCGCCTTGAGCTTTGTGGTGGGTCTCTCCGGCGGCCTGCTGCTGGCGCTGATGAAGCTCTCCTCGGTGGCCGTTTGGCGCTGGATCGCCACGCTGTACATCGAGTTCTTCCGCGGCGTCCCGGCCCTGCTGGTCTTCATTGCCTTCGGCTTCGGCATTCCGACGGCGTTCGGCGTCCGCTTCGACATCTACGTCACCGTGATGCTCGCACTGGGCATGGTCGCCGCGGCGTACATCGCCGAAACCCTGCGGGCCGGGCTGCAGGCCGTGCCGAAGGGGCAGCTCGAGGCCGCCCGCTCGCTGGGCATGCCCCACTGGCGCGCCATGGTTTCGATTGTCATCCCGCAGGCGTTCAAGATCGTCCTGCCGCCGCTGACCAACGAGGTCATCCTGCTCACCAAGGACTCCTCCCTGGTCTACCTCCTGGGCCTGGCAGCGTCGCAGTACGAACTCACCAAGTTCGGCCGCGACGGCATCACGCAGCCCAACGCCGGCCTGACCCCGCTGGTGATCGCCGGCGCCTGCTACCTGATCATCACCGTTCCGCTCGGAATTCTGGCCCGCCGCTTTGAATCCCGCACCGCCAAGACGAAGGGCTAGGACCATGACTGAATCAACGTCATCGGCTGCCGCGAAGCAGATCCAGGCCGCCGGGGTCTCCATCAAGGACCTCCGCAAGTCGTACGGCGCCAACGAGGTCCTGAAGGGCATCGACCTCGAGGTCGCTCCCGGCGAAGTCGTGTGCCTGATCGGGCCTTCGGGCTCCGGCAAGTCCACCCTGCTGCGCTGTGTCAACCTGCTGGAGAAGCCCAACGTGGGCACCATCCACGTCGGCGGATTCGAGTCGACCGACCCGGACGTGGACATCGACAAGATGCGCCGCAAGGTCGGCATGGTGTTCCAGCAGTTCAACCTCTTCCCGCACCTGAGCGCGCTGCAGAACTGCACGATCGCGCAGACCAAGGTGCTCAAGCGCAGCCAGGCCGACGCCTCCGACGTGGCCCGGAAGAACCTGGCCCGCGTGGGCCTGGACCACCTCGCGGACAGGTTCCCGGACCAGCTTTCCGGCGGCCAGCAGCAGCGGGTGGCCATTGCACGGGCGCTGAGCATGGACCCCGAACTGATGCTGTTCGACGAGCCCACCTCGGCCCTGGACCCGGAGACCGTGGGCGATGTGCTCGCCGTCATGCGGAACCTGGCCAAGGAAGGCATGACCATGCTGGTGGTGACCCACGAGATGGGCTTCGCCCGCGAAGTCGCCGACCGGGTGGTCTTCATGGACGGCGGCGTTGTGGTGGAGGAAGGCGCAGCCGAGCAGGTCGTCAGTGCCCCCACCCAGCCGCGCACCAAGGAATTCCTCCGGCGCGTGCTCGACCCGACGCACATCGACATCGCGGAGTAAAGCGGCGGAATCCGCTGGGCGACGCGCAAAAGCCCCTGCGCTACCGGAATTCGGTAGCGCAGGGGCTTTTGCGCGTCGTGGAATGGTTTGCGCATCACCTTCAGCATGCGGAGCGCGCACGACGGCGGGGCACGCCGGCGGCTGCCAGCTTTCGTTCCAGCCGGGCTGGCTCCATCAGGTCCGACCAGACCCACCGGACCACGCCGTTTCCCTGTGCCCGGATCCGGTTCTCCCTGTCTTTCTCGGCGACGACGGCCTGCGACGGGGTCCGGCCCAACAGAAACTCGGGCTTGACGTACTTCTCGACGCCGTCGAACTCGCCGGCAACCCGGACTCCGCCCCAGAAGTAGTCCGCGTAGCCCACGAGGCCCGCACCATCGCGAATCGCATACTGGAGTTCCGGCGCCTGGAACCCGGCTATCCGCATGAGCGCCCGGCTATATGATTCGCCTGCGGATCCGGATCTCGGATCCGCAAAATCCAGTGCCGTCAGGATCCGCCGCCGTGCCGCGGCCGAGTAATTTCCCTCGATTCCGGCCGAAAGCTGCTCCTTCGTCAAGGCTGGCAGGCGCTGCTCGACCTCAGGCCTAAGCACGTGGTCAAGCGGCACCACTGCCTCGGCAAACGGTGTAAAGGCGGCAATGTCCAGCACTGTGCGCACCCTTCCGGTCACCAATAGCCCGTCCCGTTCGACGTACTCCAATCCGGCCGGCGGCGCATAGTGCCGCAGCACGCCGGCCCGGGAGCGGCCGCCGTCGTTCTGCAGGGTTAAGGCGTGAACGGGGTGCCGGAGTCCAATAGTCGGAATCCTCCATACTGAAGCGGCGGAATGCCGGGCAAAGATCGTCGGCGCAATAAACGTCTCCGCGGCCGCACTGACCCGGACCCGGTATTGGTCCCAGGGACTCAACGCCCGCCAGGCACCCCCATCAACGTAGACGCCCTGGCGCACCCGGACCAACGCACCCGACCGGCAGCGGCTAGCCAACTCCTTGGGAGCCATTCCCCGCTGGATGTGATCGCGGGTGAGGATCAGCCTGGGCAATTCATTCATGGATCGACGGTCCCAGTCCTGCGGCGGCCGCACCATCCCGCGGCGCCAGCATGTGGACAACACGACGCGCTTCTCGTTCCGCGCTGCGCAAAGCAACTGGCGCTGCTGGTATTCGGGCCTCGCAAGGTATTTCGCGCGTCGCCATGCTCGGTGCGCGTCGCCAGGCTCGGGGCGCCGCGCCGGGCCGACGGCGAGTCGTAGCGAAAACCGGGTGCTACCGGCCCAGGACCCCGGCCACGGCGGCGGAGACGGCAGTGCGGATGCGCCCGTGCAGCTCGCGGAGGCCGTGGCGGTCCGTCCGCACTTCGATGATGCTGCGGCCCACCACGGGCTCCCCGAGTGCCGCCGCAAGGTCCGCCGTCGTACTGACCGCGCGGTGCGCGACCCCGTACGCGGCGGCGAGGGCGGCAAGGTCAACCGTGTGCGGGGTGCCAAAAAGGCGCTCGACGGCGGTGCCGTAGCGCCCGGTCCGTTCGACGGCGCCGTGCTCCAGGAGCCCGAAGATGGCCCCGCCGGCGTCGTTCAGGACCACGATCCGCAGCGCCGGCACGGTCTCCCCCGCGCCCAGCAGCAGCCCGCCGGCGTCGTGCAGGAAGGTCACATCGCCCAGCAGCACGGTGGTTTCCTGCCGGCCGCCGACGGCGATGCCGGTGGCTGTGGCGAGGGTGCCGTCAATCCCGGCCAGGCCCCGGTTGGCGAACACCGTGGCCTGGGGCTCCTGGGGCGGGGCGCCTGCGAGGTCGACGTCGCGGATCCCGTTGGAGGAGCCCAGCACGAGCTGCCCGCGGACGTGTTCCCAGACCAGGGCGCCGACCGCCGGGCCGGTGGCGGCGGGACCGGTGAGCACCAGGTCCAGGGTGTGCTGGGCGGCGGCGCCGGCCAGCAGCCAGGCATCGAGCCAGGACGCCGGGCCCCGGCCGGCGAAGTCGGCCAGGTCGGCGAGGGTCTCCAGCGGCAGTTCGGTGCGGCGGCCGGGCTCGTACCAGGCCACCGGAACGGGCTGGTAGAGGGCGGACGGGACGTCGGCGCGGGCGAGCAGGGCCGACACCGGCCGGGACAGCGTGGGGCGCCCGAACAGTACAACCCGTTCGATCGGCTGGGCGGACTCCGGGCCGAAGTGCTCCAGCAGCAGCCGGTAGGGGCCCACCGCGTTCGGACCAAACCTGGCGTTGGAGGAGGGCTCGGCGAGCAGCGGCAGGCCATGGGCGCGGGCGAACGCCTCGGCGACCGGGCCGGCGTCGTGCCCGGCCAGGACCACGGTGCGCCGCTCGGGCAGCGCCGCGGACGCGGCCGGGAAATCCAGGGCGAGCGGATGCCGCGCGGCCTGGTGGATCCTGCGGCCGGACGCTTCCCCCAGGCCGTCGCCGGCGGCCGGGACCAGCGGGTCACGGAACGCCAGGTTCAGCTGCACCGGCCCGGGCGGGATGTCCTCGAAGGCTCCGGTGGCGGCGCTCAGCGCGGTCTCGACGGCGCGGAGCGGATTGTCGCCCGCGGGCACGTCGGCGGCGAAGCGCACATGCTCGCCGAAGAGGTCCGGCTGGACGGTGGTCTGGTTGGCCCCGGTGCCGCGGAGTTCCTCGGGCCGGTCGGCGGAAAGGACCACCAGGGGCACGGCGGCGTGGTTGGCCTCCATCACGGCCGGCAGCAGGTTCCCGACCGCCGTGCCGGAGGTGGTCAGCACGGCCGCGGGGGCGCCGGTGGACAGGGCCAGGCCCAACGCGGTGAAGCCTGCGTCGCGTTCGTCGATCCGGACCAGCAGCTCCACCCGGCCGGCGGCATCGGCCTCTGCCAGGGCATAGGCCATCGGCGCCGACCGGGACCCCGGGGCCACCACGACGTAGCGCACCCCCGAGCCGATCAGGGCCGCGACGGCCACCCGTGCGGCCTCGACCGCCCCCAGCCCGCCGCCCGCAGGCACGGCCGGTTCCCCGGCCGGGCTCACATGTTCTCCGGCGTCTCGATGCCCAGCAGCTCCAGGCCGCTGGAGAGCCGCCGCAGGACCAGTCCGCACAGGGCCAGCCGCGATTCCCGGACCGTTTCGTCGGCCTTGAGCACGGGGCATTGGTCGTAGAAAGAGGTGAAAAGCTGCGCGAGCTCGAAGAGGTAGGCGCACAGCCGGTGCGGTTCGAGCAGTTCGCCGACTTTCTGCAGCGTCGCGTCGTATTCGAGCAGGTGCAGGGCCAGGGCGCGTTCGGCGGGTTCGACGACGGCGATCGCCGCCGCGGGCGCTGCGGACGCGGCGGCGGCGCCGTCGAGGTGCTGGTCCAGGGCCCCGGCCTTGCGCAGGATCGAGCGGATCCGGGCGGCCGCGTACTGGACGTACGGGCCGGTGTTTCCGGTCAGCGCGAGCATCCGGTCGAAGTCAAAAACGTACTCGGTGTCGTGCCCGGTGGAGAGGTCGGCGTACTTGACGGCGCCGATGCCCACCTGCCGCGCCGTGACCGCCCGTTCGGCGTCGCTGAGCTCGGGCCGGCTGGCGTCGATGACGGCGCGGGCCCGGTCCACGGCCTCCTGCAGCAGCGCCATCAGCTTGACCGGGTTGCCGGCGCGGGACTTGAGGATTTTGCCGTCCTCGCCGAGCACGTTGCCGATCTGGACGTGGGTGGCTTCGACCGTGTCCGGCAGCCAGCCGGCGTCGCGCGCGGTGGCCATAACCATCCGCAGGTGGACGTTCTGCGGCGCGCCCACGACGTACAGCACCCGGTCCGCCTCCAGTTCGCGGACCCGGTACCGGATCGTGGCGAGGTCGGTGGTGCCATAGCCGTAGCCGCCGTCGGACTTGCGGATGATGAGCGGCAGCGGATCGCCGTCCCGCCCGGTGAAGCCGGCCGGGAAGGTGCAGAGCGCGCCCTCGCTGATCCGGGCGATGCCGCGCTCCTCGAGTTCCTGGCACAGCTGTGCCAGGTGCGCGTCGTAGGAGCTTTCGCCGGCAATGTGGTCGTCGGTGAGGCTGATGCCGAGCATCGCGTAGATCGCGTTGAAGTAGCGCTTCGACTGGGCCACGAGCCGTTGCCAGACCGCGAACGTCTCAGGGTCCCCGCCTTGCAGTGCCACCACGCGGAGCCGGGCGCGGGTGGCGAAGCCGTCCGGGTCCGTGGCGGAGGCGTCGAACTTCGCCCGCGCGGCCTGGTAGAAGGCGCTCGGGTCATCGACCAGCAGGGCGGCCTCGGGCGAGTCCTCGCCCACCTCGAGCCAGTGCTCGATCAGCATGCCGAAGGGGGTGCCCCAGTCGCCGATATGGTTCTGCCGGATCACGGTGTGCCCCAGCGCCTCGAGCACGCGCACGATGCTGTCCCCCACCACGGTGGTGCGCAGGTGCCCGACGTGCATTTCCTTGGCCACGTTCGGGGAGGAATAGTCGACGACGACGCGGTGCAGTGGCGCGGGCTGCGCACCCCCGCCGGTGGGGGCCGGAGCGTTGAGCAGCTCCTCGATCCAGGTGCCGTCGAAGGTGAGGTTGATGAAGCCTGGCCCGGAGATCTCCACCAGGCTGCAGACGCCGTCGAGGTCCAGGGCCTCCACGATCCTCGCCGCGGCGTCGCGGGGCGGCAGGCCGACTTTCTTGGCAAGGGCCATGGCGGCGTTGATCTGGATGTCCGCGAACTGCGAGGGCCGGATCACCGGGTCCGTCTGGCGGAACTCCTCGCCGAACGCGTGGGCAATAGCTGCCTGGACTCTGGGGACAACCATTTCGGCCGGATTATTCACACTGTTCAAATTATCAGTTCCCGCCATGCCCGGACGCTCCCGCAGAAGCAACGCGGGGTCACTTCGCGCCCATCAGGCCCCCCGGAATGGGCGCGAAGTGACCCCGCGTTACTTTGAGGGGCTAGTCGTCGGCCCGGAAGACCTGGACGACTGAGGGACGCGGGATCCGGGCCTGGCCGGGCTTCGGCGTCGCACCGGCGGCGACGTAGTCCGGGAAGCGGGAGTTCTGCGCCTCAAAGCTGCCGTCCTCGCCCGGGTGCTGCACGGCGACGAAGACGTGCCGTTCCTCATCGTGGATGATGGGTCCGCAGGTCTCGGCGTCGCGCGGCACGGCAAGGAACTGCTCCACGCGGCCGCGCTCCGCACCGGCCAGGGTGACCTTGAAGAGACCGTCGGCGTAGCCGGTGGTCGAGGGCGCGCCGTCGGTGGAAATCCACAGGTTGCCGACCGAGTCGAAGGCCAGGTTGTCCGGGCAGGAGATCGGCGAGACCTGGCTGGCCGGGAAGCCGGCGAAGTACGCGGACGTGTTCTTGGCCGGATCGCCGCAGACCATCAGCAGGTTCCAGTTGAACTTCGTGGACGTCTGGTCGCCGGTCTCGGTGATTTCCACGATGTGGCCGTCACGGTTCAAGGTGCGCGGGTTGACCTCGGTGGCGCCCTCCTTGCCGGTCTTGCCGCGGTCCGTGTTGTTGGTGCACGCGACGTAGACCTTGCCGGTATGCAGGCTCGGCTGGACGTCCTCGCAGCGGTCCATCTTGGTGGGGCCGACCTTGTCCGCGGCGAGGCGGGTGTAGACCAGGACTTCCTCGACCGACATCCCGGACACCGTGGACTTGCCGCCCACCACCAGCGGGAGCCATTCCCCGGCACCGTCGAAGGCGCCGTCCGCGGGCAGCTTGCCGGAGCCGTCGATCTCGGCCGCCGGGGAGTCGCCGCTGAATTTGGCGACGAAGAGGTCGCCCTCGGAGAGCAGGGCCATGTTGTGCCGGCGGTCGGCCGCGGTCGTCCCGGGACGGTACTTGTCCCTGGAGACGAACTTGTAGAGGTAGTCGAAGCGCTCGTCGTCGCCCATGTAGGCGACGACGTGCCCGGAGGCGGCCACGATCACGTTGGCGCCTTCGTGCTTGAAGCGGCCCATCGCGGAGTGCTTCTTCGGCGTCGACGTCGGGTCCTGCGGGTCCACCTCCACGATCCAGCCGAAGCGGTTGCTTTCGTTGGCGTAGCCGGGGTTGCGGGTATCAAAGCGGGGGTCATCGAGCTCCCACTGGCGGGCCGTGGGCTTGCTGGTCAGGCCGTAGCGCTTGTCCGCGGCGGACGTTCCGGCGGAGACGAAGTAGCCGTTGAAGTTCTCCTCGCCGGAGAGGATGGTGCCCCACGGAGTGGTGCCGCCGGAGCAGTTGCCCAGGGTGCCCTTGATGGTCCGCCCGCCCGGGTCGGCAACGGTGGTGACGAGCGCGGTGCCGGCAGCGGGGCCGGTGAGTTCGTAGCTGGTGTCACTCAGGAAACGGCGGTTCAGCGGGGCGCCCTGGACGTAGCGCCACGGCTGGTTCTTGTTCTTGCGCTCCAGTTCGACGACGGTGAGGCCGTGGGCGGCGCGCCCGATGGCCCGGGTCTCGGCGGCGTCGAAGCCGGCCGGGAGCATGATGCTCTCGTTGGTGTACTCGTGGTTGGTGAAAAGCACGGCACGGCGGCCCTTGGCGTCGAGCGGCAGGATGTCCGTGTAGTCGTTGTTGTAGCCGAACTGGCGGACCTGCGCGGCGGCGCTCTGGCGGTCCACGTCGAAGGCGGGCGAGTCGTTAAAGAGCGGGTCGCCCCAGCGGATGATCGGCTGCCAGCTGAAGCCTGCCGGCACCGTGAACGCGTCGACGGCGGCGTCCACCGGGGCAATGGCGGTGAACTGCAGCTTGGACTTGCCGAAGCCGGACTTGGCGGCCGCGGCCAGGCCGGGGCCACCGGCGGCGGCCGGTTCCGCAGAGGTCACGGCGTTGCCGAAGACGACGGCGAGCGCGCCGGCGGCGCCGAAGCCGAGGGCGGCGCGGCGGGACATCGTGGCGGAGGCAATGTCGCGGAAGTAGCCGTTCGAGCTGCTGTTGCAGACCTCGCCGGAGCAGGCGTTGTCGCACTTGAGTGCACAGGTCACGGGGCTGCGCTTGCCCTTGGTGTGGCCCAGCATGGGCAGCAGGGAGAACTTGCGTCCGGAGGAGACAGACATGGGTGGGACCTTCCAGGGCAGAGGGATGCGTCCCCCCACCCTGCCAGCGCCGGACAACGCGGAGCAGTCCCCAAGGTGAAAATCGGGTGAACGCTCTCGGTTCCCGCGAAGCCCGCCGGTTGCGTCGTAAACGCCCTTTTCGGCGCCGATAAGGGCCGTTACGGAGCAGTCGTTGCTGCCAGGAGGGCGTAGACGCGCCGGAGCCGGTCCAGCCACCAGTCCCTCCGCTCCGGCGCTGCGGCGTATTCCGACAGCAGGCCCGGGTCGACGGCGACGTCGCGGAGGCGGATGGCGCCGTCGTCGGGGACCAGGGAGTCACGGGTGACATCGGCGGCGAGCAGCGACACGGTCCCCAGCCCGCAGGCGTAGGGCAGTTCAGGCAGGGCGGCGGCGAGCGCCAGCCCGGCGCGGATCCCCACGGAGGTGTCCAGGGCGGAGCTGACGACGGCGGGCAGGCCGGCCCGTGCCACGATGTCGAGGGCACGCCGCACTCCCCCCAGGGGTGCCACCTTCACCACAACCAGGTCCGCGGCGCCGGCGCGGGCCACCTTGAGCGGGTCTTCCTCCTTGCGCACGCTCTCGTCCGCGGCGATCAGCACCGGAACGCCGGCGGCCCTGAGCCGGCGGCGCACCTCCGCGAGGCCGGCGATGTCCGGCACCGGCTGCTCGGCATATTCCAGTCCGACGGCGGCCAGCCGGGTCAGTGCCTCGACGGCCGCGGGGACGTCCCAGCCCCCGTTCGCGTCGACCCGGATCGCGGCGTCCGGCAGCGCGGCGCGGACGGCGGCCACCCGGGCGGCGTCTTCGTCGAGCGTCTGGCCGGTCTCGGCGACCTTGACCTTGACGGCGTCCACCCGGCCGAAGCGGGCCAGGATGTCCGGCACCCGGTCGGCAGCGACCGCGGGAACGGTGGCGTTGACCGGGATGCTGTCCCGCAGGGGTTCCGGGAAGCCCTGCCAGCCGGCCTCGACGGCGGCGTAAAGCCAGCGGGAGGCCTCGGCGTCGCCGTACTCGGGGAACGGGCAGAACTCCCCCCAGCCGAGCGGGCCCGGGAGCAGCAGGGCCTCGCGCTCCATGATGCCCCGGAATTTCACCCGCATCGGCAGGGTCACCACCCGGGCCAGGTCCAGGAGCTCCTCCACGCCGCCGGGATTCAGGCCGGAAGGGGTGGGGCGGTCGGCAGTGATGGGCATGGCTGTACTCTACCCGCGGCTCCAGCTGCCGCCCTCGCGCCGGACGGTTCCGGGCTGCTCGAGGTCCCAGACATCGGCAGCCGCCCCGTGCGGCAGTTCCAGGCGCCATTCCTCACCCGGCGCCGGGTAGGCGCGCACCGTCGCCGGAACCGAGCCGTGACGGTAGACCTCTACGATCGATCCGTCCACGAAGATCCGCAGTTCGTCCCCGCCGGCCACGGTGTCCGCGAAGACTGCCCGGACCTGCTCGGTCGAGGCCAGGACCAGCCGGATCCGGCCCTCCCCGCCGGTGACCGCGGTTTCCGTCTGGCCGGGCAGTCGCAGGGTTCCCGCGGCACCCTTGGCGCGCTGGCGGCCCCGGTAGCCGCGCAGCTCCGGTGCCGGTTCGACGGCGAGTGCGTCCCCGTGCACCGCCAGTTGCCGGGGGAAGGTCAGCAGGCCGGCCCAGCCCGCGGCGTCCGCGGCCGGCTGGCCGCGGCCCGTGCGGCCGTCCGGGCCCGACACCTCGTCGGACCAGCCCCACAGCAGGGCACGGTCCGGCAGGGCCAGAATCTGCGGGGCGTAGAAGTCCGGCCCCAGGTCCGCCTTGCCGCCCCGCGCCGGGGTGAAGACCGGCAATCCGCTGGCGGTGTCCTCGGCGAGCGATCCCAGCAGGTAGCCCACGCCGCCGGCATGGTGGCGTTCGTCCGGGGCGGGCCGGAGCGAAGCCATCAGGAGCCAGGTCTCGGCTCCGGAGGAGTCCGGCACGCGGACCAGCTGCGGGCACTCCCAGATTTCGGCCGGCAGGTGCTTGGCGGCCAGGGTGTCCTCGGTGGTGAACCAGATGCCCTCATACCGCCAGTCGTGCAGCTCGTCGGGGCGGTAGAGCAGCACGGCCGCGTGCCCCGAGGCCAGGCCCGCCCCCCGCAGGGCAAAGCGCCGGCCCTGGAAGGTGAAGAAGGACGGACCGCGCACCGCGGTGACGTGGGGATCCGGCGGCACCCGCGCCGCGTTCTGCCCGTCCTGCCGCCAGTCGTCCGTTCCCGGGAGCCGGGGCCGGAGCGCGACCGGGTGTTCCTCCCAGCGGAGCAGGTCCGGGGAACTCAGGTGCCCCCAGCAGACCAGGCGGGGCAGCGCCGAGTCCGGGTTGAACTGGAAGAACACGTGGTACCGGCCGTCGAGGAAACACAGGCCGGCGGGACCGCCGACCCAGCCCTGCGCCGGCCGCGGATGGAAGCGGGGAAAAGCAGCGTCCGGGTGGCGTGCCGCAACCACCGCGGCGGTGGGTCCGCGGCGCTCCTGGTTGTTCATGGCATGACTCTCGTACCGTTCGCGGCGCCGGTCAATCCTCCCCGACACCGCCAGCTTCCCCTCAGAAGCCTCGCAGCGTTCTGTGGGAACCTGTAGGGGTGAGTTTTCGGCAGACACGCAGCATTCAACCCATGTCAGCGGGTGCACCGGACGTGAATCCCGCGCCCGGCCCGGCGCCCCGCGGACCGGGCAGGGCCACCGGATTCCTCTTCCTGCTGGGCACCCTTGGCTGCGTGGCTGCCCTCGCCGCCACCTACTACTTCTTCGTGCGCACCACCACCGGCCAGTTCATCGACGAATCCGCGCTGGTGGAGGCCGTGGAAATCCACGGCGCGGCCGGGAAGGCGAGCAACAAACTCCTGGACTGGCTGCCCGCGCTTTCGGCGCTGATCGCGTCCGTGGTGGTCATCTTCGTGACCGTGGCACGCCGCCGCTGGGCGGCCGCGGGCATCGCCATCGCCGCCGCTGCGGGCGCCAACGTCGCCACCCAGGTCCTGAAGGACCTGGTCCCGGTGCGGCCGTTCCGCGGGATCGAAACACTGGAATTCAATTCCCTTCCGTCCGGACACACCACCCTGGCCGCCTCAGCCGCGGCCGCGGTGTTCCTGATGGTCTCGCCGCGCTGGCGGCCGCTGGCCGGCTTCCTGGGCGGCAGCTTCGCCGTCGCCACCGGGGTCTCCACGCTCATCAACCAGTGGCACCGGCCCGCCGACGTGGTGGCCGCTTTCCTGGTGGTCGGGGTGTTCATGCTGCCGGCTGGCTGGCTGATCATGCGCAAGGGTCCCAGGTGGAACGTGTGGGACGGCTACAACGGTCACTGGGCCTCCGCCCGGCTGTGGGTTGCCGTCCCGGTGCTGGCGGGGCTCACCTCCGCAGCGGTGGCCACGTACTCGCTGCTGAAGATCGCCCCGGGACCGGGGCAGGAGGGCAGCACAACGAACTACTTCTGGGCCGGCACCTCGCTGATCGTCATCACCGGCTACCTCGCCACGGTCGCCGGTGTGTGGCTGTTTGGCCACGCCGCACGACGCCGACGCGCGGCCTCCGGCGCCTGAGCGCCCGCCCCACGCCGGGGGCCGTACCGGCCGGCAGGCCCGGTGCTGCCGCCGTCGTTCCCTTTACAACCGTCCGGGGCAGGCCCAGAATGATCACCTCCGGAGTCTCCACGGGCTCAGCAGCGCCCTGACTCCTTTCGGTTTTGCTTGCCTTCATCCTGCCCAGACCAAGGGGACGCGCCATGAGCTACAGTGATGCATCACCGGCATCCCGGCGGGCCACACGGCTGGCCTCTGTACCCTCCCAACTGCGGATCAACGCCTACCTCACAGGCTCCGTGTACGCCCGGCGCCAGGACGACCCGGGGGTCTGCGACTTCACCTTCGGCAACCCCCACGAGATGCCCGATGAAAGCTACGTGGACGCGCTCCGGGAGGTCATCACCCCGCGCAATGAGAAGTGGTTTGCCTACAAAACCAACGAAACCGCGGCCCGGGCCGCCGCGGCCGACTCGCTGCGGACGCATGTGGGGGTGGACTTCGGAACGGAAGACATCTTCCTTACCACCGGCGGGTTCTCCGCCATCAGCGTGGCCCTGAAAGCCGTCGGCGATCCCGGTGACGAGGTGATCTTCAGCCTGCCGCCGTGGTTCTTCTACGAACCCCTCGCCGTGGAGGCCGGGCTGGTGCCGGTGAAGGTCCCGATCGACGCGGACAGCCTGGACCTGGACCTGGCGGCCATCCGCTCGGCCGTCACGGAGCGCACCCGCGCGGTGATCGTGAACTCCCCGAACAACCCCACCGGACGGATCTATCCGCCGTCCCTCCTGGCGCAGCTGGCTGAGCTGCTGGAGGCCGAGTCGTCCCGCATCGGGCACCGCATCTACCTCGTGTCGGACGAGGCTTACAACCGCATCATCTTCGACGGAGCCCGCTTCCACAGCCCGGCCGAATACTATCCCCACACCCTGCTGGCCTACACCTACGGCAAGACCCATCTGGCCCCGGGGCAGCGGATCGGCTACCTCGCGGTGTCCCCCGCCATGCCGGACAGCGCCGCGTTGCGCGGGGCCATCGCGGCCTTGCAGATGGCCGGCGGCTGGGTCTTTCCGAACGCCGTCATGCAGTACGTCCTGCCGCGGCTTGAGCAGTTTTCAATCGACATCGGCCGGCTCCAGCGCAAGCGGGACGTGTTTGTGGACGCGCTCACCGCGATGGGCTACCGGCTCCGGCCGCCCGAAGGCACGTTCTACCTTTTCGTGCGCACCCCCGGCGGGGGCGACGACGACGCATTCGCCGACGCGCTCGCGGAGGACGGGGTTTTTGTGCTGCCCGGCACGCTGTTCGAGACGCCGGGGTTCTTCCGGATCTCGCTCACCGCGAGCGAGGAAATGATCGAGCGCAGCCTGCCGCTCTTTGCCGCCGCGTTCCGGCGCGCAGGCGGCGCCGGCCCCCTGCCGGCGTCCCCGGCGAGTACCTGACACCTCAGTAGTTGCGGCGGTGTTTGAGCCGCGGAATGGTGATGGCGAAGACGGCGGCCGCGGCGAAGCCGAGCACGCCGGTGGCGCCCACGCCGGCGCCCAGCGACGCCGCGGCCGTGACGCCGGAGAGCAGCACCGGCCCGCCGGTGGCGCCGGCGTCGGCCATGAACCGCCAGATACCCAAGAACTGCCCGCGGCCGTTGTCCGGCGAAAAGTCGGCTCCGAGCGTCATGTTCAGCCCGGAGCTGATGCCGTTGCCGAAACCGATCAGGAGTGCGGCGAGCAGCAGGCCCACGAATCCGGTGCTGAGTGGGATCAGCAGCATGGCCGTGCCCATGATGAGCGTGGAGGGCACCGCCACCCATTGGCGGCCCTTGCGGTCCATCAGCTTTCCGGCAGGGTAGAAGACCAGCATGTCGATGGCCCCGGAGATGCCATAAATCAGCGAGGCCTGGGTGGCGTCCATGCCCAGGTGTTCGGCCCACAGCGGGATGACCACTTGGCGGGACGCGCGCAACGCGCTGAGCAGCAGGACCCCGACGCCGACGCTCAGGAACACACCGGCGTGGGAGGCCGCGACGCTGCGCAGCGTGGGTTGCGGGGCCGGGGTGCCGGCCGTCGGCCCGGCCGCCACAACGAGGTCCGGGATGGTGACGGACAGGCATGCCGCGGCGGCCATTGCCACGACGCCGGCCCAGTAGGCGGCGGTGATGCCGCCGAACTGCATCACCGCGGCGCCGATGAAGGGGCCAATGAAGATGCCGATCCGGTTGACCCCGCCGAGGGTCGAAAGGGCCCGGGCGCGGAGGATGACCGGAACGGCTTCGGTCAGGTATTTCTGCCGGGCCAGGCTGAAGACGCTGGCGGCCATGCCGACCACCACCATCGCCGCGGCCAGCAGCCAGATCCCGGCCGGCACCAGCGGGGAAACAGCGGCGGCGGCGAGGGCGACGGCGCTCGCGGCTGCCGCCCCGACGATCGCCCAGCGCTCGCCGAACTTCAGGGTGATCAGTGACGCCGGCAGGTTAAAGAACCACGAACCGAGTCCAATGAGCGTGACGACCAGGGCCGCGACCGCGACCGAGGCGCCCAGGTCCCGGGCAGACAAGGCCACCACGGGCAGGATCGCGCCTTCGCCGATGCTGAACAGCAGTGCCGGGCCGAAGGCGGGGACGGCGATGCTGCGGAGGCTGAAGTCGGCGGGGCGTGTCGTGGTCATCCCTTCCATCCTAGGTCCGGCTGTGCCCAGCCGGCCGGAGGTTCAGCCGGACGGAGGTTCAGCTGTCGAAGTGGGTGTGGATTTCGCCGCCCGTGACGTTCTTCAGCACATCCGCCGCGACGTCGCGCAGCTTCTGGTTCCGGTTGCTGGAAACCCGGGTAAGGATGGCCATCGCCTCGTCCTGCGAGCAGCGGTTCTGCGCCATCACGACGCCGCAGGCCAGGTCGATGGAGGTGCGGTGTTCCATGGCTGCCTGCAGGTCCTCGGCTCGGGCCTGGGCGGTGCCGATCCGGACGGCCAGGCGCAGCGCCCGGCCGGCGAGGTCCGCGAACCCCGAGGCCTCGGCCACGATTGCCGCGGTGAAGACTCCGGTCGAGGACGCGAAGAAGTTCAGCGCGGCCGCCGAGTCCTCGCCGATTTCCAGGGGTACGCCGAGGGTGCTGCGGCAGCCGTGGGCGGCGAGCTGCTGCTGGTATTCGGGCCAGCGCGGGTCCGTGTCCACATTGGCCAGGAGCACGATGCCCCGGGTCCGCAGCGCCTCGATGCAGGGGCCGTCGCCCAGGCTTTGCTCGATCCGGTCGAGCATGACGGCGTTGCTGCTGCTGCCGGCCACGGTCATGGTTTTCTTCCGCCGCTGCAGCGTCACGCCGCATTCGATGTCCGCCCCGACCGAGTGGCTCAGGGTGGACGCGGAAAATTCCGCGAGGCGGTCGAGGACGTCCTCGACGTTCTCGGTGCCCACAATGAGGTCCTGCAGCTGGATGGCGGCGTCGTTCCCGGCGTACTTGCTCATGGCCTAAATGTAGCGGCTAAACGTAGCCGTCGACGATCGCGGCGGCAATCTCCCGGTATGCCCGGCGGGTCTCGGGCCGGAGGGAATCGAGCGTGACGAGGTCGCCGTCGGCCACGCCGCGGTCGTGCGGGACGGCGATCAGCTGGCGGCAGATGCCGGAGAGGTGGTCCTCGATGGCGTCCTTGTCCACGCGCGAGGAGACTTCGTCCTTGTCCGTGATGACCACGACGGCGTTCCGTGCAAGGTCCTCGTAGCCGTGGCTGGCGAGCCAGTGCAGGGTGCTACGTGCGCGCTTGGCGCCGCTGACGGCGTAGCCAGCGGCGATGATCAGGTTGTCCGCGGACTGCAGGATCCCGCTCATCGCGTTGTGCGTGACGCCGGTGCCGCAGTCGGTCAGGGCCACGGAGTAGTAGCCGGAGATGAGCTTGCGGATCCGCAGGTACTCCTCCGCGGTGAGCGAATCGGACACCTCCGGATCCTGTTCCCCGGCGATCAGGTGCAGGCGGCCGGCATGGTGCATGTAGCGGGCCAGGGCCGTCAGCGAGTCGATGGATTCGACGTTGCGGAGCAGGTCGCTGATGGTCCGCGGGGCCTGCTGCTGGTAGATCCCCTCGCCGAGGGCGCGCTCCACGAGGTCGCCCGAGTCCGGGTTGGCGTCGATCGCGCAGGGCGGATCGCCGCGGTATTCGGCCAGGGTCAGTCCGACGCCCACCGTGGTGGAGGTCTTGCCGATACCGCCCTTGAGGCTCAGCACGGCGGTGTTGTAGCTGCCCTGGAGCTGGCGGGAAATCCGGCGCGCGAGCTCGTCCTCCTCGCGTTGCCGGGCACTCGGTCCGAGGTTCAGGCTGCCGCCCGTGAGGTTGTAGAGGGCGCCGCGGAAGCCGCCGACCGGACGGGGCTTCTGTTCGCGGACAAAGAGGCCTGGCGAGCTGATGAAGTCCGGCATCGGCGCGTCGGCCAGGGCGGCGGCACGGCTGGCCGAGCGGGTGGCGCGGGTGGGCTGCGGCGGCACGGAGGCGGCTGCGGCGTCGGGGACGGGGACGGCCAACTCTTCCGGCTCCTGCGGCACTGCCGGCGCCGCCGACGTCGGCGGGGCGACGGGCGGCCGCGGCGCCGCCGGGACCTGGCTGATCACCGGAGTGGCTCCGGTAGCAGGGTTTCCAAAGCGTTCATCGGCGGCCTCGGCGGCCTGGGCCCAGGAGCTGCTGCGCGGCGGGGCCGGACGGGCAGGGGCTTCCGAGGGCTCCGCGGGGATGCTGCGGGGGTTGACGACCGGCATGGTTCCTGTCCGGACAGCTGGATTCTCACCATCGGCACGACGCAGGTCGCGGCGACGGCGAAGTTCAGGCTGTCCTGAGTTTTCAGCAGTGGCAGCTGAGTTGTCTTCCACCGATTCGGGCATCTTTTGGTTTCTCCCCCAGGACTCACAGCGGAGCACGCTGCGGCGCTTGTTGTGACTTCTTTCAAAGAGCCAGTCTAGGCGCAGTCGCCAGCACGCTTAGCTTCGGCCGGATCCGTGGCCCGTCTTGGGGCCCGCCTCAGTGGTGGGCGCGGGTCTCCTGCAGACGCCGGATGAACCACCGGGACTGCTCCGGTCCGTACGGAAGGATCGGTACGGCTTTGGTGGCGTCGTTCGGCGTCTCGCGGGTGGCCTGGGTGGCCTGCCGCACGGCGGTGCTCATGGTGTTGGCCATGGTTTTGACGAACTGGTCGCTGCACGGTTCGCCGTGGCCCGGGATCAGGAATTCGTAGCGGTGCCGCAACGCGGACAGGTGCCGCAGGGCATCGGCCCACTCCTCCGGGAAGGAATCCTCGAAGGACGGGTGTGCGCCCTGTTCCACCAGGTCACCGGCGAACAGCGTGGTGCCCGTCCCCACGAGCAGGTCGCCGTCGGTGTGCCCGCGTCCCAGGTAGAACAGTGTTGCCGTCTGGCCGCCCAAGTCCACCAGGACGGGCTGGTCCTTGACGATCGCGTTCGGCACCACCAGCTCCACCGAGCTGCCCTCGCCGGCAGCCATTTCCGGTTCCGCCGCCGCGACGAAGTGCCGCTGGGCGTCGCCGTTCTCTTCGATGTCCGCCGCGCAGTTTTCGTGCCCCCAGAACTCGGTCACGCCGTCGTCAGCGAAAATGGCGTTGCCGAAGAAGTGGTCGTAGTGGGCATGCGTGTTGACGACCACCAGCGGCAGCTGCGTCTTTTCGCGCACGGCATCGAGGATCTCCCGGCCCTGCCGGGGCCCGCCGCCGGTGTCGATCACCATGGCTCGTTCGGTGCCCACAACCAGGCCGGTGTTGAGCAGGGATCCTTGGGTGGTCAGTACGTAGTTGTCCTGACCGACCTCGAGCCATCGTGACATGAAATCTCCGTATTCCGGCGGTGCGCCGGCATGGTTGGTGCGATGTTCTGGCCTCGATTCTACCCGCGGGGCAAACGGAAAGCCCGGAAGCGGCACCCGTCCGCGTCCGGCAACTTGCCCCCTGGGATCCAGCTGTCTAGGCCGGCAGGATGCCCGAGCGGCTGAGGAGCGCCCGTGTTTTCGGATGCTGCGGCGCGGTAAAAATCCGGCTGGGCGGCCCCTCTTCCACGATGACTCCCTGATCCATGACAACGATCCGGTCTGCTATGTCCCGGGCGAACTGCATCTCGTGGGTGACGATCACCATGGTTGTGCCCTGCTGGGCGATTTTCTTGATCACGGACAGAACCTCGCCCACCAGCTCCGGATCCAGGGCGGAGGTCGGCTCGTCGAACAGCATGACGCTCGGCTCCATGGCCAGGGCCCGGGCAATGGCCACCCGCTGCTTCTGGCCTCCGGAGAGCTTGCTGGGGTAGTTGTCCATCTTGTCGCCCAGGCCCACCATTTCGAGGTTGGGGACAGCCACTTTCCTCGCTTCCGCCGCTGAAAGCTTCTTGACGTCGCGTAACGGCGCCATGACATTCCCCAGCGCCGTCTTGTTCAGGAACAGGTTGAAGTGCTGGAATACGAAGCCGATGTCCGTTCGCTTCTGCGCGGTGATGGACGCCTTCTCGGCGATGAGTTCGCCACCGCGCTCCTCGTAGCCGATCAGGTGGCCGTTGACGTAGATGCGTCCCGCGTCGATGGTTTCAAGCTTGTTGATGCAGCGCAGCAGGGTGCTTTTGCCGGATCCGCTGGAGCCCAATATGGCGATGGTTTCGCCGCGGTGCACCACGAGGTCCACGCCTTTGAGGACTTCCACCCGTTTCTGCACGTGCGGTTTGCCGGAAAGCCTTCTCCACAAGGTCGGTTTCGTCTCGGAAACGAACGTCTTGTGGACGTCGCGGACGTCGATGATGGTCTCGTCAGCCATTGGCCCGTGCCTTTCGTTCAAGCACCACCACGACGCGTGAGAGTGGGAGGCTGATGATCAGATAAAGAAGGGCCGCGGCGGTATAGATGGCCGTGGTCTGGAATGTCTGGCTGTTGAGGATGTTGGCGGTCTTCAGGATCTCCGTCACGGCGATCACCGACGTCAGTGCGGTGTCCTTGATCATCGCTATGAAGTAGTTGCCAATCGGCCCCATGGAGACCACGAAGGACTGCGGAATAACCACCTTCCACAGCGTCTTGGAGGGCGTGTAGCCCAGGGACAGCGCGGCTTCGGTCTGGCCATGCTCCACGGAGAGGATCGCGGAGCGGAAGACCTCGGACAGGTAGGCCGCGTAGTTGAGGCCCAGGCCCAGGATGCCGGCCGGGACAGGTTCGATGCTCACGCCGATGCTGGGAAGGACGAAGAAGATGTAGACAAGCTGCACCAGCAGCGGAGTCCCCCGGATCACTTCCAGGTACACCGTGGCGATGCCGCGGAGGATTTTGATCGAGGAGATCCGGGCCAGGGCAATCAGGAGGCCCAGCACGAGGGCCAGCGCCATGGCGCCAAGCGCCAGTTGCACGACGACGGGAACGGCCTGCAGGAGTGCCGGGAACACGGCCATGGCGTTGGTAATAAAGTCCACTGAAAATCCCTAGGTTAGGGTCGGGCGGGGCCGGCGTGCTCCGCGGTTGCGGATCGCACGCCCGCCGGCCCCGCATGAAGCTGGAACTTATTTGACGGCGTTGGCTTCGGTCAGCCCGTATTTCTTGAGGATCTCCAGGTACTTGGGGGTCTTCTTGAGGTCAGCCAGCCCGGAGTTCAGGTCCTGCAGCAGCTGCGAATCCTCTTTGCGGACGCCGGCCCCGATGATGCCCGGGTAGAACGGCTTATAGGGTGAGACGAGCTTCAGCTTGGGGTTCGGCTTCTGGACCAGGCTGTAGCCGATCACGGCGCTGTCGGTGAAGACCGCATCAACCTGCTTATTTTCCACGGCCGCAAGCAGTGAAGCCTGCGAGTCGAACAGCTTGACCTGGCTGCCGCCAAGGCTGTCAACGAGGTCCTTGAACACGGTGCCCGTCTGGGCGCCAAGAACCTTGCCCTTCACGTCGTCGCGTGAGGCCAGCGTTGAGTCCGCCGGGACCACCATCGCTTCACCTTCTGTGTACCAGGGGTCGGTGAAGTTGATCTGCTTCTTGCGGTCGTCGGTGATATACATGGCGTCCACGATCACGTCGGCTTTTTTGGCGTTGAGCGCGGCGATCAGGGTCGCGTATTCGGAGGTGAAGACTTTGATCTTCCAGCCCTTGGCCTGGGCGATGGCGTTGATCATTTCCCCGTCAATGCCCTTGAGCTCGCCGGAGGCTTGATCTGTGAAGGAGAAGGGGGCGTCGTTGGACGTGGCGATGGTGATGGTCTTCTGCTCACCGCCGCCGCTGGCCCCGCCCCCGCCGCCTCCGGAGCCACAGGCGGTCATGGCGAGGGCCACAGCAACGCCCATGGGCACCAATGCAGCGAAACGCTTGCGGAGGATTTTTGTATTCATCATGAGGCGCCTTTTGCTAGTGATGGATTTCTACCGGTTGAAGCGGTCGAGCCGCAGAGTGGCAGTGGCCTTATGGGCTGCCATTCCCTCGGTGTCGGAGATCGTGGTGACGTAGTTGGCCAGCCGCGGGGTTGCACTTTTTTCGACCCGCTGGAAGGTAAGGGGTTTGAGGAACCGGGACACGGAGAGCCCGGCGGAGGACCGGGCGCCGCCTCCGGTCGGAAGCACATGGTTCGTGCCGGAGGAGCCCTTGTCCGAGTAGGCCACCGTGGACCACGGGCCCAGGAAGATGGAGCCGTAGTTCTGCAGGTTCTGGTGGTAGTAGACGTCGTCCGAGGTCTGGATTTCCAGATGTTCCGGTGCCAGCAGGTCCATGATCCGCACTGCCGTTTCCCGGTCCTCGGCCACATACACGGTGCCGTAGTCCCGCCAGGCCGGCCCTGCAATGTCCCGTGTGGCCAGCGTCCGCAGCTGCTTGCTGATGTGCCTGATGACCTCTTCTCCCAGCTCGTGGGAGGTGGTTACGAGGGAAGCCGGCGACTGCGGGCCGTGTTCGGCCTGGCCGAGGAGATCAGCGGCCACGAGCTCCGCATCGGCAGATTCGTCGGCGATCACGGCGACCTCGGACGGACCCGCCAGCAGGTCGATGCCGACACGTCCGAACAGCTGCCGCTTGGCCTCGGTCACGTACGCGTTGCCGGCGCCGACCAGAATGTCGACCGGTTGCTCCCCCAGGAGCCCAAAGGCCATGGCGGCCAGGGCCTGCACCCCGCCGAGGGCAAACGCCCTGTCCACGCCGGCCAGGTACGCGGCGTACAGCACTGCGGGGTTGCCCCCGCCCTGGGCGGTTGGCGGCGTGCAGGCCAAGACGTTGGGAACGCCGGCGGCCTTGGCGACCCCCACCGTCATGAAGGCGCTGGCAAGGATGGGAAACCGGCCTGCCGGGAGGTAGGCGCCGACGCGCGCCACCGGCACGTACTTTTGTCCGGTAAAGACTCCCGGGATGAGCTCGACTTCAAAATCGGTGAGGTGTTCGCGTTGCTCTACCGCGAACAGCCTGGTCCGTTCGGCGCTGGCCAGCAGGGCCTCCCGAAGCTCCGGGGAGAGCGACTCACCGGTCTTTGCCAGCTCGTTTTGGCTGATCTCCAGGTTCGTGCCCTGCCACCCGTCCAGGTCCCGGGCGTACTCGGTGACCGCGTCCATTCCGCGGGCCTCGATCTCGCCGAGCATCGCGGATACCGTTGCCACCACTTCGGGAAGCCTTTGCGCCGGCACGTCCTCGATGGCGGGCGCCTTGAGGGTGGTGAAGTTTCCCGGAATGTGAGCCTTGTCACGCTGGGTGATGTGCATGGCCTAAAGCTACTGACGCGTGTGCCATCGCACAACGGGACCCAAACATGTGCCTCATACAGGGTGGCCCTATGCTTAAGCCAGCTGATTTGGCCCGCGCCACCCGAGCGGTCCACCCCGCACCATTGTCCGCAAACCTGCCGAATGTCTTACTGAGAGCCAGGGTTAGCCATGACACTCGCGCAACTCCGGGCCTTCTTAGCGGCCTACGAACTCGGTTCCTTCACCGCTGCGGCACGAAAGCTGGAAACAAGCCAGGCCTCTGTCTCCGAACTCATCAGCCGGCTCGAACATGAGCTGCAGCACAGCCTGTTCACCCGCGGCGGCCGGCGGCTCATTCCTACCACGGCGGCTGTGGAACTGCGGGTCCACGCGCTGCAATCGGTCACCTCGTTCGACAACGGAGTCGAGGCGCTGAGGTCCATGTCGGCGCTGGAGGGAGGCGTCTGCACTTTTGGAGTGCTGCGGTACGGAGCCCACTACGACCTCGCCGACCTGGTGCAGCGCTTCCACCGCCGGTACCCCAAGGTCAGGGTGCGCCTCGTCGGGTTGAACTCGGTGACCGTGGCCGAGTCCGTGGCGTCGGGCGAAATCGAGGCCGGGCTGATCGTGCTGCCGGTGGCGGAAACGGGCCTTCAGGTTCGGCCGCTCTTCCGGGACGAAGTCTTCTTCGTGTCGGCCACCCGGCATCCTTCACGCGGCCCGGTCACCATTGAGGAGCTCGCTGAGTCGAAACTGGTCCTCTATGACGCCTTCGCCGGCTGGCGTGACCCCACCCGCCGGCAGATTCTGGAACGCGCCCATCTCAAGGGGCTGAAAATCGATCCGGCCATCGAGGTGGAACATGTCGACACCGCCCTGGGCCTGGTCGCCGCAGGGGCGGCTGACTCTTTTGTCCCCCAGGCGATTGTCAGAGGACCCGGTTTTCCGAAAAACGTCCATGCCGTCCCTTTCGCCGAGCCCTTGTTCGACACGATCGCCCTCATCCAGCGGGAGGGCGCCTACTTGTCGCCGGCGACCCGGAAGATGGCCCAGATGGCAGCGCGGACGTTGCTGTCCAAAGTGCCGCCGGGCCAGGTCCCGGGCCGCGGCACCGTGCACTAGCCGGCAGTCTCAGAGATCGGCCAGCACGGCCCCCGGGTTCTCGATCGCATCGGCGACGTAGCGCAGGAAACCGCCGGCGGTTCCGCCGTCGCACACGCGGTGGTCGAAGGTGAGCGTCAGCTCGGTGACCTTGCGGACGGCAAGCTCCCCGTTGACCACCCACGGCTTGTCGATGATGCGTCCGACGCCGAGGATGCCCACCTCGGGGTGGTTGATGATTGCCGCGGAACCGTCCACGCCGAAGACGCCGTAGTTGTTCAGCGTGAAAGTGCCGCTGCCCAGCTCCGCAGGCGTGGCTTTACCGTCGCGGACGACGGCGGTGAGCCGCCGGATCTCCGCATCCAGTTCCCGGGCGCTGAGTTTGTCCGCGTTCCGCACGGAGGGGACCATCAGACCCCGGTCCGTCTGCGCCGCAAACCCCAGGTTGACGCCGTCGAAGGCCACGATTTCCTGGCTGGCCCCGCCCGTGGTGTCCTCGGTGGTGACGATCCGGGTGTTCAGCTCCGGGAACTTCTTGAGCCCGGCGGTGACGAACCGGGCAATGAACGCCAGCAGCCCCGGGGCGTGGTGCGGATCCGTCTTCTTCAACGCGGCACGAAGCTCCACGAGCGCCGTGGCGTCCACGTCCACCCACACGGTGGCTTCGGGAATCTCGGAACGGCTGCGGCTCATGTTCGCGGCCACGGCCTTGCGCACGCCCCGGACCGGGGTGCGCCCGGAAATGCCCAGCCCGGTCCGCGCATCGGTGCCACCGGCGGCGGGCAGCGCCGTTTCCGCCGGCTGCGCCGCGGGTCGCCCAGCTGCCGGAGCCGGCTTGATCAGGGCCTCGACGTCGCGGCGCATGATCAGCCCGCTCGTCCCGGAACCCTGCAGCTCCCCTAAATCAACCCCATGGTCCCGCGCCATCCGCCGGACCAGCGGAGAAATCACGGCCCCCAGCTTCCCCGGAACCCGCGTCCGCATCAGCAAGAGATCGTCCGCAGCCTTCTCCGCCGCAGACACCTGAGCCACAGGCTCGGCCAATACGGCCCGCTTAGGTGCCCGCGTCCGCCGAGCAACCCCGTGCCCGCCCGGAGTCCCATACCCAATCAGCACATTCCCGGACCCGGCTTTCTCCTCCTCGCGGTAGGTCTCAGCAGCAGGAGAGGAAGCACCCACAGGCGAATCTGGCGACAAATCAGCAGCAGGCGAGCCGGAAACACCGGCAACAGCGGCGGGTGAGCCGACAGCGTTCCCAGCCGGCGCAGGCAATGCCGCCCCGGGAGTGGCATCGGGCCTTCCGGAGCCGGACGGCATGCTGCTTGCAGCAATGCCGTCCGGCGAAGGGGCGGGGGCGGCATTGCCTGTGGCGGCGCCACCCGCACCAGGGGCGGCATCATCCGCGGCGGCCCCACCGGAGATAGCAGCACCAACCGGCAGGACAGAAATCAGCGGCTTGCCGACGTCGAGCGTCTGGCCGGGCTCGCCGTGCAGCACGGCGACGGTGCCGGCGTACGGCGAGGGGACCTCGACCATGGACTTGGCCGTCTCCACCTCGGCGATCGGCTGGTCGACGCGGATCTCGTCACCCACGGCTACGAGCCAGCTGACGAGCTCGGCTTCGGTGAGGCCTTCGCCGAGGTCCGGCAGGAGGAATACTTTCGGTTCGGTCATGGTCAGTCTTCCCACTGGAGGTCGTCAACGGCGTCGAGGATGCGGTCCACGCCGGGCAGGTAGTAGTGCTCGAGTTTCGGCGCCGGGTACGGCACGTCGAAGCCGGTGACGCGGCGGATCGGCGCGGCCAGGTGGTGGAAGCAGCGTTCCTGGACCCGGGCCACGATCTCGGAGGCCACCGAGGCGAAGCCGTGGGCTTCGGCGATGACAACGGCGCGGCCGGTTTTGCGGACCGAGGCGCAGACGGTCTCGTCGTCGAACGGCACGATCGAGCGGACGTCGATCACCTCAAGTGAGCGGCCCTCCTCGGCGGCGGCGGCCGCGGCGGCGAGCGCCGTCGGGACGGACGGGCCGTAGGCGATCAGCGTGGCGTCGGTGCCGGGACGGGCGACGGCGGCGCGGCCCTCGGAGGAGGTCCCGCGTTCGGCGTTCGCGGCGTGCTCGGCCCGCAGCGCGTCCAGGTCCACCTGGTCCTTGGACCAATACAGCTTCTTGGGCTCCATGAACATCACCGGGTCGTCCGAGTCGATGGCTTCGCGGAGCATCCGGTAGCCGTCGGCCACGGTGGCCGGGGTGAAGACCTTGAGGCCAGCGGTGTGGGCGTAGTAGGCCTCGGAGGAGTCGCAGTGGTGCTCCACTCCCCCGATGCCGCCGGCGTACGGGACGCGGATGACGATCGGCAGCTTCACGGTGCCTTTGGTGCGGTTGTGCATCTTGGCGACGTGGCTGACGATCTGTTCGAACGCCGGGTAGGCGAAGGCGTCGAACTGCATCTCGATGACCGGGCGCATGCCGTTCATGGCCATGCCCACGGCCATGCCGACAATGCCGGATTCGGCCAGCGGGGTGTCGAAGCAGCGGCTCTGCCCGAAGGTCTTGGTGAGCCCGTCGGTGATGCGGAAGACGCCGCCGAGCGTGCCGACGTCCTCGCCGAAGACCAGCACCGAGGCATCGGCGTGCATGGCGTCGGCCATGGCGGTGTTCAGCGCCTTGGCCAGGGTGATGGTCTGCGGGCCGGTCTTTTCGGCTTCAACGGCGGCCTTGGCTGCGGCCCGGGCCGTGGCGGCACTGACGTTGTTGTTCGCCTCGGAGGAGGTGGTGACGGTGGGGCTCATTGTGCGGACTCCTCGGAAGTCGTGGCGGAGGCGGCGTCGCGTGCCAGTTCGTCGGCGAGCATGGCGGACTGTTCCTTCAGCTGCGGGGTCGGGGCGGAGAAGACGTACTTGAAGAGGTCCTGGGGATCTACGGGGACATCCTCGCCCAGGCCCTCGCGCAGCTGCGCGGCTACGGTTTCGGCCTTTTCCGCGATCCGGGCGGCGCCGTCGTCGTCGAGCAGTCCGCGCTCCGTCAGGTAGGTCTTCATCCGGCTCAGCGGATCCTTGGCGACCCATTCGGCCACCTCGCTGTCCTGCCGGTAACGGGTGGCGTCGTCGGCGTTGGTGTGGGCCTGCATCCGGTAGGTGTGCGCTTCCACCAGGAGCGGGCCGGAACCGTCGCGGGCCAGTTTCACGGCCCGGCCGAGTACGGCCAGGAGCGCAACAATGTCGTTGCCGTCCACGCGTTCGCCGGCCATGCCGTAGCCGACGGCCTTGTGCGCGAGCGACGGCGCGACCGACTGGTGCGCGAGCGGCACGGAGATGGCGTACTGGTTGTTCTGGACGAAGAAGACCACCGGGAGGTGGAACACGGCGGCAAAGTTCAGCGCCTCGTGGAAGTCGCCCTCGCTGGTGGCGCCGTCGCCGCACATGGCCAGGACAACGGTGTCCTCGCCGCGGAGTTTGGCCGCGTGGGCGACGCCGACGGCGTGGAGCAGTTGGGTGGTCAGCGGCGTGCACTGGATGCCGACCTTGTGCTTGGCGGGGTCGTAGCCGCCGTGCCAGTCGCCACGGAACAGCGTCATGGTCTGGACCGGGTCCACGCCGCGGGCCATCACGGCCACCGAGTCGCGGTAGGTGGGGAACATCCAGTCCCCGTCGGAGAGGCAGAGCGCCGCCGCGACCTGGCAGGCCTCCTGACCGTGGCTGGAGGGGTAGACGGCCATCCGGCCCTGGCGGACCAGCGCGGAGTTTTGGTCGTTGACGCGGCGGCCGACGACTAGCTGCTCGTAGGCGGCCATCAGTTCCGCGTCCCCCGGGAGGCCGTATT
Source organism: Arthrobacter sp. 05L428 (assembly GCF_056397665.1). Classification (NCBI taxonomy): domain Bacteria; kingdom Bacillati; phylum Actinomycetota; class Actinomycetes; order Micrococcales; family Micrococcaceae; genus Arthrobacter; species Arthrobacter sp. 05L428. The sequence goes on along the minus strand of NZ_JBFTNW010000001.1, from coordinate 166,114 downwards.
CGTGGCCGGGCTGGGCGCCCTGCTCCGTGTGCGCGTTCGGCGCGCCGTCGGGTCCCACGATCTGGATCGGGTGCCGGGCGGGAAGCATGTAGTCCTCGACCGTGATGCCGAACTTGCGCACGGCCTCGCTGGCGGGATTTTCCGTCGCGGCGGAGGCCGCTTGCCCGGGGGCCGGCTGCTGCGCGGCCACAGGCTGCTGCGCAGGGTGGTCTGCGGAGATCGTCATTGGTCCGTCTTTCTGTAGCCACTATTCGCTCCCAGTATGGTCCCGGGGACCGTTTCGTATCCACCCCCGGCCGGAATCATGGAGAAGTCCCGGATTTTGCCCTAACCTGAAAGACAAAACGTAAATGTGAGCTGGATTACCGGCGGAGGTTGTGGACAAATGGCAGAGGCGGAAGCGGACCAGGCGGTACCGCTCGACGACGTGGACCGGAACATCATCGCCGAACTGACCCGTGACGGCCGGATGTCCGTGACCCAGGTGGCCGAGAATGTCCACATTTCCCGCGCCCACGCGTACACCCGGATTGCCCGGCTGACCGGCGAGGGGGTCCTTACCAAGTTCACGGCGCTCGTGGATCCGATCAAGGCCGGGCTGAAGTCATCCGCCTACGTGACGCTGAAGGTGCGCCAGCATTCCTGGCGGGAGCTTCGGGAACTGCTCCGCGCGATTCCCGAGGTGCACCACATCGCCCTGGTGGGCGGTGACTTCGACGTCATTCTGCTGGTCCGCGCCGTGGACAACGTGGACCTGCGCCGGGTGATCTTCGACCAGCTGCAGTCCATGCCCGGGGTCCTGGACACGCAGACGTTCCTGGTGTTCGAGGACCTGGATACGAGATAGCCGCCCCGGGCCGCAAGGTACTCCGGTCAGTTCACGAAACCCTTGAGCCAGATCTTGAGTTCTTCGCCGAACTCAACGCGCTCGCAGGCGATGGTGATGACGGCCTTCAGGTAGCTGAGCTTGTCTCCGGTGTCGTAGCGCCGGCCTTTGAAGACCACGCCGTAGACGCCGGAGCCTTCGCCCTCACCGACGGCCAGGGACTGCAGCGCATCCGTCAGCTGGATCTCGCCGCCGCGCCCCGGCGGGGTGTCCTCCAGGACGCCGAAAACAGACGGGTGCAGCACGTAGCGGCCGATCACGGCAAGGTTCGAGGGCGCCTCGCCGGCGGCCGGCTTCTCAACCAGGCTGTTCACCCGGACGAACTCCTCGCCCTCGATGGCCGTAATGTCCGCGCATCCGTAAGCGCTGATCTGCGAAGGATCCACCTCGATCAGGGCAATCACCGATCCACCCGTCTTCTGCTGCACCTCCATCATGGTGGTGAGCAGGTCCTCGGCTTCATCTATCAGGTCATCGCCCAAGAGGACGGCAAAGGGCTCGTCGCCAACATGCTGGCTGGCGCACAGCACAGCGTGCCCCAGGCCCTTGGCCTCTCCCTGCCGGACGTAGTGGATGGGTCCGAGGGCGGAGGCCTCGTGAACCGCGGCCAGGCGCTCCGTGTCGCCCTTGAGCTCCAGCGTCCGCTCGAGCCCGGGCGCCCGGTCAAAGTGGTCCTCCAACGCGCGCTTCTGCCGCCCCGTAATCATCAGCAGGTCTGTGAGCCCGGCCCTGACAGCCTCTTCGACCACGTACTGGATGGCCGGCTGGTCCACCACAGGCAGCATTTCCTTAGGCATCGCCTTCGTTGCCGGCAGGAAGCGGGTGCCCAGTCCAGCGGCAGGAATGACAGCCTTAGTTACAGATTTCCCCAAAGTCATAACCGAACATTACAAGCGCGTTCCGGAAATGAGAATGCTTCGTAGCAAAGACGAGTACTAGCGCAGCCAGGGCTTGGTAAGGCGCAGGAGCGGCTATCTGCCCTTGAAAACCGGGGCGCGCTTCTCCTGGAAGGCCAGGAAACCCTCGGCGTAGTCCTCGCTCTTGCAGAGGCGGGCCTGCTCGGCGTTCTCCTCCTCCATAGCCTCCCAGAGGCCAAGGCGCTGGTCGCGGATATGTGCCACCAGTTCCTTGCTGGCGTTGAACGCTCCGGTGGCGCCGGTGGCCACCCCGGCGACGATGGCCCGGGTGCTCTCCAGCAGCTCCTCCGCCGGCATGGCTCGGCTGAACAGTCCCTGCGCCACCGCCTCGGCGCCGCTCATGAGCTCCGCGGTGTAGATCAAATCGAGGGTGCGGTGCATCCCAAGCCGTTCGGTGAAGTACCAGTGCCCGCCGGAGTCCAGCGTGGCGCCGAGCTTGGCGAAAGGGGAACCGAACTTGGCCGTGTCCGCGACGTAGACCACGTCCGTGGCCAGCAGCAGCCCGAGCCCCACCCCCAGGCAGGCGCCCTGCGCTGCGGCGAAGGTGGGTGCCGGGAAGGAGCTCATCTTCTTTAGCAGCGGCTGGACGAGTCCGCCCAGGTAGGCCTGGGCGTCGTCGCTCTCCGGAGTCACGCCGGCGATGTCCCTGCCCGCGCAAAAGGCACGGCCCTCGCCGCGCAGCAGCAGTGCCCGCACCTCCCCGCGCGCGGCGGCGTCGGCGGCGTCGTCGTACGCCTGTGCCAAATCCTGCAGCGCCTGCTCGTCCAGCGAGTTCAGCTTCTGCGGCGCGTCCAGGACAACCTCGGCGATGCCGTCGGCGATGGTCAGGGAAATCATGCGGCTCCTTGGATGGGTGAAGGCTTAGACGTCGAAGTCGACGGTGACTTCGGCGGTGGTGGGATGGGACTGGCAGGTCAGCACGTAGCCCTTGTCCAGTTCGTCCTGCTCCAGCGCGTAGTTCTCGTCCATCGTGACCGAGCCGCTGACCACCTTGGCGCGGCAGGTGCCGCAGACGCCGCCGGCGCACGCGAAGGGGACGTCCGGCCGGACCCGCAGGGCCGCGTTGAGGATCGATTCGCGGGCGTGTGTGGGGCTGGCGACCTCGCCCTGCAGTCCGTCGAGCTTGAAGGTGATCTTGTACGTCTCTTTGGACTCGTCCGCGATCACCGGCCGGCCGATGTTGCCCTCGGGGCGGTCCGGCTTGCCGGAGCTGAACAGCTCGAAGCGGACGTGTTCCGGCTCCACGCCCCGGGCCGCAAGGGTGTCGCGGCACAGCTGGACGAGCTCGAACGGTCCGCAGAGGAACCATTCGTCGACGTCGTCGGCGTGGATCGCGGTGCCCAGCAGCGCCTGGAGCTTTTCGGCGTCGATCCGGCCGCTGAGCAGCGGCGCGATCCGCTGTTCGCGCGAGAGCACATGGTGCAGCGCCAGGCGCGACGGGTACTTGTCCTTGAGGTCCGCGAGTTCCTCAAGGAACATCACGTCCATGGCGGCCTTGTTGGCGTAGATCAAGTCGAAGCGGGTATCCGGGTGGGCAGCGAGCAGCGTCCGGGCGATCGCGATCACGGGAGTGATGCCGGATCCGGCGGCGATCGCGACAAACGATCCGGGCTCCCCCGCCAGCTCTTCCGGATGGTTCATGGAGTTCATGACGTTCTGTTCCACGGGCTTGCCGTCGCGGCCGTGCTTGGACACAAAGGCGCCCATCGGGCTCATCACGTCCAGGACGTCGCCGGCCTTGAGCTCGGAGTTGGCCCAGGTGGAGAAAAGGCCGCCGAGGTCCTTCTTGATGGCCACACGGATTTCGCTGCTGCCGTCCGCGAAGCTGCGCGGCTCCGCGCAGATCGAGTAGCTGCGGCGGATTTCCTTCGGCTCGCCGGACTCGTCCGGAAGGGTGGTTCGCAGGGCGACGTACTGGCCCGGGAGGTAATCGAACTGGCCGGCCAGTTCAGCCGGAACGCCGAAGGTCACCTCGATGGCGTCATCGGTGAGCCGGCGGACTTCGTCCACCGTCAGGGCGTGGAAGGACGCACGACGGCGGCCGGTGGCTGCGGCCGACTCGGCGGCGGTCTGGCGGACAACAGTCATGGAGGCACCTGTTCCTTACAAAACTTTGAAGTAGTCGAACGGTTCCTTGCAGTCCTGGCAGACGTACAGCGCCTTGCAGGACGTGGAACCGAAGCGGGTGAGTTCCTTGGTGTTCAGCGATGAACACTGCGGGCATTTGACGGCGAGGGACAGGCGGATCGGCCCGGCGTGCCGGACGGCGTTGGAGTGGCCGGAAGGCGGGGCGATCCCGTACTGCTCCAGCTTGGCCTTGCCGGACTCGCTCATCCAGTCCGTGGTCCATGCCGGGGAGAGAACCAGCTCAACGTTGACGCTGGGATAGCCCTCCCGGTTGAAGGCGGTCACGAGGTCGTCGCGAATGGCGTCCATGGCAGGGCAGCCCGAGTAGGTGGGCGTGATGGTGACTTGCACGGCCGGGACCATGCCGCCGTCGTCTGCGTTTGGTTCCTTCGTCACCCGGACGTTGCGAAGGATCCCGAGGTCCTCGATGGTGAGGACGGGGATTTCCGGGTCGCAGACCGTGGCGGCGACGTCCCAGGCTTTCTGATCCGCAGTCTTCTGGTCTGCGGTCTTCTGCTGCCCGGGTGCCATGGAATCGGCCGTGGGGTGGCTGACGTACATGTCCGGCATGGTTACCAGCTCGCTCCGGGGAATTCGCGTGCCAGGACCTGCATTTCGGAGAGGAGGTAGCCCAGGTGTTCCGAGTGGAGTCCGCGGCGGCCGCCGCCCGGTGCGGGCTGGACCTGCGGGACTTCCAGTTCCGCTTCCGCGAGCACCGCGCCGGTGAGGCGGTCGAAGTCGGCGCGCAGGCTGGAGGGCTCGACGGCGGCACCGGACTCGCTGAGGCGGTGGGTAAGCTCATCGTCGCGGAACAGCTCGTCGACGTAGGGCCAGATGACCTTGAAGCCGTGGATCATCCGCTGGCGGGACTCGTCCGTGCCGAGGGCCAGGCGCAGCACCCACTGGGCGCTGTGGTCGCGGTGGTAGTCCACTTCCTTGACGGCCTTCGCCGCAATGCCGGCCAGGGTGGCGTCGGTGGAGTCCACCAGCCGGCGGTACAGCTCGAACTGGTAATAGCTCACGACGAACTGCCGGGCGATCGTGACCGCGAAGTCGCCGTTCGGGATTTCGAAAATCTCGACAGACCGGAACTCAGGCTCGCGGCGGAAGTACGCAAGATCGTCCTCGCTGCGGCCGTCAAATCCGCCGGCGTAGCTGAGGAAGGAGCGGGCATGGCCCAGCTGGTCCAGGGCGATGTTGCCCAGGGCGATGTCCTCTTCGAGCTCCGGCGCACGGGAGATCCAGTGGCCCAGGCGCTGGGCCAGGACCAGGGCGTCGTCGCCCAGGCGGAGGGCGAATTCGGCGGCGTCTTCGCTGGGCTTGGCGGTGCCGCGGCTGACGGCCAGGGCAATGTCCTCCGGGCGGAGGGCATTTCCGGGGGTGATCCGGGTGGCGCTGGCCATGCCGTCGCCGCCGGCTCCTGCCCCGGTGACGCCGACGGAGATGTCCCCGTGGCCCGCGTCGTGGGCGTTTGCTTCAGTCGTTGCTTCGGGGGTGCTCACAGGTGCTTCACGCCTTCGCTCTTGGTGTAGTACGTCGCGTGCCGGTAATCCTTGCCCTGCGGCGACTCGAAGAAGGAGCCCTTTGAATCCGGGTCGCTTGAGGCGATGGCGTCGGCGGGGACCACCCAGATGGACACGCCCTCATTGCGGCGGGTGTAAAGGTCCCGCGCGTTGCGCAGGGCCATCGCGGCGTCCGGGGCATGCAGGGATCCGGCGTGGACATGGGAGAGGCCGCGGCTGGAGCGGACGAAGACTTCCCAGATGGGCCAGACGTTGCCTGCGTGGGGTTCGGGGGTTGTCATGCTGCGGATTCCTTCTCTGCGTGCTTTTTGGCCTGCTTTTCCGCGTAGGCGGCGGCGGCTTCGCGTACCCAGGCACCGTTCTCGTGGGCTTCGCGGCGTCGTTCCAGGCGCTGGGCGTTGCACGGTCCGCGGCCGGCCAGGACTTCGTGGAACTCATCCCAGTCAAGCGGGCCATGCTCCCATTTCTTGGTTTCTTCGTTGAAACGGATGTCCTTGTCCGGGAGGGTGAGTCCCAGGACCTTGACCTGCTCCATCATCATGCCGACGAAACGGTTGCGGAGCTCGTCGTTGCTGAAGCGCTTGATGTTCCAGGCCATGGACTGCTTGGAGTTGGGGGAATCGTCATCCGGCGGGCCGAACATCATCAGGGCCGGGGCGTACCAGCGGTTCACGGCGTCCTGGGCCATCTGCTTCTGCTCGGGGGTGCCGTTCGAGAGTTCGAGCAGGATCTCGAAGCCCTGCCGCTGGTGGAAGGACTCCTCCTTGCAGACGCGGACCATCGCGCGGCCATAGGGGCCGAAGGAGGCCCGGCAGAGCGGCACCTGGTTGGCAATCGCAGCGCCGTCAACCATCCATCCGATGGCACCCATATCCGCCCAGGTCCGGGCCGGGTAGTTGAAGATGGAGGAGTACTTGGCCTTGCCGTCCATCAGGTCCTGCATCATCTGGTCGCGCGGCTGGCCAAGGGTCTCGGCGGCGGAATAGAGATAGAGGCCGTGACCGGCCTCGTCCTGGACCTTGGCCATCAGGATGGCCTTGCGCTTGAGGCTCGGGGCACGGGAGATCCAGTTGGCCTCGGGCTGCATGCCGATGATCTCCGAGTGCGCATGCTGCGAGATCTGGCGCAGCAGGGTCTTGCGATAGGCCGGCGGCATCCAGTCACGGGGTTCGATCCGGGAGTCCTCCGCCATGACCTTGTCGAAGTAGGCCTGCCCCTCGGCATCACGGCGGGCCGCGTCCTCCGGGCTCATTTCATGCCGCGTTTCGTGCCGTGCCGGGGATGGCTCGGCGGGCACTGACTGCAGGGTCTGCGATGCCATGGTTGCTCCTATGCATTTCCGATAAATAATTACCGACCGTTCGTTCAGGATATGCGGAAGGCAGGAAGGGAGTCAAGCACCGCGGCGCTGGCCGCGGCAGCCGACACGCGGGGCGCCCGGCGGCCCGGAGGAGACGGACCAGCCATGGCCTCCGGTGATATTGTCCGGTCATGGCAACGCCGGAAGCAGCAGAACCACCAGCAGCACCACCCCCGCCACCGACGGGCCGGCGGCGCCGCCGGATCCTGTTCGCCGCCCTGGGGCTGCTGCTGACCGCCGGCATTGCCGCGGCGGCCTTCCTGATGGCACCGCGGACGGAGAACGCGGCCCCGCCGCAGACCCCGGCCCCGAGCGCCACACCAGCGGCGACCAAGAAGCCCAAGCCCACCCCGCCGCCGGAGCCTCCGCCCACCGCGCTGAACATCCTGCTGGTCGGCAGCGACAGCCGGGTCAACCAGCGGGCCGCGGCCGCTGCGGGCAAGCCGTCGACCCAACTGGCGGACAGCATCGTGTTCCTGCACATCCCTGCCAACCGGAAGCAGGCGTACGGCATCTCTCTGATGCGTGACCTGTGGGTGGACATCCCCGGCCACGGCCAAGCCAAGATCAACTCAAGCCTGCTGCTGGGCGGCCTCCCCCTGGTGACGCGGACCGTCGAGTCCCTGCTGGGCCAGCACGTCAACCACACCGTCATGGTCGATTTCCAGACTTTCGCCGCCCTGACGGACGCAGTCGGCGGCGTCGACGTTAATGTGAAGCTGCCCTTTGAGTCGACCATCGACCCGGGGGTCAGGTTTCCGGCCGGAGTGAACCGGCTCAACGGCGCCCGGGCCCTGGACTTCGTTCGCGAACGCAAAGCGTTCGTCGACGGCGACTACCAGCGCGTTCGCAATCAACAGACCTTCCTCAAGGCCGTGCTGACCAAGGTCGTCAAGCAGGGCGCAACCGACCGCGCCACCGCCCGCAAACTGGCGACCACTGCACTGCCCCGCATCACGGTGACCCCGGGACTGACCTTGGACGCCCTGGCACGCCTGGCGTTCAGCTTCCACACCACCCCGGCCAACGGCGCCGTGTTCTTCACGCTGCCGACGGCGGGGGTCGGAACCAGTGCGGACGGGCAATCCATTGTGCTCGAGGATCCCGCCGCCACCGCAGAGATCGCTGCGGCCCTCCGCGCCAACAAGCTCAGCAACTACGTGGCCGCCCACAAACTGCAAAACGGCAACTGACCGGCGCGGGGGTTGGGTAGATTGGGTCCATGACGCAGACTCCCGTGCAGCCTTCCCCGCAGCCCCCCGTCGCCAAGAAGGTCCCTGCCCCACGCACCCACCACGGCGACGTGTTCGAGGACGACTACGAGTGGCTCCGCGACAAGGAATCCGCCGAGGTCGTGGAACTCCTGAAGGCCGAAAACGCGTACCAGGAAGCCGTGACCGCCCACCAGGAACCGCTGCGCGAGGCCATCTTCCAGGAAATCAAGGGACGCACCCAGGAGACCGACCTCTCCGTGCCGAACCGCAAGGACGGTTGGTGGTACTACACCCGCTCGGTCGAGGGCAAGGAATACGGCATCCAGTGCCGCGTCCGCGCGCAGGACAGCGGCGACCGCGTGGCGGACTGGACTCCCCCCGCCGTCGAGGTCGGCGTCGAAATCCCGGGCGAGGAAGTTCTCCTGGACGGCAACATTGAGGCCGAAGGCAAGCCGTTCTTCGCCGTCGGCGGCTCCGCGGTCACTATCGACGGGAACCTGTATGCCTACGCCGTGGACAACGCCGGCGACGAGCGGTTCACCCTGCGCATCAAGGACCTCCGCAGCGGCGAACTGCTCCCGGACGTGATCGAGAACGTCTTCTACGGCATCTCCTTCTCCCCCGACGGCAGCCGGATCTTCTACACCGTGGTGGACGCGTCCTGGCGCCCGTACCAGGTGAAGTCCCACGTCCTGGGCACGCCCGTCAGCGAGGACGAGGTGATCTACCAGGAGGACGACGTCGCCATGTGGCTCGGCTTCGAGCTCTCCGCGGACCGCCGGCACCTGGTCCTGGGCATCGGCTGCTCCGAGTTCAGCGAAACCCGCCTGCTGCGCTTCGATGACCCCGATGCCGGGCTGACAACCGTTATTTCCCGCGACGAGCGCATCCTGTACGAGGCCGAACCGTTCCTGCTGACCGGCCCGGACGGCGACAAGTCCGAAACCATCCTGCTGACCCACAACAAGGACGCCATCAACTCGATGGTCTCGCTCGTGGACCCGGCCGAACTCGCCAAGCCCGCCGCCGAGCAGCACTGGCTTACGGTTGTCGCGCATTCCGACCAGGTGCGCGTCAACGGCGCCGGCGTCACCTCCACCCATCTGGTGCTGTCCATCCGCAAGGACACGATCGAACGGGTGCAGGTCCTTCCGTTGGCGGGCCTCGGCACCCCGGACCAGGGCGCACCCGTGGAGCCGGCCTTTGACGAGGAGCTGTACACCGCCGGGGTGGCCGGCTCCGACTATGAGGCCCCCGTCATCCGGATGGGCTACACCTCCTACTTCACGCCCTCGCGGTTCTACGACTTTGTGCTCCCGACGGCGGAAGCGCCCGCCGGCGAGCTGCTGCTGCGCAAGGAGAGCCCGGTGCTGGGCGGCTACTCGTCCGCCGACTACGTCGCAACCCGGGAATGGGCGGTGGCGTCCGACGGGACCCGCATCCCGCTCTCGGTCCTCCGGCACGCCTCGGTGCGGCAGGATTCGACCGCGGCCGGGCTGGTCTACGGCTACGGCTCCTACGAACTGAGCATGGACCCGGGCTTCGGCATTCCCCGGCTCTCGCTGCTGGACCGCGGCATCGTGTTCGTGATCGCGCACGTCCGCGGCGGCGGCGAGCTGGGCCGGCACTGGTACGACGACGGCAAGAAGCTGCACAAGAAGAACACCTTCACCGACTTCATTGCGGCCACCGACTGGCTCGCCGGATCCGGCTGGGTGGACCCGGCCCGGATTGCGGCGATGGGCGGCTCCGCCGGCGGCCTGCTGATGGGCGCCGTGGCCAACCTAGCGCCGGAAAAGTACGCGGCGATTGTCGCAGCCGTCCCGTTCGTGGATGCCCTGACCACCATCCTTGACCCGGAACTGCCACTCTCCGCCCTGGAGTGGGAGGAATGGGGCAACCCGATCACGGACCCGGACGTGTACGCGTACATGAAGTCCTACACGCCGTACGAGAACGTCCGGGCGGCGGCGTACCCCAAGATCGCGGCCGTCACTTCGTTCAATGACACGCGGGTGCTCTACGTGGAACCGGCCAAGTGGGTGCAGCGGCTGCGCGAGGTGAACACCGGCAGCGAGCCGATCGTGATGAAGATCGAGATGGAGGGCGGCCACGGCGGCGCCTCCGGCCGCTACGTGCAGTGGAAAGAGCGCGCCTGGGACTACGCCTTCGTCGCGGACTCCCTCGGCGCCACGGAACTGCTGCCCGGCGCCGGGCTGAAGTAGGCGTCGCCTCTCCCCCGTCGGTCGCTCCGTAACCGCCGTTTTGAGCCTTCAAAAGGGCCGTTACGGAGCAACCGACGGAATATCCAGCCTCCCGTGTACCCAAATTTGATCATCATGCTTACTATTGACCTGCACTAGGCACGTAGTTGGAGACACTGCTCACTGGGGGCAGCAGGAAACCGTGCCGGAACTGGAGTCATTCGTGAGCACTGAACAAGCTATGAGCGGGCTGTCCGACGAGGAACTGATGGCCGAGGGCGCCACCGCCCTGCCGGACAAGGAAGTTGCCTCGGTCCTGGATCTGAACGCCGACCTCAACCTGGGCATCGAGGCCGCCGCGCCGATCGACCTCGCCGTCGCTGCCAACGCCAACGTCGCGGCCCCGATCGACGCCGCCGCGTCGGCGAACATCCTCTCCGCTGGCTCGGAGGCGCAGGCCCTCTCCGACCAGGGCGTCATCATCGACCAGGGCATCACCGCCGACGCCAACGCCACCTCCGTCCAGGACAGCGGCATCGACCAGGCCGCCGACTCCACCGCACCCACCGCCGCCGGCGATGCCGGTACGGCCGCTCCCACGGCCGACGGCGGCACCACCGCGACGGTCGATGCCGGAGGGGTGCTTCCGGACGGAACTGTGGACGGCGCTGTTGGCGACGCCACGGGCGTCCTTCCGGACGGCACGGCACCCGACCTGGGCGGCGCCGTGGACGGCGCCGTGGGCGGAGCAACCGGAGCACTCAACGGCAACCTGCTGAACGTCGACGTCAACCTCGACGCCAACGCTGGCATCACCGCGCCGATCAACGGTGCGGTGGCGGCCAACGCCAACGTTGCGGCACCGATCGATGCCGCCGTCGCCGCCAACATCGGCTCGATCGACAGCAACGCGTTCGCCGTGTCGCAGCAGGATGCGATCATCACCCAGAACATCGAGGGCGAGGCAACGGCCTCGGCTGACCAGCAGTCGAACATCCAGCAGTAGCAGCTAGATGACTACCTTGCATGGCGGGCCGTCCGCGCAGGACGGCCCGCCGGTCTCTGCCGCCCCGGGCACCCTGCCGCCTCCGGCCCTGGCCGACGGCGTCCAGCTGATCGGCGAGACGAAGGGCTCCGGCTACAAGCAGGCCCCGTCGTTGGTCCGGCGTGCCGACGGCCAGACGATCCAGCTGACTCGCCTGCTCTACTTGGTGCTCGAGGCCATCGACGGCCGCCGCAGCCTGGAGGAGATCGCGCAGCACGCCGGCAGCGCCTACGGCAAGCCAGTCAATGCGGGGAACGTCCAGACACTGATCGACTCCCAACTGCTCCCCCTGGGCCTCCTGCGGCTGGCCGACGGCTCGCAACCCGAAGTCAAGAAGTCCAACCCGCTCCTGGGCATGCGCTTCCGGTACTCCGTGACGGACCCGGAACGCACGCGGAAACTTACCGCCCCCTTCGCCACACTCTTCAACCCGCTGATCGTCGTGGCCGTGACCGCCGCCTTCCTGGCGACCTGCTGGTGGGTGCTGATGGTCAAGGGGCTCGCCTCGGCCACCCATGAGGCCTTTGCCAATCCGGGTCTGGTGCTGCTGATCCTGCTGGTCACGGTACTGTCGGCCGGCTTCCACGAATTCGGGCATGCCGCCGCGGCCCGCCGCGGAGGGGCCACGCCGGGCGCCATGGGCACCGGTCTGTACCTGATGTGGCCGGCGTTCTACACCGACGTCACGGATTCGTACCGGCTGGGCCGCGCCGGCCGGATCCGCACCGACCTGGGCGGCCTGTACTTCAACGCCATCGTGGCTGTGGCCATCATGGGTGTCTGGTGGGCCACCGGTTTCGACGCCCTGCTGCTGGTGGTGGTCACCCAGATCCTGCAAATGGTCCGGCAGCTGATGCCGATGGTCCGGTTCGACGGGTACCACATCCTCGCTGACGCCACCGGAGTCCCGGACCTCTTCCAGCGGATCAAGCCGACCCTGCTGGCGTTAATTCCCTGGCGCAAAACCGATCCCGAGGCCCGGCTCCTCAAGCCCTGGGCCCGGGCCGTGGTCACCGTTTGGGTGCTCGTCACCGTGCCCTTGCTGCTTTTCAGCCTGGTCACCATGGTGCTTACCCTGCCGCGGATCCTCGGCACCGCCTGGGACAACGGTTGGAAGCAGCAGGCCATGCTCTCGCACAGCGCCGCCTCGGGCGATTTTGCCGATGCTGCCGTGCGGGGGCTTGCGATCATCTGCATTGCGCTGCCGGTCCTGGGCATCTTCTATATCCTGCTGCGCCTGGGCCGGCAGTTCGTGACCGGCCTCTGGCAGCGGACCCGCGGCAAGGCACTGCAGCGCGGCGTCGCCATGGCCGCCATCGCAGCTGTCACAGCGGGCCTCGCCTGGGCCTGGTGGCCCGGCGCCGAGACCTACCGCCCGGTCCAGCCCTACGAACGCGGCACCCTCAGCGACATCACCACGGCTGTGTTTCCCGCCGCCTCGACCAAGGCGATAAAGGAGGGCCAGGCCGGCCGTACCGTGGCGCTCTGGCCGGCCGGCGCGAAGAAGCCCACCCGCGAGGACCCACAGCTGAGCATGGTGTTGGTACCCCGGGAAGGGTCTGCCCCAGCCGGCGGATCCGGCACCACGACGGCGGCCCCGTCCTGGGTGTTCCCCTTCGACAAACCGGCCGCACCGGAAGAGGGCGGCAACCAGTCGCTGGCCGTCAACACCACAGACGGTTCGGTCGTGTACGACGTCGCCTTCGCATTGGTGTGGGCCGACGACGGCGAAGACGTCCGCAACACCAACGAGGCGTATGCCTTCGCCAGCTGCAAGGACTGCGCCGCCGTGGCAGTCGGTTTCCAGGTGGTGCTGATCGTGGGCCAGGCGGATGTGGTCGTGCCGGAGAACCTCTCCGCCGCCGCCAACTACAACTGCCTCAGGTGCCTCACCTACGCCCTGGCCAGCCAGTTGGTCCTCACGCTGGACGGGCCGCTGAGCCCGGAGGGAATGTCCAGGCTCACCGCGCTGTGGCAGCAGATCGCGGAGTACGGGCGGAACCTGCAGAACGTTCCGCTCTCGGAGATCCAGGGCAAGCTGAACGGGTTCAAGGAACAGATCATGGAGATCGTCCGGACGGACCCCAGCGCCACCCCGGGCGGGGCCGGCACGCCGACGGCGCCGGCAACGGCTTCGCCGGGCGCCACCCCCGGGTCCACACCCTCGCCGTCGCCTGCCACGACGGACCAGCCCGGCCCGGGTGCAACCGTCCCGCCCGCACCGGACGCCACGCTCGACCCGGAGCCCAGCCAGCCCGTGGACGGCGCCACCGAGCCGGCCCCCGCGCCGGTTCCCGGCGAAGACACCGCCTCGCCCGCCACCACGACGTCGGCTCCGCCGGCCCCGTAGGCCGCCGTCGGGAGTTGTCGGCCGCCGTCGTTGACGCTCCAGCCCAGTTCATGGCTGCCGAACCTGGCCGGGATCAGACGAGCCGCGGGATCTCGGGGGCCGCCGGAGTCCGGAGGCTGCGGGTACGGGAACAACTGGGCGGGAGTGTCGGGAGCTGTCGGCCGGAGCAATCGCCGGGTTGTACGGGCCGGCGTCCCTACCCAGGCTGCCGGGCCTGCCACTCCTCGGCGAGCATCGCGTAGACCACCTCGGTGGCCCACTGGCCCTTGTAGTGCCACTTGTCCACCTGGGTGGATTCCAGCCGCATGCCGAGGCGCTCACACAGGGCCGCGGAGGCGGTGTTCAGGGCATCCAGCTTGGCGTCGATCCGGTGGAAGCCAAGGTCCTCGAAACCCAGCTTCAGCATCGCCTGCGCAGCTTCGGCTGCGTAGCCTTTTCCGCGGGCTTCCGGCGCCAGGCTCCAGCCGACCTCGGCCTGGCCGCAGCCGGGGAGCCACTTGAGCACCACCTCGCCCAGCAGTCCCGGCGAGTCGGCAGCCTCGATTGCCAGCGCCACCCAGTCGCCCTCCTTTTCGAAGACGAAGTTGGCGTACTTACCCACGTACTCCATCGACTGCGTGTAGCTCTTGGCCTCCCGCGGGAGGAAGCGGGCGGTTTCCGGCAGCGAGTGGTAGGCGTGGAAGGCGTCCAGGTCCCCGGCCTCGAAGCGGCGCAGCACCAACCGCCGAGTGCGGAGGGGCAGCCGGAAGGAAAGGTTCAGTTCGGTCATGCCCCCAGCCTAGGACCCGTTCCCCGCCGGTTGCTCCCCGCCGGCCCCCTCCCCTCGCAAGCTCGGTCAGGGAACCCTGCCGGCGCGGGCCCAGCAGTGCCGTTTTGAGCCGCCAGAAGGGCGGTTACTGAGCAACCGATGAGCGGGCGACGACGGCGGCGGTCGCCTCCGCGATCGCGCGTTCCTCGTCGGTGGGCACCACCAGCACCGGCAGGGCCGACTCGGGCGTGGAAATCACCCGGGGTTCCTTGGACCGCTCTCGGTTCAGCCCGGCGTCGAGCTCCACGCCGAGAGCCCCCAGCCGTTCCGCAACCAGGCTCCGGAACTGGTGCGAGTTTTCGCCGATCCCGGCGGTGAAGACCAGGGCCTTCGCGCCGCCGACGGCCACGTGGTAGCCGCCGATGTACTTGGCCAGCCGGTAGGAGGCCACCGCGAGGGCCATGGCGGACTTGGCGTCGCCGGCTTCGGCCGCCTCGACGACGGAGCGCATGTCGTTGTTTCCCGCGAGGCCCTTGAGCCCGGACTGGCGGTTCAGCATGGAATCGAGGTCCTCGGCGGACCAGCCGGCCCGGCCCAGGAACACCAGGATTGACGGGTCCAGGTCGCCGGAGCGGGTGCCCATCACAAGGCCCTCCAGCGGGGTGAAGCCCATCGAGGTGTCGATGGACTTGCCGCCGCGGATGGCAGTGACCGAGGCGCCGTTGCCGAGGTGCGCGATGACGGCGTCGAATTCGTCCACCGGCAGGTCCAGCAGCGCCGCGGCCCGGTGCGCCACATACTCGTGCGAGGTGCCGTGGAAGCCGTAGCGCCGGATGCCGTGGTTGGTGTAAAGCTCCTCCGGCACGGCGTAGCGCCAGGCGTGTTCGGGCAGGGTGCGGTGGAAGGCGGTATCGAAGACGGCCACCTGCGGCAGCTCCGGCCACTTCTTCGCGATCGCGCGGATGCCGAGGACGTTGGCCGGGTTGTGCAGCGGCGCCAGCGGGTTCAGCCGTTCGATGGCGCGGGTGATTTCGTTATTGACCAGCACGGGCTCGGCGAAACGCTCACCGCCGTGCACCACACGGTGGCCTACGGCGTCGAGCGGCCGGTCACCCAGTGCCTCGTGGATCGCCCCGTCCACTTGTTCCAGGGCCTCCGCGTGGTCGCGGGGGCCCTCAATCTCGCCGTCGCCGTCACCGCCGTTGCCCATCCCGATCTTCTCGACCAGCCCCTCGGCAAGGACGCTGCCCGCTTCGACGTCGCGGACCTGGTACTTGAGCGAGGATGAGCCGGAGTTGATGACGAGAACGAGCATGGGGCCTCCTAAGCCTTGGCTTCGACGGGCTGTACGGTTGCGTGTCCGGTGGCCGGCGCGGCGGCCTGTCCCGTGGCCGGTTGGGCCGACTGGGCCTGGATCGCGGTGATGGCGACGGTGTTCAGGATGTCATCCACCGTGCAGCCGCGGGACAGGTCGTTGACCGGTTTGCGGAGCCCCTGCAGCACGGGCCCGACGGCGACCGCACCGGAGGACTGCTGGACCGCCTTGTAGGTGTTGTTGCCGGTGTTCAGGTCCGGGAAGATGAAGACCGTCGCCTGGCCAGCCACGGACGAGCCGGGCATCTTGGACTCGGCGATGGCGGCGTCGACGGCGGCGTCGTACTGGATGGGGCCCTCCACCGCGAGGTCCGGGCGCCGCTGGCGCACGAGTTCGGTGGCCTGGCGGACGGCGTCGACCGCTTCGCCTGCCCCGGAACCGCCGGTGGAGTAGGAGAGCATGGCAACGCGCGGTTCGACGCCGAACTGGGCCGCGGTTTCGGCCGAGGCCAGGGCGATGTCCGCGAGCTGCTCCACATTGGGCTCGGGGTTGACCGCGCAGTCACCGTAGACCAGCACCCGGTCCGGCATCAGCATCAGGAACACGGAGGAGACGATCTTGACGCCCTCGCGGGTCTTCACGAACTCCAGCGCCGGGCGGATCGTGTGTGCCGTCGTGTGCGCGGCGCCGGAGACCATGCCGTCCACCACGCCGAGCTGGACCATCATGGTGCCGAAATAGCTTTCGTCCTGCATCACCTCGAGTGCCTTCGCCAGGTCCACGCCCTTGTGCGCGCGCAGCTCCGCGTATTTCTGCGCGAAACCCTGGCGCAGCTCGGAGGTGGCCGGGTCCACGATGTTGATTCCGGCGAGGTCGATCCCCTGGGTGGCGGCAAGTTCGCGCACGTCCGCCTCCCGGCCCAGCACGGTGAGCTCGCAGACGTCCCGGCGGTGCAGGATCTCCGCGGCCCGGAGGATCCGGACGTCCGTGCCCTCCGGCAGGACGATGTGGCGGCGCTGCGAACGGGCCCGTTCGATCAGGTCATGCAGGAAGCGCAGCGGCGTCATCCGCTCCGGCCGTGGCAGATGCAGCCGCTCCAACAGTTCCGCCTCGTCCACGCGTTTGGCCCACAGGCCCAGCGCTGACGCCACCTTGCGGCGGTGGCCGGACCAGATTTCGCTGCGCACCTCGGAGACGCGTTTGGCGGTCACGTAGGTGTCGTCCGGGGCGGCGAAGATCGGGAACGGGGCCTGCGCCAGGAGCGAGTAGATGGTGGGGTCCGGGGCCAGTCCGCCGGTCAGGATCAGCGCCGACGGCACCGGGAATTCCGGCGAGAAGGAGGAGGCCAGGCAGGCCACCAGCACGTCCGCCCGGTCGCCCGGAACGATCACCAGCGCGCCGTCGTCGAGCACGTGCAGGAAGTTGGCCACGTTCATGGCCGCGACCTTGACCGAGTGCACATCGCGTTCCAGGTCCGGCAAGCCGGCCACCTGGCCGATGCCCAGCGCGGCGGCCACCTCGCCGGTGGTGGGCCGCGCGATGTCCTCCAGTTCGGGGAAGACGTACACCGGCCGGCCGGAGGCGCCCGGGCGCACCGCCGCGGCGATTGCCTCCAAGTCCTC
Source organism: Arthrobacter sp. 05L428 (assembly GCF_056397665.1). Lineage (NCBI taxonomy): Bacteria > Bacillati > Actinomycetota > Actinomycetes > Micrococcales > Micrococcaceae > Arthrobacter > Arthrobacter sp. 05L428. The sequence continues at coordinate 148,803 of NZ_JBFTNW010000001.1, read as the reverse complement.
GGGATTGGCACGGTTGACCATGATGGCCAGCAGGGTGCACCGCTCGGCCAGGAGTTCCTTGCGGGCCACCTCGACGGCGTCCGCGGTTTCGGCCACCGTGCGGCCCTTCGCCCCTACGACGGCGACCATCGGCGCCGCGAGGTTGTTGGCGAGCCGGGCGTTGAGGTCGAATTCGACGGCGGCGTCCTGGCCGGTCAGGTCCGTGCCCTCGATGATCACCACGTCGCAGTGCCGGGACATCTCCGCGAAGATCTCCACGCAGCGCGAGTCGATCTCCTCGCGGTTTCCCTCCGCGAGCAGGCCCCGGACCTCGGCGAAGGTCAGACCGCTGCGGCAGCGGTCGTCGTCGAGGTCGAAGCGGGACTTCATCAGCGCAACCATCGGGTCCGCGTCGGCGCGGCCGTGGACCACGGGCTTGAAGAAGCCGATGCGGTCCGCGTGCCGGTGCAGGGTGTCTGCCAGGCCCAGGGCAATGAGCGACTTCCCGGATCCCGGCGTCGTCGCGCTGACATATATTCCTTTGGCCATGTGTCCCAGCATACTTACACCCCTTGACAGCAGGCACCCGGATGGGATTACCTAATGAACATTCGGTAAATAAAGCTGGAGGCAATGACGCATGGCTGAACTGACGATTTCCGGTGACACCCACCCCATCCTGAAAGACGACTACGCCTCCGAATGGATGGGCATTGAAGTCCTGGCGCTCGACGACGGCCACGCCACCATCCGGATGCCGCTCCGCCAGGAGATGCTCAACGGTTTCGGCATGGCCCACGGCGGCATGATCTTCGCCTTCGGCGACACCGCCTTTGCCCTCGCCTGCAACCCGGTGAAGCCGGGCGTGGCCGAGGAAGGCACCATCACCGTGGCGTCCGGCGTCGACATCAACTTCATCAAGCCGGCCTTCCGCGGGCAGATCCTGACCGCCGTCGCCAACCACCGCGCCAGCACCGGCCGCAGCGGGCTGTACGACATCCAGATCTACGCTGCCGACCCCGCTGCCATCCCCGGCCCGGCAGGCTCCCCCGCCGGCTCCACACCGGCCACCACACTCCCGGGCGGGCTACCCTCCGACATCGCACCGGGCGAACTCATCGCCGAGTTCCGCGGCCGCAGCCGCACCATCTCCAAGAAATAGAAACAGGGACACAGATGACCACCCCCACCGCCGAATCTGCCCTCGCCCCCAGTGACGCCGTCCTGGACCGCGAAGAAACCATCTCCCGCGACGAGCTCGAGGCCTTGCAGCTCAGCCGCCTGCAGCACACCGTGGCGTACGCCTACGACCGAGTCCCGCTGTACAAGCGGAAGTTTGATGAGGCCGGTGTGCACCCCACCGACCTGCGCGAACTCTCGGACCTGGGGAAGTTCCCTTTCACCACCAAGGAAGACCTCCGGCTCGAGTACCCCTTCGGTATGTTCGCCGTGCCGCAGCACGAGGTGGCCCGGATCCACGCCAGCTCCGGCACCACCGGCCGCGCCACCGTGGTGGGCTACACCAAGAAGGACCTCGCCGACTGGGCCAAGCTGGTCGCCCGCTCGCTGCGCGCCTCCGGCGTCCGGCCCGGCATGAAGGTCCACAACGCCTACGGCTACGGCCTGTTCACCGGCGGCATGGGCGCCCACGCCGGCGCCGAAGCGCTGGGCTGCACCGTCATTCCGATCTCCGGCGGCCAGACCGAGCGCCAGATCACGTTGATCCAGGACTTCAAGCCGGACGCCATCCTGGCCACCCCGACGTACCTGCTGACCATCGCGGACGCCATGATGAAGCAGGGCATCGACCCCGCCTCCACCTCGCTCAAGTACGCCGTGCTCGGGGCCGAGCCGTGGACCGAAGAAATGCGGCACGAGCTTGAAGTCACCATGAACATCAAGGCCTGCGACATTTACGGCCTCTCTGAGGTCATGGGCCCCGGCGTCGCCGGCGAGGCCGTGGAGACCCAGGACGGCAGCCACATCTGGGAGGACCACTTCCGGCCCGAGATCATCGACGCCTTCGACCCGTCCGTGGTCCTGGGCGACGGCGAGCCCGGCGAACTGGTTTTCACCTCGCTCACCAAGGAAGCCCTGCCGATCATCCGGTACCGCACCAAGGACCTCACGCGGCTGCTGCCCGGCACCGCCCGTCCGGCGCACCGCCGGATGGGACGCATCACTGGCCGCAGCGACGACATGATCATCCTGCGCGGCGTGAACCTGTTCCCCTCGCAGATCGAGGAAATCGCGCTGCGCATCCCCGAACTCAGCCCGCACTTTCAACTGGAGCTCACCCGTCCGGAGGGGCAGCGGATGGACCAGCTGACCGTCAAGATCGAACGCCGCGAGTCGGTCACGGTCGAGGGCAGCGCGACGGCGGCGAAGGTGCTGCAGCAGCAGATCAAGATCCACGTCGGCTCCTCCTGCACCGTCGACGTCGTCGAGCCCGGTTCACTGGAGCGCTCCAACGGCAAGCTGCGCCGGATCTACGACATGCGCCCCAAGGCCTGACCCGCCCCGTTTGTCCAGCCACCGGCCGGCCCGGCAGGAGTGTCCTTCGAGGCCACGCTGCCGGGCCGACCGACCGTTCATGAGAAACTAGCGAGTATGCCCAGCACAGCAACCACCACCAAGCGCGGCCGTCCCGGCTATGACCAGCAGTCGGTGCTGCTGATCGCCGTCGATGTCTTCAACCGCCACGGCTATGACGCCACCTCGATGGGCATCCTCGCCGAGAACCTGGGCATCTCCAAGTCCGCGATCTACCACCACGTGCCGTCCAAGGGCGATCTGCTCAAACTCGCCCTCGACCATGCCCTCGGCGGCCTCGAAGCCATCCTGGACCGGCCTGAGGCGCGGACCGGCTCGGCCGACGCCCGGCTGGAATTCGTGGTCCGCGAGACCATCTCCGTCCTGGTGGAACGGCTGCCGTTCGTCACCCTGCTGCTGCGGCTGCGCGGCAACACCGAGATCGAGCGGGACGCCCTGGAACGCCGGCGCACGTTCGACCACAAGGTGGCCGCCCTGATCTCGGCCGCCGGCGACGAGGGCTCGCTGCGCCAGGACATCGACCCCCGCACCGTCACCCGCCTGCTGTTCGGCACCATCAACTCGATCGTTGAGTGGTACAAGCCCGGCGGGTCCCTCTCCCCCGAGAAGCTGGCCGACGACGTCGTCGCCATGGCGTTCCACGGCCTCCACGTCCCCAGCAAAGCCTGACGCCGCCTCCGGGGGCACCGTTAACGGCCGCGGGCAGGCGGTGTCGCCCTCAAAGCCCGGCGGGTCCGTGTCAACCTGCCCCCGCAAGGCCGGGAAACCCGTTCACGGCCACGAACCAGCCCATGTACAGCAACACGGCGGACAGCGGAAGCACTGCCAGCCCAAGCAGGATCGAGTAGTCCTTGGCGCGGAGCAACGCTGCCAGGTTGACCACCAGCGTGCCGGCCACCACGAGGCCCTGGAAAACGCTGTTCGCGACCACCGCCCGGGGCGACTCGAACATGCCGCCGGCACCCACCAGTAACGTCACGAGGTACCAGGACGGCAGGACCCAGACCGGGAAAGCAGCCATCGCGAGGTCCAGGACCAGAGCCACATTGCCGATGCGGGTGCGTGGCAGCCAGGCAATCTTGCGGCCGCGCGCCTTGGAAGGCACCGTCACGGGGCCGCCCCGCCCGGGGTCGAAGTGAGCCAGCCAAGGAAATACATCAGCGCAGCCGACAGCAGCACGGTAAAGGCCGCGACCAGGAGGGAGCGTTCCTTCGCCCGGAGCAGGGCAGTCCAGAGCGCCGCGACGGAACCCACCAGCATGGCTACCACCACGTCGTCGGCGGCTCCCGCCCTGAACACGGCCTGCCCCAGCACCAGGAGCACCCAGACGGGCGAGAGCACCGTGAGGTAGGCCAGTGTCAGAGCCACCTTGCCGGCCCGGGTGGTGGGGAACCAGACGACGCGACGGATCAGGGTTTCGGATACCGGCCCGGAAGACGACTCAGTCATGTCTGCGCGCCTCGCCTCCGCCATCCGGGAATCTGGTCTCAAGCTACACCCGGGGTGCGTCCCGGGGACAGGACCGACCGGCCCTAGCCGCGGCCCCGGCCCGGGACACAGAACAGCGCCCCGGCAGGCCGGGGCGCTGTTCTGCAATTCCGCTCCGCAATTCCGTTCTGCAGCGGGAGCCCACAGCCGGGAGCCCGGAGCCGCCGCTCAGAGCTGGTAGTCGGCTGCCGTGGTGATGTTCTCGTGCACGCAGAGAATGTTGTGCTCGGAGTCCATGAACCAGGCGCACTTCTCGGAATCCGTTGTGCAAATGTGGTTCTCGGTCTTGAGATCAGGGAGGTTGTAGTCCTGGAACGTGACGCCCCTGGCTTCCATCTCCCTCACGGTGCGTTCGATCTCGCTGACTTCGAAACTCAGGGTGGTGTGCTCCGAATGCTTTCCATCCTTGACTGGCATCAGTTGCAGCATCGGGCCGCCTTCTGAACCAAATAGTTCGCTTCCGTCGTCTGCCACGCCACGGTGCGGGAGCCCCAGGGTGTCCGCATAGAAATGCCGGGCACGCGCTACATCATCGACTGGCAGGACTGTTGTGGCTTTGTTGAGTACTAGGGACATTTCGCCACCTCCTACGAGCACAATTTTACGCCGGGGCAAGGTGGAAAGACCCGCCCCTCCGCGGTTGCTCTATCACCTGTGGGTTGCCATTCGAACGTCGCGGCAGCCATAAGTGATAGAGCAACGGGCGGGGCGAGGGGTTACTTCTCGACGAGGGTCAGGACGTCGTAGGTGGCGACGATTTCATCGTTCTGGTTGGTCAGGACGGCGTCCCAGGCCACTTCGCCGTACTCGTCGGTCTCGCGCGGGGTGATCTTCTTGGCCGTCAGGGTGACGCGGATGGAGTCACCGGCCGCGACGGGCGTGATGAAGCGCAGGTTCTCCAGGCCGTAGTTGGCCAGGACCGGACCCGGCGCGGGCTCCACGAACAAGCCGGCACCCCAGGCGAGGAGCAGGTAGCCGTGCGCCACGATGCCCGGGAAGAACGGGTTGGCTGCCGCCGCTTCCTGGTTCGTGTGGGCGTAGAAGGTGTCGCCGGTGGAGTTCGCGAACTTGGTGATCTCCTCCAGCGAGACCTCGCGCAAATCGGAGCGGATGGCGTCGCCGATGTGCAGCGTGCTCAGGTGCTTCCGGAACGGGTGCTGGCCCTCGGTCTCGAGGGTGTAGTTGCGGTCCGCACCGGTGTGCCAGACGCCCGTGACGGCCGTGAGCATGTTGGGCGAGCCCTGGATGGCGGTGCGCTGCATGTGGTGCATGACCGAGCGGATGCCGCCCAGTTCCTCGCCGCCGCCGGCACGGCCCGGGCCGCCGTGGACCAGGTGCGGGACCGGGGAGCCGTGGCCGGTGGAGCTGCGGGCGTCCTCCCGGTTGAGCATGAGGACGCGGCCGTGGTGGGCCGCAATGCCGGTGACGAGTTCGCGGGCCACCGCCGGATCGTTGGTGCAGACCGAGGCGACCAGCGAGCCGCCACCGCGGGCGGCGAGGCGGACGGCGTCGGCGAGGTCCGTGTAGCCGATCACGGAGGAGACCGGGCCGAAGGCCTCGAGCGAGTGGACCTGCTCGGCTTCGGGGTCGGCCCAGCTCAGCAGCACCGGGGACATGAAGGCTCCGCCGTCGACGACGCCGACGCTCCCGTCCGCGCTGGTGACCTTCGGCGAGTCGAGGGTGCCATAGGCGAGCTCGCCCCCGGCGTCGAGCATCGACTGGACGGCGGCCCGCACGTCGGCGAGCTGCTCACGGGAGGCGAGGGCGCCCATCGTGACGCCCTCGGCGCGCGGGTCTCCCAGCACGACGCGTTCGGTGATCCGCTCCCCCACGGCGGCGACGACGTCTGACACCAGGTTCTGCGGCACGATCGCGCGGCGGATCGAGGTGCATTTCTGGCCGGCCTTGGCGGTCATCTCGGTGACGAGGGACTTGATGAAAGCGTCGAATTCCGGGGTCCCCTTGACCGCGTCCGGGCCCAGGATGGCGGCGTTGAGGGAGTCGGTTTCGGAGGTGAAGCGGACGCCACCCTTGACCACGTTGGGGTGGGACTTGAGCGTGTTGGCGGTGGAGGCCGAACCGGTGAAGGCGACAAGGTCGCGGTAGTCGAGGTGGTCCAACAGGGTGCGGACCGAGCCGGAGACCAGCTGCAGCGAGCCCTTGGGCAGGATGCCGGATTCATCGATCGCCTTCACCACGGCCGCGGCGACGTAGCCGGTGGGGGTGGCTGGCTTGACGATGGTGGGGACGCCGGCGATGAAGGCGGGGGCGAGCTTCTCGAGCATGCCCCAGACCGGGAAGTTGAAGGCGTTGATCTGCACGGCGACACCGGGGATCCGGGTGTAGATGTGTTCGCCGGCGAAGGAACCGTCCTTGGACAGCACCTCCATGGGCCCGTCCACCACCACCTGGGCGTTGGGCAGCTCGCGCCGGCCCTTGGAGCCGAAGGTGAAGAGCACGCCGATGCCGCCGTCGATATCGATCATCGAGTCGATCTTGGTGGCGCCGGTCTGCGCGGAGAGCGCGTAGAACTCGTCGCGGCGGCCGTTGAGGTACTGCGCCAGTTCCTTGAGCTTGAGGGCGCGCTGGTGGAAGGTCAGCTTCCCCAGTTCCGCTTGGCCGGTGGTGCGGCCATAGTCGACGACGGCGGCGAGGTCGAGGCCCTCGGTGCTCACCTTTGCCAGGAGTTCGCCGGTGCTGGCGTCCAGGACGGAGGCGGCTCCGGCGGCAGAGGCTGCGTCGGGGGTCCACCACGAGTTGCGGATGAAGCTGGGGACGATCTCGACGGTCCCCACTGAGGGTTCCGGAGCTGTTGCAGTGGTGGTCATCGTTGACGGGTCCTTCCAACGCGGGGCAAGATCAACACGGCCAGCGCATTACTGACCGTCCGTTCGGTAATATGTCTACAGTACATGAAGGAGCCCTGCGGCACACTAGTAGCGGCGGGCCCGACCGGCCCATGACAGGCCAAAGCCCCAGAGGAGACGCAATGACGCCCGACCCCCGCAACATTCAAAGTGGTACCGAGCTGTGGAAAATCACCCTCGGTGAACTTGACGAGAAGATGGGGGTCAAGATCGTTGAGCAGTCCGTGGAGCGCGTCGTGGCAACCATGCCGGTGGAAGGCAACCGCCAGTCCTTCGGCCTGCTGCACGGCGGCGCCTCACTGGCCGTCGGCGAGGCCGTGGGTTCGTGGGCCTCGGTGATCCACGCCAGCACCCTGGGCAAGACCGCCGTGGGCGTGGACGTTTCCGCCACGCACCACAAGTCCGCCCGCGAGGGGCTGGTCACGATAACCGCCACCCCGATCCACCTCGGCAGCACGGTGACCACCCACGAGGTGCTGATCACCAACGAGGCCGGGGAGCGGCTCTGCACGCTGCGGATCACCAACCTGCTGCTGGACCGCAAGGGCTGAGCGGGCCGGGGCAAAAGGTCCGACCGGCTGCATCCAAAGAGGGGCGCCGGCCGGTAGTAACGGTGTAAGCAAATCACCGCCCGGATCCGGGCAACTCAATGAGGAGTTTGAAATGCGTAAAACCGTTTATGCCGCCGGTGCCGTGTCGATGGCGGCCGCCCTCGCGTTTGCCGCCCCGGCCCAGGCCGGCGGGAAGCACGACGGCGGCAGGCACCACGGCGACGATGCCGTCCTGTCCGTCCTGCACGGAGTCCCCGGCCTGACCGTGGACGTATGGGTGAATGGCAAGCTCACCTTGGACGACTTCAAGCCCGGCAAGCTCGCGGGCCCGCTGAAGCTCGAGGGCGGCAATTACAAGATTGCTGTCACGGCCGCCAACGCCAAGAGCGCCGACGACGCGGTGATCGGCCCGGTCGAGGTCAAGCTCAGGGAGGGCCGGAACTACACCGCCGTGGCCCACCTGGATGAGGACGGCGATCCCACCGCCACCCTGTTCAAGAACGACACCTCGCCCAGCCCTCGGGGTGAGGGGAAGCTGACGGTCAGGCACGTGGCCGCGGCGCCCGCCGTCGACGTCCTTGCCGGCAAAACTGCCGTGATCGAGGACCTGACGAACCCGGACCAGGAAGTGCTGACGCTGAAGGCCGGGAAGGTGTCCGCCTCGGTCGCGGCCGCCGGGACCACCAAGCCCCTGATTGGCCCGGCGGACATTCCGGTCGCCGCGGGCAAGAACACGATTGTCTACGCCTGGGGCAGCCTCAAGAAGGGCAACCTCGGCGTCGCGGTCCAGGTAGTCGACTCGGACAAATGGCGGGATCACGGCCGGCACGGCCGCTAAGCGGCCGGTCCTGCCTGCCCGCTGGAAATTCCCGGCCTAGCCGGGGGTGCTGCTTTCCCTGACGACGAGGCGGGCCGGGAATATCAGCGGGTCCCGGCCCGTCCCCGGATCTTCGATGTCCGCAAGAAGCAGGCGGCCCGCCTGGGCTGCCATTTCTACCGTGGGCTGGTTGATCGTGGTCAAGGGCAGCTCGCCCGGCGCGGCCAGGTGGTCATCGAAGCCGACGACGGCGACATCCCCGGGCACCGTGCGCCCGGCGGCCAGCAGGGCCGTTATGGCACCGCGGGCCATGAGGTCGGACGCCGCGAAAATGCCGTCCACACTACTGTCCTCGGCCAGCAGCCGTTCGGCCGCTTCGGTGCCGCCGGCAGGGGTGAAATCCCCCTGCGCGACCGGCCCCGGCGGCAGCCCGGCCTCCCTGAGGCCCGCTTGCCATCCCTCCAGCCGGTCCGCGGCTGCCGTCATATCGAGCGGTCCGGTGATGGTTGCCAGCCGGGTGCGCCCGGCCGCCGCAAGGTGAAGCGCGGCCAGGCGGCCGCCTTCGAAGCTGTCCACGTCAACGTAGTGGATCCCCAGCCCGGTATCCCACGGCCTTCCAATGAAGACTGTGGGCAGCCCCGCGGCGGCAAGCTCCTCGGTCCAGCCGTCGGCTTTATGGTGCGAGACGACAATGGCACCGTCCACGTGGCCTCCACGCAGGTACCGAAGCGTCCGGGAGGGATCGCCGCCGGCCCGGGACATCAGCAGGACCAGCTGCATTTCGGTCTCACGCAACGCCTCCGTCACCCCGGTGATGACGGCCGCGAAGAACGGGTCCATCATGACCCGGGCATCGGGTTCGTTGATCACCAGGGCGATCGAGGAAGTCCGGCGGGTGACCAGGCTGCGCGCGGCCCGGTTCGGGGTGTAGCCCAGCGAGATGACCGCAGCGTCCACCGCGGCCTGAGCTTCCGGGCTGACCCGGGAGCCGCCGTTGATGGCCCGGGAGGCGGTGGAGCGTGACACTCCCGCCGCCGTCGCGAGGTCTTCAAGGGTGGGGCTAAGTCTCGCCGGTCCGGCCCGGAGACCCGCGTGCTTCTGTTCGCTCATCACTTTGAGAATACGACATGCCCGGTCTCCGCAGGGACGGGCCCTACCGTGCCGGCAGGGCGTTCGCCGCCGCCACCCCCGAGTACCAGAGTCCGCTGGCCTTCGGGATCCGCTGCTGGGTTTGATAGTCCACCCGGACCAGACCGAAACGCTGGTGATAGCCGTACGCCCACTCGAAGTTGTCCAGCAGCGACCAGGCGAGGTAGCCGCGGACGTCGGCGCCGGCGTCGATCGCGGAGCGCACTGCGCGCAGGTGCGCGTCGAAAAAGGCCAACCGCTCCTGGTCGTCGACGAAGCCGTCGGCGTCGGGAGCGTCCGGGTACGCGGCGCCGTTTTCCGTCATGTAGATCGGGATGCCGGCCGGGCCGGTGTACTCAAGCTGCAGCCGGGTCAGCAACCGGTACAGCCCCTCGGGCTGCACCTCCCAGCCCATCCCCGTCACCGGCAACCCGCGCGGCACGGAGTGCACGTCCTCCGCGGAAACGAACGGCGTTGCCTCACGCCTGTCGGCCGACGCCGGGGCGGCCTGCGCCGTGGTGGTCACGGTGTCCGGTTGGACCCGTTCTTCGGCTGCCGCCGCCTTGGTCAGCGCCTCGCCCTGGTAATAGTTGACCCCCAGCAAATCCACGGGCGCCGAGATGACAGCCAGATCACCGTCCTGCACCACGGTGTCGAAGCCGAATCCGGCGACGTCGTCCAGCACGTCCGCGGGGTACTGGCCACGGAAGATCGGGTCGAGGAAGATCCGGTTGTGCAGCCCGTCGATCCGGCGGGCCGCATCGCGGTCCTCCGCGGAGCCGGGGTCGGCAGGATCGGCGACAGTGAGGTTCAGGGTGATGCCAAGGCTCGCTGCCGGATCACGCCGGCGCAGTTCCCTGGCGGCGAGCCCGTGCCCGAGCAGGAGATGGTGGGCAGCGGCGAGGGCTGCCCGCGGTTCCTGCCGTCCCGGGGCGTGGACGCCCGCGGCGTAGCCGAGGAACGCCGAACACCACGGCTCGTTGAGCGTGGTCCAGATGCGGACCCGGTCGCCGAGGGCCTCGTGCATCACGGCCGCGTAGTCCGCAAACAGCCGGGCGGTCTCGCGGTTGGCCCAGCCTCCCTCATCCTCCAGGGCCTGCGGCAGGTCCCAGTGGTAAAGCGTCAGCCAGGGTGTGATGCCTGCGGCGAGGAGTTCGTCCACCAGACGGGAGTAGAACGCGATCCCCTCGGGGTTCGGCGTCCTGCCGTCGGGCATGCACCGTGCCCACGACGTCGAGAAACGGTACGCCTTTAGGTGCAGCGACGTCATCAACTCCACGTCCTGGCCCGAGCGGTGGTAGTGGTCGCACGCCACGTCACCGTTGTGGCCGTCTGCCACGGCGCCCGGAACCCGGGCGAAGGTGTCCCAGATCGAGTCCTTCCGCCCTCCGGTGTGGGCGGCTCCTTCGATCTGGTAGGCGGCCGTGGCCGCGCCCCAGAGGAATCCGTCGGGGAAAGTTAGCTCGGTGGTGCTCATCCTTTGACTGCTCCTTGCATAATTCCTGAAACGAGTTGGCGACCGGCGGCGATGAAGAGCAGCAGCAGCGGGACGGTGGCCAGGACGGCACCTGCCAGCACCACCGAATAGTCGACAAAGTGTGCGGCCTGCAGCAGCTGCAGCGCCACCGGGAGGGTCGGGTTGGAAGGGTCCAGCACAATGAAAGGCCAGAAGAAGTTGGTCCAGGTCGCGACGAAGGTGAAAAGCGCCAGCATCGCCGCGGCCGGTCGCGCCGCGGGGAAGCCGACATACCAAAAGGCCTGGATCATGGAGGCCCCGTCCACCCGGACGGCCTCAATGAGTTCGTCCGGGAGGGCGTCCCGTAGATACTGGGTCATCCAGAACACCCCGAAGGCCGTCACAACGCCGGGGAGGATCACCGCCCAGAGGGAACCGGTCCAACCCAGCTTGGCCATCACAATGAACAGCGGAACCACGCCCAGCTGGGTGGGCACCGCCATTGTGGCGATCACGAAGACCAGAAGCCCCTTGCTGCCCCGGAAGCGCAACTTCGCGAACGCGAAGCCCGCCAGGGTGGAGAAAACCACCACCGAGGCGGCCGTGACCGTGGACACCAGGACGCTGTTGCCCATGGCCTTCCAGAACGGGATGCTGTCGAAGACTTTCGCGGCGTTGGCCAAGAAGTTCCCTCCCGGCAGGACCGGGACACCGCGACTGAGCACCGTGCTGTCATGGCTGCCCACCAGGAACGACCAATACAGCGGGAACAGCGACGCCAGCAGGACGGTGCCGAGGAAACTGTAGGTCAGCGCCCCGGGACGGCGCTGACCGCCTGCGCCGCCCCGGTTGCGCGGCCGGCCGGTTATGCGGTTCGGCCGCTTGGCCGCCGCCTTGGCCGCACCTTTGCCGGCGGTTTGCCGGATCATGGGGATGGAGCTCATTTGCGGCCTCCCTGGCTGGCGATACGCCGTGTGAGTAGATAGTTCAGGAGGGCAATCAGCACAATCATCAGGAACAGCAGCCACGCGACCGCAGATGCCCTGCCGAAATTGCGCTGTCCCCAGCCCAGTTCCCAGATGTACATGGTCAGCGTCTGCCACTGCCGGTCGGCGCCGCCGAGCCCGGACTGGTCGAACACCCGCGGCTCGTCGAAAATCTGCAGCCCGCCGATCGTGGACGTGATGGCCACGAAAATCACGGTGGGCCGGAGCATCGGAACCGTCACGGACAGGAACTGCCTGACCCGGCCGGCGCCGTCGATGGTGGCGGCTTCGAAGACATCGCGGGGGATGGCCTGCATGGCGGCAAGGAAGATCAGTGCGTTGTAACCGATCCAGCGGAAATTCACCATCGTGGCGATGGCAATGTGGCTGGCGAGTTGCTCGGAGTGCCAGCGGACCGGGTCAAGGCCGACGAGTGCCAACAGCTCATTCACGAGGCCAAACTGGTCGGCGAACAGGTTGTTGAAGATCAGCCCGACCGCCACCGGGGCGACGACAAAGGGCACCAGGACGCCCATCCGCCAGAACGTTCTGGCCCGGAGGTTGGCGTCCAGCGCGGCCGCAATCAGCAGCGCCAGCACCACCTGCGGCACGGACGAAAGCAGGAAGATGCTCAGCGTGTTTCGTCCCGCGTTCCAGAAGTACGGCTGCGCGAGGACAAAGCCGAAGTTCTCCGTCCCGACGAACTTGCCCTGCCCGCCGATCAGGTTCCAGTTGTGCAGGGACACCCAGGCTGTGTAGAGCAGCGGAAAGAGTCCCGTGAGGGCAAACAGCAGGAAGAACGGCGAGATGTAGAGGTAGGGCGAAAGTTTGACGTCCCACCGAGACATCCGTTGCGAGAACGCGAGCCGCCGGACGCTCCTCTTGCCGGGTATCTCCTCGTCAGCCAGTTGGCTCTGGGGCCTGACCCGGTCCGTTACCGACATGACCTACAGGGACTTCACAGCGGTGAGGAACTTCGCCCAGGAGGACTCGGCGTCGTCCTTCTTGTCCACGTCCACGCGGGTGAGGGCCTGCTGCATGGCGTCGTTGATGGCAAAGAACTTCGGGCCCTTGAACGGGGTGGCGCCCACGGCCTTGGCCCGCTCGGCGAAGATCTTTCCGGTGGGGGCGTTGTTGAAGAACTTGTTGGTCTGCCCCAGCAGAGCCTCGCTGTCGAGCGCCTTGACCTGGCTCGGGAAGTTGCCCTTGGCGGTGAAGGCCTTGATCTGCTGCTCCGGGGCGGTCAGCCAGGCGGCGAGCTTCTTGGCTTCGGCCTGGTGCTTGCCCTGCGCCGGCACGGTCAGGTACGAACCTCCCCAGTTTCCGCCGCCGCCGGGGAAGACGTTGGCGACGTCCCAGCCCTTGACGCCGGTGGCGTTGCCCTCGATCACACCGAGCATCCAGCCCGGGCAGAGGGTGGTGGCGAACTTCTGGGACTGGAAACCGGCCACCCAGTCGTTGCTCCACTGGCCCAGGTGCGCGGAGAGGTTGTCCTTCGTCGAGGCGTTGAGGACCTTGGTGTAGACGTCCTTGACGGCGGGGTTCTCGGCGGCAATGACAGTGCCGTCCTCGTTTTCGTAGGCCTTTTCCAGCTGGTTGCTCATGCCCTGGTAGATGGCTCCGGCGGAATCGAACCAGGCCGCGCCGGTCTTCGCGGCGACAAACTTCTTGCCGGCGTCGAAGTAGCTGTCCCAGGTGGTGCCGAGCATCTTGGCGACGGATTCGCGGTCCGTCGGCAGTCCTGCCGCCTTGAGCAGTGCCGAGTTGTAGCAGACAGCCTCGGGACCGGAGTCTGTGCCGTAGCCGATCAGGCGGCCGTCCTGCGTGGTCGCCGCCTCGGTCTTCCAGTCCAGCCAGCGGCCTTCGACGGCGGGGTCCTTCAGGTCCACGAACTGGTCCGGATACTGCTTGAGTTCGGAGAGCCAGTCAACCTCGATAGCTTCGACGTCCGAGAGGCCCGATCCCGCCGCCAGGCGGGTGGTCAGGTTGTCGCGCGCTTCGTTGGTGGTGGCGGCTTTCTTGTGCTGGATCTTGACGTTGGGGTTGAGTGATTCGTACTCCTTGAGCAAGCTCTCGTAGCCGAACTCGTTGAACGTGGCGAGGGTGAGGGTTACAGGCTCCTTCCCCGTCTCGCCGGTGGGTGCCGCGGCTTTGGGGGCGTCTGCTCCGCAGGCGCTCAGGGCAAGGGTGAGGCAGGCAGCCGACGCCGACAGGGCGGCGAGCTTGCGGGGAAATTTCACGCGGGGACTCCTTTGTCAGGGTATGGCACGAAGAGTGCGGGGCGATGCGCCCAGAGCTGGGAGCGCTCCCGTGACTCGCATGGGAGCGCTCCCACCAGCATGGTGTCGCACATCACAATGAATTGTCAAGGTGGCGCCCTTGGCGGAATCGGGGCCCTTGCCGGGGCTTGAGGCCGGTGTTAGGCTTCCCGGCGGGAGCGCTCCCACACCGTGCCCTTCCCGGCGGCGGGCGCCTGATTCCCTTTCGCTCCACTCCACAGCCCGTGCAAAACCGCACCCCAACGAGAGCAGGACAAGCAATGCCGCTAGCCCACCTCCGCCGCCACCGCGCGGCCCAATCCACGTCGTTCCGGGCGCCAACGCACCACCAGAGACGGCTGCTGGCCGGCGCGGTAGCGGTGATGCTTGGCGTGCTGGGCGCCGCAGCCGCCCCCGCCGCCAACGCCGCTCCGCCCCCGGCGATGAACCCGGCAGTGAACCAGGCGAAGACCACGCCCGCGCCGGCCCCCGACTTCGGCCCCAACGTGCGGATCTTCGATCCCAGCATGCCGGTGGCCGCCATCCAGGCCGAGGTGGACGCCATAGCGGCCAAACAGGTCGACGACGAGATGGGCACCAACCGTTATTCCCTGCTGTTCAAGCCCGGCACCTATGGCAGCCCGGAAACGCCGCTGATCATCCAGGTGGGCTATTCGACCGAAGTGGCCGGCCTGGGCGCCTCACCCACGGACGTCACGATCAACGGCCATGTGGACACGTACAACCGGTGCCTGACCGCGGACAACTGCATCGCCCTGAACAACTTCTGGCGCTCCGTCTCCAACCTCACCATCAATGTCACCGGTCTGGAGGGCTGCCGCAGCTCGGCGAACTTCTGGGCGGCTTCGCAGGCATCGCCCATGCGGCGGGTCAACATCACCGGCGGCAACCTCTCCCTGATGGACTACTGCACCGCCGGCCCGCAGTACGCCAGCGGCGGCTTCATTTCCGATTCAAAAGCCGGCACGGTCATCAACGGTTCGCAGCAGCAATACCTGGTCCGCGACAGCAGCATTGGCAGCTGGTCCAACGGCGTCTGGAACCAGGTCTTCTCCGGGGTGAACGGGGCTCCGGCCCAGTCCTTCCCGAACCCGCCGTACACCACACTGGCCAGCACCCCGGTCAGCCGCGAGAAGCCGTACCTGGTGCTGGATTCCGGCGGAGGGTACAACGTTTTTGTTCCCTCGGTGCGCAAGGATTCCGCAGGAACCACGTGGGAAAACGGCCCGACGGCGGGCCGCAGCATCCCCCTGTCCGACTTCTTCGTGGCCAGGCCTACCGATTCCGTCCAGACCATCAACTCCCAACTGGCCCGCGGCAAGAACCTGCTGCTGACCCCGGGTGTCTACGACATTGATCGAAGCATCGAAGTCAAGCGTGCCAACACCGTCGTCCTCGGACTCGGCATGGCCACCCTCACCGCCGTCGACGGTTCCGTGCCGCTGACGGTCGCGGATGTCCCCGGCGTCGAAATTGCCGCCGTCACCGTGGACGCCGGCGAGAAGAATTCACCGGCACTGCTTCGCGTTGGCACCCAGCGTGCCGCAAAAGGCAACGCCCGCGCCCACAACGGCTGGAGCGATCCCGCCAACCCCACCACCCTCCACGATGTCTTCTTCCGGATCGGCGGGCCCCACGTCGGCAAGGCCTCGCTGAGCCTGGAGGTCAACAGTGACGACGTGCTCCTGGACCACATCTGGGCCTGGCGCGCCGACCACGGAAACGGCGTGGGCTGGACTACGAACACCGCAGACAACGGCGTCATCATCAACGGCGACAACGTCACCGCCACCGGCCTGTTCGTCGAGCACTACCAGCAGTACAACGTGATCTGGAACGGCGAACGCGGGAAGACGATTTTCTTCCAGAACGAACTGCCTTACGACGCGCCCAACCAGGCCGCCTGGCAGCACGACGGCGTGCTGGGCTGGGCTGGTTACAAGGTCGCCGACTCGGTTCGGACGCACGAACTCTGGGGCGGCGGCAGCTACGTCTACAACAACGTCGACGCCACGATCCACGCCACCCGCGGATTCGAAGTGCCGGTAACGCCCGGCGTGAAGCTGCATGGCCTGCTGACGGTCAACCTCGGCGCCGGGACCCTGGACCACGTCGTCAATGACACCGGCGCAGCCGTCTCGACAGACGCGGTGGGGGTGCCCAGCTACGTCGCCGATTTCGGTTAGGACGCCTGCGGGCGGGAGCCTTCCGGCCCCGCCCGCCGGCACCGGCGCAGCTAACGCACTGTCCGGCGTCGCCCTAGTGCGATGCAGGCCCCGCCGAGCAGCAGGGCCGCCGCCGCCAAAGCTGCGGCAGGAAGCACGCCGTTGGCTCCGGTGCTGGCGAGCATCGCGGGGCTGCCCGGCTGCCGCGGAGTTGAGACACGGGCGCCCGCTGCCGCCGTCGGAGGAATGTTCCCTGCCATGGCTGCGGACGCCGGCGGGCTGATCGTGAACCTGGCCCTAAGCGGTGACGAGGCGATCCCGTCGACGGACTGGGTTACGGACAGTGTGTGCAGCCCTACGGCCAGGCCGGCGGGGAACCGTACACTCCAGCGGCCGTCAGCCACGAGGACATGCGGGACCAGCGAAGGGAACACCGACTTCGTCCCCACGCCGGATCCGCCCTTCTGCACGGCACCGATCGGCTGCCCGTCAATCAGCACGGCGACCGCTGCGCCGTCGACACCCGTCCCGGAAATCGCATCGGGCAGCAAGTCCTGGCGGAACGAGACCCCGTTCCACTGTCCGGCGACGGCGGGCGCCGGCGGCGGCACCGTGAACACCAGCGTGGCTGGCGGGCTGTCCACGTGGCCGGGCGCCGTCTGGACCGCCGAGACCGAGAGCTTGCCGTACGCCCGCTGGCTTCCCACCGAAACACTCCACCGGCCCTGCGGCGAAACCTTCGCGGAACCGGTCAGCTGGCCCGAAAGGACCACGGTGTTGCCCGGGGTGCCCGTTCCTTCGACGCGATCCAGCGCCGCGAGGCTGGATCCGGAGGCGGGGGCACTGATCTCCGGCGCGAGCAACCCGGAGACCTTGAGGCTGAACGCTGCGGCCCCTGACCGGCTGTGGCCGTTGACGGTCTCAGCCGTGAATTGGAACGTTCCTTCCGACGCTGGCGCGTTGAAGGACCAGCTTCCCGCCGCGTCCACCGGGATTTCGACGGCGTCCTGGTCCGGGCGAAGCAGGCGGACCGTGGAGTTCGCGGCGACGCCCGAGGCGGGGGCGGCAGGCACGCGCCCCCGAATGAGGCTGCCCGGCAACACCGTGCCGGTGTCCGGTGTCCCCGCAAGTTCGGGCTTGTTCAAGAACAGCTGGAGCTGGACGGGGCCAGGAATGGAGCCCAGCGCATCGTCGAGCGTTGTCGCGACCGCAAAGTTCTGCGCCGCGCCCCGGGGTTCCCCGGCGGAGTGTGTGCCGACGGCAAAGTTTCCGCTGATCCAGGGCCCCCCGGAGTCTCCCCCGCTGGATTGGACGTCATAGGACAAGAAGCCCTTGAAGGCCCTCAAATCTCCTGCCGCGGTGGTGCGTCCTCCCACCACGTAGACGCCGGTTTCCGCTACCTCGCCGCAGGACCATCCGGTGGTGCGGCCGGACCGGCAGACAGCCTGGCCCTGGTACGGCGCTGCGGTGCCAATGATCTTGACGGAGGTTTGTCCCGGGTTGGCCGGGGTCTTCCACGTAGTGGCGGAGGGCTGCACCTTGAGCCCGGGCCGCAAATCCTTGATCACGGCAATGTCGGTGCCGATGTTGCCCGGACTCGACTCTGCACCGGTGATCGGCGAGTTATCGGGTCCGCCGAACTGGCTGAACCCGAACGATCCCAGGGGTTCGAGAACGGCCGGCAGCGAGGTGGTCGCTCCGCCGGCCGGCGCCGCGGTGGGCGGCTCGACGTCGGCCTTTGCCGCCGTTCCATCTTCGGCGCAGTGCCCGGCAGTCAGCACCAGCGGCAGGCCGGCGGGATCAAAAGCCCCGAAGCCGGCAGAGCAGATCGTCATCTTGTCGATCACGTAACCCTGCCCGCCGAAGTAGTCGTCTTCGGTCTTGATCGGAGCGCCCTTTTCCAGTTTCACGTTGGCGTAGCGGGACACGAAAGCTGCGGCCGAGATCTTTCCGGGGGCGGGCGCCGGCGCCGGGTCGAGGCTGCCGGGCGCCAGGGCCGCCGAGGTCCACGCCTCGGCTGTGTTGGTGCCGCCGGTGCGGACGATGAAGTGGCCGTCGGCGTAAGCCACAGCCTGCAGCCCGGCAGGACCGACCTCACGGACATACGCCTGGAAGAGCTGCTCGGCACTGCCGGCGACGAGTTCCGGCTTCACGGCTGCGGCCGGCGTGGCGCCTGGTCCCGTGGGAGCGGCCAGCGCGGAGGTCTTCAGCGCGGGCGCCTCGAGCGCGAATTCCGCCGGGCCGGCCTGGTTCAGTTCGTCGATTCGGGCTTGGAGCTCCACGCCGGAGCCTTCGACCACGATTTTTCCGTCCCGCAGGACAATCCCGACATAGCCAGGCAGGCCGCGCAGGGAGGGTGCAGCCTCGGCGGCCCGCTTGGCCTGCGCTCCGGCGGCGTTGAACTCCGCCAGGGTCATGCCCAGGTCCCGTCGGATCGCCTCGGCGAGCCCGGCGTCGCTGATGCCCGGTTCTGGCGAGGACGCAGCGGGTTCAACCGGCGCCGTCGGCGCGAGGGCCGCCTCCGAAGTGGGGCTGGGCGAGGGGGAAGGGGACGCCGTAGCGGGATTAGGGGACCCGGCCTCTGCCAAGGCGGGGACAGCCACAGACGACCCCGCGAGCGCCACGGCGATAGCCGCCGCTGCCCGGATTACCAGCGCGTACGTGGGAGTCTTCACCCGGTTACTCTAGTGCCCCAATTTGCCCCGGATGGCAGTCAACTCAGGAACCGTTACCCCATTGTGGCCCAAAAATTCGGCAGTTTTCAGCTGCCGCACAAAGCGCAGGAGGCTTTCCTGGCGCGCCTCGATCAGCGGCGCGAGGATCTCCTCGGGCAGGTACCGCTCATGCGGATGCGGGGTTGCGGAGAGCCGGTGGTGCTCGTTGATGCCCCGCATGGCGCGTGCGTAGGACAGGGCGATGGCGTCCTCCCCGGCTCCGGCGAGGTCCTGGAGCATGGCGGCGATCATGCCGCTGCGGTCCCGGCCGGCCGAACAGTGGATCACGACTCCGCCGGGGGCTGCCGCGACGGCTCTGAACACTGCGGCGAGCTTGCCGGGGAAGATCCTGGCGTTGTCCGGATAGGACGCCGGGTTGTTCAGGTAAGGAACGCAGAGCGCGCGGAATTCAGCGTTGCCGGGATCCTCGGTGGGGGCGTGCACGACGTCGAACGCCGCCAGGGTCGCCTCGCCCACCCGTGGATCGGTGTCGCGGCGGCGGATCTCATCCGGGTTGCGGAGGTCGATCACGGTCCGGATGCCGCCGTCGTATGCCTGCTGCCAGCCGGTCTCGGTGAGCCATTCGCGGCGGCCCATCCGGTACACGCTGCCCGCAACGTGCCAGGCGTTGACGGCCCCGTCCCAAGTGACAGACCCGTCGCTGTTGACGGCCCCGTCCCAGTTCATGGGCTTCACGGCGCCGCCCTCCGGCCGGCTAGCCACGGGACTCGTCCCGCCGCTTCCCCAGCCTGAACTCCAGGCCGCTGCGTACCATCGGCCATTCATGTTCGAGGATGGAAAACACCACGGTGTCGCGCAGCACGCCGTCGGCCGTGCGGCTGTGGCTGCGCAGCACGCCGTCCTGTTTGGCGCCCAGCCGGGCAATCGCCTCGCGGGACTGGTGGTTGAGCCAGTGCGTGCGGAATTCGACGGCGGGGCAGCCGAGCGTCTCGAAGGCATGACGGAGCAGCAACAGCTTGGAGTCCGGGTTGCTGCCGCTGCCCTGCGCGGAGGCGGCGTTCCAGGTGGAACCGATCTCCACCCGGGGTGTGGCGGCGTCGATGTTCATGTAGGTGGTCATGCCGATCACTTTCCCGGGGCCGCCGGTGGCCGGGTCAAGCAGCCGGGTGGTGAACGGCAGCATCGAGCCTGCCTGCTGCAGGGCCAGCCGTCGATCGATCTCGGCCGCCATGGCCTCCGGGGCGGGGACGGACGTGTACCAGAGCTTCCAGAGCTCGCCGTCCCGGACTGCCTCCACCAGGCCGTCGTGGTGGGCATGGCTCAGCGGTTCCAGCACCACGTGCTGGCCGGTGAGGGTGATGGGTTCAATGCGCGGCGGGGCGGTAGTCACCGCACCATCCTAGGCATGCCGGCCCCTCGCTGGCGCCCGGACGGATCCCCCAATGAGCATCCGTCCGGGACCGGCTCAGGCGGTCCAGTCGAAGAAGCCCTGGCCGGTCTTGCGTCCGAGTTCGCCGCGGGCCACCTTGTCCCGGAGGATCTGCGGTGGCGCAAAGCGCTCGCCCAGGGTGGAGGCCAGATACTCGGCGATGCCGAGCCGGACGTCGAGGCCGACGATGTCGGTGGTGCGCAGCGGACCGGTCGGGTGTTTGTAGCCCAGGACCATGGCGTTGTCGATGTCCTCGGCCGAGGCGACGCCTTCCTCCACCATGCGCATCGCCTCGAGGGCGATTGCGACGCCCAGCCGCGAGGAGGCGAAGCCCGGGGCGTCATTGACGACGACGGCGGTCTTGCCGAGCGCTTCGACCCAGCCGCGGGCGGCCTGGGCGAGGGCCTCGCTTGTCTGCTCGCCGAGGACGACCTCGATCAGGGTGGACGCGGGAACCGGGTTGAAAAAGTGCAGGCCCAGGAAGTTCTGCGGGCGCTTCAGCTCGCGGGCCAGGCCGTTGACGGAGAGCGAGGAGGTGTTGGAGGCGAGGTACGCGTCCGTGGCGAGCCGCTCCTCGATCCCGCGCAGCGAGGCCACCTTCAGGTCCCAGTCCTCGGGTACGGCCTCGATGACCAACTGCCGGTCCTTGAAGTCGTCGTAGTCCACGGTCACGGAGAGGCGGGAGACCATCTCGTCGAGGTTGCCGTCGGTGGCGCCGCGCTCGATACTCTTGGCCGCCGCGGACTCCACGCGCTCGCGGGCCGCCTCGGCGGACTCCTCGTCACGCTCGACGACGAGCACGTTGGCGCCGTTGATCAGGAAGGCATGGGCGATGCCCGCGCCCATCCGTCCGCCGCCGAGCACCCCAACAAAGTCGGGAAGGCCAGTTGCAGGCAGGTTGGCGGGGAGTACCGAGTTGCTCATATCTACTTCTTCCGGTCTGGATTGGGGCCTGGCGTGGCGGCTGGCTTCTTGCTCACTTCGCGGCCGACTCTTGGGCTGACTCTCGGGCTGATTTCTTGTCCGATTTCTTGTCCAGGAAAGCCTGCATACGGTCGAACTTCGCCTGCGATTCGAACAGGATGCCCTGCGCCAGCTGGTCGATCAGCGGGTGCGCCTCAGCCGGGGCATGGAACACGGACTTGGTGATCCGCACCGCGAGCGGGTCCTGCTGCGCGATCCGGTCCGCCAGCGCGTGGGCGGCGTCCATCAGCTCCGCGGGTTCGTGCACCTCGGTGATGAGCCCGACCGCGAGCGCCCGGTCGGCGCGGAGTACTGCGCCGGCCAGGAGGATGTCCTTGGCCACCGGCTCCCCCACCAGCTCCTTGAGGCGCCAGCTGGCCCCGGCGGCGGCGAGGATGCCGAGGCCCGTCTCGGGGTTGCCGATCCGGACCCCCGGGGTGCCGATCCGGAAGTCGGCGGCGTAGGCCAATTCGGCGCCGCCGCCCAGGCAGAAGCCGTCGAGGGCCGCGATGACCGGCATCGGCAGCTTGGCGATCCGGACGAAGATGGTGGAGTTGATGCCCTGCAGGGCGTCGTCGCGGCGGCGTTCCCGCAGCTGCGCGATGTCGGCGCCGGAGGCGAATACGCCTTCCGTGCCGGCAAGGATCAGCACCTTGGGGGTCTGCTCGAGGTACGCGCAGACGCTGTGGAGCTCATCGACCATCTGCTGGTCGATCGCGTTGCGGACCTCCGGGCGGTTGAGCAGGACCACCAGCCGGTCCTCGCGCTCCTCGACCAGGAGCGTGCCGAAGCCTGCGGTGTCCAGGCCGCCGGGCCGGGCCGCCATTAGACGCGCTCCAGCAGCATGGCTGTGCCCTGGCCGACGCCGATGCACATGGTGGCGAGGCCGATTTTGGCGTCTTCGCGCTCCATCCGGCCCAGCAGGGTGATGGCAATCCGGGACCCGGACGAGCCGAGCGGATGGCCCAGGGAGATCGCGCCGCCGTCGCGGTTCACAATCTCCGGGTCGAGGCCGAGCCGGCGCATGCTGGCCAGCGACTGGGTGGCGAAGGCCTCGTTGAGTTCGACGGCGCCGAGGTCACCGACGTCGAGCCCGCTTCGGGCGAGGACCTTTCGGGTGGCCGGGACCGGGCCGATGCCCATGATCTCTGGCTCGCAGCCGGCCGAGGCGCCGTCGATGATGCGGGCCCGCGGGGTGAGCCCGAGCTTCTGGATCGCGGCCTCGGAGGCGACGATGATCGCGGAGGCGCCGTCGTTGAGCGTGGAGGAGTTGCCGGCGGTGACCACGGAGCCGCCCGCGACGACGGGGCGCAGCCCGGACAACACGTCCATGGTGGTGCCGGCGCGGGGGCCTTCATCGGTGTCCACGACCGTCTCGCCCTTGCGCGTCTTGACGGTCACGGGAACGATTTCGTCCGCGAAGCGGCCGGCGGCAATCGCGGCGAGCGAACGCTCGTGTGAGCGGACGGCGAACGCGTCGGCGTCCTCGCGGGAAATGCCGTCCACGCGGGCGACTTCCTCGGCCGTCTCCGGCATGGAGTAGGTCATCTTGCCGTCGCGGGAGAGCTCGCCCTTCTGGAACAGCGGGTTGGCGAAGCGCCAGCCGATCGAGGTATCGAAAATTTGGCCCGGCTTGGCGAAGGCGGTCTGCGGCTTTTCCTGCACCCAGGGGGCGCGGCTCATGGATTCGACGCCGCCTGCAATGACGATATCTGCGGCGCCGGACTTGATCATCTGGCTGGCCATGATGATGGCGCTCAGGCCGGAGGCGCAGAGCCGGTTAACGGTAATGCCGGGGATGTGGAGCGGTAGTCCGGCCAGGATGGTGGCCATCCGGGCGACGTTGCGGTTCTCCTCGCCGGCTCCGTTGGCGTTGCCGAGGATGACCTCGTCGATGGCGTCCGGGTCGATCCCGGCACGGGCGACAGCTTCACGGACCACCAGCGCCGCCAGGTCATCGGGCCGGACCGCGGAAAGGGCGCCGCCGTACCGTCCCACGGGAGTGCGGGCACCGCCAACAAGAAAAGCCTCGACCATGAGAACATCCTTCACCAAGGGAGCAGGGCCGGCAGCAGAGTAAATTACCGACCGTTCGTTCTATAAAGATTACACAACGGGTCAAGGCGGTCAACCGGACGGCCCCGGATGACGTGGCGTCGACTCAGGCCACGGTGATGCCCAGGTGGCCGGCCAGCAGCGGGGCCAGCAGGCTGAGCTGGTGCTCGTCGACCACGATGCCGGCGAGGCTGCCGAGGCCGCTGAGGGACCGGAACTCCGTGCCGCGCAGGTCGAAGTCCTTCAGTCGCGCTCCACTGAAGTCCAGGCTGCCGATGGTGCAGTTCTTCAGCGCCACCCGGGTCGCCGTGCAGGAGCCAAGGTCCAGTTCGTTGATGATGCAATCGCTGATCTGCACGTCCACCAGCTTGGAGCCGCGGAGGTTGACGTAGTCCAGCTTGCCGCCGTCGATCCGCACCGACTGCCAGCCGCTTTCATACAGTTCCGCCGACCCCCAGCGGGGGTTGCGGAGTTCGACGTCGCGCAGGCTTGAGCGCGCCGCCGTGAAGACCGGGGCGTAGATCTCGGCCAGGACGCAGTCGCGGAAACTCGCGCCGCGCAGCTGGGTTTCATTAAAGGAGGCGCCGGAGAACTCGCACTCGGCGAAATCCGTGCCGCTGAGCTCCAGCCCGTCCGCGGCCGCGCGGGTGTACCGGACGCCGTCGTAGCGCTCCCCGCGGCGGAAATCGGGGGCAGGATCCTCCGCGAGGTCCGCCAGCTGGACCGGCGTGAGGCGCGGGGCGGTGACTTTGGCTGCGCCGGAGGGCTTGGCCATCACTGTAACTCCGCCTTGGCCGCGGTCTTGGCTGGGACAGGGGTGGTTGTGGGCTCCATGGTTTCGAGCCTAGCCGGGCGGATCGACAACCCTGGGCACGGAACGGATCGAATGATCTCGCAAAAGGGCTTGAATTAGTAAGCATGCTTCGTGTTATGGTGAAACTGCGTTGAATTTCAACCGGAAACGAAAGGTGGAGTACACCATGGGTATCGGAGACAAGATTCAGAACGAGGCGGAGCACCTCGGCGGCAAGGCCAAGGAAGCTACCGGAAACGCCACGGACAACGACCGCCTGAAGGCCGAAGGCCAGAAGGACCAGGTCGTCGCCGACGCGAAGAAGGTCGGCGAAAACGTCAAGGACGCCGTCAAGCGCGACTAGTCCTAAAAATCGACGGCGTCGGACATTCCTTTGGGGGATGTCCGGCGCCGTTTTTTGTGCCCGGATGCAAGACTGTCCGAACACGACTCCCGCACGACCCGACCTAGGAGTGCCCATGGCCAGGAATGCCGCCAACCGGGGCGAAGACCCGGACCCGGCCCTGCATAACGTCGACCTCAGCGGGGCCAGCCTCGCCGCCGGCGGCTCCCCGCGGCTCCGCGGCTACCTGGCGGAACCGGAAGGGGACGGTCCCTTCCCGGCCGTGCTGATGATCCATGAGGCGTTTGGCCTGGATGGCATCACGGTCCGGCACGCAGAGCGGATGGCGGCCGCCGGCTATCTCACCCTGGCTGTGGACCTGTTCAGCGACGGCGGGGCGCGCCGCTGCCTCGTCTCGACCATGCGTTCCCTGGCTGCCGGGCAGGGTCGCGCGTTCACGGACCTGGCGACGGCGCGGCAGTGGCTGTTGGACTCCGGCCGCACGACCGGGAAAATCGGCGTCATCGGGTTCTGCATGGGCGGCGGCTTCGCCCTGCTGCTGGCCAATGACGGCTTCGATGCCGCGGCGGTGAACTACGGCAGGCTGCCCAAGGACCCGGAAACGGCGCTGGCGGGCGCCTGCCCGATCGTGGCCAACTTCGGCGCGAAGGACCGTTCCCTTTCCGGGGCGGCGGCACGGCTGACCTCCGTGCTTGAGTCCCTCGGCGTTGAACACGACATCAAGGAATTCGCGACCGCCGGCCACTCGTTCCTGAACGATGAGGAAACGGGACCCAGGCCGCTGCGTCCGCTGTTCCGCGTCCTCGGCGTCGGGCCCGATCCGCAGGCCGCACCCGCGGCCTGGCGCCGGATCGAAGACCATTTCGCCCGGCACCTGAAGGACTAGGCGCCAGATTCCGCATCGGCTGCTCCAACGGTGCCTTTTGCAGCCCCGGAACGGCCGTTACGGAGCGGTCGATGGAACAAACGACGGCGGCGGCCACCTTGTTCGGGTGGCCGCCGCCGTCGTTGGTCATTCAGGACCGGAGCCCTAGCTGAAGAGCTGGCTCTTCGGTTCGTTGTTCTTGACCTTCTGCCAGCCGAGCCAGAGGACCACCGCGAAGAACGGGATGGTCGCCAGGGTCCACAGGCCCAGCGGGAAGACCTCCCCGGTCTTACTGGTCATCGTGTCGAAGCCGATCAGCACGGTGATGGCCAGCAAGGCCACCAGTCCGGCCCAGCTTGTCCACGGTGAGCCCGGCATGGGCAGGGAGGAGACGTTGCCCTTGGTCTTGCGCAGCGCGATCTGGCTGGCGAAAATCGAGCCCCACGTGAAGATGACGCCGATCGAGGCGGTGTTGAGTGCGAGGTCGAAGGCGTGCGAGCCGCCAAGCCAGATGTTGAGCAGGATGCCGACCAGGTAGACCGAGCCGATCGCCAGGATCGCGGCGTAGGGGACGTGGCTCTTGGACATCCGGGTCAGCCACTGCGGGGCGTGCCCGTTGTTGGCCATGGTGCGGAAGATCCGGCCAATCGAGTACAGGCCCGAGTTGCAGGACGACAGTGCGGCGGTGATCACGATCATGTTCATAACGTCGCCCATCCACGGCAGGCCCATCTGGCCGAAGACGGTAACGAACGGCGAGGTGCCGGCCTTGTACTGGTCCGAGGGCAGCAGCATCGCCAGGAGGGTCACCGACCCGACGTAGAACACGACGATCCGGATCACGACGGCGCGGATCGCCTTCGGGACCTCCTTGGCCGGGTCCTCCATCTCGCCGGCGGTGATGCCGACGAGCTCGATGGCGTTGTAGGCGAAGATCACGGCGTTCAGCACGAGGATCATCACGAGGGCGCCCTTGGGGAACATGCCGCCGTCCGCCGCGAAGAGGTTGTTCACCGAGGCGTGGCCGTCGCCGACCTTGGCGTTGGTGACCACCATGAAGGTGCCGACGGCCAGGAAGATCAGGATGGCCGCGACCTTGAGGACGGAGGCCCAGAACTCGAACTCGCCAAACGCCTTGACGCTCAGCAGATTCACTCCGACGAGGAGCAGCAGCGCCGCGATGGCGGTCAGCTCCACCGGCACGTTGGGGAAGAAGAACTGGAAGTACAGCCCGATCGCGATCAGCTCGGCGATGCCGGTCATGGCCCAGTTGATGAAGTACATCCAGCCGGACAGGTAGGCACCCTTCTTGCCGAACATCTCACCGGCGTAGCTGACGAAGGAGCCGGAGGTCTGGCGGTACATGATGAGCTCGCCAAGGGCGCGCATCAGCAGGTAGGCGATGACGCCCGCAATGGCGTAGGAGAAGATCAGCGCGGGGCCGGTCGAAGCCAGGCGCCCGCCGGCGCCCATGAAGAGGCCGACGCCGATTGCGCCGCCCATGGCGATCATGGTGACCTGGCGGCCGTTCAGGGACTTCTTGTAGCCCTCGGCGCTGAGGGTCGAGTCGACGACGGCGGATTGCGCCGGCGCGCTCTTAACGTCTGTGGAAGTACTTTGTGGCACAACAGTTCCTTGTAGGTCGGGGTATTGCCGCGACGGGAAGGCGGCTCCGGGAGCAGAAGTACGGACCCGGCCTGTGCCCTGAGCCCAGGAAACGGGCAGGGTTTTAGACCGAAACTCACAACGGGTCGCAGCGTCGCGCGGCACGTCCATAGTACTAGCTTTCGGCGCCGCACCGTGACGCGGGCTACACCCGGAACCGCCGAAAATACGAAATTAAAACAACGTTTTGGCGCAAAAGCGCTGGTCAGGCCGAGGTTTCCATTACTCTGAGCGAACCGGCGGGGACGTTCCCGCTGGTTCGCCTGCAACGTCACTGCAGGCCATGGCAGCAGTGCCGTGAGTCAGGGGGGACTATGAAACAGAGAGCGCTACTGCCCGCAGTGCTGCTTCTCGTACTGGCAGGGTGTTCGAGCGGCGGTTCCGGTCCGGCCACACCCAGCACCGGCAGCAGCACCGCAGCAACGCCACCATCATCATCATCATCATCAGGATCTCCGGCGCCGAGCGCGTCCGAACCGGCCGATGTTTCCACTTCGCTTAACGCACCCGAGGCCTTGCGCGAGCCCATCTGCCGCGCGACGGCCGACGGGTCGTGGTCCTTCACGGGGACCCTGGTCAACAGCAGCGACAAGAACAAAGTGTTCACCGTGGCAATCGCGGTCACCGCCGGCCCTGCCGTGGCAGGGCACACGATCATCACCAAAACCGTCGCTGCCGGCAAGTCGGCCGAGATTGCAGCACCGAACTTTGCCAAGACCAAGGACAGCGCCGGGACCTGCACACCGGTCGTCTCCGTAGAGGATGCGCCATGAAAAAACTACTTGTCATCTCAGCGGTGGTGCTCGGGCTCGCGGCCGGACCGCTGGCGGTCGGACCGGCCTTCGCCGAGACCGCACCGCTGCCGCAGGACACAGCGAGCCCCACGGCAACCGACACGGCCGCGCCGACCGAGTCGGCGTCGGCCCCCGCCATTCCGGCCCCGGAACTTAGCACGTCCCCGACAGCGACGGCGGAGCCCACCGTGGAGCCGACCTCCACTGTTGCGGAGCCAACGCCGACGCCGACGCCGACGCCGACGGAGGAGCCGACGTCGCCGTCCGTCGTTGTCCTGGGCGCCATCCAGGCGAAATGGACTGCGCTGAAGGGCGCAGCCGGTGCCCTCGGCGCACCGACCGCCAACCAGGCCTGCTCTCTCGACGTCTGCAGCCAGGCGTTCGAAGGCGGATCCGTCTTCTGGACCGCTGCAACCGGCGCGCACCCGGTGCTGCGGACGGCCGGCCACACGGGCCCCCGCTGGCACGCGCAGGGAGGCTTGGCGCTCTACGGCTATCCGGTCACGGACGAAACCGCGGTCACGGGCGGAACCATCCAGAAGTTTTCCAGTGGGCGGTTCCTCACCTGGACCACCAAGGGAATCCAGCAGATCTGGTCACGCGGCGCCATCGGCGCCCTGTGGCGGGCCCAAGGTGAGGCCGCCGGGCTCGGGCTGCCGACCACCGCCGAGGTCTGCGGGCTGACGGCGCGGGGCTGTTCTCAGTTCTTCGCCCATGGAGCGGTGTTCTGGTCCCCGAGGACCCCCGCGCAGGTCCTCAAGGGGACCATCTACACCAGGTGGAAGGCGGCCGGCGCGCAAGCCGGCGTCATGGGCTATCCCACCGGCCCCAGGACCTGTGGCCAGGCTGCCGGCGGATGCCTGCAGCGGTTCCAGGGCGGAACCGTCTACTGGTCCTCGGCAACCGGGTCCTGGATCTCCCGCGGCGGCCTCGGAGCCCGGTACGTCCGGGTGGGGGCCACCCGGAGCAGCCTGGGCTACCCGCTCGCCAACGAAAAGTGCGTTCCGGGGCAGTGCATCCAGGCCTTCCAGCGGGGGTTCATCGGCTGGACGGTGAAGCCGGGATACCGGGTCTTCGGGATGTCGGAGTGCCAGAACCTCAACAACGGCAAGTCCAAGTACCCCACCTACGGCGCGAACCGGGTCCTCCTCACGTGGACCCAGGGCTACGGACTGAACCATGCGACCAACCTGTACTGCATGAAGATCGCCGGGACGTACGTGCCGGACTGGCGGACTGACGGGTACGTCGGTAAGTCCGGGTTCAAGCCGCCGGGAGTTCCGTCCGGCCCCACCCGGAACCTGTTCTCCCCCACCGGATCGTTCTCCGTGACCGAGGCCTTTGGCCTGGGCAACCCCGGCACGAAGCTTGCGTACCGCACGCTCAACCCGCGCTCACGCTGGGGCGGCAACCCCTGGACGGCCACCTACAACAAGTACCACGAGTCCTCCTCCTGGGTTGGCTGGGACGAGAACATGTGGTGGTTCGCCAGCCTGGGCTACTACCGCCAGGGCGTGGTCATCAACTACAACCGGCCGAACATTGTCCAGGATGCGGGCTTCGCCATCTTCCTGCACATGAACAAGATCCCGACGGCCGGCTGCATCTCCCTGGATGACTGGGCGGTGGTGGACTACATCCGCAAGTCCACCCCGGGCGACCGGATCATCATGGGGACCTACGGGGCGCTGTTCCGATAGATTCCCGGCTCTGCAGCTACACGGCTAACGCCCGGCGCCCTCGGCCCGGGCGTTAGCCGTGTCCGCTCGGCGGCGGGGCTAGGCTGGTGGCATGGGTCCCGCTCTCCGTCAACCACCTGCGCCGCGTCCGGAACTGTACGCATTCTCCCGGCTGGACCTCATCACGGCGGGGATTTACGTGGCAGTGGGGGCGGTCTTCGCCACCGCCTCAGGCCTGCTGGCGCCGCTCGTGCTGCAGCTCTCGCCCAATCCGGCGGTGGCGTCCTACGCGGTGAACCTTCTGGTCTATGCGGTCATCGGCCTGCTCGCCCTGTTCGCGGCACGCCAAGTCGCGCGCCGGGATCTCCGCGTCCTGGCCACGAGACCCTGGTTCACCCTCCTGACGGTGCCGCTGGCCGTGGTGGCCGCGATGATCCTGACCGCCATCCTGGTGGCCGTGGCAGGGACCCCGCAAACCTCCGCCAACCAAGCCGGCCTGCAGGCACTCATGCAGCAGGTCCCGGCCTGGCTAATGGTGCCGCTGCTGGTGATTGTGGGCCCCTTCGTGGAGGAGTACATGTTCCGGCACCTGCTGATCGGCAAGTTGAGCCGGAAGCTGAACATCTGGCTCTGCTGCGCGCTCTCCGTCGTGCTGTTCGCGGCCATGCACGTCGTGGGCCAGGAGGCGCTGACGCTGCCCGTGCTGATGCCCTATCTCGCCATGGGCGCCACCCTGGTGTTCGTCTACGTCTGGACGGGCAAGAATGTGATGTTCTCCTACTTCGTCCATGCCTCGAAGAACCTGCTGGCCGTCATCTTCATCTACGCCATCCCGCCGGAAATCCTCGAGCAGCTGCAGTAGCGCCCGGAAAAACAACAGCGAAAGTTGCCCCGGCGGCACCCTAGCGCCGCGGGCGCCGTCGTCGTAGGTTTTTCCCATGGCACTGAACATCCAAATCGCTGTCGACTGCGTCGACCCGCACGCCCTCGCGGACTGGTGGGCCGAAACCCTGGACTGGGCCGTGGAGCCGCAGGACGAGGACTTCATCCGTTCCATGATCAAGCAGGGTTTCGCGACGGACGCGGAGACCAAGCGGCACCACGGAAAGCTTGTCTGGCGGGACGGCGCCGCCATCCGGCCGCCCGAGGACCTGGGCGTCAAGCCCGCCTCACGCCGGATTCTTTTCCAGACCGCGCCGGAGGCGAAGACCGTCAAGAACCGCGTCCACTGGGATGTGAACCTGGCCGGCGCTGACAAGGACGAGGTCCGGGCCGCGCTCGAGGCCCGCGGCGCGACGTACCTGTGGACCGCCAACGAGGGCCCGCATTCCTGGCACACCATGGCGGACCCGGAAGGCAACGAGTTCTGTATCAGCTGAGCCGATTACTAGACTCGGACTGTGAGCAACGAAATCCCCGCCAAGGTATCCGACGTCTTTGACCCCACCCGCTGGCGCACCGTGACCGGCTTCGACGATTTCCAGGACATGACCTACCACCGACAGGTGGAGCGCTCCGCGGACGGCACCGTGGTCCGGGACCTTCCCACCGTCCGGATCGCCTTCAACCGCCCGGAGGTGCGCAACGCGTTCCGGCCCGGCACCGTGGACGAGCTGTACCGGGCCATGGACCACGCCCGGATGACCCCCGATGTCGCCACGGTCCTGCTCACCGGCAACGGCCCCTCCGCCAAGGACGGCGGCCACTCCTTCTGCTCCGGCGGCGACCAGCGGATCCGCGGCCGCGACGGGTATCGGTATGCAGAGGGCGAAACCACCGAGACCATCGACCCCGCCCGCGCCGGCCGGCTGCACATCCTTGAGGTCCAGCGGCTCATGCGGACCATGCCCAAGGTGGTCATCGCCGTCGTGAACGGCTGGGCGGCCGGTGGCGGCCACTCGCTGCATGTCGTCTCCGACCTCACCATCGCCTCCCGGCAGCACGGCAAGTTCAAGCAGACCGACGCGACGGTAGGCAGCTTCGACGCCGGCTACGGCTCGGCCCTGCTGGCCCGCCAGATCGGCCAAAAGTCCGCGCGCGAGATCTTCTTCCTGGCCCGCGAATATTCCGCCGAGGACATGGTCCGGATGGGTGCCGTGAACGAGGCCGTGGACCACGAGCGGCTCGAGGAGGTGGCGCTGGAGTACGCCGCGGACATCGCCCGGCAGTCCCCGCAGGCCATCCGGATGCTCAAGTTTGCCTTCAACCTCGCCGACGACGGCTTGGCCGGCCAGCAGGTGTTCGCCGGCGAAGCGACGCGACTGGCTTACATGACGGACGAGGCGGTGGAGGGCAAGGAGGCCTTCCTGGAGAAGCGTGATCCGGACTGGTCCAAGTTCCCGTACTACTTCTAAGGCTGCCGCGATGACTTCCGGAGCGGTGAACATCGAACCCGCCCTCGCTGCCCTCGCGGCTGCCCTCCGCGGGGAGGGTCCCGCCGTCGAGCTGTCCGCCGGCCCGGACGGCTCCCCCGTCGTCGGGCTGGTGGAAACCCCCGGCTTCGAGGACGCCGCCGTCGTGGTGCGGACCTCCGGCTCCACCGGCGTGCCCAAGGCCACGGTGCTGACGGTGGATGCCCTGGCGGCTTCCTCCATGGCAACGGCGATGGCGCTTAAGGGCGAAGGCCAGTGGCTGCTGGCGCTCCCGGTGCAGTTCGTGGCCGGCGTCCAGGTCCTGGTCCGGTCGCTCTTCGCCGGCACCCGGCCCTGGGCGATGGACCTCTCCGGCGGGTTCACCCCGGAGGCCTTCACCACCGCAGCCCTAGAGCTCACGGACAAGATCCGTTTCACCTCCCTGGTTCCCACGCAGCTGCAGCGGCTTCTGGAGCGGCCCTCGGCACAGACGCTGGCCATGCTCCGGCGCTTCAACGCGGTTCTGCTGGGCGGCGCCCCCGCCTCGGCGGAGTTGCTCGCCGCGGCCCGGGAGGCCGGCGTCCGGGTGGTGACCACCTACGGTTCCGCCGAGACCTGCGGCGGCTGCGTGTACGACGGCGTGCCGCTGGACGGCGTCGAGCTGAAACTCGCCGCGGACGGCCGGATCCTGCTCGGCGGCGCCACCATTGCGGCCGGCTACCTCGACGAGCCGGAGCTCACGGCCTCGGCATTTGTCGAGGACGACGGGATCCGCTGGTACCGCACCAACGACCTCGGCGCGCTGTCCGCGGACGGCACGCTGACCGTGCTGGGCCGGGCCGACGACGTCGTCATCACCGGCGGCGTCAAGGTGTCCGCCGCGCATGTGCAGGCGGAACTGGAGAAGCTCGACGGCGTGCGGGCGGCGTTCGTGGCGGGTGTCCCGTCCGCCGAGTGGGGCCAGGCGCTGGCGGCCTATGTGGTGCTGGCGGACGATTCGCCGGAGGCAGCCGAGGCCTTCACGGCGCGTTTCACCGCCGGCGGCGCGGGGGCGTTGGCGGGGGCCTTGGTTCCTAAAACAGTGCTCACCGCCGCGGAACTGCTGATGCTTCCGAACGGAAAACCGGACCGAATGGGCATGACCGTTCGGCTGGACACCCGTCATCAGGGAAAATAGAAAAGCTTCAAGCAACCCTTTCCACTAGATCAACACCCAAACCAACGAGGTACTGAACGTGGCCACAGCGGCACAATGGATCCAAGGCGCCCGTCTGCGCACCCTGCCGGCCGCAATCGCGCCGGTCCTGATCGGGACTGCAGCCGCCTATGAGATGAACGCGTTCCGGCCCGTCAACGCCCTGCTGGCCGCCATGGTGGCCCTGCTGCTCCAGGTCGGCGTGAACTTCGCCAACGACTACTCCGACGGCATCCGCGGCACCGATGAGGACCGGGTGGGCCCGCTCCGGCTGGTGGGTTCCGGGGTGGCGAAGCCGGAGCACGTCAAGCGGGCAGCGTTCGCGGCGTTCGGCCTGGCGATGCTGTTCGGACTGATCCTGGTCATTATCACGCAGGCCTGGTGGCTGATCCTCGTGGGTGTGGGCTGCGTACTTGCCGCGTGGGGCTACACCGGCGGCAAGAACCCCTACGGCTACCTGGGCCTGGGCGACCTGTTCGTGTTTGTGTTCTTCGGGCTGGTGGCCACGCTGGGCACCACCTACACGCAGGCCGGCCAGCTCAGCCTCGCGGCCATCATCGGTGCGATCGGCACGGGACTCATCGCCTGCGCCCTGCTCATGGCCAACAACGTCCGGGACATTCCCACCGACCGCGTGGCCGGGAAGAAGACGCTGGCTGTCCGGCTGGGCGACAAGCACGCCCGGGAAAGCTACGTGCTGATGCTCGCCGTGGCGATCCTGCTGGTGATTGTGCTTGCGCCCGGTCGGCCTTGGATGCTGATTGTGCTGCTGCTCATCCCGGCCATCCTGATGCCGTCCTGGCTGATGATCGCGGGCCGGCGCCGCAAGAGCCTGATCCCGGTGCTGAAGCAGACCGGGCTGATCAACCTTGGCTACGCCGTGCTGTTCTCGCTCGGCCTGGTGCTGAGCCGCGGCTTCTAGGGCGCGTTCCGGGCGTCCGGCTGGTTCCGCTGGTTCCAAGGGGTTCCAGCGGGTTCCGGCTGGTTCCAGGGGGTGCTGACGGGCTCTAGGAGTCCTTGGGCCGGCTGTCGGTGCGCACGGTGACGTCCGGGTGTTCGTCCACCAGGCGGTCTTCGGCGTGGGCGTCGTCGATCTCCCCGGCACTGCGCAGCGGCTTGGCTTTGCCGGAGAAACGCTGGTGGATCGAGGCGGTGGCCGCGTCGCGCTGTTTCTGGAAGAACAGGAAGCTGATGGCGAAGGCCATCATCCCGGCGCAGAGCGCGGCCAGCAGCCAGCCAAGCTGCAAATAGACAAACAGGGCGAACAACGGCACAAACAGTGCCAGACGGATCAGGGAGTATTTCAGGAAAGCCACGCTCCCAGTTTAGCCGTCCCGGCCGGGGCGGGGACCCGGCGCTCCGTCTGCTGCTGAGTGCGGGCACCAGCGCGGCTGCCCGGCGCCGGGCCTCGGGGTTGCGGGCGGCTGCCGTGCGGGTGCCGGGCACCTACCGGGCGCCGGAAGCTCGCGCGGAGGCTAAACTGAAGCTATGCTCCGTGTCGTGGTACCAATCGTTGTACTGGTCGTCTTTGTCTACGGACTGATCGACCTCATCAGGACTGACGCACGCCTGACCAAGGGCATTTCCAAGCCGGCCTGGATCGTGGTGCAGATCGTTCTCCCGGTGGTCGGCGCAATCCTCTGGTTCCTCATCGGCCGGCCCCGCGGCGAGGCCGCGGCGGCTCCGGCCACGTACCGCCACCCCACCGCCCCGGACGACGATCCCGACTTCCTCCGCAACCTGGAGCTGCGCCGCCGCAACCAGGCGGAGGCTGACCGGCTCAAGAAGCTGAAGGACGAGCTGGACGCCAAGGAGCGCGAGCTGGGCAGCGGCACCGGAGACGCCCGCGGCACGGAATCCGGCGAAGCCCACGGCAGCGGCGACCCCACGCAGGGCACCGACGAGGTCAAGTAGCCGCTCTGCCCCCTGGCGCGTAGACGCTCCCTCTCAGCCGGCGCGTTCCCCTTCCCATTTGCCAGAAATGGCCTGAATCCGGACCCTCGTAGCGGCCATAGCCGGCAAATCGACGCCGCGCACCCGGACCTGCAAACCAGCCTCCACTGGCCCGCTCTTCCCCCACACCCTGCCCGGGCTGTGGACAACGTCAAATCCCGCTCCAGGCGGGCGCAGAATGCTCTTATGCGCCAGCCCAGCGAGCTTCCCCCACAGCTTCACGACAAACCATTCACGCTCGCGGACGCCCGCGCGGCGGGATTGAGCCGGCGTCGAACCCGGTGCCGGGATCTTGTCAGCCCCTGTCACGGAGTGCGCACCGCCGCCACGACGCCGAGCACCCTCCTTGACCGTATGCATGCCCTGGTTGCTGTGACGTGCGCGGTGGTGAGCCATGCAACCGCTGCCCTGCTGTGGGGCTTTCCCCTGCCGGCGTCCGTGGCAAACGTCGACGTCGTTCATCTCACCAGCCGGCCGGGCAATCGGGCTGTGCGTCGAAAGAACGTCGTGGGCCATCAACAGTCGTTTGAACCCGAGGAGATCGTGGCGGGCTCCAGGGTCCACTGCACGTCACCGCTGCGGACGTGGTTCGACCTGGCCAGCATGCTTAGCCTCGACGATCTTGTGATTGCCGGAGACTTCCTGCTCCGCCGAAGGAACCCTTTGTCCACCCTCGACGAGCTAGACGCCTACCTTCAAGGACGAAAAGGAAAGCCGGGCTACCAGAAGGCCGCGCGGGCTCGGATCCTGATGCGCTCAGGCACGGACTCCCCCAAGGAGACCGAACTCCGGTTGCTTCTTCTCCGCCATGGCCTCCCCGAACCCGCAGTCAACGTGCCCATGTTCGACGAAACCGGCCGCTGGATCCAGGACCCTGATTTGTCCTATGAAGTGGAACGGGTCGCAATCCAATACGACGGCGGGCATCACGCCACTCCGGCGCAACGGCGCAGCGATATTTTCCGGGACGAAAACGCGCGGGATGCCGGGTGGCGGGTAGTCGTGCTGACCCAGTGGGACTTGACCCCGTTGGGCCCGGGCATGGAGCCAACAGCGGTCACCAGGGTACGGGCGGCGCTCGTGGAGCGGGGCTGGATGCCCGATCGTGGCCCGGCCCGGAGGCGACGTTCCGCACGCACCACGGCGTCCATCTGACAGGAATGGCCGCTAAGCGGGGTGGCTTAGCGGCCATTTGTGGCGAATCGACGATTCAGGCCCGAGGGTTAGCGGCCACTGTGGCGAATCGCGGCGGTTCGGGGTGCGGGCCTGGTTGGTGCGGCGCCGTTTGGCCGATCTGACACAGATGGCCGCTAAGCGGGGTGGCTTAGCGGCCATCTGTGGCGAATGGACGAGGAATCTAAGCGCCCAACCCTGGCGAAGCGAACTCCCGGCGCCTTACAGCCCCGAGTAGGAGTGCAGTCCGTTGAAGAACTGGTTCACGATGGTGAAGTTGAAGACCACGCACAGGTAGCCGACGATCGAGAGCCAGGCCGCGCGGGTTCCGGTCCAGCCGCGGGTGGCGCGGGCGTGGAGGTAGCCGGCGTAGACCACCCAGATCACGAAGGTCCAGACTTCCTTGGTGTCCCAGCCCCAGAAGCGGCCCCAGGCCTTCTCGGCCCAGATGGCGCCGAACATCAGCGTGAACGTCCAGCCGACGAAGGCGACCGCGTTGATCCGGTAGGACAGGTTTTCCAGGCTCAGGGCGTTGGGGACCAGGCGCATGAAGCCCAGCTTGTCTGCCCCGCCCGCGGCAATGGTCTTCTGCCGGTGCGACTGGACCAGCTGCAGCGCGGACATCGCGAAGGTCAGGGTGAACAGGGCTGAGGACATCACCGCGATGGAGACGTGGATAATCAGCCAGTAGCTCTGCAGCGCCGGCACGAGGTGGCCCACGGGCGTCCAGAACGCGACCGAGGCCGCGACCAGCATGATGATGGCCAGGCCGATCACAAAGGTACCCAGGAACCGCAGGTCGCGGCGGATCAGCACCAGCAGGAAGACCGCCACCGCCACGAACGCGCCGGTGGTCAGGAACTCGTACATGTTGCCCCACGGCACCCGGCCCGCGCCGATCGCGCGGGTGATGACGCCGGCGGCGTGGATGGCGGCGCCCAGCACGGCGAGGGCGACGGCGACCCGGGCCGGAACCCGGCGTTCGGCGCCGTAGCGCATGCCGCCGTCGGCGGTCACGCCGGCTCCGCTTGCCCGGCTACCCGAGACCGACGACGTCGGGCGCTCGGCCCGTCCGACAGGGCCGCTGACGTCGGAAGCGGCGCGGTCAACGGCGGCGGAGGAGCCACCGACGCCGGCGCCGACCGGGACACGGACCGTCTCGGCTCCGGACAGCTCTGCCGCCTTCAGGTCCACCGCGCGCAGGGTCTTGCTGCTCTTGGCCAGGTCCCAGGCGAAGGCGATGAAGGCCACCGTGTAGGTGCCGGCCGCGAGCAGCATAAAGAGCTCGCTGTACTGGCCCATGGTTTCGTTGATGGGGAACATTACTGATCCTTCTTTGACTCAGGAGAGCCTACTGTGGACTGGATGAAGTCTGCTGCGGGTTGGTCCGTGGAGGCCTGCGCGCCGGCGTCGGCGCGTGCGCCGGTGTCCGCCCGGTCATTATCCGCTGTCGCGCTGGGAACAGGCTGGGAATCCTCCCCCGAATCGTCCGCGGCCCCATCATCGAGCGGCCAGGCTGCCGACAGCAGGGCCCGGATGGCGGCGGCTTCCCCGGCCAGGCGGTGGTCCTCGCCGCGGGCCAGGAGACCGTACTCCACCATGGTGCGGCCGTCCTCGTGGGTGCCGGTGCGGACCCAAACGCGGCGGCGGTTGACGTACAGCGACGTGACCAGGCCGGCGACGGCGAGCAGGGCGAAGAACAAGGCGTAGCCCTGGCCCGGGTTGTGGTGGATGTCCACGCCGATGTAACGCTTCACGCCGTCGAAGCTGATGGTGCCCTTGCCGTTGGGCAGGGTGTGAGTGGTCCCGGGGGTCAGCACGATGCCCTTGGTGGGCAGGTTGCGGGCGTTTAGCGGCGTCAGTTTCTTCACATCGAGCTCGAACACGTTCTGCGGCGAGCCGCTGTTCAGTCCGAGGTCGCCGTAGTACGAGTTCAGCGTCAGCTGCGGGTTGAACAGTTCAGGATCGCCGCTGAAGGAAACTCCTTCCTTCGTGATGAACGCGGTAGGCAGGAAGAAGCCCGCGAAGGCCAGCTGCTCCGGCTTGGCATCGGGGACCTTGATGACCACGGAGGAGTAGTAGTTGTCGCCTTGCAGCTTGGCCACCACCGGTCCCTGCATGGCGATGTTGCCGGCGCCGTCGCGCACCGTGACCACCGGGGCGTAGCCGTTGCCGGTCAGGTAGACGCTGGTGCCGCCCAGGCTGAGCGGGTCATTGACCTTCAGCACCTCCTGCTTGGCAGGCGCGCCCGGGTTCTCCTTGGTGGTGACGTCAGCCTTGAAGTCGATGGGCTGGCCGAACTTGCCCTTCGATTCGCGGTCGAAGGTGATGTGGAACTTGTCCAGCTGGATGGAGTACGGCTCCAGCTGGCTGCTCTGGAAATTGGTGCCCGGGGTGAACTGGTCGTAGCCCACCAGGGTGTTCACGAAGGTGTCCCCCTCGACCAGGATCCGTTGGCCGCTGTAGCCGAACAAGCCGCCGGCCGCGACGGACACCAGGACACCGATCAGGGCGGTGTGGAAGACAAGGTTGCCGACCTCCCGGAAGAAGCCGCGTTCCGCGCCGAGCGAGGGCCGTTCGCCGTCGCGGTCCCGCACATCGACGCGGTAGCCGCGCTTCCTCAGCAGGGCGGCGGCGTCGTCAATGGCCCGCGACGCCGGGATCCCGGCGTCGGCGGGGACCACCAGGGTGCCGTACTCGGGCAGCCGGGACAGCCGTGCCGGGGTGCGCGGGGGCTGGGAACGCATGGCTTTGTAGTGCACGATGGCGCGGGGCACGACGCAGCCGATCAGCGAGATGAACAGCAGGATGTAGATCGCGGAGAACCACGCCGAGGAGTAGACATCGTAGAGCTGCAGGGAGTCCAGGATCTTGCCGTAGTCCGGGTGGTCCTTGATGTACTGGGTGACCACCGCAGGGTTAGCGGGCCGCTGCGGGAAGAGCGATCCGGGCACCGCGGCGACGGCGAGCAGCAGCAGCAGGAACAGCGCGGTGCGCATGCTGGTCAGCTGCGTCCACGCCCAGCGGAGCATGCCCACCGGCCCCAGCGAGGGCAGCACAGCGCCTGCCTTCGCGGCTTCGACGGGACTGGTTCCGTGATCGGGCGTGCCAGGGGACGGGGATTTCTTCTCTACGTTCACTCGCTCGCTCATCAGATCGGCAATTTCACATCGGTTTGGAACCAGTACTGCAGCCCGGACACCCAGGCACCCCACACCCCGCTGGCCATCAGCACGCCCAGCACAATCAGGATTCCGCCGCCGGTGCGCTGGATGGCGAGCCGGTGTTTGCGGAAGAAGGAGAGCACCCCGACGCCGCGGCGGACGGCCAGGGCGATCAGCAGGAAGGGAATGCCCAGCCCAAGGCTATACACGAAGGCCAGCAGGGCGCCCTTCGCCGCGGACGATCCCCCGGAAAGACTCAGCAGCTGCACCGCCGAATAGGTCGGGCCGATGCACGGGGCCCAGCCGAGGCCGAAGGTGATGCCCAGCAGCGGCGCACCCCAAAGCCCGGCTGGCGGCTTGGCGTGGATCTTCGCGTCGCGCTGCAGCCAGGAGAAGCCGCCCATGAACACGACGCCCATCACGATCACCAGCACGCCGAGCAGTTGCGTAATCCAGGCGTTCTGCGAGCCGGTGATCAGCGTTCCCAGCTGGCCGAAGGCCCCGCCGAGGAGCACGAAGATCACCGAGAAGCCGAGGACGAACAATCCGATCCCGGCCAGCATCCGGCCCCGCTTCTGCTTCTGCAGGTCGACGCCGGTCAGGCCCGTCACGTACCCGAGGTATCCGGGCACCAACGGCAGCACGCAGGGCGAGAGGAAGGATACGAGTCCGGCCAGCAGCGCCACCGGGATGGCGAGCAGCAGCGAACCGTTCAGGATGGCTTCGGCGAAGGGGCTGTTCACGGCGCCGGCCTTACTCGGCCACGGCGGCGGCGATGAGGGACTTGAGGGTGCCCTTCTGGATTTCGCCAAGCACCCGGGAGGCGACTCGGCCCTGCTTGTCGAGCACCAGCGTGGTGGGGACCGCGCCGGGCGGAACCAGCCCGGAGACGGCCAGCAGAACCGCGCCGTCCTTGTCGTTGAAGCTCGGGTACGTCAGGTTGAAGGTCTTGTCGAACGCTTCAGCCGTTGGTTTTTCGTCCCTCAGGTTGACGCCGAAGAACTGGACGCCCTGGCTCTTGAACTCCTGGTGCAGGGCCTCCAGCGACGGCGCCTCCACCCGGCACGGCGCGCAGGCGGCGAACCAGAAGTTGAGCACCGTCACCTTGCCCTGAAACTGCGACGCCGTGACTTCGGTGCCGTCGAACAGGGTGCCCTTGATCTCCACCGGTTTTTTCCGGTCGGCAGCGGCGAATTCGGTCACCGAGCCGTCGCCGGCGACGTAGTTCTTGTTATCCCCCGCCTTGGCCTGCTTGGCGAGGTCGTCCTCCTGGGCGCAGCCGGTCAGGCCCAGCATGGCGGCCAGGGCCGCACCGCCGGCGGTGAGGACGCCGCGGCGGGACAGACGGGAGTCGTCGTCGAACATGTTCAGGCTCCCGGGGTGCTGGAGGCACCGGGCAGGAGGACGGCGGCGGGCTCGCTGTAGTCGACGCGAAGCAGCGTCCCGTCGTCGTTGAATACGAGGGAGGTCACGGAGGTGAGCGTGCATTCGCGCTTGCGCGGGTCGTGCCACAACGGCCTGCCCTCGGCGCTGAGCCGGGTGGCCCAGATGGGCAGCTGGTGGCTCACCAGGATGGCCTCGGCGCCGTCGCCGCCGAGCTCGACGGCCCGCAGGCGTGCGTCCTGCACCGCGGCGGTCACGCGCGCGGCCTGCTCTTTGTACGGCTCGCCCCAGGACGGCCGGAGCGGGTTGCGGAGCATCGGCCAGTGCTTCGGTTTGAAGATCTCGCCCTTGGACACCTGCATCCCCTGGAAGTAGTTGGCGGCCTCGATGATCCGCTCCTCGGTGGCGATTTCAAGGCCGAGGGCCTCGGAGATCGGCTGCGCCGTTTCCTGCGCACGGGTCAGCGGGGACGCCGCGAGGTGCACGATCTTCGCCCCCTGCGCGGCGCGGTCACTGAAGTGCTCGGCAAGCATCCGGGCCATCTGCTGACCCAGTTCGGAGAGGTGGAACTCGGGCAGCCTGCCGTACAGGACGCCTTCGGGATTGTGGACCTCGCCGTGGCGGAGCAAGTGAACAGTGGCTTGGGGCATGTGTACCAGTTTCTCAAAGGGCAGGGGCAATGACGAAATCTTCTACAAGAGGTAGAACTGAAACTTTTTGGGAAATGTTCCCCGGGGGTGGAATAAAAGATGCAAATGCATGTTTATACTGGGTGAAGCAGTTAGTTGAGACTTCAACCAATGAAGTGAAGACCGACGATCAGATGAACTTCCGCACGACCCACCCGACTCAAGGAGAATCACCATGGCACTTCCCGCCAACCTCACCACCGGCACCTGGACCCTCGACTCCTCGCACAGCGAAATCGGCTTCACCGTCCGCCACGCGGGCATCAGCAAAGTCCGCGGCCAGTTCAAGGAAGCCGACGCAACCTTGGACCTCGCCGAGAACGTCGCCGACTCCAAGGTGAACGCCACCATCAAGACCGCGAGCTTCGACTCCGGCGACGTCAACCGCGACGGCCACGTCCGCGGCGAAGACTTCTTCGACGTCGAGAAGTTCCCGGAGATCTCCTTCGTCTCCAACGCCATCGTCCCCAAGGGCGACGCCTACGAGCTCCAGGGCGACCTCACGATCAAGGGTGTCACCCGTCCCGTAGCGCTGGAAACCGAGCTCAACGGCGTGGCCGTTGACCCGTTCGGCAACACCCGCGCCGGCCTGACCGCCGAGACCACAATTAGCCGCAAAGACTTCGGCCTGACCTGGAACGCCGTCCTCGAGGCTGGCGGCGTGCTGGTCAGCGACAAGGTTGCCATCAACCTCGAACTGGCCTTCATCGCCCCCGCAGCGTAGTCCGCGCCGCCCCGAGCGGCGGACAGGGCCCGTCCACGCGACGCCCTCTTCAACACCCCGCGCCATCCCCGGATGGCGCGGGGTGTTTGGTTTAACCGGGGCCGCTTCGGGGGCTGACTTGGGCGCGTTCCACGAGCGCGCCGGGCGGCCTCCGCTCCCGCCCCGGAGTCAGCTAGGAACCACCGGTTTCGCGGTCTAAAGTGAAATCCATGAGCAATACCGGCGACGTCCCCGAGCCCGATCAGCCAGGCGCCATTCCGCCGGAACCGGGCAGCGTTCCGCCGGTCGGACCGGGTCAGCCCGGGCGGTTCGGCGGGTTCCGGATCGAGTGGCCGGCCGACCGGCCGCGGAACTTCCGGGACGCGCTCCCCCTGGGCGGTTATTCCGGGATCCTCAACCTCCCGGCCATGCCCACGGAGCTGAAGATCTCCTACTGGGTCTGGGTGATTGGCGGGTTGCTCGGCCTGCTCGCAGGCGTGATCGGGCTCTTCGGCACCCTGGTCCTCTTTGTGGTCTCGCCCCCGGCCGGCATCCTGCTGCTATTGCTGGTGCTGGTGGCGGTAGCCCTGGCCGCGGCACAGGTCACGCTGGCGATGAAGATGAAGGAGGGCTGGGAATGGGCCAGGTTCGCCCTCACCATCGCCGCTGGCGTCAGCCTGGTGCTCGCCCTGGCCAGCATCGGCGTCGCGGGGGGCGGAAGCTGGCCCGGCTTCGTCATAAGCCTGGTGGCGACCGTGCTGATGTGGCTGCCGAAGTCGCAGGCCTGGTTCGACGCGTTCAAGGGCCGTTCCTGACCTTCCTCGGCACCAGGCTGCTCCTCGGTGGCTTTGCCTCCGGAAACGCGGATACCCGCGTGCCGGCGGCTCCAAAAATGCCCCTCAGAATACCTCCGCGGAATGACCCAAACCGCCGCAAGCGCGGGGTACGGTGTAGTTAAACCATGCTGGGGGCAGGGTGAAGACACTGGTCCCGGTAGCCCATCCCGTCATCGAAATGCAAAGGACCGCCATGAGTAACCCGCCAGTCGAGCCTTCCAGCCCGGACGGACCCGAGTCGGGCAAGCAGGCTCCGCAGTACGGCCAGAATGCTCCCCAGTTCGGACAGCAGCCGCCGGCTCCGCAGTATGGGCAGAATGCCCCGCAGGCGCCCCAGTACGGCCAGCAGGCTCCGCAGTATGGCCAGAACGCCCCGCAGGCGCCCCAGTACGGGCAGCAGGCTCCGCAGTATGGCCAGAACGCCCCACAGTACGGGCAAAACGGGCCCCAGTACGGGCAGCAGGCTCCCGGCTATGGCCAGCAGCCGCCGGCCTACGGGCAGGCCCCGGGCCAGTTCGGCCAGAGCCCCTACGGCCAATCCCCTTACGCGCAGTATCCGTCGGAACTCCCCACCGGTGGAGCCGGGACCAGGCCGCCGCAGCTCGACCTCGCCTTCTGGCTCATCATCGGTGCGGGCATCCTGTCCCTCATCAGCAGCCTGGTTGTGTCCTTTACCGGGGCGGACTACTTTGAGACCGCGATGCAGCAGGCCGGCGCCCAGCAGGGCAGGAGACTCTCAGCGGACGAACTCAATGCGGTGCGGGCAATCGTCCCCATCAGCGGCATCATTGGCGGCCTCATCTCCTTCGGGCTCTACGCACTGGTCGCATTCCCGGTCCGCAAGGGCAAGAATTGGGCCCGCATCCTGGGAACGGTCTTTGCCGCCCTGTCGCTGTTTGGCCTGTTCGGCGGCGTATTCGCCTTCGGCGCCCTCTCCGGCGTGCTGCAGATCATCGTGATCCTGATGGGCGTGGCCGGCATCGTGATCCTGTACCTGCCGACGGTTTCCCCCTACTTCCAGAAGCAGCAGCCGTTCTCCAACCCGTACGCGCAGAACCCCTACGGCCGCTAACGAAGCACCGCTGCAGAGGGCGCGGGAGCCGGATGGGCCGACTGAAGTCAGTCGGCGTCTTCCGGGTCCTGCGCCCTTTGTGCGTGGTAGGCGAGAATCTGCAGTTCGGTGGCCATATCCACCTTGCGGAGATTGACTCCCGGCGGGACCTGCAGCATGACCGGGGCGAAGCTCAGGATGCTGCGCACGCCTGCGGCCACTACCCGGTCGCACACGCTTTGCGCCACGGCCGCGGGCAGCGCCAGGACCACCATGTTGGTCCCGGTGCGGCGCAGCACGGCTTCCAGATCTGCGGCGTCGCTCACCCGCAGCCAGCCAACCTCGCTGCCCACCACCATCTGGTCGGCGTCGAAGATCGCCACGATGTCAAAGCCCCGGGACTCGAAGCCGCCGTACCGGGCGAGGGCCTTGCCGAGGTTGCCGGCGCCGACGATCGCAACTTTCCAGTCATGGGTCAAACCCAGGGCCGCGGCAATGTGCCGGTTCAGGTACTGCACCTCATAGCCCACGCCCCGCGTTCCATAGGACCCCACATAGGAGAGGTCCTTGCGGAGGGTGGAGGAACTGACGCCCGAAGCCTCGGCGAGCGATTCAGAGGAGACCCGGTCCACCCCCTC
The DNA here is from genome assembly GCF_056397665.1 of Arthrobacter sp. 05L428. Lineage (NCBI taxonomy): Bacteria > Bacillati > Actinomycetota > Actinomycetes > Micrococcales > Micrococcaceae > Arthrobacter > Arthrobacter sp. 05L428. Next base: position 104,116 of record NZ_JBFTNW010000001.1, on the reverse strand, counting down.
GGCCAGCAAAGTGGTCAGGGCGCGCAAATAGATCGTCAGCCGCGCCACGGCCGCGGGCGGGATCTGCTTGGCAGCAGGTCCGGCCGCCCCGGGCAGGGCGTCGGGTGAAGAATCCAGCGAAGTCACTATCTGCTCCATTGCGTCGCGTTGTGACTCCACTCTAGAGCCCCCGCAGTTCGGGCCACAAAGCCGGGGACCGCGTCGCCGCAGCCGCTTGCCCGGGGTGCACTCAGGCTGACTGGCCGAGGGCGCGGCGCAGGGTTCGGGCCAGCCGAACCTCGTCGATCCGCCAGAAATCCCGCTGGACCCCGTCCACCAGCAGTACCGGGATCTCCTCGGCGTAGCGCTCGCGCAGGACATCGTCGTCGTCGATGGACCGCTCGGACCAGCCGAGTCCCAGCGCAGCGGTGACCCGGCCGACGGCGTCGCGCGCGTCCGCGCACAGGTGGCAGTCAGCTTTGGTGATGAGTACGACATCGGGAAGGGGCGCGGGTATGGCCATGGTTCCACGGTAGCCCGGCGCCCGGCCCGGCGTCGACGCGACCTGGTGTTCCAGCCGGGCGGCCGGTGCGGCGGGGCCCTTTCTGCGCGTGGGATCCCCCGCCATTGACTAGACTCGTGGCATGCCCGAGGAGAAGATCGTCGCTGTGGCCACGCGGCCTGTTGCGTCACCGCAGCACGGCGAAGCCGCCTTCTTCGACGTTGACAACACCCTTATGAGGGGCGCCAGTCTCTTCCACGTGGCCCGCAAAATGCATCAGCGCGGGGCGTTCACCATTCCCCAGGCGGCGGGCTTTGCCTGGAAGCAGCTGATGTTCGTGTTCCGCGGCGAGAACATGGACGACGTCCACGCCGTCCGCGACACCGCCCTGAGCCTCGCCTCGGGTTTCACCGTGCAGGACATCGAAGCCCTCGGCGAGGAAGTCTACGACGAGATGATCGAGTCCCGGATCTGGCCCGGCACCAAGGCCCTGGCCGAACAGCACCTGCGGGTGGGCCGCCGGGTCTGGTTGGTCACGGCCACGCCGATCGAGGTGGCCACCGTCATTTCCACCCGGCTGGGCCTCACCGGCGCCCTCGGCACCGTGGGCGAGATCCACGACGGCTCCTACACCGGACGGCTGGTGGGCGAGATCCTGCACGGCCCGGCCAAGGCCGTCGCAGTCCGCGGCATTGCCGAGGCGGAGGGCCTGGACCTGAACCGCTGCTGGGCCTACAGCGACTCCCACAATGACATTCCGCTGCTCAGCATGGTCGGGCACCCGGTGGCCATCAACCCCGACGCCCGGCTGCGCCGCCACGCCCGCGAACACAACTGGCCGGTCTACGACTTCCGGTCCGGCCGTCGCGCCGCGACCCTGGGCCTGAAGGCCGCAACCGTCGGCGGGGCCATCTACGGTCTCTGGCGGGGCTTCTCCCGCTTCCGCGGCCCCACGGCCTAAGCGCACTCCGGGGCCAGCCCGCTACGCGTTCGGACGGGCGCACCCCGGATCCCGGGTGCCCCTGTCCGGATCCGCCGCGTATTGCCGGATCCGCCGCGCGTTGCCGAAAAGAAAATGCCCGCCGCCGTAAAGGCAACGGGCATTGACGCCGTTCGAAGTATCTCTACTTCTTGTTGCGACGCTGGTGGCGCGTCTTGCGAAGCAGCTTGCGGTGCTTCTTCTTGGCCATACGCTTGCGACGCTTCTTAATAACTGAACCCACGAAAGTTCCTTACCGGCTAGATGCAGTACCTGCCCGTTGGGAAGGGTCCGCGGGCTAAGCAAGCAGACTGAACAACTGACAGGTTCTTACAATGACGTAAAACGTTCCTTAACAGGGTACCGCCTATCCGGGGCACACCACGACCGCAGGCCCCGGGAAGGGGTCTGCCGCGGCCCGGTGCGACAGCGGAAGACTCAGGCCGTCTCAGTACGTCCGTCAACAACAGCACCCTTGAGATACTGTTCGACGGCGTTTTCCGGAACCCGGTAGGAGCGGCCAAAGCGCACCGCCGGCATTTCGCCGGAGTGCACCAGGCGATACACGGTCATCTTTGATACCCGCATTACATCCGCGACCTCGGCCACGGTGAGAAAGCGCGCGTTGGAGAAGTTGGCCTCCGAAGACATTTCCCTATTCCTTTTGCTCAAGCGAACGGCTGCCCCGTCTGAACGACATGGCGGTGTGCCGATGCTGAGCCATCAAACAACCATGTGCTAGATACTCTAGGGGTTCATGGTGCCAATGTGAAAGGTTTCCGCAGGATTCTGCGAAGGATTTCCGCAGGATTTTCCCGCTTGGCCCCTCCTGCGCCCCCGCGTTCAACCCCGGACCCGCCGGGTGCGTGCCGACGCCGCCAGCTGGCCGAGCAGCGACGCCGTCACGTCCCAGTCCATGCAGGCATCCGTGACGCTCTGGCCGTACAGCAGCTGGTCGGTTCCCGCGGCGTGTTCGGCAACGTCAAGGGACTGCGCCCCGCCCACCAGGAAGCTCTCCAGCATGACGCCGGCGATGGCGGACGCGGAGGCCCCGCCGTCCTCGAGCTGGGCACCGATCTCCAGCGCGACCTCGGCCTGCCGGTGGTGGTTCTTGCCGCTATTGGCGTGGCTCGCGTCCACGATCAGCCGCGGGTTCAGCTGCCTGGCGGCGAGCCGGGCGGAGGCGGCTTCGACGTCGGCGGCGGAGAAGTTCGGGCCGTCGCTGCCGCCGCGCAGGATGACGTGGGTGTCCGGGTTTCCGGCGGTGCTGACCAGCGCGGCCCTTCCGTCGCCGTCGATCCCCAGGAAGGCCTGGGCGGCACCCGCAGCACTGCAGGCGTCAAGCGCTACCTGCAGGCCGCCGTCGGTCCCGTTCTTGAAGCCGATCGGCATGGAAAGCCCGGATGCCAGCTGGCGGTGGATCTGGCTTTCCGTGGTGCGCGCCCCGATGGCACCCCACGCGACGAGGTCCGCCATGTACTGAGGGCTGATGGGCTCGAGGAATTCCGTGGCGGTGGGCAGTCCCAGCGCGGTGACCTGGCGCAGGAACTGGCGGGCGGCGCGCAGACCCGCGGCAATGTCGTGGCTGCCGTCGAGCCGCGGATCGTTGATCAGGCCCTTCCAACCGACCGTGGTGCGCGGCTTCTCGAAGTAGGTGCGAATGACGATCAGCAGGTCTTCGCGGTGTTTCTCGGCCTGGCTGACCAGCCGGCGGGCGTATTCCAGTCCGGCCTTGGGATCGTGGATGGAGCACGGGCCCACGATCACCAGGAGCCGGTCGTCGACGCCGTCCATGATCGCGCGGACCTCGTCCCGGCCGCGGCCGACGACCTCGGAGCCGCGGGCATCCAGCGGGAGTTCCGCGATCATCTCCTGCGGGGTGGGCAGCGCGGTGAATTGGCTGACGCGCAGGTTGGACGTGGTCTGCTGGCTGTCAGGGGCTGCTTCGATGCTCATGGTGGGTCCTGTTCCGGGTGCGGAGCGGGCCCTGATCAGAACCCGCCGGAGAAATGGCGAAGGGCAGAGGATGATCTCTGCCCTGTTGGCTCTGAAGGTGTGTTGGATGCGTGTCAGTTAGACGCGGGCCCCTCCAGAGCCAACGAAAAATACGCATACCAACGGTTAGTCATGCCACCGACCATAGCTCCGTCAACAGCCGGAGGGCAAAGCGGCGCCGTAATATTCCGACGGCGTCCCTTAGAGTGTGGTTGGACCACAGACTGTGACGAGACGCACCGGAGGCAGCAATGACGCAACCCCCCATCATGGGCAACCCCGAGGCCCCGACGACGGCGGAGGACACCGCCACCAGCCATCACACCGGCGGGACGTCCGCCAACGGGACGCCCACCGCCGGCAGGGGCCCGGTGCCGCGCGGGGGCGGACTGCCTGCCGCCCTCAAGCGCCGGGTGCCGAAGTACGCTGACCTCGCACCGCTGATGCAATTCCAGAAGCCGGACTTCGGCCGCGAGGCGAAGCTGCGCCGGGCCAGCACCATCTGGGATCTGCGGGACATGGCCAAGCGTCGCACCCCGAAGGCGCCGTTCGACTACACGGACGGGGCGGCCGAGGCCGAGATCACCCTGCGCCGGGCCCGCCAGGCCTTCCTGGACATCGAATTCCGTCCCGGCATCCTGCGCGACGTCTCCAGCGTGGACCTCGGCACCGAGATCCTGGGCAAGGCCGCCCGGCTGCCCTTCGGCATCGCGCCCACCGGCTTCACCCGGATGATGCAGTCCGAGGGCGAGTACGCCGGTTCCCGGGCCGCCGCGGCCGCCGGCATTCCGTACACGCTCTCCACCATGGGCACCGCGTCGATCGAGGACGTGGCCGCCGCGGCCCCGGACGGCCGCAACTGGTTCCAGCTGTATCTGTGGACGGACAGGGACCGTTCGCTGGAACTGATCGAACGCGCCGCCCAGGCAGGCAACGACACGCTCATGGTGACGGTGGATACCGCCGTCGCGGGCGCCCGCCTGCGCGATGTCCGCAACGGCATGACCATCCCTCCGGCGCTGACGCTCAAGACCGTGCTGGACGCTTCCTACCGGCCCGCGTGGTGGTTCAACTTCCTCACGCACGAGCCGCTGACCTTCGCCTCGCTGTCGCGCTACACCGGCACCGTGGCGGACCTGATCAACTCCATGTTCGATCCCACCCTGACCTTCGCGGACCTCGACTGGCTGCGTGAAACCTGGAAAGGCAAGCTCGTGGTCAAGGGCATCCAGACCGTCGACGACGCGCGCAAGGTCGTGGACCACGGCGCGGACGGCATCGTGCTCTCCAACCACGGCGGCCGCCAGCTGGACCGGGCCCCCATCCCCTTCCACCTGCTCCCGGAGGTCTCCGCGGCGCTCAAGGCGGACAACAGCGACGCTGCAGTCATCCTGGACACCGGCATCATGAGCGGCGCGGACATCATCGCGGCACTGGCGCTGGGTGCGGACTTCACCCTGATCGGCCGCGCCTACCTTTACGGCCTGATGGCCGGCGGCCGGGCCGGGGTGGACAGGGCCATCCAGATCCTCGAGACGGACATGCGGCGCACCATGGCGCTGCTGGGCGTCAGCCGGATCTCCGAGCTCACCCCGGACCACGTCCGGCTCCTCGCCAGATAGCCCACGGTTCCGCGAGAGGGCAGTTCGCGGCAGTGTTTGTGCCGAACACTGCCGCGAACTGCCATCTGGGCGCGGCAGTGGGGCCTGCTACTTTTTCCGGCCGAATTTTGGCAGGTTCGCCAGCAGGTCCGCGGCGCGGGTGGCGGCGCGGCCAACGGTCCGGCCGATCTGCTGCGGCCGTTTGTCCTCCCCGGCGGTGCCGACGGGGAGGGCGACGGCGGGGCTGAGCGTGCTGCCCGCGGCACGTTCGGCCAACGCCGCTGCGGCCGGTTCCGCTGCAGTCGGCGGGGTAGTCACGGCGGCGGCAAGACTGTCCGGGCCGGGTGCCGGGGTGGCGGGCGGCGTCGAGGGCTCGGCAGCGGCAGCGCGGCCGACGTCGAACGTCTCGAGCCAACTGGCGACGCCAGCCAGCGGCTTGGGGTTGAGCGCGTAGTATCGCTTCTGGCCTTGGGCGCGCATGCTGACCAGGTCGGCTTCGCGCAGGACCTTAAGGTGCTTGGAAATGGTGGGCTGGCTCGCCTCGAGCTCCTGGACCAGCTCCCCCACCGCCTTGTCCCCGTTGCGGAGGGACACCAGAATGTCACGCCGGGTTGCCTCAGCAATGACGGCAAATACGTCGTCTGTCACCATGCCCTCCACCCTAGCGACATATACGCCGGATGGCATCCACTAATTACGGGCGTCTGCGCAGCCCTCGCCCGGCAGCCCGGAACCGCAGCCTAGTCGAACCAGGGATCCAGTCCGTAGAGCGGGAAAACTTCCTTGCGGGTGGCCATCACGGTGCGGTCCACCTCGTCGTTGGGATCGAACCCGACCTCCCAGGAACGCCACCAGAGATCGACGTCGTCGCCCATCACCGTAGGCGGTTCGACGCCGTACTTGGCTCCATATTTTTCTTGCACATATTGCCGCCAGTCCTCGGGGACGGCGGTCCGCAGCGGGACCGGGCGCCCGGCGGCGATCGCGATCAGGTGGCTCCAGGAGCGCGGGACCACTGTGATCACGTTGTAGCCCCCGCCGCCGGTGGAGATCCAGCGGTTCTCGCAGTAGCGGGCCGCGAGGTTGCCGATCGCCGTGGCGGCCTCCCGCTGGCCGTCCACGCTGATGTTCAGGTGCGTCAGCGGATCCAGGCGGTGCGAATCACAGCCATGCTGGCTGACGATGACCTCCGGCTCAAAGGCTCCCACCAACTGCGGAACGATCGCGTGGAAGGCCCGCAGCCAGCCGGCATCTCCGGTCCCGGCCGGGAGCGCCACGTTCACGGCGCTGCCCTGGGCGTTCGGGCCGCCGATCTCGTTGGCGAACCCGGTGCCAGGGAACAGCGTCAGCCCGGTCTCGTGCAGCGAGATCGTCAGCACCCTGGGATCGTCCCAGAAGATGCTCTGCGTTCCATCTCCGTGGTGCGCGTCGACATCGACATACACCACCCGTTGCACGCCGCCATCGAGCAGCCGCTGGATGGCCAGGGCGGCGTCGTTGTAGATACAGAAGCCGCTGGCCCGCTCGCGGGAGGCGTGGTGCATGCCGCCGCCGAAGTTCACGGCCCGGACCGCGCTGCCGTCCAGGATGGCGGCGGCCGCCAGCAGGGAGCCGCCAGCCAGCCGCGCGCTGGCCTCGTGCATGCCGGCGAAGGCCGGGTCGTCTTCGGTGCCGAGGCCGCGTTCCAGATCCGGGGTGTCCGGGTCGGCACTGACGCGGCGGACGGCGGCGACATATTCCGCGCTGTGCACGGCACCCAGTTCCTCGTCGGTAGCCACCGAGGGTGCCGCCACGCTGACGTGGTCCAGGTCCAACAGTCCAAGGCTCCGGGCCAGCCGCGCGGTGAGCTCCATACGTTCGGGCGCCATCGGGTGGCTGTGGCCGAAGTTGTACGCCGTCATGGCGGAGTCCCACACCACCGTCGTCGGCAGGGCGGTCTGGGCGAGTCCGGGCAGGAAGGTCATCAATCACAGGCTACCGGAGCGCACCGCCCCGATCCCCGTCGTTGCGCGGAATATAGTGGTTTACTACTGAAGGACACCGTTTCAACCGAGGACAAGCCGCACATGACGCAAAGCCAGTCGAGGTCACCGAGCCCGGCCAGCTGGCACCCCGGCCAGCCGGAGCGCGAGGGCCTGTGGATCTTCACCCGGCTGCGCGACTTCGTCGACGACATCGCCAACACCTCCCCGGCCCGCCTGGCCGTCTCCGCCTTCGCCGTGGTCGTCCTGATCTTTACCGTCCTGCTCACCCTGCCCGTGTCCTCGGCGACGGGGCAGGTGACCCCGCTGCACCAAGCCCTCTTCACGGCGGTGTCGGCGGTATGCGTGACGGGGCTGACCGTTGTGTCCACGGCGGCGCACTGGTCCTTCTTCGGCCAGCTCGTGATCCTGGTCGGCATCTTCGTCGGCGGCCTCGGGACCCTGACCCTGGCGTCGCTGCTGGCACTGATGGTCAGCAAGAAACTCGGTGTGCGCGGCAAGCTCATCGCGCAGGAGGCCATGAACAACGCGGGCCGCCTCGGCGAGGTGGGCACGCTGCTGCGGATCGTCATCGTCACCTCCGTGGTCATTGAGGCGGCCCTGGCCGCTGCCCTGGTTCCGAGGTTCCTGGCACTGGGCGAAAGCGTCGGCCAGTCATTCTGGCACGGCGTCTTCTACTCCATTTCGGCGTTCAACAACGCCGGCTTCACGCCCCATTCGGACGGCATCGTGCCGTACGAAACCGACCTGTGGATCCTGATTCCGCTGATGATCGGCGTCTTCCTTGGCAGCCTCGGCTTCCCGGTCGTCATGGTGCTGCAGCAGAACGGCCTGAACTGGAAGAAATGGAACCTGCACACCAAGCTGACCATCCAGGTCTCGCTGATCCTGTTGGCCGCGGGCACCGTGCTCTGGGGGCTGATGGAGTGGGAGAACATGCGCACCATCGGCGGCATGAGCCTGGGCGACAAGATCACGCACTCGCTTTTCGCCTCCGTGATGACCCGCTCGGGCGGCTTCAACCTGGTGGACCAGAACCAGATGGACTCCACCACCATGCTGCTGACCGACGCGCTGATGTTTGCCGGAGGCGGCTCGGCCTCGACCGCCGGCGGCATCAAGGTGACCACCATCGCGGTGATGTTCCTGGCCATCATCGCCGAGGCCCGCGGCGACGCTGATGTGAAGATCTACGGCCGCACCATCCCGGAGGGGACCATGCGGGTGGCCATCTCGGTCATAGTCGCCGGCGCCACCCTGGTGGCGGTCTCGGCGCTGCTGCTGCTGCAGATCAGCGGCGCATCGCTGGACCGGGTGTTGTTCGAAACCATTTCAGCGTTCGCCACCGTGGGCCTGAGCACCAACCTCAGCGCAGAGCTGCCCCCGGCCGGCGTCTATGTCCTCACCGTCCTGATGTTTGCCGGCCGCGTCGGCACCGTCACCCTCGCCGCTGGGCTGGCCCTGCGCCAGCGCAGCCAGTTGTACCACTACCCGGAAGAGAGACCGATCATTGGCTAGTTCCTCAGGCGCCGTCAACCGTCCCGCCCACAATGCGCCCGTGCTGGTCATCGGGCTTGGCCGCTTCGGCGCGTCCACCGCAGAACAGCTGGTGAAGCAGGGCCGCGAGGTGCTGGCCATCGAACGCGACCGGAACCTCGTGCAGAAATGGGCCAGCGTGCTGACCCACGTGGTGGAGGCCGACGCGACCAACATTGACGCCCTCCGCCAGCTCGGCGCGCAGGAGTTCAGCTCCGCCGTCGTGGGCGTGGGCACCTCCATCGAGTCCTCGGTGCTGATCACGGTCAACCTCGTGGACCTCGGCATCGAGCACCTCTGGGTCAAGGCGATCACGCCCTCGCACGGCAAGATCCTGACCCGAATCGGCGCCAACCACGTGATCTACCCGGAGGCCGACGCGGGGGTCCGGGCCGCGCACCTCGTGTCCGGCCGGATGCTGGACTTCATCGAGTTCGACGACGACTTCGCGATCGTAAAGATGTACCCGCCGCGCGAGACCGTGGGCTTCACCCTCGACGAATCGAAAGTGCGCTCGAAGTACGGCGTCACGATAGTGGGCGTGAAATCCCCGGGCGAGGATTTCACCTACGCCCGGCCCGAGACCAAGGTTTCCGCGCGGGACATGCTCATTGTCTCCGGTCACGTGGACCTGCTGGAACGGTTCGCCGCAAGGCCGTAGCAACGCTCCCCCGTGCCGGCGGCCGTCGCCGGGCCTAGAGGCCTCGGTGGCTGGAAGCAGTGACGTCCGGGGCGGGGCCGGCGGCCAGATTCCTTGTGGCCGGCCCCTGGATCACGGTGCCGTCAGTGCTGAACCGGGAACCGTGACAAGGGCAGTCCCACGTCACGTCCGTCCGATTGAACTCCACGGTGCAGCCAAGGTGCGTGCAGACGGCCGAGACCGCCTGGACGCCCCCCGTGGGACTGACGTACACGGCAGTTTTGGCGCCGTTGACGTCCACCACCTTCCCCTCTCCCGGGGCCACCGACGCCGGAACAGCGTCGGCGCCGGAAACCTCCTCCGCCGGGCTCGACCGCGCCGCCTGCGCGGCGCCGCCGCTTCGGTTGCTGTCGAACACCGCGGCCCACGGGTTGGCGGTGCCGCCCAGCGTGTCCCGGAGGATCAAGGCGGCGGCAGTGCCGTTGGTGAGGCCCCATTTCCGCAGCCCGGTGATCACGTGGACATGCCGGGACTCCGGAGCCATGCGGCCCACGTACGGCAGCCCGTCCTCAGGCATGGCGTCCTGGGTGGACCAGCGGAACGCGATCTCCCCGGCGCCCAGGCGGTCACGGGCAAAAGCCGCCAGCCGCCGGTATCGTTCGGCGGAATCAACGCTTTCGGCGGCCGGGTGTCCTTCGCCGCCGGCCAGCACGTAACTGGTACCTTCGACGTCGACGGTCAGGATCGAGCGCATCGGCTCATCAACGCTGACAAAGGTTGCGTCCAGCGGAGCAACTGGGCTCTTGCCGGCGACGACATACGAGCGGTGCGCGTAGCATCGCCCGGCGTAGAGCCCGCCGTCCCCGAACGGCAGGTTGGTCGCCACGATGATCTCCTTGGCCCGGACTGATCCCCGTTCCGTAACCACCACGGCCGGAGCGCCGTCGCGGAAGCTCGTAGCAGGCGACTGCTCAAAGACGAAGCTGCCGTTCCCGTCCACGGCACGGGCCAGACCCTGCACATACCTGAGCGCGTGGATCTGGGCCTGGCCGTCGAACCGGACGGCGCCCCGGACCGCGAAGGGCAGCGGCACCTCTGTCGTGAAGGAGGCCGGCAGCCCCAGCCGAGCGGCCAGCGCCGCTTCCTCCCGGACCAGCGCAAGGGCCTGCACGGATTCGGCGTAGGTGTAATTGGCCACCCGCCGGAAGCCGCAGTCGATTCCCTCCGCTGCCACAACGGCCGCGACGTGTTCAATTGCCGCCTCGTTGGCCTGCCCATAGATGCCAGCCGTGGAATCGCCGTGGCGGGCCGCAAGGTCGGAGTAGGCAAGCCGGTGCAGTGAGGTGACCTTGCCCGTGGTGTTCCCGGTGACGCCGGTGCCCACCCGCGCCGCCTCGAGCACGGCCACCGACTGGCCCGCCCGTTTCAGGGCCAGCGCGGTGGTCAGTCCTGCAATGCCGCCGCCAATCACGGCAACGTCCACGTCCAGGGACGCGTCGAGGGGCGCGTACGTTGCGGTTCCGCCGGTGGCAGACCAAAGGGAGAGTAGCCGTCCTGCCGCCTGTTCAGTCACGGTCCCGACCTCCACGCACTAGGTTCCCTCCGCCGTCGGGCGCGTCCCGGCGTCGCTGGCTGAGCTACCGCGGGGTCAGGGCCCGGCGGTCTTCGCAGTCTTCGCGGCGGCCTTGGCTGCCTGCTTGCTGGCCCGCACCTTGCTCAGCGACTCCGGATCCACGATGTCAGCGACGGACAGGAAGGCGTTCTCCTGTCCATAGTGGCCGGCGGCCTCGCGCCAGCCTTCGGCCTGGAGCCCGCACTGCTTTCCCAGCAGCGCCAGGAAGATCTTCGCCTTCTGCTCGCCGAATCCCGGCAACGCCTTGAGCCGGCGCAGCACCTCCTGCCCGTCGGGCCCGCCCTGCGTCCAGATGGCCGTGGCGTCGCCGTTCCAGTCAGTCTGTACCGTCTCAGCAAGGGCCTGGACGCGGCCGGCCATTGATCCGGGGAACCGGTGGACGGCCGGGCGCTCCTTGAACAACTCGACGAACCCTTGCGGATCGTAACCGGCGATCGCGGCGGGGTCCATGGACCCGAGGCGCGTCCGGATCTTTTCCGGGCCGGCAAAGGCCGACTCCATGGTCACCTGCTGGTCCAACAGCATGCCGGTGAGCAGGGCAAACGCGTCGTCGCTGAGGAGTTTGTCCGCTGCGGGATCCCCTGTGATGTGCAGTTCCATGGGTCCTATCCTGCCACCCGGTCCGGGCTGAGTCATGGGTTGCGCCCGCGTTCCGGCTAGCCGAGCTGCCTGGTGATTTCGGCGGCCCGCTCGGCGGCGGCCCGGGCGCCGTCGGCGATTATCGCCGGGAGTCCGCGCTCGTCGAAGGTGGCGATCGCCCGTTCCGTGGTGCCGTTCGGGCTGGTCACTGCCTTGCGCAGCGCCGCGGGGTCGGCGCCCGGCTCGGCCAGCATGAACCCGGCGCCGGCTACAGTTTCGCGTGCCAGCAGCAGCGAGAGCTCGGCGTCCAGTCCCAGTTCTGCCCCGGCGGCCGCCATTGCCTCGGCCAAGTAGAAGGCGTAGGCCGGGCCGGAGCCGCTGATCGCGGACAGCGCATCCACCTGTTCCTCGGGAATCTCGACGACGGTGCCGACGGCCGCGAAGATGTCCTTTGCCTGCTGCAGTTGCTCCGCCGAGCAGTGCTTACCGGCCGAGACGGAGACGACGCCGCGGCCAAGCCGAGCGGGCGTGTTCGGCATGGCGCGGATCACCGGCTGTCCGGCCGGGAGCGCCGCTTCCAGCTGCTCCAGCGACACCGCAGCGGCAACGCTGACCACGATGGTGTCCGGCGAGAGCGAACCGCTGATCTCCCGGGCCAAAGCGGCGATTCCCACCGGCTTGACGCCCAGCACCACGACGGCGGCGCCGGTGGCGGCCTGCGTGTTGTTCTCCGGCTCTTCTTCGCCGGCGATGGCCGTGATGCCGTGGTGCCGCTCAGCCAGTTCGGCCGCCCGACCAGCCCGGCGCACCGTGGCGACAATGTCCGCGGGGTCCGTGCCGCCCGCGATCATGCCGCCCATGATTGCCTCGTTCATTGACCCACAGCCCAGGAATGCGATTCGGTTGCTCATTCCCCCATCATTGCAGTCCGGCCCGATTCACAGCCAGCTCACATCCTGGGCGCAGCTTGCTCACAAAATCGGGGATTAGCGTAGGTACTACCTCATTGAGGGTGCGAGTGATGATAGGCAGTCATGCGGATGTCTGCCCGGCACCGGTGGGCTGTAGCGGGTTTCCCCCATTTTCCCGTTCCAGACCGCCGGTGCCTTCGCCGTTTAACAGCCCCGTAAGCAGCACACCGGTCCGGCTGGTGCTGGGCTAGTGCTGGATAGGCCGCACTTCGATGGGAAGGGTGGTGGCTCGGGTCAGCCGCCCGGCCCAGCCGAGGGCGGCGTCGAGGTCCGGTGCCTCAATAACGGTGAATCCGCCAAGGTGTTCCTTCGCTTCAACGAATGGACCGTCAGTGATGAGCAGCTCGGTGCCCTCCGGTCGCACGACCTTTGCGGTGTCGGTGGGGTGGAGCCCCGCGGCGAAAACCCAGGCGCCGGCCGCCTTCATTTCGCGGTTCAGGGCCTCCAGGTCCCGCATGATGGGTTCCAGGACTTCCGGGGCGGGGGCCGGGCCGACGGGCTGGTAAACGCTGAGCAGGTACTGGGCCATGGTGCTGTCCTCCTTGACGATTGGGCCGGTTCCTTACCGGCCTCTCACCTTGTAGACGAACGGCGTGCGTCCGGTTCGACACCTTGCTGCCGGAATTATCGGTTCGGAGCGAAAACCGTCCACCCGTCACCGGCCGACCGATGTTGCGTTGCGCCTGTCACGTGGCGCCTGTTACGGAGCGCTTGTTACGTGGCGCCGGGCCCGTCCGCGTCCGGTGACTGCGGCTCGGCGGGCTCGTCGGCCCGGGCTACGTGGGGCGCGGGCTGCAGCGGCCCCTCAAAGACCAGCTGATCCAGCCGGCGGAGGATCAGACCTTCGCGGAGGGCCCAGGGGCAGATCTCCAAGCTTGGAAACTCAAACATTTCGAGGGCCGCTTCCGCCACCAGCGCGCCGGCCAGAAGCTGGTGGGCGCGGGCTTCGGAGACACCGGGAAGATTCAACCGGTCCTCCACCTCCATGGCCGAGATGCGCTGCGCCCACAGGCCCAGGTCCGTGGCAAACAGTTCCCGTTTGACGTACGGCCCGGCCCCGCTGGGGGCGGCCCCGGCAATGCGGGCCAGCGAGCGGAAGGTCTTGGAAGTGCCGGCCACGTGGTTGGCCTTGCCCAGCTTCGCGAAGTCCCGCACCACGGGCTTCAGGGTGGTCCGGATATAACGGCGAAGCTCCTTGACGCTTTTGGCCGAGGGCGGGTCCTCCTGCAGCCAGTCACGGGTGAGCCGGCTCGCACCGAGCGGGACCGACGTCGCCAGTTCGGGCAGCTCGTCCTCCCCGTAGGCCATTTCGAAGGAACCGCCGCCGATGTCCAGGTTCAGCACGGGACCCGCGCCCCAGCCGTACCAGCGGCGGACGGCGAAGAACGTCATCGACGCCTCTTCGCTGCCGGTCAGCTCCCGGAGCGTCACGGTGGTTTCATGCTTGACCCGGGCCAGGACGGCGGACCCGTTGGTGGCCTCGCGGATCGCGGAGGTGCAGAACGCCAGCAGGTCCTCGGCCTTGTGTTTAGCCGCGAACTCCCAGGCTTCGAGGACGAACTCGATCAGTTCATGCTGGCCGGCGTCGTTGATGTTGCCGTCCGCGTCGAGGAACTGCACCAGGGAGAGTGGGCGCTTGTGCGAGGCGAACGGGACCGGGCGCGCGCCGGGGTGGGCGTCCACAAGGAGGAGGTGGACAGTGTTGGACCCGATATCGAGGACGCCTAGCCGCATGCTGCCATTATTCTCCCCGGAGGGGCTGTGCCCTAACCGGGCGCAGCGGCGAGACCTCGCGCCGTGGCCCGTCCCGCTTAGGCCCGGGCGCTTAGGCCTGGCTGTCGTCCTGGGCCGAGTCCGGCTCCTGCTCGGACGGCTTGAAGTCCCGGCGGATGTTCGCCACGCCCTCCGGGTCGATTTCGAAGCCGTAGACGGCGCCGGGGTTGATGACCATACCCAGCTGGTCGCCGAGGTTGCCGATGATTGCCGAGCCCTGGGTGCCGAGCACGTTCGGCGCGGCGGCGAGGAACTGTTCCGCCACACGGCTCGGGTGCGAGAAGACGGCCAGCACGGGCTCTCCCGCAGCGTTGGCGAGCACCAGCGGCTCCACCTGGGAGTCCGGGCCGTCGATCGTGTCGGAGCTGACGATGTAGACCTCGTTGTTGAGGAAGGACAGGATGACCTCCACCGGGTTGGCGTCCGGCTGCTCCCCCCGGGCGAGCTTCTCTTCGAGGTCGTTGAGCGGCTGGAGATCCATGGGTTCTGGCTGTTCAGTCATGTTCCTACTCGATCACGTCACGCCCCGGTCCGCAATTCCTTCCTGGGCGCCCGGCCGGTTCGCGGTCTCCGTCCACGCTCGCGGCACTGACACCGCGAGCCCGGCTCAAAGCCGCGAGCAGACGGCAATCTCAGCGCCCGAGCACCTGAAGCAGCCTCGTCTTCAGCTCGTGCTCGCGGAACAGGTCCCGCCATTCGACCCGGATGAACCTCCAGACCAGCTCCATCAGTGCCTTCTCGCGGCGCCGCTCGGCAAAAATGGCCTCGGCAGTGGGGTCATAGTCGAAGTATTTGCCGCGGCCATCAAACTCCATCGCCACCAGCCGCTCCGGCCATGCGCAATCCAGCCTGTACGTACCGAGCCGCGTCCGGACCTCGAACTGGAGCTGCGGAGCAGGAAGCCTCAGCCGCCGGACCAGATCGCGGAGTAGCGTTTCACCCGGCGACTCGGACAGCGGATCCGCATGGGCGAGCACCTTCTTCAACGTCGAGACGCCCGGCGCCCCGCGGAGCCGGGCGCACTCCAGCTCCACCGCCTCCCGCCCGGCACCGAGTCGCAGGGCATGGTCCATCAGAATCAGCCCCTGCGCATAGTTCAGGACGAGGCCGCTGTCCGCGGCCGTTCGGGCCAGCGACGTAACGCGATGCCCGGCCACGTGCACGACGTCGGCGGGAGTCAGCGCACGGGTATGCGCCCGCACGTCGCCCGCGTGGCCACCGGTCGACGGGAGGAACGGCACCGTGAGGTGGATGGTGTCGTCTACTTGCCACAGAAAGAGGCCGTGGAGCCGGGCTGCCGTGGTGTGGCTGAACACGTAGGCGCCCGTTGAGCTTGTCAGGCAGCGGTGGGCGTAGGCCTCGATCCGGCAGCGCGAGGCACCGTTCGCATCGAGTGCTGCCCAGAAGGAGCGGCGGACATAGCAGCCGCGGCGCAGCTTGAGGAGGGCGCCGCCGGCAGCCAGCTGCCGAATTTTCCGTGCGGACAGGCCCCGGTCCAGCAGTTCCTCGGTCCGCCACAGGTTGACGGCTTCGGGAAGCTTTGGGTCCAGGGCTGCTGCCGAAGGTCCCGGGCCGGGCGTCAACGGACGGGCCGACTCAGCGGAACCGGCCCATACAACAGCGAGGGGGTCCTCAGGCTGGGTGGGGGGGTACTCCATGGCGCCAGCCTGCCGCCACCGCTCCCCTTCCGAAAGTCCGCGATGGACCTATGTGCACAACGACTCGCGGGTTCCGTCCGCCGTCGGCGTCTTCTGACGTCGAGCTGGGAAGGAACCCGCGAGCGGGGGCGAAGTGCACCTACTTCTTGGCGGCGGCCTTGCGGGCGGGGGCCTTGCGGGCCGTCGTCGTTCGCTTGACCGGGCCCTTGGCCCGCTTCTCGGCGAGGAGTTCGACGGCGCGTTCCCGGGTCAGTTCCTCGATGGCGGTGCTGCGCGGCACCGTGATGTTGGTGACGCCGTCGGTGATGTACGGGCCGAAGCGGCCTTCCTTCACCACGATGTTCTTCTCCGAGACCGGGTCCGGGCCGAACTCCGCCAGCGGCGGGACGGCGGCGCGGGCGCCGCGCTGCTTGGGCTGCGAGTAGATCTCCAGTGCCTGTTCCAGCGTGATGGTGAAGATTTCCTCCTCCGAGCCGATGGAACGGGAGTCCGTGCCCTTCTTCAGGTACGGGCCGAAGCGTCCGTTCTGCACCGTGATGGGGTTGCCCTCGGCGTCCTGGCCGAGCACCCGCGGCAGGCTCATCAACTGCAGCGCCTCATCGAGGGTCACGGTGTCCACGCTCATGGAGGCGAACAGCGAGCCGGTGCGCGGCTTGGCCTTGACCGGCTTCTTCGGCGGCTTTGGCTTGCCGTTCTTGTAGTACTCCACCGGCTGGTTGGCGAGCTGCTCCTCGGTCATCTCCGGGATGATCTCGGTGACGTAGGCGCCGTAGCGGCCGTTCTTGGCCACAACGCTGTGCCCGGTGTGCGGGTCCGTGCCCAGCACGCGCTCCTCCGGGGCGGCGGTCTCCATCAGCTCGACTGCCTTGGCGGCGGTGAGCTCGTCCGGAGCCAGGTCCTCGGGGACGTTGGCGCGGGCGGACTCGATGACTTCGCCGGTCTTCGGGTCCACGGTGGGGACGGAGCTCTCCAGGTACGGGCCGAACTTGCCGACGCGCAGCGTGATGCCGTCGGTGATCGGGATGGAGTTGATTTCGCGGGCGTCGATCTCGCCAAGGTTGTTGACGATGCTCAGCAGGCCGGGCTCGGAATCCTGACCGAAGTAGAAATGCTTGAGCCAGGCGGGTCCGGCTTCCTGGCCGTTGGCGATCTTGTCCAGGTCGGCTTCCATGTCGGCAGTGAAGTCGTAGTCCACGTAGTCGTGGAAGTGCTGTTCGAGCAGCCGGATCACGGAGAACGCGATCCAGCTCGGGACCAGCGCGGAGCCTTGCTTCCGGACGTAGCCGCGGTCCTGGATGGTGGAGATTGTGGAGGCGTAGGTCGACGGGCGGCCGATGCCTTTCTTTTCCAGTTCCGCGGTCAGGGACGCTTCGGTGAAGCGCGGCGGCGGCGAGGTTTCATGCCCGACGGCGACGATCTCCGAAGCGGTCAGCGCGTCGCCCTTGGCCACGTTGGGCAGCCGGCGCGCTTCCTCGGAGTCCTCGTCTCCGCGGCTCTCGTCCTTGCCTTCCTCATAGGCGGCGAGGAAGCCCGGGAAGGTGATGACGGTGCCGGAGGCGGAGAACTCGGCGTCCCGGCCGTCCGCCGCGCCACCCACGGTGACGGCGCCCAGTCGGATGGTCGCGGTGGAGCCCTTCGCGTCGGCCATCTGGGAGGCGACGGTGCGCTTCCAGATCAGCTCGTAAAGGCGGAACTCGTCGCCGGAGAGCTGCTTGGCAACCTGTGCCGGGGTGCGGAAGGAGTCGCCGGCGGGGCGGATGGCCTCGTGGGCTTCCTGCGCGTTGGCTGCCTTGCCGCTGTAGACGCGGGGCGAGGCCGGGACGTACTCGGGGCCGTACAGCTCGGAGGCCTGGCGCCGCGCGGCGGTGATGGCCTCGTTGCTCAGCGCATTCGAGTCCGTACGCATATACGTGATGTAGCCGTTTTCGTAGAGCCGCTGGGCCACCTGCATGGTGCTCTTGGAGGAGAAGCGCAGTTTGCGGCCGGCCTCCTGCTGCAGCGTGGAGGTGGTGAACGGCGCCGCGGGACGGCGGGTGTAGGGCTTGGTGTCGACGGAGCGGACGCGGAAGTCCGCCTCCTGCAGGCCGGCGGCCAGGGCGCCGGCGAGTTCCTCGTTCAGGTGCACGACGCCGCGCGAGGTGAGCTCGCCGGCGTCGTTGAAGTCCCGTCCGCTGGCGACCTTGGAGCCATCGACAGCAGCCAGCTTGGCCTTGAAGGAGCCGGATTCCGCGCCGAACTGGCCGGTCAGGTCCCAGTAGGACGCCGACTTGAACGCCATCCGCTCCCGTTCCCGGTCCACCACCATGCGGGTGACGACGGACTGCACGCGGCCGGCGGACAGGCCGCGGGCCACCTTGCGCCACAGTACCGGGGAGATTTCGTAGCCGTAGAGGCGGTCCAGCACGCGGCGGGTTTCCTGCGCGTCCACGAGGTCCTGGTCCACGTCGCGCAGGTTGTCCATCGCGCGGTGGATGGCTTCCTTGGTGATTTCGCCGAAGGTCATCCGGTACACGGGGACTTTGGGCTTGAGGACTTCCAGCAGGTGCCACGCGATGGCCTCGCCCTCGCGGTCCCCATCGGTTGCGAGGTAGAGGGCGTCAGCGCCCTTGAGCTGGGCCTTGAGTTCGGCGACCTTTTTCTTCTTGTCCGGAGACACCACGTAGTACGGCTTGAAGTCGTGTTCAATGTCGACGGCGAACTTGCCCAACGGCGTTTTCTTCAACTCTGCGGGGAGCTCCGAAGGCTGCGGCAGGTCGCGGATGTGACCGATGGAGGCCTCAACGATGAAACCTTCGCCCAGGTACTTGGCGATGGTCTTGCTCTTGGCGGGAGACTCCACAATCACGAGTTTCTTGCCGGTGGGGGCCTTGCTTGGCACGGTGCTCCTACAGAAAAAGGTTGCTCGGGCAGATGCGCCCATACCCGCCTAGTTCACCATATTTTGCAGATTCCCGCGCATCCGGGTGCAAAAGTCAGTCTCCCGGGCACGTCTTGCAAACGTAACGAAGCACCCACAGTTGCGGCCTTCGGGAGCGCCGCGCTGCCGCTTAGGACGCCGGCGCGGCCTTGCCCCGGTCGTCCGGAATCATCGACCACATGGTGGCCATCCGGACAGCCCCCTCGGGCACCCGGTCCGGGTCCTCGAGCTCGTAGTCCCTCAGCAGGTCGAAGAGCCTCTCGTTCAGCTCTCCGGCCTGGGCCGGGGTCAGGTACAGCAGGTTGCTGGCCAGCACCACGGAGGAGGTGCCGTCCACGGCTTCGCCGCGCTGGCGCCGCTCGTCCCGGGTCCTGGCGTAAGCGTTGACGCGCCGGCGGTAGGCGTCCAGCTCCAGGTCCAGCACGGCGAATTCCGGACTGGCCACTCCCCCGCCCGAATTGATGGTGAAGTCGGTGCCGGCGGCTTTCCAGCGGCGTTCGCGGGCATCGCCGGCGGTGGCCGCGGGCACCACGATGCCCCACTTCTGCAAAGCGCGCAGGTGGTAGCTCATGGCGCTCGGGGTGAGGCCGGTCTGGGCGGCAAGTTCGGTGGCGGTCCGGCTCACCTGGGTGGAATACAGCTCGGAAATGACCTCGAGCCGGGCGGCGTGGGCCAGCGCCCGGATCGCCTTCGGGTCGGTGATTTCGACCTTCTTTTCCGGACGCGGCCTGCGCTTGGCGGCCGGAGCGGCGGTCTCGGCGGGGCCGACCGACTTGGGAGTTTCTGCATTCACGCTTTCAGTCTACCGACGCCTGCCAAACTATGAAAGAAATGCTTGACACTACCGACAGGGGCGGGATACCTTGCGGTTATGAAACACATACTTCATAAAGTGCGCGGCGCATCCGGCGAGCCTTCACTTTGGCGCAACCGCGACTTCCTGCTCGCCAGCAGCTCCCGGTTCCTGGCGACCGCCGGCATGGGCGCCGTCGTCGTCAGCGTCATGCTGCACCTGCAGAACGTCGCGGCGGACGGTGCGGCACCGGCTGCCGGCCCATGGCTCGTGGCGGCTTACCTGCTGTGCTCGGCGCTGCCGCTGGTCCTGCTGGCGCCGTGGGCGGGCCGGCTCGCCGACACGCGTGATTCCCGCACGCTTGCGACGGCGTCGTCCGTGGTCAGCGCCGTGGCCGTGGCGGGCATGGGCGTAAGCCTGCAGTACCTGGACAACCACATCCCCGTGCTGTTCGCCATGACGTTCCTGCTGGACGCCGCGCAGGCCGTGGCGGGGCCGACCTGGCAGGCGCTGCTGCCCCGGATCGTCGGAGAGGAGCGCACCCCGAGGGCGATGGGCACCATGCAGGCCACCATCATGATCGCTGGAATGGCGGGCCCGGCCGCGGGGGGCCTGCTCAGCGGCTGGGGCGGCTCGGGGCTGGTGTTTGCGGTCGCGAGCGGCTGCTATCTGGCCATGGGCGCCGGTGCGCTGCTGATCCGCACCCGACGCGGGACCGCGGCCGAGCTGGCCGGCCGGGACGCACCGGCGCTGCTGGATGGCCTGCGGCTGATCCGCCGGGACAGCCTGGTGTGGGCGCTGGTGCTCGGCGCGCTGTTCTTCATTGTCGTCGGCGAGGCCACCAACGTGCTGGAAGTCTTCCTGGCCCGGGGCGAGCTCGGCGCCACCGAGACCCAGTACGGTCTGCTCGCTGCGGCCTTCGGGCTCGGCATGGCGGTGGGCGCGGCGCTGGCCGGACGGATCAAGACGCCGCCGGCCCGGCTGCGTGTGCTGCTCGCCAGCATGGCCCTGACCTCGGCTTTCCTGGCAGTGATGGGGCTGGTGCCCAGCGTGGGGCTGCTGTTCGTGGCCTACACGGCGATGGGCACGGCCTGCGGCGCCCTGAACGCCTGCTTCGGTGCGATCGCGATCCTGCGCATCCCGGAGAGCGGGCGGGGCCAGGCGATGGCGATCATCGGCGGCATGACCCGCGCCGTCTCCATTGCCGCCCTGGCCATCGGCGGCCTGCTCGGCGCACTGCTGCCGGTCCGGCTGAGTTTCCTCATCACAGGGGCGGGCGGCGTGCTCGTGGCCCTCGCCGTCGCCGCCTACGTGCTGCCTCGCTTCGGCCGCGAAGGCGCGGTGCCGCTCGCGGTGCCGGTGCCGGTGCCGCCGTCGTCCGTCTCAGGCGGGGAGCAGGAAGCCGTCGCGCACCAGGTTGGCCACCTCGTCGAGGAGCCCCTGCCGGAACGCCGCGCTGTCATATCCCTCGTAGCCGCCCAGCAGGGCGTCAAGGGCGCCGATGATCTGCCCGACGGAGAGCTCGCCGTCGCACGCTGAGACAAAGCCGGCCAGCTCGGTGCTGAGCAGGTTGGTGCGGCGCAGCCCCGCGCCTTGGCGCAGCAGGATCACGCCGGGGTGTTCGGCGCCGGGACGCTGGTGCCGCTCCTCGGTGACATCGTCGGCCACCAGCAGGTGCGCGGATTCCAGCTCGTGCGCGGCCAGCCAGTCGGCGCGCTCGACGGCGGCGCCCAGGTGCGGGCCAACGGGCTGTTCGATCGGGTAGGTAATCTCCTCAAACCGGGACATCACCGGCCGGGCGCCGGCCGCGGGTCGCCGCAGCCAGATCATCCCGAAGCCGATGGCCTCCACGTTTCGGGACGCGAAGTCGTCCAGGTAGGCGGCATAGGAGTCCTGGTAGAGCCGCCGGTCGCGGGCCTCGGAGGCGTCCCGCAGCCAGGTCTCTGCGTAGTCTTCAGGGCTGACCTGCTCGCGCTGGATGAACCAGACGTCTGCGTCCGGGCTGGCCCAGCTTCGCGGCCGGTCGGCCCATGCGGCGCCCGCCGGGATCTCCCAGTTGCCCAGCAGCTGGGCTGTCCCTCCGGGGGCGAGGACCGAGGGGAGGTCCCGGACAAGCGCGGCGACGATGTCATCGCCCGGCAGGCCGCCGTCGCGGTAGGTGAACTGGTCCGAGGCGGTTTCCCCGGCCCCTCGCGGAGTGATGACGAACGGCGGATTGGAGACCACCAGGTCGAATTCCTGCCCCGCCACCGGATCCAGCAGCGAGCCCAGCCGCAGGCTCACCCGGCTTTCCGGCTCGGCGGGGTCCAGGTGCAGCGCCGCCGCGTTCAGCATCAGGTTGAAGCGGGTGAACGCCAGCGCCCGCTCCGAGATGTCGGTGGCAGTGACGTGCTCGGCGTGGTGCAAGAGTTGGAAGGTCTGGATGCCGCAGCCGGTGCCGAGGTCCAAGGCGCGGGCCACGTGCCGGCGGGCGGTGACCTGCACCAGGGTGGTGGACGCCTGACCGATCCCCAGCACGTGGTCATGGCGCAGCACGCCCGGGCGCTGGTGGGCGGCCAGGTCGCTGGCCACCCAGAGCTCGGCCCCGCCGCTGCTGATTGTCTCTTCACCGGCGGCGCCCTCCCAGCCGTACGGCCGCAGATCCACCTTCGCCTGGACCAGGCCCTCCGGGGACGGCTCCACGAGGCCCAGTTCCACCAGGCCCGCCGTGCGGATGCCGGGCAGTGCGGCGTCAAGGGTCCCGGCCGGCTGCGGCTCGGCCAGCAGCCACAGGCGGACGACGGCGGCGAGCGCCGACGTCGTCGTCCCGCCACCGACGGCGGCCTCGGTGGCGATCAGGGCGGGGATGAGCTGGTCCCGGCCCAGGGCCGCGTGGGCGGCCGGGCCCAGGAGTTCGGCCACGCCGTCAACCGTGTAACCGATGGCGCGCAGGTCCGCGGCGAGCGCCTGGAGCAGGTCCGGGAAGTCGCTGCGGGGAGCGTCGGGGGTGTTGCCGGCCGTGAAAAGCGTAGAAGGAGTCACCGGACAAGTTTAGGCGCGGCACAGGTTTAGGTGCGGGCCCGCCGGCCCCCGCCGAAGCGGAGGTGCTGCCGCGTCAGAGGTTCTTGCTCGCGTAGGCCCGCAGCGCGTCCCGCACGAACGCGGCGCCGGCGGCCCCGCCGTAGTTCGCGGCGAAACGCGGATCTGCCACGTACATGTCACCGAGACCTGACACGTATTCCCTCACGTTCCCTCCGCCGGCCGCCGGGGTCCCCGGAATACCGGTGAGCCATTCGACCTGGCGCCGTGCGAGGTCCTGCGCTTCCGGACCGTCCGGGGCGGCACCCGATTCGGCCGCGGCAATCCATTCCCGGCCCAGCTGCTTGGACCGCTGTTTCCAGGCGTCCTTTTCGGCGGCGCCCATGCCGCGCCACCAGGCGTCGCCCTGCGCATAGGCGGCCGTGCCCCAGCGCCCCTCCACCTCGTCCTTGTACTGCGTATGGTCGAAGCCGTCGAACATTTTCTCTGCCATGGGTTCCCTACCTGCCTTGACTTCCCTGAGTGTGTGTTGGACCGAGGCGATCTGCCGCGCCAGCCGGTCCTGCTCCTGGCGCAGCCACTTGAGGTGGCCGGCCAGCGCGCGTTCGGCCTCCCCCTCGCGGGCGAGCGCCTCGGCGATTGCCGGCAGGCCGAGGCCCAGTTCCCGCAGCAGCAGGATGCGCTGCAGCCGGAGCAGTGCGGCTTGGTCGTAGTACCGGTAACCGTTGTCCCCGGTGCGGCTGGGCTTGAGCAGCCCGACGGCGTCGTAGTGGCGCAGCGTCCGGCTCGTGGTGCCCGCGATCTTCGCGATCTGCTGCACGGACCAGTCCATGGCTGTCGTTCTCCTCAACCCTGGAGCGCCCGGACTATCGGGCCGCTACCCCGAGTCTAAATGTTGACGCGGCGTCAAGGTCAAGGCTTCTTCTCGCCTGGCCCGTGCCGGGGACGAGTGCGGGAGCTGATTGCCGGCTAGCGGCCACGGGACGACGGCGGGGCAGGGACGGCACGCCCCAGCGGGTAAGTTGGAGGCATGCTTTTCGCTCCGCCCTCACCCTCCCGCCCTCGCGCTCTCGGGCGCCTCTTCGCCGCCGCGGCCGGCGTCGCCGTCGTGCTGGGAGCCTCGGCGTGCTCCGCCGGAGGCTCTATCGAATCCGCCGACGTGAACGCTTGGAAGGCCACCGCGTTGCCGTCGGCCAGCGGGATCGTCCTGGCGGACGCCGGCAAGATCCTTAACCGCGATCCGGTCGCCAAGGACGCCAGCGTCCCGGCCGGCAACTACACCTTGACGATGAGTTGCGACGGCGGCGGCAAGGAATTCTTCGAGGTCACCCTCGACGGAAACCACCTCACGGAAGCCGGGGCCGCCTGCAACGGCAGCCGGGAGACCGCCAGGATCAAGGTGCCCGCGGCGGGCACGCTGAAGATCAGCGCTTCGAGCGTGGACGCCCCGCTCATCTTTGCCTACCAACTGGTGGCCGCAGCCTGATGTGACTTGCGCCGGCCGGAAGCGTGGCTAGGCTCGGGGCATGGTTGCTACTGGGGGTAGGCAAGGGGTCCGTGTTTGGGCGCCGACGTTCGCGCTGGCGCTCTGCGCGGCGGTAGCGCTGGCCGGCTGTGAAGTCGCGGACGACGTCGGGCTCCCGGCGACCGACGCCGGGCCATCGGTCCGGTCCGCTGCGCCGCGGCCGCCACTGCCAACGCAGGACCCGGAGCTGGCGGCCGAAGCGGCCAAGAACCTGACGGAAGTTCAGCGGCTCCTCGGTGCCCCGCCCAAGACCGAACTGATGTCGGCTTTAGGCGGGATCGGCTTCCGACAGACCGCGCCGGGCGCAGCCAAGGGCCCGTATACCGTGACAGTGGCCTGCGCCGGAACACGAAACGTACTCCTCACCGTTTCACAGCCTGACCGCCGGCCCGGAACCAGACTGCAGCTCAACGTCAGGTGCGGGCGCAGCGTCCAGAAAGCCGTGAAGCTCGAATCGGGGCCGATCACGGTGCAAATCGAGCCGAGCTCAACCGGGTCGGATCCAGGCGCCGCCGTCGGGTTCCGGCTCGAGCGCCGCCCTTCCGCTTAGAAGCGCGCCGGACCGCCGGGCTCTGGCCCGCCGCCGCGGCCGGGCTTAAAGTCTGAGTATGCCCACCGCGCAGGCACCCCTCCCGCTGCGGTCGCGCGGCATGCTCACCGCCGTCGTGCTGGCCGTTGCACTGGCGTGCACTTCGGGGCTGGCCGGTTGCGAGTATGAGTACGATGACGGGCTTTCGGCCCGTGATGTGCCGTCGCAGGCGACCACGTTCACCGACGCCGCCCTCCCCCAGGACCTAGGCCTGAACCGGCCAGTGACCGGGCCGGAACTCAAACACTGGGTGACGGAAGTGTTACCGGAAACCCAGGGCCAGGTCTTCCATACCGGCTACGGGCTGCTGGAGGCCGGCGCGACGCGCGATGAAACCACCACGCAACTGCCGAGCGGAACCTATGCCCTGACCCTGGTCTGCCGAAGTACCCGGCGGGTGTCGTTCGCCATCGTGGACAAGGCGAGCATTCTGGTGGACTTGAGCCTGCGGTGCGGCACGCCACGGGTCAACGTGGTGCAGCTCGGCGCGGACACGGTGCTGAGGGTCCGGATCGGGTCCCTGGCGCCGGCGAATTTCGCCTACCGCGTGAGCCGGATCTGAGCCCGGCGCCGTAGGAGCCGGAGGGCTCAGGCGGCGTCCTCAGGCGGCGTCCTAAGGCGGGGTCCCCAGGCGGCGTCCTAAGGCGGGGTCCCCAGGCGGCGTCCTCAGGCGGCAGCGCAGCCGTCCGGGCAGCGCAGCGTCGCCGGGTCCGAGGCGCAGTCAATGCAGTACAGCGTCAGCGTGCGGCAGCTGGGGTTGGAGCAGTTCTCGAACTTGCTGGTGGGCGCCGCGCAGCGGACGCACTGGCCGATGGTCTTTGCGTCCTCGCTGAACTCCAGGTGCATCCGCTTATCGAAGACGTAGAGGGAGCCCTCCCACAGCCCCTGGTCCTTGAACGCCTCCCCGTAGCGGACGATCCCGCCGTCGAGCTGGTAGACCTCCTTGAAGCCGCGGTTGACCATCAGGCTCGAGAGGACCTCGCAGCGGATGCCGCCGGTGCAGTAGGTGACCACGGGCTTGTCTTTGAGGGCGTCGTACTTGCCGGAGTCCAGTTCCTTGATGAAATCGTGGGTCGTCGCGACGTCGGGGACGACGGCGTCCTTGAATTTTCCGATCTGGGCTTCGAAGCCGTTGCGTCCGTCGAAGAACACCACTTCGTCCCCGGCCTGCTTCTTCGCTTCCACGAGCCGGTGCAGTTCCTCGGGCGCAAGATGCGTCCCGCCGCCGACGACGCCGTTTTCGTCCACCTTGAGCTCCCCCGGGGCGCCGAAGGAGACGATCTCGTCACGTACTTTGACGCTCAGCCGGGGGAAGTCCGCGGCACCGCCGTCGGACCACTTCACGTCGATGCCGCGGAAGCCCTTGTATTCGCGGGTCGTCTTGACGTACTGCTTGACGGCGCCGATCTCGCCGCCGACGGTCGCGTTGATGCCGTCCTTGGAGATGATGATCCGGCCGGTCAGCCCGAGCTTTTCGCAGAGGGCGCGCTGCCAGAGCCGGACGGCGTCCGGGTCCGCGATCGGGGTAAAGCCGTAAAAGAGCACAATTCGATTCAAAGCCACGTATTTAAGCGTACTGGGCGGGGCAAAACCCGGCGCCGGGCGTTGCGGGATGGAGGCGCCACGGATGCCCCACCCTCCGGGGTCCGCCGCGGACGCCATACGCCCGGGCGCCGCGGCGTGCGACCGGCCCGACTGTCACAATTGCGTAAGCAAGCGGCCCCGCGGATCCCGGCCCCTGTTGCTTGCGGCGGGGCTGGAATACGCTCATCTCATGAGCCTTGACGCCATGGTTGACGACACCACCCACCTCCTTGAGGTCTGGGTTGCCGGGTGGGCCGGTTGCCGGGGTTATGAGACCCGCAGGGAGGGCCGCTTTCCCGCCGCGCTGAGGGCGGACACGACCCACGAGTGGGAATATTTCGCCCATGACCCCTCGGATTCCGAGTTCGAGGAGCTGGCCGCCAAGACCGCCGAGGTCCCGGCCCGGATCCTTACGATCCTCACCAACGACGTGGCGCGCTACTCCGCCCTGGCCGAGAAGAACGGGCTGAACGTCACCTCGGCGTCGCAGACCATGATGATCGTGGACATGGAAACCCAGGACGCCGAGGACCCCTGGCTTCCGGACGACGATCTGCGCTGGGTGCCGTCGACCACGGGCGGTGTCCACCATGCCGTCGTCTATGCCGGCGAAGAGGTGGCCGCCAGCGGGCGGGTGTTCGTCGCGGACCACACCGCCGTCTTCGACAAGATCGTCACCGAGCCCGGGTTCCAGCGGCGCGGACTCGGCAGCTTCATCATGCGGGCACTGGCCGCCCAGGCGTTTGAACACGACGTCGAAGGCGGGCTCCTGCTGGCCTCCCTGGACGGCCAGCAGCTGTACTCGCATCTCGGCTGGACCACGGTGTGCCATGTGCTGATGCTTTCCGCCTCGGACGAGGGCGCCGACCTCTCCGTGGGATGAGCGGGTTCCCTGCCCCGGCGTCGTCGGTCCGTGAACCCGCGGGTCGATTTGAGCCCGGGTGAAACAATGTTGGAGTGAATCCACATGAGTCTCTGATCCCGTTGCTGGGCCGCGGCCCGGACCCGGAACAGCTGCGGCATGTGCGCACGATTCCCGCCCGGAAGGCCGTCAATGAACCGTGGCCGGAGTGGGTGCACCCCGACTTGGTGCAGGCCTACGGCTCTCTCGGCATCCACGAGCCCTACCGTCATCAGGTGCAGGCCGCCGAACTGGCGCACGCAGGCGAACATGTGGTGATCGCCACCGGCACCGCCTCCGGCAAGTCCCTCGCCTACCAGCTGCCGGCGCTGGATGCGGTCCACCGCTCCGAGCTGCGCGTTCTCGCCGACCCGGGCAAGATCCACGACGACGGCGCCGTGACCCTCTACCTCTCCCCCACCAAGGCCCTGGCCGCCGACCAGCTGGCCGCCATCCGCTCGCTCAAGCTCCCCACTGTCCGCGCGGAAACCTACGACGGCGACACCGACCCGGCGTCCCGCCGCTGGATCCGGGACCACGCCAACGTCATCTTGGCCAACCCCGACATGTTGCATTTCGGGATCCTGCCGAACCACACCTGGTGGGCTCGATTCTTCCGCCGGCTCCGCTACGTGATCGTGGACGAGGCACACAGCTACCGGGGCGTGTTCGGATCGCACGTGGCCAACCTGATGCGACGGCTGCGACGGATCTGTGCCTACTACAGCCCCGGCACGTCCCACCCCGGACCGGTGTTCATCGCCGCATCGGCCACCGCATCCGACCCCGGCACCTCCTTCGGCCGGCTCATCGGCGCCCCGGTCCGGGCGGTGTCCGAAGACTGTTCGCCGCACGGCGCCACGACCGTGGCGTTCTGGGAACCCGCACTGACCGAGCTGCGCGGCGAAAACGGCGCCAAGGAACGCCGAACCGCCGTCGCCGAAACCTCGGACCTGCTGGCCAACCTGGTCTCCTCCCGGATCCGGACCATCGCGTTCATCAAATCGCGCCGCGGCGCCGAGACGATCGCCTCCATCACCAAGCGCCTCCTGGACGAAGTGGACCCCAGCCTGCCGCAGCGGGTGGCGGCCTACCGTTCCGGGTACCTGCCGGAGGAACGGCGGGCACTGGAAAAGGCGTTGCGCTCCGGCGAGCTGCTGGGTGTATCGAGCACCTCCGCGCTCGAACTTGGCATCGACATCTCGGGGCTCGACGCGGTTCTGGTCGCCGGCTGGCCGGGAACCCGGGCGTCGCTGTTCCAACAGATCGGCCGGGCGGGCCGCGCCGGACAGGACGCCATTGCCGCCTTCGTCGCGAGCGACGATCCGCTCGACACCTATCTGGTGAACCACCCGGAGGCGATCTTCGACGTCTCGGTAGAGGCGACGGTCTTCGACCCCTCCAACCCGTACGTTCTGGGCCCCCACCTGTGCGCCGCCGCGGCGGAACTTCCGCTGGGCTATGCGGAGCTGGAGCTGTTCGGCCCGACAGCCGAGAAGCTGCTGGACCAGCTGGTGGTCCAGGGCTACCTGCGCAAACGCCCCGCGGGCTGGTTCTGGACCCACCCCCAGAGCGCCGCGGCCATGGTGAACCTGCGGGCCGACGGCGGCGGTCCGGTGAGCATCGTGGACGCTGACACCGGCTCCCTGCTCGGCACCATGGATTCACCCCAGACCCACTATCAGGCGCACACCGGCGCCATCTACGTTCATCAGGGCGAGAGCTACGTCGTCGAGGATTTGAACGAAGGCGAGCACTGCGTCGTGGTGCGCCGGGCCAACCCCGACTACTACACGACCGCGCGCGACGTGACGCAGATCGAGGTCCTGGAGACACTCCGCACCACGCAGTGGGGGGACGTCGCGGTGCACTTCGGTGACGTGAAAGTGACGACACAGGTGGTCTCCTTCCAGCGCAAGGCGCTGATTTCGAACGAGATCCTCGGCGAGGAACCGCTGCAACTGGGCGCCCGGGACCTGTTCACCAAGGCGGTGTGGTTCGTGATGGACAACCGCTCCCTGACGGGCGCGGGGCTGATCGAGGCGCAGTTCCCGGGGGCTTTGCACGCGGCCGAGCACGCGGCCATCGGGCTGCTGCCGCTGGTGGCGTCCAGCGACCGGTGGGACATCGGCGGAGTGTCCACGGCCATCCACGCCGACACCGGGGTGCCTACGATCTTCGTGTACGACGGCCACCCCGGCGGGGCCGGCTTCGCCGAGCGCGGCTACGACAAGGCCAGGGTGTGGCTCTCCGCGACGCGCGACGCCATCAAGGCCTGCGAGTGCGAGTCCGGCTGCCCGTCCTGCGTGCAGTCCCCCAAGTGCGGCAATAAGAACAACCCGCTGGACAAGGACGCCGCCGTCACGCTGATTGAGATGCTGCTGACCGACGCCACCGATCTTATGGGCGGCCCTGCCGAGGAGCAGGGGGCAGCCCCGGCCGCCGGGCACGTCATCAGCCAGCCGGGTTAGTCCGGCGCCCGCTTACCGGATCCCGGATCCCGGGAGCCGGTCCGGGGTCCTCTGCCGGCGGAGGTCCGGCCCTCGCCAGGCCGGTGGCCGGACCGAACACCGTGCGGGATCGCAGTTCCGTGCGGACCCGGACGGTGTCGCCGGGTTCGACCAAACAGCCCACCAGCCGCGCATCATGGCGGCCGGCGACGTCGGCGGCGACGGCACACGGCTCGCCGGCGGAGAGTCCACGGGCGGCATCCGCGGCTGCGAGTGCCGCCAGATCCGCCGCAGCCGCGGCTTTCGACGCCATCACCGCGGCCTGGCCCAGCAAGACGACAGCGGTCATCGCGAGCAGCAGCACCATCCCCAGGCCCAACGCCACGGCGCTGCCCGCACCCAGTTCAGGGTCCCGCACCACGGGCGGCATCACGCGCGCCAGCCCAGGGCAAGATCCGCCGTCGCGGGAGCGGAGAGGGCAGGCGCGTCAGAGGATTCACTCCTCGCCCACGCTTTCGCGGTAAGGGTCCACGGAACCAGCGGACCCATCGCACCGCTGACGGTTCCGGACACCGTGACGCTGAGCCAGACCCCGTCGGAGGCCACAGCGGCCAGCGCCGAATCACCGGCCAACCGCCGGACGATTCCGCCGACGGCGGCGGCGTCCTCACCGCGCGCGAGCGCCCTCGCGCCGGCTCGCGCGGCTTCCTCCAGCCGGAGTTGCGTCAACCCCGCGGCGGACCCCGCCAGCAACAACCCCAGCAGCAGCACAACGGCTGGCAGCGCGACGGCGAACTCGGCCGTTACCGCGCCCCGGGCGGCTGCTGCGGCTTGGCCCGCACGGGATCCCCGCTTCGCTGCGTCCAGGTGCTTCGGCAGGCACCATCCCGGTTGTGCGGACGCCTTGGCCGGGGCCGCCGGCGCACTCCGGGATCCCCGGGTCACGGCAGTGCCAGCGCCGTGCGGATAAGGTTCAGCAGGAACCCCCGGACCTCGTCGCTGCGCATGATCAGCACGAGCAAGCCGGCGAAGCCGACGGCGGCCAGCGTGGCAATGGCATATTCAGCCGTGGCCATTCCCGCTTCGGAGCCGGGGAGCTTTTTCCAGCTGCGGGCCGGCCGGGAAGAGTCCCGCACCGGCGGTGCCTGCCGGGCGCCGGGGTAGATCTCCCGCACCTCCGCGGTTCCGGTGTCGGCGTCCGCGCGGTCGGAGCCGGCGGGGGCGTTTCGGTGGAGTGTCATGAGCTTTCCTCTCAGGCGATGCCGGCGCAGTTGCCGGCTGATTCCAATGTCGCGCCCGCGCCCGTCGCCGGTAAGGGCGATGCATGGCCAAGTGGACAACTTCGGCTGTGGAGGACGAGTCGGCGCGCCGGGCGGCAGCCGTCAGGAGCCATGCGGCACCATCGCGAGCAATACCGGCACAATGCCCAGGCACACGAAGGCGGGCAGCGAACACAGCCCCAGGGGGATGACCAGCTTCACGCCCAACGCAGCGGCCCGCTGCTCGGCGGTCCGGAACTGCTCGCGGCGGAGCCGGGCGGCCTGCGCATAGAGGATGGCCGAGGACGGCACGCCGGTCAGCGCGGCGAAACCCAGGGCATCGCGGAGGGCCTGCAACTGGGCGGGGATCGCGCCGCAACTACGCCATGCAGTCTCCCAGTCGGCGCCGATCGCGAGGGCGGAGACGACCGGGACCAGCGGACGCCCGATCGCGGGGTCGGCGTGGACGGCGATCAGCTCCAGTGAGCGCCCCAGCCCGGATCCGGCGTCCAGCATGGCACCGATCAATTCCAACATCATGGCCGGATCACGAAGGCCGCCCACGTGATCCGCCGCCGCGCCTGTGCCGTCCGGTCGGGCACCCGCGGGAGCCCTACCAGGCGGACGCCGGCCCAGCCGCCTCCAGCGCAGGCCCGCGCGCCGCTGGTCTGCGAGCGCCACGATCACTGCGGACGCCAGCAGGCCGGCCACAGCGAGACCGCCAGCCTGCGGTATCACCGCTGCCGCCCGGCAGCGGCCCGGACGAGACGGGCGGACCAGATCCGGCCCGCGGCCGTAAGGGCCAGCCCAGCAACGAGGGCCGCCATGCCCAAGGGGGTGCCGAGCAGGATGGTCGAGGGATCCACGCCGAGCAGGACACCGAGGACGAGCCCCAGGAAGGGCAGCCAGGTCAGGATCCGGACGGTGGCCTTGGGCCCGGCCAGTGCGGTCTGCCGTGCGGCTTCGGCGTCGTCCTGGGCCTCCAGGTGAGCGGCGAAGCGCGTCAGGACCTCGGCGAGGGGACAGCCGGTGGCCTCGGCGATGTCGAAGCAGGCCGCGAGTTCCACCCAGATTGCCCGCTCCCTTCCGCCGGGGCCGCGGCGCGCAGCATTGCCGGTGCCGGTCCCGGCGCCCTTCCGGATGGCCGCGGCGACCGGGGAACCCCTCAAGGCCGCAGCCCGGGCTGCGGCCAGGATCGCAAGCGACGTCGCGCCCAGACCATGAGTGGGCGCGGCGCGGTTCGGGCGCCCACCCCCGCCCTTCGTCCGGTCCGGCTCCCGCAGGTCACCATAGAGAAGCCAGAGTTCCTCCCACAGCCGCGCAGGAGTCCGGCCGCCCTTCAGCAAGGCGGCCAACTGCTGCACCACCACGGTCATGGGGACCACCGCCTCGGCTCTACCCGTCCCGCGCCACAGCGCTAAGCGCCCACGCCGTCCTTGTCCCGGCCGCCCGAGGGCCGGTGCCCCGGCGGCGCCCACGGAGCGCAGAGCCCGCTGGAGGCGCCGGCCGGACGCCCCTGGCGGCGCGAATGCCAGCCAAGACGCGAGGGCCAGAATTCCGGCCAAGACGGTCGTCATGGCGGGCCGGCCGCCAGGCTGGGCACGCCGGTCCCGGGGCCAGCAGCCGGGTCCAGGCCCAGACGGGCCGCCAGCTCGGGCCACGCGGGCCCGGCGCGTACCTCGCCGCCCACCGTTGCCAGCGCCACGGCTACGGCCAGGCCTGACACGCCTTCTCCGACCAGTCCCACGGACGCCACCTGACGGCCTAACCGTGTACGTTCCAGATGGACGACGGCGTCGAGGGCGCTGGCTGCCTGAAGGCGCACGGCGTCCGGCCCCATCCCCGCGAGCGCGCCGAGCGCCGTCAGCCGGGCCGGGACCGCGGCGGCGGTGTTGGCATGGATGGTGCCGCCGGCTCCAGTGTGCCCGGTGTTCATCGCGGAGAGCAGCTCCCGGACCTCGGCGCCGCGGCACTCCCCCACCACGAGCCTGTCGGGCCGCATCCGCAGGGCCTGCCGGACCAGCTCGCCGAGATCAACGGCGCCGCCGCCCTCCAGGTTGCTGTGGCGCGATTCGAGGGACACCACGTGCGGATGCACCGGGTTGAGCTCCGAAGCATCCTCGATCAGGACCAGCCGCTCCCCAGGTCCGCAGAGCCCGAGCAGCGTGGCAAGCAGCGTTGTTTTTCCCGAGCCCGTCGCGCCGCTCACCAGAAAGCTCAGGCGGCGCGCCACCATTCGCGTGAGGACGTCCTGGATGAACGGACCGAACATACCGCCACGGGAGAGCTCGTCCAGCGAGAAAACGGACTCACGGCGGATCCGCACGCTCAGCAGCGTTCCGGCCGTGGAGATCGGCGGCAGCACTGCGTGGATCCGGTAGCCGCCGTCGAGCCTGACATCCACGCAGGGCGAGCTGTCATCCAGCCGCCGGCCGCCGGCGGCCACGAGTCGGGCGGCGAGGGCTCGGACCTGGGCCTCGTTAGCAAAGGCGACCGGGGCGCGTTCAAGCCCGCGGCCACGGTCCAGCCACACCGAGTCCGGACCGTTGACGAAGATGTCCGTCACGAGCGGGTCGCGCGCCAGCGGCTGCAGCGGTCCCAGCCCATTCAGTTCCGCGCTGATGCTTTCGACGGCGGCCAAGGCACCCGCTGTGCCAAGGAGCTTGCCGCTGGCCTGCACGGCCGCCGCCACCCTTGACGGGGTGACCGGGCCGGCGTCGGCCATGACCGATTCGCGGACCGCCTCGAGCAGCCGCGCATCTACCCGCCGCTGGGGCGCGCGCAGTTGCCTGCGGAACCGTGGACGCTCCGGCTCCGGCGGGTCCGCGGCCAGATGCGAACTCACGGGAACCCCTCCGTGCTGAAGGCCAGAACTCCTTCGGTGAAGCGTTGAACGCTCCGCCGTCCCCCGGCGTCCAGCAGGCGCCCGAGTTCGGTGGCGGCGGCCGTCCCCCGGACCTCGGGCATAATGCCCTGCACCGGGAGCCCCACGGCTTGGGAAATCAGCTGGTAGTCGAACGCGACCCCGGGTTTCGTCCGGATCACCAGTGCGGTCTCTACAGGCGGTAGCTCCGGCACCAAACGGGCGGATGCCACCGCCGCCCGGAGCTGGGCGGGCAGCACCACGACGACCCGGTCGCATTCCCAGGCGAAGGTCCGCAGTGCCTCGCGTCCGCGGCCGACGTCCAGCACCACCAGCTCGTAGCAGCGACGCGCGGCGTCGAGCACCCCGACGACCGCGGCCGTGTCGATGGCCTGCGGCCGCTCCCGGCTGCCCGGCCAGGACAGGAAAGAGAACCCGCCCGCTTCGGGCAGCGCCTCGTGGAGCTGATCCGGATCGATGCTGCCGCTGGCCTCGGCGAGGTCCGGCCAACGGAGCCCGGGTTCTTCTTCGGCGGCGAGGGCCAGTTCGAGGCCGCCGCCCCAGGGGTCTCCGTCGATCAAAAGGACTCTGGCTCCCAGCCCCGCGGCGGCCTGGGCCAGCCAGATCGCGGCGGTGGTTGCCCCGGCGCCGCCGCAGCCACCAACCACGCCGAGGACATGCCCGCCCGGATCCGGGGCGTGCGATCGGCTGAGGTACTCGGCGAGCCAGGGTCCGCCCTCGGGGAGGACGGCCACCCGTTCGGCACCCATGGCCGCGGCCAGCTGCCAAAGCCTGTCGCCCTCACCACTCAGTCCTACAAGAACGGCCGGTGCACGACGCCGGATCGGGAGTTCCCGGACGTCACTGCCCACGAGCACTGCGCCAGCAGAGTCCCAGTACGGGACCGCTTCCGCGGCATCCCCCGCCAGGCTAAGCTGCCGGCCCGCCGCGGCCACAATCCGTTCCACCTCCCCCCGCAGGACCTCGGACCCGGTGACCAGCAGCGTCTCCGCCGCCCCGTCGGGAAGCCACGAACCGGGGTCTGGCCCCGGGTCCGGTACCGCTGGGGGCCCGGCCCTGGACACGGGCTGTCGGGACGGCGCCTTACTGGTAACTGGCTCGGGTAATTGATGCCTGCTCATGCCTCCACTTTCGGCGCTGCGGACGCCGCAGCCGCCCGCCGTCTTCGGCTATGTGGAAAACCGGGCCGCCTTCGGCTTGGCCCGGCGCTGCCCGGCCCGACTTGGGCGCGGCCCGGCCCGACTTGGGCGCGGCCCGGCCCCGCCCGGCTTGTCCCGGCGGGCCGGTACGACCCCCGCCCGAGCCGGTCCGCCGGAAGCACAACGACAGGGCAGAATTGAGCCTATGCATCTGCTGCTCGCCGCCCACGCCGACGGCGCAGCCCTACAACGACTCACGCCGTCGGGCGCTCCCGATCCCGCCGCCCCGGAACCACGCATCGTCAGCGCCGCCGAGCTGCCCGGCGTCGTGCGGCAGCTGGAGCTGCAGCGGCCGCGCTGGATCTGGCACCGCACGCAGGACTGGTACCCGGCGCTGCTGGCCGCAGGGGTCGAGCTGGAACGCTGCCATGACCTGACGCTGTGCGGCGCCATCCTGGCCCATTCGGAGTTCACTGCGCACACCGAGTATGCCCGGAACGCGGAGAAGCTCACCCAGGATGACGACGTCCAGCAGCCGCCACGGGCCCTGCAGCCGCCTCCGCCGCCCGCGGACCAGGGCGCCCTGTTTGAGGACCCGGGCCTGCGCGCTGCGCCGCGGCACTCCCCCGAGGAGCTGCGCGCCGAGTACGCCGCGCAGCAGGAAGCACTGGCGGGCGTCGCTCTGGACGGGGACCGCCGAAAGCAAAGGCTCCAGCTCCTTCTGGCCGCCGAGTCCGCCGGGGCCATGATCGCCGCCGAGATGCAGCACACCGGCGTTCCCTGGCGCGAGGAGCTGCACGAACAGATCCTCGCCGACTACCTCGGTCCGCGTCCGCCGCAGGGCCACCGTCCGGCCAAGCTCGAGGCCCTCAACAGCGAACTCCGCCGGCTGCTGCAGTCCCCGGCACTGAACCCCGACTCCCCGCAGGAACTGATGCGGGCCCTGCACCGGAACGGCATCGAGGTGAAGAGCACGCGCCAGTGGGAGCTGAAGGAATCCAGCCACCCGGCGATCGAGCCGCTGCTGGCCTACAAGAAGCTCGCCCGGCTCCACGCCGCGAACGGCTGGGCGTGGCTGGATGCCTGGGTCAAGGACGGCCGCTTCCAGCCCGAATACGTGGTGGGCGGGGTCGTGTCCGGACGCTGGGCCTCCCGCGGC
The DNA here is from genome assembly GCF_056397665.1 of Arthrobacter sp. 05L428. Taxonomy (NCBI): domain Bacteria; kingdom Bacillati; phylum Actinomycetota; class Actinomycetes; order Micrococcales; family Micrococcaceae; genus Arthrobacter; species Arthrobacter sp. 05L428. The sequence goes on along the minus strand of NZ_JBFTNW010000001.1, from coordinate 68,070 downwards.
GGCGGGGCGCTACAGATCCCCCGCCAGATCCGAGGCGCCGTCCACGCCGACCCTGGCCACAAACTGATCGTCGCGGATGCCTCGCAGCTGGAGCCCCGAGTACTGGTGGCGCTGGCACAGGATTCCAAGATGGCGGAAGCCGCCCGCGACAAAGACCTCTACGCCGGCATCGCCGCTCAGGGTTTCGGCGGTGACCGGGCCAAGGCCAAGGTCGCGCTGCTCGGCGCGATATACGGCGCCACCACCGGCGAATCCGGCCGGCTGATGCCGCAGCTGGCCCGGACCTACCCGCGCGCCGTCGGCTTCGTGGAGCAGGCAGCCCGCGAGGGCGAGGCGGGTAAGACCGTCACCTCCCGGCTGGGCCGCAGCAGCCCGCCGCCTTCGGAGCGGTGGCTGCACAGCCAGCAGTCCGCCACCGCGGAGGAACAACGCCGGGCCGAGTCGCTGGCGCGCTCTCGCGGACGGTTCACGCGCAACTTCGTGGTGCAGGGTTCCGCGGCCGACTGGGCGGCCTGCTGGCTGGCGGAACTACGACGGCGGCTGCGGGGACTGCGCGCCGACGGCTCACCCGCCGGGGAACTGGTCTTCTTCCTGCACGACGAGGTCATGGTCCATTGCCCTGCCGACGCCGTCGATGCCTGCATCCGGGCGATCGAGGAATCCGCGGCAGCCGCCAAGGAGTTGCTGTTCGGCAGGATCCCGGTGGAATTTCCGGTCAGCATCGCCGTCGTGGACTCCTACGACAACGCCAAATAGCTGCCCTCAACCGCTGCCCGACGCCGGGCCGGACGCCCCGGGTAACGTACCCGCCGGTAGCGTTGCGCCTGCTCCGTGGGCCCCGTTACAGTCGAAAAAGGCCGGCGAAGATCCCGAGTGATCCGCCGGCGCAAATGCAACGAGGCAGGGAACCGGGGAGGCAGCACAGTGGCTGGCGTATTCGAGATTGCAGCGGCCGGAGACGAGTCGTATTTCTTCAAGCTGACGGCACCGGACGGGACAGTAGTTGCCGTTTCACCGCTTTTTAACACCATCAAGGGAGCGGCCGCCGGCATCACGGCAGTGCGCGAGAACGCCGCAACCGGGCTGGTCGTTGACCGCTCCGCCCGGAAGACCGTCACCCAGTCCGCGAGCAAGCCCGCCGCGACGTCGTCCTCGCGGCCTGCGCCGCTGCTGACAGCGCGCTAGCGAAGGCGCGCCGCTACCCGTCGATCCCGTGCAGGCGCGTCCGGTCCCATGGGACTGACCAGCCCAGCTGGTCGAACAGCTGGTTGAGGATCATGCCGGTGAAACCCCAGACCACCACGCCGTTGACGGTGAAGGCCGGGCTCTGAAAGGTCTGGCCGGCCCGGCTGACGGTTGCCATCACCCTGTTGTCGGGGTCGAGCAGGTCCCGGACGGGCACCCGGAAGACCTGTGATGACTCGCCGTAGTCCACTACCCGGACGGGTGACTGGGACGCCCACCAGCCAAGGACGGGCGTGACCAGGAAGTTCCCGCGGGGCAGCGCCAGTTCGGGCATGACGCCGAGGACCTCAACGCCCTGCGGATCCAGTCCTGTTTCCTCTTCGGCCTCGCGCAGGGCGGCCTCAACCACGGTTTCGCCGGGGTCGATGCCGCCGCCGGGGAACGCCACCTGTCCCGGGTGGTCGTCGAGGGTCTGCGCGCGCTGGAGCAGCAGCACGTCCAGGTCCGCCGGCGCCAGCAGCTTCACCGACGTCGCCGGGACATCGTCCAGCGAGCCGAACAGCATCAGCACGGCGGCACGGCGCACCCGTTCGCCCGGCTCAACGGCCAGTTCGCGCCAGCGCGGATCCGGCGACGGGGCCGTCCCGGCCTGCACCGCGGCTACAAGGTCAATCAGGTCCTGGCGGGCGGTCATTGCGGCCTTCTCTGCGATTCCATCCGGATTTCCGCGGCCCGGTGGGTTTCGGCCAGCAGCTTCGCCAGCAGTTCTTCCTGGCCCGGGGCCAGTTCGTACTTCAGCAGCTTCCTGGCCTTCTCCGGATCGGTCTCGCCGGCTCCGTAGCTGGGGCACCAGTTCGCCACGGCGCAGGCGCCGCAGGCCGGTTTGCGGGAATGGCAGACGCGCCGGCCGTGGAAGACGACTCGGTGCGAGAGCATGGTCCAGTCTTTCGGCTCGAACAATTCGGCGACGTCGGATTCGATCCGGACCGGATCGTCCGAGTCCGTCCAGCCGAAGCGGCGGGCCAGCCGGCCGAAGTGGGTGTCCACCGTGATGCCGGGGATCCCGAACGCGTTGCCCAGGACGACGTTGGCGGTCTTCCGTCCGACGCCGGGCAGCTTCACCAGGTCTTCCAGCCGGCCGGGCACCTCGCCGTCGTAGTCGTCGACAAGCTTGGTGCCCAGCGCCATCAGGTTCCGCGCCTTGGCCCGGAAGAACCCGGTGGGTTTGATGATGGCTTCCAGGTCGGCGGGCTCGGCCTCGGCCATGCTGCGGGCATCCGGGTACCGGGCGAACAGCAGCGGCGTGATCTGGTTGACCAGCACGTCCGTGGTCTGGGCCGAGAGCACCGTGGCCACCACCAGTTCGAACGGGCTGCGGAAATCCAGCTCAGCATGCGCATAGGGATACTGCTCGGCCAGTGCCTTGTTGATCCGGCGGGCGCGGCGCTTGAGCCCCAGCAGCGTCTCCCCGCCAGCCTGCGCACGGGGCTTCGCTGTGCCGGTTTTGGCTGTGCCGGTTTTCGCCCTGCCGGGTTTCGCGTTGCCGGTTTTCGCGCTGCCGGGTTCGGTGGCCACGGTCCGGCTAGCCGCGTTCGATGTTGCTGAGGTCCCGGAGCACGCCGACGCGGCCGTCCGTGTGCTGGACCAGGAACTCGTGGCCGCGGTCCTCAAGGGCAAGGACCCAGCCGCCGGGTTCGACGACGAACGCCGGGGCGCCGCTGCGCTCGTCCACCGCGGTGCGGGGCTGGTCGACGGCGAACCAGAAGGCCTCGTAGGCAGGCTGGGCCGCCTCGCTCTCGGGACGGCTTGCGGGGTCCACGGTGGCGCCGATCGGTTCCTGCGAACGGACCTGCGGGGTGAGGGCGGTGGGGGCTTCATGGCTTGCGGCGGAAGGTGCCGCGGCCGATGCCCCCGCCGGGATGCTGGCCGCCTGGGTCGCTTCCAGACCCGCGCCCTGCGCGGCGGGTGCCGGAGAAGTGACCGGAGAGGTGACCGGGGACTCTGCCGGAGCGGACGCGGCGGGCGCCGTGGCAGCCTGGGTCTGCTCGGCGGCAGAAGGCACCGCTTCTCCTGCGGCAGACGGGGCGTACGCCGCCGTCGGGGACGGGAGGGCGGCAGCGGTCTGCTCCGGTGAGGCGGAAGGAACGACGCCGTGCGCCTGAGTGGCCGGCTCGGCAGCCGCGGGACGGGCGTACGCGGCAGCGGCACCGGCGGCACCTGCAGCAGCACCGGCCGCGGTGCCGGCAGCGGCACCCGTCGATGCCCCGTGGGCTTCGTGGGCCTGCGGCGCGGCCTGGGCCTCGCCCGCCTGCTTGCCGGGGGCTATGCGCTTGGCCCAACCGGCCAGCGCGCCGCCTCCCGCCCTGGGAGTCTTGGCGTCGCTGGCAGCCTTGGGGGCCTTGGGGGCACGCGGCTTGCGGACCGGCTCCGCGGCTTCGCGTGCCACAACGTGGGCGGGGACTTCGGCGCGGTGCAGGAAATCACCGGCGAGGCTGGGAATCAGCCGCGCCAGTACGGTCGCGGTGAAGAGGCCGAGCGCGCCGACGAGGCCCAGCAGGAGGCTCGGCACGAACGCGCCGGCGGTCGCCAGGAAAAAGAAGGCCAGGCTGAAGGACGCCACAACGGAGGCGAACTGGTCAATCGAGAGGGAGCCGATCCGGATTTTCGTGCCCGGGCTGACCCGTCGCGCCACGAAAAGCGCAGCGACGATCACCGGCAGCAGCACGCCGAGGCCGAGGAAGAAGAGGCTGCCCAGGTTCCACAGGTTGTAGCGCTCGGCGAACATCGGAATCAGGGAGGCGATGAAAAGCACCAGCGTGGAGCCGAAGACGGTGAGGTCGCGGACCGTGAAAGGCCCCAGGACGGCCTCGTTGTTCTTCGAGTTCGGCTTGTCCACCGTAAAGCGTGGCTGTTCCCCCCGCCCGCTGGACTGCGCCGGCCCTGTCTGGCCTTCGGTGCGGGAGGGCGCATGGAGCTGCCCGTTGCTTTGCTCGTTCATTCTGTTCTCCTTAGCATGGCCGCACTCTGGACAGTGCCGCCTAACGGCAGGCAAAAACAGGACCGCCAGCGGTCCTGTTGCCCCCATCGGATGTCACAACTCCATCTCAGCCTAGCCAAGTGCAGGACCGATCACTACTGCCCGGACGTCACTCCAGCACCAGTGCGCGGCCCCTTTCGCCCTGCGCGTAAACCGGGGTGCGACGCCGATCCGGGCCGGCCGTGCCCGCACCCGGACCACTCGGCGCTTAATAAACACCGCTCACGGCGCCCTTTGTGACGGGGCACACGTTCTGTCGCACCCGGGCGTTAGTGTGTATTTCGGAACAGCTCTTTGCGGTACGCCCGTGACCAGCCGATGCCCGATGCCGCGCAAGCGGCCCGGCGCCGCGGCGGCCACGGACGTTCCGTGCAGCACGGATCGATGAATGATGAGGTTCACCATGTCCCAGCAGACCCCCGGCTCCGCCACCACGACTCAGACGCCCCGGCACGGCGATGCGTTCGAAAACCTGTCGCAGGAGAACCGCAGGTTCGCCCCCTCGGCCGAATTCGCAGCCAACGCCGTGGTCACCGCCGCCGACTACGCCGAGGCCGACGCGGACCGGCCGGCCTTCTGGGCCAAGCAGGCCCGCGGGCTGCTGAGCTGGAGCAAGGACTTCACCCAGACGTTGGACTGGTCCGACCCGCCGTTCGCCAAGTGGTTCGTCGGCGGCGAGATCAATGCCGCGTACAACGCCCTGGACCGGCACGTCGAGGCCGGCAACGGGGACCGGGTTGCCATCTACTTCGAGGGCGAGCCCGGCGACACCCGCAGCTACACCTACGCGCAGCTCACCGAAGAGGTCAAGAAGGCCGCCAACGCGTTCGAATCCCTCGGCGTGGCCAAGGGTGACCGCGTGGCCGTGTACCTGCCGATGATCCCCGAGGCCGTCATCACCCTGCTGGCCTGCGCCCGGATCGGCGCGATCCACTCGGTGGTGTTCGGCGGCTTCTCCGCCGAGGCGCTCCGCTCCCGGATCGACGACGCCGAGGCCAAGCTCGTGGTCACCGCCGACGGCACCTACCGCCGCGGCAAGCCCAGCGCCCTCAAGCCGGCCGTCGACGAGGCGCTGGCCCACGAGGGCGACGGTTCCGGGCACACCGTCCAGAACGTCGTGGTGGTCAAGCGCAACGGCCAGGACGTCGACTGGCACGAGGGCCGGGACCACTGGTGGTCCGACACGGTCGGCGCCGCGTCCGCCGAGCACACCGCCGTCGGCCACGACGCCGAACACCCGCTGTTCATCCTCTACACCTCCGGAACCACCGGCAAGCCCAAGGGCATCCTGCACACCACCGGCGGCTACCTCACCCAGGGCGCCTACACGCACAAGGCGGTCTTCGACCTGCACCCGGAAACGGATGTCTACTGGTGCACGGCCGACGTCGGCTGGATCACCGGCCACTCCTACGTCGCCTACGCGCCGCTCATCAACGGAGCCACCCAGGTGATGTATGAGGGCACCCCCGACTCCCCGCACCAGGGCCGCTGGTGGGAGATCGTGGAGAAGTACAAGGTCTCCATTCTCTACACCGCCCCCACCGCCATCCGCACCTTCATGAAGTGGGGCAAGGAAATCCCGGCGAAGTCGGACCTGTCCTCGATCCGCGTCCTGGGCTCGGTGGGCGAACCCATCAACCCCGAGGCGTGGATGTGGTACCGGGAGGTCATCGGCGCCAACGCCGGGAAGAACGGGGAGAAGAAGGAGAACCCGGCCCCGATCGTGGACACCTGGTGGCAGACCGAAACCGGCGCGCAGATGATCGCGCCGCTTCCCGGAGTTACCGCGACCAAGCCGGGCTCCGCCCAGGTCCCGCTGCCCGGCATCGCCGTGGACGTCGTCGACGAAGCCGGCGAGTCGGTGCCCAACGGCGCCGGCGGCTACCTCGTCATCCGCGAGCCGTGGCCCGCCATGCTGCGCGGCATCTGGGGTGATCCGGAGCGCTTCAAGGACACCTACTGGTCCCGCTTCGAAACGATGTACTTCGCCGGCGACGGCGCCAAGAAGGACGACGACGGCGACATCTGGCTGCTCGGCCGGGTGGACGATGTCATGAACATCTCCGGCCACCGGCTCTCCACCGCCGAGATCGAATCCGCCCTCGTGTCCCACCCGGCCGTGGCGGAAGCCGCCGTCGTCGGCGCGGCGGACGAGACGACCGGGCAGGCCGTCGTGGCGTTCGTGATCCTGCGCGGGGACGCGGTCAACTCGGGCGACGCGATCGTCCAGGAGCTCCGCAACCATGTGAGCAAGGAGATCGGCCCGATCGCCAAGCCCAAGACCATCCTCGTGGTGCCGGAACTGCCCAAGACCCGCTCCGGCAAGATCATGCGCCGGCTGCTGAAAGACGTGGCCGAGGGCCGCGAGGTGGGCGATGCCACCACCCTGGCCGACAACACCGTGATGGCACAGATCGCGCACTCGCTCAAGAAGTGAGCACGGACCCGGGCCGGGCTGCACGGAACGGAATCATGCGGCCATGACGGATTCGTGCGAGGTGCTGGTGGTCGGGGCCGGCCTGGCCGGGTTGCAGTGCGCCCGGGAACTGCAGGCCGCCGGGCGCGAGGTGGTGGTTTGGGAGGCCTCCGACGCCGTCGGGGGCAGGATCCGGACGGACCGGGTGGACGGTTTCCTCGTGGACCGCGGCTTTCAGGTCCTGAACCCCGCGTACCCGGCGGTCCGGCAGTGGGTCGACGTGCACGCCCTGGCGCTGCAGGCCTTCGGTGCCGGCCTCCGGGTCCGGCTGCCGGACAACCTGGCGGTCCTGGCCCACCCCCTGCGGGAGCCGGGGCTCATCCTGCAGACCCTCCGCAGCGGAATTCTCAGCCCCCGCGCCGTCGTGGGGCTGCTGCGCTGGGCCGCCCCGGCCTTCGCCGGGCCCCTTCGGCGGAGCGGCCAGGATGTTGCGTTGCACGACGCCCTCGACCGGGCCGGCTGCTCGGGCGAACTGCGCACCGTGGTGGAGCGGTTCCTCGCCGGCGTACTGCTGGAGGACGAGGGCAGCACCTCCAACAACTTTGCCTTGCAGCTGGTACGCGTCTTCGCGGCCGGGGTTCCCGGACTGCCGCGCGAGGGCATGCAGGCCCTCCCGCAGCAGCTGGCGGATGCCCTGGCCGCCCCGGTCCGCACCTCCACCCGGGTGGAGAAGATCACGCCGGACGGGAACGGGGCCCTGGTCACCGCCGCGGGGACCGCCATCCGGGCCCGCCACGTCGTTCTCGCCGCCGATCCGGTCGACGCGGCCAGGCTCGCCGGGAGCGAGGCGCCCGCCATGAAGGCAGTGCTCACGCACTGGTTCGCCGCCGACTCGGCACCCACCGACGCGCGCATGCTCTGCATCGACGGCCGCACCCGCCCCGGCGGACCGCTGCTCAACGCGGCCGTCATCTCCAACTCGGCACCAAGTTACGCGCCTGCCGGCCGGCACCTGATCCAGACCTCTGCCCTGTTCGGCGCGGGCCGGCCGGTTCCCAGCGACGCGGACGTCCTCCGGCACGCCGGGGACATTTTCGGTTGCTCCACGGCCGGCTGGGAACTGGTGGCAAGGCACGAAATCGCGCACGCCCTGCCCGTGCAGCCACCCCCGCTGCGGACCCGGCAACCGGTGGAGGGCCCGGACGGGATCACCATCTGCGGCGACCACCGGGAGACGGCTTCCATTCAGGGCGCGCTCGTCAGCGGCCACCGCGCCGCGCTGGCCGTCCTGGGCCGGCCCGGGTGACATTCTCCGTTTCGCGCCGGGTTGCCGCGCCCGCCGGCGTGGTGTGGAAGCTGCTCACGGACACCGGGAAGTGGCCGGCGTGGGGGCCATCGATCACCGGCGTCGAACCTGCCACCGATGCGGGTGCCCTCCCGGGACTCGCGCCCGGCAGCCGCGGAAAGGTACGCACCGTCCTGGGGCTAGCGCTCCCGTACACCGTGACAGGGTTTGACGCCGGCCGGTACTGGTCATGGTCCGTTGCGGGCATCCCGGCCACCGGCCACCGGGTAACCCCGCAGGACGACGGCTGTCTGCTCACCTTCACCGTGCCCTGGTGGGCACCGGCCTACCTCCCGGTCTGCGCCCTGGCACTGCGGCGGATAGAACGGCTCGCAACCGGTCCGGGGACCCCTGCCGGGCGCGGACCTGACCGTGATTGATGAACTCCGCAAGAAACAGCAGGGTACGGTCCGGCCCAACGCGATACATTGGCAGGCATGAGCGAAGCCACCCCCTCGGACGCCCGTCGCGGCACCATCCTGGTCCTGAACGGGCCCAACCTGAACCTGCTCGGCACCCGTGAGCCCGAAAAGTACGGCACGGCCACACTGGCCGACGTCGAACAGCTCGCCAAGGACACCGGAGCGGCGCACGGGCTCGACGTCGAGTGCTTCCAGTCCAACCATGAGGGCGCCCTCGTGGACGCCATCCACGCCGCCCGCGGGAAGGCGGTGGGCATCGTCCTGAACGCCGGCGCCTACACGCACACCTCGGTGGCGATCCGGGACGCAATAACGGCCGTGCAGCTGCCCGCCGTCGAGGTGCACATCACCAACGTGCACGCCCGGGAAGCGTTCCGGCACCATTCCTATCTTTCGGACATCAGCAAGGCCGTGATCGCCGGCGCGGGCATCCTCGGGTACCGCTTCGCCGTCGAGTACCTCGCCGAGCTGAACGCGGGCCGGGGCTGATCATGTCCCCCGCGCCGGAGCCCCCGGGGACAGCCGACTGGTACCGCCATTTCGGCACCATTGACGCGCCCGGCAACTCCGCGTGCTATGCGGAGTGGTCCACGGCCATCGCGGACGACCCCGAGCTGATCCGGCGCATCGACGAGTGGCCGCACAACAAGCGCCAGCCGCTGCTGATGCTGGCCGCCGCCCGATTCCTCGGCGCCCGGATCGGCCCCTACGCCGGGTTCCGGGACTTCCTGGATACCCACTGGGACGGGGTCTCCCGGATTGTCCTCTCCCGGTCCACCCAGACAAACGAGGCCGGCCGTTGCGCCGCCCTGCTCCCGTCCCTGGCCCGGATCGCCGCCGCGGAGGGACGCCCGCTGGCCCTCATCGAGGTCGGCGCTTCGGCAGGACTGACGCTGTACCCGGACCGCTACGGCTACGAGTTCGACGACGGCTCCGGCGCCGTGACGCGGCTGCTCCCCGCCGGTGCCGCGCCCGGGGCTTATCCCGTGCTGCGGTGCGCCACGGCCGGCCCGGTGCCGCTGCCGGCCGCGCTGCCCGCGGTGGTGTGGCGCGCCGGCATCGATTTGAACCCTTTGGACATCCGGGACCCCGACGACGTCGCCTGGCTGGAGGCGCTGATCTGGCCGGAGCAGGACTTCCGCCGCGAGCGGCTGCGGCAGGCGATCGCCGTCGCACGGACGGATCCGCCGCTGCTGGTGGCCGGGGACCTCAACGAACAGCTTGTGTCATTGGCGCAGCAGGCGCCGCCGGAGACCGCCCTGGTGGTCTTCCACAGCGCCGTCATGGCGTACCTCGACGCCGCCGGCCGCGAACGTTTCCGCGACGCCATCGCCCTGCTGGCCGCGGACCGGGGCTGCCACTGGATCTCGAACGAGGGCCACACGGTCATCCTGCAGGCGGACGGCTCCAGCGTGGTTCCCGAAATGGACGAATCCCGACTCCGCGGCCGCTTCCTGCTGCTGGAGGACGGCCTGCCCGTGGCCATGGCCGGCCCGCACGGCCAGAGCCTGGAGTGGATCGAAGCGGCCCCGGCCTGACGGCGCCAACCGGCGGTTCCCGCCGGTTTCCTGCCGCCGGCTATTTCTTAATGCACTGGCCCGGAGAGACGGCGTCGCCCAGCCCGGGGGCCTTTGCGGCCACGGGGCCGAGGTCGTTCATGGTGATGGCGAAGCCCAGCGAGGGCTCGGAGGTGGATTTCGCGAAGACGACGCCGGCCACCTGGCCGCCCGTGGTCAGCAACGGACCGCCGGAGTTCCCCGGCTGCACGTCGCCCGCGAGCCGGTAGACATCCTCGGCAGCGGCGTTGTTGCCGTAGATGTCCGGGACCAGGACGGTGGTGATGTCCCGCACCGTGGCCGGCTTGGACTGGAACGGACCGCCGTGCGGGTAGCCCGCGAACGCCGCCGGGCTGCCGGCCGGAAGGTCGCGGCCCAGCGACAACGGCGCGGCGCGCAGCCCGTCCACGGCCAGGACGGCGAGGTCATGCCGGCTGTCGAAGTAAACGACCCTGCCGGGGAGGGCTCCGCCGCCCGGGACCTCGACAACGGGCTCCGGGACGCCGGCCACCACGTGGGCGTTCGTCACGACCCGGCCGGGCGAGACCACAAAGCCCGTTCCGGTCTGGTTCTGGCCGCACTGGTAGGCCGTCCCGGCAATCTTGAGCACGGAGGCGGCGGCCTTGTTCAGGGGAGGGGTGTCGGTGCTGGCGTCGGGCACGGGCACGGCCCGTCCGCCGACACCCTCGAACAGGGTCGGGATGCCATCGCCGATCACGGCCGAACGCAACTGCGCCATCGACGTCTTCAGCGGCGTGGGGGTGACGCCGTCGATGAAACCGATCACCTTGGAGTCGGCCAACTGTTGGGAAACAAAGGGAACGCCGAGGGCGCTGATACTGAAGGCCAACATGGACATCACGAGGGCGGACACGGCGAGATTGACCCCGCCGCCCACCACCCGGTCGGCAAGTCGGAGCGGACTGATTTTGACGACGCTGCGGATGCGCCGCCCAATCATGGTGCCGAGGCCGTGCCCCAGCATCATCAGCAGCACGGCCGTGGCAATGATCGCGGTGAGCCGCCAGCCGGGATCGTCGACGAGGTCGCTGACGATCGGGACAGACAGGAAGGCGGCCACGGCGCCCGCCGCGAACCCGGCGATTCCGCCCAGCGTCACTAGGAAGCCGTTGCGCAGGCCATAGATCAGGTAGGACAAGAGCGTCAGCATCAACGCCAGGTCCAAGATGGTCAAGCCGAACACCGGGGCTCCTTAGTGACTGGTAGGAACCCCATTCTACCGGCGCGGACTGACAGTTTGCCGGGGGCCCAAGGCGGCCCGGACCGTCACCCGCCCGGCGTTTCACGCGTTTCGGTGCCAAGTACGTCACAGAAGCCTCAAAATTCTGAAACAATGGCTGAAGCGCCCCAGCCGACACAGTAAGTCAGGAGATTTCATGGATATCGAGGTATTGCGCCGCGCACCCCTTTTCGCCACGCTCGACGACGAGGCGTTCCGTCTGCTGACGGACGAACTCACCGAGGTGGACCTCTCACGCGGAGCCTCGGTATTCCGGGAAGGCGACCAGGGTGACCAGCTCTACTTCATCGTCTCCGGCAAAGTGAAGCTCGGCCGCACGTCCCCCGACGGCCGCGAGTCGCTGCTCGCCATCCTCGGCCCGGGCGAACTGTTCGGCGAAATGGCGCTGTTCGACCCGAGCCCGCGCACCGCAACGGCCACCGCCGTCTCCGAGACCCGCCTGGCCGGGCTGAAGAACGAGAGCCTCAACGCCCTCCTGCGCACCCGCCCCGAGGTCTCGGCCCAGCTGCTCCAGGCCCTGGCACGGCGCCTGCGCCGCACCAACGATTCGCTCTCCGACCTTGTCTTCTCGGACGTCCCGGGCCGCGTGGCCAAGGCGCTGCTGGACTTGGCCGACCGCTTTGGCCGCCCGGCGACGGACGGTGTCCTGGTGGCCCACGAACTCACCCAGGAAGAACTGGCCCAGCTGGTCGGCGCCTCCCGCGAGACCGTCAACAAGGCCCTGGCCGAGTTCGTCCAGCGCGGCTGGCTGCGCCTCGAGGCGCGCGCCGTCGTGATTCTCGACATGCAGCGCCTCCGCCAGCGCTCCCGCTAGGCACAGCCGCCGCAACGCGAGCCTTAGACACAGAGGGCCGGCCCKTTTTCMCGGGCCGGCCCTCTGCGGTTTTAGGTGTTGTTCTCGGCTTCTTCCGGCGTTACGGAATCTGGGTCTGGCCGGCGGGACATGTCCATCCTTCGCCAACGCTCCCGCGGGACATGTCCATCCTTGGATGCCACGAGTGGGCACATACCCACTATGTCCAATGCCCAACCGGCGCAATAGACATGTCCGGTGGTCGAGGCGAGGCTCCAGCTGGCATGTCCTGCCCTTGAGCGAAGGCCCGGCGGACATGCCCATCCCTGCACGCCAGGGATGGACATATACCCAATATGCCCATTCCTCAGCGCCAACGATGGGCATGTCCAGCCATGGGCTCAGGTCCGGGCGGGCACGTCCATTGCCCGGCGCCAACTATGGGCATGTCCAGCCATGGGCTCAGGTCCCAACGGGCATGTCCATTGCCCGGCGCCAACGATGAGCATGTCCAGCCATCGGCTCAGGTCCGGGCGGGCATGTCCAGCCATCGGCTCAGGTCCGAACGGGTATGTCCATTGCTCGGCACCAACAATGGGCATGTCCAGCCATGAGCTCAGGTCCCAACGGGCATGCCCACTCCTCGGCACCAACGATGGGCATGTCCAATGGTCGGGCCGAAGCGGCCGACTCTACCGTTCCCGCTGCGGTTCCCCGGCGACGGTCTTGGCGGCCTCGACTTCCAGCATGAGCCGGCCGTCTTCCTCCACGAGGGCCGGCTGATAGGCGTGGGCCTTGCGCTTGTAGCTGAGGTAGGCGATGCAGCCGTTAGCGGCGGCCATCTTCTCCAGCATGATCTCCGAGCCCGGGACCAGCAGCTGGCCGAGCTTCAGCCCCACGGTGTTGGGCTGGCCCACCTCATCGCCCAGCGCCGTCGTGTCGCGCTCGGCAATGACCTTGCGGACGCACACCCAGCGCGCCCAGACACCCTTGCTGGCCAGCAGCGAGGGCTGCTGGTTCATCGGGATGGTCGCGGCAAAGTACCGGGTGTTGAAGCGTCGGTGGGCGAAGTCGGGGCTGAGCCAGTTCACCAGCGGCTTGAGCAGATCGGTCCGCACCGAAAGCCCGCGCTTGGCGAGCACGTCGGTGAAGGACTTTTCCTGGTCGGCGACGGCCTCCCGGGCGCGCATCCACTCGGCCGTGGACGTCGCCTCCACCGTGGTCGACAGGTCCGGACCGGCCAGCAGGACTCCGGTTTCCTCGAACAGCTCACGGATGGCGCCCACCACGTGGCGTCGCGCCAGGCCGACGTCGGACGTGCCCATCTGCTCGGCCCACCATTGCGGCGAGGGGCCAAGCCAGCCCACGGCGTCGTCGTCGGACGTCTCGAGCGAGCCGCCGGGAAAGGCGAGGACGCCCAGCGGCGAGGACCCGGGCCGGTAGCCCAGCCAGGTCTCCAGGCCGGTGGGCGAATCCCGCAGCAGGACCACGGAGGAGGCGTAGCGGGGGGCACGGGGGGTCCGCTCGCCGTGTTCAAGCCAGCTGCGGGCTGCCCCCTCAAGATCCGGGGGAAGGCTAAACAGGCGTCGTGCTAAGTGCGGCAAGGGAAGCGACCGGCCCTCTAGGCGAATTCGGCGATCAGTTCGACTTCGACCGGAGAGTCGAGCGGCAGAACTGAAACGCCGACGGCGGAACGTGCGTGCTGGCCGGCGTCGCCAAGGACTTTGCCCAGGAGCTCGGAGGCGCCGTTGATGACGCCGGGCTGGCCGGTGAACGATGGATCGGAAGAGACGAAGCCGACCACCTTGACGATCCGGGTGATCCGGTCCAGGTCGCCAATGACGCTCTTCACGGCGGCCAGCGCGTTGACGGCGCAGACCTCGGCGTAGCGCTTGGCCGCTTCCGGGGACACGGTCGACTCGTCCGAGGTCCCTTCGGTCCCGGAGGAGACCTTGCCGGTGGCTTCAAGCTTGCCGTTGATGAAAGGCAGCTGGCCGGAGGTGTAGACGTGGTTGCCGGAGATGACGGCCGGAACGTAGGCGGCCACCGGGGCGGCAACCTCGGGAAGGGTCAGGCCGAGCTCGGCCAGGCGCTGTTCGACGGCGGACGACGCGCCGGTGCCGGCGTCACTTTGGACCGTGTTGGCGGGGCTCGTGGCCTGTGCCGGAGCCGCCGTTTCGGGGATGCTCATGGCTAGTTCTTCTCCCGCTTCAAGTAGGCAACCAGGCCGTTTCCATCGGGGCCCGGAACAACCTGGACGAGCTCCCAGCCGTCGTCTCCCCACTGGTCGAGGATCTGCTTTGTCGCGTGGATAATGAGCGGAATCGTGGCGTACTCCCATTTGGTCATGAAGTAAAGCCTAGTCCTTGCCGGTAAAGTGGAAAACATGGCGACTGGTAAGAACCCTTTATTCGACACGGCCACCACCCTCGGAAAGCTCATCCTTTTCCTGGGCGTGAGCGCGATTTGTGGTGTCCTGATGGCGGGCCTGCTGGTCCCTGCGGCCGCCGTCTCCGGCAACGCAGCAAGCGGTTCGATCAAGTTCTTCGAGACCCTGCCGGCCGAGCTGAAGGTTGACCCGCCGAGCCAGTCGACCAAGATCCTGGCCGCGGATGGCAGCGTCATCGCCAACCTCTATCTTGAGAACCGCACCCGCGTGTCGCTGGACCAGATGTCGCCGTACATCAAGGACGCGGTGATCGCCATCGAGGACAGCCGCTTCTACGAGCACGGTGGCGTCGACACCACCGGTATTCTCCGCGCGCTCGTCGCCACCGCGCGCGGGAACAAGCAGGGCGCCTCGACCATCACCCAGCAGTACGTGAACAACGTCATCAACTCCTCCCTGGAGTCCGAGGGCAAGGGCGACCAGGTCCTGCTGAACGGTGTCAACAAGGGCGTCGGCGACAAGCTCCGCGAGATGAAACTGGCAATCGCGCTGGAGAAGAAGTTCACCAAGGAACAGATCCTTGAGGGCTACCTGAACATCGTCTTCTTCAACCGCGACGCCTACGGCATCGAGGCGGCCTCCCGGCTGTTCTTCAGCACCTCGGCCAAGAATCTGACGCTGCCGCAGGCCGCGCTCCTGGCCGGCGTTGTGAACAGCCCGTCCTTCTACGATCCGATCACCAACCCGGACAACGCGAAGGTCCGCCGCAACCTGGTCCTCAAGGCCATGCTCTCGCAGGGCAAGATCAAGCAGGCGCAGTACGACGCCGCCGTCGCCACCCCGGTCAAGACCAAGGTGACCCAGCCGCGCCAGGGCTGCGCCTACTCGCCGACGTCGCCGTACTTCTGCGATTACGTGCTGCACCTCCTGCTCAACAACCCGGCGTACGGGGCGGACACCAAGGAACGCGAGCGGAAGATCTTCCGCGGCGGCCTGACCATCAAGACCACGCTGGAGCCCAAGGCACAGAAGGTCGCGCAGGCGCAGGTCGACGCCGCTGCCGGTGCGAACCCGAACAAGTGGGGTGCAGCCCTGGTCTCCGTGGAGCCGGGGACGGGCAAGATTACCAACATGGCCCAGAACACGTCCTGGCTGCCGGGCAAGGGCAAGTTCGACACCCAGCTGAACTTTAACGTCGACAAGTACGACGACAAGGGCAATGACCTTAATGGCCTCGGCGGCGCCCAGCCGGGCTCCACTATGAAGCCGTTCACTTTCGCCGAATGGCTGGACGAGGGCAAGTCCATGAATACCGTGGTGGACGGCTCCGTGCGCCGATACCCGTTGGACTTCCAGTGGCGGAACTCCTGCGGCGTCACCACGGGCGCCTACAGCACCCCGGAACACGACGCGCAACTGGGTGCCGCCGAGGACCTCCAGAACGCGGAGCCGGACTACTACAGGCCCATGACGGTGCTGAAGGGTCTCTACAACTCGATCAACACCATTACCTTCGCCTCGGCCGCGCAGCTCGACTTCTGCGGGATCCAAAAGATCGTGGACGCGGCAGGACTGCACTCCGGCCTGCCCACCCGTGACCAGAACCAGAAGATTGTGTTGGATGCGAACGGGAGGATCAAGGAACCGAACCCGAAGATCAACATGTCGATGCTGTCGAACCTCCTCGGCTCCACCCAGACCGCGCCGCTGACCATGGCCAGCGCCTTCGCCACCTTCGCCAACGACGGCCGCTACTGCGAGCCGATCGCCATCACCTCCGTGACGGATGCGACCGGGGCCAAGCTGCCCGCCCAGGCCACGAACTGCCGGGACGCCCTCAAGCCCGAGGTTGCGCGCGGTGTGAACTACGCGCTGCAGGAAGTCTTGAACCGGGGCTCCGGCTCGCTCATCCAGCCGCGCATTTCCACTGTGACAAACTTCCCGATCGCGGCGAAGACCGGTACCTCGAACAACAACGGCTCCACCTGGGTGGTCGGGCACACCACCGGTCTGGCGACGGCGGCCTGGTTTGGCGACCCGCTCGGCGACCAGGGACGCTCCGGGCAGAACATCACTGTCAACGGCCAGTTTTACGAAGGCATCGACGGTTACATGATCGCCGGGCCGATGTTCTCCAAGTTCATGGCCGAGATCGCCCCCTCGCACGGCGCCGAGCCGTTCCCGGAACCGCCGTCGAACCTGCTGTCCGAGCCGTACCAGCAGCCGACCAACAACGACGCGGGCCGGAACAACAACTTCATGCCGCCGGCGACGCAGAACCCGGCACCGGCGCCGTCATCCCCCGCGCCGGCCCCGTCGACGCCAAAGAAGCCCGGGAACGGAAAGTAGTGACCGCCGGAACCACCCTGGCCAGCCGCGCCCGAAGCATCGGGCGCGGCTTTGCCGTAACCGCCGCCGCCGGCGCCGCCGCGGGCGCCGCCGCGGGCGGCTACGGGTTGTGGGAGAAGAACCAGTTCGTGCTGCGGGAAGAGTCGCTCGCCATCCTGCCGGCGGGGTACGGGCCGCTCCGCGTGCTGCACCTGAGCGACATCCATTTCGTCCCCGGCCAGAACCGCAAGGCCGCGTGGCTGCGCTCCCTCGCCGGGCTGGAGCCGGACCTGGTGGTGAACACCGGCGACAACCTCAGCCACGCCAAGGCAGTCGATCCCCTGCTGGAGGCGCTGCGGCCGCTGATGGAGTTCCCGGGAGTCTTCGTCCCCGGCTCGAACGACTACTTCGCGCCGCGGCTGAAGAACCCGGCATCCTACCTGCTGGGGCCGTCCAAATCGCGTCCCGACCCCGTCGAGCTCGACTGGCCGCGGCTCCGGTCAGGCTTCGGCATGGGCGGCTGGGTGGATCTGACCAACCGCTGCCAGTCGCTCGTGATCAAGGGCCTGCGCGTGGACTTCTCCGGCGTCGACGACCCGCACCTTCGCCTCGAGCGCTACGCCGGCTGGCCGCGCGGCACCAAGGGCCAGGACGCCAAACCGCACCTGCGGATCGCCGTCGCGCATGCCCCGTACCAGCGGGTGCTGGACCACTTCACCGAGGACGCCGCGGACCTGCTGCTGGCCGGCCACACTCATGGCGGCCAGATCTGCGTCCCGGGCTACGGCGCCCTCGTGGCCAACTGTGACCTGCCCACCTGGCGTGCCAAGGGACTGCACGACTGGGAAAGCAACGGACGCACGACGCCGGTCAACGTCTCCGGCGGAATCGGCACCTCACGCTTCGCCCCGGTCCGGATCGCCTGCAAGCCCGAGGCCGTGCTGCTCACCCTCACCGCCCGGCCCTGAGCCCGTCGGCGCCTCCCCCGCGCCAGCTCCGGAGGGACATGCCCACCCCCGCGCTCTGACTCTCCGCGGGACATGCCCACCCCCGGCACTTGCTCCCCGCGGGACATGCCCTGTCTTCCCGCCCAGGGATGGACATAACGGCATCCTGCCCACGCCCGGCGTCCAGGGATGGACATGTCCCCCAAGGGCGGTCGCGAAGAATGAGCATGCTCAGCGGAGCGTCCGCGGAACGGGCATGTCCCGAACCCGTGTGCTCGAGGAGCGGGCATGTCCAGAACTCGTACGGTCGAACCATGGGCATGTCCCGCTGGCATGCCGAGCGATGGGCATGCCCCAGGGAAAGCCCGCACCTCCCCGTGCCATTGCGGAACATAATTACTGGGACAGATTCCGGAACGGCCCGATATCCTGTGAACCGGGTCACGCGATGGCCTAGGGTAGTTGCTACAGGAAACTACATCCAGTTGCGTAATCCATTTCGCAGTTGCAGTTAAGAAGCAGGCATGGCCAAGCAGACTCCGTTTTTCTCATCAATCAGCCGTCTCTATCCGCACGTCAGACCGATCATGCCGCGGCTGGTCATGGGCCTGCTGTCCGCCCTGCTGGCCAGCATCGTCGCCCTGGCCATCCCCCAGGTGCTGCGCGTACTCATCAACGACTGGCTGAGGCCCGGCGGCAGCAGCCAGGCCGTCTGGATCGCCTCGACCGTGATCCTGCTGCTGGGCATCGCCGAAGCCGGGCTGGTGGCACTGCGCCGCCAATTCGTCATCAACCCGGCCACCACGGTGGAAACCCGGATGCGGGTGTCGCTCTACGACCATCTGCAGGACCTGACCGTCTCCTTCCATGACCGCTGGGGTTCCGGTCAGCTGCTCTCGCGCGCCATGACAGACCTGAACTTCCTCCGGCGCTGGATGGCGTTCGGGGCGATCATGCTCGTGGTCACCACGCTGACCGTGGTGATCGGCGTCGTCGTGATGTTCTCCATGAGCTGGCAGCTGGCCCTGATCTTCCTGGCCGCCGCCGTGCCGATCATGATCTACGGCTTCCGGTTCCGGACCCGCTTCAGCAAGGTGGCCCGCCGCAGCCAGGACCAGGCCGGAGACCTCGCCACCACGGTCGAGGAGTCCGTCCACGGCATCCGCGTGCTCAAAGCCTTCGGACGCAGCCGCGAGGCGCTCGAAAATTTCAATGAACAGGCCGAGGAACTGCGCCAGACCGAGATCGCGAAGGCCAAGCACCTGGCCGCCTTTAGCCTCGTCGTCACCTTGCTGCCAGAACTCGCCCTCGGTGCCGGGCTCGTCGTCGGCGTCATGCTCGCGGCCGACGGGCAGCTGAGCATCGGCTCGCTCGTAGCCTTTTTCGCCACCGCCGCCGTGATCGCCGCACCGGTGGAGTTCTGCGGCATGCTGCTGGCGATGGCGCTCACCGCCAAGTCCGCCGTGGACCGGCACTTTGAGGTAATGGACTCGGTCAACACCATCACCAGCCCGCCGCAGCCGCGCCGGCCTGCCGAGCTCAAGGGCGCCCTGGGCTTCCACAACGCCACCTTCGCCTTCGAGGACGCACCGGACAAGCCGATCCTCAAGGACATCAGCCTTGACATCCGCCCCGGCGAGACCATGGCCCTGGTGGGCATCACCGGCAGCGGCAAGAGTGCCCTGCTGCAGCTGGTGCCGCGCCTGTTCGAGGTCACGGCGGGCTCGGTCACGATCGACGGCGTGGACCTGCGCGACTTCAGCGTGGAGGAGCTGCGCACCGTCGTCGCCGTCGCCTTCGAGGACACCACCCTGTTTTCCAACTCCGTCCGGGACAACGTGCTCCTCGGCGTGCAGGGGCACGAGACGGAGGAGCGCCGGGAGCAGATCCTGGCCGAGGCGCTGGACACCGCCCAGGCCCACTTCGCCTACTCCCTGCCGGAGGGACTGGACACCCTGATCGGCGAGGAGGGCCTCAGCCTCTCCGGCGGCCAGCGGCAGCGCATCGCCCTGGCACGGGCCGTCGCGGCCCAGCCGAAGGTGCTGGTCCTGGACGATCCGCTCTCCGCGCTGGACGTGAACACCGAGGAACTCGTCGAGGCAAGGCTCCGTGAGGTGCTCGCTGACACCACCACCCTGATCGTGGCCCACCGTCCCTCCACCGTGGCCCTGGCCGACCGCGTGGCCCTGCTGCAGGACGGCCGGATCTCCGCCGTCGGCACCCACACCGAACTGCTCGCGGAGAACAGCCACTACCGCTACGTGATCGCCAGCCTGGACCCGGAACCTAGGGACCTGGACTCCGAATTGTCCGCCCTCGAGGCCGAGGAGGTGTCGCGATGAGCACGGCCACCTTCGGCACCGCCAACGAGGACAACGCCCACCTTTCCAAATCCGAGAGCAAGGCCGTCCGGCGTCGCTCCCTGGCCCTGCTCGGCTCGCTGATCCGTCCCGTCCGCCTGCGTTTCTGGCTGACCATCGCCGCCGTCGTGCTGTCCCAGGCCGCCCGCGTCGCCGGGCCGGCCCTGATTGCCTTCGGCATTGACCACGCCCTGCCTGCCCTGCGCGCCGGGGACAACCTCCCGCTGGTGCTGGCCGGCGTCGCGTACCTCGCCGCGGCCGTCGCGACCGCCGGGCTCACCGCCCTGTACGTGACCTCGACGGCGCGCCTGAGCCAGGCGATGCTGCTGGACCTGCGCGTGCGGGTCTTCCGGCAGACCCAGCGGCTGAGCCTGGAATTCCACGAGAAGTACACCTCGGGACGCATCATCGCCCGGCAGACCTCGGATCTTGAGGCCCTGCGCGAACTCCTCGACTCGGGGGTCAGCTCGCTCGCCTCCGGGATGCTGTTCATGATCTTCACCGCCGTCACGGTGTTTGCCCTGGACTGGCGCAGCGGGCTGCTGGTGCTCGCGGCCGGCGTGCCGATGTACTTCCTGGCCCGCTGGTACCAGAAGCACTCGCAGATAGCGTTCCGCGAATCCCGCGTCGTCTCGGCCCGGCTGATTGTGCACTTCGTCGAGACCATGACCGGTATCCGTGCGGTCAAGGCCTTCCGCAAGGAGCGCCAGAACGCCGAGCGCTACGCCGAACTCTCCGAGGAGTACCGCAAGGTCACCGTCCGCTCCATCAACCTCAACGGCGTCTTCCAGCCCGGCCTGGTGCTGATCGGGAACGTCTGCGTCGCGGTCGTGCTGCTTTCCGGCGGCTTCCGCGTCCTCAGCGGCGAGCTCGCCGTCGGCGTGCTGCTGGCCCTGATCCTGTCCACCAAGCGGTTCTTCCAGCCGGTGGACCAGATGGCGATGTTCTACAACTCCTTCCAGAGCGCCCAGGCGGCGCTGGAAAAGGTCTCCGGGCTGCTGGAGGAAATACCCACCGTCCGGCCGCCGAAAAACCCCGTGGCCCTGCCCGAGGCGAAGGGCAGCATCGATTTCGAGAACGTCGAGTTCCGCTACGGCGACGGCCCGGTCATCATCCCGGCCATGGACCTGCACATTCCCGCGGGCCAGACGGTCGCGCTGGTGGGCCAGACCGGCGCCGGTAAGTCGACGCTGGCCAAGCTGATCGCCCGCTTCTACGACGTCTCCTCCGGCTCGCTCACGCTCGACGGCGTGGACCTGCGGCAGCTGACGACGGCGGACCTGCGCCGGAACGTCGTCATGGTCACCCAGGAGGCCTTCCTGTTCAGCGGATCGGTGGCGGACAACATCGCCCTGGGCCGGCCCGAGGCCTCCCGGCAGGAGATCGAGGACGCCGCAAAGGCCGTCGGCGCCCACGAGTTCATCTCGGCGCTCCCGGAGGGCTACGACACCGACGTCAACAAGCGCGGCGGCCGGGTCTCGGCCGGGCAGCGCCAGCTGATCAGCTTTGCCCGGGCCTTCCTGGCCCGGCCCGCCGTCCTGATCCTCGACGAGGCGACGTCCTCGCTGGACATCCCGTCCGAGCGGATGGTCCAGGCCGGGCTGGCGAGCCTGCTGCAGGGCGTCAGCTCCGGCGAGGCGGGCCGCACGGCGTTGATCATCGCGCACCGGCTCTCCACCGTGGAGACCGCGGACCGGGTGCTCGTGGTCCATGACGGCCGGGTGGTGGAGGACGGCACACCGGCGGAGCTGATCGGCGGCGGCGGGCGCTTCGCCAAGCTGCACGGCGCCTGGAAGGACTCGCTCGTCTGATTCCTCCGCTCCGGCGGCGCTTCGACGAAGCTCGGGCGGCGCTTCGACGGCGCCGATTTCGCATCCGGGGCCGGAATCGGATACTCTTGTGAAGTTGCTTTTGAAGTAACGGATCGGGATGTGGCGCAGCTTGGTAGCGCGCGTCGTTCGGGACGACGAGGTCGCAGGTTCAAATCCTGTCATCCCGACCAATCTAAAGAGGGTCTTCCAATCGGAAGGCCCTCTTTTGTGTGCCGGCGATATTTGCGCCCTTCCGACGGCGCCCGCACCGTCCACCGCCGCCGTACCCCATCGACTGCTCCGCAACCGCCGTTTAGACCCGTCATAAGGGTCCGCTTCGGAGCAATCGACGGAGGGACCGGGGCAAAGAACAGCCCCGGGACACACCTTGGGTGTCCCGGGGCTGCCTGGAGCGTTGGTTACATCGGGTCCGGCCAGTTGCCGATGTTGGTGGAGTTGGACATCGGGTCCGGCCAGTTGCCGATGGCCGAGAGGGTGCCATTGCTCGAGCTCATGGGATCGGGCCAGTTGCCGATCGCCAGGGTGCTGTTGCTCATGGGGTCCGGCCAGTTACCGATGGCACTTACTGACAGCACTGCGGGAGCCGCTGCGGAGAACGCCAGAGCCCCAGCCAAGGCGACAGAGGCAGCAATCTTCTTAAACATGTGGGTTCCTCAATACGAGTCGGAAATACGATTCGGAAAGTTACAAAGCCAGCACCAGCCCTTGTTGACATACATTGTAAAATTACTTGCACAGAGACTGTCAAGCATTTAGTACATCGACTGTCCGGAATTAGGAGGATCCCGTGGGGAACGGATTCGGGGAAAAACTCCGAGCGGAACGGCTGGAACGCGGCCTCACCCAGGCCGAACTGGGTAAGGACCTGTTTTCACCCAGCTACATCTCGCTACTGGAGACCGGCCGCCGTGAACCGACCGCGGACGTCATCGAAGAGCTCGCCCGCCGGCTGGAGCTCGCCCCCAAGGCGCTGGAGGCCTGGAGCCAGCCCGTGTCCGTCAGCGACGCCGAATACGTGCTCGCCGGGCTGTACGCGCGGCAGGCCTGGGACTTGCGCGACTATCCGCTGGCCGCCAGCCACGCCGCCACGGCCGCCCAGATCGCGCTGGAGGGGAAGAACACCAGCGCCTGGTGGAACATGACCTACATGCAGGCCGAATGCCTGATGAAGCAGGGCCAGCTCAAGGAATGCCAGAACCTGGTACAGCGGCTGCTGGACCACCCGATGGCTGCCGAATCGGCCGGCCTCGGGGTGCGCGCCCGGCAGATGCTTGCCGCCGTGTGCCACGGCCAGGGCCAGCTGGCGGTCGCCGTCGAGCACGCCCAGGAAGCGGTGCGGCTCTGCGCCCAGCTGCCTAAGGGCTCCACCCTGATCATCGGCGCGCTGCGCGCCCTGATCGGCGCCCTCGCCGAAAGCGGCCGGCTCGACGAGGCGTGGCAGTACTGCCAGGACATGAACGACCAGATGGATGACCAGTCCATCTCCCAGCTGGCCGGAGAGGTCGCCTGGGTGATCGGGAACGTGGCGTTCATGCGGCATGACTACGCCGAAGGCATCAAGTACCACGAGAAGGCGGCCAAGCTGCTCTCCCCGGCGAACGACATCGACCTCTGGGCCCGGTTTAACAAGGCTTCCGCCGCGGTCCGTCTGTCCTCCGGGATCGTCGAACCGGAAACCCTGTCCTCGATCGAGCGCGCCGAGCTGGCCCTCTCGATCGTGGGCGGCAACAAGACCGACCGGCTCGAGGTGGCCTTCATCCGGGCACGCTGGCTGTACCTCACCGGGGACATCGTCGGCGCGGTACAGAAGCTGCGGGAAATCCACGCCGAACGGGATTCGCTGGCCAAACACGTCGCCGGCGAGGTGGCCCTGCTGCTCGGCAAGGCGCTCAAGGCCGCCGGCGAGTCCGAGGAAGCACTCGTCTATCTCGAGGAAGCGCAAAAGGAGTTCAGCGCGGCCGGGGCCTCGGACCGGGTCCAGCAGGCCATGGACGCCGTGCTGGAAATCCGGCTGGCCCAGCGCCGCGCCGAAGCCGCCGCTGCCGGAAGCTAGGCGGACGGCCGGGCGCCAGGCGAAGGCGGACGGCTAGGCGAAGGCCCGGCCCGTCAGCAACTCGTAAGCTTCCACGTAGCGGCTGCGGGTGCGGGCGACGACGTCGGCCGGCAGCGCCGGCGGCGGCGTGTCGGAGGACTTGTCCCAGCCCGATTCGGCCGACGTCAGCCAGTCCCGCACGTATTGCTTGTCATATGACGGCTGTGCCTTGCCCGGCTCATAGGTGGCGGCATCCCAGAACCGCGAGGAGTCGGGGGTCAGGACCTCGTCGCCGAGCGTGATGACGCCGGTCGCGGCGTCGATGCCGAATTCGACCTTGGTGTCGGCCAGGATGATGCCGCGGCCGCGGGCGATCTCCTCGGCCTTGGTGTAGATCTCCAGGGTCAGCTCGCGGAGCCGGCCCGCGATGTCCGGGCCCACCAGCGCGACGACGGCGTCGTAGGTGATGTTCTCGTCGTGCTCGCCCACCTCGGCCTTCGCGGAGGGGGTGAAGATGGCCTCGGCAAGCCGGGACCCGTCCACCAGGCCGGCCGGCAGCGGAATGCTGCACACGGTCCCGGACTGCCGGTATTCGGCCAGCCCGGAGCCGGTCAGGTAGCCGCGGGCGATGCATTCCACCGGGAACATGTCCAGCTTCTTGCAGATCATCGCGCGGCCCTCGACCGCCGCAGGCACGCCGCCGTCGACCGTGGACGCGAGCACGTGGTGCTCCACACCCAGCTGCTCGAACCACCACAGGCTCAGCTGGGTGAGGATGCGCCCCTTGTCCGGGATCTCGCTCGCGAGGACATGGTCGTAGGCGCTGATGCGGTCGCTCGCGACAACCAGGACGCACTCGTGGCCGACGCGTTCGGTGATGGACGCGTCCGCCGGGACGTAGAGGTCGCGGACCTTGCCGGAGTAGACATGCTTCCAGCCGGGCAGGTCCAGCGTCTCGGTGTGCAGGCCGCCGGCGGGCATCGCGGATTCAGTTGCGTTCATGCTCAGGCCTTCGCTTTCGCCGCGGCGGCCGCGGCAGCCGCTGTGCCGGGCGCCGTCACCTTGATTTCGCCGCGGGCGGCTTTGCCGCCGATGTCGGTACGGAACTGGCCGCCGTCGAGCTGGACGAGTTCGACGCCGTCGTACGCCCGTTCGCGGGCCTCCACGAGGTCCGTCCCGAGCGCCACCACGGCGAGGACGCGGCCGCCCGCGGAGACGACCTTGCCCTCGTCGTCGAGCTTGGTGCCGGCATGGATCACGTGCACGCCCTCAATGGCTTCGACCTTCTTCAGGCCGCGGATCCGGTCCCCGGTCCGGGGCGTGCCGGGATAGTTTTCGGCGGCGACGACGACGGCGACCGCTGACTCCTTGGACCAGCGCAGCGGCTGGACCTTGTCCAGTTCGCCCTTGGCGGCGGCCATCAGCAGGCCGCCGAGCGGCGTCTTGAGCCGGGCCAGGACGGCCTGGGTTTCCGGGTCGCCGAACCGGACGTTGAACTCGATGACGCGGGTGCCGCGGGAGGTCAGGGCGAGGCCGACGAAGAGCACGCCGACGAACGGGGTGCCGCGGTGGGCCATCTGGTTGACGGTGGGCTGCGCGACCCGGTCGATGACCTCCTGGACGAGGCCTTCGGGGGCCCAATCGAGCGGGGTGTAGGCGCCCATGCCGCCCGTGTTGGGGCCTTCGTCGTTGTCGAAGATGCGCTTGAAATCCTGTGCCGGGGAGAGCGCCACGGTGGTGCTGCCGTCGCAGAGGACAAACACGGAGACCTCGGGGCCGTCAAGGAATTCCTCGATCACCACGGTGCCGCCGGCGTCGAAGCAGCTCTGCGCGTGCGCCAGCGCCTCGTCCCGGTTGCGGGTGACGACGACGCCCTTGCCGGCGGCGAGCCCGTCATCCTTCACGACGTAGGGGGCGCCGAAGGTGTCGAGCGCGTCGGCGGCTTCCTCGGCGTTGGAGGCCACCCGGGCCATCGCGGTGGGCACGCCGGCCTCGGCCATGACTTCCTTGGCGAACGCCTTGGAGGCCTCAAGCTGGGCGGCGGCCTTGCTGGGGCCGAACACCGGGATCCCGGCGTCGCGGACGGCATCGGAGACACCCGCGGCCAGCGGGGCTTCCGGACCGACCACCACGAGGTCGACGGCGAGCTTGGTAGCCAGCGCGGCGACGGCGTCGGGGTTGTTCGCGTCGATGGCGTGTGTGGGGACCAGCCTGCTGATACCGGCGTTGCCCGGGGCCGCGTGGACCTCGGAAACATTGGGGTCGGCGAGCAAGGATCGGACAATGGCGTGTTCGCGGCCGCCGGGGCCGATGACAAGTACCTTCACAGTTCCCAAGGGTACTTTGTGGACCCTGCAGGCTCCTAAGCTGTGACTGCCACCGGACATGCCCACTCCTCACGCCGGATTTGCGCACAGGCCACGGTTGCAGCGGACATGCCCACTCCACGGGCCCCGGTTCCAGCGGGACATGCCCACTCCGCGCCGCAGCCACTGGACATAATGCGTATATGCCCACTCCTCACGCCCAAGGATGGGCATGTGCGTCGCCGGGGAAGCCGCCCAGTCCACACGACGTGCCATTCCGGACCCGAGCTCCACGGGACATGCCCACTCCACGCCGGAACCACTGGACATAATGCGCATATGCCCATCCCTCACGCCCAAGGATGGGCATGCCCGTCCCTGGAAGCCGCCCAGTCCATCGGGCATGCCATTCCGGACCCGAGCTCCACGGGACATGCCCACTCCACGCCGCAGCCACTGGACATAATGCGCATATGCCCACTCCTCACGCCCACGGATGGGCATGTGCATCGCCGGGGAAGCCGCCCAGTCCACACGACGTGCCATTCCGGACCCGAGCTCCACGGGACATGCCCATTCCGCGCCGGAACCACTGGACATAATGCGTATATGCCCACTCCTCACGCCCAAGGATGGGCATGTGCGTCGCCGGGGAAGCCGCCCAGTCCACACGACGTGCCATTCCGGACCCGAGCTCCACGGGACATGCCCACTCCACGCCGCAGCCACTGGACATAATGCGCATATGCCCATCCCTCACGCCCAAGGATGGGCATGTGCGTCGCCGGGGAAGCCGTCCAGTCCACCAGGCATGCCCATCCCACGCCCCGGCCGGACAATCCGCGGGCTCCGCCGCTCCGAACATCCAGTATGAAGACGCCCAGCACCCCGCAGCCCGGCACTACCCCCCGGCCCGGGAACCAGAGAAGGAAGCGGCCCGCACTCTTCTCCGGCCCCACCGCCCTGGCCGCGCTGGCCGGGGTAGTCTCGGCCGCCGTCGTGCTGGCCGTCGCGGAGCTGATCGGCGCCTTCTTCACGGCCCGCGCGACGCCGCTGATCGCCCTGGGCTCGACCTTCATCGATTTCACTCCGCCGTGGATGAAGGACTTCGCCATCGCAACCTTCGGCACGAATGACAAGGCCGCCCTGTTCGTGGGGATGGGCCTGACCATCCTGCTGCTGGCCTGCGTGCTGGGCATCGTCGCCTTCCGCAAGTGGGCTCTGGGCGTGGCCGGCGTGTTGCTGCTGGGCGCGGTGATCGTGGCCAGTGTGGTGACCCGGGCCAGTGTGAAACCGCTGGACGCCATCCCTTCGCTGATCGGCACCGTGGCCGGCCTGGTTGTGCTCCGGTTCCTGATCAGCAAGCTGTGGCGGACCCGGGAATGGCCGGAGGTGGCGTCGGACCTCGGCGCCAAGGAGCCGGACCGTCCCGCCACCAGCCGCCGCGCCTTCTTCACCGCCAGCGGCATCACCGCCGTCGCTGCCGCCGCAGCTGCAACGGGCGGACGGCTCCTGAGCGCCGCCCGCAGCAACGTGGCCCAGGCCCGCGAAGCCCTGCAGCTGCCCGCCCCCGCCAAGGCCGCCGCCGCCGTGCCCGCCGGCGTCCAGTCCAAGGCCCCCGGCGTCACCCCGTGGCTCACGCCGAACAAGGATTTCTACCGGATCGACACCGCGCTCAGCGTGCCGGAAATCGACGCCCGGTCCTGGGAATTGCGGATCCACGGCCTGGTGGAACAGGAAGTGCGGCTCAGCTTCCAGGACCTGCTGGATGCGCAGTTGATCGAATCCCACGTCTCGTTGACCTGCGTCTCCAACCCCGTCGGCGGGAACCTGGCAGGCAACGCCAAATGGCTGGGCATGCCCATTCGTGACGTGCTGAAGATGGCCCGGCCCAAGGACGGCGCGGACATGGTGCTCTCCACGTCCGTCGACGGGTTCAGCGCCTCCACTCCGCTGGAGGTCCTGCAGGACGACCGCGACGCGATGCTGGCGATCGGCATGAACGGCGAGCCCCTTCCGCTGGAGCACGGCTACCCGGTCCGCATGGTGGTCCCCGGGCTGTACGGCTTCGTCTCGGCCACCAAATGGGTGGTTGACCTGGAAGTGACCCGCTTCGCGGACAACAAGGCCTACTGGACGCAGCGCGGCTGGTCCGAGCGCGGCCCGATCAAAACCATGGCCCGGGTGGAGGTCCCCAAGTCCTTCGCCAAGGTCGCTGCGGGAAAGGTCGCAATCGGCGGCACCGCCTGGGCGCAGACCCGCGGCATCACCAAGGTGGAGGTCCAGATCGACAACGGCCCGTGGACGGCGGCCGTGCTCTCGGCCGAGGCCTCCGTGGTGACCTGGCGGCAGTGGTCCTTCGACTGGGAGGCAACCCCGGGACCGCACTACATCAAGGTCCGCGCCACCGACGGCACCGGCGAGGTCCAGACGGACAAGCGCGCCGATCCTGTGCCCGACGGCGCTTCCGGCTGGCAGTCTGTCATGGTCACCGTGGAGTAACCGGGCTGGGCCCGCAACGCACCATAGACTTGCAGCATGCCCTTGAACCCGCATGCCACCTTCACTGTTGAGTCCGCCGTCGAACTGGCAGTTGTTGAACGCAGCGGTTTCATCGAGTCCCGCCACATCGGCTCCGCCGTCGTGATGGCCGCGGACGGCAACGTGGTCACCGAACTCGGCGACATAACGACGCCGATCTACGCGCGCTCCACGCTCAAACCCCTGCAGGCGCTCGCCTCGATGCAGTCCGGCGTTCCGCTGCGCGGCGCCCAGGTGGCGATCGCCTGCGGCAGCCACGTCGGCTCGCTCGACCACATGGACGTGGTGGAGGGCATGCTGAAGGCTGCCGGCGTCAAGGAGGACCAACTCCAGTGCCCCGCCGCCTGGCCCGAGGACGAGACGGCCCGGACCTGGCTGGTTCAGACGGAGCGCGGAAAATCCCGGCTGGCTTTCAACTGTTCCGGGAAGCATGCGGCGTTCCTGTGGGCCTGCACGGAGAACGGCTGGGACACGCACAGCTACCTGGAACCCAACCACCCCCTGCAGCAGCGCATCCGTTCCGTGATCGAGGAGTACTGCGGCGAGCGGATCGCCCACCTCGGCATCGACGGCTGCGGCGCCCCGGTGGCCGCGGTGTCGCTCACCGGCTTGGCCCGTGCCTTCTCGCGGCTGGCCAAGGCTCCGGGGGACAACAACTCCAACGCCCGCGCCGCCACGATCGCGACGTCCATGCTGGACTACCCGTGGGCCGTGCAGGGCCGGGGCCAGGCCAACACGATCGTGATGGACGAGCTCGGAATCATCGCCAAGATCGGCGCCGAGGGCGTGCTGGTCATGGCCACCCCGCAGGGCGTCTCGGTGGCGATCAAGGTCCTGGACGGCAACGTCCGCGCCACGACGCTCGTGGGCCTGACCCTGCTCGCCGCCGCGGGCGCCGTCGAGATCCCGGAGGTTTCTTCCGTGCTGGAAAAGGTGGTTGACCCGGTGCTGGGCGGCGGCCGGCCGGTTGGCAAGATCCGCCTCGGCCACGCCGTCTCGGCGCTGCTGGACTAGGCCGTGGCTGTGTCACGGCGCCGGATCCCGGTGGATGAGGGCCGCGCCGCGCTGGCCGCCTGGCGGGACGCCGCCGCGCCCGAGCCCTCCGACGCTGCCGCGCCCGAGCCCTCCGGCGCCGCTGCGCCTGAGGGCCCGGCAGTGCCCCGCAATACGCTCGCGACGGCGGTGCGCTACTCCCTCGAGGAAGTCACCGCCCGGGCCCCCGGCAACTCGGTGGAGGTCCGCGTGCCGCCCTTCGGCGTCACCCAGTGCGTGGAGGGCCCGCGCCACACCCGCGGCACTCCCCCTAACGTCATTGAATGCGACGCCGCCACCTGGCTTGCCATGGTCACCGGCCGGCTCAGCTGGGCCGACGCCGTCGAATCCGGCCGGGTGGCCGCCTCGGGGCTGCGGGCCGACCTGTCCGGGCTGCTGCCGCTCTAGGCACGCCGGGTAGGCCGGGCGCCAGCGGCACGAGGCCCGCCCTAACGAGTCAGCCGCGGCCGATGAACGGCATCCCGGCGGCCGTGATGACGAGGGATCCCACACTGGCGGAGGCAGGCATGCCGGCCATCAGCAGCACGGCGCGGGCCGCGTCCTCGACGGGGAACGTCGGCTCCGGCCGGCGGCTGCCGTCGGCCTGGAGCGCGCCGTCGCCTACGCCAATCTCGTCCATTAGCTCCGTCGCGGCGTTGCCGATGTCGATCTGCCCGCAGCTGATGCCGAAGCCGCGGCCGTCGAGGTCAATGCTCTTGGTCAGCCCGGTAATGGCGTGCTTGGTGACCGTGTAGGCCACGGTGCGGGGGCGGGGTGAGTGCGCCGCGATGGAGCCGTTGTTGATGATCCGGCCGCCCTGCGGCGATTGCGCCTTCATGGCCCGGACCGCGGCGGCGGCGCACAGCATGGAGCCGGTCAGGTTCACGGCCACCGTGGCCTCCCAGTCCTCGACGCTGATCTCGTCCACCGAGGCCGCGGGGCCGAACACGCCGGCGTTGTTGAACAGCACGTCCACCCTGCCCCACTGCTCAAGCGCTACGGCGAAGAGCCGTTCGACGTCGCCGGGCCGGGAGATGTCGCAGGGAAACGCGAGCGCCTGCGCGTGCCCGGCCGCGGTCTCCAGCAGCGGTTTCTCCCGCCGGCCGGCCAGCACCACGCGGTAGCCGTCGGCCAGCATGAGCCGAGCCACCGCCCGCCCGATCCCGGAACCCGCTCCGGTGACGACGGCGACCCGGCCGAGGTGGCGCTGGTGTGTCATGCGGGGCTCCTAGGGTGGCGTGGTCGATTCCGGTCCCGGACAGCCTATGCCGAGATGGCACGTCGCGGCAGTGCCCGGGACAAACATTGCCGCGATCTGCCATCTCTCGGCACTGCAGGGGCTTGCGCCAAGACGTAGAGTGAAGCGTGGCAACCACCGCGGGCGAGGCCTTGCTGGCCTATCTTGGACAGCAGCTCGCTGAACTGCGCCAGCATGCGCCCGGAGTCCGGTCGAAGCAACCCGAAGCCGTCCATCAGATGCGTGTTGCGGCGCGCCGCCTCCGCTCGCTGCTGGCTTCGGGCCGGCCGTTGTTCGACGACGACGCAGTGGAACCGCTCCGCGCCGAACTGCGGTGGCTCTCGGGACTGCTCGGGGCGGCCCGGGACCCTGGCGTGGTCCACGAGAGGCTGGCCACGCTGCTCGCCCAGGAGCCCGAGGCGCTGCGCTCGCTGTCCGGGCCGCAGGGCCCGGCCGCCATCCGGATCGACGAGGAGCTCGACGCACTTGAGGCCGCCGGATTCGAAGCGGTCCTCGAGGCGCTCGGGAACGAGCGCTACCCCCGTCTGCTGGCGGCCCTGGACCAATTCCTGGCCGACGCGCCCCTGTCGCCGAAGGCCGCCGGCGCTCCGGGGACGAGGTTCGGCAAGCTGGTAGCCAAGGACCGGCGTCGTTTGAAGCGCGCGGTGAAGGCCCTTCCACCCACGGCCGACGACGGCGGCGCCGCCCGGAATGCGGGCCTGCATGAGGTCCGCAAAGCGGCAAAACGGCTGCGGTACTCCGCGGAGCTGGCCTTGTCACTGCCGAAGGAGGCCCCCGATGGATTGGCGCCGGACAGGAAGAAGCGCCGCGGCGCGAAGCGGTTGGCCAAGTCGGCCCGGCGGATCCAGCAGCTCCTGGGCCTGAACCAGGACAGCGTCGTGGCCCGCGAACGGCTGGCCGAGCTGGGCGGTCGCGCGCTGCGCAGCGGTGAGAACGGCTTCAGCTACGGCAGGCTGCACGCCAAGGAAGAGCACCTGGCGGCCGCCTCAGAGCGGGCCTTCCTGAAGCTCTGGAGAAAGTTTCCCGCCGGCTGAGGCGGCCGCGGGGCTCACCGCCAGGTCCGGTCAGGGCTTCAGCACCACCTTGATGCAGCCGTCCTGCTTCTTCTGGAATTTCTCGTACATCGCGGGGGCCTCATCCAGGCTGGCCTGATGCGTCACGAGGTCCATGACACCCAGCGGGTCCGCGTCCGACTCCACCAGCGGCAGCAGGTCCTCGGTCCAGCGCCGGACGTTGCACTGGCCCATTCGCAGCTGGATCTGCTTGTCGAACATGTGCATCAGCGGCATCGGGGAGGCCGTTCCGCCGTACACGCCGCTGAGGGAGACGGTGCCGCCGCGCCGGACTGCGTCCAGCGCTGTGTGGAGCGCGGAGAGCCGGTCCACCCCGACGGTCTCGAAGGCCTTCTGGGCCAGCTTCTCCGGCAGCAGCCCGGCCGCGTGCTGGGCGAACGAGGCCACGGGCGAGTCATGGGCTTCCATCCCGACGGCGTCCACCACCGAATCGGCACCCCGGCCCTGCGTCATGGAGCGCAGTTCGTCGGCGACGCCCTTGGAGTAATCCAGGGTCTCGATGCCGTGCCGTTCCGCCATCGCCCGGCGCTCGGGCACCGGGTCGACGCCGATGACGCGCAGGCCGAAGTGCTTGCCGATCCGGGACGCGAACTGTCCCACCGGCCCCAGGCCCATCACCGCGAGGGTGCCTCCCTCGGGCACGTCGGCGTACTTCACGCCCTGCCAGGCGGTCGGCAGGATGTCCGAGAGGAAGAGGTAGCGTTCGTCCGGGAGTTCCGCCCCCACCTTGATGGGTCCGTAGTCAGCGTGCGGCACCCGCAGGTACTCCGCCTGCCCGCCCGGCACGGAGCCGTACAGCTCGGAGAAGCCGAAGAGCGAGGCTCCGGAGCCCTTTTCCTTGACCTGCGTCGTCTCGCACTGGGACTGCAGGCCCTGGCTGCACATAAAGCAGTGGCCGCAGGAGATGTTGAACGGGATGACCACGCGGTCGCCCTTGGCCAGGTTGGTGACGGCGCTGCCCACTTCCACGACGACGCCCATCGGCTCGTGGCCGATGATGTCGCCCTTGTGCATGTAGGGGCTGAGGACTTCGTAGAGGTGCAGGTCGGAGCCGCAGATCGCCGTCGACGTGATGCGCACGATCGCGTCGGTGGGTTCCTGGATCACCGGGTCGGGAACTTCTTCAACGCTCACAGAACGTTTGCCCTGCCAAGTAAGTGCCTTCATGTGCTTGCCTTTCGGTCGCGGTCTGGAGGGGAAATTTGGAAGGAAGAGTCGGAGCGCAGCCCGGCAGGGCCGGTGGGTCAGCTGCCGCGGACGCGCGCGGCCAGCTTGCCGATGGCACTGCCGGCGAGGTTGTCCAGCAGCGCGCGCGGGCTTTCATAGACCTCCACGGCGCCGGCTTCGCGGAGTTCGGCTTCGCTGGTGCCCCCGCAGGTGAGCCCGATCGCCGGGATGTCCAGCTTCCCGGCAGCGTAAATATCCCAGACGGCGTCCCCCACGTATACGGCGTTGCCGGCGGGGACGCCGACGGCCTTGAGCGCCGCGACGAGGATGTCCGGCGAGGGCTTGCTTTCCTTCGCGTCAGCCGAGCTGGTGGCGGCGTGGATGTAGGCGTCGGCGTCGATGGTGTTGCGGAGAATCTCCAGGTCGCGGTCCCTTGCCGAGGACGCGAGGGCGACGGCGAGACCGGCGTCGAAGCATTGCGCCAGCAGGTCCCGGGCGCCGTCGAGCCGCCGGAGCGAGGGCCAGAAGGTGGAGAACACCGCGGCGTGGGAGGTCATGATGTCGGCGTCGCCGAACGTGTCGCGGTCTTCCGGCAGCAGGCGGTCAAGGATCCTGTCCCCGCCCATTCCCACCGAGCGGTGGATGCTGGCCATCGGCACGTCGTAGCCGGCCTGCCTGAAGGCCTGCCACCACGCGAGCGTGTGGATGTAGGAGGAGTCGACCAAGGTTCCGTCGACGTCGAAGAGGACTGCGGCCTGGTGCTGCCCGGCCGACGACGGGTCAGTGGTGGGCACGGGTGCGCTTCGTGGCCGCCAGGGTGCCGCCGGAGAGCGAGGAGCCGCGTCCCGTGCCGCCGCCGGTCCGCCGCTTCGCCAGCGAGGCCATCACTGCGGACTGGCCGTCGCCGCTGCGGTCCCGGATCAGGCCGGTTCCGGCGATCTCCCGCGCCTGGGCAATGCCCGCCACGGCCGCGCGTTTGGTGGGGAACGTGACCGAGACGGCCATCAGGCCGCCGGCAGCGTCCATCATCCGAATCCGGTAGCCGCCGTCGGGCGCATCCACGAGCTCGAAATATCCAGCCATTGCATACTCCTTCAATCCTGCACCCCGTGCGGGGATATTAGTAAGTATACTTATCTAAGCTCTGGAGGAAAGTCCGGCGGCCGGTCCCGGTCCGGCGGATTTCGCCGCCGTCAGCCGGTGCCAGGACACCATTGGAGCATGCCGTCAGTGGCCGTCGGCCTGCAGTTCGAGTGCGCTGCGCACCAGTGCGAAGTGGCTGAAGGCCTGCGGGGTGTTCCCCAGTTGGCGCGCCTCCTGAACGTCCCATTCCTCGCTCAGCAGCCCGACGTCGTTGCGCAGCGCCAGCAGCCGTTCGAACAGCTCCCTTGCCTCGCGGCGCCGGCCCGCACCCAGCAGCGCCTCCACCAGCCAGAACGAACACGCGAGGAAGACGCCTTCGCCGCCCGGCACGCCGTCGTCGCTCTGTTCCTGCCGGTAGCGCAGCACAAAGCCGTCATGGGTGAGCTCCCGCTGCACCGCCTCGATGGTGCCGACCACCCGCGGATCATCCGGAGCCAGGAACCCCACGCGCGGGATCAGCAGCAGGCTGGCGTCCAGTTCGGGCCGGCCGTAGGACTGGACGAAGGTGTTGCGTTCGGCGTCGAAACCGTTGGCCATCACGTCGGCGTGGATCGTGTCGCGGAGCGCTTCCCAGCGATCCGCCGGGCCGGGGAGGCCGGAATCCCGGACGCCCTTGACCATGCGGTCCGCCGCCACCCAGGCCATCACCTTGGAGTGGGTGAAATGCCGGCGCGGTCCGCGCATCTCCCAGAGACCGTTGTCCGGCCCGGTCCAGGCGGTCTCCAGATGCTCCATCAGCGCCACCTGGACGTCCCAGGAGTCATCGCCGTCGTGCAGCAGTGAACTCCGGGTAAGGGCCAGGCAGTCCAGGACCTCGCCCCAGACGTCCAGCTGCAGTTGCCCGGCTGCGGCATTGCCGATCCGCACCGGCGCCGACCCCTCATAGCCGGCCAGCCAGTCCAGCGTCATTTCCGGCAGCCTTCGCTCGCCGTGCAGGCCGTACATGATCTGCAGATCGGCCGGATCCCCCGCCACCGCGCGCAGCAGCCAGTTACGCCACGCGGCGGCCTCCTCCGAGTAGCCCGAGGCGAGCAGGGCCTGCAGCGTCAGGGTCGCGTCCCGCAGCCAGCAGTAGCGGTAGTCCCAGTTGCGTTCCCCGCCGAGCTCCTCCGGCAGCGACGTGGTCACGGCGGCCACGATGCCGCCGGTCGGGGCGAAGGTCAGGGCCTTGAGGGTGATCAGCGAGCGCAGCACGGCATCGCGGTACGGGCCGGTGACCCGGCACTTGGCCGACCACTGCTGCCAGAACGATTCGGTGGCTTCAAGCACGCCTTCCGGATCCACCTTGCGCGGGCGGCCGAGGTGGCTGGGTGCCCAGGTCAGCACGAAGGGAATGCGCTGGCCAGCCTTGACGGTGAAGTCGCTGGCGGTCTGCATGTGCTCGCCCCGGAGCGGGGCCTCGGTGACCAGGTATGCGGCGTCGGGGCCGGCCACGGCGTGGATCCCGTGCTCGTCGCGGCGCACCCAGGGGACGATGTGGCCGTAGTCGAAGCGCAGGGCCAGCTCGCCGCGCATCCGTACCGTGCCGCGGATCCCCACCACGATCCGCACGATGTCCGCCGCGCCGTCGCGGGGCGACATGAAGTCGATCACCTTGACCTTGCCCTCGTCGGTTTCCCATTCGGTTTCCAGGATGAGGGTGTTCTTGCGGTAGTGCCGCCGGGTGCATTCGCCGCCGGACGCGGGCGCGAGCAGCCAGCGGCCGGCCTTGGGGCTGTCCAGCAGGGCGTTGAAGCAGGCCGGCGAGTCGAAGCGGGGCAGGCACAGCCAGTCGATGGAGCCTTCCGTGCTGATCAATGCGGCGGTGTGCAGATCGCCGACCATTGCGTAATCCTCGATGCGTGCCATGGGTCTTACAGTGCCACACGCCGTGCTGGCGGCCGAGGACGACGTGGCAGATTGCGGGGCGGATGTCGCTGCGCGGGCACCGGATGTCGCTGCGCGGGGCAACGGGTTCCGCTGCGTGGGGGCTGGGACGGGCGGCCTGCCGGCACTAGGATCCCAACATGCCGGAACAGGACTACGGGGTACACCGCCACGGCGTGGCGCACATCGGAACCAGCGGCTGGAGCTACGACCACTGGGAGAACGTGCTCTATCCGCCCGGGCTGCCGGCACGGGACCGGCTGGCCCATTACGCATCGCGCTTCACCACGGTGGAGCTGAATGCGAGTTTCTACCGCTGGCCGCGGGAGAGCTCCTTCGCCGGGTGGCAGCGCCGCCTGCCGGAGGGCTTCACCATGTCCGTCAAGGCGCCGCGGGGCCTGACCCACGGCAAGAAACTCTACGGCCCGGAGGTCTGGGCGGAGCGGATCACCCGCTGCTGGCACGAACTCGGTGACAAGCGGGCCGTGCTGCTGGTCCAGCTGCCGCCGGATTTCGCGCGCGACGACGCCCGTCTGGGCTACTTCCTGGCCGCCCTGCCGGAGTGGATCCGCGTGAGCGTGGAGTTCCGCCACCCCAGCTGGGACCACCCGGCGGTCTATGAGCTGCTCGAACGGCACGGCGCCGCCTACTGCGTCATGAGCGGCGCGCAGCTGCCGTGCATCCTGCGTGCTACCGCCGGGTTCGTCTACGTCCGGCTGCACGGGCCCGACCGGGACCACCTCTACGCCGGCTCCTACTCCGACCAGGAACTTGGCTGGTGGGCGGAACGGACCCGCGAGTGGCTGGCGTCGGGCAAGGACGTCTACGCCTATTTCAACAACGACGGCGGCGGCAACGCCGTGCGCAACGCCACCAGGCTGCGTGAACTGCTGGGCGACGCCTGACCGGCGGACCAATCGCCGGCAGGACGCGCCGCTGTGGGAG
The DNA here is from genome assembly GCF_056397665.1 of Arthrobacter sp. 05L428. Classification (NCBI taxonomy): domain Bacteria; kingdom Bacillati; phylum Actinomycetota; class Actinomycetes; order Micrococcales; family Micrococcaceae; genus Arthrobacter; species Arthrobacter sp. 05L428. The sequence continues at coordinate 30,833 of NZ_JBFTNW010000001.1, read as the reverse complement.
AGTGGAGTTATGGAATTGGCCTCGCAGGAACCAGCGCAGCAACCGCAGCCGGACAGGAAAGTCTCGGGCAGCCAGGCCTTCCGGCTGGCCCACTGGGTCTCGGACTCGGTCAACCACCTCCGCCTGAAGGCAGCCAGGCGCTGGAAGTTCAGCCCGCAAACCATCGCCTACCAGGGCTACGGCTCCACCGAGTGGGTCCGGGTACTGGGCCGCGTCCTGCTCACGAGCAAGCCCACACCCGGCAGCCGGGCGGAGCAGGCGGCGCAGAACGGCAACCAGAATGTCCGCGGCTGGCGCGCGTTTACGTCTGTCCCGATCCAGTTCATTGAGGTGGAGATCGAGATCGGCGGCATCACCACCCGGGTGCATGCCGACCGCGGTGGCATCGTGGACACCGTGGTCCCGGTTTCACTTACGCCCGGCTGGCACCGCGCCGTGCTGCGGGCCGAAGGGACCGAGCCTGCGGAGGCGATGATCTATGTCATCTCCCCGGACACCACCCTTGGCATCGTCTCGGACATTGACGACACGATCATGGTCACGGCACTCCCCCGGCCGTTCCTGGCCCTGTGGAACACCTTTGTGCTCAACGAACGGGCCCGGATGGCGACCCCGGGCATGGCCGTCCTGATGGACCGGCTGCTGGTGGAACACCCCGAGGCGCCGGTGATCTACCTGTCCACCGGCCCTTGGAACGCCGCCCCGACGCTGGCCCGCTTCATCACGCGCAACATGTACCCCTCCGGAACCCTGCTGCTGACCGACTGGGGCCTCACCCACGACCGCTGGTTCCGCAGCGGCCAGGAACACAAGCGCCGGAACCTGGAACTGCTGGCCAAGGAGTTCCCCAACATGCGCTGGCTCCTCTTCGGCGACAACGGCCAGCACGACGAGGCCATCTATTCGCAGTTCGCCCGGGAGCACGGAGACCGGGTCGCCGCGATCGGCATCCGCCAGCTCTCCACCGGCGAGGCCGTGCTGGCGGGCGGACATTCCGAGACCGGCGACCACACGGGCTCCAGCGTCCCGTGGGTCTACTCGCCCGACGGCGCCGGCATGGCCAAGCGCCTGCAGGAGCTGGAGATCCTCTAGCCGGCCGCCGGGGCTTCGGCCGCGGTTCCTGCTTCGGGGGTTTCGACGTCGGCGGTGGCGCTGTCCGCCGTGCCGCCGTCGCCCGCGACCATCGCAGCTGCCCCGGCGTCCCTCTTCCGGGCCGCCATGAGCTCCCGGATCCAGTAGTAGGAGGCCTTCGGCGTGCGGATCATGGTGTCACGGTCCACGTGCAGCAGGCCGAACTGCTGCTTGTAGCCGGCGGACCATTCAAAGTTGTCCAGCAGCGACCACACGTAGTAGCCGCGCAGCTCGATCGACTCTGCGGAGCCGCCGGGTGAGGTCGCCTCGATGGCCGCCCCGATGTGCTCGGCAAGGTACCGCACGCGGCGCTCATCCGGGACGATGAGGCGGCCTTCGGCGTCGTGGATCTCCAGATCCTCGAAACTTGCGCCGCCCTCGGTGATGTAGACCGGCGGCAGTTCCGGGTAGCGTTCGGCCATTTCCGCGAGCGCCACGGCCATGTAGTCGGGCTTGATCGGCCAGCCGTAGGCGGTGATCTCGGTGTCCGGGAAGCTCTCGATGTGGAACGGGGTTCCGGACCCGCCGCCGTTGAGGTCATTGCCCATGGCCTCGGCCATGCCCTGGGGCACGGTGCCCTCGCCGGGTCCGGCCGCCACCCGGGTGGGCATGTAGTAGTTCAGCCCGTAGAAGTCCAGCGGCTGCGAAATCAGTTCCATGTCCTCGCTGGACGGGCTGAAGGAGGAGAAGAAAGTGGCGGCCCTGATGGCGTCCGGATACTTGCCCAGCAGCACCGGGTCCGCGTACAGGCGGTTCTGGGCCATGTCCATCAGCCCGGCGCTGACCTTGTCCAGCGGGTTGGCCGAGGCCGGGACCATCGGTGAATAGACATTGGTGAGGCCGATTTCACCGGGCACCTTCGCCGCCCGCAGCGCCTGCATCGCGAGCCCGTGGCCCAGCAGCTGGTGGTGGACGCTCGGCAGCGCCTTGAGCATGTGCGCTTCGCCCGGGGAGTGCACGCCCAGCATGTAGCCGTTGGCACTCACCGTGGCCGGTTCGTTGATGGTCACCCAGCGGGCCACCCGGTCCCCGTAGGCCGCGGCGGCGATGGCGGCGAATTCCCCCAGCCGGTAGGCGGTGTCCCGGTTCATCCAGCCGCCGGCCTCGTCCAGCTCCAGCGGCGTGTCCCAGTGGTACAGGGTGGCCATCGGCGAGATCCCGTTGGCCAGCAGCAGGTCGATCAGGCGGTCATAGAAGTCCAGGCCCTTGGGATTCACCGGACCGCTGCCGCCGGGCTGGATGCGGGGCCAGGACAGCGAGAACCGGTAGGAATCGATCCCCAGCTCCTTCATCAGCGCCACATCTTCGGGCATCCGGTGGTAATGGTCGCAGGCCATGGCGGGGCTGTGATCATTGACGATCGAGCCCGGGGTAGCCGCAAAGACATCCCATCCCGAAGGTCCGCGCCCGTCCTCGTCCAGCGCCCCCTCGATCTGGAAGGCGGCGGTCGCCACGCCCATGGTGAAATCGGCCGGCAGCAGAGCGGCCAGATCGTGGGCGGAAGCATTCATTGGCGGATCCCCTATGCAGTTGCGCTGGTGGTTGATTGATTTTAGGCCCCGGCGGGCGCCCACGCCACAACCGGCGCCGGCACCTCCGCCGGTGTGTCCGGCGCCTCCGCCCCCTGAGCCCGGCGCCCTAGTAGGTGGACTCCTCCGGCCCGAAGAGGAACTCCTTGGCATGGGCGACGGCCTTCTTGAACGCGTCATTCCGCAGGCTCAGGAGTTGCTCCGCCTCGTCCGCCGCGGGCTCAAGGTAGCCGGTAAACCCGGGCCGGAGCACCCAGATGTCCCCGGCGGGCGGTAGATAGAACACCCCGAAGGAGCGGTGCTGGCTGTCCTCGGCGGCCCAGATGGGCACCACCGCCAGCGCGGCGCCGGTGTCCACATTGATCCACTGTGCGCGCGGAAGGGGCAGTTCGTGGGCCTCCGGGTCAAGGAAGGGCGCGGTTCCTTCGCCCCACCTCTCCTCGAACCGCTCGTGGAACGCGGGCATCAGGTGCGAATCGTAACGCCGCCATGCGCTCATGGCTATCCTCCATTTTCTTGTATTCCTGCCTGCTGCTTCCTGCCTGGTGCTTCCTGCCTGGTGCGGCACGCGGCACCGCCCCTGGTTCCCGCGTCACTCCGGCCCCCGCTCCCACCGCACCGGGGTCACGCGCAGCACCGGCTGCCCGCCTCGGTGGTGCCGCACCGGAATGTCCCGGCCGACGGCGGTGCGGCCGGCGGCGGTGCCCCCGGTGTCTGCCACGCGGGCCGGGCGGGCCGGCCGGGCCGCGGAACCGGCGGCGTCATAGGCGGCCCGCGCGTCAGGATTCCGCAGCACCGAGAACGACTCAAGGATGCGGCGCGCCTCCTCCCCGCCGTCAGACCCGGCGCCGGGCCGGGCATCCGGGCCGCCTCCGGACGCCGCACCGGCGGCCGCTTCGACGTCGGGATGGCGGCGGCGCATCAGCGCGCGGAAGGAGCGCTGGATCTCGGCCGGAGACGCATCCGGCGCGACGTGCAACGCGGCGTAGAAGCCGCGCGGGTCGCGGTTCATCGGCTCACCTCCTGGCTGGCCGGACGGGGCTCGGGCCGATCAGGCGGGGATCCGGCCGCACGTTCCGGCCGGCCGGATCCCCGCACCGCCAGCGGTCCGAAGCGTCCGCCGCCGGCGCTGTTACTTCCCGATCTCCTGCATCTTGTCCTGCGTGTGCGTGATTTCAATCTTCCGCGGCTTGGCCTGCTCCAACACCGGAATCCGGAGCGTCAGGACGCCGTCGGCGTAGCTCGCCTTGACCTTGTCGGTGTCCAGCGTGTCGCCCAGGATCAGCTGGCGGCTGAATACTCCGCGCGGCCGTTCCGAGGCGATCAATTCAACGTTGGGCTGCGTCGGGTCGCGCCGTTCGGCCCTGACGGTCAGGACGTTGCGCTCGATGTCGAGATCCACCGAGTCAACATTGACGCCGGGAAGATCGAACGCGACGACGAATTCGCCGTCCTCCTGCCACGCGTCCATCGGCATGGCGGCGGGCCGCGCCGCCGTTCCGAAGACTTGCTGGGTCAGCCGGTCCAATTCACGGAACGGGTCCGTACGCATCAACATCATTTCCCACTCCTTCATACGAGAGTCTTGAATCTTCCTGCCTATCCAGCCCACTCGGTTATCTGTGGTGGTGGATATAGATTTTTTATAGCACCAGTGCCAAACTGATGCAACAGGAAATTTTTCGACCACACGAAGGGACGTGAGCCATGGCGGAACGTGAAGCGGACGTCGGGGTGTACGCGATCTCCGTGGTGGCTCAGCTGGTCGGGACCGGGCCGCAGAACATCCGGCTTTACGAGCGCAGGGGACTCCTGACCCCGGACCGCACGGCGGGCGGAACGCGGCAGTACAGCGAGACGGATCTGGTGGTGCTGCGGCGGATCAGTGAGCTGCTGGACGAGGGGCTGAACCTCGCCGGCGTCGCCAAGGTGCTGGAACTGGAAACGGCTAATGCCAAGCTCCGTGCGGAGCTTAAACGACGCGGGGCGCGCTGACCGGCAGCGCGCCCCGTCTTCGCCGGCGCCTACTCCGCGCCGGTCTCCTGCTTGGAGAGTTCACCGGTGATCCGCTCGCCCGGGATCCTGGCGGTCCGCCAGGTGTCCAGCAGGATCACGGCGCCCAGGATCACGAACGAGATGGACAGCGAGGCAAGGGCATCGGTGGTCCAGTGGTAGCCGAGGTACAGCCGGCTGAGCGCGGCGAAGAAGATCCCGATGCCGGCTACGGCGAAGCCCGCGACGGCGGCTTTCGGGTTCTTGCGGCGGGAAAAGATCAGGAACGTGGTGATCAGCAGGAAGTCACAGGCGCCCAAGACGTGGCCTGACGGGAACGAGAACGTGGAGTCAGCCCCGAAGAGCATAAGGTCCACCGGCGGGCGCTGCCGGCCGACCGACCGGCCGATGATCTGGGCCAGGATGACCCCGGTCAGCATGCCACCGGCCAGCACCATCGGCCGCCAGGCGTGCTTGGCCAGCAGCCCCCACGCCACCGTGAACACCAGGATGATGATCGGCAGGCCGATGGGTCCGAAGACAATGGCCAGGATGATCATGATGGTCGTGGCCGGCTCCCCGCGCAGGGCCACGAGCCCGGAGCGCACCGGCTCGTCAACGGCGGTGATACCGCCGTGCTGCAGCACGCTAACCAGGATGGCAATGAACGCCACGACGCCGACGACCATAAGCCCGACGGCGATCCGGTACAGATTCCGCCGCGCATCCACGCTCATGTAGCGCTCCTCCACCACAAACTTGTCATGGAAGACCCGCCACCAGCCGGATTGCCCGGTTTTCTGCTCTGCCATTGCCGTATCCGCCTCTGCGCCGTGTGTGGACATTCCCAACGTGAAGAATATCCCGGTTCCCGCGCCGCGGGCGCGTCGGACCGGCAGCCGGTCCCGCGCCGTTCCCGCCGGTAGCCTGAACCCATGGGTGTCATGAACGAACTGATCAACCCCGGGGTGGTCGGCTCGCTGGGACGGATCCTTGCCGCTGCTTCCCCCGGCCGCCGCTTCCCGCAACTGGCCGGCACGGCCGGGCAGCTGGACGGGCTGGGCCTGCGCGAACGCACCGACCTGCTCAGCAGCGCCCTGCTCACCGATCTGCCCGCCGACTACACCGCTGCGGCGGCGGTCTTCCGCCAGGCGCTGAAGGACCCGGACTTCACCGGCTGGATGATCTGGCCGGTCAGCGAGGCGGCCGCCACCCTCGCCCTTGCCCGGAGGGGCCCCGCCGATTTCGAGGACTGCTTGTCGCTGCTCGCCGAGCTGACTCCGCGGCTCACGGGTGAATTCGCCATCCGGCGGCTCCTGGATGCGGACCTCGACCGGGCCCTGACGGTCATCCAGCGCTGGACCAGCCACCCCGACTGGCAGGTCCGACGGCTCGCCAGCGAGGGCACCCGGGCGTACCTGCCGTGGGCAATCCGTGTTCCCGGACTCACGGCCCGGCCGGCGGCAACCCTCCCGATCCTGGACGCCCTGTACCGCGACCCGGTCGAGGATGTCCGGCGGTCGGTGGCCAACCACCTGAACGACCTGGCCCGGCATGCCCCCGACGAAGTGGTCGCCGCCGCAGCGCGCTGGCTGGCGGAGCCGGACGCGAACACCGCCAGGGTGGTCCGCCACGGCCTGCGGACCCTGGTCAAGAAGGCCCACCCCGGCGCGCTGGAGTTGCTCGGCTTCGCGCCGGCGTCGCTCGCCGTGACGCCTCCCCGACTCGACCGCACCGTCGTGGAACTGCCGGGAGACCTGGGCTTCGATTTCGACGTCGCCAACACCGGCCCGGCGGAGGCCCGCATCGCCGTCGACTACGTGGTGCACTACGCCAAAGCCAACGGCGTCCTCGCGGACAAAGTGTTCAAGCTCGGCACGGCCGTCCTCGGGCCGGGTGAATCCAGGACATTTTCGAAGCGCCACGCCTTCCGCCAGATGACCACCCGGGTCCACCACCCCGGCGACCACGCGCTGCAGCCGCAGGTCAACGGGGTGCGCTATCCGGGGGCCGGTTTCACGGTGCTGACCTAGGCTCCGGAAACGGACGGCGGCGTGCCCGCGTGGTGATTTGACTCACATTTAAATCAGACGTTATCCTCGCTTCAGCCGTTGGCCCCGCGGCGACCACCTCCCGGAAAGACAGTGCGATGACGACAGCAAGCGAATGCATCGAGATCCAGGTCGACAATCGCCAACTCCTGGACGACCGGCTCAACGACGCCGTCCAGGGGCTGCAGCGGCTCGCCATGCTCACCGGCACCCACGGCATCCTGCTGACCCGGCACAAGCCGGGGCACTACACGGCCGCACTTTCGGACCAGGTCCCCTTCGGGATGACACGGGAAGTCGTCCGCTAGGCCGCGGGCGCGGCGGCCCGGGGACGACGCGCCCCGGCCGCTAACCAGACCAGGTCCCGGGCGGCTGAGCTGCGAATCGCCGCCCGGGACCTTTTTGGCTTCAGCGGCGGTTCACCAGCCGTGGCCAATCACCAGTCATGGACGGTGCCGTCGACGAGGCGGTTGTAGGGCAGGTAGGCCTGCTGGTACGGGTAGGCCGCGGCGGCCTCCTCGTTGAACTCGACGCCGATGCCGGGGGTCTCCCCCGGGTGCAGGTAGCCGTCAACGAAGGTCATGGACTGCTCGAAGACCTCGTTGGTTGCATCCGAGTGCTGCATGTATTCCTGGATCCCGTAGTTGTGGATGGCCAGGCCCACGTGCAGCTGCGCGGCGAACCCGACCGGGGAGATGTCCGTGGGGCCGTGGAAGCCGGACTTGATCTGGTACTGCGCGGCGAAGTCCATGACTTTCTTCAGCGGCGAGATACCGCCGAAGTGCGTGGAGGCGGCCCGGACGTAGTCGATCAGCTGTTCCTTGATGATGGTCTGGTAGTCGTACACGGTGTTGAAGATTTCACCGATGGCCAGCGGCGTGGTGGTGTGCTGCCGGACCAGGCGCAGCGCCTCCTGGTTTTCCGCCGGGGTGCAGTCCTCCAGCCAGAACAGGTCGTAGGGTTCCAGCGCCTTGCCCAGCTTCGCGGCCTGGATCGGCGTCATCCGGTGGTGCCCGTCGTGCAGCAGCGGGATTTCCGGTCCGAACTCGTTCCGGACCGCCTCGAACACCGTCGGCAGGTGCCGCAGGTAGGCGCGGGTGTCCCAGTCCTCCTCCTGCGGGAACGCACCGCGCCCGGCGGGTTCGTAGTCGTACCGCTCCCCCGAGGCCTGTGCCTGCGCCGCGACCCCGTACACGGCCTTGATGCCGGGCACGGCGGTCTGGATCCGGATCGACTTGTAGCCCAGCTCCAGGTGTTCGCGGACCGAGTCGAACAGCGATTCCAGGTCCGAGCCGGAGGCGTGGCCGTACGCGCGCAGGCCGTTCCGGGACGCCCCGCCCAGCAGCTGGTAGACGGGCATGCCGGCCAGCTTGCCCTTGATGTCCCAGAGCGCCATGTCGACGGCGGCGATCGCGGCCATTGTGACGGGGCCGCGGCGCCAGTACGAGGACCGGTAGAGGAACTGCCAGGTGTCCTCGATCCGGTGCGGGTCCTTGCCGATCAGCAGCTGCGCAACATGCTCCTTCAGGTACGCGGCGACGGCCAGCTCACGGCCGTTGAGGGTGGCGTCGCCGATACCGGTGACACCGTCCTCGGTGGTGATCCGCAACGTGACGAAGTTGCGGGAGGGGCTGGTCACAAAGACTTCGGCGGCAATGATTTTCACGGCTGGTCCAGGCTTTCGGTGTCGGTCGGGAGGGATTCCGGGATGGTTCCGGAAGGTTGGGGGTCTTAGCGCTGGGTGCTTCCGTCCGGGGCGGTATCCAGCAGCGCCAGTTCCGCGGCGCTGGGGAGGCCCTCGCAGTCACCGGCGGTGCTGACCGCAAAGGCGCCGGCGAGGGTGCCGCGCTTGAGGCGGGCGGCGACGTCGCCGCCGTCGAGCAGGGCGGAAAGATAGCCCGCGGTGAAGGCGTCCCCCGCACCGACGGTGTCGATACTGGTCACCGGCACGGCGGGGGCCTCCCAGCGGCCGGCTGCGGTGTGGACCCCGGCGCCGGCGGCGCCGCGCTTGACCACGACCTCCCGGACACCGCGCTCCAGGAGCTCGGCGGCCATGGCCAGTTCGGCGGCTTCGGGACATGCCCCGCTGCCGGCGTCCCCCAGGCCTGCGGCCCCCATGCCGGCGACCAGCCCGAGTTCGTCGTCGGAGGCGACCAGGACGGTCGCGTGCCGGGCGATCGGGGTGAGGACGGCGCGGGCCTCGTCACGGGACCACAGTTTGCTGCGGTAGTTGACGTCGAGGGAGACCGCCAGGCCTTCGGCTGCGCCGCGCGCGGCCGCGTATTCGACGGCACGCCGGGCATCCGGGCTCAGTGCGGCGGTGATACCGGTCAGGTGCAGGACGCGCGGGCCGGCGACGAAGGCCCGGTCCACGTCCTCGCGGCTGATCGTGGACCCGGCGGAACCGGCCCGGTAGTAGTAGGCCCGGCTGATGTCCGCCGTGCGCCGTTCCAGGAACATCACCCCGGTGGCCCGGGCCCCATCCACCCGGTGCTGCACCGCGATGCCCTCGGAGCGCAGCTGCCGGAGGATGAACTCGCCATGCGGATCCGCGCCGACGACGCCGGCCCAGGCAACACTGTGGCCCAGCCGGGCGACGCCGACGGCGACGTTGGACTCCGCCCCGGCCACGTGCATGCCGAGGCTGCCGCCGGCGGACAGCGGCCCCGCGGAGCGCAGCGAGACCATCGATTCGCCCAGGGTGAGCAGGTCGACGGTCACCGCGCAGGCTCCGCGGCCATCCGCCGGCCGTATCCGGACGCCAGGTCGACGAAGGCGCGGGCCCGTTCGCGCATCGGGGCAAGGTTCCCGCCCGAGCCGGCGTCGCCGAACAGCGGGCCGCCGAGTCCGACCGCGATAGCGCCGGCGTCCCAGTACCCGGCCGCCTCGTCGAGCCCGACGCCGCCCACGGCGATGAACGGGATGCCGGGGAAGGGGTCGCGGAGTGCCTTGAGGTAGCCGGGACCGCCGATGGAGGCGGGGAAGAGCTTCACCGCGGTGGCACCGCGGTTCATCGCCTCGTAGGCCTCGCTGGGGGTGAGGGCCCCGGCCAGAACGGGGATCCGCAGGCGGGCGGCTTCCTGGATGGAGCTGGCGAGCGAAGGCGTCACCATGAACTGTCCGCCGGCGTCGGCGACGTCTTCCACGTCCGCGGCGGTGAGGACCGTGCCGGCCCCGACGAAGCAGCCGGCGGGTGCGGCGGCACGGACCGTGCGGATCGCGGCCAGCGCGTCCGGGGTGGTCAGGGCGATCTCGACGTAGCGGAAGCCTTCCTCCATGGCCGCGAGGGCAGCCTTGGCGGCGGCCCCGCCATCGGTGCCGCGCACGATCGCCACGAGGCGGGTCTCACGGATTCCGGCCAGCAGGTTCTCGGGGGTGGGTTCGGATGTCATCTCATTCACCATTCTGCGAAGGCGCCGTCGGGGTGGCGCCAGACCGGTCCGCGCCAGGCGTGGCCGCGCTTGTCCGCGGCACGGACCACGGCCTCGTCGATCTCGATGCCCAGGCCAGGCCCGGTCAGCCGTTCGATGTGGCCGTCGACGAATTTCAGCGGACTCTTGTCCACCACGTAGTCAAGGACCTCGGCGCCCTGGTTGTAGTGGATGCCGATGCTTTGCTCCTGGATCAGGAAGTTGGGCGTCGCGAAGCCCACCTGCAGGCAGGCGGCGAGTGCCAGCGGGCCGAGCGGGCAGTGCGGGGCCAGCTGGACCTCGTAGATTTCGGCGAGCGAGGCGATCTTGCGGACCTCGGTGATGCCGCCGGCGTGTGAGAGGTCCGGCTGGGCCACGGCGATGCCGGCCTGCAGCGCGGGCAGGAATTCCTGCCGGCTGTAGAGCCGCTCGCCGGTGGAGACCGGCGTCGTGGTCGATGAGGTGAACTCCCGGAGCAGGTGGGTGTTTTCCGGGACCACGGGTTCTTCGAGGAAGAAGGGCCGGTACGGTTCCAGCAGCGGCGCCACGCGCCGGGCGTTGGCCAGGCTAAAGCGGCCGTGGAAGTCGACGGCGACGTCGCGGTGGTCACCGAGCACCTCGCGGGCGGCGGCGACCCGGCGGACGACGCCGTCGAGTTCGGCGACGGAGGCGATCGGGCTCATCCGGCCGCTGGCGTTCATCTTCACCGCGGTGAGACCTACCTCCAGCTGGGCGCTGATCTGGTCCGCCACCTCGTTCGGCTCGTCCCCGCCCACCCAGCCGTACATCCGGATCCGGTCGCGGACGTGGCCGCCCAGGAGCTGGTGCACGGGGGTGTTGAAATGCTTCCCCGCGATGTCCCACAGCGCCTGGTCCAGGCCGGAGACAGCGCTGGCCAGGATGGGCCCGCCCCGGTAGAAGGAGCCCTTGGTCATGACCTGCCAGTGGTCCTCGATCCGGAGTGCGTCGTTGCCGATCAGCAGCTCGGAGAGCTGGTCGACGGCGGTGCGCACCGTTTCGCTGCGGCCCTCGCAGCTGGCCTCGCCCCAGCCGACGATCCCGCTGTCGGTTTCGATCCGGACGAAGAGCCAGCGCGGCGCGACGAGGAAGGTTTCAATCCTGCTGATGCGTGTCATGTGCTGCCTAGCCCTTGGTCGCACCGGCGGTCAGACCGGAGACGATGTACTTCTGCGTGAAGAGCGCAATGATCATGATCGGGATGGTGACCACCGTGGCGGCCGCCATCAGCCCGCCCCAGTCGATGCTGGCGTAGGAGACGAAGTCGAAGATCGCCACCGGCAGGGTCTTGGTCTTGGAGCCGGAGAGCACCAGGGCGAACATGAAGTTGTTCCACGAGAAGATGAAGGACAGGATGCCGGCGGTGGCGATACCGGAGACGGACAGCGGCAGCGTGATGCGGCGGAACGCGCCGATCGGGGTGAGGCCGTCAACCTGGGCCGATTCCTCCAGCTCCAGCGGCAGCGAATCGAAGTAGCTCATCATGATGTAGACGATCAGCGGCAGCGCGACGAACATGTGGCTGAGGATCAGCACCTCGAAGCCGCCCACCATCTTCAGGTTGGAGAAGACGTAGTACCAGGGCACCAGCAGCGAGACGCCCGGGATGACGCGGGCCATCAGGACCACCAGGGCCGAGCGGTGCATGGTGAAGCGGCTCATCGCGTAGGCCGCCGGGACGCCGAGGACCAGCGACAGTGCGGTGGAGACGAACGCCACCCAGAAGCTGTTGAAGATGAAGACGAAGTAGTTGTTCCGCTGCAGCACGTTGGCGTAGTTCTCGCCAGTGGGAGTGAAGACGAACGACTTGGCCGTGTCGTAAATGTCCACGTTGGTCTTGAAGGACGCCAGCAGCATCCAGATCAGCGGCGCGACCAGGAACAGCACCACCGCGACCAGGGCGGCAACACGGAACACCTTGTAGGCGCGGGTGGCCAGCGGCTTGCGGCGGCGCGGGGCCGGTGCCTGCCGGGCGGCTGCGGTCCGGGATTGGGTGTCTTGGGTCTGGACGGTCATTTGCTTACCGCTTTCTTGCGCATGGTCAGCAGCCACATGGTGCCGATGATGATCATGAAGAACAGGATCAGCACCGCGGAGGAGAGCCCGTACTGGTTGTAGTCGAAGCTCAGGCCGTAGGCGTAGACGTTGAGGGTCTCCACCTCGTGGAAGGAGCCGCCGCCCTTGCCCTTGGTGGCGTAGAGGATGTCGAAGGTCTTCAGGGCGTCGATGCCGCGCAGCAGGATGGCGACGATTACGGTCGGCATCATCAGCGGCAGGGTGATGAAGAAGAAGCGCTGGGCGGCGTTGGCGCCGTCCATCCGGGCGGCCTCGTCCGGTTCCTCGGAGAGCGAGGTCAGGCCGGCGAGCAGGATCAGCACGACCATCGGGGTCCACTGCCAGATGTCCATGAAGATCGTGGTGCCCAGGGCGGTGTCCTGGCCGGACAGCCACGGCTGCGGCGGGATGCCGATCATGCCGAGCAGCTGGTTGACGAAGCCGATGTTCGGGTCGAAGATCAGCCGCCACATCATGCCGACGGCCACCGGGGTGGCGACAAGCGGCAGCAGGATGGCGACCCGCACCCATTTTTCGCCGCGGAAGGGCCGCCACAGCAGCAGGGCGATGCCCATGCCCAGAACGACCTCGCAGACCAGGGCGACGCCGGTGAAGGACAGCGTGCGGCCGACGGCGGGCCAGAACCGTTCGACGTCGGAGAGTACCGTCACGTAGTTCTCCAGGCCGATGAACTCGGATGCGGCGCGGACCGACCCCTGCGAGTCCGTCAGGCTCAGGTACAGCGTCCAGGCCAGCGGAAAGATGATCAGGACGCCCACGAAGATCATGGCGGGCGCGGCGAAAAGCCACTTGCGGTGCCGGTTGGCCCAGGCGGAGAAGTTCTCCCCCGGGCCGGGCGTGCGGGCCGCGCTGCGGCCGGCGCCGCGGGTGGTGCCGCCGCGGGAGGTGTTCAGTACAGACATGGTTCACCTAAGGAGTTGGGGGTGAAGTGAAGAGCGTTGCCGCGGCGGGACGGCGGCTGGGCAGCCGTCCCGCCGGGCAGTGTTGCGTCAGGCAGTTTGCGTCACAGTTTGTGACGCAGTTTGCGAAGCAGTTGCGTCAGGCGCGGTGCGCCGGAGCGCTACTTCTTTTCGCTGTCCAGGAACTTCTGGAAGGCGTCGTTGGCGGTGTCAGCCGCTGCCGAGGCGTCGCCCCCGGTGATGGTGGCGACGATCGGGGCACCGACGATCTCGCGGGCCTTGCCCACGGTGACAACCTGGGGACGGTCGTGGCCCACACCGGCCTTGGCGCTGGCGGCGATGGCCTCGGCCAGGTCCTTCGGGTAGGTGGAGGTTCCGGCCGGGTCGGCCCAGACCGAGGCACGCGGACCGGGGACGCCGGCCTTCTGTGCTGCCAGCGTGCGTTCCTTGCTGGTGGCCCACTGGATGAACTTCCAGGCGTTGTCCTGGTTGCCGGACGCCTGGTTGACGGCCAGGCCCCACGACGGGATGTTGTACGGCTTGGAACCGGCGGGGCCGGCGGGCAGCTGGGCAAAGCCGACCTTGTCCGCGACCTTGGACTTGGCCGGATCGGTGGCGTTCTTGTAGAGCGAGTCCGCTTCGGTGTAGAAGGCGGCCTTGCCCTGGGTGAAGATTGCCATCGCCTCGGGCCAGCTCATGTCGGTGCTGACGTTCTTGGGGCCGTAGTTCTTGATCAGGCCGCCGTAGAAGGAGTAGGCCTTCTTCGCTGCGTCACTGCCGACGGCGGACTTGCCGTCGGCGTCGGTGAAGTCACCGCCGAAGCTGTAGAGGAAGCTGGAGAACTGGGTCACGGCCGCGGACTTGCCGGTGCGGGCCACGAAGCCGGCGGTGTCCGGGTTGGCGGCGGCGATCTTCTTGGCGGCGGCCTCGAGCTCGTCCATGGTCTTGGGGACCTGGATGCCGGCGGCCTGCAGCAGGTCCTTGCGGTAGTAAAGGACTTCGCGTTCGGTGATGATCGGGACGCCGACGACCTTGCCGTCCACCGTGGTGGCCTTGACGGGTCCTTCCTGGTAGTCCTTCCAGTCCCAGTTCGCGTCCGAGGAGACCTTGGACGTCAGGTCAGCGAGGTAGCCGTTCTTGGCGAACGCCTTGCCCTCCTGCAGCGGACGGTACATCATCACGTCGATCTCGTCGCTGCCGGCGTTGAGCTTGACGTTGTACTGGTCCGAAAGCTGGTCTTCGCCGAGCTGGGTGAGTTCGACCTTGAGGCCGGTCGCCTTTTCGAATTCCGGAATGGCGGCCTTGATGCCCTCGGTCCATACGTGGTTGGCCAGCGTGACCCGGACCGTGCCGGCGGCCTTGGCGTCGCCGCCACCGCCGCCGCAGGCGGTCAGCCCGAGCGACAGCGCCGCGGCTACGGCCGCGTACTTCACAATTGAACGTCGCTTCATTACGACTCCCTTGTCTTCAGGGCCGGATCAGGCTCCAGCCACCCGCGGATGCATCTTTACATCTGCTCTGGAGCGATCTTAGAGAAATAAAGCAGACTTAAACAACCCCTTGCGCCCACCCGTATGATTTATTCATGCAAACCCCAAAGGCGGAGTCTTCAGCAGACCTGCACTCCGTGCTCGTCCAGACCCTGGGGCTCGCTATTGCCGAGGGGAGCCTGGCGCCGCACTCGATCCTCCGCCTGGACGAGCTGGAGGCGCAGCACAGCGTGTCGCGCTCGGTGGTGCGGGAGGCCACCCGGGTGCTCTCCTCGATGGGCATGCTGGAATCCCGGCGCCGGCTGGGCACGGTGGTGCAGCCGGAGGAGTCCTGGAACCTCTACGACCCGCAGGTGATCCGCTGGCGGCTGGCCTCATCCAGGCGGGTGGACCAGTTGCGGGCGCTGAACGAACTCCGCGGCGCGATCGAGCCGCAGGCGGCCCGACTGGCGGCCGAACGGGCCTCCTGGGACACCGGCAGCGATCTCGTCGCCCAGGCCGCGCGGCTCTGGGCGGCCGGGCAGCGCGGGAACCAGGACGAGTTCCTGCGGCTCGACATCGAGTTCCATGCCTCCGTGCTCCGGGCCTCGGGCAACCCGATGTTTTCGCAGCTGCACAACTTGGTTGCCGAGGTCCTCACCGGCCGCACCGAGCACGGCCTGATGCCGCACCTGCCCCAGCACGAGGCGCTCCAGCTGCACGTGGACGTGGCCAGCGCCATCCAGCGCGGCGAGATGGACACCGCGCACGCGGCGATGCGCCGGATCGTGGAGCAGTCCACCGAGGAGATCGGCGACATCTGGTCCAGCCACCAGGGCGGTCCGGCCTAAGAACCACGACGCGGGGTCAGATACGGCCCATGTTGGGCCCCGGGATGGGCCGTATCTGACCCCGCGTTGTTCCCTAGCGGCCGCCCTCGAGCTTTCGGCTGCGCTGCTCCTGGGCCATGGGCCCGTACGGATAGACGCCGACGCGGGGCTGGCTGACCTCGGTCAGCCGATCCGTCTCAGCGTCGGTAAGCCGGAGGTCCGCTGCCGCCAGATTGTCCGCGAGCTGCTCGGTGCTCCGCGCCCCCAGGATCACCGAGGTGACCGCCGGCCGGTCCGCCAGCCACGCGAGCGCCACCTGGGACGGGCTCACGCCGTGCCGCCCCGCCGTTTCCTGCACCTCGGCAATGACGTCCCAGGTCCGCGGGTCACCGTTGCGGGCCTCCCACGCCTCCATCCCGCGTTTGGGATTTTCGCCGAGCCGGGTGGCGCCGGCGGGCGGCTGGTCGCGCTTGTACTTGCCGGACAGCCAGCCGCCGCCCAAAGGCGACCAGGGCAGCAGGCCGATGCCGGCGTCGAGCGCTGCCGGGACGATTTCCGACTCGATCTCGCGGACCAGCAGGCTGTACTGCGGCTGCAGTGTCACGGGCGCGCTCCAGCCCTGGGCCCTGGCCACGTGGACGGCCTTGGTCAGCTGCCAGCCCAGGAAGTTGGAGAAGCCGTAGTAGGCGATCTTGCCGCTGCTGACGGCGTCGTGCAGGAACCGGAGGGTCTCCTCCAGCGGGGTCACCGGATCCCACGCGTGCAGCTGGTAAAGGTCGATCTGCTCGACGCCGAGCCGGCGCAGCGAGTCATCCAACGCCCGGGCCAGGTGACGGCGGGAGGTCCCGACGTCGTTGGGTGCCTGGCCCATCGGGAAGCGTCCCTTCGTCGCCACGACGGCCCGGTCCCGGAGCTCGGGCCGTTCGGCCAGCCACCGGCCGATGATTTCCTCCGACACCCCCGAGCTGTAAACGTCGGCAGTGTCGATGAAGTTGCCGCCGGCCTCGAAGTAGGCGTCCAGGATGGCGCGGGACTGCTCCTCACTGGCCTCGGCGCCGAAGGTCATGGTGCCCAGCGCATAGTTGGAGACAACGGCGCCGCTGTTGCCCAGGGTGCGGTATTGCATGGAACTCCTCAGTGGTCGGTGGGGGTCAGGCCGCGCTTCAGTCCTCGGTGGGCGTGGTGCGCAGCGAGTGGTAGTTCCGCCAGCTGTGCTCCGGGGCGTAGCCCAGGAGCCGTTTGGCCTTGTCGATCGAGAGCATCGTCTCGTGCTCGCCGAGTTCCTTGACCACCTTGACGTTGGGGAACACCTCGGCGGCCAACTCGCTGCTGGGGCGGCTCATCACGGTGTCCTCGTTGGCGATGATGAAGGCCTCGAAGCCCGGCTTGCCGTGCTCCAGCGCCCGAGCCACGGCCTGCGCGCCGTCGCGGCCATCAATGTAGCCCCAGAGGTTCCATTTGCGCAGCGAGGCATCGGCGTCGAACGACGGGAACTCCTCGTAGTCCTCCGGGTCCATCACGTTGGAGAACCGCAGGCCGGTAATGCTCAGCGTGGGGTCCCAGCGGGTCAGCTGGATCGCCATCTGCTCTTCGAGGTGCTTGACCAGCGAGTAGGTGCTTTCCGGCCGGGCCGGGTATTCCTCGTCCACCGGGATGTAGGGAGGGTCGACGTCGAACGGCAGTCCCAGCACCGTCTCGCTGGAGGCGTAGACAATCTTCTTGATGCCGGCCCGGCGCGCGGCCTGGAACACGTTGTAGGTGGCCTGCATGTTGTTCTCGAAGGTCGCGGCGTCGGGAGCGAGGCCCGGGGCCGGGATGGCGGCCAGGTGCACGATTGCGTCGAAGCCTTCATGCCGGTCATCCAGGCCGAGGATGACGTCGACGACCTGCCCGTAGTTGCGCAGGTCCACGCGGGTGAATCCGTGCTCCCGCTCGCCCGCCTGGTCCAGGTTGGTGACCTGGTGGCCGTCGTCGGTGAGCCTGCGGACCACGTTCCTGCCGAGCTTTCCGCTTCCTCCGGTAACTGCAATTCTCATCAAGGTCTCCTCGGTCGTCGGGGCGGCTGCCGTCCCCCCACCCTAGATCGGACGGCGTCCCCGGTGCACCCCGCACCCGCCGGGGCGCGCCGCCGCGGTGACCTTTGGCCCTAGGCACTGCCGCGGTGACGGGGCAGGGTGGGTGCCATGAGCGGAGATCAGCGGATAGTCGTGGGCGTGGACGGCTCCGAGTTTTCAACGACGGCACTCCGGCTCGCCGGGCGCATGGCCACCAGCCTGAACGCCCCGCTGGAGGTCATCACGTGCCTGGGCACCTCGGATTTCTTCCTCGCGTCCCACCTGCCGGAAGAACGCACCGCCTCGCCAGGCGAGCTCGAGGAGACCGCCAAGCGCCTGGTGGAACAGTCGCTGGAACGGGCCTTCGGCAGCTCCCGCCCGGAGCAGCTGAGCCGGCAGATCAAGTTCGGGCCGCCGGCCAAGGTGCTGATCGAGGAGAGCAAGGACGCGCAACTGCTTGTGGTGGGACGGCGCGGCCAGGGCGGCTTCCTCGCCCAGGTGATGGGGTCGGTCAGCGGCGCCTGTGCGGCCCACGCCCATTGCCCGGTGCTGGTGGTCGGCCAGGAGGCCGGCGAAGGCCAGCCGACCGAATGAACGCAGGCCGCACGGCTGCGCCCCGCTTGCCCGCCCGGTTGAAAGGGCCGCTCGCGGCGCTGGCTGCCGCGGCGGCGGCCGCAGGCTACGTCCTCGCCGTACGGCCCCGCCTGCTGCACTGGGGAGCGACCGCCCAGGAAGCGGCCGGCCCCCTGCCGGGCGATGAACTGGTACCCACCGCGCGCCTGCAAAGCACACGGGCCGTCAACATCGCCGCGCTGCCCGCCGCGGTGTGGCCGTGGCTCGTCCAGCTGGGGTCCGGCCGCGGCGGGATGTACAGCTATGACGCCCTGGAGAATGCGGTGGGGCTGGGCATGCACAGTGCGGATCGGATCCTGCCCGAATTTCAACAGCTCTCTGTCGGAGACACCATTCCGCTCGCCCCCGGCGCCGGCATCCCGGTCCGGCGGCTCGAACCGGGGGCGGTGCTGGCCCTGGGCGGCACCATGGATCCGCGCACCGGGCACATCACAGATCACATCACCGGGCATCCCGCGGCGGAGGGACGCCGTCTGGCCGGACCTCGCCTGGAACTGGGCTGGACCTTCGTGCTGGAGCCGCTCGGTGCCCGCAGCACCCGGTTGCTCTCGCGGACCCGCTATGACTACTCGCCGCTGCCGCTGGGCATCCCGCTGCGCGTCGTGCTTGAACCGCTGCAGTTCCTGATGGAGCGCCGGATGCTGCTGGGAATCCGCTCCCGCGTGGAGCGGCGCCGGCCCCGCAGCAGGCGCCGCCGGGGAGGGCCGCGGTGAAATCGGCAAGGACCAGCATTCTCGCCGGCATTGTCCTGATGACGGTCGGTGTGCTGTGGCTGCTGGATGTGCTCGGCATCGTCGAGAGCGCCGCGTATCTGGCGCCGCTGATCTTCGCCGCGGTGGGCGTGCTGTTCCTGTCCCTCTTTTTCCGGGGCCGGGAGAACTGGTGGGCGGCAATCCCCGGCTCGGTGTTCCTGGGCCTGGCCGCGGTCATCACCGCCACGCAACTCACGGACGGCCGCGCGGGCGGCGCCTTCCTTTTCCTGTTCATGGCGGCCGGATTCGCCGCGGTCTATCTGCGCGAACGGGCCAACTGGTGGGCCCTGATCCCGTGCGGGGTGATGTTCACGCTGGCCATCGTCGTGGCCCTACCGCAGGAACTGCAGGGCACACCTGTGGCCGCCGTCCTGTTCCTCGGGCTGGCGGCCACCTTCTGGCTGCTTTCCCTGGTTCCGGTCCGGACCCCAGACAACACCGGCCGGATGAAGTGGCCCCTGGTCCCGGCGGCAGTTCTCGCCGTGCTTGGCGTGGCCTTCGCTCTGCAGGCGACGGCCGTGCTCATCGCCGTGGACTTCGCCCTCCCGGCCGCCATGATCCTGGCCGGGATCGCCTTGCTGGTGTACGCGTTCCGCGCCCGCCACAACGGGCAGCACAAGACCCACGGCGCCTAGGAGCTCCTTCCTCCGGCCCCCGCTGACCTTTCATGGCCGGATCCACGTCCGGACGGCTAGGATAATCAGCATGCTTATTAAGCACCCAGAGTTACCGTAACCAGGGAAGGCATAACCATGAGCACGTACCATCCGGAAAATGACCCGGCCAACCCCGATCCGCCAAAACCGGGTGGCGGTTCCGCGCGTCCACAGAGCGTGCCGAACGCGGCGCAGCGCGGCGATCAGGAGCCCCAGGCCGCCGACCAGGGAGCTTCGCCCAATCCCGATCCACTCAGCGGCAAGATTACCGGGCTGGAGCCGGGCGGGGGTGTCCCGCCGGGTGAGACGCCGCCGGCGGAGGGCTCGATGAGCCGCGACCAAGGCCACAGCGAGTAACGCACCCTAACGGGACTGACCGAGACGTTCCCGCCCGGTTGTTGGCGGCCCGGGCCCCACACGGGCCGCGGTTCCGCGCGGGGGCCGGGCTTCCCCCGGCTGCGGACCGGATGAACCGGGCAGGAACGTCGCCGGCGTCGGACTGGCCGCGGCCGGCACCCACCTAGGCGTCCGCCGACAGCTGGGCCAGGGCGGCACGGAGCCGGGCGCCGGCGTCGTCCGCCACCTCACGGACCGCGGGGCTGTCGCTGAGTTGCACCATGGTCTGGGGATCGATCACGTCCACCGTCGTATCGGCGGCGCCCGGGCCGCGCCGGACCACCACATTGCACGGCAGCAGGGCGCCCATTTCCGGCTCGGCCGCCAGGGCGCGGCTTGCCAGCTGCGGGTTGCAGGCCCCGAGGATCACGTAGTCGCCCAGGACCTGCGCGGCGTCCTCCCCAAGCTTGGCGGCAAAAGTGTCGCGGACGTTGATCTCGGAGAGGATCCCAAAGCCTTGGCCCGCGAGGGCGGCCCGGGTCTTCTCGACGGCGTCCGCCCAGCTCAGCGGGAGGACGGCGGTGTAGGTATAGCTCATGGCTCACTCCTGGCTGGTGGGGTCGGTTCGGACACGGGCAGGAGGTACTTGGCGAACCAGTCCCTGGCCAGGATGGCCGCCGCGGCCAGCGTGCCGGGCTCCTCGAACAGGTGCGTGGCGCCCTGGACCACGGCCAGCTGATTGGGGCACCGCATCATGGCTTTGGCCTTGCGGTTGAGTTCAAGCACCTCATAGTCGAAGCTGCCCACGATCAGCAGCGTCGGCGCGCGGACGGCGGAAAGCCTCGGGCCGGCCAGGTCGGGACGGCCGCCGCGGGAAACGACGGCGGCGATCCGTGCGGAGGGTTCGGAGGCGGACCACAGCGCGGCGCCCGCCCCGGTACTCGCCCCGAAATATCCGACGGCGCAGGAGGCGGTGTCCTCGCGGGTGGCGAGCCAGTCGGTGGCCGAGGACAGCCGGCGCGCCAGCAACTCGATGTCGAAGACGTTGGCGCGGTTGCGCTCCTCCCCCGGCGTGAGCAGGTCGAGCAGCAGGGTGCCCAGCCCGGCGCGCTGGAGCAGGCTGGCCACGAAGCGGTTCCGCGGGCTGTGCCGGCTGCTGCCGCTCCCGTGGGCGAACACCACCACAGCGCGGGCCGGCACGGGCAGGTGCAGATGGCCCTGCAGCCGGACACCCCGGGACGGGATCTCCACCTCTTCGTCGAATTCCACCGGGTCCTCGGAGACCGCCGTCGTCCCGGCCGGACGCGGCGAGTCCTTCAGGCGCCGGGCGGCGGCGTCGAGCAGCTGGATCACCTCGTCGTCCTCGGTGGGCGAGAAGTCGCGGTAGTGGTATCCGACGGCGGCGAAGTGCCGGGGAGTGGCCAGGCAGACCACCTCGTCGGGTTCGCTCAGGCTCGCCAGGGTGTCCGCCGGGGCGACGGGCACGGCCAGGATCACCCGGGCGGCGCCCAGTTTGCGGGCGATGCGGCAGGCGACCCGGGCAGTGGAGCCGGTGGCGATTCCGTCGTCGACGATCACCGCGATGCGGCCGGTCAGGTCCTGGCGCGCGCGCCCCTTCCGGAACCGCGCCACCCGGTTCTCCAGCACGGCCCGTTCGCGGTTCTCGACTGCCTGCAGCTCCTGCTCGCTCACCCTTGCCTGGGCCAGCACATGCTCTTCCAGCACCCTCGCGCCGCCCTCCCCGATCGCCCCCATGGCAAGTTCCGGCTGGTAGGGCAGCCCGAGCTTCCGCACCACAATCACGTCCAGCGGTGCGTCCAGGGCCGCGGCCACCTCGAAGGCGACCGGGACGCCGCCGCGGGGCAGGCCGAGGACCACAATGTCCTTGCCGCGCAGATCCGCGAGCCGCCGCCCCAGTTGCCGCCCGGCATCAACCCTGTCTTCAAAAATGCTCATTGTCTTGGCTTTCCAATCGGGCGCCGGCCGCCGGGCTCATCCGGCGCTGCGCTCCGCAGGCCGGGCATCGGACCAAGTTGGCCGTTTCATCCCACTATCCGTCAGGAGTTCCCGGGATGTGAGGGCCCTTGTACCCGGTTTCGTTTGCGCCGGACCGGCCGTCCCCGGCGGGGTGCCAGCGGGGCCCTGCGTGCTTGACGGGTGGCCGGTTCCGTGGTGCTGAAGCGTGCGGCGCGGCGGGCCACATGGTGGTCCTTGCCCCGGCGCCGGACCCTTGGCAGCACCGGTGCGGCCGGTTGCTGCGCCGCCCGGGAGAAAAACCACTGCTTGGCCAGCTCCACCAGCACCAGGTACACCACGGTCATGCCCAGCAGGGCCAGGAAGAACGGAACCGGCAGCGGATCGAAGCCCAGGACCGCCGCCAGCGGGGACAGCGGAAGGAAGACCCCCAGGGCCACCACGCCCAGCGACGCGCCGAGCAGTCCGAGCGACGGCCGGCTGCGCAGGAAGGGCACCCGGCGGGTCCGGATCGCAAAGATGATCAGCGTCTGGGTCGCGATCGACTCGATGAACCAGCCGGCCCGGAACTCCCCCGGCACCGCGTCGAAGACAAAGAGCATCAGGGCGAACGTCGCGAAGTCGAACACCGAGCTGATCGGGCCGAAGAGGAACATGAAGCGCCGGATGAAGGATATGTTCCAGTGCGCCGGTGCCAGCAGCTGCTCCTTGTCCACCCGGTCCCCCGGGATGGCCAGCTGGCCGGTGTCGTAGAGCAGGTTGTTGAGCAGGATCTGCCCCGGCAGCATCGGCAGGAAGCTCAGCACCACGGAGGCCGTTGCGGCGCTGAACATGTTGCCGAAGTTGCTGGAGGTGCCCATCAGCACGTACTTGATGGTGTTGGCGAAGATCCGCCGTCCTTCCATGACGCCGTCGGCCAGCACGCCGAGGTCCTTGTCCAGCAGCACGACGTCGGCGGCGTCCTTGGCGACGTCGGTGGCGCTGTCCACGGAGACGCCGATGTCGGCCTGGTGGAGCGCGAGCGCATCGTTGACGCCGTCGCCCATGAACCCGACCGCGCCGCCGCTCTGGCGCAGCAGCCGGATGATCCGGGCCTTCTGCTCCGGCGAGACGCGGGCGAAAATGCTGGCCTCGCGGGCCGCCGCGCTCAACTCCGGGTCGGACATCGCCTCCGCCTCGGCGCCGGTAATGGTCCCGCCGGAGAGCACACCGAGTTCGTCGCAGACCCGCTCGGCCACCTTCGCGTTGTCCCCGGTGGCAATCTTGACCGTAATTCCCAGCGCCTCCAGCCGGTCCAGGGACTCCCGCGCATTCGCCTTGGGCCGGTCGAGGAAGACCAGGAAGCCGGCCAGGACCAGGTCCTTCTCGTCAGCCGGTGACATGTCCTCCATGCCGGCGGCGTCCCGGGTGGCCACGGCCACCACCCGCGAACCGGCGTCGAACTGTTCGTCCAGCAGGGCCTGCACCTTGGCGGCCGTGGCGCCGCACAGGGCCAGGACGTCCTCCGGCGAGCCCTTGGTGATGATCCGGGCGGGGCCGCCGGCCTCGCGGACCAGCACGCTGGTCCGCCGGCGCTGGTGGTCAAAGTCGATCACGTCGAGCCGTTCATAGCGCGAAGGTTCGAACGCCGCCGCCTGCGGGGACTGCCAGAGCGCGGCGTCCAGCGGGTTTTGCCCGAGGACGGACCGTTTCGCCTCCGCGTAGTCCGCCTCGGTGGCCAGCAGCCCCAGGCTGAACAGCTTATCCGCGGACACGCCGGCCGCCACCGGCAGGGCCGCCGTGAAGCTGATCCGGCCCTCCGTCAGGGTTCCGGTCTTGTCCGTGACCAGGATGTCCATGTCGCCGAGGTCCTCGATGCAGACCAGCCGCTTGACCAGCACTTTGCGTTTGGCCAGCTGGCGGGTGCCGGTGGCCAGGCTCGTGCTGACGACGGCGGGCAGCAGCTGCGGGGTGATTCCCACGGCGATGGCCAGGGAGAACAGCAGCGACTCGATCACCGGCCGCTGCAGCAGCAGGTTGGCGATGAAGATGAGCGAAGTCAGTGCGATGGCCACCTGCAGCAGCAGGAAAGAGAACCGCTTGAGCCCGAGCTGGAATTCGGTCTGCGGCTGCCGTTCGCCCAGGCCGAGCGCAATCCGGCCGAACTCCGCCCGGCCGCCGGTCGCCACCACCACCCCGGTGCAGCTGCCGGACTGGATGACGGTGCCCATGAACAAGCAGGACGTCAGGTCCCCCAGGGCGACGCCGCCGGCCACCGGCGCGGGATCCTTGCCCACCGGCAGCGACTCCCCGGTCAGGATGCTTTCGTCGCAGAGCAGGTCCTTGACCGTCAGCAGGCGCAGGTCGGCCGGGATGATTGCGCCCAGGCCCAGCTGCACGACGTCGCCGGGCACCAGGGCGGTCACGTCCACCTCGCGCGCGGTGCCGTCGCGGAGCACGACGGCGGTGTGCGTGACCCGTGAATGCAGCGCCTCCGCGGCGCGCTCGGCCCGGAATTCGTTGCTGAAGCCCAGGCCCACACTGACAAGCAGGATCACACCAATGACGATCGAGTTGGTGGCGTCCCCCAGGAAGAGCGAGAGCCCGGCGGTGACGAGCAGCAGGATCAGGATGGGGCTGCGGAATTGCC
This sequence comes from Arthrobacter sp. 05L428, assembly GCF_056397665.1. Classification (NCBI taxonomy): domain Bacteria; kingdom Bacillati; phylum Actinomycetota; class Actinomycetes; order Micrococcales; family Micrococcaceae; genus Arthrobacter; species Arthrobacter sp. 05L428. The sequence goes on along the minus strand of NZ_JBFTNW010000001.1, from coordinate 6,394 downwards.
GGCCCAGCACGGACCAGCCACTTGCCTCATGCGTGCGGACCGCATTCGGCCCCAGCACGGCAAGCCGCTCCGCCGCTTCCGCTTCGCTTAGACCACCCGCAACTGAACCCAGCCGGGCGAGCACTGTGCCCGCCTCGGTGCCGGCGGCGTCCGCGATGGTGAGCGGCGGGGAGGCGGACTCCCTGGTTTCGAGCTGTGACATACAGAATCCGTCCGACTACCTCGAGATACCGCTAAGACTACGTCGGGAGCCGCCGGGAGTCATTTGGGTCGGGGAAGGCTCGCGGCCGGGCTGCCGGCCCCGCGCCGAATCCGCCGAAAGGATCCGGCGAATGTCCCGGCAAAACGGCTGCAAAGTCCTGTATATAATTTTTCCCGGTACGGTTTAGCAGAAGGCCGTTGGATAGTTCTTCGATCCGGCTTCGCTGCCGCTACCACCGCCCTCTTTCGCTGCTGTGGTGCGTTCCGCCTCGCCGGCTCGATTCGACCCGAGCGAAACGGCATCAAGGAATAGTGGTAAGCGAGTCAACCGCAACATCGATCAACCAGCACTTGCATCAGCTCGTGTTGAACAGCGCCGACGTGGAGGAATTCCTCGGCGAATTGGCCCGCGTCTCGGCGCGCAGCCTTTCCGAGCCCGGCGACGAAGTCCTGTGTGGAATTACGCTGCTCCGGCAACGGAAAGCCGCCACCGTGGCCAGCAGCAGTACGGCTGCGCAGGCCATGGACGAAATCCAGTACGGCTTCAGCGACGGCCCCTGCGTGACGGCCTCCCGCGAACAGGAAACGGTATACATTGCCGACCTCGACGACGACACGCGCTGGCCGCAGTGCGCCGCCATGGTCCGGGAGCACGGCATGCGCTCCATCCTCGCCGTACCGTTCCTGCTCGACGGCGAAACCCGCGCCGCGCTGAACCTGTATTCACACCGTCCCCACCGCTTTGACGAACGCGCCCAGGAGCTGGCGAGCATCTTCGTGCGACAAACGACCATGGCTCTGGGGCTGGCAGTGCGTTTCGCGCACTTCAGCGAGACGGCCGACAACCTCAAGGCGACGCTGGAGACGCGCACCGCGATCGACGTCGCGGTCGGCATCATCATGGCGCAGAACCGGTGCAGCCAGGCCGAAGCCTTCGAGCTGCTAAAGACCGCATCAAGCACCCGCAACGTCAAGCTTCACGCCGTCGCCTCCGCCATCGTGGACGGTCTGGGCCAGGGCCCGACGCGGACCCACTTCGAGGACTAGGCCCCGGACCCCTCACACCGGGGCCGGCGCGCCCGCTTCTGCCAGCACGGTGCGGATGGTGTCCTCGTCGGCAAGGATCCGGAAATGGCCGCCGGTATCCAGCTGGACGTTCCGCGCTCCGGGAAGCACGCTGCCCTCCGGGATGTGCGGATCGAAGAGGCCGTAGACGGAAGTGATGCGTTCGTTGACGCTCTGCTCGCGGGACAGCTGCAAGGTGACGGCGTTGCGCGGCGACAACGCCCGCAGGCTCGGCAACAGCATGTAGCTTGCGTAACGGGAACCCAAGAACGGGGAGCACACCGCCACCATCCGGGTGATGCGCCGCGTCTGGTCCAGCGACATCATCGTGTACTTGCCGATCAGCCCGCCCTTGCTGTGCGCCACAATCATCGTGTCCCTGAGGTCCCTCTGGTGGAGGTAGTCGGCGATCAGTGCCGCCGCCTTCGGTACCGCGAGCCGGTTGCGCTGCAGCACGGTCACCACGTGCACCGGGTGCCCTGCCTCGTGCAGCTCCCGGATCAGCGGAAGCATAAAGCGCCAGTCCTCGTAGATGCCGGGGATGACGACGACGGGCCGTCCGGTGCCGCTGAGGAATTCGTCGGGACTGACGCGGGAGACCGCACTGCGCAGCTGCCGGCCGACGGCGTAGGCATAGTCCCGGGCCCACCAGCCGGCGATCTGGACGAGCGTGCTCACGCGGTGAATCCTTGCGGCGCTTCGCTTTCATCAGCTGCGATGCCGGCGAAGGCAAGGATGGAGCCGGCAACCTCGACGGCGCGGTTGTGCTGGACCACGTGCCCGGTTCCTGGGATCTCTTCGAACTGTCCGGTGGCCGCCCGTCCGGCAAGCCGGCGGCACCAGTCCACCGGGGCCACCGGGTCGTTCGCGCCGCGCAGCACGAGGACGGGGGCGCTCACCGCGCCGATCCGCTCCTCGAGGCGGTAGTCCATCATGATCCGCAGGTTCTTCAGGTACCAGTCCGGTCCGCAGCGGAGATAGTCGGTGAAAACCAAGGCGTTGGAGGACGGGCTCTCGAAGAACAGGCAGTCCCGGCCCAGTGCCAGGGCCTGCTGCGCCACGGTCGGCCGCTTGTCATTGACCACCGGACCCATCAGCACCACATGGGGTATCCGCTGCGGCTGCTGCAGGGCGGCTTCCACCGCGAACTGGGTCCCCATCGAGTGCCCCACCACCACGAACTCCAGCACTCCCAGCTGCTCGAGCGCGCCAAGGAGGTAGGTGGCCTGCTCCGCAACGGTGAGCGTGTGCTCCGGCGTGGGCGTGGCCCCGAAGCCCGGCAAGTCCATCGAGAACGTGTCAACGGAGTCAGCCAGCAGCCCGTGCAGGCGGCGCAGGTAGCGGTGCGAGGCCCCGATCCCGTGGAGGAGTACGACGGCGGGTGCAGCCGTCTGCGTTCCGGCCGGCCGCCGGGAGGCAAAGACGTGGCCCAGATGGCCAGCGGCCTCGACCTCGATCCGCACGGGCGTGCTCATGGTGGGTCTCGTTTCTGTTCAGTGTCTAGTAAGCATACTGACAGACTCTCGCTGGCCCCGGATGCCCCGGACCCATTTCGACGGTTCCCTGCGGGTCCGTACCGCGGAAACGTCGTGTGCGCAGGGAGCCATCGAAACGGCGAAACGGCGAAACGGCGAAACGGCTGGCGCCGCTAGCTGGGCGCGAGACCGAGGGGCTCTTCGGTGCTTTCCCGCTCCGGGGCAGCCTCCTTGAGCTCGACGAAGATTGTGTGGGTCTCGGTGTCGCCGGTGTTCTCGCCCGAGTGGGACTGCGCGGGCAGCCAGCGCGCCAGCCCTGAGGGAAGTTCGACGTCGACCTCCCGGCCGTGGGCGGAGAGCCGGCGGCGGAAGCTGCTGAGCGTGATCATCACGCTGTCGGGATGAGAATGCTCGACGGTATTTTCCCCGGGCTGGTCCGTGTACTCCAGCACGCGCACCCGTTCATTCTCGAATACCACCCGGTACAAGCCCGGGTTCGTTGCCACCGGATCCTGGTCCATGGCCAGACTCTAGTCCCGGCGGAAGTCGCGCGCCAGAGCGTACTGCGGCCGGCTGTACTAGGGCATGCCTCCACTGTAGTTTGGTGTGACCATCCGGGGGTGAAACCCACGGACCCACCATCGGAGGAACGCATGAGCAACAAGCCAGTCGAGCCCGAGGACATCGTGAATGACGGTGTGGAGGGCGCCCAGAAGCCCGTCCCGCGCGAAGGTAGCGGCATTGACACTCCCCAGACGGCGGCGGGCGCTCCGGAATCCGGCACGTCCGGAACGCACGCACCGGGCAGGAGCGACTCGCAGACGGTGCCTGGACCGGCAGAGGAAGACGACGAAAAGACAGCGGACGACCGCGGCCTCACCACCGACACCACGCCGGACTGAGCAGCCGCCGCCGGCCGGCCTAGCTGGCGGCCGGCGCGATGTTGACGAGCCAGTCCACGCCGAACTTGTCCTTGCACATGCCGAAGGTGTCTCCCCACGGGGCCTTCTCCAGCGGCATCGTCACGGTGCCGCCATCTGACAGCTTGTCCCAGTAGCCGCGCAATTCAGCCTCGTCGGTGCCGCTGAGGGACACCGAGAAGTTGTTGCCGGGGGTGTAGTCCATGCTGTTCGGGGTGTCGGCACCCATCAGCACCAGCCCCTTTTCGCCGGTCAGCATGGCGTGCATGATCTTGTCCTGCTCGGCAGGGTCCTCGCTGGCCTGGAATTCGGCGAAGGTGCTCATATTCAGCTCGCCGCCAAACACAGACTGGTAGAAGGTCATGGCCTCCCGCGCGTTGTCGCGGAAGCCAAGGTAAGGGTTAAGCGTGGTCATATCCGGGACTCCTTGGTAGCGGGTGGCGGCGGTGCGGGCGAATTCAACGCCCGCTCCGCCGCAGCGTACAGGCATATCCTGCCCGAAACCGTGCACTCTTCATAGGGCCCGCCCGCCGCCAGGGAGCTGTCCCCGGCGGCGGCTCCCGTCGGAGGCCGCCTAGGCGGTCTGGCCGGCGTGCTCCCCTTCGGCGATTTCTTCGAGCAGCTTGTCGTTGAACGCCGGCAGATCGTCCGGGTTCCGGCTCGTCACGAGGCCCTGGTCCACCACCACTTCCTCATCCGTCCAGTTCGCGCCCGCGTTCTTCAGGTCTGTCTGAAGCGTGTGGTACGAGGTGAGGTTCCGCCCGCTCACGACGCCGGCGTCGATCAGCAACCAGGGGCCGTGGCAGATCGAGGCCACCGGCTTGTGCTGTTCAAAGAAGCCGCGGGCGAAGGCTTGGGCACCTTTGTCGACGCGGAGGTGGTCGGCGTTTACGACGCCGCCGGGAATCACGAGGGCATGGAAGCCGGAGGCGTTGGCCTGGTCGACGGTCAGGTCGACGTCGAAGGTCTCACCCTTTTCCGTGCCGTCATAGCCCTGCAGCTTTCCGCTCTTGGGCGCCACCAGGGTGGGTTCGCCGCCCGCGTCCTTGACCGCGTTCCACGGGCTGGTCAGCTCGATCTGCTCGACGCCGTCCGTCAGCAGAAACGCGACCTTCTTGCCTGCGATGTTGTGTTCCGACATGTGTCCTCCTCTAGCCAGCGCGAGGGTCCAAGAGCCGTTCGGCCGTTCATGTCCCACGCGGAGAGATTGGTGCCTTACCCAGTCAACTCTAGGAAACAGGAAAATAATAAGCAAGCTGACTATGTGGTTGATTTGTTGCATTTCTATGGACTTCCCGTTGCTGCTGTGGCTATGGTGACGGAAGATGCCGAACTAATCGTCTCGACCTATGCGCCGCACCTGGGGGGTGTTGCACGTGTTGCACGAACGATCTTCCGGGCGCGCCCCGCGCCTGCTTCGACCCGTGTTGCTGGCCGGTGCAGCGACGGCGCTGTGGCTGGCACTTTCCGCAACAGCCGCCAGCGCAGAGACCGGCACGGACCTGGAAATTCCGGGGGGCCTGAACGCAGCATCTTCGTCTCCGTCTACCCCGCCGGAATCCACGAGCAGGTCAGCGTCCCCAAGTGCCGGGGGCGACAGCTCTGGGCTGTTGTCCCCGGCATTGGGGCAGGTCGCGGGCTCCGTTGAAAGGGTTATTGCCTCAATTCCCGCAGCGCCAGCGGTTGCTCCCGCGAGCACGGTGCCCGACCTGGCCTCCCCCGCCGTCGAACTGGTGGACACCGGTGCCGCCGCCCTGGTGGGGACCATCATCCCCGTCGCGATCGAGGCGCTGCCCGCCACCGCTCCCGTGGTGGAGCCGCTGGGTGATGTGCTGACCGGCGCGCAGTCGCTCCCACTGCCTCCCGTCGCCTCTGCGCCGCCCGCCCCCGCGGGGCCGGAGGCCGCCCGACTTGACGCGACGCCTGCACCAACGGGCGGGGCCGCGACCTCGCACCCGAACGCCACCCGCGCCGACGTCGCAGCAGTCCCCACGCCGGCAGCAGTCCCCACGCCGGCAGCAGATGAGTACAGCCCCCAACAGTCAGGGACCCTCCCCGTGCCGCCTGCAGTAGGCGGATCCGTCGCCCCACTTCAGCCGGGCGGCGACCTCGGCGGTGAGGAACTCCCTAGCGTTGTCCCCGGGGTGCCTGGTTCGGGGGCGGGCAGCAGCCAGTCTCCGTCCGGACCGAGTGCAGCCACCGTGACCGCACCCTTCCAGCTTCGACCGCCGCCCGGCGTGAGCGAGGCCACCAAACCGCTGCCCCAAGCTTCCAAACCGGCGTCTTTCGACCCCGGATCTTCTCCCGACTAGTTGGAGCCCCTCTGCCCCGCAACGGGCGGACCACGGCTCATCGGACTGCCCATGCAGTCCGCAACACCAACATCTTCAGGAGAAAACATCATGCATACGAACTTGCGCAGAGGGCTGCTTGGCACCCTCTTTGCCGGCGGCCTCCTGGCCCTCGGAACCTCCGTCGCCTGCGCGGCGGATACAACCTCCGGAAGCGACGGCCTCGCCTCCGGCACCCAGGTCATCGCCCCCGTCACCGCACCGGTGACGCTCGGGGCGACGTCGATCGGGATCCTCGGCGACTCCGCCGCCACCACGGGCGGGACCACCGCACCGGCACCGGCCAGCGCCGGCGGGAGCTCCACCTCCGGAAGCGAGGGCCTCGCTTCCGGCACCCAGGTCATCGTCCCTGTCACCGCACCGGTGACGCTCGGGGCGACGT